>NZ_RBMF01000001.1:0-1165386 GCF_003989445.1 Rothia sp. HSID18067 | reverse complement strand
TTTGCGGTGGTGATAGCCGGGGGGAAACGCTCAGTCTCCTTTTCGAACCTGGTTGCTAAGCCCTGTGGTGTTGATGGTACTGCATCTTGGTGGGTGTGGGAGAGTAGATGGCTGCCGCAATTTTTTTGTGAGTGGGGGTCCCCTGGTGGGGGCCCTCTCTTTTTTTGTGCCCCCAAGGGGGTGTGGGTGTGTGGGGGTGTTTGGGGGCCTACACAAAAAAGCCAGAGCATTTTTGTTGTTCAGTGCTTGAACCATACTATGCACTAGGCAGCCCGAGTAGGTTGTTGACGGGGTATATCTCGAAGAAGTATTCACCTTATGGGACCTCAGGTGCACATTCACCCAGTCTGTAATAGACTATAACGGAGTAATAGTGCGCCTATAACCCTGAAATGGCGTATCCCGCCCCAAGGAGCTTCATGTCTGAGAAACCCCGCCACACATCCAACACGTCTGGCGATAATCGTCCCATGTACAAAGGTAACCGTACTGAAAAATCACGCGGTAAAAAAGGTGGCTACAAAGGTAAAGGGTTTAAAGACAACCGCCGGGATGGTAACGGATACGATCGTAATGGAGCCTCCGGCCGCGGCGATAAAAAATTCAACCGAAATCACCAATCAAGCCAGCGTCCCAGCACTCGCAGGCAGCACGGTTCAGAAGACACGCCTCAAGAAGATGTGCGCACTATTGGAGGGCGCGCAGGGTACCGGCCCTCAAAAGCGAAAGCCCCTGAAATTGATAATGATGTTACTGGGCGGGAACTAGATGGGGCCACCAACCGCCAGCTGCGAGCCCTAGAACCTCGTAACGCCGAAACTGTAGCAAAGCACCTTGTTATGGCCGGGCGCTACCTTGATATTGACCCTCAGTTCGCCCTTGAGCACGCTATTGCAGCCTCACGGAGCGCTGGGCGCATCGCCGCAGTACGCGAAGCCGTGGGTGTTACTGCATATGTGGCCGAAGAGTACGAGACCGCGCTGCGGGAGCTGCGCACCCACCGGCGAATCAGCGGATCCAATGAGCATCTTGCACTGCTGGTCGACTGCGAACGCGCTCTGAATAGGCTCCCTAAAGCACTTGAAATGCTTAACGAAGCACAACGCGAAGACCTACCAACAGCGGTACGGGTGGAATTGGCAATCGTCGAATCGGGTATCTACATCGATCAAGGCAAAAAATCTCAGGCCATTGCTGTATTACGTATCCCTCAGCTTGACCCTAAACGTGCCTATCACTATAGCCCCCGCCTATTCACTGCTTATGCGGCTGCCCTCGCTAATGCAGGGAAAAAACAGGAAGCACAGCGGTGGGAACGACTGGCCCACATGGCTGAAGCAGCTCTGGGACAAGGCGACTATGCCGAACCCGAAATTTTCGACATCTATGGGGAATCGGATCTTCTGGAACCCGAAGAAAACCCCGTAACTGACGAACAACCAGATAGTGTAGAAACTGCTGATCTTTCCGAACAAGAGGAAGCGGAAACCACCTCAGAAAATACCGGTGTACAAGAAACAGAGGCTAGTACTGATGAGCTGCATGGGGAGAATGCCCCAAATGTTGCTGACGAGGAGTCCGAAGAAGACAGCATCATTGACGTTGCGGAATCCGCGGAGAACAAGGTAAAGACCAACCAGGATACCCTCAACTCTGTGCGAGCACAGCAACAAACGGAACCTCAGTAAGAAACCGGCTCTTCAACTAACCCTGCAAAATAGCTGTAGAACCTATCCCCAACCCGCCTACAGTACTTCGGAGGGAAACCCCTGAAAGGTGCACCATGAGTGAAACCCTGCTCAGCGGCTACGACGCGCTGCTATCTGACCTAGACGGCGTGGTGTACGCTGGTCCTTTCGCCATACCCGGCGCTCCCGAAGCACTCAACCGTGCCGAAGACAGCGGTACCCCCGTGGTATTCGTGACTAATAATGCATCCCGTTCTGTGGACTCAGTCGCTGAACACCTACGCGAATTAGGTGTGAAGACCCGTGCCGACCGTGTGGTCAGCTCCGCTCAAGCTAGTGCAGCTCTTCTCGCGCAGCAGCTACCCGCAGGGGCAAAGGTGCTCGTGACAGGTACAGACGCCCTCGCCAACTGCGTGCGGGAGGCCGGGCTCACCCCTGTACGGTCACAGCACGAAAACCCGGTAGCGGTTGTTCAAGGATTCAACCCACGCCTCATCTGGGAAGATCTGGCAGAGGCATCCTACACTCTTGCTGACGAGCAGGTGCTATGGGTGGCTACCAATACCGATAAAACCATCCCCAAAGAACGGGGCCAAGCGCCCGGAAACGGGACTCTCGTCGCTGCTGTAGCGACCGCTACGGGACGTACTCCACAGGTGGCGGGTAAGCCTGAGGCAGCAATTTTTGAAACAGCGGCCGCATCGGTTAAAGCTCAGAAACCAGTGGTGGTCGGCGACCGGCTTGACACCGATGTTCTGGGCGCGAACCGCGCCGGTATGCACGGGGCGATAGTACTCACCGGGGTACAAACCTACGCCGATGTGATTGCAGCTGTACCTGACCAGCGGCCAGCCTACATCCTGCGCACCCTTGACGACTTCTTTGCTCCCTACCCGAATATTGAGGTGGTGTTTGAAGGGTACGAGACCGCAGCCTACGGCCCCCGCTGGCAGGCAAATGTTCGTGGAGAACACATTCAGCTCACGGCCCCTGAAGGATTCAGCACGACTGCTGCGCATAAAAACTTTGCTGGAAGCGACGATGAAGCAGAAGCCTGGCGTGTAGCATGTGCCGCGTGGTGGGCTGCCCATCCCGATCGGGGAGGGATGCCCGAAGTACACGGGTTACCCAATGCGAGCGGTGCCGAGGGAGCCTCATGAGCGAAAAAAGCACCGGCGCTGAACTAACCCTAGAAGACGGCCCTGAAACACCGTTGAGTGATGAGGAACGCGCGGAGTATGAAGCCTTCGAAGAGAAGCTGGCCGCAGCACTCGCCCTAGATCCTTTGGAACGCATTAACGCCTATGGGAAACTCGTGGAAAAACTCACCGCTGAACTCGAAAGCTGAGCAGCGTGCGGTTAGACAAGTACCTCGCCCACAACGGGCTAGCAACCTCCCGCACACTTGCTGCAAAACTTATTGCTGCCGGTGCTGTGAGCCTCAACGGGAAACCCGTTCGTAAAGCATCCCTGGACGTGACGCCAGGCGATAACGTGCAGGTGCACCGTAGCGAACTCACTGAATATGTAAGCCGGGCGGGGCACAAACTGGCGGGGGCCCTGAAAGCATTCCCGCAGGTGCAGGTGAGCGGTAAACGCTGCTTAGACGCGGGGGCCTCAACCGGTGGATTCACTGATGTACTCTTACGCGCCGGCGCTGCTCACGTTGCCGCAGTAGATGTGGGCCATAATCAGCTGGTGCAGCAGCTGCGGGATGACGCACGGGTAAGCGTCTATGAAGGGCTGAACGTGCGCTACCTGAAGCCTGCTGATATTGGCGGGCAGGTTGATGTGACAGTAGGAGACCTGTCGTTTATTTCCCTCACTCTCGTCATGCGCCCCTTAGCGGAGGCAACAGTACCCGGTGGAGACCTGCTGCTAATGGTGAAACCCCAATTTGAGGTAGGAAAACATCGTATTGGTAAGGGCGGGGTAGTAGTTGATGCACAGGCCCGTGCGGAGGCTGTGCAGGCTGTGCAGAACTCGGCGCGCGAGTGCGGTTTAACGGTGTGTGCCACCTCCCCGAGCCCGTTACCCGGGCAGGATGGAAATAAAGAATACTTTCTGTGGTGCACCAAACCGATGCGCTAAAAACAACAACTCTTATCGAAAAAATTTTCTAGAACTTGTGTTCGTATCATTATTTTTTCGGGTAGACTTAGGAAAGATACCGCGCAGGGCAAAATATCTGAAAGGGATGTACATGGCAGAGGCAGAAAGCCGTAAAATCCTGGTGTTCGCCCACACCGGACGTAAAGAGGCACGTGAGGCTGCCCGCCAAGCGTGCACACAGCTGTATCGTGCGGGGCTCACCCCGGTCATGAACCGTTCAGATCTTGAGACCCTTACCGAAAACTGGGCGGATCCCGTGCCCGTGCAAGTGGTACACGAAAGCGTACCGCTCATTGATATTGAGCTGGGGGTAGTGCTTGGGGGTGACGGGTCGATTCTGCGTGCGGCAGAGATGGTACGCCGCACCACCATTCCGCTGGTCGGGGTGAATCTCGGGCACGTGGGATTCCTTGCAGAATCTGAAGAAAGCGACCTAGGGGAGACCGTTGAGCGTATCGTAAGCGGAGAGTACACCGTTGAAGAGCGCATGGCGATCGACGTTGAAGTCTGGCATGAGAGCAAACGGGTGCACACCGACTGGGCGTTAAACGAAGTCAGCGTCGAAAAAGGCAACCGCGAAAAAATGATCGAAGTCATCATTGAAGTGGACCGAAAACCCCTGAGCACCTTCGGATGTGACGGGGTGGTAATGGGCACCCCCACCGGTTCCACCGCGTACGCATTCTCGGGGGGCGGACCTGTTGTCTGGCCGGAGGTAGAAGCAATACTCATGGTGCCGCTTTCAGCACACGCCCTATTCGCCCGGCCACTCGTCGCGGCCCCCACCTCAATGGTTGCGGTCGAGATGATGCCTGGTAACGGCGCATCCGGGGTGCTGTGGTGCGATGGGCGCCGTACCGTGGATTTACGCCCCGGCTCGCGGATTGAGGTACGCAAATCAGAGAAACCGGTGCTGCTGGCCCGTATTCACCCGGCTCCGTTCTCTGAACGGATTGTCCGTAAATTTGAGCTGCCTATCCGCGGCTGGCGTGGCCCCCAGCATCAAAGCTAAACCCCTCGCCATTTTTTACTGTTGCGCCCAGCGCCGGAATACCACGGTGAATCCCAGAACCTGAGTAGATGAGGACCTTGCGTGATTGAAGAAATCCATATTCGTGACTTGGGCGTTATCACCGATGCGCGCCTGCCCCTGCAGCCCGGGCTGTCAGTACTTACAGGTGAGACAGGGGCCGGTAAAACGATGGTTGTGACCGCTCTTGGGATGCTTCTCGGAGCCCGAAGCGACGCCTCTAGTGTGCGCAGCGGCGCTAAGAGTGCCCTCGCAGAGGCTGTGGTGCGCCTTCCCAATAGCCATCCGGCCCTCACTCTCGCGCAGGATGCTGGTGGGTCGGTAGAAGAACTTGACGGTGAGCAAAGCGAGCTGCTGCTGGCGCGCACCGTGAACGCTTCGGGGCGTTCACGTGCCCACATTGGTGGGTGCTCCGCCCCTATCGGCACCCTTGCAGATATTGGGCACACCCTCGTTGCGGTGCATGGACAATCCGACCAGCTGCGCCTCAAATCTGCTGCCGCTCAACGGCACGCCCTTGACTCGTATGCGGGCGAGGCCCTCACACGTCTGCTGGGGGAGTACCGCACCACCTATGACCGTTACCGCGCTGCTGCTGCCGAGCTTAAAGAAGTACGCGAAAACTCTCGCGCCCGCGCCTTGGAGGCACAAACTCTGCGCGGGGCGCTCGAGGAAATCGACAGTGTAGACCCGCAAGAGGGCGAAGATACCGCGCTTAAGGCTGAAAGTCTTAAGCTCATGAACGTTGAGGCGCTGCGTACCGCCGCCGCCACGGCTTCGACGGCACTGGCAGGCAGCGAATACGCTGAAGGGGACGAGGCGAACGTGCTGGGTCTGCTTGATACTGCCCGAGGGGCCCTGCAGCACCAAGCCGAGGCCGACGAAGAATTAGCCTCACTCGCTCACCGTTTGAATGAAGTGCTGATCCTTAGCACCGACATCTCATCTGATCTCGCCTCTTACACGGCCTCCCTCGACGGGGAAAGCCCTGAACGGCTTGCACACGTGCAGAGCCGCTTGGCGCAGCTGAAAAACCTCACCCGAAAATACGGTGCAGATATTACCGAAGTACTTGACTGGGCGCAGGCATCCCGCGCCCGCCTGAATACTCTTATCGACGACCCCACCCGTCAAGAAAACTTAGAAGCCGAGCTGGTCACTTTACGCCAGAAGCTTGGGGAACAGTCGCAGGCGCTTCTGGAAGCCCGCCGGGGCGCCGCCCGAACACTGGCCGAGGCTGTCAGCGAAGAACTTACTGCACTCGCCATGCCCAACGCCTCCCTCATCGTGGAGGTTTCAGAGGCAGAGAAGTTCTCACCCTACGGTAAGGACACCGTCACCTTCATGCTCGCCCCGCACAAAAACGCAGCCCCGCGCCCACTGGGTAAAGGTGCCTCCGGTGGTGAGCTTTCCCGCGTGATGCTGGCCCTTGAGGTGGTGCTGGCTGAGGTGGACCCTGTACCCACCTTCATCTTTGACGAGGTAGACTCCGGGGTGGGCGGTAAAGCGGCCATTGAAATCGGCAGGCGCCTTGCGATGCTCGCCCAACACGTGCAGGTGCTGGTGGTAACCCACCTGCCGCAGGTGGCTGCGTTCGCTGACCAGCATATTCTGGTGCTCAAAAACGATGACGCTTCACTCTCAAAAGTGCAGGTGCTCACCGATGAGCAGAGGGTAGTTGAACTTGCCCGGATGCTCGCCGGACACGACCAATCGGAGGCGGCTCAAGAGCACGCCCGCGAACTATTGCACGCTGGCGGCCAGCTGTAAAGAAGAACCATGCACCCATAGCGTAGGTTCGGCAGGCGGCGTTTGACCACCCAGTATTTGGGCGGTTGTGTGGGTATTATTGGCGGGTTATTACGCTGCGCCCTATTGGATAAGAAAGAAGAAAATGGTAAGCTTGAATTCCGTGGTGAATGAAAATATGAGCGCATCCGGCGCGTCTTCCAACGGCAAAGTAACCCGTCAAATCTTCGTAACCGGCGGTGTTGCGTCTTCTCTAGGCAAAGGCCTTTCAGCATCTTCTCTGGGGCAGCTTCTGCGCTCACGCGGTCTTTCTGTGACTATGCAGAAGTTCGACCCCTACCTAAACGTTGACCCCGGAACCATGAACCCTTTCCAGCACGGTGAGGTATTCGTGACTGATGATGGGGCGGAAACCGACCTCGACATCGGGCACTACGAGCGTTTCCTTGACGAGAACCTTGACCAGTCCGCGAACGTGACTACCGGTCAGGTGTACTCGTCGGTGATCGCCAAAGAACGCCGCGGCGAATACTTGGGTGATACGGTGCAGGTAATTCCGCACATCACCAACGAGATTAAGGCGCGTATGCGTTACGCTGCCGAGATTGATAACGCCCCGGACATTATTATTACCGAAATCGGCGGTACCGTTGGTGATATTGAGTCCCTGCCATTTATGGAAGCCGCGCGGCAGGTGCGCCGCGATGTGGGGCGTCAGAACGTGTTTTTCCTGCACGTCTCCCTGGTGCCGTTTATTGGTCCATCTGGCGAGCTTAAAACCAAACCCACCCAGCATTCAGTCGCCTCTCTGCGGGGTTTGGGGATTCAACCCGACGGGCTGATTCTCCGCTGCGAGCGTGACGTGCCAGCCTCACACCGGGCGAAGATCGGCAACGCCTGCGACGTGGATGTGGACGCCGTCATTTCGTGCCCCGACGCGCCGAGCATCTACGATATCCCCAAAACTCTGCACGGGCAGAAGCTGGACGACTATATCCTTGAGTACTTTGGGCTTGAGGCCCCCGACCCCGATTTCACCCAGTGGGATCGTGTGTTAGGCGCCGTGCACAACCCTAATACTGATGTGAAGGTCGCGCTCGTTGGCAAATATATTGACCTGCCCGATGCCTATCTTTCCGTCTCTGAGGCCCTGCGCGCTGGCGGCTTCGCCAATAATGTGAAGGTCAAGATTAACTGGGTGGCGGCAGATTTGTGCTCCACCGATGAGGATGCCGAAAAGCACTTGGGCGACATGGATGCTATCCTGGTGCCCGGTGGGTTTGGCATCCGCGGCCTTGACGGCAAGATTGGTGCGCTCAAATACGCTCGTGAGCATAAAATTCCCACGCTAGGAATCTGCCTGGGGCTGCAATCTATGGTGATCGAGTATGCGCGTAATGTGCTTGGGCTATCTGAGGCGTCCTCGACTGAGTTTGACCCGGACACCACCGAGCCGGTGATCGCCACCATTGAGGAGCAGAAACAGTTCGTGCACGGTGCTGGGGATCTTGGCGGTACCATGCGTCTGGGCCTTTACCCTGCGAACCTGGTTCCCGGCTCTCAGGTTGCTAAGGCGTACGGTGCTACTGAGGTCGCTGAGCGGCACCGCCACCGCTATGAGGTAAACAATGAGTACCGTGAACGGCTTGAAGACGCGGGGCTGATGATCTCGGGCACCTCACCCGACTCCTCACTGGTGGAGTATGTGGAACTGCCCGCCGAGACGCACCCCTACTATGTGGCGACTCAGGCGCACCCCGAATACCGTTCCCGCCCGACCCGCCCGCACCCGCTCTTTGCGGGCCTTATTGAGGCGGCACTGGCACAACGCGATATGTAACGGCTAAGGCAGCAACACCACGAGGCGGGGCCTGTTACGTACTTGGGTGAAGGCTCCGCCTCGTGCCGGTCTGGTGCGGATAACTGTGATGGGCGTGTGATGCAGGGATGTTCAGTGTCATTGGCTAAACCACCGACTCTCTGTGCCTTGACGCTGCACCGGGTACCCGCCTGGAATCCACGTTAGAATGGGGGATATGAGCACCAAACCGGCGGCATCATCGCTTAACCCAGAATACGCTGATATTGTTGACACTCCCTCTTTGCGGGAAGTTACCTCCCACGAACATAAATACTGCGGGCATGTGCTCGATGTGACCGTTGAAAAATACTTGCTGAGTCCCCACGGGCCGGAACTGACCCGCGACGTTGTGGGTATGCCGGGTGCTGTTGCCGTGGCCACCCTTGATGAACACGACCGTATTCTGCTGCTTAACCAGTACCGCCACCCGGTGCGTATGAACCTGTGGGAGGTACCCGCTGGGCTTCTCGACATTGAGGGGGAAGACCCGCTGGCGGCGGCCCAACGTGAGCTTGCAGAGGAAGCCGACTTAGAAGCTAAGACCTGGCACACTCTTATCGACTACTACACCACCCCGGGTGGGGCCGACGAGGCGGGCCGCATCTACCTGGCTCGGGGTCTGCGCCGTATCCCAGAAGGGCAACGCATCCCACGCGGGGAAGAAGAAGCCGAGATCACCTACCGGTGGGTTCCTCTTGACGCTGCCGTACAGCTGGTGCTGGCAGGGCACATCCATAACGGGTTGGCGAACCAGGCGATTATGGCGGCTTACGTTGCATCCCAGGTGGGGTTTGCCAACCTGCGCTCGGCCACCGATAGCTGGGATTTTCACCCTTATCTGGGTGGACGGCGCACCCGGTACCGGAATGTTCACTAAAACTGTGCGATGGTGTCTCCTGTGACTGGGCGCTCTTCCCGCAGCCACACCCGGCCCACCCCACTGCAGGCTGGTGTAGAACAGTACCTTACCTATTTGCGTGTTGAAAAAGGCAGCAGCGATAATACGGTACTTTCGTACACGCGCGATTTGCGCCGCTACAGTGCGTACCTTGCCACGCGCGGTATTATCGCTCCCGAGCGCATCCGCACCGCTGATGTGCGTGCGTTTATGCGGGAACTCGCTAACCCCGCCGTTCCACTACCCGAGCCGCAGACAGCGCAAGACCGTAAAGCAGCTGAGCAGGACGCGCATGATGCCCTTGCCGCAACGATTTATGCGGGTGATAAAGCATCTGCTGCGCCCCCGCCGCACAATTCGCTCAGTGCACCAGCGGGGCAAATTCTGCCGGTTCCGCTGGGTCCTAACTCTATTGCCCGCACTATGGCAGCGGTGCGGGGCGCGCACGCTTTCTGGCATAGTTCCCGCACCACTGACACCGACCCGGCGGCGGCGGTGAAGCCTCCCAAAAACGTCAAACGGTTACCTAAGGCTGTCACTGTTGAGCAGATGCAGCGGCTTCTTGCGGTTCCGTCCCTGGAGACCCCTACCGGTTTGCGGGACCGGGCGATCTTGGAATTTTTGTATGCCACGGGTGCGCGCGTCAGTGAGATGCTAGCCGCTGATATAGACGATGTGCACCTGGGGGAGAGCACCACCGATGAGCACGGTGAAACTGTTACTTTACCCGGTTATGTGCGGCTATTCGGTAAAGGGGGGAAAGAGCGGCTGGTTCCGGTGGGGTCGTATGCGCAGCGGGCCCTTCAGAACTATCTGGTGCGTGCCCGCCCCGTATTTGCCGCACATGGTAAAGGTACCGCCGCGCTATTCCTTAATGGGCGCGGTAGCCGCCTGGGTCGGCAGGGTGCGTGGCTGATTCTTAAAGGCGCCGCCGAGCAGGCGGGGCTGGCCCAGGATTTTTCGCCTCACTCAATGCGGCATTCTTTTGCTACACACCTGCTGCAGGGCGGGGCCGATATTCGGGTGGTGCAGGAGCTTTTGGGCCACGCTTCTATTGCCACCACCCAGGTGTATACCCGGGTGAGCCCCGAGGGGATGATGGAGGTGTACCGGATGGCGCATCCGCGAGCTAACTACCCCACACAGTAGGAACAGTAGGAAATGTATGCGTGCGCCTTGGTGCACTGTACCCATCCGCTGCGCCGGTTCGCGCGTAAGGCTACCGAAAGATTCTGCGGTGCGCAAAATCATGTGTAATATTTATTCTTCGTGTTACAAAAATGTAAAAAATGTGTTTCTCCGTGTAAAACCCACCAAACCCACTAGGGTGGCCCGGTAGTATCGTGACTATCGCCGAATCGGCCACGCCCAACCGCAACTATCCCAGAGCGTGGCTGTTCATGAGATTAAAGGCTATCTCAGGCGGTGCAGACGCACAGTATCGTGCGTGCCCCGAACGGAAGGGATACATGTTATGAGCACGGCATCAGCCCACAACTCATCACCCAAAAAAACGGTAGAAAAGAAGCCGTTCTATAAAGACCCCACCCACATGCTGTACCTCTCGGTGATTGCTGCCGTCATTATCGGCTGCGTGCTGGGGCTGACCGCGCCGGGCTTCGCTAAAGGTCTGGCGCCCATCGGTACCGGGTTTATCGCGCTCATTAAAATGATGATCGCCCCCGTCATTTTCTGCACCATCGTCCTCGGGGTTGGCTCCATTGCAAAAGCTGCGACCGTGGGGAAAGTGGGCGGTATGGCGCTGCTGTATTTTGTGCTCATGAGCACCTTTGCGCTCGGTATTGGTCTAGTGGTTGGCAATATTATTGAGCCCGGCAGCGCCCTGCACTACGACCCTGCCACCACTAAATACACCCTCCCCAACAACAGCAGCGGGAGTCATGGCGGGGGAGATACCGTGAGCTTCCTGCTGGGCATTATCCCCACCTCCCTGCTTTCTGCACTGACAAACGACAACATTCTGCAGACCCTGTTTGTGGCTCTGCTGATGGGTTTTGCGCTGCAGAAAATGGGCCCGGTCGGCCAGCCCATCCTAAAATTCCTCACCTACTGCCAAGCACTGGTGTTCCGCCTGCTCATGATGATTATGTGGCTGGCGCCGCTGGGGGCATTAGGCGCTATCGCAGCGGTTGTCGGGTCCACCGGGCTGCAAGCAATCTCGTCTATGTTCGTGCTCATGGTCGCCTTCTACATCACCTGCATCCTATTTGTTGTGGTGGTGTTGGGCAGCATCCTGAAGCTGTACACCGGGGTGAACATTTTTAGCCTGCTGAAATATTTGGCGCGGGAATACCTGCTGATTTTCTCCACCTCCTCCTCTGAGGCGGCCTTGCCGCGGCTGATCGCTAAAATGGAGCACCTTGGCGTCTCAAAACCAGTAGTGGGTGTGGTTGTGCCCACCGGGTACTCCTTTAACCTGGACGGTACTGCTATCTACCTGACCATGAGCGCACTATTCGTGGCCGAGGCAATGGGTACCCCGCTGGCGCTGGGTGAACAGCTTTCTCTGTTGGTTTTCATGATTATTGCTTCAAAGGGCGCCGCTGGGGTCTCGGGTGCGGGTATCGCTACCCTGGCTGGTGGTTTGCAGTCGCACCGCCCTGACCTTGTGAACGGTGTGGGGCTGATTGTGGGTATTGACCGTTTCATGTCTGAGGCGCGCGCCGTTACGAACTTTACCGGCAACGCCGTGGCGACTGTGCTCATGGGTAAAGCCGTTAAAGAGATTGACATGGACAGGGTGCATTCCGTCCTAAAAGGCGAACTTCCCTTTGACGAGAACACCATGGGGGATGCCTTACACGGCGACCAGTACGTGGATGATGCGGTGGCTCAGAAATCGCCAACCAAACAGATTCCCGTTGTGCCGCCCGAGAACATAAAACCACGCACGCACATCGACTCTGGGCAGTAGCAGAGAGCTTGAACGCATCCGTTCAACCTCAACCGCCCCGTACCCCTGAGTTCCACCTCACGTTTAGGCTCTGGGATACGGGGCAAATACTGTAACCTTATAATCAACAGTAAATTTCGCACACGAAGGTGACATAGTTGACTGAAGCACCGGAACAAGAACTCGGGCCCACCGGCCGCCCCCTCCGCGAATACCCCGACCCCGCGCCCATACAACAGCACGGTCCCGCGCGCATCATCTCGATGGTGAACCAGAAGGGTGGGGTGGGTAAGACCACCTCAACCATTAATCTTGGTGCGGCCCTTGCTGAATGCGGGCGTAAAGTTTTACTCGTGGATTTTGATCCGCAGGGCGCGCTCTCTGCGGGATTCGGCGCGAACCCGCACGAGCTGGACTTGACCGTCTATAACGTCATGATGGACCGCAAGGTAGACATTAAAGACGTCATCCAAGGCACCGGTGTTGAGAACGTAGACCTGCTCCCGGCGAATATTGACTTGTCCGCAGCTGAGGTGCTGCTGGTGAACGAGGTGGCTCGTGAGCAGGTGCTGGCATCTGCGCTCCGTAAAGTTCGCGACGAGTACGACGTAATCCTCATTGACTGCCAGCCTTCCCTGGGGCTGCTTACTGTGAACGCTCTCACCGCCTCTGACGGCGTGATTATCCCCCTCATCTGCGAGTTTTTCGCCCTGCGTGCTGTCGCGTTGCTGAACGACTCAATCCAGAAAGTGCAGGATAGGCTCAACCCCGACCTGGACATTGTTGGCGTACTTGCCACCATGTTTGATGCACGCACCACCCACTCCAAAGAGGTACTGGCCCGCATTATTGACGCATTCGGCGATAAGGTGTTCGACACCGTCATTAAACGCACCGTTAAATTCCCGGATGCGACCGTCTCATTTGAGCCGATCCTGAACTACGCCACCAACCACCCAGGTGCACAGGCGTACCGGCAGGTGGCGCGTGAGCTAATCTATAAGGGCGGCGCACCCTAGTCCCGGCTGGGTGCCCCAATACGTACGCGGATGCTGTAGCACGGTGCGGGACTGCACCGGGTACGGTGTCCGCGTTTTCATCGGGGTACCTGCGGACCGCTGTTGAGGCTGGGGCCGCCTGTTGCGGTGCCGTGTTGTTTAGCCTCCGCTGGACCCGGTAAAATATGTGACGTTAGGTTCGCCCCTGTAGTTACAGGTGGCGTGCACCTGCCCTAAGTATTTTGAAGCATCCAAGAATGGAGCATAGGTCACCCATGACCGAAACCGTCGCTGCCGAGAGGGTACCGACACCGACTGGGCCGAACAGCCCTACACCCCCGGTGCCAGGTGCCGGGTTCACTCTCACACTCACTAATTTTGAGGGCCCCTTTGATCTGCTGTTGACCCTCATATCGCGCCGTAAACTCGATATTACAGATATCGCGCTCGCTGAAGTTACCGACGAGTTCATCGCCTATCTGCATGCCCTCTACGAGCATGGCACCGCCGAGGCGCTGGATGAGGCGAGTGACTTTATGGTGACTGCCGCAACGCTGCTTGAGTTAAAGGCTGCGCGTCTGCTGCCGCACCATAATGATCCGCTGCAACAGGATGTTGCGCTTGTAGAGGCCCGTGACTTGCTGTTTGCACGGCTTCTGCAGTACCGCGCCTACCGTGAAGTTGCCGCTATTTTTGCTGCACGCTGGCAGGCGGAAAATCAGCGGTTTGCCCGCGCCGTGGCCTTAGAGCCGGTTTTTGCGAAGGCACTTCCGGAGCTTGTGTTTGAGGAAGGACCCGAGGAATTCGCACGTATTGCTGCGGTGGCGTTCGCACCTAAAGCTAGTCCCGCTGAACCGGAGCCAGAGGTAATTGTTGAAGAACTCAACGAACACCTGCACGTTTCCACCACCACTATAGCCGCTGAGGAACGCACTATTTTAGATGCGCTCCTAGTGGGTGCGCCTGCGGTACGGTCGGTGCGGTTCAGCGAGCTTGTGCGCGGGGCCGGTGAGCTTGAGACGGCAGTAGTGCGTTTTTTGGCGTTACTGGAACTCTATAAAGAGGGGGCGGTGACCCTCAACCAGGACGCGCCTTTGGGAGAGATTTCGGTGAGCACAACCGCATTGTCCCGCGATTTTGTGCCCCACGACCCGGCCGACTCTACAATGGCAGGCAGCGATACCGTACCCGCCGCAGCGGCGCCTGAGCTGCAGGCACACCCTGGGAAAGGGGAAGCATGAACACTGGCGCCACCGGCGGTAACCGTTTTGAGGACGAATTTACTGAATCAGACCTGAGTATTGTGAACCTTGGGTATTGGGACCCCGGATCCGATACGGAAATAGCGTCGGGCGCCGGGCAAGAAGGCGCAGCGAGCGATGCTGACGCCCCAGAACCCAACAACACTGTGCAGACACCGCCCCAGAGCAAAGGGCTTACAGTATCTAGCCTCCCCGATAAGGACACAAACAAGACCCCATCAGGGCAGCGAGCGCCCCAGCACCCCAGCGGCCGAACCATGGGTGCTGCTGCTGTTGATGCTGAGGACGAGTTTTCCCGCGTGGAGCGTATACCGGGCGGGGTGAAAGCAGCGATTGAGGCTGTCTTAGCGGTCGCTGACGCCCCGGTGAGTGTGCGTGAGCTATCGGCTGCGCTGATCGTGAATGAGCGGGCGGTGGAGGCTGCCTTAGACGAACTGTACCGTGAATATAACGGGGACGAATCAGACTACGGTGAGGATGGGCCTTCTCGGGAGCCGAGAGGTTTTGAACTGCGCCGGGTAGGGGGCGGCTGGCGTTTGTACTCTCGTGCCGATTTCGCGCCTTGGGTGGCCCGGTTTGTGACCCGCAGCCAGAGCGCCACATTGAGCAAATCGGCGTTTGAGACGTTGGCTGTGATCGCGTATCAGCAGCCGGTTACCCGGGCTCGTGTTGCAGCGGTGCGCGGCGTGAATGCTGATGCCGCGGTGCGGCAGCTGGTGCACCGCCAGTTGGTGCGTGAGGCGGGTAAGGAAGAAGGTACAGGGGCGGCCCTGTATGAGACGACTGAGCTTCTGCTGGCGAAACTGGGGTTGGACTCGTTGGATGAGCTGCCGGAGCTTGCCCCGTTTTTGCCGGATGATACGGAGGCGGCACTTTTGGCAGATGATGCGTAGATACTTATAACGGGCTCCGCAGATGGGTAATGCGTGTAATACTTCAGGCCCAGGGGAGTGCTGCGGAACGTGCGGGCAGTGAGCCCGGGATATAACAGATAAATTGTAGAAAATACTGACAGGATATTAGGAAAACTGATGGCATACGGAAAGAATAATTCCCGCCCCGGACATACGGGCGGTTCCAAGGGCGTGGGCCCGCAAGGCGGTGGCCGCAAGGCTCAGGGGGGCGCCCCCAAAAACTCGAAGTATGGCGCCTCGCAGTCTGGCGCTTCCAGGGGCAAAGGCAAGGGGAAAGGTAAGTACTCTGAGCTACCTAAGCGTGAACGCCGGGCACCGGGCCGCCCGTACCGTTCGGGGGAGGCGTTTGCGCATGAGCGCGGCGAGTACCGGGCCAACAAATGGGCGGGGCCGCATCGCCCACGACGTCCGCGTGCTGCGCCGGTGGATCATTTCGATTTTTATGACGAGAACGGTGTGCGTCTGCAGAAGCTAATGGCCCAGGCCGGGGTGGCATCACGCCGTGTGTGTGAGCAGATGATCACCGAAGGGCGGGTCACTGTTAATGGTGAGGCCGTGACCGAGCTAGGGGTGCGTGTGAACCCTGCGGATGTTGTGGTTCAGGTGGATGGTATGACCGTGCAGACGAACGATAAGCTCGTGTACATGGCATTTAATAAGCCTGCCGGGGTTGTTTCAACAATGGAAGACCCCGATGGCCGCCCCTGCATTAAAGATTTTTTGCGGTCTTCAATGACGGAGCGGGTGTTCCATGTGGGTCGTTTGGATGTTGAGACTGAGGGGCTGCTGCTGCTGACGAATGATGGTGAGCTGGCGAATCGGCTGACGCACCCCTCCTACGAGGTGCCTAAAACATACCTGGTGCAGGTGCGTGGCCCGGTTGAGTCGGGCGTGGGTGCGCAGCTGAAAAAGGGGGTGCGTCTTGAGGATGGCGTGTCTCGTGTTGATTCGTTTAAGCTGGTGGATTCGGCCCCGGGGCATGTGCTGATTGAGGTGAGTATCCATTCGGGGAAGAACCGTATTGTGCGCCGCCTGTTTGAGGCTGTAGGGTACCCGGTGGAGAAGCTGGTGCGTGTTGAGATGGGCCCGGTACGTATTGGGTCGCAGAAGCAGGGTACGGTGCGTAACCTGTCGAAGGTTGAGATCGGGCATCTACTGGCAAGCGTGGACATGTAATGGGTTCTCAGGATATTTCCCCGGTGCTTACCGGCCCGGTGCTGGTGATCGGCACGGGCTTGTTGGGGGCATCTATCGGGTTGGGCTTGCGTGCCGCAGGAGTACCGGTGTACTTGCAGGATATTTCGCCTACCGTGGAGGCGGTCGCTGAGGATATTGGTGCGGGTACCCGTTGGTCCTCTCTTGGGGAAGCCAAACGTGCCTCATGCGCGCCGCAGCTGGTGCTGGTGGCGGCCCCGCCGGACGTGGCTGGTGACCTGTGCGTGCAGGCACTCAATACATATGCGCCGCACAGGGATTACCCGGGAGCCACCGTCACTGATATTGCTTCGGTGAAGTCTTTGCCGCTGCGGCAGGTGCTTGAGTCGGGGGCTGATGCTTCACGTTATGTGGGGTCGCACCCGATGGCGGGGCGGGAGAAGTCCGGTCCGGTTGCTGCACGCGGAGAGCTGTTTCAGGCCCGACCCTGGATTATTTGTGAGCATGAGGCTGCCCGCACTGAGTGCGTGAAACTGGTGCGGGCTTTAGCGGTTGAGCTGGGGGCTATTGTGACCGCCTTGAGTGCGTCTGAGCATGATGAGACGGTGGCGCTCATCTCGCATGTGCCGCAGGCGGTGAGTTCTTTACTTGCCACCCGCCTGCAGCACACACCGTTATATGCGCTGTCGCTGGCGGGGCAGGGCCTGCGTGATACGGTGCGTATCGCGGGGAGTGACCCGCGTCTGTGGGTGCAGATTTTCGCGGCGAATGCGGAGCCTATGGTGCGTACACTCTATGGTATGCGGCAGGATCTGGACCGTCTGATTGCTACACTTGAGAACCCTACCGCCCCCGGCGCTCGCCTGGATTTGGCGCAGCTCATGAGTGAGGGGAATGCGGGGGTGGCTCGCATCCCCGGTAAACATGGTACGGTGCCGACCGCATTTGCCACGCTCACGGTGTTGGTGGATGATACTCCTGGGTCTTTGGCGCGGCTGCTGGCCGATATTGGTGAGCTGGGTGTGAATGTGGAAGATCTGCGTCTGGAACATTCAACCGGGGCAGATGTAGGCATGGCCGAGTTGTCGGTGAGCCCCGCTAAACATGATGGGCTGGTGACCGGACTGACCGAGCGGGGCTGGAAGGTCGTCACCTAGTGGGTGGGGTGTCCCAATGTTTGCGGGGAGGAATAAACGCCCCAATCCCGTATGCTAAAAGCAGGTAAGTACCTGCGCATCACCATATGAAAGCGAATAAGCATGCATGAGAAACCTAAGTTAACGATTGCTATTGATGGCCCTTCCGGGTCTGGGAAATCTTCAGTCTCAAAAGAGGTGGCGCGTCATTTTGGGCTGGCGTATCTTGACACCGGCGCCATGTACCGTGCGGCAACCTGGTATGTGCTGGAGCGGGGGATTGACCTGGCTGACGCTGAGGCTATCTCCCAGGCGGTGGTTGAGATGCCGTTGGTGTTTGGTACCAATATTAAGGAAGAAGAGATCCTGATTGGCTCTACCGATGTGCGTGAGCAGATCCGCTCTGAGCGGGTTTCGGCGGCGGTCTCAGCTGTGGCGTCCGTCCCGGCGGTACGTGAGCACCTGATCGGGTTGCAGAGATGGGCCATTGGGCACGCCGTGAATGGTATTGTCGCTGAGGGGCGTGATATTACCACTGTGGTGGCCCCGGACGCGGACGCGCGTATCTTGCTGACTGCTTCAGAAGAGGTGCGTATGGCCCGCCGCGGCCTGGAAAATACTGAGAAGTCGGGTTCTGCGGGCGATTTGACGCAGCAGATCTCTGAGCGTGACGCCCAAGACTCGAAGGTTAATAATTTTATGCAGGCCGCAGCTGGTGTTGAGCTGATTGATAGCTCCGAACTGGACTTTAACGCCACCGTTTCGGCTGTGATTAATGCGGTCAACGCGCAGGTGAAAGCAAAACGCGGGGGATAACCCACGCAGCAGTATGTAATGTGCGAACCGTCCGACTCTCAGGTTCCTTAGTGGGATGTTTATTGGGAGGTGGTTCGGGTGTTTGCAGTGTAGAAAGGGGACGCGCATGGCTGAGAACGATGCTATCCGCGATGACTACGAAGACAAATATTTAGGCGGCGGTGAGGATGATGTCACCGAGCGTCTAACTGATATTGACGATGAGACCGCCGAGGCGCGCGCGCAGGCTCTTCTGGAGGGGCTTGAGGATTATGACCTTGATGAGGAAGATCGTGCGCTCTTGGGCGCCTGGGGTTTTGAGCTTGATGAGGAAGAAGAGCAGCTTGCTGACCCGGTGGTAGCGATCGTGGGGCGCCCCAATGTGGGGAAGTCCACGATTATTAACCGTATTTTGGGTCGGCGTGAGGCCGTGGTGGAGGATAAGCCGGGGGTGACCCGCGACCGTGTCTCCTATAAAGCTGAATGGTTGGATAAACGTTTCACCCTTGTTGATACTGGCGGCTGGGAGTCTGATGCTCGCGGTATTGACGCCCAGGTGGCGGATCAGGCGGAAATCGCAGTTGAGCAGGCCGACGTTGTTATTCTTGTGGTGGATGCGCGCGTGGGTATTACCGCCTCGGATGAGCAGATTGTGCGCATGCTCCGGCGCGTGAAGAAACCCATTATCCTGATGGCCAATAAGATTGATGACGCTCACCTGGAACCGGAGATTTATAACCTGTGGTCGCTGGGAATGGGGCAGCCTTTCCCGGTTTCGGGTTTGCACGGTCGTGGCCTTGCGGATGCCCTTGACGAACTTCTAGAGGTCATGCCCGAGCACTCCCAGTATGCGCAGCCGGATGCGCCAGGTGGGCCGCGCCGTGTGGCGCTGATTGGTCGCCCCAACGTGGGCAAATCCTCGCTGCTGAATAAGCTAGCGGGCTCTGAACGTGCAGTTGTGAATGACCTTGCGGGTACTACGCGTGACCCTATTGATGAGGTTATTGAGCTGGGCGGCTACCCGTGGCGGTTTATTGATACGGCGGGTATTCGCCGCCGCCAGCATATGGCGAAGGGGGCAGAGTTTTATTCTTCGCTTCGCACTCAGACAGCCCTGGAACGCTCCGAGGTCGCGGTTGTGCTTCTGGACGTGTCTGAGCCGCTGAGTGAGCAGGACGTGCGTATTATTCAGACCGCTATCGATTCCGGTCGTGCAATGGTGCTGGCTTTCAACAAGTGGGACACCCTTGATGAGGAACGCCGCGAGATGCTCGAACGTGAAATTGACCGCGACCTGGCGCACGTGAAGTGGGCTCCGCGCGTGAATATTTCGGCGAAAACCGGCTGGCATAAAGATAAACTGGTGCCCGCCCTGGAACGCTCGCTGGAGTCCTGGGATTCGCGTATCCCAACGGGGCGGCTGAACGCTTTCTTAGGGGAGCTGGCTGCGGCGCATCCTCATCCTTTGCGTGGTGGTAAGCAGCCGCGTATTCTTTTCGGCACGCAGGTGTCGTCGCGCCCGCCGAAGTTTGTGCTTTTCACAACCGGGTTCTTAGACCCGGGGTATCGGCGTTTTATTACGCGCCGCCTGCGTGAAACTTTCGAGTTCACAGGCACGCCGATCGAAATTTCGATGCGCGTGCGTGAACGCCGCTCCTTGGGGGAACGTCAGGGCGGTAAGACGAAGAAGAAGGGGAAGAGCACCCGCAAACGGTAGTCCCCTGCCCCGTGGTGTACTGGGTGCCTTGTGGTGGTCTTGAAGAAGCCGCTGCGAGGCGCCCGTGCTGGCATGGTGACCCCTTATGTGAGCAGCTGAGAACGGTAGCGCAAAAATTTCTGTTCCTTAGTCTGTGCCAAGTTGCACGGGGTAAAAACCTGGGGTATAGTTTATCGAGTGTTCAGGGGAGGGTTCCCCGGAATCATCGGGTTGTGGCGCAGCTTGGTAGCGCACTTGACTGGGGGTCAAGGGGTCGCAGGTTCAAATCCTGTCAACCCGACGCGGAAAACGCTCTAATCGGTAGAACTATCGGTTGGGGCGTTTTGTTGTATCTGGTATTGTGCATCATAAGTTACTGGTTTTGGCGGTTGACACAATGTACGTGACCGCAGGCTAGCTATGACCGGAAGGCAGCAACTTTAGCAGCCTCACGTGAGCGGATGCCGCTTAAGCCCTCATCGTTGTCTCGCCGGTGGCACCGCGTAATGGTGAGTTAGTTGCCGCCGCTGGTAATAACAGCATCGCGGCCAATCCACTCAGCATCTTGGGCGGCACGGTACATAAAATGGCCCACATCGGCGCGGCTCACCTTTAGTACCGCGGATTTCATGGAAATATTCTCTCCCACCCGGTAAGTGTCGGTGGCTGGGCCGTTTGTTAGAGCGGTAGGGTACACGATGGTGTAGTCCAGGTCGCTGGCGCGGAGCAGCTTTTCTGCCTCAGCCTTATTCTCATAAATATTGCGCAGTATTGTCTTATACACCGCTTTCTGGCTGAAGGTGGCCGAATCGTAGGTGTGCGCAACACCGAAAGACGATAACCACACCAGGCGGTGAACACCGGTGGCAGATGCCGCCTGCAGAATCGCCAAGATGGCGTCCGTAAAAAGGTTCTCCGCCCGCAGGGCTTTACCACGGCCTAGAGTGGAGATGATGACGTCCTGCCCGTCCATAGCTTTCGTTAGATCCTCAGCTGAGGTGGCATCACCGCGAACCACCTTCACTTGCTGCCCGAACTGTTCCAACGTTTCGGGGTGCCGGGCTAAGGCGGTGACGGTATCCCCATGTTCCAGGGCTTGCTGAAGCACTTGTTGTCCGGTGGGGCCGCTGGCTCCAAGTAAAAGGATATTCATAATTATTCCTCCCAGGCGGTATAGGCGCGCTCTGACAACATCTGCGAGTTTACTTAACAATGGTAGTAAAGTTCATGTAGAAGATAAATGTTTTAGGCGCACGGAATCTGCCCCCAAGTAATAGCCCTAAAGGCCGTTGAGCTGTCTGGATATCCAACGTGTTGAGGCGGGTAGTGGAATAATAGTGCGGAGCGCAGTGAAATCTTCAGGTTGTGATGCAACTATGATGTTTCAGTCTTTAGGTGGGGATATTTGCGAACAAGTTGTTATGAAGTGGTACATTCATAAGTGGGACGGGGAACACATAAGCCACCGTAACCATCTGGCAGGCAGGTTTAGCGTTTTCTCCGTTTGAAAACACATCAATATGCTGCCGCCAAACCCACAGAAACGCAATACTACCAGTAAGGCGCTCGCTGAGGGAACGACGGCACAGCCCGCATAGAACCACTGCGGGCGCACTGCCGGAAGGACACACCCTCATGTGGCAACAGGTATACGACCCGTTACATTCCACCGTGCTATCAGCCCTCGTTGCGGCCATACCCATTATTTTCTTCCTCCTAGGGCTTACCGTTCTCAAAATGAGCGGCATTAAAGCGGCTATAGTTTCTCTCGTTCTCGCTCTGGGCATCGGAATCCTCGTCTTCGGGCTGCCAGCAGGTGCCGGGGCGGGCTCGATCCTTTACGGTTTCTTAGCTGGCATGTGGCCTATTGGGTGGATTGTGCTCATGGCCGTGTGGCTCTACCGCATTAGCGTGCGCGCCGGGAACTTCGACATCGTCCGTTCCTCCATCTCAGCTATCTCAACAGACCAGCGCATCCAGATGCTGCTGATTGCGTTTTGCTTTGGTGGGTTCTTGGAAGGGGCCGCCGGGTTCGGTATTCCTATCGCCATCTGCGCCGCGCTGCTGGTGAGCCTGGGGTTCAACCCGCTCAAAGCCTCCATGCTGGCGTTGGTTGCAAACGTTGCCTCCGGGGCGTACGGGGCCATCGGTATTCCTGTCAGCACCGGTGCTGAGAAAGGCAGTATTCCCCTTGCTGAACTATCGGCAGATATGATCCCTGTGCTGCAGATTTTTGCGTTTCTTACCCCTGTGCTCCTTGTGATGATCCAAGACGGGCTGCGCGGTTTACGCGAAACAGGTCTGGTAGCGCTCATTGTCGGCGCCGTGTACTCTGGCGGACAGTCGCTATTGCTACAGGTGCTGGGCAACCCCGAGCTGGTCGATGTGATCCCGCCGCTGTTGGCGCTTGTGGCGCTCGCACTAATAATGCGTGTGTGGCAGCCCAAAAATACTTACCGTGAACCTACCGCTCCCACACTCGAAGAGGTACAAGAGCAGGGGGCAGTTAAGCATACCGCCGGGGAGATCCTAAACGCCTGGAGCCCGTTCGTATACCTCTCCGTCGTTATTCTCTTGTGGTCCACCGTCCTCAAGCCGGTATTTGTTAAAGCCACCAAACCGGGGGAGAGCGACGGGCTGCTAGGATTCACCAATATCCCTGTTAATATTCCCGGCGTGCACAAGGCAATAGCGCAGGCAGCCCCTATCGTTCATGAACCCACCCCAGTGAAGGCTGTGTTTACCTGGAACATTTTGGGGGCATCCGGCACCGCGATTCTGGTGGCCGTCGTTATTACTGTGCTGTTCTCCAAGATTAGTTGGAAGGCCGCGTTTGAGGAGCTCGGCGGCACCTGGAAACAGCTGCAAACTCCCATCATTATGATTTGCCTGGTCATGTCCCTAGCGAATGTGATGAACTACGCCGGAATGATCTCTTCCATCGCGCTGGCGGTGGCGGCCGCAGGTGCCGTGTTCCCGCTCCTATCACCCATTATTGGCTGGATTGGTGTGTTCGTGACCGGCTCCGTGGTGAACAACAACATCCTCTTCGCCGGTCTGCAATCAACCACCGCACACCAGATCGGCGTGAACCCCACTCTGTTGGTGGCTGCCAACACCTCTGGTGGTGTGATGGCAAAAATTGTTTCGCCCCAGTCAATTGCTATCGCTGCGGCCGCAGTGAACAGCGCCGGGCAGGAATCGAAGATTACCTCCATGTCCATCAAATACAGTGCAGGGCTGCTGATCGTTCTGTGCGTGTGGGTGTACCTACTCTCACTGGTGATGACGCACTAATCACCTCGGGCGGCTTCAACTCACATACCGCCATAGCAGCCACTACAACTGGCGGGTTCCGCAACGGAAATAACCGAGCGGAACCCGCCAGTTTCATGCGTCTACACCGCAAGTCAGTGCCGCCTCATATGAGTCAATTCCCGCACTCATGGTACTTTTGAAAAGAAAAGGTTGTGTGTACCCTTATTAGTCTCACATGTCCACGTCTCACTACAGCAATGGGTACAGAGCGGGAATAACACCGGTACACACCACTGTTATATACACACAAATACAGATAAAACGCACGATGCCGCCCACACACCTGCCACACCAGTAGCAGGAACCGTGGCGGCATCACATCGTGAAATACCGAGCGGGAGCACACACAGCACCGCCGGGAAGGACTAAAAACTTATGTGGCAACAGGTCTATGACCCACTCCACTCGACTGTGCTTTCGGCACTGGTCGCGGCGGCGCCCATCATCCTTTTCCTACTGAGCCTTACCGTTTTCAAACTCACTGGCATTAAATCCGCGCTCCTTTCGTTGGCGGCTGCGTTGGGTATTGGGATCTTCGTGTTTGGCCTACCTGCCAGTGCCGGGGCGGGTTCGATCCTTTACGGTTTCTTAGCTGGCATGTGGCCTATTGGGTGGATTGTGCTCATGGCTGTGTGGCTGTACCGCATTAGCGTGCGCGCCGGGAATTTCGATATTGTGCGCTCATCGGTCTCGGCAATATCCACCGACCAGCGCATCCAGATGCTGCTGATTGCGTTTTGCTTTGGTGGGTTCTTGGAAGGGGCTGCTGGGTTCGGTATTCCCATTGCCATTGCGGCGGCACTACTGGTGAACCTGGGCTTTAACCCGCTCAAAGCCTCCATGTTCGCACTTATCGCTAACGCCGCCTCAGGGGCTTATGGGGCTATCGGTATCCCGGTCACTACTGCCGCCAACTACGGAAACATTGATCTAGCAGGTCTATCCATAGATATTGTTCCGGTACTGCAGATTTTCTCAATGCTTATCCCCGTACTCATGGTCGCCATTCAAGACGGGGTGCGTGGTGTGCGTGAAGTTGGGCCTGTTGCCTTGCTTATTGGTGCAGTGTTTTCTGGCGGGCAGTCAGCGATTCTATTCTTCCTCGGCAGCCCCGAGCTGGTGGATATTATTCCGCCGCTGCTGGCGCTTGTGGCGCTCGCACTAATAATGCGTGTGTGGCAGCCCAAAAATATTTACCGTGAGCCTACCGCTCCCACCCTCGAAGAGGTGCAAGAGCAGGGGGCAGTTAAGCATACCGCCGGGGAGATCCTGAACGCCTGGAGTCCCTTCGTGTACTTATCCGTTGCCATCCTGCTGTGGTCTACCGCCCTCAAACCGGTATTTGCTAAAGCTGTTAAACCGGGGGAGAGCGACGGGCTATTGGGGTTCTCCACCATCCTGTTTAATATTCCCGGCGTGCATGGGGCAATTGAGCAGGCTGCCCCTATCGTCACTAGACCCACCCCTGTGAAGGCTGTGTTTACCTGGAATATTTTTGGGGCCTCCGGCACCGCGATTCTAGTGGCGGTGCTGGTGACCGTGTTGTTCTCCAAGATTAGTTGGAAGGCCGCGTTTGAGGAGCTTAGCGGCACCTGGAAACAGTTATGGCTTCCTATCCTCATGATCTGCTTGGTGATGTCCCTAGCGAATGTGATGAACTACGCCGGGATGATTTCCTCTATCGCACTTGCGGCCTCAGCTGCGGGCGCGTTCTTCCCGCTTATTTCGCCAGTAATCGGCTGGATTGGTGTGTTCGTGACCGGATCAGTAACAAACAATAACGTGCTGTTCGCCGGTTTGCAGTCTGCGACCGCGCATCAGATTAATGTGAATCCCACTCTGCTGGTAGCCTCGAACACTGCGGGCGGTGTGATGGGTAAGATCGTTTCGCCTCAGTCGATTGCTATTGCTGCGGCTGCTGTGAATAGTGCCGGGCAGGAATCGAAGATTACCTCCATGTCTATTAAATACAGTGCTATTCTGCTGGTTTTGGTATGCGTGTGGGTGTACCTACTCTCACTGGTGATGGCCCGCTAAAGAGCTCCTTGCTCTTCGTCCAATACCCGTTGTCCGGCTCGTCGGTACAGCGAGAATCCGAGCAGGCACGTGGTGAGGCGAAGTATGTGTATAAGTTACGGGCATGTATCTTCACTGGTCTGAGGGAGTAAAATTGTTCCTGTTTACCGATTGACACTACAGCAAGGAGAAGAACTTTATGCCAGCTATGCTGACCGTAGTCACTGTGTTCGCGTTTGTGGCAATTGCCATTCACGTGTATATCTGGATTCTTGAATCGTTTCTGTGGACCAAGCCGAAAGGCCGTGAAGTGTTCAACATGAGTGAGGAATTCGCGGAGTCTACAAAAGATATGGCGGCAAACCAGGGGCTGTATAACCTGATGTTGGCTTGGGTTGCTGCCACCGGCCTGCTCGCTTTCTGGTTTGGTGGGCTTCCGCAGGTGGGTATCGCCCTCATGTTTGCTGGTTTGGGGTCGATGGCTGTAGCTGGTATTTACCTGTTTCTCACCTCAAAAGATAAGCGTAAGCCCGCGCTCATCCAATTTACCCCGCCGCTGCTGGCGCTGATCTTCCTGCTGGTGGTGATCTAGCCTCAGAGGTTTTTAATAGGATGCGCCCGCACCCGCGTATTGTAATGCGCCGGTGCGGGTGCATCTTACTGTTTACGTCATTCTATTGTGTGGTGTTTTCTGAGAAAAGTGTGAGGCGCCCGGTAGGGGGAGGTAACATAACCCCAAATATGAGGGGGCTAAAGTGCCTCGGGGGAGGGCAGGAGCCTGCCGTTTTCGTCGAAAAGCCCCATGACGCCCCTGCGATGAGAATCCAGCAGGTGCGCATCCACCATACCGATAGCGCACATGAGCGCGTAACAGCTGGTGGGCCCTAAAAATTTTCCGCCCAGTTTCTTAAAAGTCTTCGCCATAGCAGTGGACACGTCGTCCTGGGCGGGGACCTCGCTGAGTTCACGCGGGGTAATGGTGCGTTCGGGGAGGAAAGACCAAATGAAGGCTGGCAGCCCGGGCTCAACCCACTGACCATTTGGCAGATAAAAGCCAGCCAGCGAGGTGTCCCCAGCAGCCGCACGGTCACGCAGCTCGATGGTTAATAGCGCGTTAGAAATAGTAGCCTGTATTTTCAGGCGGTTGCGGATAATGCGCTCATCCTGCAACAGTCGTTCCACATCGTCGTTAGTGAACTTTACCAGAGCGTCCGGGACAAAATTTGCGAACAGTTCACGGAACGCCGGGCGCTTCACAAGAACCGTGTACCACGAGAGACCCGACTGGAAGCCTTCAAGGCAGACCCGTTCAAGCATTCCGCGTTCATCGGTAACGGGCACACCCCACTCGGTATCGTAGTAGTCACGTTCCAGATCGTTACGAACCCACGCGGGGTACTTCTCACGGGGCGCGTGATCCCCGGTGCCTATAGCCATGACTCTCCCCATCATCGAAAGTATCTATTGGAACAGCGCGTAGCTCTCAAATATACCAGTCTTTATCGGAAAAATATGGTGGAAAATTGGTGAGCACAACACTAAAACAACCGCCCGCTACGTATATCTTTAGGCTCTTCACGATCCAATAACCAACGTTTACGGTCAAGGCCTCCAGCGTATCCGGTGAGCTTCCCACCCGCACCGAGCACCCGGTGGCAAGGAATAATGATCGCGATTTTATTATGACCAACTGCCTGCCCAACAGCCTGGGCGGGCGCACCAGGGCCAACCATCCGCGAGATTTCACCGTAGGTAACCGTATACCCGTACGGAACTGTTTTGAGATAGTCCCACACAGCCAGCTGAAAATCGGTGCCGTCAGGATCCAGCGGTACCTCAAAATCTGTGCGCCGACCCCTAAAATATTCGTCAAGTTCCCGCTCCGTTTGAGCGAGGATACGCGCCGGGGCCACATAGATGTGTTCGCCACGGCGTTCGGCATCGGCACCTATTGCCTGAGCCACCTCGTCGGCCTCAGCGACTAGACCAGCGGGGTCGGTAATACGTTCGCCCAGCTCATGGGGGAGCGGAAAATGGGCTTGCTCTTCATACCAAATGCCGGTCAGGGCGTTATCACTGGCCGCCACATACAGACGTCCCACTGGGCTGTTGATAATACTATGCCAACGCGGCGGGTACTGCCTCTGAAAGGCCCTCGGTTTGACGCTCATGGTCGCTCCCTGATCGTGAGGTTACTGCGAACCCGCCCATAACAGGGGAGAGCGCTATGGCGTGCCCGCATCATAATTAACCATCATATCGGTTAGCAGAAGATCTGGTTGAGGCGATTGCATAACCGATAGCGGGGGAATAAGGGGCAAACAGGTGATAAAACATGCGGGCTGTGTAGCGTTTCTTACCGTTATGTTTCCTGCGGTTAGCGTATCGGTATTCTCAATCAAGCGATACCTTGAACGTATCGACTCTGCCCCGCGACAGGCAAAACCTGGGAGTATGATTTGAAAATCTTCAGGGGCCAACTGGCAGAGTTCAGAGGGTGCGGTATGCGGCTAAAATATTGTCTAATCACAGACAAACGCCGGGCGGCATCACCACGCCCGCACGCGGTAAATTTCAGCAAGGACGCCCTATGACTACGAATATGAATACTCAACAGCCCGACGACGAACTACAGCACTGGCGTTCCTCAGTGCAGGACTACATTAGCCGCAAAGATGACATTAACCTGTATATCGCTGCGCAGAACCTGAACCGACTAGCCCCCGCCGATCCGCTCGGGCTGTTCGGTCTTGCCAAGGCCCAGCGGCACAGAGGGGAGCTTGAGCCCGCCTACTTTAATATCACCCAGGCGCGCCAGCGCTCCGCAGAACCTGTTGAGGGGATGCTGTTGCTGGAGGCACAGCTCGCCCAGCAGCTCAACCAACATGCTGTCGCCGCAGACCGGTACGCTGAGCTCATTGCTCTTAATCCTCTTGAACCTGGTTACGTCACAGCCCGCGCCGAAGCACTCAGACTCAGCGGCCACACCGAAGAAGCCGATAAAGAACTCCGCAAAGGTCGCGATTTCTTTCAATACGACCAGACCCTACACGACTCAGGAGTTGCAGCCGCCGTAGCAACCGCAGAAAAAGACACTGTTAATATTAACCAGAAGCCCGCTTACCTTACCGCCGAGGCTGCGAAAAACGCCCTAGAAATACTGCGTAAACCCGAGCCGCTTGAAAGCGTCAGAACTGCCTCAGCCCACCTGCGGGAACGCTACGAGAACCTTCAAACCGCCGCAGAATATGCGCTCAAGAGGCACTTCGTTTGGCGCGAATGGTGGCAGATGATCATTATCGGCTTGTTCCTGCTCTTCCTCATTCCGTTCGAATATGGTGTGCTGCATGGGGCAGTGGCACGTATCCTGGAAACCCCGACCTTTACAGAGATCTTCGGAACGGTATTTGCAGTACTCGTGCTGCTGGGTATCCCGCTACTGCTGGGGTTTATTTTCTTCTTCCCTAAAGGCTATAAGATTAGCCGCTCAAAAGCCCGTAAAGCAGGGATTCTTTTGTCACGTTAAAGCCCTCACAATATGTACTCATAGCATGGGATAACGGGTAGGATGTCATCAGAAGAAGCCGCTTGTTCCTAGGGGCGCTGTAATGCCTAATTTTCTGGTACTGCATAATGTTCCCGCATGTCTATCTTAGTAAAGCAAGAGCCAGCCATATATACTGAGGCTAGTAGTGACCTGCAATAAGCATCTTATGTATATTTGAATATAGGATGATGCCTGAAAAGACCAGCCACCATTGAGAGGGAATACATGGGGATCGCTATAGGAATAGATCTGGGGACGACGAACTCTGCAATAGCTGTTGTACGGCCTGATGGAAGACCAGAGATCCTTAAGAACCGTGAGGGGGCTGCTACTACCCCCTCTGTTGTCCTCTTTCAAGATTTTGGAGGTGGCGATGAGCCGTTGGTGGGAGAACAAGCTAAAAGGCAGGCGGGCATAAATCCTACTGACGTTGTGCAGCATGTGAAACGTTATATGGGGGATGCTTCGTGGAGGTTCGATTCAGAATCTGGCGCTCAGTATAGCCCTGAAGAAGTGTCCGCAATCGTTCTCAAACGGCTCAAAGAAGATGCTGAGCTAGCTCTTGGAGCAAGTGTTACTGACGCCGTCATTACAGTTCCAGCATATTTTGACGACTCGCGCCGCATTGCCACAAAGCACGCTGGCCAGATCGCTGGGTTGAATGTTTTACGGGTGCTGAACGAGCCAACAGCTGCGGCACTATCGTATGGAGTTGAAAATAACTCTGGGGGGCATGTGCTTGTCTACGATTTAGGTGGCGGAACTTTCGACGTTACTATTTTGCGTATTGCCGGGGCAGAGTTTGAAGTGGTTGCTACAGATGGCGATCGTAACTTGGGCGGGTTTGATTTTGACAATGCCCTGATGAACTACCTAAATGATGAGTTGAAAAAACAGGGTGCTCCTGACAGCTTTGAAGATGTTTCATTAATGGTGCAGCTGCGTGAACAGGCAGAAGATGTGAAAAAATCTCTCTCCACAGTTCCGGCCACGAATGCATATGTAACCATTCACGGCAGGAGCTACCGAGTGCCTGTGAACCGTGGAATATTTGATGCGCAGATTGCTGGGTTATTGCGTCGTACGGAAGAAATTTTGGAGGACGTCCTGCAAGAAGCACAGCTTACTTGGGCGCATATTGACAAGGTTCTTCTGGTGGGCGGTTCCACCCGTATGCCTGCTGTGCGGCAGATGCTTGAAAAGGTAACGGGTAAAACCCCAGAGTTAGGGGTTAACCCTGATGAAGCTGTGGCTCTTGGTGCTGCTATACGGGCGGCTCTGGAGTCTGAGCCTGAGGAAGAAACCATTGGGTTTATCGGTGGGCGTACAGCAGTTGAAGGGTTGTTGGGTGGTCCGGTACGGGTGAAAGACGTAACCTCACAGGCATTGGGGGCAATATTATTTAAGTATAATACGGATGAGAAGATTAATAGAATTATTATTCCCCGTAATTCTGAAGTTCCAGCAAAGCATAGTCGAAAAGTTTGCACACGTTATGATTACCAAGAAAGTAGTTTGGTTACAGTCACCCAGGGAGATGATGAAGATCCTGAATTTGTGACAATTGTGGGTAAAGGTGTTCTTGACATGCCAATAAAATATCCCAAGGATGCACCGTTAGAATATATTTATAAGTACGATGTGGATCAGATTATCAATGTTGAAGTTATTGATTTAACTGCCAATATATCCTTGGGAACTTTTCAGATTGATCGTGTTGCTAACCTTACCCAGGAGCAGATAGAAAAAGCGAATTATAAGATTGGAAGTATGATGATTATGTAGGTTGATGTATATAAAAATATACTTTCTATTGTGTCATAGATATTTTTAGTTCGATCTAAAATAGTTATTACGCTTAGATATAAGCTGTTTATTATGAACTATGGTTCTGTCGCTGTGTGGATCCTATGTTCAGCTTATAGAGACGCTGCAATTAGCGGAAAAGGAGCATGTATGGGAATCGCAGTTGGAATTGACCTTGGCACCACGAACTCTGCGGTGTCAGTGGTACGTCCCACTGGTAAACCGGAAGTCTTGAAGAATAAAGAGGGTGATTCCATCACCCCATCGGTTGTTCTATTCCAATCATTTGGAGGGCCAGATGAGCCACTGGTGGGGGAGCAGGCTAAACGGCAAGCGGCGGCTTTCCCTGACGATATTGTGCAACACGTAAAACGGTATATGGGGGATCCGTCGTGGCGGTTTGACTCCTCATCTGGGGCACAGTATTCTGCTGAAGAAGTGTCGGCTATTATCCTCAAGAGGCTGAAAGAGGATGCCGAAATTGCGCTGGGTGAAGAAGTCACTGATGCTGTGATTACAGTTCCTGCGTATTTTGATGATGCCCGCCGAACCGCTACGAAACAGGCTGGTCAGATTGCCGGGTTAAATGTTTTGAGGGTTCTGAATGAGCCTACTGCGGCTGCGCTTTCCTATGGTATAGATGCGGATGCCAATGGTACGGTGTTGGTGTACGATCTAGGCGGCGGTACGTTTGACGTAACGATTCTAAAAATTGCTGGTACCGAATTTGAAGTGATCGCGACTGATGGTGATCGTAACCTAGGCGGATTCGACTTCGATAATGCCCTGATGAGCTACCTGAATGAGGAGCTGAAAAAACAGGGCGCACCGGATGCTCTGGAAGATGTTGCGCTCATGGCGTCTCTGCGCGAAAAGGCAGAATTTGCCAAGAAAGCACTATCCACTGTTCCTAAGACAAATGTACAGTTTTCAGCGAATGACCAGCACTACCGGGTGCCTTTGACTCGTGAAGAGTTTAATGAGGTTACTCAGTCGCTTATGGTACGCACCCAGGAATTGGTAGCTGATGTCTTAGAGGCTTCTAAGCTCACGTGGGATGACATTGACAAGGTCCTTCTCGTTGGCGGTTCGACCCGTATGCCAGCGGTGCGTGAACTTGTTGAGCAGATGTCAGGGAAGAGCCCTGAACTGGATGTTAACCCGGATGAAGCAGTAGCTCTTGGTGCGGCCATTCAGGCCACTCTGGAAGGGGATATTGAAGTCAGCACTGAACAGGTGGGCTCTAAAGCCACTGTTGAAAGTTTCCTAGGTGGTCCTGTGCATATTAGCGATGTTACATCGCAGGCGCTGGGTGTGATTCTCATAGAGGCTGACGGGGTGACCGAGTTCAACCAGGTCATGATTGAACGTAACACGAAAGTACCCGCAAAGACCGAACTGAAGACAAAGACTGCTTATGATCGGCAGACCGCAGTGCACGTAAAAGTGACCCAAGGGGATGAGCGGGATCCGCAAAATGTCACTATTGTTGGTGAGGGCCAACTGGAAATCCCTGTTTACCCTAAAGGTTCTCCTTTGCGCGTGAGCTATGAGTATGATGTCGATCAGACTGTTGTTGTTGAAGTGCACGACCTGACTGCTAATAAATCACTGGGGACCATTAAGATCGAGCGTGTCGCAAACCTTGGAGAAGGTGAGCTCGGGGAAATGGAGCAGAAGATCGGCGGTATGCAGATTAACTAGATAGAATCTGCAAAACATTAGGTGCCCGAGGTTTATCTTGCAGGAGCAGATTTTAGCTAGCGGGAGCACCTCGGGCACACAATCTATAATATCTTGGTTGTATTTTAGGTAGCTGTAATAAAAATATGTTTTTATTTCGGATTGCCGCACTAAAGTAGCGGAGGAGAGATATGGATTTTAACGACTACTATGACATCCTTAAAATTGATGATTCGGCAGCGGAATCTGAGATTAAGGTAGCAATCCGTAAAACTCGTTCTCGTTACCGTAACCTAACGGGATCTCCTAATAAGGATCAAGCACGCAAAGCAGAACATATGATTGACGTGCTTGCTGAGGCAGAGAAGGTTCTCTACGATCCTGCTGCCCGAGCCGACTACGACCAGAAACTTGCTATTTATCGCACAAAGAAAATCCTAAACGATGATGAGAGGAAAGGGCCTTCCCCATCTGAAGAAGAAATTCGCCGTGAATATGAATTGCGGCTTGAGAAAGAGTGGCAGCGTCGGGAACGGAAACTCCGTGATGAATACAAGAAACATAAAGAAGAACGGCACGATGACTCCATAATAGAGGATGACATTAGTGACGACGAATTCCTAGACCGTTATGAAGAGCGTTTAGAACGGGCACGCCAAGAACGAGCTGCACGTGAGGAGCGTGAACGTCAGGAACGTTTGGAGCGCGAGAGACAAGCTCGTGCTGAGCGGGAACGCCTCCACAAACTTGCACAAGAGAAACGTGCCAAGGAAGAAGCTGCGCGCTGGGAGAAACAAGTTACCAGCTATTTAGAGGATCAAAATCGTGATTATAAAGCTCTTCACTACGCCGCTCAGCAACTTACCTCATATAACCCTCGCAGTGCTATAGGGTGGCAGGCTCTGGCAATGGCCCAGTATGACCGTGGGGAATTTCCAGCGGCTGCTACATCAATCCGGCAAGCAAAACAGCTTTCGTCAACGCCCAGTGATGACCTGCTTTCCCTAGAAGCACTAATAGCCATTAAAAACGGAAACTATACGCAAGCGCTCGCGAATTATCGTCATCTTATTCAAGAGTATCCTGATAATCAAAAATATATTGCCCAGTATATTCAAGCCCTTACCGTCAGTGGAGATCCGCAGCATGCTGTTTCTGAAAGTGAGCAGGCTTTAGCTGTCCATCCTGATAGTTCAGAGATAAAGAAACAATATGCTGTATCTCTTATGAGGGAAGCGCAGAGTTATTCTATACCATATAATGGATTATTGTATGTTGCTTCACGGCAGCAGTTAAGAAACGCCCGTAAGGCTTTTGCAAAGGTACCCAAACCTCATATGCTGCCTGAAGATATAAGGCCCATATATCATCAAGTGGCGGATCATATGAAGATTGCTACCAAGCGGCGGTGGACTGGAAATTTTCGGCTGATGTTCCTGTATTTTTTATTTTTGGGTGGGGCAATGGTGTTTATGCCGCTGATGACACTTATGGCTTTAGTAGATTCGATATCAAAATTTTATAGTGATATTTATGGATTTCTGGCTGATATAATCATCGCATTTATTGGAATGGGTATCTCGGTACCTGTGTGGTGGTTATTCTTTTACTGCTTCTATCAGCCAATGTGGCGTCACAATCGACGATGGCTATCAAGTATAGGAGTTGCTGTGCCGAGGTAATTTGCGTATAGAGAGCTAGCAGCTCTCTATACCCGCCATTGACCTTTAGTATGTATCCGTAGAAATGTATTTATAGTTATAATTTGAGGGAAATAATGTCAGACAATATACCTGAAACCTTGTATACCTCCCAGCCTGCCCTCCATGCTCGAGAGGGAGAACAAAATACTGAGGATAAAGCGGCAAACACCGATTATCCTCACACTGCGGATGGCTCTACCGCAACCGCTCAGCCTGTCCCCCAAGAGAACATCCATAGCCAAAGTGTGACTGTTTCAGCGTTCGTTACTCCAGGATTTGAAGAACGTGTGCTTGGAGAACTAGAAGAGTTACGTAACCGTTTTACCCATAAGATTGCTGAGGACCGTGCGAAGAATCAGCTGATTGTTTCGGTCCAACAGAGTTTACGTGAGCGTGATGAGACAGCTAGGGGAGAAGCATACCGCTCTATATTCAAGGAGATCCTCGTCGCCTTGGACCGGTTGATCTCTCAAGAACCCTCAGCAGCTCTTACAGAATCAGTGCGGGAAGAAATCCTTGACATTCTCGCGCTGCGTGGACTGGAACGCATTGAGGCACAAGGCCTCTACAACCCCGCAATTCATGAAGTTGCCGGTGTGGTACCTGCTGATGATACGCATCCAGCGGGGAGTATCGTATCTGAGGTGAAGGAAGGTTTTATGCTTGCTGACCGAGTGCTCCGCCCTGCTTTGGTAACTGTGGCGCGTGCTGCTCAAGTTTCTAACGGCGTTCAACCTGAGACTACTTATACCGCACCTTCAGAGAACACCGTCGAAGCATCCGGAACATTGCAACCACATAACCCAACAGCTGTTCCCCAGGCAGAGCCTAACGAAACGCATCTGTCATAACTTTCCCTGATATTGTCTCAGGGGTGCCTAGGCACTAGCCTAGACACCCCTGATATACGGTAGGTCGCAAATTTAAAGTTTATGCGGTGGGCACGTCCTCATCCACCCAGTCGAGGGTGCGCGCTACAGCCTTCTTCCAAAGGCGGTACTGGCGGTCTACTTCGGACTGCTCCATGGCAGGCAGCCACCGCTTATCCTCAGCCCAGTTTTCGACAACGTCTTTCTCGCCGTCCCAGAAACCGACCGCAATACCGGCTGCGTAGGCGGCACCCAACGCAGTAGTCTCAATAACCTTCGGGCGGATCACCGGGACCCCCAGAATATCCGCCTGGAACTGCATCAGGAACTCGTTTGCGGTCATGCCGCCATCCACACGCAGCTCGGAAAGTTTCACGCCGGAATCGGCGTTCATCGCGTCCAGCACCTCGCGGGTCTGGAAAGCGGTTGCCTCCAGTGCCGCGCGCACAATGTGCGCCTTGTTTACGTAGCGGGTCAAGCCCACAATCACGCCGCGCGCATCGGAACGCCAGTGCGGGGCAAACAGGCCCGAGAATGCAGGAACCACATAGCAGCCACCCGAATCCTCAACCGAAGTTGCTAGTGCTTCGGAATCGGAGGCGTTGGTGAGCATGCCCAGGTTATCGCGGAGCCACTGAATCAGCGAACCGCTCATCGCAACCGAACCCTCTAGGGCATAAACGGGGTCAGCGTCACCAATCTTGTATGCCACGGTTGTCAGAAGGCCGTTATCTGAGAACACGGGCTCATTTCCGGTGTTCATCAGCATGAAGTTACCGGTACCGTAGGTGTTCTTCGCCATGCCCTTCTCAAAGCATGCCTGCCCGAAGGTTGCAGCCTGCTGATCGCCCAGGATACCGGCAATGGGTGTGCCGCGCATCAGGCCGGTCGGGCGCCCATAACCGTAGATCTCAGAAGAGGACTTAATCTCGGGGAGCATGCTCATGGGAATACCCATATCGGCAGCGATCTGCGGATCCCACTCAAGAGTACGAATGTTCATGAGCAGAGTACGGGATGCGTTCGTAACGTCAGTCACGTGCACGCCGCCATCAACACCGCCGGTCAGGTTCCACACCACCCAGCTGTCGGTGTTGCCAAAAAGCAGATCACCGCGTTCGGCACGCTCACGAGCGCCGGGAACATTATCGAGAATCCACTTAATCTTGGGTCCTGAGAAGTAGGTTGAAAGATTCAGGCCCACAACATCGTGGTACTTGCCCACACCGTCATCGCCAGCGAGCTCATCAACAACGTCTTGGGTGCGGGTGTCCTGCCAAACAATTGCGTTATAAACCGGCTCACCAGTGTTCTTATCCCACACCACCGTGGTCTCACGCTGATTGGTGATGCCCACTGCGGCAATCTCGTGATGGTTTACCTCACCGTTTGCCATCGCCATTGCAACGGCTTTACGCACGTTATCCCAAATCTCAACGGGGTTGTGCTCAACCCAACCTGCCTTGGGGAAAATCTGCTCGTGCTCAAGCTGACCCACAGAAACGATCTTGCCCGCCTTATCGAAAAGGATAGCCCGGGAGCTGGTGGTGCCCTGGTCGATAGACATAATGTACTTGCGCTCAACATTCAGGGTGGCGCTGTGTAGGGGGTTAGTCATAGTGATTTCCTCACTGTTGTGGGAGACAGGCGGCCTGAAATACGCCAAACCTGTTATCTGACACGGAATAAAACTTTTAGGAGTAGAAACGGCAGAGGATACGCCGCCCGTCTCTTACATAACGGTGCCGGGCGGCGTATCACGCCTTAACAATTAGAGCGCCAACAGCGCCGGAACAATCAGGCCAGCGAGCACACCACCGATGGTGGGGCCAAGCACCGGCACCCAGGAGTACGACCAGTTAGAGCCGCCCTTGCCGCGGATCGGAAGCACAAAGTGAGCGAAACGCGGGGCCAAGTCACGTGCCGGGTTAATGGCATACCCGGTTGCACCACCAAGGCTCATACCAATCACAACCACCACTAGGGCCACACCCAGCGGGCCAATCTGTGCAGGGGTCTTGCCCGAAGCAATAATCCACCCTACCAGCACGAACGTACCGAGGATCTCCGTCACCAGGTTCCAACCGTACGACTTAATAGCGGGGCCGGTCGCGAAGATACCTAGGCGGTCGCCTTTCTCCTCATCAAAGTGTTTTTTGTACGCGAGGAAAGCCGCCACAGCACCGAAGAACCCGCCGAGCATCTGCCCGGCAATATAGATCGCAATATTAGCAGCCGAAGCGGGTACATTCTCGGCAAGGTCACGCCCGGCTGAGGCCAGCCCGAGAGTCACAGCGGGGTTGAGATGGGCGCCCGAAGGGAAAGACAGGTACACGGCGGTGAACACTGCAAGACCCCAGCCAAAGGTAATAACAACCCAGCCAGCGTTCTTAGCGTATGACTTGGGCAGGTTGACTGCGGCGCACACACCAGCACCGAGCAGAATCAGGATGAATGTCCCGAAAAATTCAGAGACAAACAAGCCTAACGTGTTGGCCTTACCGGCGGTATCCGCAAGGGCGCTACCGCCATCTGCGAGAAGCGTGCCGACGGCGGCAGCTAGAGGAATTGACATAATCGTCCTTTCAGCACTGCATTGTGAACTTCACATAACTATACGGGCAGCTAAAAACCTGCGGCAGTTAGCTGTGGTGCACATTGAGCGTGCGGCGGGGGGCCACCGGCTCAACGGCCTCAATCTTAGCGGATGCTTCGGCGTCGGTCGAGGCTGTCTCTGCCTGACGAATAGCCGCTACACGGGCCGCGTAGAGATCGAATTCTTTTTGGGCTTGTTCCGGCGACCAACCGAGTTCGGAACGCATAATCTCAAGAATCTCGGGGGCCGCAGCCAACCCGCGATCACGCTGTTCAAGGTCAAGACGCACGCGGCGAACCAGTACATCTTCCAGGTGCAGGGCACCTTCGTAGCGAACAGCGAATACAACGTCGGCGCGTAGGAACTGCGGTGCGTGTTTAAGAGGCGCACCAAGGTCCGGATCAGCATCAATAAGCGCACCAAGATCCTCAATCTGCGCGCCGTAGCGTTCCAGCAGATGGGTAATACGGTCTTCATCCCAACCATAGCGTTGTGCGTAACGGCCACGGCCGGCCTCAATAGCGCGATACCCAGCAGCACCCACCAGCGCGATCGTCTCCGTCACCGATGGACGTTCCTGTGCACGATCACCGAGTGCAAAATCAACCGCATCCGCCGCCATTACACGGTAGGTAGTCAGCTTGCCGCCGGCAATAGCGCTCATGCCGGGGGCAACCTCCGTAACAGTATGCTCACGAGACACCTTAGTGGACTGGGCACCATCACCCTTAACCTTCGGCTGCAAGAGAGGACGCAGCCCCGAATAGGTACCGATGATGTCATCATGGGTCAACGGGTCAGCAATCAGCTTGTTCGCCTGCTCCAGCACGTAATCAATATCTTGACGCGTTGCCACAGGACGCTCGCGATCCTCGGTATACGGGGTATCGGTCGTACCAATAATCCAGTAACGCTGCCACGGGATAATGAAAAGTACCGATTTTTCGGTCTTTGTGAAAATACCGCTAGTAGCCTGAATACGATCACGCGGCACGACAATGTGAATACCCTTAGACGCGAGTACCTCAAGGCCGGCATCCGGGTTCGCCAGAGATTCAGACTCTTCGGTCCAGACTCCGGTGGCATTAATAATGTGTTTCGCTTTGACCGTGAGCTCCTGCCCGCTTTCCAGATCGGCCAGCCTCGCACCCACCACCTTGCCGGAGGTGTCTTTATCGATACCTACTACCTGGGTACGTGAAGCAGCCAGGGCACCATAACCGCTGGCGGTGCGAACAACATCAACGACTAGGCGGGCATCATCTACGCGTGCATCATAGAACTGAATAGCGCCGGTAAATGCAGAATCTTTGATATCGGGGAAAACCGTTTTAGTGCCCTTCTTCGTGAAGTGACGCTGCGAAGGAACTCCCTTTTTGCCGCGCGAACCAATGTACGCGAGGGTATCGTACATGCCAATGCCGATAGCGGAATAGGAGCGCTCAATAACAGGAGTCTTCAATGGCCACAAAAAGGGCTGCGCGTGCACGAGGTGAGGCGCAATTTTCTCGAGCAGCAGACCGCGTTCCTTGAGGGCCTCAGCTACGAGTTTGAAATCCAGGTTGTAGAGGTAGCGTAGACCGCCGTGAATAAGTTTTGAGGACCAGGCGCTGGTACCTGCTGCCCAGTCTCCCGCTTCCACAATCCCTGTACGCAGGCCGCGAGTCGCCGCGTCGAGGGCGATACCGGCACCGGTAATACCGCCGCCAATGACAAGAACGTCGAGTTCGGGTCCTTCCGCCATATCAGCCAGTGCGCGTGCACGAGAGGAAGCGGTGAGGTGAGAAAGTTTATTGAACTGCTGAGAGCCCATTTGTGTTCTAATCCTTTTCTTCAGGGGCGTCTTTGTCGTCTGTGGTTGGGGAGGGAATAGGCCCACCTGTGCCGGGTGGGAACCGGCGCCAAAGCCAGCAAACTGTGTGCTTACACCGTTTTGAGGTTGCACTCAGTAAAACCTGGTGGTGAAATATTTACCAAGTATTATGAACGGATTTTCATGCGGGGGAGGGTGCATGTGAACGGACGAATCAATCAAGCCTATGAGGCCGCACAACTGTATTACGTACAAGATATGACTATGGACGGTATCGCTAATCGGCTTGGGGTTTCCCGCGCTACCGTCTCACGACTTCTCAAAAGCGCTCGTGAAACTGGCATGGTGCAGATTCGTCTGGATGATTCTTTCCGGGTTCGCAGCGAACTTGAGCGGCGCATTAGCGAACGATATAAGACCCGCGTAAGCCTAGTAAACACTCGGGCGGATGCTACACCTATCGCGGTGATGGGACAGGTGGCCCGTACTGCCGCCCAGCTTCTAGACTCTATGATTGACGACGGAACAAGTATTGGGGTGGCATGGGGTGCGACCGTCACTGAGGTGTCTCGGCATCTGCCGCGCCGCCCCCTCAATGGGGTAAAAATAGTGCAGCTCAACGGAGCGGGAAACGCCCACCACACCGGAATACCGTACCTGGACACCCTGCTAGGACGACTTGTTACAGCCTATGACGCATATATAGTGCATTTCCCCGTTCCTGCGTTTTTTGACTATGCCGACACGAAAGACGCTATGTGGCGGGAAAGGAGCGTGCAGGCAACTCTGCGGGCCCAACGCAAGGTTGACGTGGCGCTCTTTGGTATTGGTGCTTTCGGTGGGGCAATCCCATCGCATGTGTACTCTGGCGGGTATTTCGATGCTGCCGCGCAGCGTACACTGCGTGAGCAGGGGGTGGTGGGGGATATATGTACTATCCTGTTGCGAGAAGACGGCTCGTGGAAGGATCTGGAGATGAACCGCCGGGCCTCTGGCCCCACTCCGACAGAGCTAACTCATATTCCGCGTAGGTTGTGTGTGGCATCTGGGGTGCATCGGGCAGCTGTGCTGCGGGCAGCATTGCGCACGGGGGCCATCACTGACCTGGTGCTGGATGAGCAGTTGGGGCGGGCTCTCATTGAGAAGTAAGAGCGAGGGCGTTTCGGTGTGGAGGGCAGCTGCTAAGAGTCGAACGCTTCACTCACCGCATGCCGCATGGCTTCACGTACCATGGCAAGGGCGGGGGTTGTGACCGCATCGGCGCGTACCGCGGTAAAAATACTGCGGTAGGGGGCTCCCGGCAGATCCACTACCCGTAACCCTTCAGAGTTGGAGAGTGAAGCGAGAATAAAGCCGGGCACAATACTGGCGGCAAAACCGGCACGTACCAAGTTCACATTAGTGATCATGTCGTTGGCGCTGTATCGGATCTCGGGTTCGAACCCGGCGGCTCGGCATTGGTTGACGGCCCACCGGCGGGAGGTATTTTCTTCCCTTTCAAGAACCCACGGGATGTGTCGTGCCTCGTGGAGGGAACGGATGGGGGAGTCCGCTGGAACGATGAGGCTCAGAGGGTCTTCAACCAGCAGCTCGGAGTGAAGTTCGGGGTATTCAGGGATGTAATGGTGTGGGTAGGATTCGGCGATTACCATGTCGTATTCGCGGCTTCTGGTCATTGAGATGCCGGTTTCCGGATCGATTTGAAGAACCTGCAGCACTAGACGTGGGGCGTGGTCGTGAAGGTAGGCGAGGGTGCGTGGCAATAAGGCGAATGATGCGGACTGGAAAATTGCTAGACGTACAGTTCCGGCTGGCTCTCCGGCGAGGGTAGCTACGCTGGTTTGCATACGGTCCACTTCCCGCAGAATACGTCGGGCTGTTTCGATGACTACTAGCCCGGCGCTGGTAAGCTGCACACGCCTGCCTACGCGTTGGAGCAGGGCGGTTCCTGCTTCTTTTTCGAGGTTAGTGATCTGCTGGGAGACAGCTGATGGGGTGAGATTAAGTGCATGCGCGGCAGAGATAATGGTGCCTCGCTCGTGGATTTCAAGGAGCATCTGCATGCGGCGGATGTCGTACATGGCTGTCTTTCTGCTGGGTGAGGTGGGGCTGCGGCGTCTCTACTATGATTTCAAGATTAGTATATAGAGATTAGCCTCACATCTACTCTGGGGTGATGAGTCCCACTATTTTGGGGTGTTTGGGGGAGTAAAGTAAGCGGCTGAAACCTCCTGCACTCCTGAGATGTGGCGGATTTTCGGGAGAAAACGATGCCATAGCAATTATTTAGAAATTTTAAACAATATATGGCACAAACATTTATTTTTTCTAATGAGGTATTTCCCACCCTTTTGTGGTGAAATAGAGACATCATTAAGCTTCGTGCGCATCGCGCGCACCGTAGTTAGTTAGGAGTCAAGGATGACGCATCCTTTCGCATCTGAGCACTACCAGAACATGGCGAACGAGGCTCGTAAGCTCGTCCGTCAGTGGGTCACTGAGGCGCAGAACGAGAAATCAACCTTTGCCGCTGAGCAACTCGCTGGCGTGCTCAAGGATCCGAATGGCCTGCCTTTTACTGTCGGTTTTGTCGACGGCGTGATCCGCCCCGAAGACGATAATGTCTCGGGTCGTAACCTCTCCCATATTGCATCTCTTGTTCCTTCCTTCCTGCCGTGGTATATGAAGTCCGCTGTTGGTATCGGCGGTAAGATGGCGGGTAAGCTCGCCTGGCCGACCGTTCCCGTAGCACGCCGAGTGCTCCGCGAGATGGTTGGGCACCTGATCGTTGATGCCTCCGATGAGAAGCTAGGTGGCGCAATTGCAGAGCTCACTAAGACTGGCAACCGCCTAAACGTGAACCTTCTGGGTGAGGCTGTGCTGGGTGATAACGAAGCAGAGCACCGCCTTTCCGAGACCAAGCGACTGTTGGCACGTGACGACGTTGATTATGTCTCCATTAAGGTATCGGCTGTCTCCGGCCCGCACCAGCACTGGGCGTTTGACGAAGTTGTTAATGAATCAGTCCGCCGCCTGACCCCGTTGTACGAACTGGCTGCCTCCACCAGCCCCACCAAGTTCATTAACCTGGACATGGAGGAGTACAAGGATCTGGACATGACCATTGACGTGTTCACCAAGATCCTGGATCAGCCGCAGCTGAAGAACCTCGAAGCGGGTATCGTGCTGCAGGCATACCTGCCTGATACTCTTGCCGCTATGATCCGCTTGCAGGAGTGGGCCGCACGCCGCGTTGAGAACGGTGGCGCAGGTATTAAGGTTCGCCTCGTTAAGGGCGCCAACCTCTCCATGGAGATTGTTGAAGGTGTAATGCACGGTTGGCCCGTCACCACCTGGGACACCAAGCAGGCAGCAGATACTAACTACAAGCGTATCCTTGATTACGCCCTGCGCCCCGAACATGCCAAGAACATCCGCTTGGGTGTTGCTGGCCATAACCTCTTCGATGTGGCGTTTGCACTGCTGCTGGCTGAGGACCGCGGCGTTGCCGACCGTGTCGAATTTGAGATGTTGATCGGTATGGCCGAGCAGCAAGCAAAGGTTATTCAGAAGCGTGTGGGTCACCTGCTGCTGTACACCCCCGTGGTAAACCCCAAGGAATTCGATGTTGCTATCGCCTACCTGATCCGTCGTCTGGAAGAAAACGCATCAAGCGAGAACTTCATGTCGGGCATCTTTGACCTGGCAACTGACGAGGCTATCTTCAAGCGTGAGGAAGAACGCTTCCTGCGCTCACTGAACTCCGTCACTGACGAGATTCCCTCCGCTAAGCGTACCCAGGACCGTTCCCACGAGAACGCTGAGAACGTCTTCGTCCCTGCGGGTCGCTTCGAGAACACCCCCGATACCGACCCCTCACTGGCAGGTAACCGTGCATGGGGTCGTGCGATCCTTGAGCGTTCCAAGAGCACCCAGTTGGGTATTGATATCCTCAAGGAGAATGAGCTGACCTCTGTTGCTGAGGCGGAGGCACTTATTGAGGAAACCGAGCAGGCTGGCAAGGCTTGGGGTCGTCTCTCCGGTGCTGAGCGGGCTAAGATTCTGCGCCACGTGGGTAAGGGTATTGCTCTGCACCGTGCAGACCTGCTGGAGGTTATGGCTGCCGAAGCTGGCAAGACTCTTGAGCAGGGTGATACCGAGGTATCTGAGGCTATCGACTTTGCGTACTACTATGCAATGCTGGCTGAGGACCTCGATAAGATGGACGGTGCTCGGGCTAAGTCTGTAGACCTGACCCTGGTCGTTCCGCCGTGGAACTTCCCGACTGCTATTCCCGCCGGTGGTGTGCTTGCCGGTTTAGCCGCAGGTTCTGCTGTTATCTTCAAGCCCGCAACCATTACCGCCCGCACCGGTGCTCTGATTGCAGATATTATGTGGGACGCTGGCGTGCCGAAGGAAGTTCTGAAGCTTGTCAAGGTTGTTGACCGTGAGGCAGGTAAGGTACTCATTTCCCACCCCGAGGTGGATCGTCTGATTCTTACCGGCGGCTACGAGACCGCTGAGCTGTTCCGCTCCTGGCGCGATGACCTGCCGCTGTTCGGTGAAACCTCAGGTAAGAACTCCATTATTGTTACCCCGAACGCTGACATCGACTTGGCTGTGAAGGACGTCGTATACTCGGCGTTCGGTCACGCGGGTCAGAAGTGCTCTGCCGGTTCAACTGTTATCCTGGTTGGTTCCGTGGCTCAGTCTGAGCGGTTCCGTCGTCAGCTGCTTGACTCCGTGAACTCCCTGCACGTGGCGCACCCGCAGGACATTGAGTCTCAGATGGGCCCGGTGGCGCAGAAGCCTGAGGAGAAGCTACTCCGCGGTCTGACCACCCTTGGTCCGGGTGAGCGTTGGCTGATTCAGCCTAAGGAACTGGACGAGACCGGCCGCCTGTGGAGCCCCGGCGTTCGTGAAGGCGTCAAGCCTGGCTCTGAGTACCATATGACTGAGTACTTCGGTCCGATTCTGGGTATTATGACTGCTGACACCCTTGAAGAGGCTATTGAGCTGCAGAATGCTCCCGACTACGGCCTGACTGCTGGTCTGCACTCGCTTGATGCTGATGACCTTGAGCTGTGGCTCTCCAAGGTGCAGGCGGGTAACGTGTACGTGAACCGTGGTATCACCGGTGCAATTGTTCGCCGCCAGCCCTTCGGTGGCTGGAAGAAGTCTACCGTCGGTTCCGGTACCAAAGCTGGTGGCCCCAACTACCTGGTCGCACTTACCGACTGGGAGCCGGATCACGCAACCGCTACTACCGTTCCGCAGTCTGTGGCGGTACGCGAGGTACTGGCCACCGCTGAGGGCGCTAGCCTGTGCGGCGCAAAGGACTTCGAGTTCATTAAGCGCTCGGCATCCTCCGACGCTCACGCTTGGGAGACTGAGTTTGGTTACGGCCACGATCCCTCGAAGCTGGGTGTTGAGCGTAATATTCTGCGCTATCTACCCACCCAGGTGCTGGTGCGTGCCGATGAGTCGGCACCTGCGGCAGAGGTCGTACGTGTTGTACTGGCTGGTTTGGCAGCCGGTGCCCCGATCGCTCTGTCAACTGCACGGGATCTGCCGGTCGCCGTCCGCGGTGTGCTGGAGAACAAGGGCGTGAAGTACTCGATCGAGTCTGATGAGGCATGGCGTAACTGGCTCAAGTCCAACGCTAAGACCCCGGTTCGTGCCCTAGCTGGCACCCCTCTGGAAGGTACTCGTATCCGCTACATTGGTAGCGATGTAAAGTCCGTGTACACCGCTCTGGGTGGCCGCCCGGACGTGGCTGTGTACTTCCAGCCGGTGACCGAAGCCGGGCGTATCGAGATGCTGCCGTTCCTGCGTGAGCAGGCCGTCTCGATTACCGCACACCGTTTCGGTAACCCAAACCCCTTCTCTGAGAAGGTCATTGCTTCTCGCTAGAAGCTGTAAGTAACTCATAGGATGCGCCTTGCCTCCTTCGTGGAGGTGGGGCGCATCCGCCTTTAAAACAGCCTCGTCATACTGGTAATCAACGTGCTCGCGGTTACGTTATATGCGATAATCTAAGGTATATCGTGCGCGTTCCCCACGGCGCGAACGTGGCTCGCGTGGCTCACGCGGCCTGCAAGGAACACAGTGAAAGGAAACCACCGTTATGAGCAATGTTCCCGCAGAACTTTTGTACACCTCCGACCACGAGTGGGTTTCGGCTCTCACCGATGAGGGCACCGTTCGTATTGGCATTACCGACCACGCACAGGACGCTCTGGGCGACGTCGTGTATGTTGATCTTCCCTCGGAAGGCGATACTGTCGAAGCTAACGATTCTTTCGGCGAGATTGAATCCACTAAGTCCGTTTCGGATGTGCTTGCCCCGGTTGCTGGCGAGGTTGTGGCCGTTAACGAGGCTGTGAACGACGATTCGTCCTTGGTTAACAGCGACCCTTACGGGGAGGGCTGGCTCGTTGAGCTGCGCCCTGCAAACGCTGATGATCTCTCTGGTTTGCTCTCTGCTGAGGCATACAAAGCAGAGTTGGACTAGGGTGAGTACGATGGTTTAAGCCCTCGATTCAAAAATGAGAGCTTAATCTCGGTCGCAGCGAATTTGTAGAGGTGCTGGTGAGTTTTGAACTTGCCAGCACCTCCGTTTTTCAAACAGGGTAGGTTCCCCTTAGTTCGGCGTTATTTCACGGGTAAAACGGTGTATTGGCTTCAACCCCGGCTTCATATTCGGGCGTTGAGGGGGCTAATTGGTATTCTTTCTCCCAGCGCTTAATAAAGTACTTTCTCCGTAAAAAATCATAAAATTTACCCAGAATCTTCGGGAGAAATGGCATTCTCTCGCTTAAAGCTATAAGATTGAACAGCAGGTTAAGTGTTTATCATTTCGTGATAATTCACGAAGGCCTGCTCTCACACTCAAACACAGGCGCTAAATAGCTGGCTACCGTGCAAGCCTCCCGGTCATGTACGTGTCAGGCGCTGGGGTACCTTGAGCGTACCCCAGCGTGTATTTAGCGAAAATCTATAAACCCGAAAGTTGTTCTCATGAGCTCACTCATTGATGAAAACCTCGCAAGGGCCGAGGCTCTCGTAGAAAGCGTCGGGCGTGGCGAAAACAGCCGCGACCCCCGCGACATTAAAAGCCGTACCATCGGTCAGGTTCTTAGTCAGCTAGACCTGGACTTCCCCGGCATTAGCGCTTCGAAGATTCGGTTCCTCGAAGAACGCGGACTGGTGTACCCCAAGCGTACTGACACTGGGTACCGCAAGTACTCCCAGACCGATATTGAACGCCTGCGGTACATCCTCACCATGCAGCGTGACTACTATATGCCCCTGAAGGTCATCCGCCAGCACCTTGACGACCTTGAAGCCGGACGCGCTATTAACGCAATCCCTGCGCCGGTCTCTGACGAGGTGCTGGACCAAGTACTCGGATCCTCCGACAATGCAAGCCGCAAGTACACCCTGCGCGAGCTGGCAGAGTACTCAGGGGCCTCAACAGAACTTATTGATGACCTGGTTGAATACGGCCTGATCGAGGCTAAGGACGGCGAATACACCGAGTATGATGTGCTGACCGCCCGCACTAGTGCTGAACTGACTCAGCACGGTATTCAGCCCCGTCACCTGCGTTCCTTCAAGTCTGCTGCAGAACGCGAGATTTCTCTGGTAGAAATCGCGGTAGCTCCACTGGCTTCCCGCCGCGACCCTTCATCGCAGTCTCAGGCTCAGGAGCGTGCGGATAAGATCCGCAAGCTGTGCCTGCAGCTGCATGCGACTCTGGTCGAATCGGCAATGCCCAGTTACGAATAATTTGGCATTATCGAAAACACTCTGTTATTCCGGCACCGGGACCGGGACGGGGCGTTTTCCCCAGAATCCGAGACACAATCAATAACCCCGCCGATGGGTTTATAGTGGATTCACTCACTCAGCATGAGGATGCGCGCCTCGCCCACTGGGCGAGGCGCGCATCCTCATTTAAGTCATAAAATTTTTTGCTGAAATACGTTCTTATTTAGGTGCGTTGTCCCGTGCAAACGTATCCTTCAGCCGGTACGATAGCTAAGTAGGATTCTCATGGTGCATGTCCTAACCGGACGGCCCCACCTCGTACCCTCACCGTGGGGAGAACGTAAGAGAACACAAAGAATAGGAAGTAACCTCAGTGGCGCAGCAATCCAGCCGTGGGCAGAACGCGAAAGGCACCGCATCCGCTGCGGATGCAGCAGACTCTACCCTTTCGCACCCGATGGATCAGCCGCTTGAAGGGTTCGGCTCTCTTTTTCCCACAACGCCACCTCCGCGCGGAGAACAGGGGGTGCTTTTCGCAGACCCTCTGTCCCTGGTAGATGAGAACCTGGGGTATCGTGGGTCGGTAGCCCGCAAAGCGGCGGGTATAAGCTACCGCCAGCTGGATTATTGGGCGCGTACCGAGCTAGTGGTCCCCACAGTTCGTTCAGCCTCCGGGTCTGGTACCCAACGTCTCTATAGTTTTAGGGACGTGCTGGTGCTTAAGATCGTAAAGCACCTGCTTGATACTGGTGTTTCCCTCCAGCAGATCCGTACCTCCATAGAGCACTTACGCACCCGAGGCGTGGAAGACCTGGCGGGAGTGACCCTTATGAGTGATGGCACAACAGTATATGAGTGCACATCCCCGAGCGAAGTGATTGACCTGGTACAGGCGGGGCAGGGTGTGTTCGGTATCGCCATTGGCCGTGTCTGGCGTGAGATTGAGCAGAACCTTAACGGCGAGCCGGGAGAAGACACCCTCGGCGGGGCGCATGAGCACGTAGACCAGTTGGCGGCTAGACGTGCCCGCAAGGCCGGGAACTAAGTCCCGGCCCTGCCTTGCAGGCTGCCCTAACCCACGATACAAGAGGCGGCAGGGAGGCAGTCCCTGAGAAAGAAACCTACACACTAGCAGGTACCCATAGTATTTTTGAATCGTGGGTTTCAAGCGTACCCTGCAAAAAGCCTCACCATTCGGTGAGGGTGCAGTTATTTCGCTAGAATAAGTTGTAAGCACTCATTCATTGGAATACTCAACGGAAATATACTCTCAATGCCTAGAATCGTCAGTATCAGTAGCCTCAAAGGCGGCGTAGGCAAAACTTCCATAACACTCGGTTTGGCATCTGCCGCGCTACATGGTGGGCTCAAGACTCTCGTAATAGACCTTGACCCACACGCAGACGCCAGCACAGGGTTGGACGTTGCCCCTACCACCCCCGATATTGCCTCCATCATGGATGGAGACGAAGAGGACGCGTTCACGGCCTCAGTCGGCCCATCTGGGTGGAACCGTCACGCCGGTGCCACTACGCTCTTAACCAGCCACCCCGCCACTACCGGCGAGATACAGGTGGCGCGCGGCTCTGCCCGGTCAATCCTTTTCGATACCCGGCAGCATGTCTCCTACAGTGAGCGGGTGCGGAAACTTATCCGCGCGACTGACGCTACCTACGATCTGGTGCTCATTGACTGTCCTCCTTTTATGGGAACCCTCACCTCGGTGGGGTGGGCTGCCAGCCAGCGGATACTTTCTATCGCGGAACCTTCCCTTTTTTCGGTTGCCGGAACCGAACGCACGCTACGCGGCATCGCCCGTTTTAAGGACAATAACGAACAAGATATTGAGGGGGCTGCGGTCATCATTAATAGGATGCGCCCTAATGACCCTGAGCACCTGTACCGCCGCGAAGAAATGCGTACCCTCTTCGGTGGTCTCGTGGTTGAGCCAACCCTGTGGGAAAGCTCAGCGGTACAACGAGCCCAAGGCGCGGCTTTTCCTATCCATTACTGGCCCGATGAGGAAGCCGTGGACCCGGCAACCCGTTTCACCCGCCTGCTCACGGGGCTTGTCGCCGCCCTGTAGCCGTTGGATATGAAAGAGCCGCAGAAAGTAAAGGACTTCTTCATGCCGCAGAACAGCAACTCGCCGCAGCGCCCAAACGAACATACTCTACACTCAAACCAGGATGATCTGGGGCCCACTATAGTGTGTGCACCGTTCGCCGGGTACCTGACTCTGCTCGTGGGTCAGGGCGAGCATGTGGACGCGGGACAGAAGCTCGCCATCGTCGAAGCCCTTAAAGTGGAAACTCTGGTAACGGCTCGGACGCACGGTCGGGTTGGGCGTATTACCCACACCGATGGCTCATACGTAACTGGTGGGCAGCTGCTACTGACTATAGTGCCGGAATAAAACCTAAGTCCCCGTGTTATAGCTACCGTTAGAATGATACGAAGGGCACCTGAGGCCCAAGAAACTGGCAAACCCGAGAACCGGCAGGCCCGGGACCACCACATGATAAAGGTAGGAGCGCATGAGCATTAAAGACCTCGAAGTCATTGACGGGGTGGCACAGTACGACCTTGTAGTGATCGGCTCTGGGTCGGGCAATAGCATTATTGGACCCGAGTGGGATGATAAGACAGTCGCCATTATTGACGGCGGTATATTTGGCGGCACCTGCCTAAACGTGGGGTGTATCCCCACAAAAATGTTTGTGTATCCGGCCACCGTGGCAGTTAAAACGCAAGAAGTTGCTGAGCTTGGCGTTGAAGCATCCGTGCAAAACATTTCGTGGAAGAACATGCGCGACCGCATTTTCCCACACCGAATCGATAAGATTTCTGAGGCTGGCCGCCAATGGCGTGCTAACCTGCCGAACGTTGACTTCTACCCAGAGTATGCGCACTTTACCGGCCGGCACACCCTGCAGACTGCATCGGGCCGGAAGGTCCACGGTAAGCAGGTGGTTATCGCCGCCGGTTCACGCGCCACGCGCCCCGACGTGCCCGGAATTAACCTGCCGCAGGTGCTCACAAATGATACCGTGATGCGCATGGAACACCTACCGCAGCGTATGGTGGTGCTTGGCGGCGGAGTAGTGGCCGCAGAGTTCGCACATGTTTTCTCAGCGCTGGGCGTTGAGGTAACCCAGGCGAACCGGTCAGCCCGCCTGCTGCGCGGCGTGGATGAGGAGGTCGTGAACCGTTTCGCCCAAGCCGCATCTCAACAGTGGAATCTGCTGCTGGAGCACGCTCTCATCGAGATCCGTCAAAACGATGACGACTCAGTAACCGTGGTTCTTGAGAACGACGGCGAACTAGTTGATGTGGTTGCCGATAAGGTGCTGGTGGCTACCGGGCGGCGTCCAAATAGTGATAGCCTGCATGCTGAGAAGTTCTTTGATGTAGATGCCCGCGGCCTTATTGGTGTGGACGAGTATCAGCGGGTACTGTACAACGGCGCCCCCGTTGAAGGTGTTTTTGCGCTGGGGGATATCTCCTCCCCATATCAGCTTAAACATGTTGCTAACCACGAGGCGCGCATCGTGCAGCATAACCTGTCCCACCCGAACGAGCTACGCGCCAGCGACCACCGCTTTGTGCCCGCGGCTGTATTCAGCCACCCGCAGCTGGCGTATGTGGGCCTCACCGAGGAGCAAGCGCGTGCCGCCGGTGAACGTGAAGGCTTTGAGGTGACCGTTAAAAGCCAGGAGTTTGGGGATACCGCCTATGGCTGGGCGATGGAGGATAAAGTGGGGCTGTGCAAGCTGATCGCCCGTAAAGACACCGGTCAGCTGCTGGGGGCGGCGCTGGTGGGCGAGGAGTCATCCGTGCTCATTCAGCCGCTCATTCAAGCGATGAGCTTCGGGCTGGGGGTGCGCGAGATGGCCCGCGGCCAGTACTGGATTCACCCCGCACTGACTGAAGTTGTTGAGAACGCTCTGCTGGGGCTTGAAATCAACGCATAGCTATAGCTGCAAAATATGCCGCAGGGCAAGTTTTCCCGGTTTGAGGAGACTCGGTGGGAAAGCCTGCCCTGCGGCATATATCTCTTGGGAAACATACGTTTGGCAGCCGTCAGCGCACATCGCGTACATGCGGCACCCGACCGTTCCGGCCCAAGGCCGAACTTATTGCTCGTGGGAGCGAGAAGTGTCATCCTCTGCTGCTTCGATCACAGCGGTATCCTTGGGGCCGTCAGAGGTCACAGCAGTCGCCTCAACCTGCTCGGTACTTTCGGTTTTCTGCGCTCGCGCAGCCTGATACCCCTGCAGCCTCTCACTAGCCTGTTCCCTGAGCTCCTCAATGCGTTCGCTGGCGTGCTCCGCGTATTCGTGCAGTTTCTCGGACGCCTGCTCTTTTATCTCCTGCAGCCGCTCTAGACGCACACCCATATCGCCGGAGACCCGGCTGTACATATCGTCCACATATGCGGAGAAATCTTTCAGAATCTTTGAGCGTTTAAGCTTCTGCGATGGCGTCAGGTAACCGTCGGATTCCGTCAGGTCTTTGTTCATGATACGAAATTCACGCACTGCCTCTGCCCGAGACACCAGCAGGTTTGCCTCGTCAATAAACATCTGCACTGCCTCACGCACCTTCGGGTGCACCGCTGCCTCGGGGATGCTCATGGCACGCGGTAAGCCCAGGTGTTCCAGCTGCTCCGGCAGCGTATCCGGGTCAAGCGTCACCAGCGCGGCAATAAACGGTTTCTGATCTCCCACCAACATTGCCTGAGATACCAAGGGGGAGGTGCGGATGTGATCTTCCGCCACAGACGGTACCACATTCTTACCGCCCGCAGTCACAATAATTTCTTTCTTACGGCCCACAATCGTCAGGTTGCCGCGTTCATCAAAGCGGGCCAGGTCTCCGGTTTTAAACCAGCCGTCTTCAGTAAATGCGGTGGCGTCTTCCTGAGGGTTCTTATAGTATCCATCGATCACACCCACGCCGCGCACCTGCAGTTCACCGTCTTCGGCAATACGCCCCTGCGCTCCCGGTAAGAGCGGGCCGATGGCCCCGATCTGGAACTCGCTAATACGCCCCGCTGCAATCGGCGCGCAAGTCTCCGTGAGACCGTACCCTTCAACCACCCGGATACCTACAGCGTGGAAGAAGTGGCCTAGAGTATCGGATAACGGGCCACCGCCCGAGACGGCGTACTTTAGCTGCCCGCCCATCGCCGCTCGCAGCTTCGCGTACACGAGCCTATCGTAGAACGTGTACTGGGCCGCCAACGCGAGGGGAACCCGCCCGGAAATTTTAGCGCGCGACCACTCAACAGCAACCTTCACTGAGCGGTCAAATAGGGCTTTGTTGAGCGTTCCGCCTTTAGCTGCCTTAGCCTTCGCCCCCTCATAGATTTTCTCAAACACGCGGGGCACTACCAGCAGCATAGTCGGTTTAAAACTGTCCAGATCGGCAGCGAGGTTTTTAATATTAGGGGAGTGCCCAATCTGTACGCCCGCGTCCATCGCCAATATCTGAATCAGCCTGGCGAGCACATGCGCCAACGGCAGAAAAATAATAGAGGAATTATGGGGATTCGCAATCTCTGGTTCCGCCAGTTTGGTGTTTACGCTCAGGTTCAGGAAATGCCCGTGTGTTAGCGGGCACCCCTTCGGCCTGCCGGTGGTACCTGAGGTGTACACAATAGTTGCCAGGGAGCTGCAGGTGGCGGTGTCACGTGCCGTATACACTGCTTCTTCCGGCACGTTGAGCCCGGCCGTAATGAGTGCATCCAGGGCCCCGTTATTAATAACCCAGGTGTTTTCAAGGTGCAACGGCTCAATGCTGTTTGCCTGTTCGATAACACCAGCCAGCTTATCGTCCTCAACGAAAACTGCTTTCGCTTCGGAGTGAGAAAGAGCCCACGCCGCCTGGGCGGGCGCGCTCGTCTCATACACGGGAACAGAGACGGCTCCCGCATACCAGATAGCGAAGTCAATGAGAGTCCATTCGAACCGGGTGCGGCTCATAATGCCGATACGATCTCCGGGAACAATACCGGAGGCGATCAGCCCTTTAGCCACCGCCACCACCATGGCCCGAAATTCGCGGGCCCGCACCGGCTGCCAATTCCCCGGTGACATCTGCCAGCGATACAACAACGGGTTGGTAGTGTCAGCGCAACGGCGTTCTAAGATGCTGGTGATATTCAGCTGCGGGTCGCACATTACCTCTGCTGGAACAGAGAAAACCTTCATGAGTTACGCCTTCCACGCCCTAGCTTAAGGACTGTACAAATTTGTGTGTGAATTCTTTAACAAGCTCGGCATCGTAATCAAGGGTTGCCACATGGTAGCTACGGGTGAGCCATTTAAATTCTACCGATGCCGAGACATGTTGCAGAAAATAGCGGTGTGACGCGTCAGTAACGGTGTGGTCTGATACGGAGCGCAAGTACAGTACAGGTGCATGCAGTTTCGGCAGTAGCTCGCGGGTTTCTACCCCCAGCAGGTGCAGCTGCCGGATAGACGCGGTGGGAGTGCGTGCATATGCCCCTTCATCTACACCCGGCACGGCAATATCGGACCCTATTGAGCGCATTACCGGCAGCACTGGTGCCACCCGGTGGGCAATGCGCATGAGCGGGTTGACATCAACAAAGAATGGGTTAATAAGCACTGTGCCAGCAACCGGGCGGCGTGCCGCAAGGTGCGCGGCAAGGCATCCACCCATAGACATACCGATAACAATTACTCGATATCCCGCACCAGTGAGCCGCTCGTACGCCTGCTCAACACTATCTATCCAATCGGTGTAGTGGGTGACTGCCATATCACGCCAGTGAGTTCCGTGGCCGGGTAAGCGGGGTAACTCCACCGGGTACCCTTTCCCTGTTAAATACGCTGCTAACGGGTGCAGACTGTGCGGAGAGCCTGTGAACCCGTGCACGATGAGGATACCTAAGTCACCCGCATACTTTTTGGGGTCTGCGGGGGACGACAGCGGTTCGTGGTTAAAGTCCGGCTGCTGCGCAGGCACCCCACCTGTCTGTTGCCTCTCGTGTACTTTGCGGCGTATCCGACGCACCGGCTCTAACGAGTTCTCAAAAATATTCATACATCCCCCAGGAAGCTGTGTAACCCCACACTTAATATCTAGCACTATTATTGCTTTCAAGGTGAGATAAAAACTCACGCTATTGAGCTGTGAGCGTGATTTCGCGCGATTCACAGGTAACTGGCAGGTGAAAATGGGCTGTATAACACCCAATGGACCCCCTGGTACCCGGCTACAATCTACTAGGAAGGCACTCGCCCCTCCGATGACGCACACCGGTGTGAATTAATCGAACCGTGCCGCGTTCAATAACCGGAAACACTCCAGGAGAAAACTGTGGTCACACACCCCGCCACAACACCCGTATATGCGGTACTTAAAGCAATAAGCGACCCCACCGTCCGGCGGATCTGGCCGCATGAAGTTATAGGCGCTGAAAACATGCCCAATGGTCCAGCCATTATTGCCAGTAACCACTTAGCCTTCTGCGATTCGGTGTTTATTCCGCTTGCGGTTAAACCCACCGTAAATTTCTTAGCGAAAAGCGACTATTTCACTACCCCCGGCTTTAAAGGGCGTGCAATGGCAGCTTTCTTCCGCAGTGTGGGCCAGCTTCCTATGGATCGTTCGGGTGGGGAGAAAAGCAGGGCTTCTTTAGAAGCCGGTCTAAAGGTGCTTCGTGCCGGGGGAGTGCTCGGCATCTACCCTGAAGGAACCCGCAGTCCTGACGGACGCTACTACCGCCCTAAAATTGGGGTGGCGCGTCTTGCATTGGAATCTGGTGCACCCGTGGTACCTGTGGGTCAGCTGGGCACCGACCTAATACAGCCAGCCGGGACGAACAGGCCACGTTTTCGGCATAATGGGAAACCCATTACGGTACGCACTATTATTGGTAAACCGTTGGAGTTCGCACATTTGCAGGATAAAGCTAATGACCACGCCACGCTCAGGGCTGTGACCGATCAGATAGCTGAGGCTATTCGCGCCCTCTCGGGGCAGCAGTACGTGCCTGTGCCCGCCGACAAAGTTAAACGGCTTATGGCGGCTCATGGGTGGAGCGCCCAAACCGCAGTAGCTAGTCTTCTCACACACTAACAGCCACATTTCGGTTGTACGGGCCGCTTTGTGGCGTGTGATTTCACGCAGCGAGATAAAAACATGACCGCTCCGTACCGTCTTGCCCATAGCGGGAGTACAATAACGTAGTACTGCCTCATGGTTTTAGCTATGGGGTACCGCAACCGCAGACAACCCAACCTGAGTGATAGAGCGAGACAACATACATGAGCAACACGATTCGCCCGCAACAGCCCAGCGACCATGGGCTGGATATTTGGCGCACCCTTAACGCTGACCAGCAGCCTACCTGGGCGGATCATCCCGACTACGCGCCCACAGTGGCAGAACTCGAAAAGCTGCCCCCGCTGGTCTTTGCGGGGGAAGTGGACTCGATGCGCCGTCAACTTGCTGAAGTCGCTGAAGGTCGTGCTTTTCTGCTTCAGGGCGGAGACTGCGCCGAAACGTTCGCGGGAGCCACCGCCGATAAAATTTCAGGCCGTGTTCGCACCATCCTACAGATGGCAGCGGTGCTGACCTATGGGGCCTCTATGCCTGTGGTTAAGATGGGCCGCATTGCCGGGCAGTTCTCTAAACCACGCTCCTCGGATGTGGAAACCCGTGACGGTGTTACCCTGCCTTCGTTCCGTGGAGAAACCGTTAACGGTCATGAGTTCACAGCAGAGGCGCGCACTCACGATCCCAAGCGGATGCTGCGCGGGTACCACACCTCCTCGGCAACCCTGAACCTGGTGCGGGCTTTCACGAAGGGCGGTTTTGCCGATCTGCGTTCCGTGCACCAGTGGAACCGTGGGTTTACCGAAAACCCTGCGCATGCCCGCTATGAAGAAACTGCGCGTGAAATAGGCCGTGCCCTCAAATTTATGGAAGCCTGCGGGGTGGACTTTAACGCATTGACCACCACCGACCTGTACGTGGGCCACGAGGCACTGGTGCTTGATTTTGAGCGTGCCCTCACACGCATCGATTCGCGTACCCACCAGCCTTATGACACGTCCGCACACTTTTTGTGGATTGGCGAACGCACCCGAGGAATTAACGACGCCCATGTGGACTTCCTTTCTAAGGTGCGTAACCCCATCGGTGTTAAGCTGGGCCCCGGCACCACCACCGATGACGCACTAGCTCTTATCGACAAGCTCGACCCTGAACGGGAACCCGGTCGTCTTACTTTTATCACCCGCATGGGGGCAAAAAATATTCGCGAAAAACTTCCCGCTCTCGTCGAGGGGGTTAAAGCATCCGGGGCGAAGGTCGTGTGGGTTACCGACCCCATGCACGGCAACACTATATCGGTTCCATCAGGGATTAAAACCCGCCGGTTTGATGACATCCTGGATGAGGTGCGCGGCTTCTTTGAGGTGCATGAGTCCCTGGGTTCTTTCCCAGGCGGCATCCACGTTGAAATGACTGGGGATGACGTCACCGAGTGTTTGGGCGGCTCAGACCCCGTGGACGAGGCAGCACTGGCTAACCGCTACGAATCGCTGTGCGATCCGCGACTGAACCATTCACAGTCTCTGGAGATCGCATTCTTGGTATCTGAGTACCTGAAGAGCCAGTATGTGCGCCAATTGGGTAATACTATGCGTTAAGCACACCCATATAAACGTATGATGAGGCCGATGAGCCGTCCTAAAGAGGGCAGCTCATCGGCCTTGAACGTATGAGGTGTGGGGGATTAGAGCCCACCAAACATTTGTGACAGGTTAGCCCACCACGTGCTCTGTAATACCGACTGGGCCAGCAGCCACCCCACGAACCCTGCCAAAACTAGAGCCACCAAGAGTACGACCACTCCCGTCACTACTGTAAACGGCGATGGTGGCGGACCTAGCCTTTCAGCTGGGAGCCTCCTGTTACGGGGGAAAGGACGCGGGCCGGGCCGCGCTTGCGGATGCGATGCTGGCCTGCGCTGCGGGGAACGGTTAGGGCCCGGTGGGGTGCGTGGAAGTCCAAAGACATTATTCAGGGAACGCTGAGCAAGCTCTGGGCGCAGCGCGCCATAGTGCATCCGCGCCGAGGAACCGTCCAAGGACCGCTGGCCGCCTAGGGGGATATCGCCACGCGCTAAGGCAGGGTTTACCGGCCGGGTTTCAGGGCCGATACCGATCGAGAGCGGAACGTATTCTTCCATGGGTAGCACAGGTTTTGCGGCCTGGGCCCGCCGGTTAGTGCCCACCAGCAGATCCTCAGCACGGCCAATACCACTGATGGGGCTGTTGTGCACCATCTGTGCCAACCCCGTAGTCTCCGCGATGTGTTCCACAGCCTCCCATAGCGGAACTTCAGGTTCCTCCACGAGGGGAGTGCGCCAGGCAAGCTCTTCCTCGCTCATGTGGGCAGTCACATCCCGCAGATCGGTTAGAACTTCAAGCGCGTTCTCTGGACGGTCTTCAGGCTGCTGACGGGTACACCAGCTAATGAGCCCCGCAAGCCCTGGATCTAGGCCGGGAGCAGCCTCAGCGACGGGCGGGATTTCGACGTTTGCATTGTAACGGTGAACCTCGCTGCTGTTGGCGATGCCATCAAACGGCAGATGCCCGGCGAACATGAGGTACATCATCACGCCCAAGGCAAAAATATCGGCGGGTGCACCCGTCTGCTGGCCTTTGACCAGTTCCGGTGCAGCGTATGCGGGGGTGCCCATAATCTCACCGGTGAGCGCCTGGTCGTCGCGGCGCGTCAAACCGAAGTCTGCCAGTTTCACCGTCTCGGTCACATCCAACAAAATATTGCCGGGTTTAATATCGCTGTGCACCAGCCGTCGCGCATGAGCCTCAGACAGCCCCTCCACTACCGGCAGCAGAATTTGCAGGGCTTCCCCTACAGATAGGGCACCGCGCTCCCGCAGCAGCTGGCCCAGCGTACACCCGTGCACGTACTCCATGACAATGTACCGTAGCTTCTGCCCGCGTACCGTCTGTTCACCTGAGGAAAGCACGCCGATCACATGTCCGCCGCCCATCTGCCGTAGCGATGACTCTTCACTGTAAAACTTGCGCTGATTCTCGGGTGAAGCGGCAAGTTCAGGTTTCAGAATTTTAATAGCCACCGGGGAATCATTGAGCCACGTATCGGTCGCGTAGTACACTTCGGCCATACCGCCGCCAGCAATGAGCGGGCCTGCCAAGTAGTGTTCGTCGAAGATGATGCCGTTTAACCAGTCACGCCCCCGCGTCGCAGAACTCGCGGGGGAAGAAGACGGCGTTGAAGATGGGGGAGGATTCATCATCTACGATTCTAGGGGATATGTGGTGCCCATGCTGCATGGACAACTCTCACTGAGCAAAGATACAGCGGATTCATAGGTAAAGGGAGTAAACCCGGTCAAGTCATAGAGCCCGAACCACCCACCAGAACAGAACCGACAATAATGGCGGCACGTAAGTAGGCAAAATCGGGCAGATTCTGGCACTCTTAAAAGGTGAGTAGCGAAAAAACTGTACAGACCTTTGCCCTTGTAGGCGACTGGGTCACTATTCCTGATATTGCCGAGGCACTTGATTTGAAAGTTACTCGAGTGCACAACCTTATCTCGGATGGCACTCTTGTAGCCCTGCGCGAACCAGACACGAATGTGCGTAAAGTACCCGCGCTTTTTCTCAACGGCGATCATGTGCTCGAATCTCTCAAAGGCACCTTAGTAGTGCTCAAAGACGCTGGTTTTAGCGACGAGGAAGCCATCACCTGGCTCTACACTGCGGATGATTCTCTGCCGGGACGTCCCATTGACGCGCTCATTAACGGGCAGAAGACGGAAATCCGCCGCCGCGCACAGGCCTTAGCCTGGTAAAACCCGAGACCGATAAAACCGTGCGCCATTGAGCACTTGGGAGCTCTCCTAAAAATTAGTGACGGTGGAGGGGCCACCCACATGATGAGGTGGTTGGTCCCTCCACCTTTTTGTAGTTACGCGGCTCGGTGCAATGCTTTTGCCGCGATAGCTTCTAGGGCTGCCCGCACCTGCTCCGGCACCGGTAAAGCAGCCAACGCCGTATCAATGGCAGCAGACTTGCGGGCAATGAGCTCCTCAAGCTGCGCCACTGCACCACAAGAAAGCATGAGACCACGCACCCGCTGAACATCGTGAACATCTAGGTTCGGGTTCCCCAAGCATGTCTCAAGCAGGGACCGTCCCGCCTGATCCGCATTCTTTTCCGTAAGTGCCACCAGCACGGTGCGTTTTCCTTCCCGAATATCATCCCCGGCAGGTTTTCCAGTGGTTTCAGGCTCACCGAACACCCCCAGCTGATCATCACGCAACTGAAAGCCTTCACCCAAGGGCAAGCCGAAGCTGCGGTACGCATTAAGAATGGGGTGGTGCTGGTTCTGCTGTGCATCAAGGGCTAGAGCGCCGCCAAGAGTCAGCGGGTGCTCGCATGAATATTTGGCTGACTTATAACGGATCACGTTCTGGGCACGCTGTAGTGCCGCATCATAATCTTCGGAATCGATGACTTCCGAGAGTACATCCAGGTATTGCCCGGCCATGACTTCGGTGCGCATCGTATCGAAAACAGTTCGTGCGGTGCGGTCTGGTAGGGAGCCCACCCCCATGCGCGCAAACATTGTCTCCGACCATGATAGGCACAGATCTCCGGCGATAATACCCCCCGTAAGACCATAGTTAAAAGTATCGCCGCGCCAGGCACTACTTTTATGCTGGTTCTCAAAACGTTTGTGCACGGCGGGTGCTCCACGCCGAGTATCGGAACGGTCAATAATATCGTCGTGGATGAGCGCAGCGGATTGAAACAGTTCAATGGCCACCCCTATACGCACCACCGACAGGGGCTTTGGGTCCTCAAGAATACTCACCCCACCTGCGCCGCGCCATCCCCAGTAGCTCAGTAGCGCACGCAGCCTTTTACCACCTGTGGAGAGCGCTTCAATGGCTTCTAGCAGGCTGAGTGCATCTGGTGAAATATTGGAGAGCACCTCGCGCTGTTGGGTAAAAAAACGCGCCATTTCGGCCTCAACCTCTTGCAGATATGCCTGCTGTTCGGCCTGAATTTGCGTTTCAAACGCGCTCTGCGTAGCCATTATTGCTCCCGTCGATATATATCTGGCGGTGGTCGATACCCATCTAGCTTATGCTATCTCCCATAATTTGCGGTATTTTCGCGTGGGGTTAGCCAACTCGATTTTTTATAGAATAAGAATACTATATAGAATATATATGCTATTATGGGGTGGTGGGAGGCTGAAGATACATCAAAGCTGAGGCACAATAGTCATCCAGGGCCTCCCTCTATCAAGGGGGTGTAATGTCTGAGAACGTAAAAAACATCTTTAATACATCTCGCTTCCAGCGGGGGAATACCGCTGATGACCGAAGCGAGAAGCCCCGCATCATGATGCATCTTGATATGGACGCATTTTTTGTCAACGTAGAGCTGCTGAATAAACCAGAATTACACGGAACTCCTATTATTGTGGCGCATGAGGGCCCGCGCTCAGTGGTATGTTCTGCTTCCTATGAGGCTCGAGACTCGGGTGTTCATTCGGGTATGCCACTGGCACATGCTAAACGCTTGAGCCCACAGGCAACTATTCTGCCTCTGCGGGGTGATTACGGCTTTTACTCTCGTGCGGTCATGCGAATACTGCGGGATGAAAGCCCGCTTGTGGAACAAGTAAGTGTTGATGAGGCATTCATTGATCTCACCGGTGCCACTGCCATCGGCGGATCCCCGGTTGCGATAGCACAGCGGGTGCGAGAACGTATTGCAGACGAGCTGTCTCTACCCTGCTCGGCGGGGATATCTATTAATAAGTTTCTTGCCAAAATGGCCTCAACTGGCAGTAAACCCAATGGGCTGTGGGTGGTGCCGCCCCACAGGGTGCAGGAGTTCCTGGATCCTATGCCGGTTAATAAACTGTGGGGTGTGGGAGCGCGAAGCGCCACTTTGCTGAACGAATACGGAATCTACACGGTGGCACAGCTGCGTGAATTTGACGCCCAGTGGCTGTGCGGGCGTTTTGGTAATGCGGCAGGGAACCATCTCTATGCTCTTGCTCGTGGTATTGATCATCGTCCGGTGGTCACTGAACGTGTTGAGAAAAGTATGGGAGCTGAACATACCTTTGCTACCGATACTCGCTGCGTCGCAGATATTGAGCGAGCGGTGCAGGGTATTGCTTTACGGTTGGGGCGGCGGCTGCGCGCAGCAGGGAAAACCGCCGGTGCGCTGACCATTAAATATCGTTATGAAGGTTTTGAGACACACACTAAATCTATACCCCTAACTGAGCCTGTAGATTCTGGGATGCAGATATATCGTATTGCTTGCGCCGCCCTGAGGGCGATGGGGCTTTTGATCAAAAGTTGTGATGGTCAAAAGGAACAAGCGTCACGGGCTTTACGGTTGATAGGGGTACGCGCCGAGCGGCTGCAACAATGCGCCTCTGGTATGCAGCAGACGCTTTTTGCCTTGGACCCACAGGAAGGTGACGGTGCAGAGAAAGCTGACTGGGGTCGTGTGGAGCGTGCCCTTGATGGCATCCATACGCGATTTAGTGCAGAGGCGGTGCGCCCGGCCTCTCTGATGGGGTATACGGCGGAGCGAACACATATGCACAGGGTGCAGCATCGTCAGGTGTAAGGCTGGATGCGAGGCGTAGAAGTGCGAGCTTTTAAAGAATATACGGCTTAGAAATCCCCTGAGTGTTAAGCGTTGAGGCAGGTTCATGGGCCGCTGGGTACTCTGATGCATCCGCGGCAACGCAGGGATGTGGTGAGTGCGGCTTTTATTCTCAGTACATACACAGAGATTTAGCTCAAGAAAGAGTACCTATTGGGGGCCTAAAAGGGGTACTATGATGAACGTACGCTAGGCTACATGTGATGGTCTTGCCCCGGGGTGGATATGTGCCGACGGCAGGGCTTTTGGGCACGGTTTTAAGGAGAATGCTATGGCACTTTCGGAGCGCGAACAGAAAGTCCTTGATCAGCTTGAGGAGTTAATGCACGCCGAAGATCCGCAGTTTGCAAGTTCGATGTCTTCGACGGGCAATACCGCGCCCGTATTTAGCGCCCGCCACATGGTGCTGGGTATCCTGTGCGTGCTTGCTGGGCTGGGCATTATTATTGGGGCGGTTGCCTCAAAGATTATTCTGCTTGGTATTGTCGGCTTTATAGTTGCCGCCGGGGGCGTGTATTTTGCGACCACCAGTAAGAAAACCCCTATTGATTCGTTCTTAGGTGGTAAGGCTAAAGGTGCCTCCGCTGAGAAGGCGCAGCAACAGCGCAAACAATCGAAGCTCATGGAGCGCCTGGAAGAGCGCTGGGATGAGCGCGAACAGGGGCGTTAGTATATTTTTCTTCTTGTGATACGTCAGTGCTGGCGTGAGGTACCACCGTGGTAATAGGCTGGTACGTTTAAACCGTGTTCTACCTCAGACTTGGTGGTGGGGCGGGGCTTCCATAAGGGAGGCCCCGCCCCACTGTCCGTTAAAGGTCGCTGTACTTGCAGCTGCTGTACACGCCACACCGGGGTGGTGGTACTAAGAGCCGGTATTTATCCCAAGCTAGCGTTAGCTTCTGATTATGGGTGTTTTCCCCACCGTAAGCGGTACTCACGCTGAAACTGAGGATGTTTCCTCCACTTTTCCCTCCACAATCCTCCACCGCCCCACAATAACCCGTGTAGCGGCGGGATTGTGTCTGCTGCCGCCAATAACTCTAAAACTGCCTGCGTGGAACGGGCAATGATGTGGTTTTTCAAAATATGTTGGCTATTCGTGCGTCGAATCAGCGGGTGGCGAACTCCTCAATAACGGTCCTAGCTGGGGTGAAGCTGCGGGATTCAAGGGCTTGACGTGCAGGTTTATTAAAATTTGCGGAAAAATTTGGGTGCTTAAAAAGGGTTAAGTGGTGGAAAGTGGGGTAAAGTGGAGGGTAGCAGATTGTTCAAGTGCGCTGTGAGGGGGTGGGTACGTGTTTTTAGGGACGTATTCGCCTCGGTTAGACACCAAAGGGCGCATCATTCTTCCCGCGAAATTTCGTGAGGAACTTTCTGCTGGTCTAGTGCTCACCCGCGGACAGGAACGTTGCTTGTACGTGTTCTCTGCGGAAGAGTTTGAGCGTATTCACGAGCAGATGCGTTCAGCGCCGCTGTCTTCACGGCAGGCTCGGGACTACATGCGTGTGTTCCTGTCGGGCGCATCTGATGAGGTGCCCGATAAGCAGGGGCGGGTCACCATCCCGGCGGCGTTGCGTGAGTACGCTCGGTTAGACCGCGAGCTTGTCGTCATCGGCGCGGGTTCCCGAGCCGAAATCTGGGACGCTCAGGCTTGGGACGAGTACCTTGCTCGTACCGAAGCTGAATTTGCACAACTGGATGAGGAGCCTTTCCCCTTCCTGTAAACCACCCCATCTGTTAGCGCATTCGCTGCGGGAGCAGATCCTAGTACGTGACCCTCAAGGAGCGAATATGAGCGCTAAGGAAAGCACCCACGCCGGTGCTCAGGGAGCGGTAGCTCCCGCACACACCCTTACGCTTACTGAAACTCCCGATGCGGGGCTTTCGAAGAAAGAAGCGAAAGAACGCCACGTACCGGTCATGCTTACCAGGTGCCTTGACCTGCTAGCCCCGGCCCTCGAACGTGAAGGGGCAGTGGTCATTGATGGGACGTTAGGAATGGGCGGGCACACCGAGGCAATGCTTGAACGTTTCCCCGAACTGCAGGTGATCGGCATCGACCGAGACCCGCAGGCGCACACTATTGCGGGGCAGCGGCTGGAGCGGTTCGGCGAGCGGTTCATCCCCGTGCACGCTGTGTACGACCAGATTGAATACGCCATGGACGTCGCCGGGGTGAATGCCGTCGATGGCGTCCTATTCGACTTGGGTGTCTCCTCCATGCAGCTGGATGAGCGTTCACGCGGGTTTGCTTATTCTTACGACGCTCCGCTCGATATGCGGATGAATAGTGAAGATGAGCTGACAGCACGCACCGTAGTGAACGAGTATCCGTTGGAGCGGCTGCGGAGAATTATCCGCACGTGGGGCGAAGAGAAGTTCGCCGCGCGGATTGCCGAACGGATCGTTGCTCAGCGGGCCGTTCAGCCGTTTGAGACCACCGGTGAGCTGGTAGCCGCTATCCAAAAGGCGGTGCCAGCAGCGGCACAACGCAAAGGCGGGCACCCTGCGAAACGCACTTTCCAGGCGCTACGCATTGAGGTGAACCACGAACTGGAGGCACTGGAACGCGCTGTGCCGGTCGCAATCGACTCGCTCTCCCTGGGCGGGCGGTTTGTGGCCATGAGCTACCACAGTTTAGAAGACAAGATCGTCAAGCGGGGCCTGAGTGCTGCCGCCACCTCTAAGGCACCCAAAGGGTTCCCCGTGGAGCTTGACGAACATAAGCCAACGATGAAAGTTATCACGCGTGGCGCAGAGCCACCGACTGAGGCTGAAATCGCAGAGAATTCACGCGCCGCAAGCGCAAAATTGCGGGCTGGCGAGAAGATTAGGGTTACATAAATGAGCGTAACAACGAAGACCACCATGACGGGGGAGCGTAGGAACACGCCCAAACCCCCGGGTCGTAAAACACGCCCGGAAGGGACAGCTGCTGCGCCGGGCCGAGCAGGCTCCTCACACCCCGGGTCGGCTCGTCGTGCCTCCACAACTTCGACAAGCACCCGCCGCACCGCACAGAAGGAAAAAGTTGGTGCATCATCTCGGGCTGCTACCGCTGGCAGCCCCACCCGAACCAGCACCCCCAGCCGGGCTCGAACAACCGAAACAGCCCGGCCTCAGGGCGCTGGTGCCACGCGCACCTCACGGGGGGCGACCCTGCTAGACGCTCCCGCCCGTTTCTTGGCGTACACGCGCGGGGTAGCGGGAGTATTTGAGAAGCCCTCAACCGCGCAGTTCGAAGCGAATACCACCTCGGTGCGGCCTCAACCTGCTCGGGGCGGTACAGCTGGGCGCGCTGAAGTGCGAGAAGCCTCCGGTGCAAAAAAACGTGCGCCGCTGGCCCGTTCTTTACGTAAACCCACCCGCCGGGGAGGCATCATGAGCCTTCTGATGTGGGCGGTGTTTTTTGTGATCCCGCTATTTCTCATCTTTAACCTGCTGATGAATATCCTAGTGGCTCAGCGTCAGTACGAACTGGTAGACATGCACGCCCAGGAGCTGGCTCTCACCCAGCAGAACGAGGCTCTGCATCAGGAGTTGGGGTACAACGAAGCTCCGCAGGATCTAGCGATCCGTGCTTCTCTGCTGAATATGTTCCCCAGCACTACCCCGGCAACTTTGGACGTGCAGAACGGTACGATTCAGGGCACCCCAACCCCAGCTGCTTCGCCCACCTCAGCTAATGGGACCCGCGGGAATCTGGTGCCAGCACCCGCGACCCGCGATAATGACCCCTCCGGGCAGAAGGCTGCGGATGCCCAGAAGCAGGCGCAGGAGAAGACCGCGAAGCAGAACCGTGAGCGGGAAGAGAAAGAGAAGCAGGAAAAGGAGAAGGCAAGTGCCCCCGCCTCGCCTTCACCCTCTGCATCTCCGCAGGGTTCACAGAGCCCGCAGCAGGCTCAGCCGTCACAGGCTGCGCCTAGCGCCTCCGCGAATCGCTAATACAGTTCACACCCCGGGTAGGGGTGGTGGCGCCGATTGGTGTCACCTAATCTACTCGGGGTAGTGTTCTGTTCGGGACAAGTTATAAGCTGCCCCGGCAGGTGCCAGAAGAGCCCGGCGATATAGGAACAACAATCCAGGAAATAGCGCAGGAATGTACCGGAAGGAACACTGTGGCCCACAAGAAAAAAGCGGTATCCTCACAGAGCGAGCGTAAACTCAGCCGACGTGGATTCATGATAGGCGCCAGCAGCACGGGGCTACTGGGCCTGCTGAGTTTACGCCTACTGTACGTTCAGGGGCTTGACCTGCAAAACCTGGCTGCAACCTCCCGGGATTCTCGAACCCGAACCCAGAAAGTTCCCGCAGTCCGCGGGCAGATTACCGATGTGAACGGGCACGTACTGGCCCGTAGCGTGCAAAGGTACAATATCATCGCGGACCAGACGATCGTGGCGGAATTTAAACGCTACGACCACTCCCAAGAGCGTGTGACAGTCACCCCCACCGAGCTGGTGTATGAAGTCACCGATATTTTGCGCACCGTGGACCCGACCATCACCGATGACTTCGTGAAGTCAAAACTTGAGGGAGACTCCCGGTACTCGGTCATTAAAACCAACGTAACCCCCGAAATTTACAATCGTATCGACGCATTAGGGGCACCGTTCCTCTTCGGGGAAGTAATCAGCGAACGCCTGTACCCCGACGGGCCGGTGGGTGGTTCTGTGGTAGGCCGCTACCACATCGTTGATGAAGCAGTTGAGGGTAAAGAAAACGAAACCGTTGAACGCAACCTCTCGGTAGGGATTGAGCGCACCTTCGAGAAGGAGCTCGCTGGGGTGAACGGCAAACGCGTGTACGAGATCGGGGCCGACGGTGTGCGTATTCCTGTGACCCAGGAGCAGGTGAGCGAATCAGTGAACGGTAAAACCGTGCGTCTGACCCTCAACCGGGATATCCAGTACTACGCCCAGCAGGTTATGAAAGCCCGTGTAGACGAACTCAAAGCAGAATGGGGATGCGCCATTGTGATGGATGTGCGCGACGGCTCAATCCTGGCACTTGCTGATTCAACAACCATGGACCCGGGTGCCGAAAAAGTTGAGAACACACAAGATATGGTGCCACGTGCCATTTCTCAGATCATTGAGCCCGGATCGACGGAGAAAATCCTCACCGCATCAGCGCTCATTGAGAAAGGCATTACCACCCTCACCGATACATATGATGTTCCCGCCACCCTCACCGTTAACGGGCAAACCTTCAAAGATGCTTTTGAGCACCCCGCGCAACGCCGCACGTTCTCGGGTATTATTACCGATTCGATGAACACCGGAACTGTGCTGGTTGGCCAGAAGATGCCCAAAGAAGAGCGCTATGAGTGGCTGAAAAAATACGGTATGGGCGAGTTCACAGGCATTGATATTGCCGGAGAACAGCAGGGCCTAGTCTCCGATTGGAAAACCTGGGACGGACGCCAGGAATTCACGGTGTTTTTCGGCCATGGCCTTGCGCAGACCCCGCTTCAGACCGCTATGGTTTTTCAAGCCGTAGGTAACCTGGGGGTTAAAGTGAAGCCACGGATTGTGGATGCCATTATCGACCCCGACGGCACCGAGCATAAGGTTCCCGTAGAGGGCGCCCAGCGTGTGGTGAGTGAAAAAACCGCCCGAGACTGCCTGACCCTCATGGAGAATGTGGTGACTAAGGGGCAAGCGAAACTTGCCCAGGTCAACGGGTACCGTGTCGGGGGTAAAACCGGTACCGCAGAGGCGCCCAGCGAAAAAGGCGGCTATGAGGGATATGCCACATCTTTCATTGGTGTGGCGCCCATTGAGAACCCCCGGTTTATGGTGAGTATCACCCTGCAGCACCCCAAAGGTGAGGTGGGAACTATCGGTGGTACCGGGCAATTCTCCCAAATCATGGAGCGAGTTCTGCACACCTACAATATTCCGCACTCCACCACCGAGCCACATATTATCCCCATTTTTGCGGATGGTAAGAACAGCGGCTAGTCTCGTGAGGGTGCCGAGCACCCGTTGGCTCATTACAATGAGAAGGTACCAATCACCCCAGCCCAGCTGTGGCACATCACAAGACGATAAATAGGGCGCCCCATGCGCGAAGGAAGAAGGACAATGAACGGCGAACAGCCCGGTGAGAAACTCTCAGACGAAGCTATGCCCGGCGAAGAGCTGTTCGGCAAAGATGCCCAGAACTTACGGCCCCGCCTAACCACAGGCTACCCGCTAGATACGCTCATTCAGAAGCTGCAAAACCTTGAGGCACAGCCGCACCTAGCCCTATCCGGCTCCCGAAACGTGACCGGTATCAGTATGGACTCACGCTCCGTACGCGAGGGGGACCTATATGTAGCGCTGCCAGGTGCTAAAACACACGGAGCTAGTTTCGCTGCAGCTGCTGTAGCCGCAGGCGCAGCGGGTATTCTTACTGACGCTCAGGGGCAGCGCATTATTGCTGAGGCGCACCTTGATTTAGCAGATACTGCGCTTATAATTGGCACAGATTTACGCCGGGTGCTGGGTTCCTTGGCGGCTTTCATCTACGGTTCAAACGACTACCCGCAACTGCAGCGGTTCGCGGTGACCGGAACAAACGGGAAAACCACCACCACCTATATGCTTGAATCCGTTTTCCGTGCCGCTCTGGGCGTCAAAACCGGGTTGGTCGGTACCATCCAAATCCTTATTGACGGTGTGTCGATTCCCTCCGCGATGACCACCCCCGAATCTGTGCATGTGCACGCCCTGCTGTCTCTTATGGGCCAGCGTGGAGTACGTTGTGCAGCTATGGAAGTCTCTTCCCACGCCATTGATTATCGCCGCGTTGACGGGGTGCGTTATGCAATGAGTGGTTTCACAAACCTCACCCAAGACCACCTAGACCTACACGGTGGGATGGAAGAATACTTTGACTCAAAAGCACAGCTGTTCACCCCTGAACGTACTGAACGGGCCGTGATCACCGCAGACGATCCATGGGGGCAGCGGATGCTTGTTCACGCACAACAGCAGCTGGGTGCGCAAAACACAATTCGGTTGCTGACCAATCACGGTGCCGGGTTAGAAGCGGTACCGGCAGATTTTGGTGTCAACGATTGGGCTGTTACTGAGGTGATGGCTCAAGGGTTAGGGCATACCTTCGTACTTGCTAACGGGGCTGGGGAGCGTGTTCAGGCTCGTACCGGACTTCCCGCAGATTTTAACGTTTCCAATGCGGCCCTGGCGGCGCTTATGGCCTGGCTCAGCACAAGCGAAGAAGAGAGAGAGCCGTTGGCGGCTGCGCTCGCCAGTGGGGAGGCACTCACCCCGGTAGTTCCTGGTCGAATGCAGCTTATTGGGCACAGCCCCCACACTATTGTTGATTTTGCGCATAATCCTGACGGGCTAATCCGTGCGTTAGAGGCGATGGATCGCCCCGGTGAGGGCCGAGTCATTATCGTGTTCGGCGCTACTGGTGAACGTGACCAGGGCAAGCGCCCCATTATGGGTGAGATCGCTGCCCGCTACGCAGATATCGTTATTGTGACCGATGACGATCCGCATGGGGAAGACCCGGCCCCCATTCGCGAGGCTGTTGCTGCCGGTGCACAGCGAGCTATCGCCGCTGGGGCGCGGGCTCATGAAGTACATAATATTGCCCCGCGTGCTAGGGCTATTGCGCAGGCTATTGATATGGCCACCCCTGACGATGCCGTGCTCATTGCGGGCCGCGGCCATGAAACAGCCCAAGATGTAGCTGGGGTAGACGTGCAGCTGGATGACCGTATTGAAGTGGCCCGCGCCATGGTTACTCGTGGATTTGAGATTCTGCCAGATTATCGGCGTATGCTGGAAGAAAACGCTGAGGATAAGAAATAATGATTAAACTAAGTGCCGCCGAGATTATCCAGGCGACCGGAGGTGCCGCGCTCGGGCTTCAAGACCCCGAGACGGTCTTCTGTACCTTCGCCACTACTGATTCACGGGAAGTAGTCCCCGGTACCCTTTTTATTGCGAAACCGGGAGAAAGTACCGACGGGCACCGTTTTGTTGCCGCGGCTTTTAACTCTGGTGCTTCCTTAGCCCTTGTTGAACGGCCCGTTACCGCTGAGCCTTCAGGTGAGCTGTATCCTGCCGTGCAGGTGGATGATGCGGTACTGGCGATGGGGCGCTTGGCGGCATACGCTATCGAGAAGATGCGTAGTCTTGGTCCCGTGGAAGTCATTGGGATTACTGGTTCCGCAGGGAAAACCACCACCAAAGATTTGCTGGCAGCTATTTTTGGTGCCGAGGGTGCTACGGTGGCTCCCGTGGGCTCCTATAACGGTGAGGTTGGGGTGCCGCTGACGGTATTCCGTGCGGATGAAACCACCCGGTACTTGGTTATTGAAATGGGCGCCGACCATGTAGGCAATATTGAGTACCTGGCGAATATTGTACAGCCGGACTACGGGGTCATCTTAAAGGTCGGTACCGCCCATGCAGGCGAGTTCGGCGGGGTAGACAATATTGAACGCACCAAAGGTGAACTGGCCGAAGGCATCCGCGCCGGTGGGGCGCTCGCCCTCAACGCTGACGATGAGCGTGTGCTGCGCATGGCAGCGCGTGCGTGTGTTCCCGTCACCTATTTTGGAGTGGGGGATAAGCCACAGTACGAGCGGTATGTGGCGGCTCTGAACTTGAGCACGAATGATGCGGGGTGCCCGGAATTCACTCTGCGGCTGCCCAACGGGCAGGAACACCTGGTGTCGTCACAATTAATTGGTGAGCATCATGTGCATAACCTGCTGGCGGCCGCAACTATTGCGTATAACGCTGGCATCGCGGGGGACAGGATAGCTCACGCGCTCAATACCAGCGGTGCTGTGTCTAAATGGCGTATGGCCCGCACCGACCGCTCCGATGGGGTGAGCATCATTAACGATGCGTACAACGCGAACCCGGAGTCAATGTCGGCTGCACTGCGAACTCTGGCGCAGCTGGGCCGCGGCAGCGAGCCACGCCGCACCTGGGCCGTGCTGGGGGCGATGCTGGAACTGGGAGAAAGCAGCGTCGAAGAGCACGACCATATTGGGCGGCTTGCAGTGCGGCTCAATATTTCTAAGCTAATCGCCGTGGGAGACACGGCCAAACCAATCTATAATGCCGCGCACCTGGAAGGTTCCTGGGGTAATGAGGCCACCTGGGTACAGACCCCGCAGCAGGCATTGTCGGTGCTACGCGCTGAGCTGCGCCCCGGCGACATTGTGCTGTTTAAATCCTCCAACGGCGCCAAACTTGGACAGTTGGGAGATGAGGTGGCATTCAGCAGTGACCGGTTTGGGTCCGGCTCTGAGCCTGCTCCTACCTGGTTGAGCGCTGGCGACTTTGTTGAAGTGACCGATTTGACGGGTTCTGTCGCCCCCACGGCGAGTGAGCCTGCAACCACCTCCAGCCCGGCGGCCACTACGGCCTCCGCTTCCACCACATTCACCGGACAGGAAGGCACACGCTAGAGAATGATTACTGTGCTCATTGCGGGAGTTCTGGGTTTTGTCCTGTCATTTGGGGCGATCCCCCTGTTCATCCGCCAGATGCAGAAGCTGAAGCTGGGTCAGCTTATCCGTGACGAAGGCCCTGCTGCGCACCAGCATAAAGCGGGAACCCCCACCATGGCGGGGCTTGTCTTCATCCCCGCCGCCGTGCTCGCCTATTTCATAACGCTGCTGCTGAGCGCCTGGTTCTACGGCACCTCCCCAGCACCCAGTGCAACAGCATGGCTGACTCTGGGGTTTACGGTAGGGATGCTCGCTGTGGGAGCGGCAGACGACATTATGAAATTCCGCAATAAGGGCAATGAGGGGCTGACGGAGATTCAGAAAACGGTCGGGCTACTGGCCGTAACCCTGCCGTTCTCTTACTTGGCGTTCCAGTTCCCAAACTCCGCAGGAGTTACGCCCGCGTCCACAGCGGTTTCTTTTGTACGTGATTTGCCGCTGGATCTTATGGCCCCGGGGGCTATTGTGGGTACCCTACTGGTGATGGCGTGGATTAACCTGATCGCTCTCTCCGGCACTAATGCTGTGAATTTCACTGATGGCCTGGATGGCCTAGCTGGCGGGGTGATGATGACGATTTTCACCGGCTATTTGGCAATGACTGTGTGGCAGTACTCGCACCGGTGTGTTTCGGCTGCTGGGGTCGGGTGCTATGACGTGCGTGATGCTGGTGCCCTGGCCATGATCGCTGCAGCTTTTGTGGGGTCGCTGGGCGGGTTCCTGCTGTGGAACGTGTCAAAGGCGCAGATCTTTATGGGCGATTCCGGGTCACTGGCCTTAGGCGGGGCTCTTGTAGCGTTCGCTATTTTTACCCGCACCGAGCTGCTGCTACCCATTATTGCGTTGATGCCTGTGCTAGAGGTTTTCTCGGTGATAGTGCAGAAGTTCGTTTTTAAATTTAGCCGTAAAGGCTCGGTGTCCCGCGGTGAGAAAGTTCCGCATGCACACCGTTTCTTCCGTATGACACCGTTCCACCATCACATGGAGAAGACCGGCGTGAATGGTATGTATTCTATTGATAAGAAGGGTATCGCACCCGGTACCGTCAGCAGCGGCGAGGTAAACTCGGTGTTCCGGCTGTGGGTGGTGAACGCTTTGTGCGTACTCATCGCCTTAGCCCTGTTCTTTGGTGATTGGTTCTCGCAGAATACCGGGGTGATTAACTAGTGACGGAGTGGAACATGAAAACTGCTGAGCAGCTGGCCCGTATTGAGGCGAGTAAGGACGCGGTAGCAACCAACCCCGTATTGAATAATTCGCGTCTTGCTGAGCTGACCAGTTGGGATGCTCCTTGGGCCGGACTTCGCGTGGTCGTGGTTGGTCTGGGGGTCTCTGGCGATGCCTCAGCTGATGTGCTGGCTCAGAAAGGCGCGCACGTAGTTGCTATTGACGCTAAAGACACCGCAGAGAAACGGGAGCGTATCCGCCTTTATGATCAGGCATACGGTCATGTGAGCGGCCTTTTCGGGCAGGAGCACATGAGTTCCTTACCCCTGGTTGATGGGCAGGAGCCGGACGTAGTGGTGGTGTCCCCAGGGATCCGCCCTGATAGCGATATTATGTTGGACGCCTATGAGCGCGGCGTTCAAGTGTGGAGCGAGGTTGAGCTGGCGTGGCGCTTAAACACGCGTGCTGGCCGTCGCAGCACCCAATGGCTGTGCCTGACCGGCACAAATGGGAAGACCACGACTGTTGGTATGGTCGATTCAATCCTCAAAGCAGCCGGGCGGCATAGCGCTCAGGTGGGGAATGTGGGCCTGCCTATTGTGTATGCTGTGGCTGATGACGAAGAGTACGAATTCTTCGCTGTGGAGCTTTCAAGTTTTCAGCTGCACTGGACCTATTCGCTTTCGCCCTTGGCTTCTGCGGTGTTGAACGTTGCTGATGATCACGTGGACTGGCACGGTAGTTTTGAGGCGTATAAGGCCGCGAAGGCACGTATCTACGAGAATACGCAGGTGGCCTGCATCTTCAACGAAGACCACGCTGATACGCGTCGCATGGTTGAAGAAGCTGACGTGGTTGAGGGTGCCCGTGCGGTGAGCATCAGCAGCACCGAGATCCCGAGAGTTTCTATGCTTGGTCTGGCTGAGGATATCCTCGTGGATCGGGCGTTTTTGAAGGACCGTTACCATCAGGCCCTTGAGCTGGGGGTGCTAACTGATTTAGCGCAGGCTCCCGGTCAGGTTCCCGCGCAGCACACGGTTGAAAATGCGTTGGCGGCGGCGGCGCTGACTCGCGCGGCGGGTATAGCCCCGGAGCATGTGCGTGAGGGGTTGCGTACGTATTCCCCAGGGGCGCATCGTAACCAGTTGGTGGCCTCAGCTGGCGGAGTGCAGTGGGTGAATGACTCAAAGGCCACGAACCCGCACGCTGCAAACGCCTCCATGAGCGCCTACCCGTCGCTGGTGTGGATAGCAGGGGGCCTGTCGAAGGGTGTCACCTATGATGAGCTGGTGAAGAAGCATGCTGAACGCCTGCGTGCGGTGCTTATTATTGGTACTGATTCTGCGGCGTTGATGTCTGCCTTGGCCACCCATGCGGGGCAGGTTCCTGTGTATAACCTCACTGCGAGTGTGGCGAACCCAACGGATGGGGCGGCTGCGATGGAAGCTGCGGTTATTAAGGCTCGCGAGGTGGCTGAACCTGGCGATGTGGTGCTCATGGCCCCTGCGGCGGCTTCCATGGATCAGTTTAAGAATTATGCAGAGCGCGGTAACGCTTTTGTTGAGGCTGTACAACGAGCCGTTGGTGAGGGTATTTCAACCACCTAAGAGCAGGTGCGGTGTTGAGCTAGACCACAAGACGCTAAGCTAATAACTGGACGGGAGTAACGGAATAAACGGGGAGATTAGTGTGAGCGGTGCATCTGGCAAGACGCAAAACACGGCGGCAGACCATCGTAAGACGCGGCGTGTGTGGCGTGATGGCGTGCTGGCCAGGCGCTATGCTTCCGCCTATGCGCGTATTTCCCGCGCTGAACTGTCATATGTGTCCCGCCTGATCCTGCTGGTGAGTGTGAGCCTGACGTTCTTCGGGTGCATTATGGTGCTGTCCGCTTCATCGGTGCGCATGATTTCGCAGGGTATGTCCCCGTTTAACCAGGGGGAACGACAGCTGCAGTACGCCGTCGGGGGTCTTGCCCTCATGCTGGTGGTGGGGTTCCTGCCGGTGGGGTGGTATCGGCGTCGGTGGGTGCTGAACACGGCCGTGGTGTTGGGTATCCTGCTGCAGGTTGCGGTGCTTGTGGTGGGCGTTGAGGTTGGCGGTAACCGTAACTGGATTGTGCTTGGTCCGGTGCAGCTTCAGCCTTCTGAATTGTCGAAACCGATTCTTATCATGTGGATGGCCCTCATGTTGGCTAGGCAGGGGGACGTTTCGAAGAACAGCTGGCGGGCTCTTCTCCCCGCGCTTTTTGGCTTTTTGCCGCTGGTGGGCACTATCATGTTGGGCCGAGACTTGGGTACCGCTATCGTCTACGGTGTCATCTTTATGGGGATGCTGTGGCTGGCGGGTACCCGTAACCGCACCATGTGGGTATTGGTGGGGTTCGCATTGGTACTCGCGATTTTTGCGGTTGTCATGAGTGAGAACCGTATCCAGCGTGTGTTTGGTGCTGCTGGCGTATGTGATGGGGCCACCTGTGACCAGTCGAATGCGGGTAAGGTCGCCTTGGCAACCGGTGGTTTATGGGGTGTTGGGCTTGGGCAGTCCCGCCAGAAATACAACTACCTGCCGGAAGCACATAACGACTATATTTTTGCGATTATCGGCGAGGAGCTGGGTCTAGTAGGCACCCTCGCTGTGGTGCTTTTGTATTTGGGTCTTATCTACTGTTCTGTCACTATTATGGTGCGCACTTCGGACCGTTTTGTGCGCTTGGCGGCGGGCGGTATTACGGTGTGGATTACGGCGCAGGCGCTTATTAATATGGGCATGGTCACGGGTGTGCTCCCGGTGATTGGTGTGCCTCTGCCGTTTATTTCTTATGGTGGTTCGTCTCTTCTTGCATCAATGTTTGCGGCGGGGTTATTGTTCGCATTTTCGCGGCAGGCGCCGGTGTACCCGTTGCGGAGGGACCCGAACCGTAACCTTTCTCCGCGTGAGATTCGCCGTGAGAATGAGGATTGGCAGCGCCGCCTGGTTTTAGGGCAGGCAGTTGCTGAGGAGAACCGGCGTATGGTGCAGGCGGGCGGCGCATTGGGGCTTGACGTGTGGCATTGGCGCAGCCAGCTGCGGGATGCGATACATGGTTTGCTCGTATGGTTGGGCCTATCCAGTGAGCAGCGGGCGCGTGCGCATCAGCGTCGGGTCCAGCAGCGGGAGCTAGCTGCCCGTGAGGCACAGAAACAGCAGGCCGCGGAGCGTGAACGTGAGCTTCTTGAGAGGCAGCGGCTTCAACAGGCGCAAAAACAGCAGGCTCAGCGGGCAGAACGTACAGCGACCCGACGGCCCAGTGCGGCAACTTCGGGGCAACAACGGCCCACAGCCCAGGGCCGCCCAGCTAAGCAGTCTCAGGCAGCTGACAGGAGTCGGGGAGAACGGCAGCGGCCTGAGCCAAAACGCCCCGCTGCAACTGTTTCGGGAGGCGGTGCGGCTCGCCCTCGCACTGCTTCTGAGCAGCGGCCGGTTGCTGCACGGAGCAAGACCCAAGGCACAGCGAAGCAAGGGGCGTCTCGTCGTCAGGATGCGCAGCGTACTGTTGCACGCGGCTCGCAGGCTCAGGGGCGTAACCGTACTCAGGGCAAAACTCAGCCCCAGGCGGCGCGTACGCGCCGTCCGCAGCGCACTGGTTCGCTCCCGGAGGGCCTGCGCCCATTGCACGGTGGCGCTCCGAAGAATGCGGCGTCAAAACCCCGTCATGGTTCCGGGGAAACCCCACGGGGGTCAGGCTCAGCTGCGGCGGGCCAGCGGCGCACCGTAAGGCAGGGCAGCAGCCCCCAAAAGCGTGGCGGGTCACCCGGCGGGTCGAAAAATACTGGCCAAAGTGCACGGGGCAATCGTTCCAATCCTCGGCGCTAGAGAAAGCAGCGCTGGTGCTTTCACACCCGGTTCTGTGTACGTTGAGAGCCGACAGTAAGGGGCAGCGTCGCGTTAAAATATAGGTCTGTTTTGCCGGATGAGGAGGGTGTATTGCATGTTGTACGGGGACGGTTTGTGCCGTGTCTGATGCCGTAGAATGGGGAAGAACCGATTTTTAGGGAGATTTTTATGTCTAAGGCACCTTCTGTGGTTTTTGCTGGGGGCGGCACGGCAGGGCACATTAACCCGATGCTCGCTATCGCCCGCGAGATCCGTAAGATAGAGCCAACTGCGAAGATTACGATGCTTGGTACGGCTGATAAATTGGAGGCCCAGCTGGTTCCGGCAGCTGGTTTCGATATTGAGTTCATCCCCAAGGCTCCGTTACCGCGTTCGTTGAATAAAGAGGCTTTTGCATTCCCCGGAAGATTCTTGGGTGGTATTCGTAAGGCGCACGAGGTTTTTAAACAAGTGGATGCGGATGTCGTGGTGGGCGTGGGCGGGTATGTGTGCCCTCCAGCTTATATGTGTGCGGCTAAGGAACGTATCCCGATTATTATTCATGAGGCGAATGCAGCCCCGGGGTGGGCTAATAAGCTGGGCGGGCGCTTCGCGGAGTTTGTGGGGGTGGCGTTTCCTAATACGCCGTTCCGCGGCGCTGAGCTGGTGGGGATGCCCATGAGTGATGAGATTGCGAACTTAGACCGTAAGACGCAGCGTTCTGAGGCGATGCGCAGGTTGGGGCTGGATGAGTCGCTGCCGACGGTGATAGTGACTGGTGGTTCCCTGGGGGCACTAACGCTCAATAAAGCGGTGGAGGCTAATATTGATGCTCTCGCCGACTGGGGGTTTCAGGTGTTGCACATTACGGGTAAGGGCAAAGCTATCCTGGATGAGCAGGGTAATCCGCGCACCGCGAAGAATTATCACCAGATGGAATTTTGCACCAGCATGCAGGATGTGTACGCCGCTGCTGATCTTTTGGTGGTGCGTTCGGGTGCGGCGACCGTGAGTGAGGTTGCTGCCGTGGGGGTTCCTGCTGTTTTTGTGCCGTTGCCGCATGGTAATGGTGAGCAGAGTTTAAATATTCGCCCTCTTCTTGAGGAAGGAGCAGCTCGCCTGGTGGAGGACCAGGATGCCACCGCTGAGTGGTTTGCGAGCGAGATTCCGGCTTTAATGGCGGATTCGGCGTTATTAGAGCGGATGGCGCAGAAGGCGTATAAGTTGGGTATCCGCGATGCTGCGCGGGTTATGGCTGAACGGACATTGAAAGCGGTTAAACACAGTGACTGAGTTAATGAACCTTGATCTGGTGCTTCCTGCACCGTTGAATCCGCCGTTTCCTGAACGGGCACGGGTTGCTGATTTAGGGCGTGTGCATTTTGTGGGTGTTGGCGGCGCGGGGATGAGCGCTATCGCATTGCTAATGGCTCAGCTGGGTGTTCCGGTCAGTGGGTCGGACCGTGCCGAGTCGGCTAACCTTCAGTCGTTGCGACAGGCTGGGGTGCGTGTATCGGTTCCGCAGGATGCCGTGAATATTCATGACGTGGATACTGTGGTTATTTCGACTGCTATCCATGAGGATAACCCTGAACTGGTGAAGGCCCGTGAGCTGGGGCTGCCGGTTTTGCATCGTTCTGAGGCGCTTGCCGCAGTGATGGGGGACTCCCAGGTGGTCGCGGTGGCTGGTACGCACGGTAAGAGCACCACCAGTTCCATGATTTCGGTCATGTTTGATGGGCTGAATGCGAAACCGTCGTTTGCGGTGGGTACTGTGATCGCCGGGTTTGGTACGAATGCACGGCTGGGCGCCACAGGCCCCGGATCGTGGTTCGTAGCTGAGGCTGACGAGTCTGACGGCTCATTTGTACGCTACCGCCCGAAGGTTGCGGTGGTGACGAATATTGAACCGGACCATATTGATTTTTATGGCACTGCTGAGCGGGTGTATGAGGCGTTTAACCGGTTTGTGGCCTCAATGGTTCCTGATGGAGTGCTGATTACGTGCGCGGATGATGCTGGCGCTGTTTCGCTGGCTCAGCGCAGTCGGGCGGCTGGCCTTCAGGTGCTCACATATGGTGAATCTGAAGATGCCGATGTGCGTTTATCGCAGATTACAAGTCATGGTTCACAGTCGTCATCGGTGTTAAGCTGGTCGTTTGATCTTGCGGGGCAGCACTATTCGGGTGAGCAGGAGCTCAATCTGCAGGTTCCCGGTGTCCATAATCAGCTTAATGCTGCGGCGTCGTTTGCGACGGCGCTGGTTGCTGGGGCACGCCCTGCGGATGCTGCCAGTGCATTGGGCGGCTTTGTGGGCGCGGATCGTCGGTTCACACTGCGGGGAGAAATAGCCGGGATTAAGGTTTTTGACGACTACGCCCACCACCCTACAGAGGTGTTGTGCGCTTTGCAGACGGGGCGTACTGTTGCGGGTGGACATAATCTGTATGTTGTATTCCAGCCGCACCTATTTTCACGCACTAAGGAGTTTGCTCAGGAGTTCGCGCAGGCGCTGTCCTTGGCGGACAGGGCATATGTGCTTGATATTTACCCGGCGCGTGAGGAACCCATTGAAGGTGTAACGAGCGAGTTAATTACCGGTGCCGGGTTCTCTGAGGTGCACTACGCCTCTGATGCTACGGTAGCTATTGATGACATTGTGACGTGCGCTAGCGCGGGGGATATTGTGATGACGGTGGGAGCGGGCGATGTTACCGCACTCGGGGAGCGTTTCTTGGAGGCTCTCACCTCGCGTCATGGTGCCTCTGATGAAGGTGATGCTGGTACCAAGTAGAACGGATAGAGTGTAGCGGAAGGCTGGTATGGGCGAAGAAGAACAGAAACGGAAGGGACCGCCGGAGCATCGTAATGCCCCGGCGGGGGCTCCGCGTGTGCCTGTCCACCGCCGACTAAAAAAGAAGTCGGCGGCAGACGGTTCGTCCCCTGCAGCACCTGCCGAGCAGAAACAACAGGCGAATAATCCCCGCCCTGCCTCTGCTGCATCCGCAGATTCTGTTGCTCAAAAGCGGAAGGTATCTGAGCCTGCTGCACCGGAAAGTTCAGCGGCTCAGCAACCAGCCGCACGACGGGCTGAGCCCATGCCAAAGCCCCGTAACCCTAGGGCTCGTGTTTTACCTCCTCATGTCATCGCTACGGAGGTTCAAGAGGGCGCCGCACAAAGGGAAGCTGAGACACCTGCAGAGGCGCCGGTAGGCAATGTAGCCTCTGGACGACAAAAGCCGTCTAGGGAGGCTTCACAGTCGTCTCAGAAGCATGAACCAAGTGATGCTCTTCCGTCCTTACCTGACGCCGCAGATGAATCCACCGGGAAACGGGAGCCTGCCGTCTCTCGCCCCGAGGAGAAAAGCTCGGGACAGAGTCGTTTTGGTCGTTGGCGGGCAAACCGGGAGCAGCAGCGCGAGGCTGAGATTGCGCGTGAGAATGAGCGGGTGCGGGAACATAACAGGCGTGAGCAGATACGTCGCGATCCCGCTCTGGATGGTTTACGTGCTGAAGATAAGGTTGAGCCGGAGCGTGCTCCGCTCTCGCGTATGCGTAAGCTGGCTTATACCGCTTTGGCTCTGGTGCTGGTGGTGGCACTCTATATTGGCGTGGTATTTTTCTCTCCGTTGTTGGCGGTTGAGAAGATTACGGTGCGGGGTGCCTCTTTGATGGACAGCGCACAAGTTGAACAGAAGCTGAGCTCTCTGCGGGGGGTTCCGTTATCACGGGTGAGCGAGGACCGGGTGCGTGAACTGGTTGGCTCTGACGGGGCTTTGCGCGGGGTCCAGATGGAGATTCGCCCCCCGCATGAGCTGGTGGTGACGGTAAAGGAGCGTGTGCCGATCGCTGCGGTGAAACGTGGCGAGAAATATGCGCTGGTGGATAATGAGGGGCAGACCCTGCGCGAGGTTGATTCAGCACAGCAAGCCGGTGTTCCTATAGTTCAGGTTGAAGATGAAAATCTGTCGCAGAGCGCCGCATTCCGCATTATCTCGAATGTGTTGGTGACCTTACCAACGTCGCTGTTAGTGGAGGTCTCTGAAGTAAAAGCTGACTCCACCTCAAGCATAACTCTCATCTTGAAGGATAAGGTTACAGTGCTATGGGGTACCTCACAGGAGAATGAAGTTAAAGCTAAGGTTTTAACTAAGCTGCTGGAAGCTACTCGGTCTGAAGATTCGCAGTCGAGCGGGGCGCAGGGGCAGGGGAAGAAAATTTCTGTGTATGATGTTTCTTCACCGCTTCTGCCGGTGACTCGGTAGGTGCTATCTTCAAGTTGGGGTTTAGACAGATGTAATTTTTTGGCTAAATCCTCACAAATTTGGGTGTCAGTACACCCCGCAACTAGGAACCTGGTGAATCTGTTGGTATCCTTGCAAATAAAGCCAATTTGAGAGCGAGTATGTCTAAGGTTAAACTCGAACTTTGGACTTTTCTCAATAAATCAACGAAACAATTGAGGGATAAATGGACGCTGGAACTCCCCAGAACTACTTGGCAGTCATCAAGGTCGTCGGTATCGGCGGCGGTGGTGTCAACGCAGTCAACCGAATGATTGAGGTTGGTCTGCGCGGCGTTGAGTTCATTGCAATCAACACCGATGCCCAGGCGCTATTGATGTCTGATGCGGATGTTAAGCTTGACGTTGGTCGTGAGCTGACCCGCGGTCTTGGTGCTGGTGCTAACCCCGAGGTTGGCCGCCAGGCTGCAGAGGATCATGCGCAGGAGATTGAGGAAGTCCTCAAAGGTGCAGACATGGTCTTTGTGACTGCCGGTGAGGGCGGTGGTACCGGTACCGGTGGCGCTCCCGTGGTGGCACGTATCGCTCGCTCGCTTGGTGCTCTTACCATTGGCGTGGTGACCCGTCCGTTTACCTTCGAGGGCCGCCGCCGTTCAAACCAAGCAGAGACCGGTATTTCTGCTCTGCGCGATGAGGTTGATACCCTCATTGTTATTCCGAACGACCGACTGCTGTCTATCTCTGACCGTAACGTGTCAATGCTTGATGCCTTTAAGTCAGCAGACCAGGTGCTTCTGTCCGGTGTGCAGGGTATTACCGACCTGATTACCACTCCGGGTCTGATTAACCTTGACTTTGCGGACGTGAAGTCTGTGATGCAGGGTGCTGGCTCCGCGCTTATGGGCATTGGCTCCGCTGCTGGGGAGGACCGCGCAGTCAAGGCTGCCGAGCTCGCTATTGCCTCTCCTCTTCTGGAAGCTTCCATTGACGGTGCACATGGTGTTCTGCTCTCCATTCAGGGCGGATCCGACCTCGGCCTATTCGAGATTAACGAGGCCGCACGTTTGGTTCAGGAAGTGGCCCACCCGGATGCGAACATTATCTTCGGTGCTGTGATTGACGACGCGTTGGGTGATGAAGCTCGTGTGACCGTGATTGCTGCTGGCTTTGATGCAGTGAACCCCGAGACAAATTCAAATGCATCCGCTGCCGCCGCAGTGCAGGCTCAGGCCCAGCGCACTCAGCAGACTTTCGGTGGTCAGAACGCACCTACGGCTGCTCCTGCTCAGCCTGATTACGGGTTCAACGCTCCCGCAGCTCCGGCATACCAGCAGAATGATGTTCCTGCCTCAGCCGGGTTCGATGTTGATCTGCCTCCGGTGGTGGAAGAGCCTCCGGCTCGTCGCGATACCCTAGACGTTCCTGACTTTTTGAAGTAGAGCGTGTAGAACCGCATTTTGAATGTGGGAGTCGGTGCGCGGTACGTGACAGTGCCGTGCCCGGCTCCTTCCTTTGTGCCTTTATAACTTCTAAGGGGTGCTGGTTATGTTCCACCCCGTCAATATGTACTAAAGATATATCGCAAAATCATGGATAATACCGAACATATTTACCATACTAGTGCACCGCTATTGTTCTCATATCAGCTTTTTCGCTCTGGAGCGCATGAGGTAAATATTGCTTTTACCAGTGTGGCTGCGGGCAATGTAGGACTGCATGTTGATACGGGCGAACCGCAGGCGCAGACGCTACGCCATAGGTTACGTTTAGAGGGGATGCTGAGCACAGGTTTACCCTTTCTGTACCTGAACCAAGTGCACGGTACCACTGTGGTATGCGCTGAAGACTATGAGCCAGCACAGTATGCTCCGCAAGATTCAGCCGACGGATTTAGCGATACACACGCACAGCACCTGTTGGAGCAGGCGCCCGTAGCGGATGCGGCATATAGTACGAACGGTCGGCCGTTGGCGATTATGGTTGCTGATTGTATCCCTGTGGTGCTGGTGGGACAGCGTCAAGATGGTGAGCTGGTGCTGGCCGTGGCCCATGCCGGTCGTAAAGGGCTGCTGGATGGAGTGCTGCAACGCACGGTTGCGGCCATGCATGAGGCTGGAGCTGAGAATATATGTACATGGCTGGGGCCGAGCATCTGCGGGAGCTGCTACGAGGTTCCCGAGCAGATGCGCACTGCCTCAGCTGAGCGTATTCCACAGGTTGCTGCGCAGACCCGCACAGGAACCCCAGCTCTTGATTTACCTGCGGGTGCTATTGCGATACTAGAAGATATGGGGGTTGAGGTATCCACCGAGCTTGCGGCGTGCACCTATGAGACCGGTGAGCTGTATTCTCACAGAGCGTTCACTCACGGGTCTCGACCCGCAGGACGTATCGCAGGGCTAGTGTGGCTTAGCGCCGCATCGGAGGAGAAGGAAGAGACCACAAACTAGCTGTCTCTTAGGGGTATCTTTGCAGGCTGCTAGAGGTATAGGTGCCTTCTGCAGGCTATCTTCGGCCTATCTATTTCAGGTCATTGGGGAGGAAATAATGAGCACTAATTCTCTAACATATACTGCCGATCGTGCGGAACAGCTTGCCAGCGGTTACCAGCGGGTGGTTGAACGTATTCGGGCAGCTGAGCAAGATACTAGCGGCGCCCGCTCCGCCCAGAGTGAAACGGTGCAACTGGTGACCGTGACAAAGTTCTTCCCGGCCTCCGACGTGATGGCCCTCTACGATGCTGGTGTGCGGCTTTTTGGGGAGAATCGCGATCAGGAGGCTGCACCAAAGGCGGCGCTGGTGAGCGAATCCGTCCCGTCCCATGACCCAGCTCGTTGGGCTTTTATTGGCCAGCTGCAGACCAATAAGGCGAAATCTGTGGTGCGGTACGCCCAGCAGGTGCAGTCAGTGGACCGCCCGTCGTTAGCGGATGCCTTAGCGAAAGCCTATGCGCGGCAGGTAGAGCACTTTGAGACTGAGCATGCTCCTGCCCCCGCAGCATATAAGGCTGGGAAACTGGAATGTCTTATTCAGGTGTCTCTGGCGCAGGGACAGGCTACGGCGGGTCACGCCTCAACCGGTGCCCGCGGCGGGGCTGACCCTGAGCAGGTATTAGCATTGGCCGAACATATTGAAAACTATGAACAGCTACACTGCGCGGGAGTGATGGCCGTTGCGCCTTTAGGATCTGAGCCAGATACGGTATTTGAGAAACTATGGAATATTTCTCAGATACTTCGAGAGTCTTTTCCCCAGGCCACCCAGATTTCGGCGGGAATGAGCGGGGATTTAGAAGCGGCTATCCGCTGGGGGTCGACATGCGTTCGAGTGGGGTCTGACATTATGGGGCCGCGCCCAAGCGCATAGTCCTGGTGATGCGTTCGTTACCAGCTGAGGGGCTTCCCGTACCAACTATTCAGGAACCATGGTTTTGAAGGTGTCTGAAGCCTGCAGCGAGGTGTTGTAGCGCGCATCACTGGAAAAAACCAAGGTCTGGGCGCAATTTATGCGTAAGATACGCAAATCTATAAGGTTTAGCGGCACATCCACTGATAGAATAGTGAACAGCAACGCACCCGCGTGACGGAGTGCTCACCCGGCATCCGCCTCCTGGATGTGTTTTAAACGGGATTATTTCCATCTGACTGACTGCGAAGCGAGATTTATAGTATGGCTAAACAGGGCGGCGGTATAGCCCGAATTACCTCGTTCTTTGGTGTTGCGGAGTATGAAGGTGCTCATGAACATCAGGGGAATAGCGAGGCTGAGGGAGCTGCTACTTCCGCCCAGCCTGAAGAGTCGTCGGCACGTCTGAACGCTCTGCCCACCCCGTTAGATGGAGGGCATAAACGTCGCTACGCGCGTCAGGAGTCTTCCGCGGCCGCGGATCGGGGGTATGATAATTCCGCAGATAACCACTGGGAGGATGATACGGTGCAGGACAACGCAGAGGTCGAGTACACGCAGGATCAGTACGGCTACGAAGACGGCGAGCTGGCCGAGGAGTATCCCGAGGACTACGGTGCTGACGATTACCCCAGTGAGGAAGAAGAGGACGAATTGCGCCGCATCACTACTATTCACCCCCGATCCTATAATGACGCCAAGATTATTGGTGAGGCATTCCGTGAGGATATCCCCGTCATTATGAACGTTGATGATATGCCGGATGCGGACGCGAAACGCTTGGTGGATTTTGCCTCGGGGTTGGTGTTCGCGCTTAACGGCCGTATTGAGCGGGTGACTGCCAAAGTCTTCCTGCTCACTCCTTCTGACCTGGAGGTTCTCGGTATTACCAGTAGTGATGATATGCCGCAGGCCTTTGACGATGAGGGACTAGTTCCCTTCGACCAGGGTTAGAGGATCTTGCCCGATGGGTTATCTTTTTGCGGTGCTGACAATCGCCCTGTACGTGTTGTACATTGGGCTTCTGCTGCGCATGATGTTTGATTGGGTGCGTATTTTTTCCCCCACGTGGCGCCCACGCGGGCCAGTGTTGGTCGTAGCTTCTGCGGTGTACGGGGTGACTGACTGGCCAATGAACCTTCTGAGGAAGGTAGTGCCTCCGCTTCGGCTGGGGAACGTGGCCCTTGATATGGGTTTTTTGATTCTTATTATTGCAGTGAGTTTTTTGTTGAATGGGCTACAGTATCTGACGGCTATTACGTCGTAGGGGATACCAGTCCGATAGGGATCTTGAAATTTTGGACTTAAAACTCCTAAATCTTAAGGTGATATGCCTCTCTTGGGCGGGTCAGTAAAAACCCTGGAATAGCGTCAAGTTTTGCTTTAGGTGTAAATGGTTTTCGCTTATCGGCCCGTTAAAGGCGATTTTGCCACCCAAAGGGGGGTAGAATAATTACGGTATACCGATTTCGTGCGGCCCATCCGTGCGGATTCATTGTTTAACTTCCGAGGAGAAACCCCAGTGGCTATTACCCCCGAAGACCTGATTAACAAGAGTTTCAAGGTCGTTAACGTTGGACCCAGCTACAGCATGAATGAGGTCGACGATTTTCTTGACGAACTGGTAGGCGAGCTGCGTCGTCTGAATGCTGAGAATAATTCACTCAGGCGCAAGCTTGAAGATTGTGAGTCGCGTAAGGGCGGCGCATCGACCTCCGAGACCACTGCAGCAGCGGCTGCCCCCGCCGGCGGTGGCTCTCAGGATGCTGCTGGCCTGCTGGCCATGGCTCAAAAGGTCCACGATGATTACGTGAGCCAGGGTGAACGCACGAAGGCTGAACTGATCGCGGAGGCCGAGAAGAAAGCTAACCAGCTGGTAGTTGAGGCCGAGATTAAGCGTGAGAAAGCTCTGTCGGCTCTGAAGGAGGAGCAGGCAAATCTTAAGAGCAGCGTTGAGTCGCTACGTGGCTTTGAGTCCCGCTACCGTACTCAGCTCCAGGAGCACCTGAACAGGCAGCTAGACGATCTGCGTCACCTGAAGAGCATCGAGGCTGAAGCGAGGTACTAAAAGAAGAGGTACTGGTTACGGTACCTATGGTACCCGCGCCTCTTACTGCGACGCGTGGCGGCCGCCTGTGTTCCCTAACCGCCTTATGGCGGGCGAGTTTATGAATTGGGGATGCGGGCGGTCGGTTATATTCTGGTCAATGTTTTAAGCGGTTGAGCATTCTTCGCGCCGCACAATAGTGAATATTTTTTCGCCTGCTTCTATATGTAACCTTTATGTATACCTTAATCGTTGCTTAATGATACGTTCGAACGTTTTTAATGCACGATAATAAGAGAAAAGACTATTCTTAATAACCGTATTATATGCATTGTGAGAATGCTGCTGGTGCCAGACCTTATTAATAGCTCGCAGGTCTGTAAAGAATTAATAGGGGAGTAGCTATCTGCAGTTAGTATCTATATTGCTGCTGCCCGGACCCCTGAACTCTATAGGTTACTGGTGCAGTAGTTAAGATGCGATAAGCTAGAGGGTGCGGGGCCACCCCCGTCAGTTACTGAACGAGGAGCCGCATGAAGGACGAGCACACACACGCCGCAACCACCTCCAAAGAACAAGCCGCAGAATCCGGCAGCGGATCTACCGGCAGCCCGCGACCGCACGTCATATCCCGCCGCGTTTTTAGCACACGTAGTGCTTGGACGCTGGCCCTTCTTCTAACAGCTACCGTTTTTATTATCGACCAGGGGACCAAATATTTAGTGGTAACCCGCATGGAGATAGGGGAGCGTATCCCCGTTATTGAGGGGCTGCTGTGGTGGTACTCAATCCGTAATTCCGGTGCGGCATTCTCGTTCGGTGAAGGGGCCACCTGGGTGTTCACCCTTATTATGGCTATCGCAGCGGTAGTGGTGGTGTATACGCTTCGTAAAACCCGGGCTCTGGGGTGGGTACTGGCACTGGGAGGCCTGCTCGGTGGGGTCCTGGGAAATCTTTTTGACCGTCTTTTCCGTGAGCCTGGTTTTGGAACCGGGCATGTAGTGGATTTTATCTCAGTACCAAACTTCGCCATTTTCAATATCGCTGACTCCGCGATATGCGTATGCATGGCATTGATCGTGCTTTTGAACTTTAAGGGGATGACCCTCGCCGGAACTCGTGCCGAAAGCCCTCAGCGCACCACACCGGAACACCACACCGATGACACCCCCAGCGACCTGGAGGAAACGGCATGAGCGGTACAGGGCATATGCGAGAGAACGAAGAAGGCATTCACGCTGAATTTGAAGTGAGCGAACCCATCGCTGGAATGCGCCTAGATGCGGCGCTTGCGGGGGTCTTTGATGTTCCCCGCACCCGAGCCTCCGCATGGATCCGAGATGGGCATGTGCGCCTCACCCGGGCTTACCAGCCAGTTAAAATCGGCAAATCTCATAAACTGTCGGTGGGGGAACTGGTGAGCGTAAACGCCCCCGCACCGCGTGATTTGGCGGATATTCGCCCCGAAAAAGTAGACGGCTTCTCCATCATCTACTGCGACGACGACATTGTGGTAGTTGATAAACCCGCCGGGGTGGCGGCGCACCCTTCGCCGGGATGGCACGGGCCAACCGTACCGTCGGCCCTGCTGGGAGAAGGAATTAGCGTAACAACCTCCGGTGCCGCCGAGCGGCAGGGCATCGTACACCGGCTGGACGTGGGAACCAGCGGACTTATGGTACTCGCCCGCAGCGAGCGCGCCTACACCGAGCTTAAACGTGCCTTTAAAGAACGCACAGTAGAGAAGGTGTACCACACACTAGTGCAGGGGCTACCCGACCCGCTGCGAGGAACTATCGACGCCCCGATTGGACGGCACCCAGGCAGCGAATGGCGGTTTGCGGTGGTAGAGGACGGGCGAGAATCCATCACCCACTACGAAACGCAAGAGGCATTCGGGCCGGCCACCCTGGTTGAGGTGCACCTTGAAACCGGACGCACCCACCAGATCCGTGTGCATTTTTCAGCGCTCCACCACCCCTGCTGCGGGGATCTCACCTACGGGGCAGACCCCACACTGAGCGCAGAGCTGGGGCTAACCCGCCAGTGGCTGCATGCCCACCGGCTGGGTTTTACGCACCCCGCCAGCGGTGAGAGAATGAGCTTTGAGAGCCCCTACCCGCGTGATTTGACCTACGCGTTAGAAGCGCTCCGTGAGGGGAATATTCGGCGAGGATAAGGCGACGAGTGCGGCACAGCCTATGAGCCGCACGAACAACCAGTGACGTACTAGATAGCGAACGAACGGAGAGACCGTGGCGAAAAAAGGCTTCGCACACCTGCATGTGCACACCGAATACTCCATGCTGGATGGTGCCGCGCGACTGAGTGACCTCTTTACGCACACCCGTGAGCTCGGTATGGACTCCATCGCCACCAGTGATCATGGTTTCTTATTCGGCGCCTTCGACTTCTGGCGGCAGGCAAAAGCTAATGACGTGAAACCTATTATCGGGGTGGAAGCGTACCTGACTCCTGGAACGCATCGTAGTGACCGTTCCCGTGTGCGGTGGGGAGACGGTTCCCGCGATGATGTTTCTGGTGGTGGCGCATACACACACATGACCATGTGGGCGGAAACCACCGAGGGTATGCACAACCTATTCCGGGCTTCCTCTATCGCCTCCCTGGAAGGGCAGCTGTATAAGCCGCGCATGGACCGTGAAGTGCTGCAAACCTACTCCAAAGGTTTGATTGCCACCACCGGGTGCCCTTCAGGTGAGATTCAGACGCGTCTACGCCTGGGGCAGTATCAGGAGGCGGTTGCTGCCGCCGCAGAATTCCGCGATATTTTCGGTAAGGGTAACTTCTATTGTGAAGTGATGGATCACGGCCTGTCTATTGAGAAAAATGTGGCTGCTGATCTGATGCGCCTCGCTAAAGAACTTGACCTGCCGTTTGTGGCAACTAACGATCTGCACTACACCAAACACGAAGACTACAATGCGCACGCGGCGCTGCTGTGCGTACAGTCAGGCTCAACCCTGGAAGACCCCAATCGCTTCAAATTTGATGCGGATAACTTTTACCTGCGTTCACCTGAGGAGATGTACTCCATCTTTGGCGATATTCCCGGGGCATGCGAGAACACCCTCGAAATCGCTGAGCGGTGCAACGTTGAGTTCAACACCAAAGCGAACTATATGCCGAACTTCCCGGTGCCTGAGGGGGAGAGCGAAGAATCATGGTTCGTGAAAGAGGTTGAGGCGGGGCTGCATTACCGGTTCCCCAACGGCATCCCTGATGAGGTGCGTAAACAGGCGAATTATGAGGTTGAGGTTATTACCTCAATGGGCTTCCCCGGCTACTTCTTGGTGGTGGCGGACTTCATTAACTGGGCGAAACGCAATAATATTCGTGTGGGGCCGGGGCGTGGCTCCGGTGCGGGCTCGATGGTTGCGTACGCTATGCGCATCACCGAGCTGAACCCGCTGCGGCACGAACTGATTTTTGAGCGGTTCCTGAACCCTGACCGCGTCTCAATGCCTGACTTCGACGTGGACTTTGACGATCGCCGCCGCCCCGAGGTGATCCACTATGTGACTGAGAAGTACGGTGAAGATAAGGTCGCGCAGATCGTCACCTTCGGCACCATTAAAGCGAAGCAGGCGCTCAAAGACGCCTCCCGAGTGATGGGGTACCCTTACTCGGTGGGGGAGCGGCTCACCAAGGCAATGCCGCCGGATGTGATGGGGAAGAACATTGCCCTGGCGAACGTCTACAACAAAGACGATAAACGCTACGCCGAAGCTGGAGATTTGCGTGAGCTCATCGAAACCGACGACGTTTCGGGCAAGGTTTTTAAAACCGCTCAGGGCCTTGAAGGCCTAAAACGCCAGTGGGGCGTGCACGCCGCCGGTGTGATTATGTCCTCGGAGGTACTCACCGAAGTCATCCCTGTGATGCGCCGTGAAGCAGATGGGCAGGTGATCACCCAGTTTGATTACCCCACCTGTGAGGGGCTGGGCCTGATTAAGATGGACTTTCTGGGGCTGCGTAACCTCACCATCATCTCGGACGCTATTGAAAACATTAAAGCTAACCGTAATTTTGACCTCGACTTAGAGACGCTTGAGCTGAGCGATAAAGCATCCTACGAGCTGCTGGCGCGCGGTGATACGCTGGGCGTGTTCCAGCTCGATGGCGGACCGATGCGCTCGCTTCTGAAGCTTATGGAGCCTGAAGAGTTTGAGCATATTTCTGCTGTGCTTGCTCTCTACCGTCCCGGGCCGATGGGGGCGAACTCGCATACGAACTATGCGCTGCGCAAGAACGGTAAGCAGGAGATTACGGCGATCCACCCCGAGCTGGAGGAGCCTCTTTCCGATATTTTGGGTACCACGTACGGTTTGATCGTGTACCAGGAACAGGTGATGGCGATCGCCCAGAAGGTGGCGAACTACACCCTTGGTGAGGCAGATCTTTTGCGCCGCGCAATGGGTAAGAAGAAAAAGGCTGAGCTGGATAAACAGTACGCCACGTTCCACGATGGCATGATTTCGAACGGATACTCTGAGGGCGCGGTAAAAGCCCTGTGGGATATTCTGCTGCCGTTCTCCGATTACGCGTTTAATAAGGCTCACACGGCTGCTTACGGGCTGGTTTCATACTGGACCGCATACTTGAAAGCGCACTACCCGCAGGAGTACATGGCTGCGCTGCTGACCAGTGTGGGCGATAACAAAGATAAGCTTGCCATGTACCTGAACGAGTGCCACCGCATGGGCATTACCGTGCTGCCGCCTGATGTGAATGAATCGGAGCTAACGTTCGCCCCGGTGGGTGACGATATCCGCTTCGGCATGGGCGCAGTCCGTAACGTGGGCGCGAACGTGGTGGATGGTATGATTACCGCCCGCAATGAGAAGGGCCGGTATGAGTCGTTCAGCGATTTCCTGCAAAAAGTGCCGTTGAGCGTGTGCAATAAGCGCACCATTGATTCGCTTATTAAGGCGGGTGCGTTTGACGATCTGGGGCATACACGCCGTTCTCTTGCGCTCATGCATGAGGAGGCGATTGACGCGGCTGTCTCGGTGAAACGTAAGGAAGCCGCCGGGCAGTTTGACCTGTTCGGTTCCCTCGGGATGGGGGAGGAACTGGGCGAGGATCTGTCGGTATCGGTACCTGATGTTCCCGAGTGGGAACGGCGCGATAAGCTCAACTTTGAGCGTGACATGCTGGGGCTGTACGTCTCGGATCACCCGTTGCGCGGGCTGGAACGCGCCCTTTCTGATGCGTCCAGCACCTCGATTCACGACATTATGGAGGAAGAATCCCACATTAAAGACGGCGAGTTCGTCACAATCGCAGGGATGCTCACGGGCGTGTCACGGCGTATCGCTAAGTCAAGCGGTAACCAGTACGCCACTGCCGAGCTGGAAGACCCCTCGGGGGTGACGATCACCGTCATGTTCTTTGCCCGCACCTACGAGACGGTGGGCGGGGTACTCGCTGATGATTTGATCTGCTCAGTGCGTGGACGTGTGCAACGTCGAGACGACGGCAGCGTGAATATTAGTGCCCAGGAGCTGACGATCCTGGAGCTTACCGAGGATGGGCGTACCGGCCCGGTGACGATCGCTATCCCCGAGTATCGTGCCACCGAATCGAACCTGGTGCACCTGCGGGATGTGCTGCTTGATCATCGGGGTTCGACGGATGTGCGCCTGGCCCTGCGCGGTCGGGAGAAAGAACAACTGGTGCTGCTGGAGGCTAAGCTGCGGGTGGAACCAAACCCCAGCTTATTCGGCGAGATTAAGACGATTTTCGGTCCCGGGTGCATCCGCCGTTAGGCTACTGTATCCCCATACAGCCGCCGGGGCAGGGCGGGGCTTGGCTCTGCTCAAGCGGATGCGTTCAGGGCATATATACAGCAAACTATGCGGTTAGGGTCCCCTGTAGCGGGGTACACTGGGAATAAGTATGCTCACAGTGGGCGGTTATACCCCGTCCGACCGAGGAGGCTCCCTGTGTATTGCCCCTACTGCAAACACACCGATTCCCGAGTGGTTGACTCCCGCACCACCGATGACGGTGCCGCAATCCGCCGCCGCCGTCAGTGTACCGACTGCGGGCGCCGGTTTACCACGGTCGAAACAACCAGTATTTCTGTTATTAAACGCTCCGGGGTTACCGAGCCGTTCGACCGCGCTAAAATCGCCTCGGGTGTGCGTAAAGCCTGCCAGGGCAGGCCGGTCGGTGAGGATGACCTGGCGAAGCTCGCCCAGGAGGTAGAGGAACGTATCCGCGCCAAGGGGCTTGCCGAAATTAACGCGCATGAGGTGGGGCTGACTATTCTAGAGCCGCTATCGAAGCTGGATGCGGTGGCGTACCTGCGGTTCGCCAGTGTGTATCAGGCGTTTGAAAACCTTGAAGACTTTGAGGGGGCCATTGCTTTGCTCCGTAAAGATGCTGTGGGGGATGCGCTGCCTGAGGCTGAGGCGCCCGCTCCGAAACCCCGCAAGGCCAAGACGGAGACGGCCAGCACCAAAAAATCTAAAGAGGTTCCTCTGCAGGATACCCTGTTATAGGGCCACTCTGCACCACGTATACTAATGTGCCCTACCGGTTGGAACTGAACACCGGTAGGGCACACCTCTTTCTTATTGGCAGGTTTTCTCGGCGGGTTCTTTACGCCTCCCCGCGGCGTTGACGTTCGGGCAGCATACCGCCAGCCCACAGTGCCGCCCCCACAATACCGGCATTATTGCGCAGGGTTGCCATGACCATGGGGGTGCGAATCTCGTCCTCAAAATAAGGCATGAACTTTTCGGGGTTCTTCGAGATACCACCGCCGATAATGAAAAGGTCGGGGGAGAACAGTGCCTCAACATGCTGGAAGTACCGGCGCAGACGTTTACTTGCGTACTTCTTCCAGGAGAGTTCATGGACTTCGCGTGCTCGGGCGGACGCGCGGGATTCTGCATCGTGCCCGTCAATTTCAAGGTGCCCAAGCTCGGTGTTCGGCACCAGCACACCGTTATTAATGAGGGCGGAACCAATGCCGGTTCCCAAGGTGATAACGGCGATAAGCCCCATCTTGTCTCGCCCCTGCCCGTAGGTGGCTTCGGCAAGACCTGCAGCATCGGCATCATTAATGCCGTAGACAGCTCTTGAATCCAGGGCGTCACTGATGAGCTGCTCAAGGTTAGTGTTAATCCAGGTCGGATCAACATTCGCGGCTGAGAACACCACACCGTTCTTCACAACGGCGGGGAAATCAACGCCAATAGCCGAGTGAGGCTCGGGAGCCAAGTCGCGGGATTGAAGCTCATCAACAATCTGGCGCGCCACCTGGGCAATGGCCTGCGGGGTTGCCGGTTGCGGGGTGGGGATGCGGAAACGCTCAGACACCAGGTTGCCGGTGCGCAGATCAACGATCCCGCCTTTCATCCCGGTGCCGCCAATATCAATACCGATCATTAGGTCTTTCGGCGTGGGCGCCGGGATATCAACATACTCTACTGACTCTTCGGCTGCGGAATTTGCCGCTGTACTCTCGCTCATGGGTTTCTCTTTCCTTGTTGTGTCTGCGTTATGAAGGGAATGCTGAATTAAGGCAGGGTGAGAACATCCACGCCGTCTGATGTGACAACCATGGTGTGCTCAAACTGGGCGGTACGTTTACGGTCACGGGTGACCACGGTCCAATTGTCGTCCCACAAATCCCACTCAATGGTGCCTAAGGTCAGCATGGGCTCAATAGTGAAGATCATGCCTTCTTTAATCTCGGTATCGTAGGCGGGCGCCGCATCGTAGTGAGGAATAATAAGGCCTGAATGGAATTCGCGGCCCACACCGTGCCCGGTGTAGTCACGCACCACACCGTACCCAAAACGCGCCGCATATTTTTCAATCACGCGGCCAATAACGTTAATCTGACGGCCCGGTTTAACTGCTTTCATCGCACGGTTAAGGGCCTCTTCGGTGCGTTCGACCAACAGGCGGGACTCCTCATCAACGTTGCCCACCAGCAAAGTCTTATTGGTATCGCCGTGCATTCCGTCAAGGTAGGCGGTGACGTCAAGATTCAGAATGTCGCCGTCCTCAAGCACCGTAGAATCGGGAATACCGTGGCAGATCACCTCATTCAGCGAGGTACACACCGACTTCGGGTAGCCGCGGTAGTCCACGGTGGAGGGGTAGGCACCGTGATCACAAATATACTCATGAACCAACACATCAATCTGGTCGGTTGTTGTCCCCGGGACGGCAATCTTCGCCGCTTCCACAATGGCACCGGCGGCGACCTTACCGGCTGCACGCACCCTCTCAACCTCTTCAGGGGTGTACATATTTGAATCGTTGCCCTCATTGGCGGTAGGTTTCCCCACGTACTCGGGACGAACAATGTCTGCCGGTACTTTACGCATGGGGGTGATGGTGCCGGGGGCCAAGCACCCTACGGGTGCGGTACCCGGTTCTGCGGGAAGATTATGAGAAGTAGCCATACCTAATATTTTAGCGGCGCCCGCCCGCACTGGGACCGGGCAGACACCCAAATCCTGAACCTTTTGCCAACTGGTGTATTATTTTCCGCGCTGTTTTCAGCGGTGCGGGGGTAAACACATGCGAAGCGAGCACGGATAAGATACCGTGAAAGGTACATGCCGTACATATAGATACACTCATGTGGTGTGAGACTAAGGAGAGACTGTGAGCCTGAAAAATGATATGACCCCCGGCCCCCACGAGACCGAATACTGGTACAACACCTCCACTGGGGAGGTTGAAGAAGGGCAGCAGAGCAAGATCACTCACCTGTGGGGCCCTTATAAGACCCGTGAAGAGGCGGAACACGCTATGGAAACCGCCCAGAAACGCAACGAAGAATGGGATAACCAGTGGAAGGACTAGACCCCACCAGCGGTAGGGGCGCCCCTCAATGATGCGTTAAATATTTCCGGCTGGCTCATACACGGGTGCGTACGGAACCAGCCGGAAAAAATATGCTGGCTGTGGGCTGGCCTTAGTTGAATGTGTGCTCATCGGCCGGGAATGAGCCAGCCCGTACCTCAGAGCGGTAAGCGCGAGCTGCATCCTCCAGCAGCTGCCCCACTTGGGCGAACTGCTTCACGAAAGTAGGCATCCGCCCTTGACGCACGCCCATGGCGTCCTGCCACACCAGCACCTGCCCGTCAGCAGTATTACCCGCACCAATGCCGATGGTGGGTACCGTACCCACTGCCTGGTTAACACGTTCAGCGGTTTCTGCGGTTACCATCTCCATGAGGATGCAGAAAGCGCCAGCAGCGGCGAGTACCCGGGCGTCCTCAACTACCCAGTCGGCGGTACCGTGACGGCCCTGAACCCTGAAACCGCCCAGAGCATGCTCAGCCTGCGGGGTGAACCCCACGTGCGCAACTACCGGGATGCCAGCGGTTACGAGGGCCTGCACCCAGTCGGCCATGCGCGCATCGGCCTCAATTTTTACGGCGTGCGCCCCGCCTTCTTTCATGAGGCGCGCCGCAGAAGCAACCGCCTGCTGCGGCGACTGCTCGTAGGTGCCAAACGGCAGATCGGCGACCACCATTGCCCGTTTCGCCCCGCGTGATACTGCGGCCACCATCGGGATTATCTCATCAAGGGTGATGGCTAGGGTGGAGTCGTAACCAAGCATCACATTCGCGGCCGAGTCACCAATAAGGAGCATCTCAATGCCTGCGCGGTCAAAAACCTGCGCTGTGGAAAAGTCGTAGCAGGTGAGCATTGAGAACTTCTCACCCTCAGCCTTAGCCCGCTCCAGGTGGATGGTGCGGATTTTTTTCACCGTATCAAGGCTAAAGGGCGTTTGGGCCATGCCGGGTGTCTCGGCAGTGTTCGTTACAGTGGACGTTGCATAGGGTGCGTTTTCGTTCTCACTCATGCCTATAGTTTATCCTGCCTAACCCCTGGCACCGGTACCTGCGTTAGCGTTTAGTGAACGCCGCGCGTGCCGCCTCTAGGGCACTGGTAGAACGCTGGTATCGTTCTGCCAGCGGTTTCTTGCGTGTCGATAGAGGCTGAGTAGCTCTCTGGTACAGCCACTGAGCGCGTTCCAAGCGGTTTGCTGAGGCAGGTTTTGTCTTCTGCTTATCTTGCACGGGTTGCGTTTTGGTGCTTATGCGCGCGCATGCGATATACTGCTCGGCCAGCGCCACATGTGCACCTATTAGGTTTTCCTGGGTTTTTGTGCGCGCCTTTGAACCGATGAGTTTCTGCTCCTGGGCCAGCAGGGAGGCGGTGTCCTCCAGAACGCGGAACATATAGTCTAGCGGCGCGAAATCTTCGGTTTCTAAACGGTCGCGCAGGGTGCGGCGAAGCGCCGCCCGCTGTTGTTCGGCAACCGAAAAATTATGGGAAACTTCCTCAGATAAGAAAGCATCCAGCAGGGTATTTGCCGCCGTCTCACATTCGCGCACGGCCAGAGGCAGACGCCCCAAAACTTCCAGAGATTCAAAGAGAGAATCCAGAAGATCATTCGCCTCATCCACCCAAGAGCGTAGCTCTTTGAGCTTCTTCCGGGTCTTAGGGGTATTCACCGGCTGGTCGGTTGTGGAGGATGCTTCTGCCAATTCTGTGTGTTCACTGCTGGCACGTTTCAGCAGCTTTTCAGCACGGCTGGTTAGGGCCTGCAGATCGTTAAGCGGCAGGCCCCGGTACGCCAGCAGGGCACGTTCTATGAGCGCAGCAGCTTGGGTGCGGCGGTTGTGGGCTGCGGCAATAGCTGCGCCTAGGGTATCTACCTCATCCTTCACTACGGAACCTTTAGGTGTGGGCCCACGCTTTGAGGTCGCTGACGTATCCTCATGTTTTTGCGTCTTGTGCGTGCGCTGTTTTCTTCTCACCCAGAGGTAGCGGAAGATAATCCATGCGCCGTAGGGAGCAAAAAGTATGGCTAGTGCGGTGAGGATAATCCCTACCTTCCAGGATTCGTTCCCAGAGGATTGTGAGGAAGTACCTGGTTTTACACCGATATCGGCTTCAGCCGATGCCTTGGCGGAGGCCTCTTGATCCCTCTGATAACGGGCGAGCTGGGGAGGCTCTTCCCTTCCGGGGGAGCCAAAAAGAGTTGAAGCATTTATTCCTGCCTGCTCGATGGCGTCACTATTTCTATGATGCCGTGCCCAATCGGCGGCAGATTTATCGATCTCCGCATACTTGTACAGGTATTGCGCATCCTCATCACTGAGCCACGAGGGGTCTTTAGCCACCAGAGAGATCTGATAGTTATCGGCGGTTGCTATCAGTAGTACTGCATGATCGGGGGCGTTATTACGCTGCAGAAAATCACGCCCCCACCGTATGCGTTCCGCCTGCAACTCTTCATCACTGCGTTGCTGGCCGGACTGTTGTTTGGGGCTGCCGCCGTCAGTATTATCGATTACCACAATATACAGGTGACCGTTGTACTTGGCGGCAATTTTTTGCGTCATGCTCTCAAGATATTTAAGGTCATTGTCGGTGAGAATAAGACCGGTGCGGTCAATAACTGCGTGCTGAGAATCTAGCGGGGCGGAGAAAACCTCTGTCGCCTGTGCAACACCGGGGGACAATACACCAGCGGCTACAGTACAGGTGGCACCTAAAAGCACTGTGAGCACAGCAGAAAAGAGCAGACGCAATAACTTTAACCCTGTTCTTACCAACGGGTACCTCACTATCAGGCTGCGGTTACAAAACCTACGAATACGAGACATAGCTATGGCCACCCGCATACTAGTCTTCCGGTTTGTTGCGCCTGCGGCGACGCATCCACACGTAGCCAATAACCCCTGCCGCAGCTACAGCGCCGAGAACCGCAAGAATCACTGTACTGTTTGGTGAATCTTGTGAAGAACTTCTCTGCGCCGCCTCAGCACTGGGGTTGGGACTCCACTTACCGCCCGCGCCCGGGCCCTCCCCGAAACCCGGGTTATACGCGGGGCCGAACGCGTGCGGGGAGGGCCGTGCCGCAATAATGCGGTCGTACAGGCCGTCTTTCTGAAGTGCAGCTTCGAGGCTGGTAAGAGTTGCATCCCACTTTCCCTCATGTACAGTGCTTTCGATGGAGGGCACCCCGTCTGCCGGGTGCTCGGAGTATAGTTTTTGAGCTTCATCATTCTGCAAAGGACCGTGTGGAGAATGGTAGAGGCTCGCTTGATGGGTGTCCGTTTCTACCACCAGCAGCGCATCATAGGCGTCAAGATGATTCTTCTGAGTAAACTGATACGCCCACAGCATCCGTTTCTTATCTTCCGGGGTTTGACCCGCAGGCTTCGGGGCGGCATCGGGGGATGCACTCGAGGGAGCCGAGGGAACCTCTGTAGGGGAAGCATCCGGCACCGCAGTTTTTACAAACACAATATAAAAACGGAACGGGCGTTTTGAATGAATATTTGTCAGCTTTTGTGAGGCCTCCTGTACCTGCTGCTGGCTCAGCACGTCCGCCTTATCAACAATAGGGTGCGAGGGGTCAAACCGGTGCTCGAAAACGCTTTCAGCATGGGCGGCAGGTGCGGCGGGAGAGGGGAGGAACAGTGGGGCGCCTGATCCACCCAGCCCAAGAGCCACAGCTAAGGCAATTTGAGTGATGCGCTGTGACCACCGGGAACGGCACACGCTGCCCGCGCCCGCATGTGTACATGTGAGCTGGGCGTCCTGCGGATTGCGGTGGGAAGAATAGTGAGCAATAACTCTGTTCAATAAGCTACTCATTAAGACTGTATTTCTCCCAGTTTTCTATGGCCAATTTGTCGATATTCGGAATATTAGTGCGTGATTGGTCGAGATTGTTGCTATCTTCCAGTGTGTTACTTTTTGGTGCGCCAGCAAAAATGCGGGATAAGCCGCGATATACCTTAATAATAAAATTGCCGAACCCTATAATAGCGGCGCATATAAACGCAATACAAAGCCCAATAATTAAGAATACTAATACGGTATCTAAAAATCCGTTACTTTCTTTAGGAGCGGCTTTTGTCTTGGCGTCCAGCGATTCTTTTCTGATGCCTTCTAGGGCTGCTCTTATAATAACCCCGAGATCGTTATGGTTTGATTTCTCTTTAATGTAGTCATTATTAATCTTATGTAATACGTCATCGCTGATGAAGCTGCTATCATTAGTGGTTACCAAACATTTTCGAGGATCATCGCGTGTCCTATCTCCCTGGCAGACAAGCACCGCAGTGTGCGCGGGGGCATTATTAACGCGTAAGAACTCTTTGCCCCACTCCTGTAAATCTGATGGGTTTTCTGGTTTGGTTAGCAGCACAACATACAACTGGGCGTCGTTGTTTTTATTAAAACTTATAAGTTCGGGCCATAATTTCGGGTCGGTGAGTGAGTACGATGTGAGACTAAAAACTGGGTCTTCAGGATTAAGCTCTGTTTTCATAACAGACTGGCCCGCTACTGTGGGAGAAGGTGCAGGTGATGGGGTAGGCGTGGCTGTTTGCGGAGCGGGCTGAATATTATATTTATCTGGGTACCCTGTGCCATTGTCAAAAGCTTTAGCCATAGCCTGCGCTATACCCGTAAAATCACGTTTTTCAAGGAGCGGGTTTATTGTTTTATTTCTTATTTCAGAGCCCTCAACGGTACCCAGATAATGCATATTAAGAGAGTGGAAACTGGCTTCTGGGGTGGCGTTTTTATCACCAGTACCCTGCGGGTCTAGCTCTATGAGAAGCAGCGCAGTTTTATCATCGGGGCCTGCACCATTCTGTTTCAAAAATTTATGCCCCCAGTTTCCAACCCATTCCGGGGCAGCCCTGTCAATCACCACAACCTGCAACGAGACCCCGCGTCGTGCGGAGACATCAGCAAGAGGAACACTCATCTGTTGGATTTGTTCTGTACTGAGCGCACCTGTTTTATCAATGACTGGATGCGCGGGATCCAGCCGTGAGTCAAAAGTGCGGGTGCCTACTACAGCAGAAGAAGCCGGCGGAACAACAACGCCAGTCACCACGGTATGCCCAACACCTAACACGGCGGCGAGCGCCATTGCCAGAAGGGTGCGGTGCGTCCTGCGGAATGTGCGGCGGATGCGCTCAGTGCACGTGCGGGTGGGGAAAGTATTCACTAGCGCTTGTTCCTCACAAAAGTTCGGAGAATAAATACTTTAAATAAGTATAAAGTATGTTGATTCTGTGTTGGTTGCGAGGGTTACCCCCGCGTGCTGTCTGCAAAGTAGTGCTGGGTTTGCGGTGCAGCTCTGGTAGGCGGCACCCTCCCGCTATCCCTAGAAGAAATGAGCGTGTGGCTATGCGGCGAAACCTTCTCGGGTGGCCTTGGAGAGCACATACTCCAGCTCTTGCAGGATCGTATGGTTCTTATACCCCAAATGAGGCAGCAGCTCCCGGCACCAGTCAAAGTGATCCCAAATATCCGTATTTGCTTTATCCCAGAAGAGCTGGTGCATGAACCGGATGGCCGCTGATTTGCGGAGAGGAGCATATGTTAGGTTGTGTGAATCTAGATATTTCCAGATAAGCACCCGGGCGTTCTCAAGGGCTTGAGGTGATACGTTTCCTGCGTGCCAGTAACCTTCGGCAACCTCAAGATGTGCCCTGAGCTTTTCGGGGATTTTATGTTCGATTCGGGGGATAAAACGGAAGCAGAACTCAATGTAGATTCTGTATGCTTCCTGCTCCGTAAAGTTCTCTTCTAGGCCATCAATAATATCTAAGATACGCTGCTCGTCAGCCACGGGTTCCCTCTTTTTCCTCGTTTAGTGGGGGTTTAGCCGTTTATGGGTATGAGGATTTTAGCGCATTTCCCAGACTGAGTTTTCCTAGAGCTCCGCGCAATTTCCGCATATTTTACAGGCCCTATTGTATGCGCATCAGAGAAGAAACCTGGGGGAAGACAGTTGCACATGAATTGATGTGGTGGGAGTTGGGAACGTGAACTGGTGGCTGTGGCTGCCTGCGCAACGATGGGAACCTGCACACCGCAGAGGCAGCACGGGCGGCACAGAATTTACATAAACGAAACCTGTACCCTGGGCGTTCCGCCGCAGAACCCGATAGGCTAGAGGAGAGACAAACCGTGACAGCGCACGCGTGTGCGCCCGGTACCGCTCACCGCCGACTCAACGACCGCCCGGATCGAGGGAGAAACATATGGACCGTCAGCAGGAATTCGTGATGCGCACCATTGAGGAGCGTGACATCCGCTTTATTCGCCTCTGGTTCACCGATGTGGTCGGCACCCTCAAATCTGTGGCGCTCGCCCCCGCCGAGGTTGAAAGCGCCTTCGAGGAAGGGCTGGGGTTTGACGGTTCGTCCATTGAGGGCCTCTCCCGGGTGTACGAGTCAGACATGCTGCTGCAGCCTGACCCCTCAACATTCCAGATCCTGCCGTGGCGCGGCGCCGAATCCCACACCTCCCGCATGTTCTGCGACATCCTCACCCCAGATGGGGAAGCGAGCGCATCCGACACCCGCGGCGTTCTTAAACGCACCCTGAACCGTGCCGCCGAAATGGGGTTCACCTGCTACACCTCACCCGAGATCGAGTTCTACCTCCTTAAATCCACGGAGCTGGGGGCTGACGGGTTCCCCGTCCCGGTGGACTACGAGTCGTATTTCGATCACACACCCGGCGGGATTGTGCAGGATTTTCGCCGTAATGCGGTGACCATGCTGGAAGAGGTCGGCATTTCGGTGGAGTTCAGCCACCACGAAACCGGCCCCGGGCAGAACGAAATCGACCTGCGTCATGCCGATGCCCTGCAAACCGCCGATAATGTGATGACGTTCCGCACCGTCATTAAAGAGGTGGCGTTTACCCGAGGTATGTACGCCACGTTCATGCCCAAGCCTTTCACCAAATATGCTGGCAGCGGGATGCACACCCATTTCTCCCTGTTTGAGGGGGACACCAACGCATTCTTCGAGGCGGGTGCCGAATACCGGCTCTCAAAAACGGGGCGGCATTTTATTGCCGGGGTACTCAAGCATGCCCCCGAATTCACGGCGGTCACCAACCAGTTCATTAACTCGTATAAGCGCCTGTGGGGCGGCGGGGAAGCACCCAGCTACGTTTCGTGGGGGCACAATAACCGGTCTGCGCTGGTGCGGGTTCCGCTGTATAAACCAAACAAGATGCAGTCGGCCCGCATTGAATACCGCGGCCTTGACTCGGCCTCTAACCCGTACCTGGCGTATGCGGTGATTCTTTCTGCCGGGCTGAAAGGTATTGAAAACGAGTATGAGCTGATGCCAGCGGTGACCGAAGATTTGGCGGCAATGACAACCGCTGAACGCCGCGCCATGGGGTACCACCCGCTGCCAGCGTCGCTGCGGGAAGCCATTAACCTGACCGAGGACTCCGAGTTCATGGCTGAGGTGCTGGGGGAGCAGGTGTTTGAGCATTTCCTGCGGAATAAGCGGGCCGACTGGGAAGACTACCGGGCACAGGTGACCCCGTACGAGCTTAAACACAACCTGGGCATCCTCTAACGCTGCTTGCGGGCAGGCTATGAGAGAAGCGGCGGGTACTACGTACCGGGAAGGTGAGTATGAATCAAGCGGAACCAGGGCATACACCCCAGAACGGGCGGGAAACGCACCCCAGAGGCACCGTATCTGGCACCGGGAGCCACCTCACCGGTGCTGCCCGTGTGGTGGGAACAGCAGATGCAGCCGACGCTGATGTATCTAAACCCGCTGATACCGAGCAGGCTGAGGAGCAGCGCCGCACCCGCACACGGTTACGGGCGCAAATGGTCAGCGCGGGTTTCTACGACTCCGGCAAAAGCGAACGCTGGCTAGAAGCCCCTGAGCTTGCCTCCGTGGACCGGGTAAACCTGTTCGCGGGACTGCGGTATGCGCCTTCACCGGATACCGCCCTACCAGCGTTAGTGCGGCTGATTGAGAAACACCCGCCGGTTGCTGAACGCGCTAACAGCGGCGAAAAACAGATGGGCCTGTTCCGGCTGCTGGGTGCATCCCAGGCGGTGGGAGATTTTCTGTACCGCCACCCGCAGACGATCGACCCGCTCTTTGACACTGATACGGTGCGTGGCGAGACGGAACTGGTGGCAACTGAACACCCGGAAACAGTACTAGATACCCCCGAAACAGACACGCCGAATAAAACACCGGAACGGGCGCAAAAGAGCCCTCTACCCCAAAGCGCCCCGCTCAATACCCCGTACCGAACCCGTCTGCTACACGCCGTCGGCGCCGACCCGGACGCTGAGCGCCCGCGCGCCCGCACAGAACTCACCGGCAAAGACGGGTACGTGGCTTTACGCGTGGCCTACCGTGCGGAGCTGGCAAAAATAGCGCTGATTGACGTGTGCTCACCCGACCCGGTGGAGCTTATGCCTACCATTGGACGGCACCTTGCTGACCTGGCCGCAGCCGCCCTAGAAGGGGCGCTCGCTATCGCCCGCACCGAAGTCGCTGAAGGCGCTGGCGGGGGGCTGTGCGCCACCCCCGCGCGTGGCGCATCCGTGGATGCCCTGGATCTGGCGATTATTGGCATGGGCAAGTGCGGGGCACGTGAACTGAACTATATTTCTGACGTGGACGTGGTGTACGTGATCGCCCCCGCACCCGCCAGCGACCTGCCCGAGGGGGCTGAGCCGCTCACCGAGCAGGAGTGCGCGCAGATCGGCACGGAACTGGTGCAGGCCCTCACGAAAGCAATCATGGCCCCAGCTCCGGAGCCGCCCCTGTGGGAGGTGGACGCGAACCTGCGCCCCGAAGGTAAGGACGGGCCGCTGGTGCGCACCGTCGAATCCTACGTGAGCTACTACAAGCGGTGGGCGGAGAACTGGGAATTCCAGGCGCTGCTGAAAGCCCGCCCGGTTGCAGGTTCGGCGCACCTGGGGCGGCGTTTCGCCCACGCGATCGACCCGTTCGTGTGGGACTCAGCGGCGCGGGAATCCTTCGTTGAGTCGGTGCAGGCGATGCGCGCCCGCGTGACCGACAATATCCCCCCAGCGCAGGTGGAACAGCAGATAAAGCTCGGCCCCGGCGGGCTGCGTGATATTGAGTTCACGGTTCAGCTGCTGCAGCTGGTGCACGGGCGCACCGACCCCACGGTACGCACCAAATCCACCATCGAATCTTTAGAGGCGCTGACCGGTTCAAGCTACATTAGCCGCGCCGACGCGCAGACATTCGCGCTCTACTACAAGAAACTGCGCCTGCTGGAGCACCGCATCCAGCTGTCCCAGCTGCGCCGCACCCACCTGATGCCCGCCAAAGAGCAGGAGAGGCGCGCCCTGGCCCGTTCACTTGTTTCCCCGGAGAGGCTGGGCACTCTCTCGGCGGAGCAAATGTATAAGGCGTGGCAAAAGCTTAAACGGAACGTGCGTTCCCTCCACGAGCGTGTCTTCTTCCGCCCGCTGCTGGCAGCGGTCTCAACCTTGAGCCGTGACGAAGTGGTGCTCACAGAATCAGCTGCCCAAGACCGCCTGGCTGCGCTCGGGTACCGCGACCCGCGCGGCGCTATGCGGCATATTCAGGCGCTCACCAGCGGGGTGAGCCGCCGCGCCGAAATTCAGCGGCATCTGATGCCCGTGCTCCTGGGGTGGTTCGCTGACGGGGTGGACGCGGACGCCGGGCTGCTGGGGTTCCGCATTGTTTCTGAGTCGCTGGGAACTACCAGCTGGTACCTGCGCATGCTGCGCGATTCACCCGCCGCTGCGGAGCGGCTGTGCCACATACTTTCAAGCTCCCGGTACATCACCGACCTGCTGGAGGATGCGCCCACTTCCATCACCTGGCTTGATAAGGTTGCCGACTTGCAGCCGTTGGGTGCGGCCGCGCTCAAAGCCGAGATAGCCTCGCTGCTGTCGCGGCATGACGACTCTGCGGAGGCGATGCGTGCTGTACGGTACCTGCGCCGCCGCGAAATTCTGCGCATCGCCATGGGGGACGCCCTGAACCTGCTGGGCGTGCAGCAGGTGTGCACCGGGCTGGCGACCGTGGATGAGTGCACTATCGGTGCGGCGCTCGCCCTAGCCGAGCGTGAGGAAATAACGGCGAAAGAACGTGAAGAAGCCGCCGGGATTAGGGAAATCCCCGAGGAGGAGCCGAAGAACCCGCTGCTGACTGAGATCGCGGTGATCGCCATGGGCCGTTTGGGCGGCGCCGAGAACGGCTTCGGTTCTGACGCGGACGTGATGTTTGTGCACCGCCCCGTGGAAGGCGCTGGTGAAGAGGAAGCCCAGTCGCAGGCGAACCGTATCGTAAACCGGCTGATGCAGCTGATTAAACAGCCGGTACGCCCTGCGATCCGTGCCGAACGCCCGCTTGAGGTGGACGCGGATCTGCGCCCCGAAGGTAAGCAGGGGGCGATGGTGCGCTCGCTGGATTCGTACCGCGCCTACTATGAGCGCTGGGCGGAGACTTGGGAGTTTCAGGCGCTTTTGCGGGCGCGCCCGATTGCTGGTTCTGAGGAGCTGGGGCGTGCGTTTATTGAGCTGATTGACCCGTACCGGTACCCGCGCGAGTTCACTGCTGAGCAGGCGCAGCAGGTGCGGCGCATGAAGGCACGCGTGGAGCATGAGCGCATGCCGCACGGGGCAGACCGCACCCGGCAGCTGAAGCTGGGGCGCGGCGGGCTCTCCGATGTGGAGTGGCTGGTTCAGTTGATTCAGCTGCAGCATGCCCATGAGGTGCAGGGACTGCGCACCACCTCAACCCTGGATGCGCTGGATGCCGCCGTAGAAGCAAACCTAGTGGCCGCCGAGGACGCCGAAGTTTTGCGGGACGCGTGGCTGCTGGCGACCAAGATTCGCGGCGGCAACGTGCTGCGCGGCGTGCGCCAATCCGATCTGCTGCCCACCCTGCGCGATGCCCTGGAAGCGGTAGCCCGCTGGAGCGGTTACACCCCAGGCAACGCCCGCCAGCTGGAAGAAGACTATCTACGCGTTACCCGAAACGCTAGGAAAGTCTATGAACGGCTTTTCTTTGAGGGGTAAGAACAGAATCTAAGAAGAAAATTAGGAGAGAAATGTTTGGGTGTAAGAAACGCAAGAAAGATTATACAGAACTCACAACGAACCTTCAGAATATTAGTGGAGATTTAGTTCGATTAAATCACACGGTTCAAAATGATTCTCAAGTGAATTGCAAAGAAACGAAAAAAGAAAGTAAAAACTTATTGGAAAATATAGATAAAATATTAAAAATAATATCTGTATATTTGGCCATATGGGGCGCTTTAAATATATTTCTATGGGCATCATATATATCCTCCTGGAACTTAGCAGACACCGCTTTTATAATCCAGCAGGAAGGGATAAGCGGTGGTGTATCTAGAATGTTTGCATTGATAGTTTCATATGCTATTATGATTTTGATATCTTTTGCTTCTCTTATTGTTTTTATTGGGTTTCCAATTATTTTCGGGAAATGGGTTTATGAAAAACTTAAAAGTCGAATAGATAGAAGATATTATTTTGTGCTTTGTATTTTTTGTGTTATCGCGTCAATCTTCTTACTCGCTGCAATATATTTGACAGTTGTATTTATATATAAGAATATACTTTATATGGATGATAGTCCTGTAGATGGGTATTTTGATTACTGGGTAAATGGGGAAGATTTTGTCAGACCATTTATTATAGTTTCTATCGCAGCTTTCTGCATTGCGATGATAAAATTCTTTTTTTGGGATAGGCATAAGCTGGGGGGTAAAAAGGAGGTTGGCCTTTATGGAAGAAGAGTGTTTTTGATATATTTAGCTATTGTTCTTGCTATATTCCCGATCTTTGTTTTCTCAGGTGTTTATTCTAAGGGGTATGGGACTGAGTGTATCTCTCTTGAGGTTGAAGATAGTGTGATAAAGGGCTCAGGGATGAATAATGCAGAAGGTAAAGAGGGTAAATTGAAACCCTCATGGGCTATTCAATCAGGTGGTAAAGATATTGCTGATATACTAGATAAAAATAAAGGAAATAATACCTATGTGTTAGCTAGTTATGTCTACTCTGAAGATAAAGATTATTTGAATATTATGGTTTTCTCTATTCGGGAATTATATAAAGATACTGAAGGAAAAACCCGAGCAAAGAGTGACTTATTGATTAGTGAGAACGGTGAGGGGAAAAGTGGAGTTCTTGTATCTATCAAAAAATCTTCTATTGCAGGTAGGTATCCAAGCAATCCATTATGTTTTAAAGGCGATTCTTGAAGTGTGAGCTTAAAGTTTCCATTTTTGAGAGTAAAGTTTTGATTTTTGTTATATTTAATCTATTAAGTTTGTAGCTGGTGAACTGTTTCCCACTTCTTTGTGGGGTGGTTGATTGGTAAACCCTGCAGAATAAGGTGTTGTTTATGCGCTAGAGTAGCTGAAGGTATCCTGATGAATGAATCTCTATCTTGTTGTTTATTCCCGTTATGATAATAGACTGTTAAGTATCTGGTTTTAAAACTATTCCTACCCCAATAACGAGGATAACCCTATGAAAACTTTTTCCTATAACGGTTCTGTCGAGCAATATATCGAAGTTTTCGACTATCTCGAAGAGCATTATTATTAGGAAGCCGTAATTATTTGTGTTAGGTGTGATCCTGCTGTGGCTCTCTCTTCAAGTATGAACCGTTCTGTGAGACTATACGTCTGATGGTTTCCCAGGTGAATGCACGTTGTTTTATAGCATCTGTCGCCCGCATCGAATCATAAAAGAGCTTCAAACAGTAGTTCCATAAAGACCCAGCTTAGGGTATTGCTAATAATGCGGGCACATAGTTACAAACAGCCTCAACGTACCTCTCTCATCCCACCCATCAGGGACTCAGCCTCCCAGAGCAGAAGCTTCCTCTGCGCCTGTGTGCCGTATCCTTAATAGACACGTTCTGTGGCGCCGTCCAGCCGTTGGGTTGCCGCCTCGAACATGCCTAAATTATTCACCGAATATGTTGATAGGAAGGCGCTGTTATGGATACGAATATTGAGCACATCATCACAGTAGATGAGATTATCCACGGCATGGGCGCATTGCAGGCCCTCAAGCGTAAGCTCCAGGACGGGGAACGCGACCCCGAGAAGCTGGGGGAGGCGTGCGACCGTATCGTGGCCGCCACCCAGAAGGTTATTAGCGAGTCCGGGGAAGAAGGGGAGGCTATCGCCGAGCTGCTGCGTGACTCCGTTTCAGACACCGTCTACTTCTTCCTGGAAGAGCACAACCTTGACGACGATTTCGATATCCGCGCATTCGTCACAGACCGCAAATGGTAGGTGGCCCGCCCCCTCACAGAACCCTCGATGACCGAACCGGTTGCCCGCCGTCTTTGGCGCGTGGGATTATAAGCTCAGCCCCAGTAAACGCCGGGGCCACACCTCACAATTTTGAAGGAAAAACCATGCTGAAAAACGATGACTACGTCTACGACATGCGCGACGACGACTATTACCCGCCCCACCTGGTGCAGAAAGTCGCTGACGAGCTGCGGAAATTTGATGAGCTTCTGGACGCGGGCGAGCGTGACCCGCAGAAAATCCAGGCCCGCGCCGACGAAGTCACCAAGAATATTAACACCCTTGAAGATGAGTTCGATGAGGCAGACAGCGAGATTGAGACCGTTGCACGCGAGTCTATCGCTGAGACCTTCTACCTCATCCTCAAAGAGTACGGGCTTGAGGAAGATTTCGATATTGAAGAGCTCATCGCTGAGCGTGACTGGTAGATTAGACGCACTTTACAGATAGGGCCTCGTCGTCTCAGAGGAACTGTACAAGCTTACTGACGACTCTATTGTCATAGCTTCATGCCGATATCACTATGGCGCGTAGAAGGGTTGGGTGTTGCCGCAAGATTCAGAATCTTGCGGCAACACCCAACCCTTCGAGGAACGAAAACCTAGACAGAGCCGCCGACAACCTACCTTTTCACCTGCTCCAGCGCCTCACGCTGAGCCTTGGCGATGCGCTTCTCCGAGATCGTGTACGCCGTGCCGAGTTCCTGGGCGAAGAAGCTCACACGCAGCTCCTCAAGCATCCAGTTCACGCGGGCGAGCGCATCGGGAATAAGAGTCCCCTCGGGCAGCGACTTGACGGCGGAATCGTAGGAATCCTCCAAATCCTGCACCGTGAGCATGAGCTGATTATCTCGGTTCAGGTTCGGCCCCAGCTTCGTCAAACGTATCTGCGCGGCCTTCAGATAGCGCGGCAGGTGAACCAGCTGATCGTACCCGGTATTCGCCACGAATCCGGGGTACACCAGGTTATCGAGCTGCCCCTTCACATCTGAGACGGCGTGCATGGTGCTCAGCGAGGTCGCCTTCTTAATGGCTTTGCGCAGCGCCGCCGCCTCCGAGAGGATTTCGGCAACCAGCTTGGTGACCTCAAAGACGGTATCGATCAGCTCGGCGCGCACATGCTCGAACAGGCCACGGTATTCGGCACGCGTGAACACGGGCGTATGCGGCACCAGCTTATCGAGCGCGGCAACCGTGCAGTCCCGAATCAGCTCGTCAATCGAGCCGTGCGGGTTCTGCGTGAACACAATCTTCTCTTTATTTGACAGGTGATCGCTCACGTACCGCTCAGGTGAGGGCACCTGCAGCTGCAGAAGACGAATAATACCGCGCCGCTGCGAATGTACCTGCTCGGCCTCAGTGGGGAAAATACGGATGCCCACGCTCGTTTTTTCGTCCACCAGCGCCGGGTATCCGCTGACCGCCTGGGTCGCAATAACGCGCTGCACCTTGCGCGGAATCTCCTCGCCAGGAAAGTCGGTCAGGCCCGTGGTCTCACGGATAGAATCCTGGGAGTCCGCACCCTGAGCGGCGGCTTTCCCAGGTTTTGCGCCCGAGCCTGTGCTGTTTTTCTTCGCACCCTGCTGCGCCGAACCGGTTCGCGATGAGGCCCCCTGCGCGGAGTTCCCGCCCGCGAGCGCCGCCATTTTCGCCACCGTATCCTCCGAAGCACCCAGCGAATCTGCCAGGGCTGAGCGGATCTGCGCATGGAGTTTTTGCTGCAGTTCACGGATATCTTTGCTTTCGCCCAGAATCTTATTGCGGGCATCGCGCACCTGGAACGTGAACTTCAGATGATCCGGCACGGAGTCCCAGTCGAAGGCATCAGGCTCAACCACCACACCGCGCAGACGACGCAGCACCAGCGCGAACGAGGGCAAAAGCTCGTCGGTCGCGGGGGAGTAGTCAGCCTCCAGAGACTCCAACGCCATACGTGCAACATCCGGGGCGGGCACAAAATTACGGCGAATCGCCTTCGGCAGCGATTTAATGAGCGCCGTCAAAAGTTCATGGCGCATCCCCGGAATCTGCCAGCGGAACGGCTCGGGGGTCAGCTGGTTCAAGAACAGAATCGGTACCTGAACCGCCACGCCGTCGCGTTTTGCCGCATCCGTGCGGGCACCGCCCAACCCCGCCCCCGGGGCGTACTCGTACCGCAAATCCAGGGTGAGTTCCCCGCCGTCGGTACGCTGCACCCACTGGCGCGGGAACTGCGAATCGTCATAATCGGCGGCATCCTCATTAATAAGGTTTTCCGGGTTGAAATCGAGCAGGTTATCGTTTTCTAAACGTGCGTGCTTCCACCATTTATCGAAGGAACGAACGTCCGTCACATGCTCGGGGATGCGCGCATTATAGAACTCGAAAAGCACTGAGTCATCCACTCGCAGATCGCGGCGGCGCAGGCGGGCCTCAAGCTCCTCAACCTCAGCCAGGGCACGCAGGTTGCGCTTGTAGAACTTGTGCTGGGTGTGCCAGTCGCCCTCCACCAGGGCGGAACGAATAAAAATCTCACGTGCAGCGGCGGCATCTACCCGGGAATACTGCACAGTACGGTCGGCATAAATCGTCAGCCCGTACAGGGTACCTTTCGTATACGCCACGGCAGCACCCCGGCTTGCCGACCAGTGCGGCTCGGAATACTGCTTCTTCAGCAGGTGCGCGCCCACTTCTTCAACCCATTGCGGCTCAATCGCAGCGTTTGTGCGTGCCCACAGCCGGGAAGTCTCCACAAGCTCGGCAGAAAGCACCCAGTCAGGGTTCTGCTTGAAAAGCCCGGAACCTGGGAAGATAGCGAATTTTGTGCCGCGCGCCCCCAGATATTCGCGCGGGCCACGCGGGGCTTTGCCGTAGGTTTTCTCACGCTCCTCTTTAGCGCCCACATGCGAGAGCAGGCCCGAAAGCAGGCTCTTATGAATCTCAACCTCACGCCCCGAAGCGTCAATATCGCGCCCGTTCGACACGCGGATATTCGCGGTGCGCCCCATCTCACGCAGCTGGGCGAAAAGGTCCTGCCACTCACGAATACGCAAAAAGTTAATAAACTCGCGGTGGCACATCTTCCGCAGCTGCGAAGAGGAAAGCTCAGCCTGGCGCTCATTAATGTACTGCCACAGCAGCAGGAACGACGAAAAATCAGATTTATCGTCCGTGAAACGGGCATGCATCTCATCGGCGGTGCCATGCACCTCAGCCGGGCGTTCGCGCGGATCCTGAATCGTCAAAGCGGCGGCAAGCACCATCATCTCTTTAGCGCAGTCACGGCGCGAACCCTCAATAATCATGCGCGCCAAGCGCGGATCGACCGGGAACGCACTCATTGCACGCCCCGTAGCGGTCAGCGTCGAGGCAGCACGATGATGCTTCCCCCTCTTATCCGTGCGTGCCAGTTTTTCAGAAAGCGCCCCAAGCTCACGCAGCAGATTCACGCCGTCATTAATCGCGCGCGATGCGGGCGGCTGCACAAACGGGAAACGCGCAATATCGCCGGGCTCACGCACCACGCCGATCGCAATCATCTGCAAAATAACGGCTGCCAGGTTCGTGCGCAGAATCTCCGGGTCGGTAAACTCGCTACGCGACGCGAAATCCTCCTCAGAATACAGCCGAATCGCAATACCATCGCTCACACGGCCGCACCGCCCCGAACGCTGATTCGCGCTCGCCTGAGAAATCCGCTCAATCGGCAGACGCTGCACCTTCGTGCGCGCCGAATACCGCGAAATGCGGGCGGTACCGGTATCGATCACATACTTGATACCCGGCACCGTCAGCGAAGTTTCCGCAACGTTCGTCGCCAGCACGATGCGCGGCCGACTCCCCGGCGTAAACACACGATGCTGCTCCGCGAGAGACAGACGCGCATATAGCGGCAAAACCTCATAGTTCATACGTGGGGACTTGGCGACCAAAGACTCCAAAGCATCGTGAGCATCGCGAATTTCACGTTCGCCCGAGAAGAAAATCAGGATATCGCCAGGCGCTTCCTTCGACAGCTCCTCAACGGCGGCAAGGATTCCATCGGTTGGGTCACGGTCTTCGTCGCCTTCATCTTCATCAGCGTAGCCGTCCCCATCGAGCGGGCGGTAGCGAATCTCCACCGGGTAGGTGCGCCCCGAAACCTCAATAATCGGGGGAGCATCATCGGGAAGAATCTGCTCGGCAATCTCACGTTCCTCATCGCTGAGAGATTCGTCTACCACACCCTTACCGGGCACGAAACTCGGCGCGAAATGCCGCGCGAACCGTTCAGGATCAATGGTTGCGGAGGTAATAATGACCTTCAAATCGGGGCGCTTCGGCAGAATCCGCTTCAAATACCCCAGAATAAAATCAATATTTAGGCTGCGCTCATGTGCCTCGTCAATAATGAGCGTGGAATACTTGCGCAGCAGCTTATCGTGCTGAATTTCGGCGAGCAGAATACCGTCGGTCATGAGTTTAATGGCGCTGTTCTCGCCCACCTCAGAGGTGAAACGCACCTGGTAGCCCACGGTCTCACCAATTTTCTGTCCCAGCTCTTCGGCGATGCGCTCCGCCACCGAACGTGCGGCAAGGCGGCGCGGCTGGGTGTGCCCAATCATGCCTTTCTCGGCAAGACCGAGTTCCAGGCACATCTTGGGCAGCTGCGTAGTCTTACCCGAGCCGGTCTCGCCAGCAACAATGATGACCTGATGATCCCGAATAGCCGCCTTAATGTCTTCGCGGCGCTCGCTGACGGGCAGCTCTTCGGGATAGGTGATTACGGCGGGAATCAGCGGGTTATAGGGGCGCTGTTCGGCCCGGTCCCGGTGGTTCTTGTGATGCGCGCGTTTTTGCGGGTTTTTGGAGCGTGAAGCGTTATTTTTACGCGAGGAATTCTTGTGGGCATTACGCCGTTTTGAGCTTGGCTCTGTTGTGGAAGCATCGCCGGGTTTCTCATCGGATGTTTGTGATGCGCGCGCGGGCTTTTTGGCTGCGCGCACCGGCGCCGCATGAATAGCAGCCGCCATACTCGCCATACTGGGCGCGGTTCGAGCGGTCTTAGGAGTATCTGTGTGTTCGGTGGGTTTCTGCTCAGACATATCGTTACTAGTTTACTCTTCTACCACCAACCGTAAATCAGCGCACCTTCACAGCATCGTGCCCCTCTCGCCGCCCTTTAAGAACGGAGCTTGGGCGCATCAATGAGTCTTAGGTGCCCTGCCGATTGTGAAGAAGCAGAAAACTGCAACTGTTTTCAACCGACTTTGGTATGTTTCGCCCATCGGAATACCCGCCGCCGAACAGGCCAAAAACGCCCCGTATGGGTAGGGGTTACGCGTAGCATATGGGGCTATGACTGAGGTTCAACTAACTATTCTGCATACCGGTACCGTGCTCGTCGATCAAGCGCTGCCGTACCACCGCGACACTGACCCGCCACTGGCATGGACCCACCTGCTGCGGCCTCAAAGCGCCCTGGTGGACATTCCGGTCAGTTGCTACTTGATTGAAAACCAGCACGGGCTGACGCTCATTGATACCGGCTGGCACACCGATAACCGCACCCGCTGGGGCCAGATGAAGAATCTGCGTCACCAGTACCCCGTGAATAAAGCAAACCTGCCTGCTGGCCAAGCTATTCATGAACAGCTTGAAGAGCGCGGAATCCGCCCACACGACCTTGACCTTGTGCTCATGAGCCACCTGTACTGCGACCACGCGGATGGGCTTCGTCTGGTCAAAGAAGCCCCGCGCATCCTGGTGTCTGAGGCTGAGTTCCGAGCCGCTCAGAAAGACCGTATACGATACCTGCCGCACCAGTGGAAGGGCGTTAACCTGCAAACCTATACATGGAATTCTCGCGTAGGGGAGAGGCAGGCGTACGACCCGTACGGTGACGGTTCGGTGGTGATGGTGTCCGCGCCGGGGCACAGCCCCGGGCTGACGGCTACACTCGTGCGCGGTACCGACACCGTACCTAATGCGGAACCGGGCGTTATTGGCGATGACTTACGCAAATATATTCTGCTGACTTCGAATGTGGGATTTGGCCGTCCCTCTTTTGAGGAGCGTCTGCGTCCTGGGGTTGTGGCCGATGCCAAGGCGGCGTTTAGTTCCCTCGACTGGGCGTGTGCCGCCGGTGCCGATCCGCGATGTATCGCTATGTACGCTAACCACGACCCGGAAGTTGAGGCGGGAACCCGAAGTCTTGTGTAATCTTGGAGCAGATACTAATAACCTCAAACGCGGAGGAAGGTCATGAAAATAAAACTGCGGGCTTGGCGGGAAGATGATGCCGCAAGACTCTATGACATATACCGTGCAACGCCCGATCTTGTACATCAGATGCCAGCTCTCGGTGGTGTAGAAGATGCGCGAACTCTCATCTGCGAAGAGCTTCTTCCGTCTTCTGAACACATAGCATGGTGTCTGGAAGCTGATAACCAAGCTGCCGGGTGCGTAGGTTTCAGATGTATGGGGCGCCAGCCTTCTGGAACCTGGGATAGAGCTTGGGTTTATTACTGGATGTCGGCAGAAACCCGTGGGCTCGGTATAACACGTCGATGCGTGCGTGCGGCGTGCGACTGGGCACAGAATATAGACGCGTCGGATGATAGCGCTGTATCACCTGGAAAACCCGCAGAACAAGCCAAGATCAGCTACGATTTCTCAGCTCTTACATCCGCGAGGTCCCCACGTGTTCGCCGTTTAGAGCTTGGGTACCGTACCAATAACCCGGCATCAGCGGCAGTGGCGCGCCATACGGGGTTCGTGGTTGAAGGCGTAGAACGTGAAAAGTTCTGCTACAACGGCGTGCTCTATGATGCCGCCATAGCCGCGCGTCTTCACAGAGACGTGGACCATATGCTGGCAGCCACCTCATCGTCTGGAGCATCAGCAGCCCTATAAAGATTCAGGATCTTCTTCTTCCAGAGAACACGTGGAATCTAAGGAATAAGCACCACTTTGCCGCGCACATGACGGGAACCCACAAGTTCATGAGCCTTTGCCGCTTGCTCTAGCGGGAAAGTCTGATCCACGTGAACCTTCACGATCCCCAGCGACATGAGTCGAGCAATCTCACCCAGCTGATAACGGTCGGGATGCACCGTCAGCCACTCTGCCGTAAACCCGCGCTCGCGTGCAGTCTCTAAAGGATCGGGGCTTGTGAGGGTCACGATTCGACCGCCCGGAACCAGCACATCCAAAGAATCTATGAAGGTTTGTGCACCCGTAGAATTCAGTACCACATCAAGGGTAGAACCTAGAACCTGCCGGAAATCCTGGGTTGTATAGTCGATAAATTCTGCGCCCAAAGACTGTATAAAATCACGGTTTTTCTCAGAAGCCGTGGCGTAAACTGTAGCGCCAGCGTTGAGGGCAAGCTGAATCGCGAGATGACCAACACCGCCGGCGCCCGCATGGATCAGCACGCGCTCGCCTGCAGCAAGGCACGCCACCTCAAAAAGCGCCTGCGTCCTGGGGTTGTGACCGATGCCAAGGCGGCGTTTAGTTCCCTCGACTGGGCGTGTGCCGCCGGTGCCGACCCGCGATGCATCGCCATGTACGCCAACCACGACCCGGAGGTTGACCCCGGTACTCGGGTGCTGAGGTAATAGTGGGCGCAGCATCTGCATAATAAATAGTGAAGGTATCATCCCATATTTCGAAAATTTCGAATATATGATAAGGTGGAGGCACAGAAATATCGTAAATTGGCGAGAGAGTGTGATCGTATGAGCACCAGAGGGCAGGGGCGATATTACGAAGAGGAGCCCGACCCGGCTGGCCAGCACAGCACACCCAGCGAACTATTCGACATGCTTTTAAACGCCCAGCGTAAGCGGGACGCTGAGCACCACACAGAAGAAGCCGATACCCTCTACATTGCAAATAGCAAAGGGGAAAAAATACCCCTGAGCCCTGATATGTACGCGCCGCTGGAAACCATTCTGCGGGCACAGCTGGAACACAAAGCAGTCACGCTTGTGCAGCAGGATAGAATGATGACCACCCAAGAAGCCGCCGATTATCTGGGAATGTCACGCCCCACGCTTGTTCGGCTTCTTGAAGACGGGAAAATCCCCTTCGAAAAACTGAAAAAACACCGCCGTGTAGCGTTTGCCGACGTAGAAACATACCGGGCGCACCGGATGAATAAAAAGTAGGGCATAACCCGGCTCGTACCTTAATTATTTCACCCGGTTAAGGCGGCTTACGCTGACTCCGTGGGACTATCGGTACTGTCTGTGGGCATATGCTGTTGCAGAAACCCCAAAAACTGTGCGGTAATCCCTGGGCTGAAACAGCTCGGGTCCGCATGCTCCGCGCCGGGAACTAACACCAGATCGGTGGGTATTCTGTGCGCCTTTAAAGCGTTAAAGACGCGCACCGACTGCTGATACGGCACACACGAATCGGCTATGCCATGCGCCAAAAACAGGGGCACACGCGGGCACTGCTGGCCCGCAGTCCGCACCATATCAAGAGGATGCGCCCGCGCCCAGTTCACCCGGGCTGGAGCATCCGCCGCAGTATCAGCCGGAACCGGATACACACTACCCAGCAGGCGCCACTCAGCGCCATCATCATCACGATGCGCCAGTCGGCACCCCGCCAACGGCCTATCGCTAAAAATCGTGCGCACATCACTGACCCCGTAGAACGACCCGGCGCACACCACCGACGCTGAAACATCAGGGTAGGCGCTAGAGCCAAAACCCAGATAATACTCGGCCAGCTCAGCATCCAAAGAACCTGATGCGGCGCTATCGGCGGCGAACGCGCAGAGCATCGCCAAATGCCCGCCCGCACTGCCCCCAGCGATAGCGATACGCCCAGCATCCACCCCAAACTGGGCCGCATTCGCCCGGAAAAACCGAACCGCCTCAGCCACATCATGCAACGGGGCAGGGAACAAACCCTGATGCGAATACCGGTAATTCACCGAAGCAACCGCCCACCCCGCCCGCTGAAACAGCGCCCTCATGGCACCCTGGGCGCGAGAAATATCGCGTAAACCATGGTTATCACCAAACCGCCAGGCGCCGCCGTGCACCCACACCAAAAGGGCAGAGCGAGCATCGGAAGCCGCGGGTGAGACAGCGGGAAAGAAATCGTAGGCAAACGCTTGCCGCTGCTCAAAAGGGAACGAATCCGGGCGGTAAAAACCAGTCACATAATCAGGCATACCACCATTAAACGGCCTCCGCGCCTTAACCACCCAACCGTTCACCCACACCGAAGCGTACAAGCACTAGCCGCAGCGCCTACGGAACGAGCACCACCTTACCGCGCGCGTGGCGCTGCTCAATATACTCGTGGGCCGCCGCAGCCTCAGCCAGCGGAAACACCCGGTCAAGGTGAACCCGCAGCGTGCCCTCCTGCAGATAATGCGCGATCTTAGTAAGCTGCCCGGCATCAGGGTGCACCGTCAGCCACTGTGCCGTGAAACCGCGCTCCCGCGCCGCCTCCAAAGGGTCGGGGCTGGTAAGCGTCACAATACGCCCCGCCGGTGCGAAAATACGGTCGGCGGGGGCCAGCACATCCAACGAGTCCAGGAACGTCTGCGCGCCGGTTGAATTCAGCACCGCATCAATATGCTCACCATCGTCGGCAAGAGCCTCACGAAAATCTTCCGAGGTGTAGTCAATACACACCGCACCCAGGGACTCCACAAATTCACGGTTCCGCGCAGATGCGGTGGCGTACACCTGAGCCCCGGCAGCTGCCGCCAGCTGAATCGCCATATGGCCCACCCCGCCAGCGCCAGCATGAATGAGGATGCGCTCGCCCGCAGCAAGGCGCGCCACCTCAAAAAGCGCCTGGTATGCGGTGAGAGCGGCAAGGGGAGCGGCCCCCAACTGCTCCATTGGAACATTATCTGGGGCATGAGCCAGCTGGTAGGCGGGAACCAGGGCGTACTGTGCGTAGGCGTTCCCCAGAACCGGGAAATTCACCATCCCGAACGCTCGATCACCCACTGCGAACCCGGTGTAGTCACCCGCAACGGCGGTTACCACCCCGGCAATATCCCAGCCCAGAACTACCGGTTTGCTGGTATCTGCCAGCTGCGCTGCGGGGCCCAGCCCTTTACGGGTGGTGGTATCAATCGGGTTCACACCCGCCGCCTGAACCCGTACCACCACATGCCCGCGCACCGGCTCGGGGACGGGAATCTCCGCAAGGTGCAGCACCTCAGGCCCACCCCACTCCACGAGCTGCACCTGCTGCATGGTATCTGTCACGGTTACCTCCCTGAAATGTTCTGTTACTGAACCTATTACCCAATTCTCTCAGCGTCACAGCGGCAAGAGCCAGCAGAACCATGAGAAAAATAGACAAGAGCCGTGCCGCCGTCGCGTATTAAACACCCAGATACAGGCAGCAATAATACGCCGACTAGGGGCTTTAGAGCGGGCTGCGATCAGTGGCAGCTAGACCCGGCGCATCCGCAGCTAAAAGGCCGTACTATTGGTGTACAACAACCAACCACCAGGGAGCGAGAATTGCCTGAAAGACCATCTGAAACGGCGAATGCAACAGCTATGAGCGTTAAGGAACGCACCGCCGCGATCCGCATGATTCTCACCGGCTCAGATACCGAGAACTGGCATATGCTAGAGACCTACTTGACTGAGACAACGGAAAAAGACCGAACCGCTATCGCCCGCAGTCTTGGTGGGATGTACGGGCTGTATGAGGCCGAAGGCCCCACCCTGCGGATGCTCTACCTGTGGGCGGCGCTGGCTTCCAACCCTGAGTATCTTGCCGGGGGCGGCTGGGCAGATACCCTGGACTACTGGGGGAAACAACGCAGAAAAACCGCCTACCCCGTATACACACCCGCCGTCATGCGCGCTGATGAGCAAGCCCTCAACCGTGCGGTACACGCCTACACTGCGGGTCTTATATCGCGAGGGGACATCGCGAAACGATTAGAGACAATCTGCGCGTCTGTGTGGAACAGACGCGAATGGGTGTGGCGGGTATGCCGCACGCTCGCCGGGCACCTCACCCCGGACCAGTACCCGCTGCCTTATTTGCGGATGGTGCGTAACTATATATCTGGTGACGGGCTGAACCTGCAGCCGCAGCCCATGGCGGAGCGTATAGTGCGTATACTCACGGACGATGAGGCGCTGCGTGAGAAAGAATTCTGGGCGTTTTTTACCGTCGAAGGGATGGGCGATGAACAGTCCCTAGAGCATCGCAACGATACGGCACTCATCTGGGATGCTGCGCGTGCGAAAGAAGCCCGAGAGAAGATTAAAAACGCCTACCTGTGTGCGTTGAGTGAGCTGTGTGAGCGTATCCCCGGGTTCCGTGACCGCCTGCTGGAGGCCACTCTCACGGGAACACTCAGCGACTTCTCGACCCGCAACGTTGCGTGGTACGTAAATATTCACCGTTACCTAAAGCCCACCAGCACTGAGATTTCGGTGCGAGAACCACGCTACACGGCGCTTCTTACTGTGCCCTCCGGGGCGGCTGTTGCCCTGGGGCAGAACGCCTATAAAACCCTCATGAAAACCGGGGAGCTGGGGGAGGTAAACGGGCTGATAGAAGCAAGCCGAACAGTACTTGCCCGCACCGATAAGAAAAGCGTTAAAGCGCAGCTGAGCCTGCTCCGCTCACTTAATAATTATGCAAAGAAAAACGGGCTTTCTGAGGTTCCCCAGAAAGTATCTGCACTAGTGAACGAGTTTCTGCCATCGTTTCCGGTAGATACGGCTGAGCCCGCTAAAAGACTCATCATAGCCGCCGATAATAGCCCCGCAGATAACGGAACAGAGGCTCCTGGCACAGAGAATGCCCCAGCTGAAGCCCCTATTGTTCCCGAACCACGTGCCGTACCGCTACCGGATAACTATGCGCCCGAAGCCCCTGTTACTGACGCTGCCGAACTCAACAAACTAATGATTGAACACCTGCTTAATGCCGGCAACGGGGCAGATCTGCCGCGTATTCTCGACGCGATCATCACCTTAGGCATTGACGCAATAAGCGCACCAACTCTGACCCGCATTAAACGCATAGCCCGGCAACAATGTAAGAACCAAGATAACTCCCACCATGCAGGAACCGGGCAGACAACAGGCCAGTGGGAGCTTGCCCCGTACGGAACGCTCCTAGCGTGCGCGCTCGCTACAGTGACCGTGAACGCTAGCGAACCTGAGCACGCTAGCTGGGATGTTCTGATAGCTGCCATGACTTCAGGGCGGGGAAAGACACTAACCGCCGCATCTCACCTGCCGGATCGTGCAGCAAGCACCCTGCTCATCCGCGAACTAGACCGGTTCACCCGTCAGGTCGCTGGCGGGCAGGCAACAGTACCGTTCATGCGGCCAGTTCCCCAGCAGCAGCGCCAATGGACGCGTAAACGGTATAAATTATCGTCGCTGGCACGTGCCTGGGAAGGGCACGGGTGGAAAGCCCCGCTGTGGTTTGCCCCGGCCATTAAAGCCGGAAAAAATATTAGCCCCGTGGAGTCCGCTCTTCTGGGCGGCCCGTTCACCCGCACCAACGGCAATTTCGGGGTGGCCGACTACATTGATTTTAAGGGCGAGCAGCGGGTGTATGAGTGGATGGTGTGGGCCCTGCGTCATAACCTAGACACCCTCGCGGCGCACGCACATATGAGCCTTATCGCTGGGATGAACTACCCGCACCGCCCTGAGATTCGGCTTTTTCTGAATACTTTTGAACGCACCGAGTGCATACCGGGTGAGCCTGTATATTCGGCCTTGGGGTACGCCTGCCGGGCTAAAAACGATGCTGACCGTGCTGCTGCCGCGGAGGCGATTGCTGGGCTGTGCGCCTCGAACCTGCTTGACCCGCACGTGTTTGCCGAACAGCTCAAACTGCTCATGGCTGATGGGGCGATGATTGTGGGGCGCCTTGCCAAAACTCTCGACGATGCGGCGCAGCTGAACGAGCTGGCCGGGTATCGGGTGCTTCAAACTCTGCACGCTATGCTGCAGGAATCCACCGACGTGGTAAATGAGTACCCGCTGGTTGCTCTTCTGGCCCAGTTGTGCGTGCAGTACGGTGTGAGCGTGCCAATACCCAACCGTCTGATCCCGGCACCGAAAGCCCGCGGCACGGTGGCAACAGCGCTGCGTACCATTCTGGCTCTTGAACCGCACCCTACCGAACTATTGGTGAAGGCGGCGCAGCAAGCAGAGGCAGCGAACAGGCTGCAATACGATGATGAGGACAAATAAATGACCGGCCCCGTGCATCTGCCGCCGCATACCTCACAAGTGAAAAGCCTGGCCGAGATGATTCGTGCAATCCTTACTGCACCAAAGACCGGGAACTGGCGGGGACTAGACGAGATCCTGGCGGGGACGGGCGAGAAAGAACGCTCCGCTGTGCTGCGCACCCTAGGTGGGTTTACCGCAGTGTATGAGAGGGAAGGGCCAACCCCGCGTATGTTCTATCTGCGGGCGGCTTTGGCGGGGCGTAAGAAAGTGGGTGAAATATTCACGTGGCCCTCCGCCAACGACCCATGCACTTCATGGATTGCCCGGCACCCAGGCACTAATTACCCAGTGTACTCCGGGGAACAGCTATGCACAGATGCGTCAGTACGGGAAGCAGCAGCTGAAGCATTCGCTGCGGGTATTCTGCATCGTGGGGGTACTTGGGTTCAGCGAGTAATGGACGATATGCTCGGTGTGAGAAACCTATGGGCGCTGCACATCATGCGCCTGCTCATGCGGGACGTACCACCCGAACGGTACCACCCCAGCTATTTGCCAACAATCCGTGATTATCTGCGTCGCCCCTACTATCGGGAACCCAAAAAACGTGAGCCCCGCCCGGAACGTATCGCCCGCATCCTTACCTCAGATGAGCGGCTGTACCAGCGGGAATTCTGGGAATTTTTCTCCGTTGAAGGTATGGGAGATACGCGCCAGTTCGCAGAGATCGGTTCAGATGTTCGTGGTATGAACGCGCGAAAACGCGCCGAGGCGTGCAGTAGGGTCGAGCACGACTTCATGGCCGCATTCGATATTCTGTGCCATCAGGTGCCGGGTTTCCGTGACCGCCTCTTAGACGCCACACTAACAGGGATGCTCAGTGACTTCTCGGCGCGAAACATCACGTGGTACGTGAATATTCATCGGCACCTGAACCCCGATAGCCGTGAGCTTTCCCGGCGGGAAGGAAGTTATGCGGCGCTTTTAGCAGCACCGTCTGCGGTAACGGTGAGTGTGGGACAAAACGCCTATAAGAGCCTCATACAATCAGGGAGCCTAGAGAATATGAGCGGGCTCCTTACAGCGAGCGAAGCGGTACTGAGCCGAGCCGATAAAAAGAGCGTCACAACCCAGCTGAGCCTGCTCCACACCCTGAATAGCTATGCAAAAAAGTGCGGCTATGCAGAGGTGCCTGAGAAAGTCAGCGCACTAGTGGCAGAATTTCTGCCAACATTCCCCATAGACCTCGCTGAGAAGGCACAAAAACTTATAACACCGGAGGAGACACAGGGTACAGGCATCACGGGCGCTATAAAAACAGATGCTGATTCGCTGGAAATACCCGCCCCACGCACCACACCAATACTGCATTATTATGCACAAAAGGCGGCTGTCCCATGTGTAGCCGAGCTGAACGAGCTTATCGCTGAACACCTTATTGATGCTGGGGACGGGGCGGATCTGCCGCGCATCATTGACGGAATTATTACGCACGGTATAGGCGCGGTAGATGCGCAGAATCTTGACCGTATTCGGCAGCTGGCCCGCCAAGAATACGTGGGCAGCTACCGTGAGCGCAACAACCGTACAGACGAAGAGTCCGAAGCTCACCTGTGGGATAACATTCCGTACAGCTCCCTGATGGCGCTTGCCCTCGCCAAAATCGCGGGGCTGCCCAAGCCAGCGGGTACCGCATGGGATAGGCTCATAGCCCATATGGCAGTCGGCGGGGACACCGGGCTGTTCCTGCCCAACCGCGCCCTCAGCACCGTGCTCATCCACGAGCTCAACCGGTTCGTTGAATGCAGCATCGCAGGCGAAGAAGGCGCCCCGTTAATGGTTGCGGTACCCCCACAACAGCGGTTGTGGGAGCGCAGGCGCTACCGGATCCCCTCACTGAGGTACGGCAGGGATGAGAACCGTGAAGCTGCATGGTGGTTTGCCCCTGTACCGCAGGCCTACCGCAAAGACCCAGTCGTGAATGCGCTCCTGGCGGGTACCGCAGATCGTAGAGACGGTAACTTCGGGATCCACGACGCTATGGTTTTTAATGGCCGCCAGCGGGTGCGCGAATGGGCGGGGTGGATGCTTCAGCACAATATTGATACCTACGCGGCCCACGCCCACATGGAGCTGGCCCATGGTATGCAGCCGGTCTTGTTTCTACGTTCTCTTGAACACACCGGGCGGGTGCTGCAGGAGCCCGTTTATTCTGCATTAGCGCACGCCTGCGGGGCGGCGCAGGCCGAAGGAAGAGCCGCCGCTGCTGAGGCACTTGCCGGGCTGTGTGCTTCGAACCTGCTTGACCCGCAGCTTCTCGCGAAAGAGCTGATACTCCTTTTTGATGAGAAGGCGATTATTGCATCTCGTATCGCGAAAACCCTTGACGATGCGGCGCAGCTGAGCGCCCTAGCCGGGTACCGGGTGCTTCAGACCCTGACTACGGTAGTAACTGGGGAAACCACGATTCCTAGAGGGCATCAGCTGACCGTTCTGCTGGCTCAATTGTGTACGCAGTACGGTGTGAGCGTGCCAATACCTGATCGTCTGATTCCCGCGCCGAAAGCCCGCGGCACGGCTGCAGCGGCGCTGCGTACTATTCTGACTCTTGAACCGCACCCCACCGAACTATTGGCGGAGGCGGTGCAGCAGGCAGAGGCAGCGAACAAGCTATAACTAGCACCAGCCCAGCCCCAAGTACCACTGAATAAATATGAGGAAGATTATGGCCGGTAATACCACCGCAGAACCGGGTCTTGTCACCCCACCTAGCCAGAACCGCTTCGAGGCATTACGCGCTGCTCTAGCCCATAAAAACACCGAAGACTGGCACACGCTCGATAGCATCCTAGCTGACGCAGACGAAAAAGAACGCACCACCATCATGCGCGCCCTAGGCGGGTTTGCTGCGGTGTACGAGGCTGAAGGACCAACCCTGCGCATAGTTTATCTGCGTGCAGCCGTTGCACGCCGCGACCACGTGACATACCCGAAAGGGCTATTCGCGCACTCTACCGGGCAGGAAGACGCAGACAACCGTTGGGTGAAACACCACCCAGACCCCGGGTACCCGCTCTACCCCCAGGAGAGCTTTCACACCGACGCAGCGGCACGGCAGAAAGCGGGTGAAGCGTTTGCGGCGGGGATTATGAGCCGCGGCGGAACCTGGGGTAATAAAGTTTTTGAGGACATCCACTGGTGCCACGATTTGTGGAGCCTGCACATTATGCGCCGCCTCATGCGGGATGTGCCACCCGAGCAGTACCACCCGGAGTATCTGCGTGAAATCAGGTACTACCTGTGCCGCCCCTACCAGGATGAGCCGTTCACCCATGAATCACACGCGGAACGTATAGTGCGTATCCTCACGGAGGATGAGGGGCTGCGTGAGAAGGAATTCTGGGCATTCTTTACCGCCGAAGGGATGGGGGACACGCAGGCAATACTCACCTCTTCCACCGGCACCCGCGCCGGCGATGCGCAAGAAAACCAGCTGCTCGAAAGCCAGCTCATGGCTGCCTTCAATAGTCTCTGCGCGAGGCTGCCGGGGTTCCGTGACCGCCTCTTAGACGCCACACTGACGGGGATGCTCAGTGATTTCTCGGCGCGTCATATTGCCTGGTACCTGAATATTCAGAAGCATCTTGCCCCCACCGTGGGCGAGATACTTGCCCGTAAAGATAACTACCTGAGCTTGCTCGCCACCGAACCTGGCCCAGCTGTCGCCTGGGGCCAAGCCGCCTACAAAACCCTCCTAGCCGAGGGTGCACTCGATAACCCGTATGAGCTGATAAGCGCCAGCGGGGCCGTGCTGAGCCGCGCCGATAAGAAAAGCGTCAAAGCCCAGCTGAGTTTGCTCCGCACCCTGAATAACTATGCCAATAAGCACGATTACTTAGAGGTGCCTCAGAAAGTGTCTGAGCTGGTGCGGGGGTCTCTTCCGTCGTACCCAGCGGATATTGCTCAGAGTGCCCAAAAACTCATACTTGAGAAGCCTTCGGGGGAGGTGCCGCATCATACGCAGAGCAGCTGCAAGGCGGTACCACGGGGCGCTGAAATCCCCCATATTCCTGCCCCATGCACCGCACCGTTACCGGATAACTATGCGCCCAGTGAGCCTATTACCACCCCGGTGGACCTTAACCGGCTTCTTACGGAGCACCTCAGCGAAGCATCCGGGGAAACACACGGCATGGGCGCAGGTGAAGAGCTGGCGCGTATCCTTGACGGAATCATTACCCTGGGAACTGAGGCGGTTGATAAGCAGAACCGGGAGCTCATGCGCCGCACAATACGTGAGATTCAGAGTATCCACACCCCGGAGGCGAACTGGAGTGTTAGCTCGTGGGGGTTTCTCTGCCGGTACAACGTGATTCTTGTGCTCGCGCTCGCCGAGCTGGTTGAGGTTAAAGATAATGACGGTGCCCTTTGGCAGGAGCTTATTGCTACTATTACTGGCGGCACCATGGCAATTACCCGACATGCCCGTCTTGAAAACCGGCGGGTGAGCCTGCTGCTGATCTTTGAGATGATGCGTTTTATTGACGAAATGCGCTCAGGCTCCGCGGCTGCCCCGTTCATGCGCCCCATACCCGCACAGTCCCGTCCCTGGACGCGGATACACTACCCGCAGTCGCATTTGGGCATGTTGTGGGACTCAACGCGGGATGAACAGGAGCTGCCCATCTGGGAAGCCCCCATGATGACCGAAGAGCAGGGGGTAGGAGCCATGCAGTCGGCGGCCCTTGGCGGCCCGTGCACCCGCATTGACGGCAGCTGCGATATACACGAGAGGGAAGAATGGACGCACACCCAGCACGTGCCTGAATGGTTCGCCTGGCTTATGCAGCATAACCCGGATACCTATGCCGCTCACTCTCACATTCGCTTAATGCGCGCCCTGACCCAGAACCGGGTGCCAGAGGTTCAGCGAACTATGCGGCTGCTTGAAGCTAGCCGCCAAGTGCCAACGGCTCCGGTGTACTCCGCGTTGGCTCTTGCCTGCAGCGCGAAGAGTGTCGAAAACCGGGCGGCTGCGGCGGAGGCGATTGCGGGCTTATGCGCCTCGAACCTTTTTGACCCCGCCGGGTTTGCGCACCAGGTGCGGCTGCTGCTGGCGGAGAAGCTGCTGACGGCCGGGCGCCTTGCTAAAACCCTTGAGGATGCGGCGCATATGAGTGCCCTGAGCGGCTACCGGGTGCTGTACGTTTTGGCTGAGCTGCTGAATGAGACAAAGCCCGCCCACCAGCTCCTTGATCTGCTGGGGAAGCTCTGCATGCATTACGGGGTGGCGGTGCCGGTTCCTGAGCATCTTACCCCCGCACCGAAAGCACGTGGTGTTGCAGCATCCGCCCTGCGTACTATTGCTGTCGTTGAGCCGCATGCTACGGATGCCCTCATAGCTGCCGCTGACGAGGTTGCTGCGGCAGAAGCATAGAAAACACAGAATAGGGTAAGCGCCACGAAACGGCACTAGCTGTGCTTCGTGGCGGTACAGCCACCTATTCCAAAGGGCCGCGCATATACGTAGTGGTATTTTCCACCGGAAGCTGCGGGGCGAGGCGCTCTAAAAGTTCTTCGTTAACAAAGCGGAGGAAAACCTTTTGCGATTCTTCGTGGGTCCCAAGGCTGCGCAGCAGCCCGGTGAAAGCTGACTCTACAGGGGAGGGAACCTAATAGCGGGGGAACGCTTGCGCAACCAGAAAGAGCGGTTAAGCGTATTACGCAATTTTTTGGATTAACGTTTCAATCTTTCCTGAGAGACGGTAAAGCATCTGTAGGTTAATAAGAACCAGAGCGCTCAAGGCCACGGTCAAAATAACTAATGTGAGGTAATCGATATGCTGGGTAGCAAAGATAGCGTATAAGGTAATAGCGTTAAACGGCATGGTAAATACTGCGGTCCTGCTGCCCGGCGCCCACCCCGGGAAGACTATTGCCTCACGAATATGGATGACGAGATGCAATGTGTAGGCGATAAACATAGCTGCCACCACCTCAGCAGAATCAAGGATGATCCCGGTACAAAGGATGAGGCAGGCAACAACGAATTCTTCAGCGATCATGGCCGCAATAGCCGCGGTTGAAGGGTAGTGATCTTGCCCTGCCACGAAAAGCTCGTCGTGATACCGGTTATTGTCGGCATATTTATCAATATAGCGGCGCACAAAAATAATCTCTTCAAATTCGTGCACCATAAACAGCACAAGGGTGATTAAAGCAAAACCGCTAATAGTCATTGCAGCCTCCCGAGTTTCCCGTGTAATTTCATGCTACAACCATGGCGCATGTGGGGGACGAGAGGCAGCAGGGGCACTGTTCTGTGCATCACGCCGTGGTTTTAGGGTGTTGGCTTCTTTGCTGCTCTGATGGTGTGGGCATTATTGCGGGGGTACTTGGGCGATGGGAAAGGGCGGTTAACCCTTAAACAAGGGCGGTCTGTCTAAATTACTGTTTAGACAGACCGTTTTTGTGCCCTTGAAAGGATTCGAACCTTCGACTTCTTGCTCCGGAGGCAAGCGCTCTATCCACTGAGCTACAAGGGCTAACATATGAAATTTTAGACGCCCCAGCAAAGCCGCAGACGATAAAAACCTTCGATTTCTCAGACTCACTAACGTTCGTCTGCTTCGGCACGAAATATAATTCCTTGCGCGCTCGGAATTTCGTGCCGCAGCGGAGAATCAAGTGCTCTATCCGCATCGGTTACAAGGGTGAACCTCATCTATCCTAGCAGAGTATTGCTAAACTATTAACTTATGACTCCAGAAGAACTCTCAGACGCTATCACTCACGTTCTTAAAGACACCATTGCCGCCGGTCAGCTGACCCTCGTTGATGGTGCCGACCTGCCACAGGTTCGTGTGGAGCGCCCCAAATCGCGTGAGCACGGCGACTGGGCGACTAATATTGCGCTGCAGCTCGCCAAGAAAGTTGGCAAGAACCCTCGCGAAGTAGCAACCGTTCTTGCCGATAAAATTGCCTCAATTCCGGGGGTGTCAACGGTAGATATTGCTGGCCCCGGCTTCCTCAATATCACCCTGGACGCGGCAGCGGCAGGCACACTAGCCGCAACTATTGTAGAAGCAGGCGAATCCTACGGTACGAGCGATAAGTTCGCGGGGAAAACCATTAACCTCGAGTTCGTTTCGGCTAACCCCACCGGCCCCATCCACTTGGGCAGCACCCGCTGGGCGGCCGTGGGTGACGCGTTGGCGCGTATGCTCAACGCCGAAGGGGCGAACGTGGTGCGCGAATACTACTTCAACGACCACGGAACCCAAATTGACCGGTTCGTCAACTCACTATTGGCCGCCGCCAAGGGAGAGCCTACCCCTGAAGACGGCTACGCGGGCGACTATATTACCGATATTAAAGATCAGATTCTCGCCCAACGTCCAGATGCGCTTGATGCCGAGAATCCCGCAGAGATTTTCCGTGAAATCGGAACCGAGCTCATGTTCGCGCAGATTAAAGAGTCCCTGCACCGTTTCGGCACCGACTTTGATGTCTTCTTCCACGAAAACTCGGTATTTGAGTCTGGTGAGGCCGACCGCATCATTGAGCAGATGAAACAGGACGGTCAGCTTTTTGAAGCTGAAGGCGCCTGGTGGATGCGCACCACCGACTACGGCGACGACAAAGACCGTGTGGTCATTAAATCTGACGGCAACCACGCCTATGTGGCTGGCGATATCGCATACTATAAAAACAAAATGACCCGCTCCGAGAACCCCGCCGACGTGGCTATTTATATGCTTGGCGCAGACCATAGCGGATATGTGGGGCGGCTGAAAGCTATCGCCCAGATCCTTGGGTACCAGCCCGAGCAGATTGAGGTCATGATTGGGCAGCTGGTGAACCTCGTTAAAGACGGTAAACCCGTGCGCATGTCAAAACGTGCCGGTAATGTCGTCACCCTCGAAGACCTGGTAGAGGCTGTGGGGGTGGATGCGGCACGCTATGAGCTCACCCGCTACTCAGTGGACAGCACTATCGACATTGACCTGGATCTGCTGGTGCAGAAAAGTAACGATAACCCGGTCTACTATGTGCAGTACGCGCACGCCCGCGCATGCGCCGTTGCACGTAACGCCGCCGACGCCGGGGTGGATACCGCAGCCGGGGTGGATACCGCGCTGCTGGATTCCCCTGCGGACACGGAACTGCTTGCAGCACTGGGGCAGTACCCGGCGGCCGTGCGCACCGCAGCGGAATTCTACGAACCGCACCGCGTGAGCCGTTATCTGGAAAATCTTGCGGCGGCCTACCACAGCTGGTACGGCCTCTCGCGCGTGGCTCCGAAGGGCGATGAGCCAGTGACTGATCTGCACCGTACCCGTTTGCTTCTCAATAATGCAACACGTCAGGTACTCGCCAACGGATTGGGTCTGCTGGGGGTCACCGCCCCCGAGCGTATGTAACGCTAACCGGCCCGAAGCCGTGTACCCCTCCCATCTTGGTGGGGTACGCGGCTTTTGTTGATCGGCGGCTCATCCGCTATCTGAACACCGCTCATCAGCAGCATCGTGGCGGCGCGGCGTTCCGATATAGTGGTGATGGCATCACGAATCTGTGACCGTGACACAAGACCCGAGGACTATGCATGAGCGACGCGCAATCCCTGTACGCCCCCAACTGGCTTACCCGCCCTGACCATCCCGCCGAGCTGAACCGTACCATCTGGACGGACTCATTTCAGCGTAATCATGGGGGAGAGCTAACTATTGACGGCATTGCAGCGAGTGAGCTTGTCAAAGAGTTTGATACTCCGCAGTACGTATTTTCGGAAGATACATTCCGAGCTAGGGCACGCGGGTACCGCCAGGCATTCGAGGATGCTTTCGCCCGGCATGGCGCGCAGGCGAGTGTCTACTATGCGGGAAAGTCATTCCTGTGCACCGCCGTGGCGCGGTGGGTGCATGAGGAAGGTTTGTGTCTTGATACGGCATCGGGCGGGGAACTGGCGATTGCCCTGCGGGCGCAGGTTCCCGGGCAAAATATCGCGCTGCACGGTAATAACAAGTCGCGCGGCGAGATTGCGCGCGCCATCAAACACGGGGTAGGGCGTGTTGCGGCAGATTCCGTTGACGAGCTTAAACTCATCGCGGATGTACACGCCGAACTGAACGCAGAACGCGCCGCAACGGGGCAGGAGCCGTACCCGGCGGTTCCCGTGCTCATCCGGATTACACCCGGTGTGCACGCCTCCACCCACGAATCTATTGCCACGGCGCATGAGGATCAGAAGTTTGGGATGTCGCTTCAGCCTGGAACCGCGCGTCTTGCCGGGTTAGAGGCAGATGAACTTGAGTATTGGTCAACCACTGAGGACGAATCCTACGCGATGCTTGCCGCCGGTATCCTCACCGCCACAGATTCCCTGGATTTTCGGGGTATTCACTGCCATATAGGTTCGCAGATTTTTGAGGCGCAGGGTTTTGAGCAGGCGGCAGATACGGCTCTTACCTTTATGCATGCCGTGAACCAGAAATACGGTCTTAGCCTGCCGGAGCTTGACCTGGGCGGCGGCTATGGTATTGGTTATACCGAGGCCGATACTCCGCGCAGTATTGAGCAGATTACCGTCTCGATTGCGGATGCTGTCGCGGCAACCTGCGTACGTCTTGGCCTGGCGATTCCGCATATGTCTTTTGAACCTGGCCGCTCGATTTCCGGTCCCTCGGGGGTGACGCTCTACACCGTCGGCACCATTAAAAACGTGAGTATTGAGGATGAGCACGGTCAGATTCGAGTGCGCCGGTATGTCTCGGTGGACGGCGGTATGAGTGATAATGCGCGCCCGGTGCTCTATGACGCCGACTACACGGTTACCCTGGCAAACCGCGCCCCGGTGGGGGAGCAGGTGCTTTCTCGTGTGGTGGGTAAACACTGCGAATCGGGTGATATTGTGGTGCGGTATTGCTATCTTCCCGCCGATCTTTGTGCGGGGGATATTCTCGCGGTGCCAGCTACCGGTGCGTACTGTTATGTGCTGGGGTCGAACTATAACTACCTGAGCCGTCCGCCGGTTATTGCTACGTCGGCGGGGGAGGCGGCATATCCTATTATTCGTCGACAAAGCGAAAATGAGATGCTTGCTCTAGACACGGGTTTCTAGTACGGGCACTGAATCTTTTCCGCATGATGACACCGCATGGCGCATGTTTGAGTAAGAAGCTGCACGTAATATAACGACACCCCCGTAAATGGCGGTAATGTTGGCGTCTTGACCGCGCCCAGGTACCGCTCTCTTGATACAGTTGATGATGACGTTGCCCGTTTGTACAGGCGCGTTCACCACTCGGTCAAAATGTAGGAGATAACGTGACTGACACCATTAAGGTTGCTCTGCTCGGCGCTGGGAATGTGGGTTCCCAGGTAGCGCGTATTTTCAGTGAAGATAGCGCGGTTCTCAAAGAACGGATAGGGGCACCTGTTGAGCTGATCGGTATTGCCGTGCGTGATACTGCGGCTAAACGCCACTGGGATGCTAACCCAGCACTGTACACTACCGATGCGGACGCCCTGATTGATGCCGCCGATGTGGTGATCGAGCTGACCGGCGGTATTGAACCTGCACGAACCCGCATTCTGCGTGCCCTAGAGGCCGGTAAATCGGTGGTTTCGGGTAATAAAGCGCTTCTGGCAAAACACGGTGTTGAGCTTCAGGCTGCTGCCGATAAGTCCGGTGCACAGCTTTCTTATGAGGCAGCGGTCGCCGGTGCAATTCCGATTCTGCGCCCCCTGCGCGATTCTTTGGCAGGCGATACCGTCACACGTGTGCTGGGCATTATGAACGGCACCACCAACTACATTCTGGATCAGATGGATACCACCGGCGCAACCTTTGCCGATGCGCTCAAGGATGCCCAGGAACTCGGCTACGCCGAAGCAGACCCCACCGCCGACGTTGAAGGCCACGATGCCGCGTCAAAGGCGGCTATTGTAGCCTCATTGGCGTTCCATTCTGATTTCACCATTGATGACGTTCACGTTGAGGGTATTACCGCTGTAAGCGCCGATGACGTTGCCGCTGCAGATGCCGACGGCTATGTGATTAAACTTCTGTCCGTTTGCGAACGCGATGGTGAGGGGGTCAATATCCGTGTGGCTCCTACGCTTATTCCGCGGCAGCATCCACTGGCGGGTGTTCATGGCGCGTTTAACGCCGTGTTTGTGCAGGCACAGAACGCAGGCGAGCTGATGTTCTACGGCCCCGGTGCCGGTGGGGCACCAACCGCTTCCGCCGTTCTGGGTGATTTTGTATCGTTAGCGCGCCGCCTGGTACTGGGCGGCCCCGGTGTGCCCGAGTCCTCTTACGCGCAGCTGCCCGCTACCGGACTGGGCGACATTATCTCCCGCTACTCGGTAGGCATGCTGGTTGACGACAAACTGGGCGTGCTCGCAAATATTTCCCGTATTTTCGCCGAGCACGGCATTTCGGTGGATTCTTTGCGTCAATCTACTCCGCAGGACGGTGCCGCACAGATTCGCCTAGTAACGCACTCCGCCAAAGACTCTGACCTGCGCCGCGCGATCGCGGTGATCGACGGCTTAGACACCGTGCGCGAGATTATTTCCGTGATTCGCGTCGAGTCCGGTAAATAACCCAAGAAGACTAGAATTTCAGCGCGGAAATTCGCAAGTCCGCGCGAGCAACACCACCAGCAGAAAGTAGGAGAATCCCATGGCACATGTGTGGCAGGGCGTCATTAACGAATACCGCGACCGTCTCCCGTTCGGGGACGACGTAAAACCGGTAACTCTAGGCGAAGGCGGAACCCCGCTAATTCACGCACCGGCACTATCAGCGCAAACCGGCAATACGGTATACCTCAAATTTGAGGGGATGAACCCCACCGGGTCCTTCAAAGACCGCGGCATGACGAGCGCTATTACCGCCGCTAAACACGAAGGCGCGAAAGCTGTCGTGTGCGCTTCGACCGGTAACACTTCAGCGTCGGCAGCGGCATATGCGCTTCAAACGGGGATGCGCTGCGCGGTACTCGTGCCGGACGGCAAGATTTCAATGGGCAAACTCTCGCAGGCCATCGCCCACGGCGCCGATATTATTCAGATTGACGGAAACTTCGATAACTGCCTCGAAATTGCCCGTAAACTCAGCGAGAATTACCCGGTATTCTTGGTGAACTCGGTGAACCCCTACCGCATTGAGGGGCAGAAGACCGGCTCTTTTGAGGTCGTCGACACCCTGGGAGACGCCCCCGATTACCACTTGCTCCCGGTAGGTAACGCGGGCAATATTACCGCTTATTGGAAGGGATACAAGGAGTATTCCAAGCCTTATACGAACCGTGACGGCAAGGTTCTAGAGCCGGTCGCCACCAAGCGACCCATCATGTGGGGTTTCCAGGCAGCCGGCGCGGCGCCGATTGTTGCAGGGCACCCGATTGACACTCCCGAAACGATTGCGACCGCGATCCGCATCGGTAACCCTGCCTCATGGGAGAAAGCTGAAGCGGCACGCGACGAATCCGGCGGCGTGATTGAGGCCGTTACCGATGAAGAGATTCTTGAGGCGCACCGCTGGCTCTCTTCCCGCGAGGGCGTTTTCGTCGAGCCCGCATCAGCCGCTGGCGTTGCAGGTCTGCTCAAGAAACACCGCGCGGGTGAGGCCCCCGAAGGCAAGACCATTGTCATTACGGTGACGGGTCACGGTTTGAAGGATCCGCAATGGGCGCTGGAACCGGTCAACGGCGCGAAGGTTGAACCGACTAAGGCAGCCTTCGATGTTGTGGCTGTGGCAGATATTCTTGACCTGAATTAGACCACCGCCCCCTTGAGGAAGGCGCCTCCAGTATCCGCATAGCGGATGCGGCGGGGCGCTTTTCTATACCGCATTACATGCAATGCTAGGATAAAATCCGTAATACACCACAATGTTTGTGTTCGGGGCAGAAACCCCTAACACACCCCACAACGCCCCGAGTACGAGGTCCCCATGTCACTCAATTCGATGCCCCTTACTCTCACCGACATTCCGGTGGGTAAAACTGTGACCGTCAAGGTTCCCGCTTCAAGCGCCAATCTCGGCCCCGGGTACGACACCCTGGGACTTGCCTTAGGGTACTATGACGAGCTGACGGTTGAGCGTATCGCCGAAGGGCTGGAATTTGAGCTGTCGGGCGAGGGCAGCGATACGGTGTCACGCAACGAAAACCATCTGGTGGTTCGGTCAATGCGCACCGTCTTCGAAAAGGCCGGGCTGGATGAGTTCCCTGCCCTTAGACTGACGGCGCACAACCGTATTCCGCACTCGCGCGGCATGGGATCATCCGCCTCCGCTATTGTTGCGGGTGTTGCGGCGGCCTCAGCGCTACTGCCGGAGTATGCTCGGTTAAGCCGCGACCAGATTTTCCAGATCGCCTCGGATGTAGAGGGGCACCCCGATAACGTTGCTCCGTCAGTGTACGGTTCGCTGTCAATATCCTGGGGTGAGCTGGGAGACTGGCACTCACTGATCGTGCCGGTGCATCCCACCATTGTGCCTGTGGTTGCGGTGCCTGATTATGAGGTCTCCACCAAACTTGCGCGCTCGCTGATCCCCGCTGAGATTCCGCATGGGCAGGCGGCGGCCAACTCTGGCCGGGCGGCACTGCTGATTCAGTCGCTTGCGCAGGCGCCGGAGTATCTCATGGACGCGACTGTGGACTACCTGCACCAGGGGTACCGTGTGCCCGCGATGCAGCCGAGCGCGGCTCTGGTGGCGTATCTGCGTGAGCAGCAACTTCCTGCTGTCATCTCGGGTGCTGGGCCCACCGTTCTTACGTTTGCGCGCGGCGCCAAGGAGGCCAGCCGGGTGTGTGAATTCGTTGAGAAGTTCACGGCGGAGCATCCCGGAAATATTTTTGAAAATCGTCATCTGTCATGGCGCGTCATGCCGCTTGAAATCGATGGCGAAGGTGTTATAGTTACACAGTAGGCACATACAGCCGAGTCACCGATTGGCGTGTCTAAAGCTTCCGGGATCTGTTTCAGTAGCGGCCTTGACCGCGTCGGAAGTGTCAAAAAATCACCGGTGGTTTCTCCACCAAAACTCCGTGTTCTTCGTGGGTGCCGCTTGTGGTTTTTAGACGTAAAAATGGCGCCGTTCAGGGTTGTCGCTTCTTATCGTAGGGTTTTTCCTTTACGGCAAAATGCGGTAGCTTAGCGAACGAATGCTCCAAGAACTTTGAAAGGATTCCCCCGTAAAAGTACGCGTCGAGCTCTACCCGAGTTCGGCGGGGGCCGCGCTCAATAGTGAGAAACCCGATCCTTAAGTTTCTGTAGGGATTTTCTGGGTGTTTTAAAACAAATATAAGGAAATATTTAGTGGCAAAAAATATTGTCGTGACTGAAGACGAAAACGCGTCGGGCACACTCGTAACGAGCTCGAAGCTTGGCGAGCTGAAAGTCGCTCAGCTACGCACCCTAGCCCAGCAGTTGGGCATTAAAGGGTACCTGCGTCTGAAGAAGGCGGATCTGGTTGAGGCTGTGGCGTCTCACCAGCGCGGAGGCGTGGTGGCTGAACGCGATGAGACCGACGCTGAGAAAAAGAGCGAAAAGACCGAAAAAACTCCTTCCTCTAAGGCTGAGAAAGCTGAAAAAAGTGAGGGCGAGAAGGCACCCGCAAAGCGAACCCGCACCACGCGTACCCGTAAAACGCAGGAGGCTAAGAAAGCCGAAAAGACCGCTAAGACGGATGCGGACCTTCCTCCCCTGGATGTGAAGGCAGAGCTGGCTTCCGAGAAAATTCGTGAGCGCCGCGAACAGCGTGAACTCCCCGAGAACTCCGCCGATTTGAAGGCCGAAACCGCAGACGGGGCAACCAGCCTGGATTCCATTACCGCCGCCTTGGATATGACGTTCGGTACCGACCCGGAGAAGCCGGTGAAACGCACCCGCACCCGTGAACGCACCAATAACCGCCGTAAGAGCGAAGAGGCTGAAAGCACCGAGCAGAACGAGCGCACCTACCGCCGCACCAATAAGCGTGAACGGTACGAGAAAAACGAGCGGTACGAGAAGAATAATGACCGCCAGGCCAAGGCCGATCGTTCTAACTCCAACGACGATGAGCGCCGTAACCGCCGCAATAAGCGCACTAATGAGCAGCGGGAGCGCCGCAATAACCGCGGGTTCGATAATAAAGTCAGCGAAAACGATGTGTTGGCACCGATCTCCGGCATCCTCGAAATCCTCGATAATTATGCATTTGTGCGCACCTCAGGCTATTTGCCGGGTCCGGATGATGTGTACGTGTCGCTGGCTCAGGTGAAGCATTTCCGCCTGCGTAAAGGCGACCATATTCTGGGTGCTATCCGGGTGCCGCGTGAAGGGGAGCAGAACTCCCGCCAGCGGTTCAACGCATTGGTTCAGATTGAGGCGATTAATGGTCAGAGCGTTGAAGACTCGACGCGCCGCCGTGAATTCTCAAAGCTCACCCCGCTGTACCCCAAGGAGCGTTTGCGCCTTGAGACCGATAAGAAGAAACTGGGCCCGCGCGTAGTGGACCTGGTGTCCCCGATCGGTAAGGGCCAGCGCGGCCTGATTGTTTCACCCCCGAAGGCGGGTAAGACTCTTATGCTCCAGTCGATCGCGAATGCGATCACGGAGAATAACCCCGAAGTGTACCTCATGATGGTGCTGGTAGATGAGCGCCCCGAAGAGGTGACCGATATGCAGCGCACGGTTAAGGGTGAGGTGATCGCCTCAACCTTCGACCGTCCCGCTGAGGACCACACCACGGTCGCGGAGCTCGCTATTGAGCGCGCGAAGCGTATGGTTGAGCTCGGCTACGACGTGGTGGTGCTGCTGGATTCGATGACCCGTCTGGGGCGTGCCTACAACCTGGCGGCGCCCGCATCCGGCCGTATCCTCTCCGGCGGTGTGGATTCTGCCGCGCTGTATCCTCCGAAGAAGTTCTTCGGTGCGGCCCGCAACATTGAAGAGGGCGGTTCGCTGACTATTCTGGCGACGGCTCTGGTGGAGACCGGCTCGAAGATGGACGAGGTGATCTTTGAGGAGTTCAAGGGCACCGGCAATATGGAGCTGCGCCTGTCGCGCCAGCTGGCGGATAAGCGTATCTTCCCCGCAGTCGATGTGACCGCCTCCGGTACCCGCCGTGAGGAGAACCTGCTCAGCGGCGAAGAGGTGAAGATCATGTGGGGTCTGCGCCGAGTGCTGGCTGGTATGGAGCCGGAGCAGGCGCTGAGCGTGCTGACGAACCAGCTGCGAAAGACCGAAACGAACGCCGAGTTCTTAATGACCGTGCAGAAGAACGGCCTTAGGATGAGCCCCAACTAGTCGCGGTGCTTCTATCGCCCGCCCCGTGCGTTTAATAGCGCAGCAGGGGCGGGCGATATTCGGCGTTTAGCGCCGGTGGCGTGGTGCGTTCTGCGGTTCGCACGGCATAATTGGCTTTGAGGATGCGCACCGGGTGGGTGCGTTCATGAATTGTAAGAGAGTAATAGACAATGTTTGAATCTATCCAGGTGCTACTGGATGAGCACGCTGATTTGCAGGCGCAGCTGGCGGATCCTGCGGTGCAGGCAAACCAGGGTAAGGCGCGCCGTGTGGGCCGCCGATACGCCGAGCTGACCGGTATCGTGAGTGCTTATAACAAATACAAGGGTTTCAGCGATGACCTTGAGGCGGCCCGTGAGATGGCGGCCGAAGACCCCGAGTTTGCCGCCGAAGTACCCGTTTTAGAGGCTGAACTTGAAGCGGCGGGGGAGAAACTGCGCCGCCTGCTCATCCCGCGTGACCCGGATGATGGCCGTAACGTGATTCTTGAGGTAAAAGCTGGCGCGGGCGGCGACGAGGCGGCGCTGTTTGCGGGCGACCTGCTGCGCATGTACATGCGGTACGCCGAGCACAAAGGCTGGAAAACCGAGATTATTTCCTCCACCAGCACCGATGTGGGCGGCTATAAGGATGCGCAGATTGCGATTAAAGGCACCTCTAATGAGCCCGCCGAAGGCGTGTGGGCGCACCTGAAATATGAGGGTGGTGTGCACCGTGTGCAGCGCGTTCCGGCAACCGAATCGCAGGGACGTATTCACACCTCCGCGGCGGGTGTGCTGGTTTTCCCTGAGGTGGATGAGCCCGAAGAGATTGAGATTAGCCAGAACGACTTAAAGATTGACGTCTACCGTTCCTCCGGTCCCGGCGGTCAGTCCGTGAACACGACTGACTCCGCTGTGCGCATCACCCACCTTCCAACGGGTATTGTGGTGGCGATGCAGAACGAAAAGTCGCAGCTGCAGAACCGTGAAGCCGCGATGCGTGTGCTGCGTGCGAGGCTGCTGGCGCATCAGCAGGAGCAGATTGAGGCGGAGAACGCTGCGCATCGTGCCTCTCAGGTGCGCACTATGGACCGGTCGGAACGTATCCGCACCTATAACTTCCCCGAGAACCGTATCGCTGATCACCGTACCGGCTACAAAGCGTATAACTTGGATGCGGTACTGGGCGGAGACCTTGAACCGGTGGTGCAGTCCGCTATTGAGATGGATGAGGCGCACCGCCTATCCCAGGTGGGTCAAGAGCAGAAATAACCGGTGCCACGGCAACGCCGGCAGGTGGATGCGATGACGCGGAACATGGACATGACCGATACGACAGGAACATCCCTTACCCCGACGCAATGTGAAGGGGTGAGCCTTGCGCAGGCACTGCGCCAAGGCACCGCCACGCTGCGGCAGGCCGGGGTGCCGAGCCCGGTGGCTGATGCTGAGCTTTTAGCGGCGCATCTGCTGGGTACCGATGCCGAAGGTAACCGGCGTGGTACCGCCCGTGAAGGGTACACGCGCGGTGCGGTGCAGCAGCGGGCGCTTCTGGGGGATGTTCTCACCGCGCAGGATATGCAACGGTATGAGTCGCTTATCGCCCGCCGTGCCCGTCGCATACCCCTGCAGCATATTACGGGTGTGGCGGCGTTTCACCGTATCCAGGTGCGGGTTGGTCCGGGAGTGTTCGTGCCCCGGCCCGAGACGGAGCTGCTGGTGGAAGAGGCACTTAACGCACTCCGAGCGTACCCCCAGCGGCGCCTGCGGGTTGTTGACTTGTGCGCCGGTTCAGGCGCGATTGCAGCTGCAATAAAAAACGCCCTGCCGAATGATGCCCTGGTGACAGCGGTGGAGCTTTCGGAACATGCCGAGCCCTGGGCCCGCATTAACTGCGAAACATACGATGTGAACTTCGTACACGGCGATGCGCTCAGCGCCCTTGAGGGATTGGGTGGGTACTTCGATGCGGTCGTGTCGAACCCGCCGTATATCCCGCAGGGGCGGGTGCCTGCAGAACCCGAGGCCGCCCAGCACGACCCGGATATGGCGCTCTATGGGGGGTCGGCGGATGGGATGCGGATACCGGCTGCGGTTGCTGCCAGGGCCGCGTACCTTGTGAAACCGGGTGGGTTTTTTATTATGGAACATGATGAAACCCAGCAGGATGCGGTGGCCGAGGTGTTCAACGAGCTGGGTTTTGTGAGAGTGCGGTGTGTGCACGATTTAACCGGCAGGCCCCGCCATACGTGCGGTTACAGGCCAACCGTGTAGGCGGTAAGAAGGCCCGCAGCATTTTGTGGCCCTGGGCTGAACCAACGCAACCTAAAAACATGAGAGAATAGGGCACGTGAAAGCTAAGCTGTACCCCGTATCGAGTGAGACTGAGGTTTCGGAGGCCATTACGGCCGCCCGTGAAGCCTTGAACTCGCACGAGACTATCGTTATTCCCACCGACACCGTTTACGGCATCGCCTGCGACGCCTTTTCGCATGAGGGCGTGGCGAAGCTGCTCTCCGATAAGGGCCGTTCACGCACCATGCCGCCGCCGGTCATGATTTTTGATCAGGCGTCGCTGTCCGGTGTGGCGGATGAGATTCCTGATGAGGTGTACGAGCTGGGCCGTAAATTCTGGCCGGGTGCACTCACCGTTATCTTGTACTCTTACCCGTCACTTAACTGGGATTTGGGGGATACCCAGGGCACGGTGGCCGTGCGTGTACCCAATGATGAGTTCGCGTTGAAGCTTCTGACGGAGCACGGCCCGCTGGCTGTTTCTTCGGCGAATAAAACGGGGCAGCAGGCGGCGGTGAACGCGCAGCAGGCAGCCGATCAGCTGGGGGAGAACGTGAGCCTGATCGTGGATGCTGGTGACCGGCCAGCATCTACTGGCAGCACAAAAGAGTCCGCGGCTGCCTCGGACAGTAAATCTCAAGCACCGGATACCGATGTGCCAGGCTCAGAGGACACAGAGACCGCAGATTCGGGGGCTGAGAGTGCCCCCGCCGCTGAAACCACCAAGGATGCCCCCTCCGAAACGGCGGAAGGTACCGGAAGTGATGATGCACCGGCACAGGCTCTGCCTTCAACAATCCTGGACTGCACCTGCACCCCGTTTGTGGTGGTGCGTGAGGGCGCTATCTCCGTAGAGGCGCTGCGTGAGGTGGTTCCCTCAATCGCGACCCGCGCCGAGCTGGATGAGCGTAACGAGCTAAAAGCGAAGGAGCGTGCCGCTGAGGGTGAGACTCATGCCGCCGCCGGGCAGGAAGATTTAGACGAAGCATACGAGCAGTGGGATAAAGAACATTCGCAGGGTTCGGAGTCCGCTCGCCGTGCTGGCGCACCAGCTGAGGGGTCTATCGCCTCGGCGCTCATGGGTGCGGTAGGGGTGCTGGGGGAGGTGTCTGCCTCAGCGGGTATCGATCAGCAGCGTACCCGACAGTACCGCAATAACACCCCGAAACCTGTTAAGCGGGATGAGGCGCAGGCGCAGCCGTTCTCCGCTCAGCAGGCCCGTGCTCTCGTTTTCGGTGAGCAGACGGAGAGCGCTTCCACAGATTAGCGGGGCGAGCTTTCTTTCCCTATAAGCCCCACAAGTACGAGTGCGCAGTTTCTGAGGCGTATGGCCGGTTTATCCCGGACCTCGCAGAAACTGCGCACTGTGTGCTTAAACGAGCTGTGTGTTCGTGCTAGCGGAATCGTTTGTCTTTTTTCTTACCCAGTGCCGTGTGGGCGTTGCGCAGCACCTCGCGCACGCGCGGCTCGGGTACCAGGTTATTGGCACGCGCCCACGAGTCGTCAAGCTCCTGACCGAACCACATGAGCTCCACTTTACGCACCGACCCCTGAAACTTATCGTTCAGCAGCTCCGAGACGGTGTAGCCAGCTTTAATAGCGCCACGGCACAACCACTCCGGCAGGTGTTTGGGGGCGCGGCGGCCCGCATCGGTCATGATTGAGTTAACCGTAGCTCCCTCCCAGGGCTGTAAGACAATAGGCGGTAGCTGACCCGGGAAACGGCCCAGTTTGACGGTAAATTCAGCTAGGGCGTATGAGCTGGAGACGGGCGATTTGCGGTTTCCTGCCCCCGCCACCGAGGCGAACGGGGAGGAAGCCATCTTTGCGAACAGCTCGGTGGTGCGGCGCCCACGCCCCTGTACGCTGGTGGCGCGTAGGATACACAGCTCAACCGCGTGATCGGGGGCTACATAGGCGGGAGCGTGGGAAGGCGCGGCGGGGTAGGGGGAATTTGCTGAACCGGGTGCCTGCCCCTGTGCCGCCGTTTCTTCTATTAAGTCGTATAGGTCAAGCAGGCACTCTTCACCGAGCGCTTTCGAGAACGAATAAGCACTGAATGGTTCAGTGTATTCGGTCGCATCCAGCACGGGTTTAGCACCCTGCACGGCGGCGGAGCTGAGGTGAATCATGCGGCGCACCCCAGTGCGTTGGGCGGCGATAGCAATGACGGCCGGTAAGAGGGCGTTCGCGCCCACAAGCGCTGGCAGGTCCTGCATATTGGGGGCTGCCAGCCCAGCGGCGTTGACGATCACGTGCGCCCCCGCGAATGCGTCGGCGAGAGAGTCGATAATACCTTCGAGACGGCGTGCCTCGTCAATGATGATTTCGGGGTCGGTTGCTCGGGTCGCCAAACGCGGCGCTTCGATGGGGTCTGCGCTGATACCCTCGGCGTTGAGTCGGGCTACGATGGAGGAGCCGACGAAGCCGCTGGCGCCGATTACTTTCCACTGGGGGTCGGACACGTCATTCACCTTTCTTATCCCCGAACCTTTACGGGGCTCACTCCAACTTTCGCACATGTGCACGGGTTTTGGAAACGAAACGCGCCTGTATATTCAGGCGGCTAAATATGGGGTGCGACATATTTACCGTGAGTGCCTTTTCTGGGGGTAAAATAGAGAGTCTGAATTCTAGTATTCTTTCGGTGAATCACGGTATTTTCTTTGAGCAATGTGGGAGGGAGCTGTTCGTGAACGCAGAGGATGCACGTACTATTGTGGCGCCCAATAATGCTCAACACTCCAATACGCTGTACCGCACGGTGGCGGTAGTGGTGACCTATAACCGTAAAGACCTGCTGCCGTTGACATTAGCCGGTATCGCCAGGGGAGAGGCCCAGCCAGCTGCGGTGGTTGTGGTCGATAACGCCTCCACTGACGGCACCGCGCAGTACCTTGCGGACCTTCACTACCCGCTCCCGCTGGATGTCATAACCCTGCCCCGCAATATGGGCGGAGCTGGCGGGTTCGCAGCAGGAATTGACCGGGCACTTGCGCAGCATGACCCGGATCTGGTGTGGGTCATGGACGATGATACTGAACCCACCGAAAACACCCTCTATGAGGCGGTAAAAGCCTGGGAGGGGTACTCGCCGGTACGGGCTTTACGCCCCGCCCTTGTCGCGTCCAAAGTTGTGTGGGACGACGGGCGGGATCACCCCATGAATACGATGCGCACTATGTTTGCGGCAGGCGCTGAGCGTCACGCCCGTGCCCAGGCGGTGGGTGCCCGGCCTATCCGCAGCGCCTCGTTCGTGTCAATCCTGATGGACGCACAGGTGATGCGCCAGAACGGCGGGCTGCCGCTGACGGAGTTTTTCATCTGGAATGACGATTTTGAGTTTTCTACACGTCTGGCACACCACCGTGACGCTATCGCGGTACCGTCCTCAGTGGCGGTGCACCACACGAAAACCTTCGGCACCACCGACGCTAAACCAGGGCCGCGGTTTTACAATGATGTGCGCAATAAGCTGTGGGTTTTTACCCGGTGCCGCACTCTCAGCCCCCTGGAAAAGCTCCTCTACGGCGTATCCAGTGCCCGTCTGTGGGTTTCCACCGTGGTGCGTACCGATGAGAAAAGAACCTATTTCGGGTACTTTGTGAATGGCATAAGGGACGCAGTACGCCCGCCCCGACCTAATGCCGAGGTCATGGCGGGGGTGTATCCCCTGCATTTCCCGGGGCGTTACGGTTCGTCACAGGAACCTGTCATTGTGCCGGATACGGATAAGACCCCCGATTTTTCGGTTCTCATGAGCGTATATGCTGAGGAAATCCCCGAGTACCTGGACGCTGCGTTGGCTTCGAATGCGCGTGAACAGTCGCTTCGGCCAACTGAGCTGGTGCTGGTGCTGGATGGGCCGCTCACCCCAGAACTTAATACCGTGATTGAACGGTGGGTTGCTGAAGGACAGGCGGGCCGGTGCGCACCTATTCGTACGGTGCCGCTGCCGCAGAACGCTGGCCTTGCTGCCGCTCTCAACGAGGGGCTGGCAGCGTGCACCCACGAGCTGGTGGCTCGCGCAGATTCCGACGATATTTCGGAACCCTCCCGGTTTGAGAGGCTTATCCCAGCACTGGCCGCTAGCGATTGTGCGGTACTTGGTTCGGCCATGCACGAGGTGGATGCGCAGAACACGGTGTGTGAGGCGAAGCGCTCCACCGTTCTGGGCGCGGAACGGGTTCAGGCAGCGATGCCGTCCCGGAACCCGCTGTACCACCCCACCGTGGCGTTCCGAAAAACCCCGGTGCAGCAGGTGGGCGGTTACGAATATGTGCCCGGGGCCGAGGACTGGTGGCTGTGGTCCCGGCTGGCTGCCGCTGGGTACAAGCTGGATAACCTTTCTGAGGCTCTGGTGCGGTACCGGGTGGGTGCGGGAGCCTACACCCGGCGCGGGGGTCTTGTAGCATGGAAACAGGATTGGGCGATTCAGCATCGTCTGTACACTGGGCACGCCATCACCAAGGCGGGGTGGGTGAAAAATATGGGGGTGCGCACCGTTTACCGGTTTATCCCCGAGTCCGTGCGCCGCACCGCTTTTAGGGCTCTTGTAGGTGCTAAAAGCATAAACCAACCACATACATCTCAGCGGCTCTTTAGCATCCGCTCACAGTTTCGAAAGGGGACTTAGTGACCTCTGAACCCACTAAGCGGTCTGAGACACAGACTGATATTCCAACATATTATGAACGTAAGCTCTCCTGGATGCTGGGGCGGATGTTCTTAGATTCCATCGCGTGGGCTTTAGCCCTCGTGGTGGCGTTCATGTTGCGTTACAGTGTGCTGCTGAATCAGCGTAGCGTGCTTGATGTGATTGACGCTCAAGCTCTGGCAATAAACATTGCGTTGGCGGCTGTCTTACAAGTGGGCTTTGGCCTGTGGTACAAGGTGTACCGTCGGGACCATGAGTACGGCTCATTTGAAGAGATCCTTCTAGCGGGCGCCGCCGTGGTGGCCACCGGGCTGGGGCTATTTGCCTGGAGCTACCTTGATGAGCTGCTGCACTGGCCGCATCTGCCGCATTCTGTGCCGCTGATCAGCATGGCGTTTGCCCTCATGCTGATGGCCGGTATGCGCATGGCTAAACGCACCTATGTTGAGTGGCGTCTGAAGAAGCGGCAGGACGGCGAACCTGTCATTATTTATGGTGCTGGTTTGGCGGGCCGTTTGGTGATTCAGTCGATGATACAAGACCGCCGTTCAAAAGTTTTCCCGGTAGCTATTATTGACGACAACCCGCGCCTATTAGGGGCGAAGGTGCACGGTATTCCGGTGCGCGGCAATATTGATAATCTGGATCAGCTTATTGATGAGCTGCACCCGAAGAAAGTGATTGTTGCGATCTCAAAGTACCCTAAAGACACCTTCGACGTGCTGTGGGAACGGATGCGTGAGAGGGGTATCGAAGCCCGTCGCATTGCGAGCACCACCCAGCGCCTGGTGGGTGACGATACGGTGTATGAGACGGACGATAGCGAAATCATGCAGCTGGTGCGCGGCGAGATTAACTATGAGGTGGACGACCAGCTGCTTAGCTCGTATATTACGGGGAAACGCGTGCTGGTCACCGGAGCCGGTGGTTCTATCGGTTCGGAATTGTGCCGCCAGATTCACCGTTTTAACCCGCAGCTGCTCATGATGCTTGACCGGGATGAGACCCTGCTGATGGACACTAAGCTGTCGATCACCGGCGAGTCGAGCCTGGATGATGAGCGCATTATTCTGGCTGATATCCGTGAGGGCGAGAACCTGCGCAAAATCTTTATGGAACGTAAACCCGATATTGTGTTCCACGCAGCTGCCCTGAAACACGTCTCAGCATTAGAGGCGTACCCCGAGGAGGCGTGGAAGACTAATACCCTGGGCACTCTTAACGTGCTGCGTGCCGCGGAAGCTTCGGGTGTTGGGACTCTAGTGAATGTCTCAACAGATAAGGCGGCTGACCCGACCACGGCCTTGGGGCAGTCGAAACGTGCGGCAGAGTGTCTGACCGCCTGGTTCGGGCACCAGACCGGACGGAAGTACGTTTCGGTGCGCTTCGGCAACGTGTTTGGTTCCCGCGGCTCCATTAAGCCGCTATTTACCCGTCAGATTGAGAGCGGCGGGCCTATTACGCTCACCCATAAGGATGCCACCCGCTACTTTATGCTGATCCCGGACGCTTGCCTGCTGGTGATGCTTGCCGGTAAAATCGGCCGGCCGGGGGACGTGATGGTACTCGATATGGGCGACCCCGTGCATATTTATGATGTTGCACGGGAGATGCGTAAGGCATATGGCCGTTACGATGTGGAGATTGTACTCACCGGCCTGCGCAAGGGCGAGAAACTAGGTGAGGTGCTGTTTGGGCACGGGGAGCACTATGAGCGTAGCGCCGAGAACCGGTACATTTCGCACTCGACTGCCCCCGCTCTAGACCCGGATACGCTGGACTACGATACGTGGCTGCGTGACTATGAGGAACACCGCGGCTATGAGCGGCACGGCTTGGAGCGAGCACCTGATCTGGGTACAGCCCGACGTATTACGCGTTAGGTGCGGTTACGAACAGAAGTAAAGGACACCCCGATGCTACCGATAATCACTGTGGCCCTGACCGCTACCATCCTAGGCGGTGTGCTCCCGTTCCTGGTGCGTCCGCTATTGCACACACTGAATATGGTGGATTTACCGAATGAGCGTTCCTCTCACACTACCCCCACCTACCGGGGGATGGGATTGGCAACCGCTTTGGCGGTGTGCGCAAGTTTTGGGGTGGCAACTGCTGCGGGATGGACGGTGAATACCGGTATTTCGGTAACCCTATTGGCGGGTATGGCTGCCGCACTGCTGCTGGGCTGGATTGAGGATGTAAGCGGCATTGGAATCGCTATACGGGCCGGGGTGCAGTTGCTGATTGGTGCGGGGGTTGCCGGGGTTTTGTCGGTGCTTATGAATGTGCCGATATTCTGGGCAGTACCGGCAGCTATTTTCGTGGCCGCGTACATTAACGTGGCGAATTTTATGGACGGTATTAACGGTATTTCCGGCTGCCACGGTTTGGCGGCTGGATTGTGCTACTCCTTTACGGGATACCTGACGGAATTGTCGTGGCTGACCCTGGGCGGTCTGGCAATCGCGGGTGCGTTCGCGGCGTTTTTGCCGTGGAACGTACGCAGCGGTCGTAATGTTTTCTTAGGTGATGCCGGTTCGTACCTGCTGGGGGCGGGGCTGTCGATACTTGCGGTGGGCACCTGGTTTGCGAATGTGAATCCGCTGGTGGCTTTGGCCCCGCTGCTGGTGTACTTGGCTGATTCGGGTACCACCTTATTGCGTCGTATGGCTGCGGGGGAGCAGTGGTATAAGCCGCATCGGACGCATGTGTACCAGCGTTTGACTGATGTGGGCTTCACACATTTAGGGTCTGCAACGGTGGTGACTGGACTAACAGTGCTGGTGTGGGCTCTCATACTTAACGGCCTTAACTTTTGGAGTAGCGACCTTCCTATTCTGGGTGTGGCGTTGCTCGCATTTGCGGTGTTAGTTGTGCTGCTATATTTATCTCTGCCCACACTTATTGCGCGTCAGAAGACCGCAGCGCCGTCAGAGAATAACACCGCGGCCCCCGAAGACGGCACAGGGGGTAGTTTGGGGAGCTCACAGGCGTCCTTCCACGGAGGTCAAAACCCTCATGATTCGGGAGAAGTTCAATGATTCTGCAGAGGGTTAAAAACCTGCTGTGGTATCCGCCATCAGAACGAAAAGGGCGGCCTCTGGGCTCCTATTCGCGCACCTTCCCGTGGAAGACTCTTTACTACAGGGTGAGTGTCTGCTCCGTCCCGCCATTATTGCTGGGTGTAACAGGCGCGTTAATTGTACGCGGACCCTCTGGTTTGGCGGGATTTATGCTCGGGTTTCTGATAATCTATATATGTTTCACCTTAGGCGTATTAACGGTGTTGGGAGCCACCCGATTAAGGGTTGGAATACCCCAGGCCCTAGTATGTGCCTACGTGGTGAAAGCAAGCTTGATGGGGGTGGTGCTCCTGACGGTGCCTATCCCCGAAAATATAAAACACGGGTGGACACTCGCCGGAGCCATTATTGGGGCTGTACTCTGGCTGAGTATTGAGGCCATCACCATTAACAACATACGGATTCTATACTTTGACTCCGAACCATAAAAGCACACATTTTTGGTTTGGAGAAAAACGACAGGAAGATTTTTGGCCGAACCTGAGAAGAAATGGTGGCGTGGAGACAGGGAACTCCGAACCACCGGGGAACTGGTATCTGGCGGGGGCCTCTCCGGCGCCGTCATGACCATTCTTTATCTACTCATCGGCGCCGCCGTCTGGGGGCTTATCGGCTTTGGGCTCGATAGTCTTCTAGGCACCTCCTGGATCGTGTGGGTCGGCGTACTGGTAGGGGTCTGCGGAGGCTTATACCTTGTATATATCCACATGAGTCAGGAAAAATAACTAGGGTCGCAAGACCCCGCGCACACCAATCCCCCATAGTTAGTTGAGTAAATGCTCGCCCAGCGGGCAGCCAACTAGCAGCAAGAAAGGACTTGCTTTGATCGAGAACGGGTCTGTACTCGCGGAAGGCTACGTGCCGCCGACCCCGGATGAAATGCACCTTCCCGACCTATTCGCTATTGGGTCTTTTGGCGTGGGCAAGCAGATGCTTCTGGTGCTTCTCTCCGTCGTCATTATCGCGGGCTTTTTCCTGTGGGCCGGACGCAAACGCGCCATGGTTCCTTCCAGGACACAGTTCGTAGCTGAGTCGGGGTACCTTTTTGCCCGTAATTCACTGGCCAAGGAACTTATTGGTGCGCATCACTTCAAGCCCTTCATCCCTCTGCTGTTTGCCTCGTTCTATTTCGTGCTGGTGAACAACCTGTACGGTTCAATTCCGCTACTGCAGTTGCCTTCGTTCTCACACCCCGGCAGTGCCTACGCATTGGCAGCTATTGCCTACCTGAGCTGGGTAGGTGTCGGTATTAAGCGCAAAGGCTTGGGCGGCTTCTTTAAAGATTTGACGATGCCTTCGGGGGTTCCTGTTTGGGTGTACCCGATTCTAATCCCCATTGAGCTGCTCTCCAATATGGTGATTCGCCCCGTGACGCACTCCCTGCGTCTTTTCGCCACCATGTTTGGCGGGCACATGGCAATGATGGTTGCCGCGTCCTTGGCGCAGTACATGATTGACTCAATGGGCGGGGTTGGTTATGCAGCTGCTATCGCCCCCGGGGCGCTCGGTATGTTCCTCTACTTCCTGGAGCTTATGATCCAGGTTATTCAGGCCTACGTGTTCGCGCTGCTACTGGCCGTGTACATGCAGGGCTCGGTCTCCGAAGGCCACTAATTAAGGTTTTCGTTCCCAAGCTTTTGGGTAACGAATAAAGCAACCCGTTGCAAGCGGGCTTAGCACACTACAAAAGACTCTGTTCGGCGGAGGAAGGGTTCCTTCCCGGGCACTGTTGAAAGGAAAAATAATGGAAATTACCGGTTCGATCACCGCAGTTGGCTACGGTCTGGCAGCAATCGGCGGCGGTATCGGCGTGGGTCTGATCTTCGCGGCTTATATGACCAGCGTGGCACGTCAGCCTGAGTCTCGCAAAGCCCTGCAGCCGATGCTGTTCATGGGTTTCGCACTGGTTGAGGCGCTGGCCGTGCTGGGCCTGGTGCTTGCGTTCATTAAGTAACCGGCCCCGATACGTCCCAACGACCAACCCATAGAACAGGATTCCTTCCATGACTTATCTGGCAAATGATGGGGGTGCGGAGCACGCCGCGTCTAACCCTCTGATCCCCGCGACCGGGGAAGTCATCATGACCGCCATCGGATTCCTGATCCTCCTCTTCATTGTCATCAAGTACATCGCCCCGGCATTCGAGAAGATCTACCAGGATCGTAAGGAAGCCATTGAAGGCGGCCTCGCCAAAGCTAAGAAGGTTCAGGCAGAGGCGGCAGCGGCTCGCGAAGAGTACAGCCAGCAGCTCGATAGTGCTCGGTTGGAGGCACAGCAGATTCGTGAGGAAGCCCGCGCTGAAGGCGAAGCGATTATCGCTAAAGCCCGTGAGCGTGCGACCGCCGAGGCCCAGCGTATCACTGAGAATGCGCAGAAAACCATCGAGGCTGAGCGCGCGGCAGCGGCTGTTTCGCTTCGTAGCGAGGTGGGCAGCTTGGCAACCGCTCTGGCCGGGAAGATTGTGGGCGAAGCTCTCACCGATGATGCACGATCGGCCCGCGTGGTAGATCGTTTTCTTGCTGACCTTGAAACCGAGCAGCAGAACGCAGGTGCAACTCGGTAATGGCAGGAGTATCTACTGAATCACTGAGCAAGGTGGAGGCGGCCCTCGACGCTAACGCGTCGCTCAACCCGCTGCATCTAGCGAGCGAGCTTTTCGCAGTGGTCGATGTTATTGACCGCGATGGTGGTCTGCGCCGTGGGCTGACTGACACCTCCCGTGTGGAGGCTGCGCGTCAGAACATTGCCAGCACCGTATTCGGCAACAAAGTTTCGTCCCAGACCTTATCTGTACTGACTGTCGCTGTTTCTCAGCGCTGGTCTGCAGAACGAGATCTGGCGGACGCGCTTGAGAAGTGCGCCGTACTCGCCGCCATTGTGTCTACCCAGTCACATGGTGGTGTTGAGGCACTCGATACCCTCATTAATGAACTTCTCACGTTCGTCCGAAACGTTGATGGCACCGCCCAAGCACAGACGGCACTGTCTAACAATCTGGCAAGCAAAGAAGCAAAGCAGAAACTCGCGGTAGCGTTGGGCGGCCCCGCCCGCAGCGCTGAAGGCGTGCTTCTGCTGGAACGGATCGGTAGCGAAACTCGCGGCATGCACGCTGCGCGTCTGGCCGACGAGTTCGTAGAAATCATCGTCAAGCGACAAAACCGCTACATTGCAAAGGTAACCTCAGCTGTAGCTCTTTCGCAGGCGCAGCTGAACCGCCTGGGGCACGCCCTCAGCAGGGTGTATAACCGCAAGTTAAAGCTGGACATTTCGGTGGATCCGACGGTTCTGGGCGGTCTGCGCGTTCAGGTTGGTGACGAGGTAATTGACGGTACTGTTATCGCTCGCCTCGACGAACTGGAACGTAACCTTGGCTAGGCCGCCCCTAACCAGCGATTCGTCGCAACGGTGATTTAGAAGATACCCCGGGCGATGGGGTGGATACCCCGATTTTTCGCCTCGGACAACAAGTTTCGGTTAGCCCCTGAGGGGCCAGCCACAAGAAGGAGAGCAGGGACACAAGATGGCCGATTTGACCATCAATGCCGACGATGTCCGTAATGCGCTGAATGAGTTCGCGGCGTCTTACGAACCCGGCAATGCAGAACGTGTTGAGATAGGCCGTGTGGTAGCGGCCTCCGATGGTATTGCGCGTGTTGAGGGTCTTCCCTCAGTCATGGCGAATGAGCTGCTTCGTTTTGAAGACGGCACCCTCGGTCTTGCACAGAACCTAGATACCCGCGATATTGGTGTGATCATCCTGGGTGATTTTACCGGTATTGAGGAAGGCCAGCAGGTACACCGCACTGGTGAGGTGCTGTCGGTACCCGTTGGTGACAAGTACTTGGGCCGTGTCGTTGACCCCCTCGGTAACCCCATTGACGATCTGGGGCCTATTGAGGCTGAAGGTCGCCGCGCACTGGAGCTGCAAGCACCCGGTGTGACGCAGCGTAAGTCGGTGCATGAGCCGCTGCAGACCGGCCTGAAAGCTATTGACGCGATGATCCCGATTGGCCGTGGCCAGCGTCAGCTGATTATCGGTGACCGTCAGACCGGTAAAACCGCGATTGCGGTCGATACCATTCTGAACCAGAAGACGAACTGGGAGAGCGGTGACCCCTCCAAGCAGGTACGCTGTGTGTACGTTGCGGTCGGGCAGAAAGCCTCGACCATTGCGGCGGTGCGTCATACCTTGGAGACTAAGGGCGCACTGGAGTACACCACCATTGTTGCTGCTCCTGCATCGGATGCCGCAGGCTTTAAATACTTGGCACCGTACACTGGTTCAGCGATTGGCCAGCACTGGATGTACGGCGGCAAGCATGTGCTGATTATCTTTGATGACCTTTCAAAGCAGGCAGAAGCATACCGCGCCGTGTCGCTGTTGCTGCGCCGCCCGCCGGGACGTGAAGCATACCCCGGTGACGTCTTCTACCTGCACTCCCGTCTGCTGGAGCGTTGCGCTAAGCTCTCCGATGAGCTGGGCGCCGGGTCGATGACTGGGTTCCCCATTATTGAGACGAAGGCGAACGATGTGTCTGCCTTCATTCCCACCAACGTCATTTCGATTACCGACGGTCAGATCTTCCTGCAGTCCGACCTGTTCAACGCTAACCAGCGCCCCGCAGTGGACGTGGGTATTTCCGTCTCCCGCGTGGGCGGTGCGGCTCAGACTAAGGCGATGAAGAAGGTCTCCGGTACTTTGAAGCTGGAACTGGCGCAGTACCGCGCAATGGAAGCGTTCGCAATGTTCGCATCCGACCTGGATGAGGCTTCGAAGGCGCAGCTGACCCGCGGCGCCCGCCTGACCGAGCTGCTGCGCCAGCCGCAGTACACCCCGTACGCGGTGGAGGAACAGGTTGTCTCTATCTGGTGCGGTACTAACGGGTACCTGGATGACCTTGAAGTTTCTGACATTCTTCGTTTCGAAGCTGAGTTCATTGATTATCTGCGTCACCGCACCTCAGTACTGACCGATATCGCTGCCTCGGGGAAGCTGGAGGACGATGTTGTGGAAGCCCTGAAGTCTGCTGTGACAGAGTTCAAGAAGGGTTTCCGCTCTGAGGGCACCAGCCACCTTGTTGATGCCGGTCATGAGGAGTATCAAGCTGCCAAGGACCAGGACATCACCCAGGAAACCATCGGTTAGCGATTATTCCTAGCCCGCTTTCAGCCGTGCACCCTACACCGGGTGCACGGTGGGGGAGAAGGGCAGGAGAAAGGAAGCTCTATGGGAGCCCAGATTAGGGTTTACCGACAGAAGATTGCTTCGACATCGTCTATGAAGAAAATCTTTAAGGCGATGGAGATGATCGCGACCTCCCGCATTAATAAGGCACGCCGTAGCGCGCAGGCGGCAGGCCCGTACGCGAACGCACTCACCCGCGTGGTGACGGCCCTGGCAACCCAGCAGAGCGTGCAGCATCCGCTGATCCACGGCCCAGGGGCGATTGGGAAAAGCAAACATAAGCGTTCGGCGGTGCTGGTAGTTACTAGCGACCGCGGTTTGGCGGGCTCGTACTCTTCATCGGTTTTGAAGAAAACCGAGTCGCTGATCGAAAAGTTGCGCGGCGAAGGCCGTGAAGTGAACCTGTACCTCGTGGGGCGTAAGGCGAAATCTTATTTCGAGTTCCGTGAACGTCCTTACATTCGGGCCTGGGAGGGGCATACTGACAGCCCGCGCATCGATACTGCGGTTGAGATTCGGGACGTGTTTTTGGAAGCGTACTCTAAGCCTTTTGAAGAAGGCGGGGTGGACGACCTTCACGTGGTCTACACCGAGTTCAAATCCATGGTCACCCAGGAGACCAAGATTCTGCGGCTGCTGCCCATTCATGTGGCTGAGGCCCAGCATCTTGGGGAGGAAATCGTGCCCGATGAGGAACTCACCCAGGCTGACTACGTACAGCCAGCAGTGTTTGAGTTTGAGCCTTCCCCGCAGGAGGTTCTGGATGCGCTGCTACCGCGCTATATTGCCTCCCGTCTGTTTGCCTGCCTGCTTCAGGCGGCCGCCAGCGAGCTTGCCTCGCGCCAGCGGGCCATGAAGACCGCAGGCGATAACGCCGAGACGCTCATTAATAAGTACACCCGCTTGATGAATAACGCTCGCCAGGCGGAGATTACGCAGGAGCTTTCAGAGATTGTGGGCGGCGCTGACGCCCTCGCCTCGTCGTAGCCTGATGCTACAGCATCGAAACCGCCTACTGTTCCAAACTTTTTATAGGTAAGTGAGAGAATATGACTGCCACCTACAACGAATCGGTCTCAGCACCGACTCAGGGCGCAACGGGCCGTATTGCCCGCGTGATTGGCCCCGTGGTCGACGTTGAGTTCCCCGCCGGCCAGGTACCGGATATTTATAACGCGCTGACCACCGAACTCACCCTCAACGGTCGCACCCGTACTATCACCTTCGAGACCGCCCAGCATCTCGGCGACTCCCTTGTGCGCGCTATTTCGCTGCAGCAGACCGATGGGCTGGTGCGCGGCCAAGCCGTGATTGACACTGGCGCACCCATCTCTGTGCCTGTGGGCGATGGCGTGAAGGGTCACCTGTTTAACGTGCTCGGTGACGCGCTGGATGTGCCTAACTCCGAGATTACTGCGGATGCATACTGGCCCATTCACCGTGCCGCCCCCGGCTTCGCGGAGCTGGAGGGGTCGACCGAGATGCTGGAGACCGGTATTAAGTCGATTGACCTGCTCACCCCCTACATTAAGGGCGGTAAGATCGGCCTGTTCGGTGGCGCTGGTGTTGGTAAGACCGTGCTGATTCAGGAAATGATTACCCGTGTGGCACGTAACTTCGGCGGTACCTCGGTGTTCACCGGTGTTGGTGAGCGCACCCGTGAGGGTAACGACCTGTGGGTTGAGATGGAAGAAGCAGGGGTTCTGAAGGACACCGCCCTTGTCTTTGGCCAGATGGATGAGCCCCCGGGAACCCGTCTGCGTGTGGCCCTGACCGGTCTGACCATGGCGGAGTACTTCCGTGATGTGAAGAACCAGGACGTGCTGCTCTTTATCGATAATATTTTCCGTTTTACCCAGGCTGGTTCTGAAGTTTCGACTCTGCTGGGCCGTATGCCCTCTGCTGTGGGCTACCAGCCTAACCTGGCGGATGAGATGGGTCTGCTGCAGGAGCGTATTACCTCAACTCGCGGTCACTCCATTACCTCGATGCAGGCGATTTATGTTCCTGCGGATGACTACACCGACCCCGCACCGGCAACGACCTTCGCACACCTGGATGCGACCACTGAGCTTTCGCGTGAGATCGCATCGCGTGGCCTGTACCCGGCAATCGACCCGCTGACCTCCACCTCCCGTATTCTTGACCCGCAGTATATTGGCCAGGAACACTACGACACGGCTATCCGTGTGAAGGCTATTCTGCAGGAGAACAAGGAACTGCAGGATATTATCGCAATTCTGGGTGTGGACGAGCTGTCCGAGGAGCAGAAGGTTGTTGTCTCGCGCGCCCGCCGTATCGAGCAATTCCTCTCACAGAACACCTACACCGCGAAGCAGTTCACCGGTGTTGAGGGGTCCACCGTTCCGTTGAAGGACACTATCGAGTCCTTCCAGATGATCTGCAACGGCGATGTGGACCACATCCCGGAGCAGGCGTTCTACAACATCGGTGGTATGGACGATGTGATGCGCCAGTACGAGGAAATCAAGGCACAGACTGGAGCCAAGTAATTATGGCACTAACGGTTGAAGTTGTTTCCCGCGAACGCGTGGTGTGGACCGGTGAGGCATCCTACGTGCGTGTGCGTACCGTTGAGGGCGATCTGGGTATCTCACCCGGGCTTATCCCTACGTGCGCGCTGCTGGCGGAGGATGGCGAAATGCTGCTGCGCCCGGTGGATGGGCCGGATTTGAAAACCCGCCTGCATCAGGGGTTTATGACCGTCTCGAATGATAAGGTCACAATCGCGGCTAAACACGCGGACTTCACAGTTCCCGCCACATAGCGCGGCCTGTAATAACAACGAACCGGCGTGTCCTCTTTACGGGGAGGGCGCCGGTTCGTGCGTGTTTATATCGGTTCTCGTGCAGGTTCACCGGGTGGTACGTGGGATAGGGGCGTGAGCGCCTCTGCCAGAAGCACGGGGGAGCGCAGACCGGCTGTAACTTATGGCTGGAGAGAGGCGTAAAACTAACGCGGCAGAGAGCTAGAAAAGCCTGTCTGCGGCGTCGTCTACGCCGCGCATTGCATCGTAGTCAAGGGCGATGCACCTAATACCGCGGTCTTGGGCGAGTGTGCGGGCCTGCGGCTTGATTTTTTGGGCCGCGAATACTCCTTTGACAGGCGCTAGCAGCGGGTCTCGGTTCAGCAGCTCCAAGTAGCGGGTGAGCTGCTCCACGCCGTCAATGTCGCCTACTCGTTTAAGCTCCACGGCAACGCTTGCCCCGTTGGGGTCTTTTGCCATAATATCTACCGGGCCGATAGCGGTCGGATATTCACGGCGCACCAGCGAGTATCCTGAGCCCAGTGTCTCAATTTGTTCGGCAAGCAGACGCTGCAGGTCGGCTTCCACACCATCCTTAATGAGCCCCGGGTCTGTGCCAAGCGAATGCTCATGCTCGTGGATGACCTCAAAAACTTTAATGAGCAGCCGGTCGTCACTTTTAGCGGCCTGCACCGTCCACAGCTGCTGTACTTCCTCTTCCAGCTCTTCTAGGGCGGCGGTGGGGATGTCATCACGTGCGGCCACAGCCAGGGTGCAGGGCGGGCTCATCCAGTTCAGCGGCTTATAGGAGCCACCATCGGAGTGAATCAGCACCGAACCGTCCCCTTTAACCATGAGCAGACGGGTGGCGCGGGGCAGGTGAGCCCGTAGGCGACCTTCGTAATCGACGGAACATTCAGCTATAACAACTCGCACCCATCCACTCTACCAGCAGCGGGTCATTGTGCACACGCCATCTGCGGGTTGGTTATTTATAGTATCTCCCATGTGTAGGGCAGGCCCACATGGGAGATACGCCCAGTCTTGAAATACTGTACCGCACACTCAAAAGCCTGCTCTTGAGTCACTAATTCGTGTTCCGTGAAGAGACTCAGCTGCCCACCCACCAGTATCTTAACTGTTGCTGTGTCACTCATCTGCGGGTTTCTGACGTTTAGAATGGTGCCCTCTTCACACCCGGTGAGCACATACCGTTGGGGACCTCCGCCGATCATGAGGTGGTTGTTATCGGGGTCTTTACTGGGATGATACAGGCTGAGCAGGGTGTGGTGGTTGGTGCCGAGACGTTTCAGCAAGGCCAACAGTTCCCCCGTTGATACGATGGTGTGCTCTGTATCCTCGCTGCGGTTTCCAACCCAGTGATCAAGAATAGCTTTCATGCGGCATTCTCCTCGGTGCGCTCATCATGATGTGGGTGATACACGAGTGTATTTTATAGTGTATGCGGGGGTAGCGTTATTTCTTGGCCGCTGATAGCCCGGTGAGAAAAACCGAATACGTGAAACAATAAGAAAGTGCAGGCTGTGAAAGATTTTGCGTATGGTCAGCCATTAGAAGCGACTGAGGCGGAAAAAGTAGTGCAGCGTCTTATCCGTGTCTTTTTCAGAGGACATATGCTCTGCTCAACACCTAATAACTCAAACGAAAATACAGTGAGTTTCTCGTATAAGCGACCATTCGGGTGCGAAAGCGGCCAGCCTCAGCTGGTTCGCCCCCACCGGCTGGGTGAGCTTTTTCCTCACCAAATGCTTTATGTGCTGCGGCATTATGTGTATGACGGTCTTCAGCTGCCTGTCTTCACTGCCCTCAGCAGCGAGATCCAACACGATTTAGAAGACGTGGACTCTATTGATTTCCACGAGCACGCCTATATTTTTGATAAAAATTTTTTGCGCTGTTTTTACGTTATGGATTCTTGCAATCTTCACGGCAATACGTATGAGGCTATCCTCACCGAGTATGCTCCTTTAGACGAGGCCCCGGTATAACCTTTAAAATCTGGAATGGGTAGTAGCTAGGGATAAAATAGTGAGCATGGCACGTAAGAATCACCCCGGTAAACGCCCTTCGGGCACCACCTCCAGCAAATGGTTACGCACCACCGCAGGTGGCGGGCGTGATATTTCACGTATTCTTGACCCGGCGCCAACCGTTGAGAGCGACCGGTACGGAGACTGGTTCGTGCAGTATATCCCGGCTGTTAATGCCAGAAAAACTTACACCTGCCCCGAATGTTACCGTCCCATACCGCCCGGAACTGCGCACCTGGTGGTGTGGCAAGAAAGCCACGTGCTGGGCAGAGAACGTGCCATTGATGAACGCCGCCACTGGCACCAGCACTGTTGGCGCAGCCGCCGAAAATAACAGCAGAATCCTATGCGCATCACCCCCATTTTTGGGCTTGAGATACACCTACCCCGATTGAAAGACACACTATGAGCGAAGAAACCCGCACAGAATTCGACCCGTCCCGCTATATTTTTACCGACCCCGGGGTGCCAACCGCGATCCGTTCCCGCACGGTGCTTCCCGCGCGTCGTGAGAACTTTGAGGTCACAACAGCCGATGGAAAACGCCTCGTGGGTGAACTGGCGCTTCCTGAGGGGGACGTTAAAGCGACTCTCGTAACTTTTCATCCGCTTCCAACGCATGGCGGGTATATGGATTCGCACGTGTACAAGAAAGCGTCGTTCCGTCTGCCCGCGCTTGCCAATATAGCCGTACTTCGCTTCAATACCCGCGGCACCTCCTCCATTCGAGGCACCAGCGACGGGGTCTTCGACGGCGGATTTGCTGAGAAGAAAGATTTCGATGCGATTCTTGACTACGTCTTAGGGCGTGCTCTGCCTAACCCGTGGCTTATTGGCTGGTCATTCGGTACAGAGCTGGTGCTCAAATATGGACCCGCGCGCGCCAACGAATTCACCGGTGCGGTCCTCCTTTCCCCGCCGCTTCACCGGGTACACCCGGCGGAGATGGCTGAATGGAATACGATCAGCAACCCCCTGTACGCACTCATCCCTGAACACGACGACTACTTACAGCCCGCTCAGGCGCGTGAACGGTTTAGTGCCATTAACCGTGCCCAGGTAATCCCCTTTGAGGGATGTAAGCACCTGTGGGTGGGCGAGAAGTCTGTGAACGCGGTGCTGAACTCTATAGCAAGTATTGTGCTGGGGGAGCAGACCGTGCTGCCTAGCGAGTATAGCGGTCCGGTCGCAGAAGAGATTACTGAGCTCTAAAGCCCTCTCTGGCACCACCGGGTAAATTATTTCAGACAGCAATCGGCGGCTACATCACCGTATGGGGTGCAGCCGCCGATTAGTGTATGACCAGGTGCCGTAAACCTTCCGGTTCGTCGCAGGCTACTTCGTGTCTTGGTAAGGGATAAATACTTCTTTCACCAGAATGAGCAGGGAAGCCGCCACAGGTATGGCGATAAGCGCACCCAGCACGCCCCACAGAGCACCACCTGCGGCCACCGCAATAATTGCCACGCCACCGGGCACCGAAACCGCCCGGGACATAATGCGCGGCGAGATAATGTACGCCTCAACCTGCAGGTAAATGAAGTACACGATGGCGAAGGTGAGAGCCATCTGCCACCCCGAAATCAGCAGGATGAGCGACACTACTACGAGCGCCACCACGCCGCCGACCAATGGGATAAACGCCAGGATCAGTACGAATAACGCCAGCAGCTGGGGGAACGAAAACCCCAGGATACTCATCGTAATCAGGGCAAAGGTGGCGTTAAGAATAGCCACCAGCGCCTGCCCCATCACATAACTGCCAACCGATCCGGTGATACGTTCCACCAAGTAGGAGACACGCTCACGCTGGGACGCCGGTGCTAGGCGCACCCCCCACGCCTTAATCGTGTTCATAGACGAGAGGAAGTACAGGGACAAGAACAACACAATCACGGTGCCGGTGAGCACCTGAGCGATTGTGGATCCTGCTGTAACCAAGTTCCCCATGAACCCGCTAATCGCGTTGCTGGATGTAATAGACTCAATGAACGCGGGCACATTCTTATCGACCCAGTCGCGGATGTGCACCATATCGTCAAAGTTTTTGAACGCCTCTGACTCCAGGAAATCCTGAAAAATGGCGGGGGAGCGGTAGATAAAACTATTCGCCTGTTCACTAATAATGGGCACAATCCACAGGGTGAGGCCGGTAACCGTACCAGCAAATACAGTTACTACCAGCAGCACACCAACGCCTCGGCGGATACCCCACTTCTCCAGGCGCCGCACGGCGGGGTCAAGGCCCAGCGCAATGAACACGGCCCCGGTCACCCACCCCGCGAGTGCCCCAACGTTCGTAAACGCATAGTAGGCCAGCAACGCCAACCCCACACCCACGGTACCTAAGAAACCGAGTTTTACCGGGTTGGTCACAAGCGAGACTTTCTGAACATCGCTGTTCTCCGGGGACTCAACCGGGGGCACCACATCGGTGGGGGCGGTTGGGGGAGGCATCGACGCCTGTTTCCGTTTATCGCGGGCCTGTAGAACCGATCCGCTGAATTCGGTAATTGTTTCGGTGAGGTGCTCAGTGAATGGGCGCCGCGCCCCTCGCGACTCGTGGGCTTCTCTGGGTGAGGCGCCGCTTTCATCCGGTTGGGGGCGGGTGGAAGAGTCCTGCTGCGGCTGTGTATGAGCGTTGGAACGCCGAGGCCTAGGCGGCGTCGGCTGGGCAGGGGGGCGGTGATCGGTCATGTAACTGCCTTTCGACGAAGCATTTACTTTTTAGTCTACCGGGCGGTTGGTGGATAACGCCGGTGCAGGCGTATTGGTGGTACTACGCCAGCAGTAAAATAGCGGCCGAAGCGGCGCACCTCGGGTGAAAAAACCCCGGGGAGTTGAGATAATCAAGGGGAACTATCAGCCTGAGCAGGAGAGGGCGCATGTCAGAGAACAATCATGAACTACAGTGGGGCAACCCAGCAGCGACAGGGAAGCAGCCGGAGGCTGCGCAGATCCCAGCTTCGGTACGGAATGTCCCCGATTTGGGGAGTTTAGCGGCATCTGCTGGTGTGCCGCCGCAGCCGGGCAACACTGACCCTCATGCTGCTGCCCAGGGCACCCCTACGTGGCGTGTTGAGGTAAACACACCCGAGGATTTCCAGAAATATGTGCAGGAATCCAGCCGGGGTGCTGTTATTTTTGCGCTCTATGCTGAGCACTCTCCCTCATCGGTGCAGATGGTCGATGCGGTGCAGAAACTGGTTGATTCCGCCGCTGGGAATCTGTTGTTGGCAGCGGTAGATATCGCGAAACTTCCTGAGGCCGCACAGGCTTTTGGGGTGAGCGGTGTGCCCGCTGGGGTGGCGGTGCTTGCGGGTCGGCCCGCACCTATTTACAACGGTACTGTGGGAGAGCAGGAACTTGCCGATGTGCTCGGGCAGCTTATGCAGCTGGCGGCGCAGTACCAGCTGCCGGGAGGTTTTGAGCCCATCTACGCGGAGGAAGAGAAACCGGTACCTCCGCTGCATGCTAAGGCCGTTGAGGCACTGGACGCTGGGGACTATGAGGGCGCTCGCGCCGCCTACAAGCAGGCTATTTCTGATAACCCGGGCGATAAAGAGGCCAAACTTGGCTTGGAACAGGTGGAGCTTTTGGCGCGCGTGAAAAACCTTGATATGGCTTCCGAGCGTGCCGCTGCTGCAGCTGATCCGCTGAATATTGAGGCGGCCTTTAACGTGGCCGATTTGGATGTGGTTGGTGGGCACGTGGAAGATGCGTACGCCCGTTTGCTGCGCTTATTTAAGGCCGTGCCTGCGGATGAGAAAACTCGTGTGCGTGAGCGTCTTGTTCAGCTTTTTGATGTGGTGGGTACTGCCGATGCGCGTACTGTAAAGGCCCGCGCGGAGCTGACGGTGGCGCTTTTCTAAAGGCTGGTTTCTGCAGGAATCTGTGTAAAGCTAAGAAATAAAATACAGAATATTTATTCTTTATGTGTTCCCCATGTGGTGTTATTGCCGTCACGGGGAACACGTATCTTATAGTTATGCTTAGGGGTGAGTAAAAGCTACGCGAACGGGGCAAAAATAAGGGCATACTATGCTCATACTTGTTACCGTTAATCTATGGAAGATAAAAACTCTCTCAATAACTTGTATCCCTCACCGCCTGTCCCCGGGGCAGAAGCAGAGCACCCGAATCCGGAGGTTCACCTGCCCACCTCGGTGCAGCAGAATATAGCCCCGCAACGGGGGGCCGCAACCACCAGAAACGCGATTGAAGTTCGCGGGCTCACCAAAGCTTTCGGGCAGACCGTGGCCGTGGATCGTATTAATTTAGGCATCCCAACCGGCTCATTTTATGGGCTGGTGGGGCGTAATGGTGCTGGTAAGACCACCACCATTTCGATGGTCTCGGGTATGCTGCAACCCACCGAAGGTATGGCGTTTATTAACGGGGTAGACATGTGGCAGGCCCCCCTAGAAGCCAAGAAACACCTGGGGGTGCTCCCTGACGGAGTGCATCTTTTTGATAGGCTCACGGGTGAACAGCTCATCACATACTCCGGGTACCTGCATGGGCTTGATAAGGCAACTGTCGCCGAACGCACCGCCGATCTGCTGCGCGCTATGGACCTCACCGAGGCAGCGGGACGAACTGTCGCCGACTACTCCGCCGGTATGACGAAGAAAATCGCGCTTGCCGCCGCACTCATCCACGCCCCTTCTGTGCTTATCCTTGATGAGCCATTTGAGGCTGTTGACCCAGTCTCAGCGGCGAATATTCAGGACATTCTTAAAGGATTCGTCGGCTCGGGGGGAACCGTCGTGCTCTCATCCCACGTGATGGACTTGGTGCAGCGTTTGTGTGACCACGTGGCCATTATGAACGAAGGCCATATTCTTGCCGCCGGAACCGTCTCTGAGGTACGCGGAAACACCAGCCTAGAAGAACGTTTCGTGCAGCTCGTGGGTGGGCGCACCAGCTCGGAAGGATTGTCATGGTTGGGCACCTCGTCTCACTAAAATGGCGGTATGTGATTGCCTCACTCAAACGGAGCGTGTGGGCCCTGATCGGGATAATCCTCGGTGTCCTATACCTGGTGGGGATTCTGATAGGGTTGGGATTCCTCTACAGTTTTCTGGCTTTTGAATCCCCTGAGGGGGCGGCCTCGCTTGCCCTGCTGATAGGGACGCTGCTGTGTCTGGGGTGGATGCTGGTACCTATCTTCGTCAGCGGCCTTGACGGAACCCTGGATGAGAGCCGTTTCGTGCTTTTCCACATAGAACCGAAAACCCTGCAGAAGGGCCAATTTCTTGGTGGGTTTATTGGCATACCCGGTATCGCCTCCATAACTATGGTGCTGATCGGTGCCCTCGGTTACCTTGCCAATCCGTTGGGACTCCTCCTGTATCTTCTCTGCGCCCTGCTGGGGCTGGCCACCCTCATGTGTATAGCGCGTATCGGTAATCAGGTCGGTGTGTACCTGAACGCTAACCCGCGCATTAACCTCATCCTCATGCTTACTGCGGGGATCCTGCTCATGAGCTCCGGCTTTATTTTTGCGGGCGCAACAGCTTACATTGGAGAGAACTTTGAGCAAATAGCGCCCTATGTTGTATGGCTTGGGTATACCCCGTTTGGGGCTGCGTTTGCTGTTCCCCTGCACGCTGTGGCAGGTAACTGGATTCTTGCGGCTGTGTGCCTGGTGCTTGCACTTGTTTACTTGGCGGGCACCTGGTGGCTGTGGGGTCGCCAGCTGGAACGCTCCATCCGTAACGTGGGTGGGCAGACTCAGCGCGGGACAGCTAAGGCATTGTCCGTTGGTAATATTGGGGTGTTTGCTAAATTCCCCAGCACCCCGGTCGGGGCGGTAGCGGCACGCACCCTTCACAGCTACCTGAAAGATGCGCGCATGAGTGTATCGGCGGCCACGTTAGCCATGATGTACGTGCTGCTGGGAATATTTGTACCGATGGTCAATAGCGGGTTTTTTAGGACCGGTAGGATTCAGCTTGGTATGGATACCAGCACCGCTGGTATTGAGGCGGCCTTTAGCTTCTGGGTGTACTTCAGTACCATCTCTGTGGGGTACTACATTATGTACTCGGTCTCATACGATAACACCGCCTTTAGCCTGCACGTGCTCTCGCCGCTGTGCGGGCGTGATGACAGGCTGGGCCGTGCCCTGGGGTACTCTGTTTTGATGGTGCCTGTGGTGGTTATTATGACCTTCGCTGTGTGTCTTATTCATGGTGCTGTGGGGATGTACCCGGCGGTGCTCCTGCACCAGCTGGGCACCTATGCGGCAGCTCTGGGCGTGGGCCTGTATGCCGATACCCTGCTATCTCCACCGGCTCCGACACCCGGGTCGAACCCGCTCAAAACCCCGAAACAAACGGACGGCATGGCCAAGAACCTCTTGACGATAGTGGTGATGCTGATTTGCATGGCTGCAACGATCCCGGCATTTATCTGTGTACTTATTTATATGTTCGGCTCCCATGAACCCATGCTCCTATGGGTGGGGGGAATCATCCAAATGGTTGTGGGCGGTATTCTTCTGGCCCTTGGCGTTGTGATTGGCGGTAAGTCTTACGACCGTAATAGCCACGCCATGCTTCAGCGAGTGGCGAAGTTCACCGCAGCCTAACCTGCCGGACAACCACAGCGCACAGAGGCGGCGGATCAGAATATGTTCTGTATGAGGTATTCTGCTCCGCCGCTTTTTGCTGTGCTTTTACTGCTGCCTGGTTTCGGTGAACGGGACAATACCCGGTACCCGCCACTACAATGGGAAGAGTTATCTACACAACCGCAGAATTGCCCATGCGGCATTGTCTAAGGAGAGAACTATGAGCTCCATTGAAGGTATTGAGGACCCGTTCGGCACCAAACCCGCAGGTGGCACCAGCCTGCTGGAGCGTGAGGAAACTCAGCTTTCTGAGCCCGGTGACCACGAACGCTTCTCGCACTATGTGCGGAAAGAAAAGATTATGGAGTCCGCGCTGACCGGTGAGCCGGTTCGCGCCCTGTGCGGTAAAGTCTGGACTCCCGGGCGTGACCCGCAGAAGTTCCCGGTCTGCCCCACCTGCAAAGAAATTTATGAGGGTCTTAAGCCCGGTAAAGACGGTGGCGATAATAGCGGCGACAACTAGCCGCAGCTGACTGGCAGGCATCAGCAGGCCCACGGCAGCCAACACCAGCAGACAGGGCGCATCCGAATAACTATGCATAGTACTGGATGCGCCCTTCTTTCGCGTTCGGCGTAGCCACCGTACAGTACCGGGGGTACCGTTGAGCCGGGCAGCGTGCAAGGCGGTACACTCTTAAGGCGTCCGCACCGCACCGGCCACTTACGCCCGTGCGAGCTGCAGCGGGGGCATGACGTATAGAAATGATTAAGGGGTAGGGGAAGAATGAGCGAACACGAAGAACCCACACTGTTTGAAGGCGCCATTAAGCCGAAACTTTCCCCGGCCTACCCCGGCCGTGCCCCGTGGGGAACCTCCGTCAGTTTACGTGCTTGGCAGACGGAGGCTATGAAAAAATATTTTGAAACCAACCCGCGTGACTTTATGGCGGTGGCAACCCCGGGCGCTGGCAAAACCACTTTTGCCCTCACCCTGGCCCGTGAACTTTTTAGCCGCGGTGTGGTGCGTAAGCTCACCGTGGTAGCGCCCACCGACCACCTGAAAAAGCAGTGGGCGGATGCCGCCGCTAAGGTAGGTATACCGATCGACCCGAATTTTAAAAATGCCGACATTCATGTGGGCCGCCAGTACAAGGGGGTGGCACTTACCTACTCCCAGGTGGCGAATAAGCCGCAGCTGCATGCCCGTAACACTGAGAACGACAAAACTCTGGTTATTTTTGACGAGATTCACCATGCCGGTGACGCGCTCTCGTGGGGAGACGGACTGCGGGAGGCTTTTGACGACGCCACTCGACGCCTCGCCTTGACCGGCACCCCGTTCCGCTCCGATGCCGCACCTATCCCGTTTGTCAACTACGAAGAAGACCACGAAGGGATCCGCCGATCCCGCGCCGACTACTCCTACGGATACGGTCCCGCTCTCAAAGACCATGTGGTGCGGCCGGTGATTTTCATGGCGTACTCGGGGCAGATGCGGTGGCGTACCTCCGCCGGGGAGGAAATGGCAGCAAATCTGGGGGAGGGATTCACCAAGGATGTGACCGCCCAGGCATGGCGCACCGCCCTTGATGCGAACGGTGAATGGATACCCACCGTTTTGGCCGCTGCCGATAAGCGCCTCACCGAGGTGCGCCGTACCGTACCTGATGCCGGGGCGCTCGTAATCGCCACCGACCACGCTGATGCTAAAGCATACGCCGAAAAACTGCATGCTATCACGGGAGAGAAGCCAACTGTGGTGCTCTCAGATGACCGCGAAGCCTCCGCAAAAATTGACGAATTCCGTGAGAGTAAAAAGCGGTGGATGGTGGCGGTCCGCATGGTCTCTGAGGGCGTGGATGTGCCGCGCCTTGCGGTGGGTGTGTACGCCACCAGCACCAGCACACCTCTCTTTTTTGCTCAGGCAATCGGGCGTTTTGTGCGGGCCCGCAAGCGTGGGGAGACCGCCTCCGTGTTCCTGCCGTCGGTTCCACAGCTGATGATGCTCGCTAACGATATGGAGCTAGAACGCGATCACGCCCTCGACCGCGGCGCTACCCAGGAAGAGATCGACCCCATGGTTGAGGGGCTGGATGATGCGGCACTCGAAGAAGCAAACCGTGAAGAGCGCGCCTCGGAGCAGCTGGCTCGCGGTAAGTTTGAGGCAATAGGCTCGCAGGCCTCTTTCCACGGGGTGCTTTTTGATGGGGCGGAGTTCGCGTCGGGCGGGCTGGAAGTCGGTTCGGAAGAGGAACAGGATTTTCTGGGCATCCCGGGCCTGCTTGACGCTGAACAGGTCGGTACTTTGCTGCGGGCCCGTCAGCAGGAACATGCTGCCCGCCGCCCGGCCACTGCAGCCCCGGCGGTGGTGGACCACCGCCAGCTCAAAGAAATGCGTAATAAGTTGGCGAAAAACGTGTCGGCCTATTCGCTGAAAAGCGGTAAACCGCACGGGGTGATCCATAATGAGCTGCGTAAAATCTGCGGCGGCCCGGCGGTGGCTCAAGCATCAGCGGAGCAGATTCAGGCACGCCTTGATAAGCTCGCGGACTGGTTTGTTGGCAGGTGGTAACAGGCTGGCTCGGTCTGTGAGCGGTTAGGGGATGGCAAAAAATCCGGTGTTCGTCACGAGCGGGAAGTCAACCGCCGTGCCATTCCATTTAACCTCAACGCCGTGGCCTTCGAGCACCGGGATAATGCGGTTTTGGATAATCGCGCAGTCTGCATCGTGAATCTCTTGATCGCTTACTTCCCCAGTATCGCTGAAGGTGCCGCAGTGCAGTTGGGCGGCGTCGTAGAGCAGTAGGGCCTCCGCGCTTTCTGCACTGAGCGATACATACCCGTATCGGGTGGCACCGTCTTCGGGCCCTTCCTCAGGGATGCCGCACCAGTTGCCGTCCGGGTAAGCGATAATCCCCGTTCGTTCCAGCGCTTCGAAGGCACACACCAGGTTGCCTCGGCACCCTTCTATACCGATCTCTTTAGCATAGGCACGGCGGGAGGCAAGGAGCGCCTGAGCGTACTCTTCTAGCTTTTGGGGCGGGATAAGAATATGCCCTTCACCGTCGTCAAGGAACGGTTCAAAAACCTCCGTGTAGCACGCAATATCTGATTCGCCGACCAGCAGGCATGCCATGAGCCTGCGTTCTACGGTGGGCCGATCCATCTCTGGGATTGGCCAGCTGCGGGGTATAGGTGGGTTAATACGCGGTGCGCGCCATAGTTTTAGCTGTTCTGCAGTCACGTGAGGGCTACTCATGCTCCCAGTGTAACCGGGATACACAACCATCATCCACGCATGGAAGGAATAATATTGTGTATAAAAGGCTGATTTATGGGGGCAATTATGCAAATTTATGCTATGGGGTATGTCGGTACTGGGTAAGCGTATGGTACTCGCAAGACCATTGTGCAGCCTGTTAGGGGATAGCAATGTATTTTATGTTCATGACATTAGGACAATAGGTAGTATCGCCGCCCCACCGTACCTGCAGTCCGTGACGTTCAAGTACCGGAATAACGCGCTCTTGCAGAAATTGCTCCGTAACCCGGCGATGAGCTGCACTGCGTTCCTCTTGACTCATTGACTCCCACTGCTGCTCAGAATACTGTTGGCGCAATGCTGGCGGGAAAATGCCGTGTTGAAGGTACACGCTTGCTGTTTCTGAAATATCAGCTGCACACTGCTCGCTGAAAAATACATACCCGTACCAGTCGCGGGAGTCATCTGCCTCGTCGTAAATACTCCATGAACCGCACCTGCTGCAGCAGGAGAACGCCTCACGCGCTACAACCCCCTGACGATTGAGCTCTTTAAAAGCGAGAGAGATATTGCCCCAGCACTTTTCGATCCCCAGTTCTTGGGCATAGGCACGGCGGGAGGCGATGAGAGCACGGGCGTAATCGTCGAATTCTTCCATATGTTTCTCATCGCAATCCCACTTATCGCTCTCAGTAATAGTGCTGTCGTTCAAAATATCGACATAGGAAAATGGATCACTGTCACCCGTGAAAAGCGTACCCCACAGAACCTCACCCACGAATTCACTCACCTCATCAGGCATGCCCCAGTGGGCCGGAAGGGGTGGATCAATGCGCTGGGTGTACCAAAGTTTGAGCTGCTCATCAGTAATGCTAGGTGTAGTCATGGGGTTAACCTTAGACCACAAATGCATACTTGTCGTTGCACGCGGTCAGTCACAAAACCGGTGATCCGCAGACCTTATAAGGGAGGAAAAGACAGCACAACACACGCACGGGGGCAACGCCCGTGCTATAGGTGCATTACGAATAAGGATGGGCAGGCGCTCTACCTACCACGGGGGCTAAGGTGCAGCGAAAAACTCCGCGTTTTTCAGCACGGGAAGCTCAATGTACGTGCCGTCCCAATCTATCTCAACACCGTGGCGCTCAAAAACCGGGAGGATGTGCTGGCGGATCACAGCACTATTAATGCGGTTATACTCCGCATCACTCATCTCTTCGAGCTCTTCGCCCGTTACAAAAGCCCCGCAGCTGAGACGGGTCTCGCCATTTTTAATGAGTTCTTCGGCCTCTTCGGGGCCGAGCGACACATACCCGTACCAGGTATGCCCATCCTGCGGAGCCTCATGCGGTATGCCGCAACACCCGAAGTCGGGGTTCATCTTAACACCCTGACGTTCGAGCTCAGCAAGTGAAAGGTTCAGGGGAGTGCCCGGCACCCCGCCTAAGGCGGCAATATAGGCACGGCGGGAATCAATGAGCTGCCTAATATAGGCGCGAACTTCCCCGTCCCAGTCAGCGGAACCATAGGCATCCCTGAGTGAGGGAGTCTCCCAGAAGTAATACTCATAACGGGCCGTATCAGACTCACCGGTGCTGAGCAGGCGCCAGAGGGCATCTTCTAAGGTGCCACGCTCTTCACCGGTCACAGGCCAGTGCGCCGGGATAGGCGGATCGATACGCGGTGCGTACCAGCTGTCACGGAATTCTGTGGTGATGATATCGGTGGTCATAGTTTCAGTGTAACCGGATATTTAATGCATGAAAAGCGTATATTTCTATAGAAACTTTAGCTAAATAAAAACTTTTTACAGAAATAAATGCTTCTCGAACCAAAAGAGGTCTTTAAAACTATAGACGGTTATTCATTGAGGATATCCTGCCACCAGATTATGGGCCAACATTTTGCGGCTGCAGCACTGACATCTGCTGGTATTGCTCTTCCGCTAAGGCTGGTGGAGCGCATCGTGCCGCTCTTGCCGAATAGATGCTGTAATATCCAGTGTGATAAAATCCTGTTATTTTCTCAGTCAGTCCGTGGTGTTTTCCTGATTAGAGGGCGTCCAGTATGACGATAGGGCGCCGAGCTGGTCTTTGGCTAGTCATACAATGACGTTTGTTCGCTGCAGTTTTGCTCCAGTAAAATTGTAGTAAATAATAAACATTATTAGAATTTTTGTAGGAGATGAAATATGAGCGATAAAAATAATATAAAATACTACGAAAAAATTATTATACTGGAAGATGAAATATACGATTCTGATGCCCTGGATAACTATGATGCTTTTATTTTAAACTGTATAAAATTCGCCGAGAAAAATATTGTTCCATTAAGTCAGTATAGGAAAGAACTGGAAGGTGTAATTAAACAATGCACAGACTTTTTGGAAGGCAGAATTGGTAAATCTGAACTGGAAAAATATTATATCCAACTGGGCAGAAAGATTCGCTTGTCAGGAAGCCTAGATAAAAAAGAAAAAGAAATACATATTTTTATGTCTATTTTTCTTGACTCCAATTTCTTGCAAAATACGGCACCCGAGGAACAACAAGATAGCGATATTTGTTATCTGTTATGTAACCTGTATAGGATAAAAGATGATCTTGAATTATGCAATACATTCTATAGCAGTCTTTGTTCGGTAGGGGCAGATGATGCATAAGTAAATATGTAACTATCGGTATCTATAGGGGAAACCAGTACCCAAATGACGCAATAATCGGATCTGCTCGCCAGCACACCTGCTCCCTATTCTACTGAGGGATAAAATGCCTGCCGGTCGTAACGTAATCCATGGGGGTGAAATGTGTGGGAAGCTCCGCATTTTCAATAGCAAAAATATAGTTTCGATAAAATAGGCTATGCGCTGAACGGTCATCTATTTTTAAAATATCTTCTTCAAAGCTTCTGGCAAGTTTCAACTGTGCGTTTTCCTTGTCAATACCCTTCCCAAGAGCGTAAAACAAGACCGATAATAATAAACAATAGCAGCACCTAAATTGGTGCAATGATGAGTTTATAAACAGTGGTTCTTGAATATCTGAATAATGAAACGGGATAAGCCATACTTCTTTGTTTTTATTGACAGCAAAGAAACCATTGCTATTCTTTCCAAAAACAATAAATTTATCTTTATTACTGTTTTCGACAATAACTTCTTCGTCTTTGAACTTTATGAATTCAAATTTATCTTTATAGTAATTCTCCAACCTTGAATATTCGTTGCTTGCCATATCATTTAACAACTCGGAAAATGAATAAATTTGCTTATTGAAACTTTTTGAAATCTTATAGTCCGTACCTTTTAAATCACTCTCATTAATAATCATCAAATATTCCTTATTGGGCAGATTCCTTCTGCAGATTTTCGGCTCATATCTGGTAAATTGCTACGGGATACGGCTAAACTGCGATGAGAATACCTGTGGCCGTACAGAATAAGAGCCTTCCCAATCTACCCATAATCCGTGCTGCTCGAACACCGGAAGTACCTTTTCGCGCAATAGTTTTACACTCAAACTCTCGTACTGCTGCTCTTGGGTTTGGGCATCAAGTGCGTCCCATTGCTGCTCAGTAAAATATGCATCCAGAAAAACCCCATAATTGAGGCCTACCGATCCGCTCTCGTATGCGGATTCAGCATCCTGTTCGTGGTAGAAAACGTACCCGTACCAAGTGCGTGAATCATCTCTCTCATCCCAGATTTCGGCTGAACCACACGAACCGCAACAGGTAAAACACTCCCGTGCCACCACGCCCTCATGCGCTAAAGCGTCAAATGCCAACGTTAAATCATTATTCCGAGGCTCCAGTCCAATAGCTGCAGCATAGGCGCGGCGTGCGTTAATAAGTTGCTGGGCGTACTCTGTTATCTCTTCCCTGTATTTTTCACCCAAGCCAGCGTTCTCATCGGGCAAAACATAATCAAATACTTCCACATACGCTTCCGGGGTAGATGCGCCGTGCAGAAGCATCTCCCACAGAAGCTCTTCAAGCTCGGTGCGGCTCTGGTCGTTGAGCTCCCAATGTTCTGGGATAGGTGGGTTAAGACGCGGGGTATACCAAAGACTGAGCTGATGATCGTCACACTGCTTATTCATACCCATATATTAGCTGTTGAGCCGGGGCGCTACACTGCTAGGTCCAGCAGCACTGGCAGCACCTGGTGACAATGCGGGGTACTCCGGTCCGTACTGCACGCCATTCGAACATGCAGATATGTGCCACCAGCTCCCCTAGCGTAGCTATTGAGCCGGGCGGCAGGTAGCACTGGGAGAGATTTTACTGTTAGCTTTCGTATGATGTATAATTTTCGTCAGATAGATGTATCTATATATATTCACTCAAGTTTTGAAAGGCTAATGATGGTCTTTGCGTTAATCAGTGATAAAAAGTTAAGTATTAGAAAGCTAGTTTCTGTAACTACTTTAGGATTTTTTGTTTGGGACGTCATATGTGCCTGCTCTTAGTTTTGAGTCATCTAGTGCCAGTAGCTCACTAACAAATATCAAGTACAGTTTTTCTGACTCATCACAGGGTTTATATAACCAATTTAAAACTGTGATCAGTATAGCTGTGGTCCTGGTATTGTAGATGCGGGCAAGACACTGGAATATCTGGACAATCCTGTAAAGAACCCTGATCCATGGAATAATGGTCCAATATTTTACGATATACATAAAAACATGCCATTTTATCAAGAGATTCAGTGGATAGGAGCGCAGGGTATTACTACAGGATACCCTGATGGCACGTTCCGCCCAGCAGATAATGTAGAACGTGGCGCAATGGCAGCGTTTTTCTACCGATATGCAGGACAGCCAGAGTATGTGATGCCAAGCACTTCTCCATTCAGGGATGTTTCGGTTGGCAGCAGTTTCTATCGAGAGATTACCTGGTTGCATTCTACTGGTATAGCTAATGGGTGGCAGGATGGGACGTACCGTCCTGTAGACCCCATCCGCCGTGATGCAATGGCAGCTTTTATTTATCGCTACGCTCACAAGAAGTAAATACGCAGTGTGCGCGGTGTATCTAAAGGTCAAAATACGTTAGGGATGTGCAGCGCGCGCTATGGTGAAAGAGATAACAATGAAAAAAGTAACTACTCGTAGAACCTCTCAGGCAGTAGGTACTGCCATGTGCGCTGTTGCACTGGGAGCTACGCTGCTAGGCCCAGCAGCACTGGCAGCACCTGGTGACAATGCGGGGTACTCCGGTCCGTACTGCACGCCATTCGAACATGCAGATATGTACTACCAGCTTTTCCCCATCACGTTCACCGCTGCGGCTATTGAGGATGCGAAAGCCCAAACCGAGCATCGTGGGTGGAACAATGAGCAGATACACCAGTACTTGGTGGCCCAGCTGAGTCAGAAACTCACCGAGGATAACTATCCTGTGAATATCCAGTACTACAGCTACATACAATCTGGAGACAGAAACTATGCTGAAGTAGAAGTATCCCACTTTGTCACCGCCGCGCAGGGCAAGGGACTTCTGCAGAAACTGCTCTCATACCCCACCGTTCAAGAAGCTCAGGTGCAGCCCGTCCCACACCCAACCGTTGACGGCCCCTGCCGATTTAGTGATGTGCCCCAAAATCATCCGTTCTACGAAGAAATCACGTGGCTAGAGTACCGAAATATCACCACCGGCTGGGCCGATGGTACCTACCGACCGCTGAATAATATTGAGCGCGGGGCGGTTGCTGCTTTCTTCTACCGGCTGGCGGGTTCGCCGGAGGTTACCTTGCCCGCCGCCTCACCTTTTACCGATGTGAACCCCTCGCACCAGTTTTACCATGAGATTGTGTGGATGCATCAGCAGGGTCTTACTACCGGCTGGGCCGATGGCACCTACCGACCGCAAGACGCGGTTACTCGCGAGGCAATGGCCGCATTCTTCTACCGTTACGCTGGTAAACCTGACTATGTAGTGGTTGGGCCAGTTTTTAAGGACGTGCCTCATGATGGCGCATTCTACCGCGAAATTAACTGGCTACGTTCAAACGGCATTACTACCGGCTGGGCCGATGGCACCTACCGCCCTAGTGAGCCGATTCACCGTGACGCAATGGCTGCGTTTATCTACCGCTACGCGCATCTTGACACCTAAATCATCCGCATATTACACGTGCAGAGGCGACATTCTTACCGGGGCATACTACAGGGAACCCACTAAGAATGTCGCCTCGTACTCTAAAAGCGCTCACGATGAACGGGACGCGCTTACAGCGCCTGCTTGACCGTAATGCCCTCGTCCTCCATCTCGGCGATTACTTCGTCGAGCTTATCCTCATGTACGGGAGCCGTCAGGTCGATCAGCACACGGGTCTCATACCCAGCATCCACCGCATCCTTAGCGGTTGCCAGCACACAGTAGTCGGTGGCGATACCCACAATATCGACATCCTGTATCTCGTGTTCATCCAGCCAGTCTGCCAGCGGGGTTTTCGGGCCTTCGTCATCCAGTGTGGCGCCTGGCTCATGCTCACCGGTCATGACCGATTCCTCGGGGGCCTGCAGTCCCTCGAACCCTGAATACGCAGCCTCATACCGGCCCTTGCGGAAATACGCTTCGATGTAGTCGGTATCAAGATTCGGGTGAATCTCGGCTCCTTCGGTATTCGCCACACAGTGCACCGGCCAGGAATCCACAAAATCCGGGGTGTCAGAGAAATGCGCGCCCGGGTCAATATGCCAGTCCTGGGTGGCCACAACCGCCTCGTACCGGTGGTGGTTATCCTCAACGTATTCGCTAATGAGCGCGGCGACCTTGGCTCCCCGGTCGGTTGCCAACGCCCCACCGGCGCAGAAATCGTTCTGAACATCAACAATAATGAGTGCTTTTGTCATGAGACTATCCTAGAAAATCCTTGGGGCTCAGTGAAAGGGGGACAGTTGCTAAAGAACTAGGGGACAGTTGCTAAAGAACTATATGAACTCGGTGGGGATCACTGGCTCACCCTCCGAGAGACGGCGGGCCGCCTCGGGGAGCTCTGCCAGTGAACGCTGATGCCGTGCGGCGGCGGCACGTACCGCATCCTCGCCCGTAAAACCAGGCAGGTATTCACCATCCACCACAAAATCCACCATGAGCGGGCGGGTATTCTCGACCTGTGCCGGATCCTCGGTGATGCTCAGTAGCTCTGCACTGGCTATTCCCATGGGGGAGAGCTTACGCGCGGCGCGTTTAGCACCGCCCACCGATGCCTTACCAGCGGAGGCCTTTGCCACGGGCTCCATCTCGCCCGCCGAGTTCTCGCGCGCCACCACCTTATACACCATGGAAGAGGTCGGTGCCCCGGAGCCGGTCACCAGTTTAGTGCCCACCCCGTATGAATCCACGGGGGCCGCCGCTAGGGAGGCGATAGCGTACTCGTCAAGGTCGCTGGTGACCGTAATCTTTGTGTGCTCGTTCCCTAAAGAATCGAGCAGCTCACGCACTCGCTGCGCGGTTGCCACCAGGTCACCGGAATCCAGGCGTACCCCGCCGAGCTCCTCGCCCGCTAGTTCAACGGCGGTGCGTACCGCATTATCCACATCGTAAGTATCGACTAGCAAGGTGGTGCGTGCACCCAGCGAACGCAGCTGAGCTTCGAACGCTTCCCGCTCCGAGTCGTGAAGCAGGGTAAAGGCGTGGGCGCTGGTACCGACGGTTTCAAGCCCGTACCGGCGGCCTGCCTCAAGGTTGGAGGTTGCGGCAAATCCCGCAATAGCGGCGGCGCGGGCAGCAGATACTGCGGCGCGTTCATGGGCCCGTCGCGAACCCATCTCAATGCAGGGGCGGGTTCCGGCGGCGGCGCTCATGCGCGAAGCGGCAGAGGCGACCGCTGAGTCGTAATTTAGGATCGACAGCAGATAGGTTTCAAGGACGCACGCCTGCGCGAACGTTGCCTCAACCTGCAGCACGGGGGAGTGCGGGAAGAATAACTCGCCCTCAGCATAGCCGCGTACTGTGCCGGTGAACTCAAAATTTTCGAGATATTTCAGGGTTTGGGTGTTCACAATATTGCGGGCCGCCAAGAACGATAGCTCTTCGTCATCGAAACGGAACTTATCGAGTCCTTCAAGAAAACGCCCTGTTCCAGCGAGCACCCCGTAGCGGCGGCCTGCTGGCAGTCGCCGGGTGAACACTTCGAAGGTGCACATGCGGTGAGCCGCCCCTGAGGCGAGCGCGGCCTGCAGCATAGTTAATTCATAATGGTCGGTGAGCAGTGAGGTTGTTGCCATACACCTCATTCTAGAGGGGTGGGCGGCGCAAAACAGCATTGTGAAGGTGTGTTGTCCATGACATACGGTAAAAATGACCATAAGAGTTCGCTGTGAACCGAAACCCATAAAAAATAAGGGAAGCAGGCAGATTATGCGGTACAATCGGCCCATGAGTAGCACGCCCGCCCACACCATCATCACCCCGCCAGTGCTGTCTGCACACACACTCGGTGAAACCGATCTTGATACCCACTTGAGTGACTCACTTGAACTCAATACGCCGTGGCAAGTGATCGTGTGGAATGACCCCGTGAACCTCATGACCTATGTGTCCTATGTTTTCCGTTCACACTTTGGGTTCAGCCGTGCTCGCGCTGAAGAACTTATGCTCCAGGTGCACCATAACGGTAAAGCCATAGTATTTACCGGCAGCCGTGAAGAAGCCGAAAAACATACCCACGCCATGCACGGCTGGGGGCTGCAGGCAACCTTCGAGAAAGTTGATAACTAATGGCGCGCGGCTTCAAAAACACCCCGCGCGGGTACACTGCGTACTTCGAAAAACCCGAGCTGCTTCTCATTCGTGACCTCGCCGAAGACATTGTTGCCCTGCTGCAGCCCGAAACCGGGCAAGACGCCGACCCGCTGGATGCACTTATCGGTATCACCGACAACCCGCAGGTGCCCACCGACCCCGCCGTATCCCGTCTGCTGCCGGTCGGCAGCAGCGACGAAGAAGCAGCCGCAGAATACCGCCGCTACACCGAACGCGACCTGCGTGAACGTAAAATCGCGAACCTTTCGATGCTCGCCTTCGATATCGAATCCGCCGACCTGCTCCTTGACGAAGAACACGCGCGCGCTTGGGCATCGGCCCTCTCCGATATCCGCCTGGTGCTGGCCACCCGCCTCGACATTACCGACGATGCGCGAGCTGAAGAAATCCACCGGTACGTCGACTGGTCACAGATAGAAACCGAAGACGAATACCTGGCGATGGTGTACAACTTCATTAGTTGGGTGCAGGAATCGCTCATGAGCGCGCTGATGGACGGGCTGCATACCCCCTAGCCCAGTAACCTTTGCCGGTGCTGCCCCGTTGTGCAACGCCACAGGTGAACACAGCGCCCGCAGGTAGAAAAACGGGGAAAACACCCCGTAATATCCGTAATATAAAACCGCGCACCCGAGCGGAATACGTTTTAAGGCACCCAAACCGTAGAATGGGTTACGGCGCCTAAAACGGTACAACCACACAAAACCCCAAAACCCGATTTGGCCCTCAAACCCTGTGTTTGAAGGCAACAACAAAAGTGCAGGTAAAACCACAGTGAGCGAAAGCCACAATACGACCGAGCAAACCCACGCTCGCACCCCCTGGGGAACTCTCGCCCCCATCACCCCGAGTGCTTCCGCCCCTATCGGCGTCTTCGACTCCGGTGTGGGTGGGCTCACCGTGGCCCGCGCCATTATGGACCAGCTGCCGTATGAACGCATTATCTACGTGGGAGACACCGCCCACGGACCCTACGGACCCCTCAAAATAGCGCAAGTACGGGCCAACGCCTTACGCATTATGGACGAGCTCGTGGACTCCGGCGTGAAAATGCTCGTCATTGCCTGCAACACCGCCTCGGCAGCCGTGCTCAGAGACGCCCGTGAACGGTACACCCGCCAGTATCATATCCCCGTGATTGAGGTGATTCAGCCCGCCGCGCGCCGCGCGCTCGCAGCAACCCGCAACCGCACCATCGGGGTAATCGCAACAGAAGCAACCGTCACCTCCCGCGCCTATGAAGACACCTTCGCCATCGCCCCCAACCTGCGCGTGCACTCGGTGGCCTGTCCCCGCTTCGTTGAATTCGTAGAGCGCGGCATTACCTCCGGACCCGAACTGCTGCAAACCGCCCAAGAATACTTACAGCCCCTCAAAGATGCGGGAGTAGACACCCTGGTGCTTGGGTGCACCCACTACCCGCTGCTGACCGGCATCATCTCGTACATTATGGGTGAAGACGTCACCCTCGTCTCCTCCGCCGATGAAACCGCCAAAGACGTATACCGTGAACTGCTCACCGGCGGGCTCGAAACCCCGGTACTGAACAGCCAGTTTGAACACGAATTCCTCGCAACCGGCCAATCAGAAACCTTCGAACACCTAGCCCGCAGGTTCCTCGGCCCTGAAGTCACCAACGTGCGCCACACCTCCTCCGTCGCTGAACGGTTCCCCACCGGCTCACTCACCGCCCTCACCCCCGACATGATGAGCACCCACACCCGTATCGACCCGCAACTTACCCCCACGAAGGACTAACCCCATGCGCCTGACCGTCATCGGATGCACCGGCTCGTTCCCGGGACCAAACTCCCCGGCGAGCTGCTACCTGCTGACCGCAACCGACCGCCACGGCCGCACCTGGCGGGTACTCATGGACATGGGCAACGGGGCGCTCGGGGTGCTGCAGCGGCATATAAACCTCGCCGATATTGATGCGATCCTCATCTCCCACCTGCACCCCGACCACTGCATCGACCTCTCCGGGCTGCACGTGGCCGTCAAATGGGATCCGCGCGGCTGGCCCGCCGGGCGCATCCCCCTCTACGGTCCAGCGGACATTAACGAATACCTCTCGGCCACCCACGGGCTCGACCCCGACCCCGGCATGAGCACCGAATTTGAATACCACACCTGGACCGAAGGGCAGAAAGTGCGCATTGGTCCTTTCACCGTAGAACCGTTCCGGGTGATACACCCCGCCAAAGACCCCTACGCCCTACGCATTGAATGCAACACCGCCACAGAAAATATTCTGTTCGCCTACTCCGGCGACACCGACCTGTGCGACGGACTCATTGAGGCGGCACGCGGCGCCGACCTGTTCCTCTGCGAAGCCGCCTACCAGGAAGGGCGTGACGACGCGCTGCGCGGCATCCACCTGACCGGAAAACGTGCCGGGCAGGCGGCCCAAGCTGCGGGGGTGCGCAACCTGCTGTTAACCCACCTGCCCGTCTGGAACGACCCAGATATTGCCCGTGCTGAAGCGAAAAGCGTGTTCACCGGATCCGTGGGGGTCGCCGAAGTCGCGGCAAGCTACCGCATCCACCCCCGGCCAAAACCCACCAACCCGCCCACCAGCACCCTGAACGTCATCGAACGGTTCGACTCGCACACCTCAAATATTGAGCTGCCACCCACCATGGACGACAACTAAACACCCCGCCCCACCGTACAATACAGCGAAGGAGACACCATGAGCGAAAACACCCGCGAAGACGGCCGCGCCCGCAACGAACTGCGCCCCATCACCATAACCCGCGGCTGGTCACTTAACGCTGAAGGCTCAGCCCTGATCGAATTCGGCAACACCCGGGTGCTGTGCACCGCATCCTTCACCGAAGGCGTGCCCCGCTGGCTCAAAGGCGAAGGCAAAGGGTGGGTGAGTGCCGAGTACGCCATGCTGCCGCGCGCCACCGGAACCCGCTCATCCCGTGAATCCGTCAAAGGTAAAATCGGTGGGCGCACCCACGAAATTTCCCGTCTTATTGGACGCTCCCTCCGCGCCGTTATTGATATGGATGCCCTTGGAGAAAACACCATTGTGCTTGACTGCGACGTACTCCAGGCAGACGGCGGCACCCGCACCGCCTCCATTACCGGGGCATATGTGGCGCTCGCTGACGCCATTGGGTGGGCTAAAAAGAACGGCCTGATCGCATCCGGTGCGAATCCTCTCACCGACTCCGTCTCGGCAATCTCGGTCGGTATTATCGACGGCACCCCCATGCTTGACTTGCCGTACACCGAAGATGTTCGCGCTGAAACCGACATGAATGTGGTGGTCACCGGATCGGGTAAATTTGTTGAGGTTCAGGGCACCGCCGAAGGCGCCCCGTTCGACCGGGACGAGCTGAACGCGCTCCTTGACTTGGCGTTGGAAGGCACCGCCGAGCTTGCACAGATTCAGCGTGAAGTGCTTGGTACCGCATAAGCTGGCATCACACCATTCGGCAACTAACCAGGGGAGAAGACGCATGGCAAAAATCGTTCTAGCAAGCCATAACCAGGGTAAACTGCGTGAGCTGCGCGAGATCCTGCGCGGGCGGATCGACGGGCTTAACGTAGAGACGGACGTGGTAGACGCCTCGGCTGTGCACGCCCCTGACGTACCTGAAACCGGGGTGAGCTTCGCAGAGAACTCCCTCATAAAGGCCCGCGCTATTGCAGAAGCAACCGGGCTCATCGCCGTAGCCGACGACTCTGGGCTGAGCGTGGACGTGCTGGGCGGGGCACCCGGTATTTTCTCGGCGCGCTGGTCTGGGGTGCACGGGGACGACACCGCGAACCTTAACCTGCTGCTGCGCCAGTTAAGCGATATTGCCGATGAGCACCGGTCCGCGAAATTCTGCTGCGCCGCTTCCTTGGCCGTGCCGGAAGCTGACGGCGGGTATGAGGCCGTCGAATACGGGGAACTGCCCGGGGTGCTCCTGCACGCCCCGCAGGGTGACGGCGGGTTCGGGTACGACCCGATCCTGCAGCCCACGGAACTTAACGGCGATAACGCGCTCTATGGCGGCGACTATGCCGGGCAATCGTGCGCACAAATACCGGCCGAGATTAAAAACTCCATAAGCCACCGGGCTCGCGCATTTGCCGCACTCGTACCGCACCTTGAAAAAGCCCTTACGCACAAGACCGTCTAGCCTTGTGCACTGCCCACAGCGCGGTAATATGCCACCCGCACCAATAATTAGCGCAATGCTATGGTTTTCATGCGAAATGGGCCGAAAAGGCGCACAATAGGTAGTACAAGCCAACCACTCAACCTTCCTAAGGGCATTGATGATTGTACTGCTCATACTCATGCTTCTGCTGCTTGCGCCCGCCCTGTGGGCCTACATCTATATTTGGCGCGGGCTCAACCGGCGGGTTATAGCCGCCGTGAAAGTCGTTGACCCCATTATCACCCTGGGACCCTACGCGATGGGGGCGTGGGCGGCGCTGAGCGCGTGCGTGGTAGTCAATATATGGTGTGAAGGGCCAGCCCGTCTTATCGGTAATATCATCACCCTCACCATCGCGGTGGGCTGTGCCCTGTGGGCCGGGTTCTGGCTTTTAATGCACTGCCTCGGCGGGCAGACACCCGGCAAACGGCCCACCTGGTGGCGTGAGGCGGTGGCCGCAAAATTCGCTTGGCGCAACCTGGAGTCCATGCCCGCCTACCTGGGGGCGCGCACCAGTATCCTGCCGGTGGCAAACCCGCGCATCGTCAAACCTTACAGCGGCTCGTGGACGCGCCCGATCGGGGCCACCATGGAGGGATACCTGCCGGATGGCTCCCACACCGAAGGTTTCGACGAGCACGGGCGTAAAATGCCACGCATCTACCCGGTAGGCCCCGAACCGACAGCATTCGAGGTGGCACGCTGGGGAAAATCCGTCAGCTCCGACCTGCTGCTGCACACTTTCCTCCCCACAGCCCCATTTGAGCGGCTGCGCATGGCCGGGACCATCACCGGGCCCTTCACATTCGCCGGTGCCGTACCGCACGGGGCCGTCACCAAATGGCCGCGACGCTCCGGGGCAAACCGGGCATTCGGCAACTATGCGCGGCTCGGCGACATTACGCAGCGGCGCGTCGAACTGCTCGTAGACTACCGGCTAGTTGCCGCGTTACAGACCACCCGCGAAAGCTACGAGAGGCGGCACAGCTGGGTGCTGGCCTTTACCGATATCACCGCGGATGACCTCACCTTCGACACCAGCAACGACGGTAAACTGCAAATAGTGTTCGGGCAGGTTGGGGAAGACTACCCCACCCCCTGGGTGTTTACCGCCACCGTGAATGACACCCCCAGGCTACGCCGAAAAATTATGCGCGCCATGCGTGAACGTAAAATCCTCAAACAAACCAGTGCCGAACTCATGGACTGGCATTTCCGGCCAAAACTTAGCGAATTCCCGCACGGGCCCATCCAGAATGAACTGCCTGAAGAGTTCTACTTTAAATCAAACCGGCTGATTGTGAGCCACCGCGAAACCTCCGCAAAAGGCGAAGGAGAGGCGCACTGACCCCGCGCGGTAGCTTCCGCTGGGTAGAATAAACGGTATGGCTGAATTCACCCGAACCCCCGATGCATCCAGCGAAAAATACCCGCTCGCGGTGTGCACCGCCCTGCTATGCGCCGCTATGGGGGATGCCCTGGGGTACCCGCTGGAGCTGCTGAGCGCCAAAGAGATCGCAGCCCGCGGCCCCCTAACGGGTGAGAACGAACTCATCTTCAGCGACGACACGCAGCTAAGCTGCTACACCCTTGATGCGCTCACCGAAGTTCTGGAGTGGAATAATCAAGGCACCCCCGCCGACGAACTGGCGTGCCTGTGGCTGGCGTATCTGCGCTGGTACCGGGGGATGGGGTTCACACCCGCAGCGCATGCACCGTTTTCCCTTGACCGCGAAATCGACACGAGCGCACCCCTGACAGCCCGCGAAGGGCCGGGGCAAGCGACTCTGAGGGCTTTAGAGAGCGGCGAAATGCAGACGGTGGCACAAAATATTAACCCCGATGCGCTTGGGACGGGGGCGCTGGTGCGTTCCTGCGCTTTCGGTTTCCTGCCGGTAGCCCCCGAACGCACCGTAGTGTTACTGGCGGCGCGGGCGGCGGCACTGACCCACGGGCACCCGGAGGCCCTGGCATCAGCGGCGGCCTATGCGTTACTGACCCGTGATGTTCTAGCGGGTGCCTGCGGGTCTGAACAGGGCAAAAAGAACAGCATAGCCGATTCGGTGCGGCGCGTCATCGACTGGTGCGGCAGCATCCCCGCGGAGGAGGCTTTCCCCACCGATGCGGCGCACACTCGCGAGGCGCTGGTGAAGGCGCTCGCCCTGCAGGACACCGAACCAACACCCGAAGCAGTCGCAGAGCACTTCGGTACCGACTGGTTATGCTACACAGTGTTGGGTATTGCGGTGTGGAACACTTTGTACTGTTCAGCCCGCATAAGCGCCCCCGGGGAAGGGCTTCAGGCGGGTCTTATGCGGGCGGTCTCGGCAGATTCCGACTCCGACTCGATTGGTGCCATTACCGGCGCCCTGCTGGGCGCACACGTGGGTACACTCGGGGACACACAGCCGCTACTTGAGACGCTGCGCGGGGCCGCGGATGTGCGGGCGGTTGCCGACCGCTATATCGCGCAGCTGGGGCAGACACCTTAAAACGGAAGCATGAGACACGCGCGCCTGGTAACCGTGCAAGATGCGTACCTATTGCTGCCGGTGCGATACTGGGAGGCATGAAAATACTGCACACCTCCGACTGGCATTTGGGCCGTACGTTCCACGGCACCTCGCTGCATGATGTGAGTGAGCGGTTCATTGATGAGCTGATCGCCACCGTAGCCGAAGAAAACATCGATGCTGTGCTCATTAGCGGAGACGTGTACGATAACGCCACCCCCTCCACGGAAACCATTCAGCTGCTCAACCGGGCACTCACCGGCCTGGTGGCTGTCGGGGCACAGGTTATTTTCAGCAGCGGCAACCACGACTCACCGCGCCGCCTGGGATTCGGGGCCGAACTGTTTGCCACAGCCGGGGTGCATATTATGACCCGGTGTGAGCAGGCCTGGCAGCACCCGGTGATCCTCAGCAAAGACGGGGTGCGTGTGGGCGTATACGCCATCCCATACCTGAACCCGCGCTATCACGGCCCTGTTCTTGGGGTGGAACCCACACACGCGGGAGTGCTGGGCGCCGTGACTGAGCGCATCCGTGAAAATATTGCTGAACTCCGCAAGGAGGGCGGCTTAGACTACAGTATTGTGCTCGCCCACGCCTTTATAACCCGCGCCCCCGCCGCCCGGGAGCAAGAGGACACCGGTGGGGAGCAGGCCGCCCTAACGGAGCCAGCCCGCTCTGATTCAGAGCGGGATATTAGTATCGGCGGGGTGGAGGCGGCCCCCGCCAGCCTTTTTGACGGTATAGACTACACGGCGCTGGGGCACCTGCACGGGCGGCAGCGGGTCAGCGACACCATACGCTACAGCGGCTCACCGCTGGCGTTTTCCTTCTCGGAAGAGAACCATGTTAAGGGTGCCTGGCTGCTCACCCTCACCCGCGACGCCGGTGGGGTCAGCGCCAGCATCGACCCCATCAACTGGGATACCACGCTACACCTAAAAACCCTGCGCGGAACCCTCACCGAGCTTTTGAACAACCCCGCGTTTGAGCCCTATGAGGACGCTTTCTGCCGTATCTACCTGGAGCAGGAGAACCGGCCGCTGAACCCTGTTGAGCAGCTTCGCAAACGGTTCCCGCATATTGCGTCCTTTGAATTTCGCAGCACCGTCGAACAGGCGCAGCGCAGCCCCTACCACCGCACCCGTGAAAATATTACCCCGCAGGTGATGTGCCGCGAGTTCTACGCCTACGTGCGTGGGGCTCCTTTGAGCGAGCGTGAAGAAGAAATACTCACCGCAATCATTGAAGAAGCCACCGAACCCGGCGGTGACGCCGCAGACAGTAAGGCATCCGCATGCTCATCCACCGACTAGAGTTCCGCGCCTTCATGGCGTACCCCCACCACGAAAAAATCGATTTTGAGCGGCTTAACGACGCCGGTATATTCCTGCTGAACGGCCCCACCGGCGCCGGTAAAACCACGGTGCTGGACGCCATCTGTTACGCGATCTACGGCACTGTCTCGTCTCAACGGGCCGAAAGCGAGCTGCGTTCCATTTTCGCTGACCGTGATGTGGCGCCTTTTGTGGAGCTGGAACTGACGGTGCAGGGGCGGCGGTTACGTATTCACCGCACCCCCGCCTGGATGCGCCCCAAAAAACGCGGCACCGGGCTAACACAGGAGAAAGCCACCCACCATGTGAGCAGGCTGCGCCCCGGGGCAGACCCGCTGGAGGCCGTCAGCTGGGAGGAAGTCGGCAACCGCCACCGTGAAAGCGCGGAGTACGTGCAGACCCTGATCGGGCTCACCCGTGAACAATTTCTGAAGGTTATGCTGCTGCCGCAGGGGGACTTCTCAAAGTTTCTGCGCACCGTGGGGCGAGAACGCCAAGAACTACTCAAGAAACTGTTCCCCATCGAAACGTATGAACGTATTGTGGAGCGCTTGAATGAGCTTGCGCGTCAGGCACACGATGGGGCTCATGACGCCGCCCAGGCGCTGGATACGTTACGGGATGAGGGGGTGAACTCTCTAGCACGTTTAAAACAGCAGCTACCGCCGCTTGACGAAGAACCCGCAGCCGCACCCGAGGAAGAAGCAGTCCGGACGGTAACGGACGGTCATAAGCCGCACGAGCAGGGGCAAGAGTCGCCCGCGATTGACCCGCTGCAGCTTCCCGCCGCAGAGTTTACGGACTGGGTGCGGCACCAGCTGACACTCACCCTGCGGGGTGGGGAGGCGGAAGATACCCGCCGCGCCAGCATTGAACAGCGTATTGCTGCACAGCGTGAGAAACTGCATGAACTAACGGCTCTGAGCCGTGACTGGGCGGAATATGAGAGCCTCACCGCCGATAAGGAACGCCTCGAAGAGCAGAAACAGGACCGCCACACCGATAAAACCACTCTTGAGACAGCCCGTGCCGCCGAACCCGTGCACAGCGCCCTCACCCGCGCTGAAGCCGATCAGGCAGCGAACGAGCAGGAGCTCACCGGCGCCGTCGAAAAACACCGTGCGGCACATGACATCGCCGAAACCCAACTGGGGATCCTAAAGCCTGGCCCCGGCGGGAAGGAGCCCTTAGAGGCCCGCGCCTACCGGCTCACCGCAGCAGCGACGCAGCCCCACAACGTGGAATATGAGGAACTAGCCACGCTCATTAGCTCCTGCCTGTCGGAGCTCAAAGGGTACCGTAAAGACGACCAGGCGCTCACCGCGGCCCACGCTGAACAGCGCAGCGCCGAAGAGACGTACACCACCGCCTGCACGGCCGTCACCACGCTGGCCGAAGAGACGCATCAGGCGGTTACCGCAAAGGAGAAGGCCGGGCAAGATCTTGACGCCTTCGCCGGGGTGGAGGAAGCCCTAGCCCAGGCACAAACCGCCGCCGCTGCTGCGCGGGAAACGCTGGAACAGGCGCAGCGGCACGTCCAGCGCCTTGCCGAGGCGTCAGCGGAGGTGCAGCGCACGGAAACCCGGTACGCAGCCGCCCATGCTGCAGCTAATGCGGCACGTCAGCGCGTTACCGAGCTCAGCAGTGCACGCATGAGCCAGGCGGCGCTGAGCTTGGCGAAGAACCTGCAGCAGGGTCAGGAATGTATGGTGTGCGGTTCGCGCCAGCACCCCAACCCCGCCACCGGTGCCCCCAACGAAACCCTCATCGAACAGGCTGATATTGATGCGGCCTGTGAGGCGTCGGATGCGGCGAACGCAGCTGAATCCGCCGCGCACTCGGCACACACTAAGGCGCGCACAGTGCTGGAGCAGCTCACCGAAACCAGCGCCGTAACCCCTCAGGCTGCTGCTACACGCCTGAGCGAGGCGGAGCACGCCCTCACCTCCGCCGAACAGGCACACACCGCAAAACAGGCTGCGCAGCAAAAACTCAAGGCCTTAGAACAGCAGCTTGAGGTGCTCGCTGAGAAAAATACTGAGGCCGCCCGGACGCAAGCCGCAGCCCGTGCTCAGGCTGAGGCTGCCCAGGAGCGTGTTATGGCGCTGGAAGCATCCCTGGAACCGGTGCGTGCTCAGGTAGATTTCACCCAACGCATTGAGGCCCTCGAACGCTACTTTAGCGCCGTGCGGGCAGCCGAAACTGCTGTCACCCGTGCGGAAGAAGCCGCTAAACGCGCCGCGCAGAGCACCGCTGGGGCACAGGCCGCACTGGAAGATTCCCCCTTTGACACTGCTGAGGCTGTGTGTGCTGCCGTGCTGTTGGGTACCGAGCAGAAGGCTATTCAGGAGCGCCTTACCGAGTATGAGCGGCAGCTGACCCGAGTCTTTTCGGCTCTTGAGCGTGAGGCTATGCGCGATATTGCGCGGCGTGCAGCCGCCGGGCAGAGCGCCCCTGAAGCGGCAGAACGTGAGAAAGTGAGCGAGTGTATTAGCGGTTTGGAGAAAACCCGTGATGAGCTGCTGGCTCGCCACACGCTGCGTGAGAGTGGTGAAGAGCATCTTAAGGAGTTCATTGTACGGTTTGAGAAGCAGCATGCCCGCAGCGCCCAGGCTATCGCACGTCATGAGCTGTACGGTTCGTTGGCGGCGGTGGCGAGCGCATCCTCCGCGAATAATACCCGCCGGATCGACTTGGTGAATTATGTGCTTGCGGGCGAGTTTCAAGCGGTGGTGCGGGCCGCTTCGGCGCATTTGAAGCAGATGAGCGGCGGCAGGTTTACCCTGGTGCATAGTGAAGATAAGGAAGCTAAAGAACGAACCAGCCTGGGGCTGGGGGTGCGTGTTTTTGATGCGTGGCAGGGCACTGACCGCCGCACCGCCTCGCTCTCGGGGGGTGAGACGTTCATGGCCTCACTCGCTCTTGCATTGGGGCTGGCCGAGATTGTGCAGGAAAACAATGGCGGGGTTGAGATTGACACTCTGTTTATCGACGAAGGTTTTGGTACTCTTGACGGTGAAACCCTAGAGCAAGTGATGTCCACTATTGATGGTTTACGTGAGAATGGCCGCACTATCGGGCTGATTTCGCATGTTGAAGAGATGAAGAATCGTATCCAGGCGCAGGTTGTGGTGAGTAAGGGGCAGGGCGGCTCAACTTTACGGGTAGACTTCTAGTAGCGGTTTTTCCGCTCTGTCCTACTGCACGGAAGGCATCCTATGCATAATTTTTCTGGCCCGGAACTCGGCAAGAGTGCCGGTGTTCTTCGGTCCTATTCCAGACCGAGTTTTACGGAGCCTGTCGATTTTGTATTAGATGATTATCCGCGTAGTTCAATGATGTGGGGCAGTATCCGTTTTACACTGCGTAAGCAGTGGCGGAATTTTCGCCGTAGTCACCGTGTGGGCAGGGCGCTTCTGTGGCGGCAGCTGCGTTCGGATGGTTTTGCGAGACTCCTGCTTGATGTGCTCATGCACCTGCCCGTTGTGCTGGTCGGTATTTCTCTTTTTATTATTGTCACTAACCATAGTTTTAGCGTTCACCTGAGTGGCTACTCGGTGGGCGCGGCTGTTTTTGCTTTTGCGTGCACTAGCCTCATGACCTCGGTCATGACGCGGTTTATTGGTATCCGCTGGCTGCTGGGCATGTATGCGGTGGTTAATATTCCTGCGCTCGTGTACCTGTCACATTTGTCGGGGGGTGGGGGGAGTGTCGGCACCACCGAGTATGCGCTCATGTGTTTGGCGGTGGGGGTTACGATACCGCCGTGGTCGGTGCTGAGCCAGCGGCACCGTGTGCATAATACCGAGTTTGCGGGTAATGGGCCGGTGGTGATGGCCTGGTCAAATATGCTGAATCTGTCGATGTACCCTCTGGCTGCGCTTTTAACTCTTCCCGCAATGTACTATGGCGGCGGCCGTGCTGGCCTGTGGGTTACTGCCGCTTTGGATGTGCTTCTGATCGCTGCGGTGCTTTTCACCCCGTCGCTGCTGCCGGGGTCCCGGCCCCGAGCGGCCGTTACCGCCGCACCGACTCCTTCGGCGGCTTCGGCGCTGCTGCAGCACCCTGAGACTCAGCTCCCGCATACCGGGCGGGGTGTGCATGTTAATGTGCTGAAGCTGCTGCTGGTGTTGGGCACGGCGATGCTTGGGGCGTGCCTGGGGTCGGCGGCCACCGGCCTTCTGGGTATGGTGATGTCCTATGATTCGCTGTACCTGTATCCGGCCGTGATTGCGGTGGGTACGGGGGTCATAGTGGTGGTGGCTGTACCTATTCTGCTGGGCGGGTTTAGGATTGTGCCGTGGCAGGGCTGGCTGGTAAGTGGCGTGACACTGGTTTTCGCGGCGATGCTGCTGCCTGCCTCCAGCACTATTGAGGGCACTATCGGGGCGCTGGTGCTCTTTGGCGCGGCGCTGGGGGCGTCGCTGGCGGGGCAGTCGTTGAGTCTGTCGATGCTCATGGGGCATTCGCCCGATTCTCAGGTTAGTTTTATTGCCCGTTCAATGTCTGCGGTGGGTATTACGATGGGCAGCATGTGGGGCGGTTTCTTGGGTGATTCGCCGTACTACCGTAATGCTTTTATGGTGCCGATTATTGCGGCGTGCCTATACCTGGTGCTTGGGCACGTGTTTGGGTATGTGTGGCGTCTTGACTATGAGGAGCATTTGGAGCCGCTGCCTGAGGCTGATTAGTGCCCGCAACCGGCTGGTGTTTACGTCAAATGTTTGTTCCCCGCTCACCCGCAATATGCGGTGTGGCGGGGAACAAACTGTGTGAGGGGGCGCTGGCCGGCGGCGCTTTGGTTTTACAGTTTCTTACGCTGCCAGCGTTGTTTTAGTGCCCGCGTTTCTTCCAGGCGTCGAGGTCGGGTGCCTCCACGCCGATGCCTGTGGAGTCTCCGTGACCGGTGAGAACCGCCGTAGACTCAGGGAGAGTGAGTAACTTCGACTCGATGGACTCGATAATAGTGTCGAAGTCGCTGTAGGAACGCCCAGTCGCTCCGGGACCGCCCTTGAAGAGGGTATCGCCCGAAAAGAGTACGCCTTCGCTGTTTTCCCAGCTAAGTTCGGGCGTGTAGAAACAGACCGACCCGGGGGAGTGTCCGGGGGTAGCGATCACATGTAGCTCGGTATTACCAGCACTGATTTTCTGCCCGTCATGCAGGGGCTCGTCGAAGTCCCAGGAGGGGTACACCATTTCCCAGAGTACCCGATCCTCAGGGTTTAGGTAGACGGGTGCTTTGAAGCGCTCGGCGGCTTCCTTCGCGGAGCGAATATGATCATCGTGAGCGTGGGTCAGCAGAATTTTTTCGACCGTGCGCCCGGCAACCTTTGTTGCGATTTTATCGACGTCATGCGCGGGGTCAATGATTGTTACACGCTGGTCATTCCCAATAATCCACACGTTATTATCGACTTCCCAGGTGCCGCCGTCGAGTGAGAACGTCCCGTGGGTAACAACCCGTTCAATAGCTTCAGTCATTAGGGGTTCCTTTCCCGGTTTTAAAGTTCCACCACGGAGCGCAGCACGCGACCGGTTTTCATGGTTTCAAAGGCATCATTGACGTCTTCCAGCTTAATACGCTCAGAGACAAAGCCGTCCAGATCGAGGCGGCCGAGCAGGTACTGGTCCACGAACTCGGGGAAGTCGCGCGAAGGCAGCGTATCACCATACCAGGCGCTCTTAATAGAGCCGCCGCGCCCGAAAACCTCATCCAGCGGAATATCCCAGGTGGTGCCAGGTTCCGGAACTCCCACGAGCACCACGCGCCCGGCAAGATCGCGTGCCTCGAAAGCCTGCTTGAAGGTGGGGGCGATACCTACCGCATCTATTACCAGATCCGCACCAAACCCGCCGGTCAGCTCCCGGATAGCCTCGACCGGGTCTACCTTGGCGGAGTTCACGGTGTGTGTTGCACCCTGCTGACGTGCACGTTCAAGTTTATCGTCATCAATATCAACGGCGATAATGGTCGTTGCTCCGCCCAGCTGCGCCCCGGCAATTGCAGCGGTACCCACACCACCGCACCCAATAACGGCCACAGATTCTCCGCGCTTGAGCGCACCCGTATTGAGAACGGCACCCAGGCCAGCGGTCACACCGCATCCGAGCAATCCAATAGCGGCGTACTGTTCGGGGGAAATATCGGCGGTAATTTTGGTGCACTGGCCCGCAGCGACCAGGGTTTTTTCGGCGAAAGAGCCAACGCCTAGAGCAGGAGTGAGCTCGGTGCCGTCCTCCAGGGTCATCTTCTGGGTAGCGTTATGGGTCGCAAAGCAGTACTGCGGCTCGCCCTTACGGCATGCACGGCATTCACCGCAGACCGCACGCCAGTTCAGGATGACTAAGTCTCCGGGAGCAATATTGGTGACATCTTCTCCCACTGCCTCTACAACAGCGGCAGATTCATGCCCCAGCAGGTAGGGAAATTCATCGCCCACACCACCGGCAACATAGTGATGATCTGTCTGGCACACGCCGCAGGTAAGAACCTTCACGAGGGCCTCGCCCTGACCGGGGTCTGGCACGTTAATGGTGGTTACGGTGACGGGTTCGTTCTTAGCGAGCGCTACAACTGCTTTAACTTTGTGCATGTTGTTCCTTAGGAGGGGTTGGGCTTCTACCACAACGGCAGATAAAAGAATGTTTATACGTTTATTCTAAGGTCTGTGCCCTCGCCGCAACAGGTAGACTCGCATTCGGCGAACACATTTGTTTGGGCTCTTCCTCAGATCGGGGAGGAGACTATACCTTGGCGGCTGCTTCCGCTTCTTGGGAGAACGCCAGGGCCGCCCGGCGGAAAACACCGGCTGTAAGGGCGTTCACGTGGTCCCTTCCGGGTAAGAGAAGCAGCTCGTTTCGGGGGTTGTCGGATGCAACCATATCGTAGAGTTCGTGGGCGTCTGCAGCCACGCTGTCTTCGGTACCTACGGCCATGAGAATGGGGCAGCGTGGGCGTTGTCCGCCCCGTATGGCGTCCGGGTCGAAGGGGGCGAAGGAGAGAGCCACAAATCGGTGGAGCGCCTCCTGGCGGATGGGGGAGGAACTAATGATGCTGGTGAACGCCTGCAGCGTTTCGGTGTCATCAATGGTGCCTCCGTCAAAGAGCACCTTTAAGTCCTGAAGATGGTCGCACAGCGGCAGCCCGCCCAGCACGAGGGAAGCTACCAGGTGCGGGTGAGCGACCGCTAAATCCCACCCCAGGTGCGCCCCGAAGGAGAATCCCACCACGTGCACGGGGTGCCGTTGCGAGGTGGTGTTGCCGCTTTCTTGGAGGCCATCCAGCAGACGGGTGAGCGCTTCGACGAGCGCTCCCATCGCATCGGTGGTGTCTGCCCCATCAGGTGCAGGGGCCAGGGTTCCCACCTGCACGGCTGTTCTAGGCGGCAGTTTGGCCGCTACGGAGAACGAGGGGTCTTTGAGCCAGCCCCGGCCGTGGTACGGCAGATCAACGGCGATCACGGTGTACCCTGCACGCAGGTATTGGCGCACCCACCCGGTACCGCCCCAGAGCTGGTCGCCGCGGGTGGCGAACCCGTGAATCATGAGCACCAGCGCCTGCTGCGTGGGGTGCTCGGGCGTGTAGACGGTGTATTCAAAGTTGGGGATCGTGTGGGTCATAATCCCTATTTTCGCATTCTTTGGGACAGCCCATGATCACCCCTGTAGTGGCTTCCAGAAACCCGTTACGGGTGCACGGCGGCAGAGTTTCACAGGCGCCGGGTCGCTTATTTATGGCTGCTTGTGTACGTCTCAGACCCCGTGTTGGGGTGTGTGCTAGAAAAGCTTAGGCTGATTCGGGTTTTTGCCGGGTTCGTCGGGGCTATCCGCCTGGGTGCCTGCCTCAGATGATGCGGCAGAGCCGGAGTGCTGGCTGGTGTTTCGGGAATTTTTAAACATGCCGCGCACCTGTTTGAATATTGCAGTGACTTTCTGCGATACCCGCTGGGGTAGCGACAGCCCTTTAGGTTTAGGCATGATTTGCTGTCCCCCGGACTTGCGCTGCAGCATGTTGGCCTGCGAAATGAGCGTCTCGTTCTTGTGGTCCAGTATTTTGAGGGCGCGGTCATCACGTACCTCTACTCGAATAATGTCTTCTGAGCGCTCTCCGGCAACTAACTGCCGCATCCGCTCAATTTCGGCGTCTAGGTGCGCGCCGTAGAGGAGCATATTGTTCATAATCCAGGTGAAGAGCAGCATAACGATCACACCACCGATTAGGCCGTAGGTGGCGTTATATTTACTGAAATTATTGGTGTAGAGGGTAAAGCCGAAGCCGCCTAGGGCCATGCCGGTCAGAGCCACGAATGCCCCAGGGGTCATACGGCGCGTTTTTTCGTGGCGAATATTTGGGGTGGCCGTGTACAGCATGGCGATAAGCCCCACAGCCGCCAGGAAGATGAGCACCCAACGCCCATTGAGCCAGAGCACTTTCACCAGTTCTATATCAACGTGAGGCGGCAGGTGAGAGCCAATAATGTTCAGCACATCCACCCCCAGCAGCAGCATGAGCATCATCAGCACCGCCAGTACCACTACGGCCGTGGTGATGAGCATATTGAACGGTATAAGAACCCACACGGGGCGGCCTTCACGCACCCCGTAGATGCGGTTAATGGCGCGCCCGAAGGAACTAATGTAGCCCGAGGCAGACCAGAGGGCGCTCAGAATACCGATAAGAAGCGCAATACCTGCGCCCTGGCCGTTGGTGAGCTGTCGGATAGGGTTTTCGACGATACTGTACATCTGCTGCGGCGCGTTTTCTTGCAGAAATTCCAGGATGACCGTGGCACTTTCCTGGCCCTGCCCGACAATACCGAGAAGAGAGACGAAGGCCAGCAGCCCCGGGAAGATAGACAGCACCGTGAAGTAGGTGAGTGCGGCCGCAGAATCGGTTCCGTTGCTGCTCAGGAAGTTAAAACCTGCACGTCGAAAAATGTAGCTGATGCTTCCCTGGGGGAAATCTTTCAGACGCACCTGCGCGGTTTTTGCCGGGTGCTGGTCAAACTCTAAAGCTGTTTCTGTATTCGTATCGTTATCCATAACGGAAAAGGGGCCCTTCGTGTGTGCGTGTTCGTTTCCCACATCATACCTGAGAGCAGACCCCGCTGTGGCAGCCGTAACCCTGGTGCCTGAGCGGGTGCGGTAGGTAAGTAAGCCCCCAGGGAACAGGTCCAACCCTTATCCTCTGGGGGCGTGCGCGGCGGTTAGCGGAATCTAGTTGTAGATGCCCAGAACCTTCGCAGTGTATCCCATGAGCTCATCGGCTAGAGACGGGTTATCATTGAGCTTCATCCCGTACCCGGGCACCAGCTCACGGATGCGCGGCTCCCATGCGGCCATACGGGAGGGGAAGCAGCGGTTGAGCAGGTTCAGCATAATCGGTGCCGCGGTTGATGCGCCCGGGGAAGCACCCAGCAGTGCCGCCAGTGAACCGTCGGAAGCTGAAACAACCTCGGTACCGAACTGCAGCACGCCGCCTTTCTTCGCGTCGCGCTTCATAATCTGCACACGCTGACCGGCGGTAATGAGCTCCCAGTCGTCCCCCACGGCTTCGGGGTAGTAGCGGTGCAGCGCGCCCAGCCGTGCCTCACGGCTCTTGAACAGTTCAGTGACCAGGTACTTCACCAACGAAGTGTTCGCGGCACCGGCGCGGGTCATGGGGTAAACATTATTCAGCCGTACTGACAGCGGCAGGTCGAAGTATGAGCCCTGCTTGAGGAAGTTCGGTTTGAATCCCGCGTAGGGCCCGAACAGGAGGGAGCGTTTGCCGTCCACGTAGCGGGTATCAAGGTGCGGCACTGACATGGGCGGCGCACCTACCGACGCCTGACCGTACACCTTCGCATTGTGCTGGGAGGCGGTTGCCTCGTTGGTGCTGCGCAGGAACAGGCCAGAGACCGGGAAGCCGCCGTACCCTTTGCCTTCCTCAATCCCAGACTTCTGAAGCAGGTGCAGGGCACCGCCACCGGCACCGAGGAACACGAACTTCGTGTGAACCGTCAGCGGCTCTTCCTTATTGATGCGGTTTTTAGCCTGAATAGTCCACGAACCATCGGATTCGCGGGACACATCAGTCACCTGGTAGCCGTAACGCACCTCAACGCCGTGGGTTTGCAGGTAATCCACCATGCTCTTGGTGAGGGCACCGAAATCAACATCGGTGCCTTCGGGTGCCCACGTGGCGGCAATTGGTTCGTCTGCGGCTCGGCCCGCAACGGTCAGCGGCGCCCATTCAGCGATCTTATCCCGCTCGGTTGAGAATTCCATCCGTTCAAAGAGTTTCTGGGTGCGGAACGCCTCATAACGGGCCGCCAGGTATTTTGAGTGCTCATCCCCGAATACCAGCGACATGTGCGGCACCGGGTTAATGAACGAGTTATCCGGCAGGATGCCCTCGTTCACCAGGGAGGCCCAGAACTGACGGGACACCTGGAACTGCTCGTTAATGTCCAGCGCCTTAGCGGGGTTTACGGTGCCGTCGGGTCCTGCGGGCGCGTAGTTCAGCTCGCACAGGGCGGAGTGGCCGGTACCCGCGTTATTCCAGGGGTTTGTTGACTCCTGCGCCACTTTATCTAGACGCTCAAGAAGAATGATGTTCCAGGAAGGCTCAAGTTCCTTCAAAAAAACGCCCAAAGTGGCGCTCATAATACCGCCGCCTACGAGGACGACATCGGTGCGTTCAGTACGTGCTCCCACAGATACTCCCAAATCTCGGTGTTTCCCACCGTCAGTGGTGGTTAACAAGCGCTTGCCAATACTTCTAGGGTACTCCTCTTTCACCATTTCGCGGCTACCGGCAAGAACCATGAAGTAGTGATACAGCTCTCGTGCGAGCCGTGAGGTAGGCATGGAAGAGTCGCCTCTAGGCCACCGTAATCTTCGTAAAATACTCGATAGCGTTCTGCTCGGTCATATACCCCCGTACGTCACGGCTAAGAGCTACGTTCGAGGTCACGTTCATGAGCGGAACCCCTGGCATGTACTGAGCCAGTAGTGTGCTCACCTGCCGATACCTGGAGCGCTGATCTTCCACGTTCTCCGCAGAATCGGCATCTCGAATATCGCGCATAATCTGCTCAAGTGAGGGGGCCGGGTCAATATGCGCGGGCTTAACCGTTGGCGTTGGTGATGGGGTCGGCGAGGGCTGCCCCTGCTCACCTTCGGCAGGTGATGCACTGGGGCTCGCCGACTCGCTCTCAGAGGCGGAGGGGGAAGCCGATGCACTCGCTGAGGCTGAAGGCTGCGGGCTTGCGGAAGCTGTGGCGGAAGAGACAGGGTTTTGCGCGGTCTGGGGGAGGGACTTGGCCCGGTTGGGGTCTTTTTCATTGAGCCACTGTGCTACCAGCAGGGGTGCGAGCACGGGCCCCAGAAAAGCGTACGGGTCGCGGTAGGCGCCGTAGAAACCGCCCAGCACCATGCCGCGTTCGGCCCCGTTGCTGCGGGCCTTCTCACAGTATTCTGCCCACCCAAGCGGAACGGGTTTAATGTTCAGGCCCACCTCAATGAGCGAACCGATCAGCTGCGAATAGATCACCTGCGGGGTGCTCATCCACGGCAGTGAAACATCCACCGGGTAGTAGCATTCGATCGCCTCGTTTTTGTAGTTTGCGGCGGCCAGCAGCGATTGGGCGGTACCGGTATCACGGCGGTAGTAGGGTTTCAGCAGGTCTTCGTCTCGGGTACGGAATAGTGCGGGGAGGTACCCCAGAGCATCACTGGTGCCTTGTAGATAGTAGGGGACAATGGTGCCGCGCTCTACGGCTCGGGCGATAGCGCGGCGCACCGAAATGTTTTTGAGCACCGGGTGCTCAAGGTTGAAATCAAAATACACCAGCGAGAACGGGTCACGGGTGGGGGTCAGGTACCCTTCACGCACCAGCGGCGCCAAGTCGTTCCTGCTCACCTGATCGCAGGCATCGATTTTACTGGCAACCAGCGAGTAGTAGCGTTTGTCGGACGAAGAGAGCGTGTGGAACTGTATTTCGTCCAGCTCAACCTTGGTGTTATCTCGTTTAAAGTGTTCGTTACGCACCAGCACGGTACGCGCCTGCTCGAAAGACTGCACCTTAAAAGCGCCAGTGCCTACGGGGTGGTCTTTAATCCGTGAATTCTCGTCCAGGCAGTTGGGGGAGAGGATACCGAAGGCGGGCTGGGTGAGCATCCGCATAAATGCGAGAGAGGGGCGGCTGAGCGTCATGACGATTTTGCCCTCACGCTCCTCAACTGACTGCAGCAGCGGCTGGTGGCGGTATGTGGCGTGTTCTTTCTGCGTCGAATTGTGAGGTGCCGCCCCGGAGGCGCTGGCGCTCGGCTCGGCGGATGCGCTCGCTGTGGGGTCTGCGGTGGGCTGCGGGGATTCGGCGGGGGAGGCGCTGCCTGTTGCCGTGGGCGTTGGTGTGGCAGAGGGGCTTTGCTGTTTCGTCTCTACCTTTTCAGCGGTCCCAAAACCCCACCCGTAGAGCGGAAAGAGCGGTACGCACAGGTGCGCGGTGTCGGTATTGGTGGCTAGGGCATGCCAACGGTCGGCGTTGCGCAGCACCGCACCGGTGTTGAGTGCAGCACCGTCACTGAATTTCACGTTCTCACGGAGGGTGAAGGTGTAGGTGCGTCGGTCGTCGGAGATGTCCCATGAGGTAGCTAACGCCGGTTCGGGTTCGCCCGTATAATGGTTCGCCGCCACGAGTGGTTCCAGGATTTGGGAGGTGATACGGGTGGTGCTGGTAACCGGCGCCAAGGCCGGGTCGAGAGACACGGCCGGGGCGCCTTGGGCGAAACGGAAAACACGGTGTTCACCGTCCTGGCCCCCGCTTCCTTTGCGCGAGTTGCAGGCTGCGAGCGTAAACCCACATGTGAGTAGGGCACCCAAGCGCAGTGCATCGCGGCGGCTGACCCGGGTTGGGGGTAGCGGTGCTGTGGGCATCGGGTGCGTCCTTTCGGGTATATGGGTTGGGGCGCCCGGTGCGGGCACTGCGGTACCGATAGATGTCTGCGGTGAGAAAATCTTTAGTCGGAACTTTCAGCATACCGCTTACGGGTTCGCCGTATAGAAGATTAACCGTGTGCTGCGTTGAATCCTCAGACAATCTTCAGGTTCGAAAGTGGCGGCAGATATATCCGTGGGCTGGTACTGCCAGAGGGAACCTCTCAGGCGGTCGGTTCTTTAAAACATGTGGTTTGTGTTACCGGGCTGAAAGATATTGTCGCTATGTTCCCATTGTTTGATAGCGCTATGCGCTGCGTTCAAGGAGCTCACGTAAAGAGCCTCCGACCATTGCGGACGGAGGCTCTGAAATAAAGAATATGGTGCGCGAGGGGGGACTTGAACCCCCACGCCGTAAGGCACAGGAACCTAAATCCTGCGTGTCTGCCAATTTCACCACTCGCGCGTGATGCCAGTGCTAAACCAACGTATGCAAGTCTACACTAGCGGTAAAAGGGTTCACAAATGGCGTAAGCGGTGGGGCAGTGGGGCGCCTCCCCCGCAATAGGGGATGCTGGTGCTATTTGGGGTCAATGCCCATATCGCGCCGTAGTTTTGCTACGTGCCCGGTGGCTCGCACATTGTACTGGGCAATCTTAATGGTGCCCTGCTCATCAATGACGAAGGTTGAGCGAATAAGCCCTTCGTACACTTTCCCGTAGTTCTTCTTCTCGCCCCACGCGCCGTATGCTTCGGCCACGGCGTGGTCGGCGTCGGACAGCAGCGGGAAGGTGAGCTCTTCGTTCTGGGTAAATTTCTTGAGGGCGGGCAGCTTATCGGGTGAGACACCCAGCACCGTGTACCCGAGTGCGGAGAACGACGCCAGGTTATCTCGAAAGTCACATGCTTCTTTAGTGCACCCGGGGGTGGACGCCTTGGGGTAGAAATAGAGGATGACGTTCTGCCCCCGATAGTCGCTGAGGGAGCGGGCGGTCCCATCCTGGTCTTGTAGTGTGAAATCGGGTGCGGCGGTGCCGGGTTCCAAACGAGTGCTCACGGTGTGCCTTTCGGGTTATCGGGGCCAGAAGTGTCTCTAATACAAACCATCATGGCACGGCCTCAGGTGCGCCTCAAGATGAACGGGTCGAAGCTGTTCTCACTACTGCCCCCACACACCCCAGCTTTAGGGTGGCGAGTATCACCCCAACTGGATTTGCGAGGGTGAAGCAAGTGCCGTATAGTTTTTATCTGTCGCCAGCGGTGCTGGTGGATAAGTAAATAAGCGCCTCTAGCTCAATTGGCAGAGCAATTGACTCTTAATCAATGGGTTCTGGGTTCGAGTCCCAGGGGGCGCACACTATAGCGAGAATCCCGCCAATATCGGCGGGGTTCTCGCCTATTTTTACTCTGCACCCGGGCCCACGCAGCCAAGCGCGGTACCGGGTACATGCGGGTAACCTGCTAAAAGGCGCACCCCCCAAGCCGCGGGGTGCGCCATGAACCGGTGGCCGCACAGGCCTATAGCACTGGCCAGATAGTGGTCACGAACGTCCGGAAATCTTGCACATCCAGCGTCTGATCAATAGTGCCCGTACCAGCGTGCGTGGTAATCTCGGGCTTATCTAATAGTGTGAGCCTGAACCGGCTCCCATTAATAGACTCAAGCATAATAGTCAGATTGTCATTCGTCAGATGCGCATGCAGAGCGTTTGTGTTGTCGATGGTTGTTGCCGCACCTGCCGGGGTCACCTCAGGCATATGAATAGGTGCAATAATCACCTCATCGGGTGAATCCTGATAACCTACCAGAAAGCACTCTTGGTGATCCTCCTGAAGAGCTGCAATATCGGGGTTGCGGTAGGTCGCGGAACCGGTCGCATACACCAGGTTGTAGGCGCCGTAATTAATGATCTGATTATCAAAAGCAGGGTGCAGTACTCGGATTACTTGTTCTCCGGTTAGTTGTTGTGTGCCCTGCTGTTGATTGGCCTGCGCTACATCGGTGTCGGCCGTATTTTTCATATCGGTCATACCCCCAATTCTACCGGCAGGCGCGTTCTACGTCACCGTTTTATGTCACATAAACGCACTAATTTACTGGTGAAATACTCCGGTAGTGGTCGGCAGATAACATTTGCATCCCGTTCACAAGCCAACTTCTCAAAAAATACTGCAAAAAATTTGTTAAAACGGCACGGGAGATTTGACTCACGCACGCCAGCGCGCGAACATAGAAGGGTGCAAAAGCAACAGATGCAGCTGATTCTTAGCCTCGTAGTCGTCGCCTAGGGCGCCGCAGGACGAGGCTTTGATGCTGTCTACGTAAGCGCCCTTCGCTACCACCACCAGCGGAGGGTATTTTTTGTAGCTACGGAACCACCGGGGCGCACGCGCGAAAGGCACACCAGCTTATCGCACCTCACCTCAGATTACAGAGAACTGAAGAACCGATAAGAGGCATTAATATGACCACGGGATACTCGGCTAAGACCGCCCCCGAAACTTCGGCGGCGGGCGAAACACACACCACCGAGCGCATGACCGGCTCCCAAGCGATCATCCGCTCCCTTGAAATGCTTGGCGTCACCGACGTTTTTGGTTTGCCCGGCGGGGCAATCCTGCCCACCTATGACCCGCTCATGGATTCCTCCAAGATTAACCACATCCTGGTGCGCCACGAGCAAGGTGCAGGGCACGCCGCTCAAGGGTATGCGACCTCCACCGGCAAAGTAGGTGTGTGTATTGCAACCAGCGGGCCCGGTGCCACCAACCTGCTCACCCCCATCGCGGACGCAAACATGGACTCGGTGCCCATCGTTGCTATCACCGGGCAGGTGTCCACGAAGCTGCTCGGCACCGACGCCTTCCAAGAAGCAGACATTGTGGGCATGACCATGCCGATCACCAAGCACTCCTTCATGATCTCCGACCCGCAGGAAATTCCGCGGTGCATCGCCACCGCCTTCCATCTTGCCGCAACCGGACGCCCCGGCCCCGTGCTGGTAGACATCACCAAGGACGCGCAGGTGGGCATGATGGACTTCAGCTGGCCCCCGAAGATTGAGGTGCGCGGCTACACCCCCGTCACCCGCGGGCACTCCAAGCAGATCCGTGAAGCGGCTAAGCTCATTACCGAGTCCAAACGCCCCGTACTGTACGTGGGCGGCGGCGTGGTGCGTGCGGGCGCCTCCGAAGAGCTGGCTAAACTCGCAGAACTCACTGGCGCACCCGTGGTTACCACCCTCAATGCCCGCGGCGCTCTGCCCGACTCGAACCCCCAGAACTTGGGGATGCCCGGCATGCACGGCACCGTTCCCGCCGTGGCAGCCATGCAGAAGTCAGACTTGCTGATTACTCTCGGGGCCCGTTTCGACGACCGTGTGACCGGTAAAGTCGATTCGTTCGCCCCCGATGCGAAGGTCATCCATATTGACGTTGACCCGGCGGAGATTTCAAAAATCCGTTTCGCAAACGTGCCAATCGTGGGCGATCTGCGGTACGTGCTGCCCGAACTGAACGAGCTGCTCGCTACCGAGTTCGCTCCGCACATGCCCTCACTGGCCGACTGGTGGGTTGAGCTGGACAAGATTAAGGCGGACTACCCGCTGGGGTACGTTAAAACAGACGACGGGCTGGGCTCACCCCAGTACGTGCTGGAACGCATCAGCGCCCTCACCGGCCCAGACGCATTCTATGTGGCTGGCGTGGGCCAGCACCAGATGTGGGGTGCTCACTTTGTGGGGCACGAGAACCCGCGTCACTTCCTCAGCTCCTCCGGTCTGGGCACTATGGGCTACTCCGTACCCGCCGCCATGGGTGCACAGGTGGCAAACCCCAACTCCGTGGTGTGGGCGATTGACGGCGACGGCTGTTTCCAGATGACTAACCAGGAGCTGGCCACCTGCGCGCAGAACAATATCCCCATTAAGGTTGCGATCATTAATAACTCGTCCCTGGGTATGGTGCGCCAGTGGCAGACCCTCTTCTATGACGGTCGCTACTCCAACACGCACCTGCGTACCGGGCACGGCACCGACCGCATCCCCGATTTCGTGAAGCTTGGCGACGCGTACGGCTGCGCCACGTTCAGGTGCGAACGTGACGAGGACGTGGACGAAACCATTAAGCAGGCGCTCGCGATTAACGACCGCCCCGTGGTGATTGATTTCACCGTTAGCCCGGATGCGATGGTGTGGCCGATGGTGCCCGCTGGCGTGTCGAATGATTTGATTCAGATTGCGAAGAACACCTCGCCCGATTTCGGTCGAGAAGAGGGGGAGAACTAATGAGCCTGCATACCCTTTCAGTACTGGTAGAAGACAAGCCCGGCGTGCTCTCACGCGTTTCTGGGCTGTTCTCCCGCCGCATGTTTAATATTGCCTCCCTCGCGGTGGGCCCCACGGAGGTTCCCAAGGTTTCACGCATCACGATTGTTGCGGATGGCGATTCTGAAACTCTGGAGCAGCTCACTAAACAGCTGAATAAGCTGATCCATGTTCTTAAAGTGGTGGAGCTGCCGCCGGAGACCTCAACACAGCGCGACCACATTATGGTGAAGGTTAAGGCGGACCCGGCGGTGCGTCTGCAGGTGGTTCAGGCCGCCGATCTTTTCCGTGCTTCGGTAATTGACGTCTCTACGGAGTCGGTAGTGATTGAGGCGACCGGTTCGGCTGAGAAGCTTAACGCCCTGCTGGATGTGCTCGAGCCCTACGGCATCCGTGAGATTGTGCGTGCTGGCACTATTGCGCTTTCTCGCGGGCCGCGGTCGATGAGCGAACGCATTTAGCGCCCTCTTTCGGCGGAAGAAGCCGCTGGCAACCGTGGGTGGAGCCACTATCGTTGGGTGCGGGTATGCGGTGCCGTGCGGTGCCGGTGCCCGCATCCTGAGAAGAGGCGTTTAAACCTTCTGCACGGTACCGCATCTAGTAAACTTATTCACTGAGCCCTTAGCGGGTAAACACCAAAATATTAGGAGAAGAAATGGCAGCAACCATTTTCTACAACGACGATGCAGATCTTTCCCTGGTCCAGGGCCGTACCGTCGCGATTATCGGTTACGGTTCGCAGGGTCACGCCCACGCATTGAACCTGCGTGATTCTGGCGTGAAGGTTATTGTTGGCTTGGCTGAGGGCTCCAAGTCCCGTGCCAAGGCTGAGGCTGAAGGGCTGCGTGTGGCGACCGTTGCCGAGGCCGCCGCTGAGGCAGATGTCATTATGATTCTGACCCCGGATCAGGTGCAGGCTAAGGTCTACGCTGAGAGCATCGAACCTAACTTGAAGCCCGGCAATGCGCTGTTTTTCGCGCACGGTTTCAATATCCGCTTTGGCTACATTACCGCACCCGAGGGTGTGGATGTCGCTATGGTCGCCCCGAAGGGTCCGGGGCACACGGTGCGCCGCGAGTACGAGGCAGGCCGTGGTGTTCCCGCTCTTGTTGCCGTTGAGAAGGACGCCTCGGGTGAGGCCCTGGCATTGGCCCTGTCGTATGCTAAGGCGCTGGGTGCTACCCGTGCGGGCGTTATTAAGACCACTTTCACCGAAGAGACCGAGTCTGACCTGTTCGGTGAGCAGGCTGTGCTGTGCGGGTCTACCTCGCAGCTGGTGCAGTACGGTTTTGAGGTGCTGACTGAGGCAGGGTACCAGCCTGAGATCGCGTACTTTGAGGTGCTGCACGAGCTGAAGCTGATCGTGGATCTGATGATTGAGGGCGGTATTGCTAAGCAGCGCTGGTCGATTTCTGACACCGCCGAGTATGGTGACTATGTTTCTGGCCCGCGCGTGATTTCTCCCGAGGTTAAGGAGAACATGAAGGCTGTGCTGGCTGATATTCAGAACGGCGCGTTCGCTAAGCGTTTCATGGACGACCAGGCTGCTGGTGCACCCGAGTTCAAGGCTCTGCGCGCTCAGGGCGAGTCGCACCCGATTGAGGCTACCGGCCGTAAGCTGCGTGAGCTGTTCTCGTGGAACACCGTGGATGATGACTACACCGAAGGTTCGGTGGCTCGCTAAGCGCTGAGCTAATAACGTTACAGGGGTGCCTGCCATTCATGGTGGGCACCCCTTTGTATGCGTTTGGTCTTTGAAGCGTTTATTGCAGCTCATGTAGTACCCTAAAGTTTTCTGCCAGCAGCTTGGCGGTTCGGAACTAGATAATGTTGTGCCAATCCTGATGAGGGGTACATCAGGTGAGGAAAAACGGGCAATGACGAAACCAATTGTGTGCTGGTTCAGGAAGGTGCTCTAATTAATGCGGAGAACACAGGCGGTGACGCCTGTAACCCCTAACTACCGTAGCTCAGAGCCATCGAAGGAGTTCCCATGAGCAGCACTGCCGAGAAAGCTATCGCCCTTATTAAACAGCTCAATGCTGAAAACCCGTTACCCGTTATTGAGATTAAGGCATCTAAGGCTGCTGAGCCGCTGCCGGTGACCGTCTCAAAGTTCGGGGGAGTGCCGTATCTTCCTGTCGATGTGGAGGCACCCACCGACTCAGATGGGAACCCAATGGCCATGATCGCGCAGATTAACTGTGCTGAACTGCCCGAGACCCCCATTTACCCGCCTACCGGTATGGTGCAGTTCTGGATAGGGGGCGGTGACGATTGGGGATTAGGCGGCGAAAATGACCGCCGCGTTATCTATTACCCTCAGCTGGGTGAGGCGAACCCAAATGCGGTAGCAACTATGAATGACGATGAACATGATATTTGGCTGCCGGTGGAGCACGAATGCGCACTCGAATTTGTGGTGTTGGAGCATGAAATATTCTCCCCGTACAAGGATTCAGTGAACCACCCGCTGATTGAGAGGTGGAACCAGGCATACCCGGAACAGACCATTAAGTCTCTTTTTGACCTTGACAATTTTGAGGACGGCGATGTTCTGGAAGAGATTGAGAAGTTCACCGGTTCACGGGATTACTCGAAGATTGGCGGTTTACCAGACTTTGTGCAGGGCGACCCGCGTTACTACCATGAGAATGCTGAGGAGCGTGGGTGCACCGTGAACCTGCTGACGATGGACTCAGTCTGGGATGGCGAAGAATATTTGGTGATCTGGGGTGATGGCGGTACGGCGAACTGGTTGATTGCTCCCGACCGGTTGGCAGCCCGTGACTTCTCGCAGGTCTTCTATGAGTGGTCATGCTGTTAGCGGCCTCTGTAAAAACACGGGCTGACCTCCTGGCACATTCTGGTGCCGAGCGCTGCCCCTAACCGGGGTTTGTCAGATGAGGAAAAGTGGGTAATGACGAAATCGGTTGTGTATTGGCTCGGGAGAGTGCTCTCATTAAGCTAGGGCGCAGGTGGAAACACCTGCACAACCCAGCAATGACCATAGATAGAACCGTTGAAGGAGAGCTTCCTGTGAGCGATATTGTTGAGAAAGCTGCTGCCCTTGTTGAAGAGCTCTATACCGAGAACCCGTTACCCACTATTAGGATTAAGCCCTCTGAGGCCGCTGAGCCGCTGCCGGTGACCGTCTCGAAGTTCGGGGGAGTGCCGTATCTGCCCGCTGGGGTGGAGGCACCCACCGACTCGGACGGGGTACCGATGGGCATGATCGCGCAGATTAATTGTGCTGAGCTGCCGGAGAATCCTATTTATCCGCCCACCGGCATGGTGCAGTTCTGGGTGAGCACAAACGCAGGGTGGGGGATAGATAAGTGGGGGATATATAAGGGAGAGAACCACCGTGTGATCTATTATCCTCAGCTGGGTGAAGCGAATCCGGATGCGGTAGCGACTTGGGAGGATCATGAGCGGGAATTCTGGTGGCCTATCAAAAGTGAGTGTGCACTCGCATTTACGACGCCTGGGCGGGAAATATTTGCCCCGAACGATTCGATAAATCACCCGCTGCTTGAGAGGTGGAACCAGGCATACCCGGAACAGGCTATTACGAGCCTTTTTGACCTTGAAGATTTTGAGGTGGAAGAAATTGAGGAATTTACTGGTTCAGGGGACTACTCAAGGCTTGGTGGGTTACCGGACTTTGTACAGGGTGATCCACGCCGCGAATACCCTGAAAACTCTGATATTCGCAGGCGTACCGTTAACCTGTTAACGATAAACTCGAACATAGGCGTGCTCTGGGGTGATTGTGGTACGGCGAACTGGGTGATTGCTCCGGACCGGTTGGCAGCCCGTGACTTCTCGCAGGTCTTCTATGAGTGGTCATGCGGCTAACGGGCCCAGCCTACAACGCACTGTTGTAAACGCAGGTGACCCCTTCGCACATGCTGCGTGCTGAGCACCGTCACGGTGTGCAGCGTGCAACATGTGCGAGGGGATCTGCTACTGCAGCTGGGGTTGTGCGCGGGTACATGACGGCGGCTTGTCGCATTACTGTTTCGCCGCATCTATGCTGAAAAACTGCGGTAAGATTAATAGTTATGAGTGCTACCCCCTTCTACATCACGACTGCGATTTCTTACCCCAACGGAAACCCCCACATCGGTCATGCCTATGAGACCATTGCCGCCGATGTGTTGGCACGTTTCAAGCGACTCGACGGTTTTGACGTGCGCTTTATGACGGGCACCGACGAACACGGGCAGAAGATGCAGACCACCGCTGAGAAACAGGGGAAAACCGCCAAAGAACTCGCCGATGAGAACTCCGCCCGTTTCAAGGCGATGAATGATGCTCTCGGCATTAGTTACGATCGCTTTATTCGCACTACGGATCCGGACCATTATGAGGCATCTCAAGCAATCTGGAAGCGTATGGAAGAGAACGGGGATATCTACCTCGATAAATACGCCGGATGGTACTCCGTACGCGATGAAGCCTACTATGCTGAGGACGAGACAGAAGAACGTGACGGGCAGCGTTACGCTATTGCCACCGGAACGGAAGTCGAATGGACTGAGGAAGAGTCGTATTTCTTCCGCCTCTCAAAGTATGCCGATAAGCTGCTGGAGCTTTACGCAACTCAGGGCTACATTTACCCCGAGTCGCGCCGCAATGAGCTGACCTCGTTCGTCAAGGGCGGACTGAATGACCTCTCAATTTCGCGCACCACCTTCGACTGGGGTGTGCCCGTACCCGGTAATGATAAGCATGTTATGTACGTGTGGGTGGATGCGCTGACTAACTACCTGACTGGCCTGGGCTACCCGAACACTGAGGGGGAGCTTTTCACCAAATACTGGCCGGCAGACCTGCACCTGATTGGTAAGGACATTACCCGTTTCCACTCTATCTACTGGCCTGCGTTCCTCTGGTCGGCCGGTCTTGAACTGCCCAAACGCGTATTTGGGCACGGGTTCCTGCTGGTCAATGGCGAGAAAATGTCGAAATCGGTGGGTAATGTGGTGGATCCTGCCGACCTGGTGGCGGCCTTCGGGCTGGACCAGGTGCGGTTCTTCCTGATGCGTGAGGTCTCATTCGGGCAGGACGGCTCGTATTCCGCCGAGGCGATTAAGAACCGTATTAATTCGGATTTGGCGAATAACCTCGGGAATTTGGCGCAGCGTTCGCTGTCGATGGTGGCGAAGAACTGTGACGGTAAGGTGCCTACCCCCGGCGAGTTTACCGAGGCTGATCGTAAGATTTTGGCTGATGCTGCCGCCCTGTATGAGCCGGTTCGCGCGGACTATGATGAGCAGGCATTCCATCGTGCCCTAGAGCGCATCTGGACGGTGCTTGCCGATACGAACGCCTATTTCGCGGAGCAGCAGCCGTGGGCTTTGCGTAAGAACGGTGAGCTGGAACGCATGGGCACAGTGCTGTATGTGACCCTTGAGGTGGTGCGCCAGGTTGCTATCCTCATGCAGCCGGTGATGCCCGCCTCCATGGCGAAGCTGCTGGATCTGCTGGGTGTTGCTGAAGGTGATGCGCGCCAGTTTACCGCGCTGGGTGATGCTCTGGTCGCCGGTACTGAGCTTCCGGCCCCGTCGCCGGTGTTCCCCCGGTATGAGGAGCCGAAAGAGGCGTAACCGGCACGTATCTTCATACGCTAAAAGTCCCGGAAGCAACGAATACCGTTGCCTCCGGGACTTTCTGTTGCTCGTAATGTTAGCGGGCTACTGCTGTGAGGGCAGGAAGAAGCCCCCGGCTCCAACCGACAAAAGCACCGGGGGCTTTTCCCCTTCCGGGGATCCTTATGAGGTTAGCGGGACCTTAACCCCTCCACTGGGGATTGCCGTGCCGACCGGAAGGCCGGGATGGCTGACGCCGCGAATGCGGCGAATAGGCCCACTACCAACACGAGTACCAAGCCAGTAATTGGCAGGGCAGGTACCATTTCCGTGGATTCACCCGTGGACCGCACCAGTACTCGTGAAAGAACTAAACCAATGAGTACGCCTGAGACGATGCCCATCGCCAGCGCTCCGAGGGTAATCATGACGGCTTCGGTTGAGACCATGCGGCGCAGCTGCTTGCGGGACAGGCCCAGCGAGCGGAGCATCGCGTTCTCACGGCGGCGCTCGTTTACCGACAGGGTCATAGTGTTTGCCACACCAATCACCGCAATAACGACTGCCAGTGCCAGCAGGATCAGGGACGCATTGAGCATAATACTCAGATTCTGATCGTTAATCTTACGAACCTTCAGTCCGCCCTGGAACTCGGTGCCGTCATTTGCCTTAGCAAGCTCGCTCTGCAGCTGGCTGTTATCGGAGCTGGTGAGCGGGGTCTTTGCCCGCATGAGCACCATAGTTGCGGTACCGCGTACCGCGAAGCTGCGTGCCAGGGCCGGGTTTTCCTGAGCAGCCTTCATGAGCGCTTCCTGTGCGGCGGGGTCTTCCGGCATAGCCTGCTCAGTAGTGGCTGGCTGCGGGTTGGAGGCATCCTGCACCTTAGCGCCGGTTGCCGGGTTCACCACGAAGAACGGCTCTTTGGTCTCTGCCTTAATGGGTTTGGCCTCGACCGTTCCCAGCGGCCCGGTAATCTTCAGACGGGTGTTGTTATCGAACTTGCCCAAGTCCCAAATATCCCGGGGCACGAGCACCTCGTCGTCCTTCAGGTTAATGTTGGACTCGCCGGTGGCTACCTTGTGCAGGTCATCATTGCTCAGAGACATCACATTGCCTTTGAGATTGGTGGAGCCTGCATTATCATCGGGCTTTGCGGTGTATTCGATTACGCCCGCAGCCGAGCCAACACTAACGGCTTCAACGTTTTTAAGGCCCTTAATCTTATCGGCCACATTCTTTGCCTTGGTCACGCTCGCACTGCTATTGGTCACGGAGGACTCACCGAACGGTGCGTACGCTGTGACCGGGTATAGCCTATCCAGCTCTTTGGCGATGGATGTGCTCAAAACCGAGTGGCCAGTTAGCACGATGCTAATCACCAGGGTTCCCACCAGCACGGCGAGCCCGGTTGAAACGGTGCGTTTAGGCGAGCGCAGGGAGTTCGCCAGTGCGAGTTTACCGGTCTGCCCGCGCAGTACCGACCCAATAATCCGAACGAGCGGCAGCAGGATCCACGGGGTGAGCAGGAATACCGCCAACGCGTAGAAGAGGCACGCCCACATAATGGTGGTAATAGCAGTGCCGCCGTTATTATCCTTCAGCGCGGCGGCGTTGAGAATACCGCCCGCAATGGCGAAGACGACGCCGATGATTCCCCCAATGATGCTGGGCTTCTTCACGGCCTGCTCAGTATTTGCGCTCATGGCGCTAATGGGGGAGATGCGCAGGGCAGTACGGGCCGGGACGAGCGAGGCGAGCACGGTCACGACGGTGCACATGAGCACACCCACAATAAACGCCACGGGGGAGAAATTCACGACGAACGTGCTGAACATTGCGTTCAAAATCCCGCCGACTGCATACACCGCTGCCGAACCAATAATGGAGAAGAACAGGCCAATCACCACCGACTCCATAAGCAGCATTCGCACCAGCGAACCACCACGGGCACCAAGGGTGCGCAGCAGGGCGAGCTCACGTATCCGTTGGCCCACCAGCACCGCGAAGGTGTTCGAAATGACGAATGAGGAAACCAACAGAGCCAGGATTGCGAAGGCGACGAGGATAGTACCCACTGCGTCGAAGAACGATGAGAGCTGCTTCTTGAGGTGGTCCATCATCTGCGTGTTAGAGAGCACCTTGGGGGTGGTGTTCTTATCGCCGGTGTTCAGCTCTTTCTGCAGGGCATCGCGCGATTCCTGGGTATTATTCTTGAGCTTAATGAAGGCCTGAGGCGCCATAGGTTTGGAGGGGTCTGAGACGATCCCGCCCTCTTCATCGGCAAGCTGACGCGCGATATCCGCAAGGCTGGTGCCGCCAATGAAAATATTGTCGCTCATCTGCGAATCTGAGATACCGGTGTTGAAAGTAGCCGTGAGGGTATACTCGGTGTCTTTCGCATTGTCCTTATCGGTAGCTGAGGTGACAATATTAGGCATGGTCACCTTATCACCGATTTTCAGATTGTGTTTCTCAGCGAAACTCTTAGCAACCAGGAGTTCTGTATCTTTAGACGGGAGATTCCCCTCAATATTGAAGGGCGAAAGGTCCTTTGACGACGGTGTAGAAGCGTATGTTACCTTCTCTTTATCGGCCCCGTAGGTGCCAGAAACACCATACAGAATCCAGGATGAGCTAACCTCCGGGGACTCCTGAAGCTTCTTAAGCGTGTCATTGGACATCGGGACCTTAGCGGTGGAATTCCCGTCGCCTTGGTTCGCCATACCCGCAGAAATCACCACGTTTTGGGAGTTAGTGTAGACATCGCCAATGGTCGCATCCAGCGTCGCCTGAAGCGAGGAGGTAAGCATTAGCACCGCCGAAATGAAGAACGACGAAATGGCAATACCAATACCCGTGAGAATATATTTCTTCTTGGAGGCGCGCAGGTTCGCCCGCGCCACCGTACTTAGTGTAGTAGTAGCCATTTTTACTTACCTTCCAACTGTCCCATGGCCTGCAGGACGGCGTCGTGGGTGGGGTTGAGCATCTCGCCAGCAATCATGCCGTCTTTGAGGAAGACCACGCGGTCTGCGTACGAGGCGGCGTGCGCATCGTGCGTGACCATGAGGATGGTCTGCTGGTGCTCAGTCGCCGCATCACGCAGCAGCCGCAAAACCTCAGACCCCGAGTTGGAGTCGAGGTTACCGGTCGGCTCATCCGCAAATACGACCTCCGGGCGAGCCAGCAGTGCACGCACAATGGCAACGCGCTGCTGCTGGCCGCCGGAGAGCTGTTCGGGGCGGTGATCCAGGCGGTTCTGCAGCCCCAAAGTCTGAACAAGATAGTCACGCCACACCGGGTCGGGTTTTTTGCCGGCCAGTCCCAGTGGCAGGTCGATGTTTTGCCCGGCGGTGAGGGTGGGTACGAGGTTAAAGGCCTGGAAGATGAAGCCTACGTGTTCGCGGCGGAATTCGGTGAGCTGGTTGTCTTTCTGCCCGTACAGCTCGGTGCCGCCGATACGGATAATAGTCTGGGGGTTACGGTCGGGCGCATCAAGGGTAGCGAGCGTCTGCATCAGCGTGGACTTGCCAGAACCGGAAGGCCCCATAATGGCGGTAAATTTGCCGTGCTCGAAGTCAACGCTCACATTGTTCAGTGCATGAACGGTTGCTTCGCCCTTGCCGTAGGTTTTGAAGAGGTTTCGTGTGGCTACCGCAGGAGTGCCTGCGGGGATGGTTGAAGTAGTCATGATTTAATTGTTTCAGGAATTGAAAGCGATATCCCCTGACATTTGTCATCCTTTGGGGTGAAGTTTTTGAAGGCCCCAAAAACGGTTCTCATACTTTCGGATGATATACGGCCCTGACCAGGGTTTAAGGTGGCACGGCGGGGAATGGTGTGGTAAAAGTGGTAGATACGCTGCATTTAAGCTGCATTCAAAGAGTATGAGGTAATGTATACCCTAAGTGGTGTATGTGATATATGACACTGTGTCTAATAAATGGAAAATAAAGATTTAATAACACGCCGTCGTGTAAGAATTATAGGCAGAATAGTACATCCTCAGCATGTTTCGGCAGACAAACTGTATTAACTTTAGCGGGCACAATAAAAACACAGGGCGGGTTCCCCACACCGGGGAACCCGCCCTGTGACGGTTCGGAACCGACAGCGAATCAGCGGCTAGCTGCGCATCCCCTCCACGGGAGACATACGCGCTGAACGTATCGCCGGCAGCGCCGAGGCGACCAGTGCTGACAGCAAACCAACCAGCACCACAAAGGCCAGCCCCAAGAACGGCAGCTCAACCACAATCTCAGCGGAACTATTGGACGCCGTGAAAATAACCTTCGCCGCGAGCAGCCCAATCCCAATACCGCCTAAGATGCCCAGCAGCACCGCGCCTAGGGTAATGAGAATTGCCTCGGCCGAAATCATGCGACGCAGCTGCTTGCGGGACAGGCCCAGCGAGCGGAGCATCGCGTTCTCACGGCGGCGCTCGTTCACCGACAGGGTCATAGTGTTCGCCACGCCAATCACAGCGATCACAATTGCCAGAGCCAACAGTGCCAGGGTGCAGCCCAGCAGAATAGTCAGTATCTGGTCAATCTGTTTCCGCGACTGCAAACCGCCCACAAAATCAACGCCGTCATTAGCTTTAGTCAGCTCATCCTGCAAAGCGGCGTTATCGGAGGACGACAGCGGAGAAGCCGCACGCACCAGAACCATCGTCTGGTTACCGCGCGCTACGGTTCCCAGCTCCTGCTGCCCGGCACCGTCCTGGCCCGGCTGCTGGGCACTCCCAGCGGATGCACCCGCAGCAGAGCCTTGAGCGCCGCCACCGGCAGGGGCACTGGCACCCTCAGAACCGGCACCGGTAGCGCCGGGAGACGCGTCGCCCTCAGCCCCAGCGGTGGGTGCTCCCTGTGCTCCATCGGCAGGAGCCTGGTGCTCACCACCCTGGGCGGGCTGCCCCTGTGCACCCTGCTGTTCCGGTGCGTTTGCAACAGCAATCGGTTTCGGGTCGGAGGCATCCTGCAGCTTGGCCCCGGTTGCCGTATTCACGATGAAGAGGGTCTGCTGGGTCTGCGACTTAATCGGTTTCAGCTCCACAGTCCCGCGCGGGCCGGTTGCCTTGAGCCGGGTTGAATCGTTATATGAGCTGGCCTCATAAATCTTGGTGGGAACCAGCACGGTGTTATCGGCAAGCTGCTGCGAAGCCTCACCCGGGATGACCTTCCCCAGCTCGTCTTGGCTCAGCGCCACCAGGTTACTGGCGTGATCCACCGACTTGTCAGTATCCTTCACAGGGATCGTGTACTCCACGGCACCCGCAGCAGAGGCCACAGTTGCTGCTTCCACATTCTTCAAACCCCGCGCCTTATCGGCAACGCTGCGGGCTTTCTCCACGCCCTTGGCACCGGTCGATGAGCCATCACCGTATACGGCCATCGCCGAGATTGGGAAGGTTTTATCCATTGCTTTTGCCAGCGAGGCGTTCATGACGCTGTAACCGGTCAGCACGGTAGCGACCACCAGTGCACCCACCAGTACTGCACGGCCCGTTGAGACCGTACGTTTGGGGGAGCGCAGGGCGTTAGCGACCGCCAATTTACCGGTCTGGGTGCGGAACATTGTGCCCAGCCCCCGTACCAGCGGCAGCAGAATCCAGGGAGTGAGCAGGAAGATCGCCACACCGAGCAGCAGGGCAGCCAGCATCACCAGCAGCACAGCCTGTTCGGAGTCCTTCTTGTCGTTGGTCATCCCGATGGCAATACTGACCAGTACGGCACCGCCAATACCCACCAGCACGCCCGCGATCATCCCAATAATGCTGGGCTTCTTCACGGCCTGGGCGGTGGTCTCACCCATTGCGCTAATGGGGGAGATGCGCAGGGCGGTGCGGGCCGGGGCCAGCGAAGCCAACACTGTAACGATGGTGCACAGTGCCACACCAGCGACGAACGCCATGGGGTCGTACGTGATCAGAATATTGTTAAACAACAGTGACAGCAGGCCCGCGACGGCATACACCGCCAACGCACCGATCGCTGAGAATACAATACCCACCACGAGGGCCTCAATGATAAGCATGAGCACCAGTGAGGAGCCACGCGCCCCCAGGGTACGCAGCAGGGCAAGCTCACGCACTCGCTGCCCAATCAGCACCGCGAACGTATTAGAAATGACGAAGGACGAGACCAGCAAGGCCAGTGCCGCGAAAGCGCCCAGGATCGTGCCAATAAGCGCGAACCCAGCCGAGATTTGGTCCTGTATCTTCTTCAGGTACTCTTTCCCGGTTGTAACCTTCGGCTCGGTATTTTTGTCCCCGGTGTTGAGCTTATTCTGCAGCTCAGTACGTGCAGCGGCCGGGTCATCACCCTTGAATTTAACAAACGCCATGGTAGCGCCCGGATACACGTACTCGGGTGCCCCGGCAGGCCTGTTCTTAAGGGCCTTGGTGGCGGCTTCCCCGTAGGCGGTGCCGCCAATAAAGACCGCATCATTTGAGCTGGCGCCCGAGAACCCGCCGTCGAACAGGCCGCTGACCGTGTACTCCTTAGTGTCGGTGGTGCTCGGATCGGAGGCGGAAGCCACAATATCCTGCGAGGTGACCTTATCACCGGTTTTCAGGTTGTGTTTTTGCGCGAAGATTTTAGAGAGCATAATCTCTGAATCATTCGCGGGCAACTTACCGTCAATGCTGAAGGGGAATGCGTCGGTGCTGGTGGGGGCCTGGTTGTAGTAGGCCGTGGTCTTATCGGCACCGAACTTGCCCGAACCCTGGTAATCAATCCAGGCTGAGGCTACCGACGGGTCTTCCTGAATTTTCTTAATGGTCTCCTCATCCAGGTAAATATTCGCGCTATTGTTAGACTGGTCGTTTGCCCCGGCAGAGATCACAATATTATCGGCCTTGGTCAGCACATCGCCGATTGAGGCGCTAACGGTGCCTTGCAGCGAGCTGATCAGCACAATCACGGCCGCAATGAAGAACGACGAAATGGCAATACCAAGACCCGTGAGAATATATTTGCCTTTGGACGCACGCAGGTTCGCGCGCGCCACTGTATTTAGATTACTAGACACTACTTACCCTCCAACTGCCCCATGGCCTGTAGGACGGCGTCGTGGGTGGGGTTGAGCATTTCGCCAGCGATCATGCCGTCTTTGAGGAAGACCACGCGGTCTGCGTACGAGGCGGCGTGCGCATCGTGCGTGACCATCAGAATTGTTTGTTTCTGTTCGGTGGCTGCATCCCGCAGAAGTTTAAGCACCTCAGTACCCGAGTTAGAGTCGAGGTTACCGGTCGGCTCATCCGCAAAAACCACCTCGGGCCGGGACAGTAGCGCACGCACAATCGCCACACGCTGCTGCTGACCACCCGAAAGCTGCTCGGGCCTGTGGTTCAGACGTTCGGCAAGACCCAGGGTTTTCACCAGGTAATCGCGCCATACCGGGTCGGGTTTTTTGCCGGCTAGCCCCAGCGGCAGGTCGATGTTTTGCCCGGCGGTGAGGGTGGGTACGAGGTTAAAGGCCTGGAAGATGAACCCTACGTGTTCGCGGCGGAATTCGGTGAGCTGGTTGTCTTTCTGACCGTATAGTTCAGTGCCGCCAATCTGGATGCTTGTTTCAGGGTTTCGATCCGGGGTGTCGAGAGTCGCTAAGGTTTGCATGAGCGTGGATTTACCCGAGCCGGAAGGCCCCATAATGGCGGTAAATTTACCGCGCTCAAAGTCAATGGTCACATTATTCAGGGCATGAACGGTTGCTTCGCCCCTACCGTAGGTTTTGAACAGATTTCGTGTGGCTACCGCAGGTGCAGCTGCGGCAATAGTCGTAGTACTCATGCCCTCAATTGTTGCAGATGATACCCTCAAATACCTGTTATATCCCTCATCCTTTAGGATGATTTTTAGGGAAACACCGCAGTGGGGAGTCAGAGCGGGCTAAAAAGTAGCCTTACATGCGTTAGTGCTTTACATGGCAACTAATTTATTTACAAGGTAATAAATAATCTGTCATGTGTGCACCCGCCCAAGACATTATTTAGTCGGTCCGCAGCCCCTCCACCGGGGAACGCCGCGAAACGCGCACCGCTGGGATAAACGAGCAGAGGATAGCCGCCACGAGAGAGGCGAGAAGCGTGAAACCGTACCCCACCCACGGTATGGTGTACACCAGCTCATACTGCTCCGGGACCATCGCCCGGGCGCCTACGAAACCGATGATGGTACCGCCAGCAAGCCCAATGGTGACGGTCGCGAATGTAATCAGCACCGCCTCCATGATCACTACCGAACGCAGCTGTGTGCGCGAGAGCCCCAGCACCCGTAAGAGCGCATTTTCGTGTGCCCGCTCGTACCCTGAAAGCGCGATAGTGTTCGCCACCCCCAGCATTGAAATCAGCAGCGTGAGTGACAGCAGCGCCATATAAACATACACGGCATAGTCCATGCTTTGGGTTATAGTAGCGCGCGTGTCAACAGTGCCAAGCACGTAATGCCCCTGATGCTTCGAGGCAATATGCTGCAGGTTTTTGCGTAGTTCTTTAGCTTTATTGCCGGTAAGCGGTTTGGTCTGCATGATCAGCTGGGAGCCGCCCCCAGTGCTTCCTTCAACCGTGCGGGGGTGCTCAAGGTCTTGTACTTTTGCGGCCGTTGCACGGGAGACATACGGGGAGTGGTTGTCAAGGTTTGACGGTACAGGTTTAAGCTTGATCTCCCCGGTGGGGCCAACAAACCGGAATTCGCTGGTTTCGCCAGCCCGGTAGGATTCCCAGTCCTGCCGGGAGAGTGCCACCGTGTCCCCATCCAGCAGATGAGAGTCAGCTCCGGGAAGTACCGTAGTAATATCTGCGGTATCAACCGCATACGTATTCGCCAGGGATGCGGTAGATTCTTCGGTGCGCAGGCGCTGGTATTCCTGTTCGCTCATACGGTTTTGAACGAACTTGTGGTACGGCTCGGTCTCCAGATAGTCGAACCCGCCAGCATACTCCACCAGAGAAGCTGAGGATACACCCGCTAGATTGCGCACCTGCTGGGCTGCTTCACGTGCCTGACGCAGCGATGTCTCCACAGCAGAAGAATTTGATTCATTATGCTGTTGCGGCTGTTTCTCGGCAGTATGTTGCGCGTCGGACGGTGTAGCGTGTGGCGGCAGCGCAGAGGGCGCACCAAAATACAGGGATGCTGCCGCAGCCTTCTGCTGATCGACGGTGTGCATCACCATTGACTCCAGCGTGGCCCGGCCAGAGAGCACAACACCCACCAGAACCGCCCCCACCAGCAGGGCACGCCCGGTCGCCACTGTACGTTTGGGGGAGCGCAGCGCATTCGCCCGGGCAATCTCACCCGTTAGTGTGCGGGCAATAAGCGCCGCCCACCCGCGTACCAGCAGCGGTATAAACCGATAAGCAAGGAACACCAGTGCCACCAGCAGGCACGCTACCCCAAGCGCCGAGAATATGAACCGTTTCTGCCATCCTGTATTAGCGTTATTATCTATGCCTATTGAATGGAACAACCCCCAGGCTACTAAGCCCGTAGCAAGCAGGAAAAACACGGTTCCTAGGATGGTCTGCACCCGACCACCGGCATGTACCGTGATCTTTGTGCCTTGCCGCAGACCCTGTACAGGAGAAATACGCATCGCCGTCACCGCTGGCAGAAGTGCCGCAATGAGCGTGGTGGTACAACATGCAGCTAGGGTTATTGCCGCTGGCATGAGCGATGAGCTGAACACGAGCTCAGTAATAGCCCGCACCTCTGAGATAGTTATTGCGAAACGGGAGGAGCGATCCAACAGCAGGGTGCCCACCGCGAACAAGATATAGGCTAAGACAATACCAGTCAGTGAAGATACCACACCCATAATTACCGCTTCCCCCAGCACCAGTGCAAGGAGCGAGCGTTTATTCATCCCCACTGTTCGCAGCAGTGACAGTTCGCGGGTGCGTTGAGCCATGAGCACATTCAGTGTATTAGAGATGACGAAAGCAGAAACCAACACCGCCAGTATGGCAAAGCTGAGCATTGAGCTGGTCAACACCGCTAGAACTATATGCTGGATTCCGCGCATAGCATCAGCATATTGGTGGGGAGTCATTGCCGTGAGCGCGTGCCCACCGGAATTGACCCCACCAAACCCGTTCAGCCCTGCTGATTCGGCCAAGTCTTTGATGCTGGCCCCGGGTTTAAGCTTAATGGCTAAACCCTCAATGGTGTTTGAGGACGCTCCCGGCCGGGTCAGTGACAAGCCACCAGCATATACGGCACGCGTTTCGTCAGACCGCTGCGTCGCTGGCTTAAACGTACCCACAATACGGTATTCACCCAGCGTATGGCGGGTTGTACTGTTGCCCCTGAGTGTATCACCAATATTTAGCTGTAAATCAGCGGCTACGTACTCGGAGACCACCACCTCCCGCTCATTAGCTGGCATGCGGCCATTCACCGTGTAGGGGAACATGTCGGTGCGAGTAGGAACCTCCCGGAGTACAAAATACTTATCTGTTGTTCCGGCGGTGATGTAGGAATCTCCCACCAGCTCCCAGACGGCCTCAACATGGGGGTCATTCCTGACGCGCTGCACCTGCTCAGTGGTCAGAGTGTCTGAGCCGTTGTTGGGGCTTGGCGACATCAACAGTGTTTGTGGTACCACAACGGCATCACTGCGCGAGACCCTATCCTCAAAGTGGGCATCAAATGCGGCGTTGAACGACAGGCTCAGCAGAATTACCATAGCTAAGAAAAACGCCGAGATCCCCACCGCTGCCCCCGTGAGCGCGTATTTACGCCATGAAGCGCGCGCATTTGCGCGAACCAGCGTCACTAACGGTGCCCTCATCGTTGCCTTTTTCGCCAATTTTCCCACTACTTTTATCGTCCAGCTTTACCGTTTCAGTCGTACACGCCCGCACCCACCGCCGTGGGTCTCCCGCCTTCTAACTCACGATCCCCGCCTCGTACGCCATGATGACCGCCTGCACACGATCCCGTGCGTCCAACTTATTCAACACATGCGACACATGCGTTTTAATAGTCGCCTCAGAAAGCACCAGCTCCCGACCGATCTCAGAGTTCGACAGGCCCTCAGCCACCAGTTTCAGCACCTCATACTCGCGCGGGGTCAGCTGCTCAATAAGTTCCTGATGCTGCAGCACCGGCTGCTCCTGCGGCGGCGCTTCGGCTGCAGCATTTTCCCTGGAGGTATCCAGTACCGGGATCATGTGCTTGAGCAGGCGGCGCGTGGCCGAAGGCGCGATCACCGCATCCCCCCGGTACACTGTGCGCACCGCCCCCAGCAGCTCCTCCGGCGGGGCGTCTTTGAGCAGAAACCCGCTCGCACCGGCCCGTACCGCCGAGTACACGTACTCATCCAAATCGAAGGTGGTCAGCATAATCACATGCGATTGGGGGGCGTGCATCTCAAGGATGCGCGTGGCCGCCTGCAGCCCGTCCAGTACCGGCATGCGCACATCCATCAGCACAATGTTCGGCGCGTGCCCCTGCTCCGCCAGGCGCGCATAACTATCCACAGCGGCGGCGCCGTCATCGGCTTCCATCACCACCTGCAAATCGGGTTGAGAGTCCACGAGCATCTTCAGCCCGCCACGCACCAGCTGCTGATCATCAACCAGCATTACCGTAATCTTTTCATCCACTATTACGCTCCTTCACGAATAATTAACCAAAACCTACACTGACTAAATTTCCCGGTATGGCAGGTGCGCCCGCACCGTGTAACCGCCCTGAACGTCCGGGCCGTAGCTCAGCTCACCCTCATACATATTCACACGCTCCGCCATGCCGCGCAGCCCGTTACCTGACCCCGGCACCGGGGAAAACTTACCCTGCGGGGCGCTATTGTGTGCACTAATGCCCAGCCCCGCCCTGTCCCAGGCCACCACCAGCTGCACCTGCTGTGCGTCACGGGCGTGCTTAAGGATGTTCGTCAGCGCCTCCTGCACCACCCGGTACGCTGCCAGCTCAGCCCCCTGCGGCAGGGTGCCTCGCGGCACCCCGCTAATACCCGAGAACTCGATTGGAACCCCCGAATCGCGTGTCTGCTCCACCAGCATCGGCACCTCACCCAGGCTGGGGGCGGGGGTGTACATGGTCACCTCGTCGGTGCGCAGTATCCCAAGCAGTGAACGCATCTGTGCAAGAGAACCACGCGCCGTTGTGGCGATCGTATCGAGTGTTTGCTCCGCAATTTTTTGAGATGTTTCCGGCTGTGAGCCATCTGCGTCGGTGGCTTCTTCGCTAGCCTGCCGTGCCGCCGCTGAGGCATACCGCGCCCCATCGGCCTGCGTAATAATACTGGAGAGTGAATGCGCCACAATATCGTGCATTTCCCGGGCAATACGGGTGCGTTCGTCTTGGGCCGCCAGCCGCCGCTCCTGCTGCTGCTCAAATTCCAGGCGCATGGCGCGCTCACGGATTTCGTCTTGCAGCAGCACACGCATACGCCGTGAAGCACCAAAAAACCAGAAGAACGAGAACGTGAGCCCGCAAAAGAAAAGGGCGAAGAGCGCTATGAAAGCTGCACCGGCGGCATTGAACACCGGATCAGCAGCCGGGTTAAGGCCGTGAAGCAGCGCTATAAAACTACGGACTCCCACCAGGAATGAGATAACCCACCCGCCAATAAATGCGCATGCTCGTCCCTTGTGGTTCCAATGCCGGCCGGTATGGTACGCGGCCAATAACACCGGCAGGTAGGAATAAATAACGACGGTGGGGGCGAAAAGCGAAAGGAGCAGCGCCACCGTAAAAACATAGATGCTGCCGTAGGGGTTGCGGTACCGGTAGTACAGGCTGGTGGTAGTCACACCCGCAGTAATAAAGGCAACGCCCGCATCACGGTCAGCGGTTCCTAAACAGATCAGCAGGGTGAGCATCTGAATGCTCAGAACAGCCGCGGCATTACCCCACCGGTGGTGTTTGTCGAGGAAGTTATTAACGCGGCTAGTGAAGTCCATGGGTTAAGTTTATCGGTGGGTAGCTACTACTCAGGTATGAGAAGGCCATGTGCGCCAGCTGCATCATGATAAGTGCTGGGGTTCTCAGGCTGCCCACACTGTGAGATTCGCGGGGCTGTGTGTGGGCGTGGTTCCGCACCAGCAGTAGGGTAGTAGCATGACTGAACAGCACCTCACCAACAGTATTGACCTCGCCGTGATCGCTGGCGACGGTATCGGCCCCGAAATTATTGCTCAGGCCCGGCGCGTACTTGACCGCGTATGCGAGCTCGATAGCATCGCCGTGACCTCAACCGACTACTCGCTTGGGGCTGAGCACTGGCTAAAAACTGGTGAGACCCTGCCCGAGAGCACCATGGATGCGCTGAAAAAGCACGACGCTATTCTTTTTGGCGCTATTGGTGCCGACCCGCGCAGCGGTGATATCCCCTCGGGCCTGATTGAGCGTGAGATGCTTCTGAAACTACGGTTCGCGTTCGACCACTACATTAACCTGCGCCCCGCGCGGCTGTACCCGGGGGCGGTGTCGCCGCTGAGCAACCCCGGCGAGATCGACTTCGTGGTGGTACGTGAAGGCACCGAAGGCCCCTACGCGGGTAACGGCGGTACCCTGCGTGAGGGCACGCAGGAGCAGATAGCAACTGAAGTGTCGCTCAACACCGCACACGGGGTCAGCCGCCTGATTCGGTACGCCTTCGAGCTGGCACAAGCCCGCCGCAAGAAGCTGACCCTCATCCACAAAACGAATGTGCTGGTGCATGCTGGCCGCCTGTACACCCGCCTTTTTGAGGAGATCGGGCGTGAATTCCCCGATGTGCAGACCGACTACCTGCACATTGATGCGGCAACAATTTTCATGACCACCGACCCCTCACGGTTCGACGTGATCGTAACCGATAACCTATTCGGTGACATCCTGACCGACCAGGCCGGTGCAGTAACCGGCGGTATCGGGTACGCCGCCTCCGGCAATATTAATGCGGTGGGGAAGTTCCCCTCAATGTTCGAGCCCGTGCACGGTTCAGCCCCCGATATTGCGGGGCAGAATAAGGCAAACCCGACCGCCACAATCCTCGCAGCGGCCCTGCTGCTGCGGCATCTGGGCTATGAGTCGACCGCCGTGCGCATTGAGGAAGCAGTCGAGGCCGACATGCGCGCCAATGGTGCCCGCACCCGCACCACCGTTGAGGTTGGTGACGACGTGCTGGGCTTTATCGGCTGACCACCACCACCGGGCACCCGCACCCCAGCACGGGTGTGCGGTGCCAGACAGTCCCGGCAGCAATATGCGTGGTGCCCCCATATCGGGTACCCTAAAACAGGGTGCGGCGAGCACACACGGTTTGCCCACCGCTGGCGTGGTCACGAACCACAGCATCCCCACGCGCCACCCGCGCAGTTTAACGATGCGCACCGCTCACCTTCATTCGCGGGCGGCACACCAAGTAACGAACTCTCACGGAAGAAGAACCTCGATGGCCATCGAATTCAGCCACGAAACGAACCAAAACCCCGCCAGCGACGCCCGCCGCGCCGAGATCCTAGCCGACCCCGGGTTTGGCGATTACTTCACCGACCACATGGTCAGCATCGACTGGAACGGTGATTATAAGACCGGCGGTGAATGGTCGAACGCGCGGGTGCACGCCTACGGTCCGCTCAGCTTAGATCCCGCCGCCGCAGTTTTTCACTATGGCCAGGAAATCTTCGAGGGTATTAAGGGTTACCGCCACGCGGACGGTTCGGTGTGGACATTCCGGCCCGAGAAGAACGCGGCGCGCCTAAACCGCTCAGCATATCGTATGGCGTTGCCTCAGCTGCCCGAAGAGACCTTTATCGAGTCCCTAAAACAGCTGGTGCAGGCGGATGAAAAATGGGTTCCCAGCGGTGAGGGAGAAGCGTTTTACTTCCGTCCGTTTATGATTGCGACCGAGGCGTACCTGGGGGTCCGCCCCGCGCGTCACGTGGAGTATCACGTGATTGGGTCACCAGCCGGTAACTACTTCGGCACCCCCGAGCCGGTGGACATTTGGCTGTCCACGAAGTACGCCCGCGCTGGTGAAGGCGGCACTGGCACCGCAAAATGCGGCGGTAACTATGCTGCCGCCATGATCGCCCAGCTTGAAGGCGAAGAAAACGGCTGCAAACAGGTGATCTTCAAAGACCCGCACCGCAACGATGCACTCGAAGAGCTGGGTGGCATGAACGTATTCTTCATCTACGGCAAAGAGAACAAGCTGGTCACCCCCGAACTGACTGGCACAATCCTAGAAGGCGTTACTCGCTCCTCAATTCTGCAGCTGGCCAAAGACCGCGGAATGACCGTTGAGGAACGCCCCATCACCCTGAACGAGTGGCGTGACGGTGTGGCCTCCGGCGATATTACAGAGGTGTGCGCCTGCGGTACCGCAGCAGTTATCGCCCCCATCGGAAAGCTCAAAGCCGCTGATTTTGAGATTCCCGCAGCCTCCGAAGGGTTCGGTGAGATCTCCAAGAGCCTGCGTGAAGAGCTCGTGGGTATTCAGACCGGCACGGTAGAAGACCGCCACGGCTGGATGACCCGCCTCGTCTAAAAAGCTCACCCCCGCACGTGGCTTTTCGACCGAAACGCACCTTATAGAGGCAGCCCCGGCCGGAAAGCCACGTTTCGCGCTTAAAATCCGTGCCGATTCCCTACCCGCCACCACCGCGCCGGGGTACACTTGAGACAAGCAGAAGGGAGGTTCTGAACCGGGTCACACCCGTGCAGGGCCTCTTTTTGCGCACTCAAAACCACACGGTGCGGGTGCGCGCCACCGATATATCAGGTTCAACCGAGGGAGACCCCATGCACAAGCTGGCCATTATTACCGCCGTAGCCCCCGACCGCGCCGACCACCTGCACGAAACCGCCCAATCCGTGGCCCAAACCCGCAACCACCTCAACATCCAGTGGATCGTGGTGTGGGACGGCGTGAGCACCCAACCCGTCGAACACGCAGACGCACAACTAACCACCGGCAAACTCTGCAGCGGCGCCTCCGTGGCCCGCAACACCGCACTCCCTACGGTCGAGGCCGAATACCTGCTCAAACTCGACGCCGACGACGTGCTCAACCCCGAAGGCGTGGCCGCCACCATCCACCAGCTTGAGAAAAACCCAGACGCCGGGTGGGCCGCCGCAAACATGCTCATCCACGGCACCGGCGAACGCACCGAACACTGGGCCAACACCCCAGAAACCTACCCCGAAGGCACCCTCGCCGGGCTCTGGACCGTGCCCTTCCCGCTACACCCCGGCGCCGTCATCTACCGCACCGACCGCGTACTCCAAGCCGCAGGCTGGCCCGCCCTCAACAGCGCCGAAAACCTGGGGCTGCTCCTGCACGTCGCAGAAGACACCCAAGGGCTGCGGGTACCCGACGTACTCGTCTACCACCGCCAATGGGACGCCCAAGAAAGCCAACAAGAATACGCCCCCCAACGCGAAGAGCAAGCCCTCAAAACCATCCGCGCCACCATTAACGCCCGCCGCGGACGCACCGGCCGCGAACCCGTATACTTCCGTACCCGCTAAACCCCACCGCAGACGCAGACAACCCGGCGGCTGACACCACCGCCGGGCTGGTACCCTAGAGGGTATGCGTATTGCACGATTTACCGTAGATGACGAACTACACTTCGGCCTCGTCGAAGGCGAAGAAGGCGCCGAAACCCTGCGCGTTCTCGCCGGTGACCCGTTCTACAACGGCATAGAACCAACCGGTGCAACCCACCGGCTAGATGATGTGCGCCTACTCGCGCCCATCATCCCACGCTCAAAAGTAATCGGCGCTATCGCCAACTGGGCGGGCACACCGGCACCGGCCGCACCACAGTTCTTCACCAAACCCAACACCACCGTGGTAGGCCCCGGCGACCCCGTCACCCTCCCTGACTACTCCGAGGCGGTCAGCCCCGAAGGTGAACTCGCCGTCGTCATCGGGCGCATCGCAAAATCCGTGCCGCTAGAACGCGTACCCGAAGTCGTGTTCGGCTACACCGTAGCCAACGACCTCACCGCCCGCGACGTCATGGACACCGACGCCCAATGGACACGCGCTAAAAGCTTCGACGGTTCAACCCCGCTCGGGCCCTGGATCGAAACCCAGCTCGACACCGACTCGCTGAACATCACCACCTGGGTAGACGGTGACACCCTCCAAGAAGGCAACACCTCCGAGATGCACTACAGCGTGGCTGAACTGGTCGCCGCCGCATCAGAAGTCTTCACCCTCTTACCGGGCGACATTATCCTCACCGGAACCCCCGCAGGAACCACCGTGCTGCACGAAGGCAACGAGGTCGAGGTGGAAGTTGAAGGAATCGGCGCGCTCGTCACCCGAATCCGCAGCTAACCCACCCCACCCGGCACCAGGTAAGCGGGTACCGAACAGCACCCCCGCCCCGCCCCCGAAACCTCTGACACATATATAGGAGAACAATAATGACCGAATACCGCGGCCCCGCGCTCGCAGACGCGAGCCAGACCCGCGTCCGTTTCTGCCCCTCACCGACCGGAACCCCGCATGTGGGCATGGTACGCACCGCCCTGTTCAACTGGGCGTACGCGCACCACACCGGCGGCAAACTGGTGTTCCGTATCGAAGACACCGACGCGGCCCGCGATTCGGAAGAGTCGTTCAACCAGGTGCTTGAGGGCCTGCACTGGCTGGGCATTGACTGGGACGAAGGGGTGGGCGTGGGCGGCCCCCACGAGCCGTACCGGCAGTCGCAGCGCATGGACCTGTACGCCGAGGTCATTCAGAAACTCAAAGACGGCGGCTACATTTACGAAGATTTCTCAACCCCCGATGAGGTGCGTGAACGCCGTAAAGCTAAAGGCGAAGACCCGCAGTTAGGGTACGACAACTATGACCGCACCCTAACCGAGCAGCAGAAAGAGGCGTTCCGCGCCGAAGGCCGCCAGCCCGTGTGGCGCCTGCGCATGCCTGAGGAAGACATTACGTTTAACGACCTGGTGCGCGGCGAAATCACGTTCCGGGCCGGTTCGGTACCGGACTATGTGGTGGTGCGCGCAAACGGCAAGCCGCTGTACACTCTCGTGAACCCGGTGGATGATGCGCTCATGGGCATCACCCACGTGCTGCGCGGTGAAGATCTGCTCTCGTCAACCCCGCGCCAGATCGCCCTGTACCGTGCCCTCATTGATGTGGGTGTTACCGAGTTCATCCCCGAATTTGGGCACCTGCCCTATGTGATGGGGCAGGGTAATAAGAAGCTTTCAAAGCGTGACCCCGAATCGAACCTGTTTTTGCTGCGTGAGGCCGGGTTCATTAAAGAGGGTCTGCTGAATTACCTCTCGCTGCTGGGCTGGTCGCTCTCAGCAGACCAAGACGTGTTTACGGTGGACGAGCTGGTGCAGCATTTCGATGTGCACGATGTGGTGGGTAACCCGGCACGTTTCGACGTGAAAAAAGCCGAAGCCATTAACGGCGACCATATTCGCCGCCTGGATGCCGCCGATTTCCGGGACCGCCTGGTACCGTACCTGCAGGCGGCGGGTGTGCTGGGGGAGCAGCTGAGCGAACAGCAGGAGTGGGTGCTCACGCAGGCCGCCCCGCTGGTGCAGGAGCGCATGCAGCTTCTGGGCGAGGCACCTAAACTTCTGGCGTTCCTCTTCACCTCTGATGAAGATATTACGGTGGCTGATGATGCGCGTAAGCAGCTGAAAGAATCCGCCCCGCAGGTTCTTGCCGCCGCCATTGAGGCGCTCGAACCCATCACTGAGTGGGATTCTTCTCACATTGAGGCGGCGCTGCGTTCGGCGATCGTTGAGGGCCTGGACATCAAGCCACGCCTGGCATTCGGGCCTGTACGCATCGCAGTTTCAGGTGAGCGTATCTCCCCGCCGCTGTTCGAATCTATGCAGATTCTGGGGAAGGAATCATCGCTGAAGAGGCTGCGTAAACTAGCAGCCGATTTGGGGGAGTAGAATATTACTTAGCCCCTTTCTGAAAGTGCCGCCCGACCCGCCGCCTGCCACGCGCAGGGCGGGCCGGGCGGTTCTCTTATACCCCCGTGCACAACCGGTAGAGTGGTGCGCGCACTATGGGCGCAGGGTGCGTACAGCTTATGCTTATAGCAGTGCAGGAACCGCTGAGAGGCTACGATGCTGGAGATTTTTAGCAGTAAAAAACGCGTGTGGCGTGCCGTCCGTAAAGGCACGGTGATGGCGTTCGCAAACGCGTCGATCATTATGCTCATCGCAACCGTTGCCGATGCGCTGCGGTCTGTGTGGACTATTGTGGCGATTATGGTGGCAAGCCTGCTGGCGTATTTCGCCGCCTACCAAGAGGCACGTTTTGACGACGAACAAGACGCCTGGGAGGCGCAGCAGAAAGCCCGTGCTGAAGCCGCTGACACCAGCAGCACTGAGCTGGAGAAAGGATAATAAGGATGACCCGCAAAGATGTGGCGCTGGCACTGACGATTTCCGTTGCCGCCCTGCTGTTGTATGTGGGGGTAAAACAGGTGCTGGGCGGGCACTGGGACTGGGTGACGTTCGTGATCTGGGTGCTGGGTGCGCTGTTGTTTGGGTTCGGCATGGTGTACGCAAAATCGTTCCTAATGCGCCTGGTAGATGAGATGAACGAGGACGGTGTGGCCCCTGAAACGCAGCGCAAACGCCAGCCCTCCACCGGTGCTGAGAGCAGCACGAACAGCGACAGCGACCCAGAAACCGGGAAGACCACAAACGAGCACACAAGCACGGACAGGAACGGTGCTTAAAGCAGCAGGCAAAGGCATGGTATTCGTCGTGACCTGGAGTAGCTGCCGGGCCTTGCGCACCCGCCCAGAACCGTAACCATCGCTGAGGCACAGCAGCACCCCGATGAGAAAAACCTCAGAAAAATATTGGCCATGCTCACCAGTGTTTGTGCTTGTCAGAGCGTTCTATGGGATAGTTTTCCGGGTTCAGAGACAGAATTTCACGCCCGCCAAGCCCGTGAAGACTTGCAGGGTGCCCAACAGTTCGGTATAGTATTCTTCGTTGCGCGGTTGTAGCTCAGTTGGTAGAGCACCACCTTGCCAAGGTGGATGTCGCGAGTTCAAGTCTCGTCAACCGCTCCACCAAGCCCCCAAAGGTAAAACCTTCGGGGGCTTTCGCTTTGCTGAACTTCAGTGGTTCCCTGCCTTACCCCGGCTTATAGACGCATATTCTCGTCTATAAGCCTTGAGGGAATAAGGCCCCAATGGGTTTATACCGCCTAAGGGAATATCAAATAGTTTTCTCTCGCTATTCGTCATCTAGCTTTATGGATTGCAGGCCCAGCTCCGCAGAGTAGCGCAGGCGGTAGTCGCATAACGTCACCTCGTAGAAACCGGAGTCTTGCAGCTCAAAAGGTAAGATAAGCTCACCGGCAAGCATAAAGTTCTTCTGCCATGAGTCGATGCGTTCACCCTCCAGCTCATCAAGAGCTGCCTCAAAGCGGACCCTGTTCTTTGGAGAGTCTGAGTACTGGTAGGGCAGACGTATAGTCGATGCTAATAGCTCAAAGGCTAGCGAATTGGCTGGCTCATTTGGGTCTTTCGCATTGTGCCAGTCAATCTCTTGGGTTTTCTGCAGGGTACTAGGGATTGTACGATAACGGTCAATGCGGCCGTCTCCGTCACGCTCAACTACGATGGCGATCACCTCAAGCGAAGCGTCGCCATCACGAACACGTGCCTCACCAATCTGATCTTCTGAGAGCGTTCCATCCTTTTTGCCAAGGTAACTATTCATCACGTCTGCCATGACTGTTTGTTGATTTTGCGGGCGTTTCAAGAGGAACGACTCTGCCATTACTGAAGCGCATTTTTGATGTTTATCAGACTCTTCACGGGCTTCTTTGTAAACACCATCCCAAGCCTCCGGGTACTCAGGACATTCTTTGTAAGCCTCCTGAACAAGCCCGCTCATATCAGCCGGAATGCGCAGAGTTTTTCCGGCAAAATAGGGGAGTAACCGTGCATAGCTGCTGAGCAGGATAGCGGGCTCGTAGACCAAACGTGAACCTTTGGGAAACTCTGGAACTTGGGCTTCAGAACCAAAGGTCTCAATACCACGAACGTAGCAGATGGGTGAAAGATATTCCTTAGGCCGTTCTGAATCATCACGCTCATGGCGGTGCAGACGCCCCAGCCTCTGAAGCACTAAATCTACCGGGGCGAAGTCGGTCACCATGACATCAAAATCAAGATCCAGGGACTGTTCAATGACCTGTGTTCCCACCACGATTAAACGTTCGGGGCGGCCATCGCCTCGGTGGGAGTCCTTGCCAAGTAGCGAAACTAAAGCGGCTTCTTTTTCAGCACGATGTTTAGCAGTAAAACGGGAGTGAGCCAGCATGACATCATTACCAAACTTCGCCCGAAGATGCTCGTAGGCTTCCTGCGCTCGGCCCACAGTATTACAGATAACCGCGGCACAGCCGTGCCCATTGTCTAAGGGTGCTAGTACCTTATCAAGGTCGGTGAACTCATCGCTTATCTGACGAATGGAGATCGTTACCTGCTCTTCGGGTGCTGCTACCTGCCATTTACGCGGGGTATAACCATCCTCGGCGGTGAGTGTATGAATAACAGGGTAATCTAGGTCGAGAGAAGGCTCAGTAACATCCTCTAGAGCGAAACCATCATCAAAGTCCCAATCAGTAGAATCCTGAATTTCAAGACCTTCCGCGTAACTCTCCATCAAAGAGGTGCGAACATGCGCAGGTAAAGTAGCCGACATGAGAATAACAGGTGCGTTCATCTGACCCAGCCAGTAGAGTGCCTCCTTGAGGTAAACACCCATATAGGCATCGTAGGCGTGCACCTCGTCGATGATGACGACTTTAGAACCCAGTCCAAGGTGGCGAAGCATCACATGGCGTGACTGTAGAGCCATCATAAGAATCTGGTCGATAGTACACACGACGAAGGTCGAAAGAATGCCGCGTTTTCGACCGCCTATCCAGCTGTGGCGTGCTACTGAAGTATTAGGGCGTATACTCTGTTTCCCTTCAATGTCGGCTTCTGAATCGAAAATATCAGCTCGCTGTAGGTAGCGGAAAGAACCTTGCTGTTGGTTTTTTGCATGGCCTAAAAACATAGTGTGCGGTTCAAAACCGCCAGCAGGCCCTTGCGCCCATGCTTTGACCCGATCAAACAGTGCGTTTGACGTCGCTTGAGTAGGGGCGGCAAAGGCGAGCCCGCTGCGTCCTGTTTCTTGGGCTAGAATTTCGGCAGCGATGAGTCCAGCCTCAGTTTTACCCTGTCCCATGGGGGCCTCAATACACATCATGCCGCCGCCCTTCATAGCACGTGCAGCATTGACCACTACCTCCTGCATTGGTCGTAGAGTGGGATTTTTCCACCCAAACCGTGAGCTGTATAGGTCAGAAGCGGCAGCGTCCCCAGTATATGCACCCCAAGGATGCTCAAGACCAAGGGTATCCCAGCCTTGATTGAGGCGTTTGCGCTGAGCCTCAACATCAAAAGTTCCCATAGGGAAAAACGTTGGGTTAGAAGCGATCCAGTCTGCCATAATCACCAGGCCCGTAAGATAAAGCTGCACGGCAACAGGGATTTTGGTTCCTGACATGAGTTTCTGAAGAACCTGATCTGCGCCAGTTTGCTCCAGCGTCATCTCGAAAAGTTCATGCCACGCTTGATGCCACTTGTCGTTGAGGGCCTCAAAGATAGCAAAATCTTGTCCGGGTGTTCCTGGAGTGTATGCGGCGGGTACACCATGGTGAGCCCCCGCGATACTTGCGATTGTCCCAGCGGTCTCTGCGTCGTCTGTGTAATGTTCTGTAAGCAGCTTAATAAGGATGCTCTGGCTATAGGTTGAATGAGGGCATCGTGTTCCTGCGGGTGGAGTGGTGAGGTGATTGGGAAAATTAAACTTGTGTTCTTCAATCCTGTCTCGAAACACGCGGAGTTCTTCTCTGCCGCGTGAGTCTAGCTGTCCTGCAAACTCTGGGGTCGCTTTGCCCATATCGTGGGTGGCGGCAACCCAACAGGCGAAAGACTTGGCCTCATCCTGTGTGAGATTGAGCATCTTCATAATGCGTTGTTTAGCGCCAGGGGAGAGCCACTTATCCCATAGTTCGGCGGCTACAGATCCTGCATCTGTCATGTGTTGAGGTAGGGAAAGACCAATGCTTGGGGTTTCGTCCGATCCGGTTTTTGCCCAGAGGGATGATGTCTCTGCTGTAGCAAGCTGACTAGGGTGTTTAGTATTTTCGACTGTCATTCTAACCTCTTATTGGCTATAGTTATAAGTCACTGTTCCCGCGAGGCGAGAAGCGCGGGATGAGCCTTTTGTACGGTTTCTTCTTAAAGTGTTCCCCAGATTTCTCTGGGGATCTTCTCGCTTTAAGTTTATTTCAAAACTTTGTACGTTTCCTTCTTGACTTAATATTTCATACAGATCTACACTGAACCTGTACTCAGCTGATCCTCTATGAGGCGGCAAAGTGCTCGTGAAGCCCGTACCTCCCATTTTGGGGTATGGGAAGAAAATACGCCCAGAATTTCGTCATTGTGCGACGAATTTGGGCGTGTGAATTCCATCAATGCTGAAAGGAGTAGTGGGCCATGTCTGATGATCAGTCGGTGCAAAGTAACACTAGCCCCGACTTCAACTTGTGTAATGAACCATGGATTCCAGTTCTTTATGTATCAGGGCAGACCCAGGAAGTTTCCTTAAAACAACTGTTCGATGAGAGCAACTCAATCCGTAAAATTCACTCGGGTGATGCAACGACTGATGTTGCAATTCTCGGGGTTGCTGTTGCCATATTCTTCCGTGCGGTTCTGGAAAATACAGAGGAATACGGGGAACTGTACCGTGAACCCAAGAAGTGGATTCAAAATATTTCCTTGGGTGGATCTGAACAGTTGTACTTCGTACAGGACTACCTGAAGAAATATCAGGATCGTTTCAACCTTTTTGATGCCGAGCGTCCCTTTATGCAGGTCGCTGATCTGCACACGAGTAAAGGTGAGGTAAAACCTGTATCGCGTTTGGTGCTTGATTCCGAGAGCGAGTACTTCTCAATGCGTGCTGAACAGGCATTGACGTCGCTGAGCTACGCCGAAGCGGCACGGTACTTGGTGACTGTGCAGGCATACGATTATTCGGGCATTAAATCTGGTGCTGTAGGAGATCCTCGTGTTAAGGGAGGTAGGGGATACCCTATCGGCGTAGGTTGGTATGGAACTACAGGGAAGATTATTATTCATGGTGAGAACCTAATCGAAACCTTGCTGTATTGCATTGATTATGAGCAGCTTCTCAACGTCGAAAAGGTGAAAGGTAAGAGTCACCGGATCGCTTTACAAGACAAGCCTGTTTGGGAACGAGAGCTTCCCGATACCGCCGCCCCTCGTGCATATAAGGGTGGTGACCCCACCAAGTATAAAGATGAGCCTGCGCCCGCAGCTGGTATGTGTGAAATTCTGACCTGGCAGTCGCGCCGTGTTCGTCTTTTCCCTGAAAATGGGCGAGTCACTGGGGTGCTTGTATCGAATGGTGATAAGTGGCTTGACAGGAATACTTATACAGACCCGTTAACCGCCTACCGCTTTAGCAAAAATCAGTCTACTCAAACTCACTATGTCTGGATGCCTCAAACACACAGCGCCGAACGCACTTTATGGCGAGGAGCAGATGCGCTACTAACCAGGTTGTCTTCTTCTCAAGAAAAGCAGAACAAACCTGCTACTGTTATCCGTCAAATCTCCAGCGGTAAGTATTTTTCACCTGATACAAAAACTAAAATTCAGCTGGTTGGCATGGTGTATGGTACTCAAAGTTCTATCGTTGAAGAAACTATTGATGAGTCTGTGACCTTAGAACTAGGTATTCTCACGGAACAAGGTGCCGAAATTTCTGCAATGGTGCGTGACAATATTCAGCTAACCATGGACGCGTCCATTGCGCTTGGGCAGTATGCAGGAAACCTGCTTCGTGCTGCTGGTAAGGAATACGAATTCCGTCCTTCCGTAACGGAAAGTATTTTGCACCGTATGGAAGATGAATTCCGCAGCTGGCTTGCAGATCTGAGCGTTTCTGACGATGTCTCTGCACAAGCCGCTAAATGGCAGTCAAAAGTACGTCGCATCCTTGAGAGTGAGGCTGACCAGCTTGCTGTGAGTGCTGGCCCTAAAGCTGCCATAGGAACTATCTACGATGAGCAGCTCTACAATACGGCTAAAGCACGCCGTCAGTTTGGCGGCCGACTGTATAAGCTTCTGCCTCTCGCGTATTCTTCAACAATTACCCGTGTTCAGGAGGAAAATCATGCATGATGTGGGGAACCATAATACTTTGCGGATATATGTTACCCGCAAAGTCACGTGGCTCTACGAACAGAAAGAAAAACAGGGTAGCCCTCTTGCTACTGCCCAATTGGCACAGCTACGTCGTGGTGCAGGTGACGATCCCGCAAACCATCCAGGGCTTTGGGAAATTATCTTCGGGAATAATACAGACATACCCCAATTCCCCAAACGATACTTGGGATACAACGATGCCGTTAGCCATGGGGAACAAGCAACCTATGCCGCTGTCACGTTATTTGCTTTGCATCAACAATCACGGTCACAACCAATGCATGTGCCAAACTTTAGGTTTGGTACGGCAGTGGGACAACTTGTTCTGCAGACCAGCGAATCCATGAAAAAACGATTCGACGCATTGTTAAAAGCACGAAGTGAATCGGCACGCAGGCATTATTTGCGTAGCCTCATAACACTTCTACGGTCAGAAGAAATTGCTTTTGACTATGGGCAATTTGCTCAGGATTACATGCAGTTACAAAATCCTGAAAAACGCGATGCGGTTATTCTGCGCTGGAGCCGTGACTTTTTGTATGGCTACGAACCCAAGAAATCTAAAACCTCAGAGGAAACCTCTAAAAACTAATTGAAAGGATAAGAACTATGTCGTTCTTTGTTGATATTCACGCTTTGCAAACTCTTCCCCCGTCAAACATTAACCGTGACGATACCGGAAGCCCGAAATCCGCTATTTTTGGCGGTGTGAGCCGCCAGCGTGTCTCTAGCCAGGCATGGAAATCAGTCATCCGCCGTAACTTTGAAGAACACTTAGACCGCTCTGAAATCGGTGTTCGTACCCGCCAGGTTGCCGACATGATTGTAGACCGCATCACCAATATCAGCCCCGATTTTGACCCAGATAAAGCCGAATCAGCTGTTGTGGATGCATTCAAAGCGGCCAAAATCAAACTTGAGAAGCCTAAGGCCAAGAAGGGAGAAGAAAATACTGGCCGCGCTGTATCGGGTTACCTTCTCTTCCTGAGTAACCAGCAGATTAACCGTCTTGCCAACGCCATCATAGAAGCTAACGGCGAGAAAATCCCCGCTAAGGAAGTCAAAGACATTCTGGATACCGAGCATAGTGTTGATATTGCTCTCTTTGGCCGTATGCTGGCCGACGCCCCCGATTTCAACGTGGATGCCGCTTGCCAGGTGGCTCATGCCCTTGGGGTACATGGTTCGGAACCTGATTTTGACTACTACACTGCCGTCGACGACGTAATCCGGGAGTCTGAGGATGAAACCGGTGCTGGAATGATCGGCACCATCGAGATGGCCTCCAGTACCCTTTACCGTTACGCCAACATCAACGTGGACGCTCTGAAAACTAACCTAGGCGGTTCAGCAGTTGCCACCGTTGAAGCTACCCTCGCTTTTATCCGTGCCTTCATCGACTCGATGCCCACCGGTAAACAGAATACGTTTGCTGCACGTACTCTGCCTGAGGCAGTAATTGTAACGGTGCGTGAGGATCGCCCGATCTCCTACATTAATGCATTCGAAAAGCCTGTTACAGAGAAATCTTCCGAAGGACGCCGTCTCGCCGCTGCCCATGCATTAGCAACGGAAGCAGCAAATATCCGTGAATCCTACGGATATGAGTCTAAAGTTTCATACGTGGTAGCGCTTGGCGAGCTACGTGAAGCACTGTCAAATATGGGAGAGAGCGTCACCTTAAAGGAGCTTCTAGCTTCCCTTGAAAGTCAGCTGACCGAGCTGGTTGGTCAGGAGTCATAGTCATGCCTAGTCTGCTCCTTAAACTGAGCGGGCCAATGCAGTCCTGGGGTACACAAAGCCGATACCGCCGTCGAGATTCCGGGCATGAACCCAGCAAATCTGGCGTTATTGGCTTGATAGCTGCAGCTTTAGGACGTGCACGGACGGAGCCCGTAGATGACCTCGCTCGGCTTAACTTTGCGGTGCGTGTGGACGCGCCGGGCACTTTACTGCGCGACTACCAGACCGCGAAGGACTGGGCGACAGACCCGAATGGTGCGGCATCGCTGTCCACTCGTTATTATCTTTCAGATGCAGTTTTTGTGGCTGCTGTAGAAGGAGACCAAGAGGTCCTCAAGAATATCGAGTCAGCGCTTAAGAAACCGGTGTACCCGTTATATTTAGGGCGGCGTTCCTGCCCAGCAGGGTATGACCTTGTACTTGGTATTCGTGAAGAATCTGCTGAAGAAGCCTTGCGGAATGAAGAGTGGCATGTGCCTGAGCACCGCCGCGCTGAGTTCCCCGATCCTGTACAGCTGCGTATTCTGCGGGATGCAAAATCTGGTGAGCAGGGAGATCTAGTACAGGATGTTCCGGTGAGCTTTAACCAGGAACATCGGCAATACGCAGTACGGGCTGTAGTTTCTGCCGAACCTAAGACAGTTGAGAACCCCAAAGGCAAACGTCACAGCGACGTTGACTTTATGAGGACGGTGACCGAAGCATGACATACTTCTCAAAATTCCTCATTAATCCACAGCGCCGGGGCGCTCGCAAACTGTTAAGCAGCCCGCAGGCTCTGCATGCAGCCGTTATGGCAACCAACCCGCCAGACATAAAAAACGAAGATGGGCGCATACTATGGCGTCTAGACATCACCGGTCACCAGTATGTGCTGTATGTGCTAAGCCCGGAAAAGCCTGACTTCTCGGCTCTGGTTGAGCAGGCAGGATGGAATACCCGGCCAGGGGAAAGCGCCCACTACGGGCGCCTACTCGCGAAACTGGAGAACGGGCAGGAATGGGGGTTCAGGCTTGCTGCCAATCCGGTAAAACGCCAGGTTAAAAGCGGTAAGACATGGCCACATGTAACACCGGTTCAGCAAAGTGCTTGGTTGCGTGAGCGCGCTTCACAATGGGGGTTCGAGATCATCCCGGCGGAAGGCCAGGAGCTTGAGGACGCCCCTACTGTGACGGGCCGTAACGATCTTTCCTTCAGCCGCCGTGATACCGGTGGGCACGTAGGACGGGTCACCTTACGTAAAGCGCAATTTGATGGTGCTCTGCGTATCACTAATGTTGAGCAGTTCCGCGAGGCACTGGTTAACGGTATGGGTCGAGGTAAAGCTTATGGTATGGGTCTTATGACTTTAGCGCCACTTGCCCAGTAAAATCTCTACCTTGTTTAGGCGGGGCGCTGTTTAGCGCCCCGCCTGCTGCATAAGTAGACAGGTATTATCGACTTGTTCATTCTTCAAGGAGGAAAAATGATTGGTGCTACCCCGCCAAGCGTGAGTGAACTGACGAGGAGCTCGGAACGTCTTTCGTATATCTATGTGGAACATGCAACAATTCACCGTGCTGATAATGCTATTACTGTCACAGAAGAGCGAGGGGTAACACATATCCCTGCGGCGTCATTAAGCGCTTTATTGTTAGGGCCTGGCACCCGTGTGACCCATCAGGCAATGGTTCTACTTGGTGAGTGCGGTACCTCTGCTATCTGGGTTGGGGAACAAGGGGTACGTTACTATGCACATGGCCGATCTTTAGCGCGTTCATCTCGACTGCTGATAGCACAGGCAGAAAAAGTTTCAAATACTCGTTCCCGTTTAGAGGTTGCACGCACCATGTATGCGTGGCGTTTCCCTGGGGAAGATACCAGCCAGTTAACGATGCAGCAGCTTCGCGGGCGTGAAGGCGCTCGCGTGCGGCGTGTATATAGGTACTGGTCTGATAAGACCGGTGTTCCGTGGTCCCGGCGTGACTATAACCCGAACGACTTTGGGGATAGCGACCCCATTAATCAGGCGCTTTCAGCCGGTCATGCGTGTCTCTACGGAATAGTGCATGCGGCAATTGTGGCTCTTGGGTGTGCACCTGGTTTAGGGTTTGTACACACGGGACACGCCTGGTCTTTCGTATATGATATTGCGGATTTGTATAAGGCTGACATTACTATTCCTGTTGCTTTTCAGGTGGCTGCTGCGCATGAGGAAGGCCAAGACATTGGGTCTATTACTCGTCGTGCTGTTCGTGACCGTATTCGTGGTGAAAAGATTATGCAGCGGGTAGCGCGGGATATTCAGCGTTTACTGGTACCTGATGAAATTAGTGACGATACATTAGAGGCTGATGTTGTAGCTTTATGGAATGAACGCGGTGGGGATCAAAAAAGCGGACATAATTACAGTGATGATGAGGGGGAACTATGATTGTGGTTGTCCTTTCAGCTTGCCCTGTTGGCTTACGCGGGGATTTAACACGCTGGCTTCTTGAAATTAGTGCCGGGGTATTCGTAGGAAAGGTGAGCGCCCGCGTGCGTGAGCACCTGTGGAACCGTATTACTACAACGTGTAGTGATGGTAGCGCGCTTATGGTGTATTCGGCTGATAATGAGCAGCGTCTTGAGTTTAAAGTGCACCGTCATCCGTGGGAGCCTGTCGACTTTGAAGGGGTAAAACTTATGATGCGCCCGTCTGCACCGAAAGAGGACCTTGGGCCACGAAAAGGGTGGAGCAAAGCTAGCAGGTATAGGCGTGCTTCCCGACGGCGATAAGCCCAAAAATCGTGTAGGGTTAATACTGGCTTTGGGCTCCAAACTAATTCTAAAACTTGGTGTGTGGGGATAAAACCCCATGTCAGCAAGTGTGTTCCCCGCATACGTGGGGATGAGCCCTCCACCGTAACCACCCTATCGCCCGCCGGGGGCGTATACGACGGGGAGTGTTCCCCGCATACGTGGGGATGAGCCCCGAGCGGCTACAGGCCGCCGGGTATGACGAATGTGTTCCCCGCATACGTGGGGATGAGCCCATTTCCAGAGTGTACGAAGCGCGCGGCGCGGGGTGTTCCCCGCATACGTGGGGATGAGCCCGTTCGGGTCGCCGTTCGACTCAGACTGAATCTGTGTTCCCCGCATACGTGGGGATGAGCCCCAGCGGAAAGGCACGAGCTTACCCTCAAAGTTGTGTTCCCCGCATACGTGGGGATGAGCCCGCCATGAAACGCATGGGCGAAATAGCGAAAGGGTGTTCCCCGCATACGTGGGGATGAGCCCCGACGTGCCAGCTGTGCTGGACGAATTGGACTGTGTTCCCCGCATACGTGGGGATGAGCCCCGGGTCAGCCTCAGACAAAGCCCATGATCACCGTGTTCCCCGCATACGTGGGGATGAGCCCTCCCAGGGGCTCGACAACGGCAGCCCCGCACAGTGTTCCCCGCATACGTGGGGATGAGCCCCAGGCACCGGGAACATGCACCCAGCTGCTGTTGTGTTCCCCGCATACGTGGGGATGAGCCCGAACCCCATTCGACCTGAGTTGCAATTGCCTGGTGTTCCCCGCATACGTGGGGATGAGCCCACCAGCGAGCACTCAACCTTGAAGCCCTCGGGGTGTTCCCCGCATACGTGGGGATGAGCCCTTGCCAAAATCCATGATTCTTTGCCTTTCTTTGTGTTCCCCGCATACGTGGGGATGAGCCCCGTAAGCGGCAAACCTTGCTGAAGAACATTAGGTGTTCCCCGCATACGTGGGGATGAGCCCACTAGGGTGCGTTCTACCCCGTCGGGTAGGCTGTGTTCCCCGCATACGTGGGGATGAGCCCCGCCGCGGCACCGAAGTGAAGCAGGCCCGCGCAGTGTTCCCCGCATACGTGGGGATGAGCCCCGATTTGAAAATTCAGGATGGTAGCGATAACAGTGTTCCCCGCATACGTGGGGATGAGCCCGGCCCCTCCTTAGCAACAGCCACCCGCTGACAGTGTTCCCCGCATACGTGGGGATGAGCCCAACGTTGATATTTGGGGGCCTTTCGCTGAGGGGTGTTCCCCGCATACGTGGGGATGAGCCCAGCTTCTTGTGTTGAAAGACCTGCATTCGCAGGTGTTCCCCGCATACGTGGGGATGAGCCCATTGTCTAGCCGTAACCCGCACCGTGTGAAAGGTGTTCCCCGCATACGTGGGGATGAGCCCAGTCACCCACCCTCCACGAACGATAACAGCCCGTGTTCCCCGCATACGTGGGGATGAGCCCCACCAGGTCATAATAATGTCCTGAAGAGTAACGTGTTCCCCACACACGTGGGGATGGGGTCCGCAGAACAGTCGCAACCGCACGGAAATAATCGTTTTTCCCACAACATGTGGAGATAAACCGACGTTTACTAGGGTATGTACCCTGCGGTTTTTGCGTTCCCCACATATAGACAGTCCGAGCGACTGCTGGCTGGGTATGATGTAGCTCCTCGTATTTTTCTATTCCTTACCTCACTGGTTTTAATAAAATATTTTGCGGATTCCGCCCTCAGCATGTGCTGTGCACCTGCGGGGAGGGGGGTCTATACTCTACAGTTAATAGAGAAGGCTCCTGATCGTTCCCTGCACCCGTAGGGTCTGCTAGAAAACGGCTTGCCTGCCCGAAATTTTTTGGGTGGGTTGGCCGCTTTCTTTTATTTAATTTTCTTTTGCTATGTTTTCTAACCGTCAGCTTCGCGTCTACTGTTTTTTCATGGTCTGCGGTGATAAAAGTAATTTTTTGTGTATTTTCGGTATTCGGTTTGTAAAACCCTGGGAGTTCGCTAAAAATTATGGGTAGAGCATTATTGAGGATGCTTTTGGATGCGCGCCCTGTTTCTTCCGGTTAAGAGTGGTCTTCCCGGTGGTGCGCGGCGCGTTTTTTGTTTCGAAAGGAAACCAATGAACCTGACTCTCGCTTCCGGCAAGGTTACAAAGTCTTTCGTGGCTGGGGCCTTGGCCCTGAGTGTTTCTGGGGTTGCTGTTCCCGCATCGTTCGCTGCCCCTAGCGCACCAGAATCGCAGAGCGCACCTGCTGCCACGTCTCGCACCTTAGATGCGGCGGCAACTAAAGCTAAGATCACGCAGGGCCTACCGGGCCAGTTCCAGGTCTCGTATTCTAAGAAAAACCATAAGCTGTGGGTGGCGGGAACCGCTGACGGGGACATGCATGTCTCTACTCTCGCCCGCCTTGATGCTGACTCGTTGAAGGTTGAGGCTGTGGCCGAGCTACCCATCATTAAGGGTGAGAGAGGCTACAATTTTGAGGCCGCCTACGGGGTGGAAGTTGATGATGTTGAGGGAACCGTGTGGGTTACGAACACCCGCGATAACTCCATTTCGGTGTACGACCAGGCCACGATGAAGCTTGTGTGGACTAACCACGGGCTTGATAAGAACGACGCGAACTGGATTGAGCACCCGCGTGAGGTGCGCATTGACCACGCCTCAGGGAAGGCGTTCGTGTCGGGCCGGTTCTATGTGTCGGCTATTGACCTGAAAACTAAGCAGGTTCAGAAGCTGCAGCTTGCGGGTGCCCCTGACGGCGGGGTGCGGTATGTGGGCATGAACATGCACATCGATTCTCAAGATCACCTGCTGTATGTGCCGGAGCGCACCAGCGGCAAACTGTTCGTGGTAGACACGAACACCCTCAAAACTGTGCGCACCATTGATGTTCACGCAGATACTGAGGGCACTGAGGTTCGCCCTTCTGATGTTGCCATCGATAAGTCTTTGAACGAAATCTATGTTTCTTCCCAGGGCGTGAACGGTGTTAATTCGGGGGTGACCGTGTATGACTTCACCACCGGCGAGTACAAGAAAACGATTGCTTTCGGCACCCAGGCCCTGGCCATGGAGCATGATGAAGAGCGCGACCTGGTGTATGTGAGTGATTTCGGCACCGGCAAAGTTGGTGTGATTGACGGCGCCACCAGCAAAGTCATTGGTGAGGTCGCCATGAACGGTGCGAAAGCTAATGACTTGACCATGCTCAATAACGGCTCGATCGTGGCTGTAGACAAGCAGGATCTACCCGGCACAGCCCGCGTGCCGTACGTGCTGAACGGTGCCACCGGTGAGGTGAAAACCTCAGATAAGACCACCTCGAAAGCGAAGAAAGACAAGGACGGCAGCGAGATCCCCGCCGCCGAGTCAGAGATTCACCCGAACTCCATTATGAAGTTCAAAGCTGAGGTGAAAGCAGGGGATGAGGCGGCCGTGCAGATCACCCCGCAGCAGCGCGAATTTCAGGGGTACCCCACCGAGGCCACCCGCACCGTGAGCTACGCCAACCCGGTGATTGAGTTCCCCGACGGGAAGATCGACATCACCGCAGACTATAAGCTCCACATTAAAGGCAGCGGCTACGTGGGGGAGGGCGCCGCGAAGGGCGTGTACGTGTTCCTCGTCCCTGAGGGGACCTGGAAACCCGGGCAGAGCATTGACCGTGAGCAGGCCATGAACTTGTCAAAGAACGCCGTGTGGGTGCGCCCCGAGCAGCTGAAGGACGGCTCGTTTGAGATTGACCTGCCCATCCCCGCGAACACCCTAGAGTACGGCAAGAAGTACACGGTCGGCACCATTGCTGCGCATGACTTGTCGGTGACTAACCGCAGCCTGGACTACTCCGCAATGTTTGAGATCACCAAGGACGGGCAGACCAGCTCTAGCGTGTCCGGCCCGAAAACTGAGCAGAACCAGGGCGGCGGAAGCACCCCGGCGCAGCCCACCGAAACTGCGGCTGTGACCGCGCCTTCACCCACCCCCGCCCCCACCGAGTCGGCATCTGCGCAACCCTCAGCAACGGGAGGCACCACCGGTGAGGCGAAGCCCGAGGCCGCTCAGGAAAGCGTATCCGTGACCGTTGCTAACGGTAACCACCCCGGCGGTGACTCCGCACCCCAGGCGACCCGCGGCTCCACATCCCGCAGCCTGGCGAATACCGGCGCGAACGGCGTGATCATGTTGGCGGGTATGGGTGCTTTGGCTATCGTGACCGGTGCGGTGGTGCTGGTTGTACGCCGCCGCATTAAATCCTAGCCGCTCCCTGGTGCGCTAACCGGCAGGTTGCGTGAAAAACCGCAGGGGCACCCCGAAAAACAGGGGTGCCCCTTCCCGGTGGGTGATGCGTAAAACCGCCGCAGTACGGTGCCTGAACGGGGAGGAAACCCCGGCGGGAGCCACCCCAAACACCACCCTGTGGAAGTGTCGTAAAACACTGATAGCTGATTTGGTGGTGGGGTACCCGAACTGTATAGTTATATCTGTTGCCGAAACACCCACGGCACATAACGAGAAGAAATTCTCACGGCCCCATCGTATAGCGGCCTAGTACTCCGCCCTCTCACGGCGGCAACACCGGTTCAAATCCGGTTGGGGTCACGCTAAGACTAAAGAATCCCCGGCTCTCAAAAGCCGGGGATTTTCTATTGCCACAGTACTAGGGCTACTTCAGAAGATGCGCGTACTTACGGCGGGCCACCGCAACCTTCGGGCTGATCACCACAGAGCAGTACCCCTGGTACGGGTTCAGCGCGTAGTAGTCTTGGTGGTAGTCTTCCGCCTCCCAGAACGTCTCAAGAGGTTTTATTTCCGTCACTACCTGAGCATCGAAAAGAGCCTGCGCCCGCACCTTTGCCGCCTCGAAAACCTTCCGCTGCTGCTCGTCGGCATACAGCAGCACCGAACGGTACTGCGACCCGGTATCTGCCCCCTGACGATCCCAGCTTGTGGGGTCGTGGGAGGCGAAGAAAATATCCAGCACCGCGTCCTCACCGATCACGTTCTCATCAAAATCAACGCGCACCACCTCGTGATGCCCCGTCGCCCCCGAGCACACCGACCGGTAATCCGGGTTCGGCACGGTGCCGCCAGCGTAGCCACACACGCTCGCGCTCACGCCCTTAAACTGGCGGAACACCGCATCAATACACCAAAAACAGCCGCCGCCAACCACAAAACTACGCATCGTCCCGCTCCTTCACGAAAACCACTGTCTCACCTGACACCCCATTAAACGCCCCGCACCTTCCGAATATTCCCCGCCAGGTGCTCATGCCACAATAGAGACATGACTGAAACCACCACACCAAACCTAGCGCAGGTTGTTGCCGCCTTCCACGACCTCTACCCGCCGCAGCTGGCCGCCGGGTGGGACGCATCTGGGCTGGTCTGCGGGCGCGCCGCCGCCCCCGTGAGGCACGTGCACTTCGCCGTTGATGCCCTCGCCGCCACCGCTGACGAAGCCGTAGAACACGGCGCGGGGCTGCTCATCACCCACCACCCGCTGCTGCTGCGCGGTGCGCAGTTCATCCCCGACACAGACTATAAAGGGCACGTGCTGCACACCCTCATCGAAGGCCAATGCGGCCTGCTCGGGGCGCACACTAACGCCGATGCCGCCATTGCGGGCGTGAACGAGGCACTCTGCGACGCCCTGAACCTCACCGACCGCACCGCACTGGCCGAACCTCAAACCCAAGAACTTGGGGGAGAGGAACACCCCGTTGGAACCGGGCGCGTGGGCACACTGCCTGAACCGCTCACCCTGCGTGCCCTCGCTGAACGCTTAGCGGATGCGCTACCGGCAACCGCTGGCGGGCTGCGTATCGCCGGGCGCCCAGAGCAGCGCATTAGCCGTGTGGCACTGTGCGGCGGGGCGGGCGATTCCCTGTTCGAGGCGGTACGTTCCGTCGGGGCAGACGTGTACATTACCGCCGACTTGCGGCACCACCCCGCCAGCGAATTCCGTGAACAAGAGCTCGTGCGCGGCACCGAGTGCGCGCTGATTGACTGCTCCCACGCGGCCAGCGAATCGCTCTGGCTGCAGCGCGCCGGTGAGAGGCTGCAGGCGCTACTGGCCGAGCGCGGCCACAGCATTACCTTCACCGTCTCATCACTGAACACCGACCCGTGGGACTTCACCGTATCCACCGGCAGCGCGGCGGGCTCAGCATCCACCCGGTAATTCGCCGTAAAACCCAAACACCTCAACCCACACAAACCCACATTGCGGCGTTTTTGCGGGGTATAAGGTGTGCGGCGTCCAGAAACGGGAAGGCCCCGGGAAACCCACCACGGGTCCCGGGGCCTTCCACCTTTAGCTGACTACCTCTGCAGGCAGAGAACAGCCGGTGCTATCGCGTCCTCGTAGCATTCGCGTACTGGTACAGGAACTGAGCAGCCTCAGCACGGCTCACTTGAGCGCGCGGGTTGAACTCCTTAGACTGCGCATCAAGCACCACACCCTTCTGCTGCGCCCACACCATGTCGCGGTAGTAAATGTTGCTGCCCGCACGCACATCGGTGAACGGTGAATACTTCGGGAGGGTCACGTTCGGCTTACCGGCGGCGCGATACATGAACGAGACAAGGGTCTGCCGGTTCACGCTATCATCCGCGTGGAATGAGCCGTCCCCATACTCATTACCAATATTCTGCTGACGAGCCCACACAATCGCCTTATACCGCGGGTTGCTGGTGGAAATATCGCGGTAGGGTGACTGGGCTGGGAGCTGTATATCAGGGGAGCCAGCCATACGGTACAGCGCCTCCACCAGCTGTCCGCGTGTTACACGCTCTGACGGGGAGAAACGGCCATCACGGGCTTCCAGCACGTTCTGATCCACCGCCCACGTGGCACTCTGGTAGTAGCGTTGTGAGGACTCCATATCAACAAACCGGGACTTCGGCTTCCGGACCTCCTGCTGTGAGGTAACCGCAGGAATATCAATGGTGCGGCTAACCGCGCGGGACGGATCCTGCGACTTCACCGACACGGTAACTTCGTACTGTTTAGAGGCGCTTACCTGCGACCCGTTGATTCCCATTCCCACAATAGCGCCTGAACCATCAGGGAACATTGCGGTCTGCAAATCCTGCTCCACCCGCTTCACCACGGTGCCGGTACCCTTTTCACGAAGCACCAGCTCGAAGGAATCGTCCTCATCTAACCGGAAATTCGTGGCCCACACCGACACGTGGTTGTATGACTTGGTGGTGTTGATCGTCTCGCCGATGTACTTGACCCTTGGCTGGGCATCCTTCACCGGCAGGTTTGCCCGCGCAATCTCATTCACCTGGCCGTTATGCCGGTTGTACACAATGTAGGCGTAACGCTTCGAAGCATCAACCTTGAACCCCGAGTACTCCAGGGTGGACGTAAAACTGCTGGTGTTTTTACCGTCCTGCGCGGCAAAGGTAATGTCTTTGGAGGCGAGAGGCTCACCCTGAGGCTTCCCGTTCGCGTCCACCTCAACGATCTGTGCGTACGAGGTTGAACCTGCGGGAATATTTGAGAAGTTCAGCCCCCTAACTGTCAGGCTGGCCTGTTTATCCACAGGATTCAGCTGGTTATTGCGAATGGACAGGCGCTGCACCTCACCCGTGACGGTATTGAGCGGAACGCTCACACCCGTCATGGTGCCGTAGAAATACTCGGAGTACACATCCAGCTTAAAGGTGCCAATGCTGTACGGGCCTTTCGCCGGGTCTATATCATTGCCGGGGACTTTGAGCTGAATTTCGAAGGAACCGTCAGCGTTAATCTTGTCTTTCGGAATTACAGTAGTGTAAAGGTTCGGAACGCGCTGCATCTTCTGCCGCGACCCTTCAACAAACATGGACCGCGGGCCGAATGCAATGGCGAGCGAACCGTCCTGTTCACGGTGCTGCTCGGTGAACCCGGTGCCGCGCACCGTAATGGTTCCGCCATCAATCAGGTCAAGGTTTGGGGTATCGACGGTCAGCTTGGGGCCGCTGGCTGCAGGCTGCCCAGCGGCTTGTGCGGCGGCCGGAGTTTCGGCTGCTAATGCTGCCGGTGCTAGGGCGGCACCGAGCGGCAGAGCGAGAGCCCCGGCGAGAGTCAGAGCGCATGCGCGCTTGGGCAGGTTGTGCGGTGAGAATGAATTACCCATCAGATTACTCCACTCGTAAAGTAATTTATTGATACCTTCACGGTAGCAAAACGCCTAGTGGGAGTCGAGGAAAACCGCAAAATTACCCCGAAAAGCATTAACTGTAAAGTAAAGGTGTAGAAAAACTATTCATAGATTAATATTCATTAAATGGCTTATTCGCACTTTAGTGTCATTAAAAATAGATATGTATGTTTATATGCTTTAATTCTCTGTATATATATGTTTCATGTGTAAAGTATCTGGTGTGGTCTTAGTATCGTGCAGCACAGTCAAAGACCTATGACCCCCTACACATGCCCCATGGGCCACATTATTGGTATACAAACAGGGGAGTGGGGCACAGAGGAGAAAATGTTGAATCCGCAGACGCCCCAGAAAACACGGCGCACAATCACAATGCATTAATACAGTGCAGAAAAGAACCCCCGCGCCGCACAATCAGAGGAGATGATGACTGTGCGTCACGGGGGAGACTCAAGAGCTTGAACCGTTGATTACTTCTTACCGTAAATACGGTGGTAACGGTACAGGAAGGCCGCCATTGCGTCACGGGTAATGGCCTGGCCCGGGCGGTAAGTACGGTCGTCCCAGCCACGGCTAATACCGCGATCGGCCAGCCAGCTGATCTCGGTGTAGAACAGGTTATCCCCGTTCACATCAACAAATGACGTGTGCCGCGGAGCGTAGAACCGGTAGTCCCTCGCCTGACGGTAGAAGAACGCCGCCATGGCCTCACGGCTGACCGAATCATTCGGGCGGAACGTACCGTCCGGGTAACCGGTGGTAATACCCTGCTGGTACATCCACACGATTTCCTTGTAGAACGGGTACGAGGCGTCCACATCCTTAAACGGAGACCGGTATGGCATCATCACACGGGGGCTGCCCGCCATGCGGTAGAAGAACGCCGCCATTGCACCGCGCTCAATATTATTCTGCGGGCGATAGGTATTATCAGGCCAACCGGTGGTGATCCCCGTGGAAGCAAGCCACTCAATCTCAGTGTAGAACTGATCCGTGGGGTACACATCCTTAAACCGCTGAGCTGGTTTGGGCGGCTCAGGCGCCGGAGGCTGCGGTTTTGGCTTCTCCGGTGTGGGCTTAGGGCTCGGCTTGGGCTGTTCCGGGGTAGGTGTCGGGTCCGGTGTGGGCTTTTCCGGCGTAGGCGTTGGACTCGGCTTAGGCTGTTCCGGAGTGGGAGTTGGCTGCGGAGTCGGCTTTTCCGGTGTGGGCGTTGGACTTGGCTTGGGCTGCTCCGGGGTAGGTGTCGGGTCCGGTGTGGGCTTTTCAGGCGTAGGCGTTGGACTCGGCTTAGGCTGCTCCGGAGTGGGAATAGGCTGCGGAGTCGGCTTTTCCGGTGAGGGTGTCGGACTCGGCGAAGGCTCAGGGGCCTTGGGAGACGGTTCCGGGGTAGGAGCCGGTGTCGGGCTTGGGCTCGGCTTAGGCTGCTCCGGAGTAGGTGTTGGGCTGGGCTCAGGCGTCGGACTTGGTTTAGGCGACTCGGGCACCTTGAGCGTAATCTCGGCTGTAGTGTCCAATGAACGGTCGCTCTTATTGAGCTCCGGCGACGCGAAAGAAACAATCAGGTACTTCTTCGAAGCATCCAATGTACCTGCGGCAATGTTGAGGGTCGCACGGAACTGCCCATCATGCACATCCTCAGCTGCAATACGAGTCATCGCAGCAACAGAATGCGTATCCGGGGTGTTGCCTTCCTGCCATTTCTCAGCCTCCACCACGGCAACGTACACGCCGTTCTGGGCGGCAGTACCCACATAGCCGGAACCCGAAACGGTCATAGCATTATCCTGAGTGGGGTCAAGCTCACTCTTATCAATGCTCAGCTTCGGATCAGCCACCGGCTGCGCGGGCTTGACAGTCACCGGGGAAAGCGCCACCAGTTTCACACCCTCATTCTCAGCTTTTGCGGCCACCACATACTTTTTCGACGCATCCAACAGTGAGCCGGGCACGGTGACAGAGGCGGCAAAGCCTCCATCGTGCAGATCGTTCGCGTGCACCAGGGCCTCATTACCAACCGGATTACCGGTAGGCTGGCCCTGCTCATCAGCCTCGTACACGCCAACGCTCACACCCTTAGCCGCACCTTGGCCGCGGAACCCGGTGCCGTTCACCAGCACCTCATTCGACTCTGCGTCCACCTTAAGCTCGGCGGTGGAGAGAGTGATCTTCGGGTCTGCCTGCTTCTGCGGCTCGGTTACCTTCACGGGGGCTGATGCCTGTAAAAGCCCCGCTTTCAGGGCGGCACCATCATCCTGTGCCGCACCCGTCGCACCGGTTGCTACCACGTACTCTGCGGCGGGGTCGAGTGTGTTCCCGGGGACATTAAGAACAGCGGTAAACGCACCATCCTGAATATCTGCACCCTTCACGAAGGCGACTGCAGCCACAGCGGGGTCACGCTCATCAGCACTGTGAGCGGGGAATGCATCCTTACGCACCAGGTATACGTACACACCGTGCTGCGCCTGCTCACCGTAGAAGCCGGTACCCGAAACGGTCACCGAGGCGCCCTCATCCGATTTAATCTCATCGGTGCTTAAAGTGATCTGAGGGTTCGCCTGTTTTTCAGGTTCGGGGGCGGGCTGCTGTTCCGGCTGAGCGCTCACCAGGCGGTTCATCTGTACCACGGTGGTGAACTCTTGCGGATCCTCAGCAGTGCTCGGGAAAACAATATCCCCATTGGGCAGTGCCACAGCATTAAGTGAGCCGCGGTTTGTGTTTTTAGCGCTCACACCGGTCAGACTAATGCTTCGCTCAACGTTCATATCCTTATCGAGGATAACGATGCGGTTATTCACGGAATCCAGAACGCCAAGCTTATCGCCCACCGTAAATAGCTCACCAATGCTCTCCAGGCCCTTCGCTTGAATCGAGGTTTTGCCATTGAGCACAGTAAACTGCCCGTCGGCGTATGAGAGAACCTGGTATGAGGAATTATGCAGGTAGCTCCAACGGTATACGCGACCGTCGTCGGTGGTGGTTACGCGGCCGTATGAGACGCGCTCAGCAATAGCTGTGCCATCGTCAAAAACCTTCACCGCATCTTTGCTGAAATGGAGCAGATAACCGCGCTGTACCTCCCCCTGCTCATTTGAGATAGTCGTTCCCGAGTCATACACAAATGACCCGTCGGGCAGCGGGGCAAGCATGTTCGCCGTATGCGTGTATTGGGCGCCGTAATACTCCGAGGTATCGGCATCGGGCGCATTGGCCAAAGCCGGATCTAGGTTTTTCGGGTCGGGCAGCGGCATGCTGCTGAGCAGCCCTGAGGAATCAACCGTAATGTAGTTTTTAGAGGTAAGCACACCCCAGGAGTGGGTGAACTTGTTGTACCCCATCGCCAGGGTTTCCTCTGCGGGGTCAAAGTTGAAACCAGAAACCGGTTGGGCGGGGCTCAGCTGCCCGTCCTCAGTAACGGTGTACCGTTCCAGCTGGTTGGTGTCTGTGGCAGCGATTAGGATTTCACCCGTCTCGGAATTAGCAGCAAAATGCGCGCCGCCCCCAGCCTGCAGCTGCCCGGTTGATACCGTCTGCATGGTTTCGGGATTAATAATGGTGTAGGTTGAAGCCTCTTTGCCCAAAGCAGAGGCGGCAGCGAGGTGAATAATATATTTACCAACTCGCGCACTCTGTGCAGGTGAGCTATCAATGGTCTTAGTAATAACGTTCTTATTAAAAAGATTGTAATCTGCGGCGGTCTTAGTGTTTTGATCAGTGGGTGCTAACCGGGCAGCTGGCTGAACGGGGGTTGCAAGGACGGGTGTGAGAGGCATAGCGACAGAGCTTACAAGAGCGATTGCGCAGATACCCTTCTTCAACCCCTTGCGGGAGTAAAAGGTAGACATGTGTGTATCCAATGCTAACGGTACATTGTTGCTAGAACATATTTAAGGTACCAAAATGCGGGGATGTTAAAAGACAAAAACAGCTAATATTTATGAATATTATGCACATCACTTATAGTGCGCTTGAAATAAAATTCAACTATTACTCTAGTGAAGTTAGGGATATATTCCTGGATATTGCAGATTCAATTTAATATTTATGTTTTCTGCATGTAATAGTTACCCGCTGCGGGGTGGCGTGGGCGCAAAAGTCAGGTTGTTGACACACCCGCCGGTATTTACACACCAGCCACCCCGTGAGGCAGCCCCATCCTTGCGCCGCTGCGGGCAGTACTGGCACGGGGCCACCTCGGGTTATCACTCATTGGACGCTACAGCCTGTCGGCGGTATCACCCCTGATGCCTGTACCGGTAAATAAACGCGGCCATTGCATCACGGTGAATAGGCTCACCCGGGCGGTAAGTGCCATCACTCCACCCCTTCGTAACACCCTTCGTTGCCAGCCAGGCAATCTCCCGGTAGAACATCGTGCCGGGGCGCACATCGTTAAACGGTGAGTTCACCGGAGCCGTGTACACCGGAGCACCAGCATAACGGTAGAAGAACGCTGCCATCGCATCACGATTCACCGGATCATGCGGACGGAACGTACCATCCCAATAACCAGTAGTAATACCCCGCTGATGCATCCACACAATCTCCTGATAGAACGGGAACGACGGATCCACATCCTTAAACGGAGACTCCTTCGGTAAAGTTACCTCGGGTGAGCCAGCCATACGGTAGAAATACGCAGCCATCGCAGCACGCTCAACATTCTGACCAGGACGGAACGTACCATCCGGGTAACCGGTAGTGATGTTCTGAGAACCCAACCACTGCACTTCGGAGTAGAACTGGTCGGTCGCAGATACATCACTAAAACGCTGCGGTTGAGGCTGAGGCTCCTGCGGTTTCTGAGGATCCTCAGATCGGGGCTGATTGGGGGTGCTCTTCACCAGGCGGTTAAGCCACAGGTTTGTGGATAACCCGTCATTTTTCTCAAGCATCGTGGGGTAAATAATATCCCCGTTCGGCAGCTCCAGGGCATTGGCGGAACCGGTCTTATCGGTCTTCTTCAGGCCCGTGAGCGGAAGTTCTTTTTCAACGGACAGATCTTTAGACAGCCACACGAGGCGGCCATTTGCCGCATCAACGGCCACAATTTTATCGCCTGCCGACAGGAGTGAGGCAAGCTCACCTATACCCTGCGGGGCCTTCGCGGTAGCACGCACTGTTCTGAACGACGAACCATCATATGCGAGCACCTGAACGGCACTCACCGCAGGAGCATAGTTATTCCACCGGTACACGTACCCGTCAGGGGTAGTCATTAGCCCGTTCATATACGCCTTAGCGGTGGCATCGTCCGTTGAACCTGCCGCCACCGAGAAGCCCTTGGTGCTCAGGTGCACCAGCTGTCCGCCCTGAACCTGCTTGTCCGCCGCATCGCGTATCACCTTATTGGGGGCGTACACGAACGAACCATCCGGTAAAGCAGCTAGGGTGCGGGTGTCACCGGTGAAAGTATCCCCGTAGTACTCGCTCACATCGTTCACTGCGGATATGGCGGTATCGTAGTCCTTGGGCGAGTCTGCCTTCTGGACAGTGACCGCACCGTTGGAATCAACACTTATAAAACGAGCCTGGGCGGAGCCGGTGACAGCAAGAACACCCCACGTTTTGGATGCCCCGTTATAGCCCAGCGCCATCACATTCTCACCCTTGGCGAGACTCAGACCCGCAACGGCACCGCGAGATACAAGCTCACCCTGCTCATTCACGGCATACCGTTCTACCGTCCCTGCGCTCTCATGAGCGAAGATAATCTCACCGCTATCCGGGTTTGCGGCGAATCGGGCACTTTTACCCATCGGCAGGGTACCTGAGCTGACCTCACGCAGAGTATCGGCCTCCAGTACCGAGTAGCGGGCCTGCTCATCAGAACCGAAGCGGGCACCCGAAGCGTGGAACAGATACGAACCTACCCGCACAGTGTTCTGCGGGTCGGCAATATCGGCCCCAGAATCCCAGCTTTGCCCCAGGCGGTAGCCGCTTCCTGTAAACCCCTGGGCGCTTTTACCTGCATAGGAGAAAGTGAGTGCGTCAAGGCCCTCACCGTCACTATAGAAATTCGAGAAAGCATGGTTTCCCTCGGGGGTGAGGTTAGCTGCCACATTTGTCCAGGTGACCACGCCGTTATTTTCCTGCTGCTGCGCCGTCAACAGTGAGAGAGCGGCCACCGGGATCTCATGCGGGCCTTCCCACTGCCCGGAGGCGTAGTTTTTGGTGCGCACCGTCATATACAGGGTGCCGCTGCCTTTAACCGCATCAAACTCAATGCGCGGGTTCGATAGGGTAAGGTTCAGGGCGCACCCAGTTTCGGGGTTATTGCGGTCGGTACAGTGCGAAATGTAGTGGACTTTACCGGAGCCCTGCAGCGATACCTGATTACCATCATTGGAAACGACGGCATGATGTGCTGGGAACGAGAAAAGGTCTTTGGTGTTGTACGATGCGCCTTCACCCACCGCATAAGGTTCACCAATATAACTGCGGAATGATGCTTTGATCCCCCAGTTAATGGTGCCAGAAACGGCGGCTGGGGTGTCATTTTGCGCGGGTGCCTGCCCGGCGGCGGGTAATGCGGCGGCCTGCGTATTGGGGGAGGGTGCAGAGAATGCAGGGGCTGAAGTAAACATGAGTGAGCCAACTAGCGCCACCGCGCATACGCTCTTCTTTACACCTTTGCTAGAAGAAAAAGTAGACATGGGGTCCGTCCGATGTTAGTAGTGTGTTAGGACGTGCTTAGCTTACCAAAAAGCAACCCTATTCATGAAGGGAAGTATGTAATAGTTATGAGTATTACGGTGGGCTCTACAGGTATAGTGAGTGAATTTTTTAGAGGAGTATTTTGGGGTAAAGTGCCTTATCGAACCGCATTTTATTGTTTTTATACTGCTATACAAGGGGAGCAGGTAATAAGAGGTGTGAGCGGGGCTTGTTGGGTGGGACTGCGCCAAAAAAGTATTTAACGACACACTGTCTGCATATACTGCCTTGAGTGGGAGTAATTATGAATAAACACGTGAGGCCATGAGCGCACACGCCAAAAGCGAAGCACTGTCGAGAAACAGCGCAGCGTCACTGCCGTATCAGTACGGTGAGCGTGCCAGCCTTCCGCTCGGTTCCGGCCACCCACTCAACATCCCAGTCTGCCTCCAAAGCCTCCACCAGCGCAGCGGCCCCGTCGGCATCGGCCGTAAAATCACGCTCGGCCAGACCACTGCGCACCAGGTACCGGGCCAGCTCACCCCGGTAATGCTTCGCCATATGCGACACCACCTTACGGGTGCCATCGGCGCTCACCCTCTCAACGCGCACCGCTAAAGTCTGCGTGCCAGGGGTCACCCACGACTTCGCGTAAGCTGCCGAACGGCAGTCCAGCACCAGCTCACCTGCCACCACAGGCGCCAAAGCCGAGCTAAGCGCGCCACGCCAAAAATTGGCCAGCTGCCCCAACTCACCCAGCTTCACACCCATGGAAAGGCGGTACGCAGGAATCGCATCCTCAGGGCGCACCACACCCCATAGCGCAGACGAAATCAGAATAGTACGCTGCGCTAACTGCCGCTCGGCGGGGGAGAAACTGCCGTAGTCCAGCGCCTCAAACAGCACACCCGTGTATGTTTGAATTGCCGCGTGCGCAGGTTCATGAAGCAGACGCGTATTGCGCCGCACCTCAGCCTCTAGAGAAGCCCCCACCTTCAGCTGCTCCAACGCCGTTTCCTGCGCCGAAACAGCAGCCAGCTGCTCCAGTACGGTCTCCCGCTCGCCCGTGAGTTCGGGAAACGACAGATCCGCAAACTGCACGGGAGCGTTCGTCGCCTCAGCGGCGGTTTTACCTTCAGACGGCGGCAAAAGAATCAGCATAATACCCAGTGTAAACCGTGCCGCCGCCGGTTTCGGTAGAATACTCTATGAGGCAGGATGCCCAGGCAATCGCGCGGCACGCACCGTTAGCCGGTGTGCGCTTCGAGGAAAGTCCGGGCTCCACAGCACAGGATGGTGGATAACGTCCACTCGGGGTAACCCGCAGGCCAGTGCCACAGAAAACAGACCGCCGTCCCAGCTTGGGGCGGTAAGGGTGAAACGGTGGTGTAAGAGACCACCAGTGGGTGCGGTGACGTGCCCAGCTTGGTAAACCCCATCCGGAGCAAGGTCAAACAGAACACGCCATGATAGGGTAGTGCGCCCGAACCACTGCGCCAGCTGCGCGCGGGGGTGCGTGTTCGGGTAGACTGCTTGAGGCTCACGGCAACGCGAGTCCTAGATAGATGATTGCCCCGGGCACCCGGTAGAACCAGGCGCCTATGACAGAACCCGGCTCATAGGGCATCCTGCCTCACCTCTAAACCCCGTTGGCAGCACCACGCCCTAGTGACCGAAAGGATCGGGGTCTACACCCGGCATCCAGCTATTGCCCTCCACGGTCCACCCCTCCTTTTTCACCACTTTTTTCATGCGGGAGGTCCACTTCTTATTCAGACGGTTCACGTACAGTTTGCCGTCCAAGTGGTCGGTCTCATGCTGCATGCACCGGGCAAACCAGCCGGTCGCCTCAAAACGCAGGGGATTACCCTCGCCGTCGAACCCGGTGACCGTCACCCACTCGGCGCGTTTGAGCGGGAACCCGTACCCGGGGAATGAGAGGCACCCTTCTTCTTCAGTATCCGGGTCAGGATCTGCCCCAGAGATTTTCCCGAGAGTTAACACCGGGTTCACGACCACCCCGCGCGGCGGCACCCCATCCTCATTCTCCATCTGGTAGGTGAATAAACGCAGACCCACACCAATCTGCGGTGCGGCGAGCCCTACCCCGTGGGAGGCGTCCATTGTCTCGTACATGTCGGCGATGAGCTCTTTGAGCTGCTCATCGAACGCGGTGACAGGAGCAGCCGGGCGGTGAAGTACAGGGTTGCCGTGAATAACGATGGGGCGAACAGTCATACGGTGACACCTTTCGTAGTGTGGTGGTTGGGCGGGTTAATCCAGCAGATCGAAACCAATAGTATCGCGCAGCACCTCGTTCGTACCCCCAAAAATTGGGAGCAGACGTGCGGCAAGAAAAGCCTGCGCCACGGGATGCTCAGTAATATAGGCGTAGCCGCCAAAAAGCTGCAGGCACGTATCGGTGATACGGCAGGCGTTCTCTGAGGCGAAAACCTTCACCTTTGCGGCTTCGGCAGCGCTTAAAGCGCCCGCATTAAACGCGTCAATGGCACGGCTCACGTACAGCTCGGTGGTCTCGGCGGCCATGAGCGCATCCACCAGTTTGAACCGGGTGTTCTGAAAATCAGCCACACGGGAGCCAAAAACCTGCCGTTCCTTCACATAAGAAACGGTTGCCTCAACAGTGGTTCGGGCAATCACGGCGGATGCGGCGGCAATTGCCAGGCGAGCCTGCGGCAGCTGCTCTTTCACATACCGCAGCCCTTCCCCGAGCTCACCCACAAGGTTCTGGGCGGGGACCCGAACATTATCAAAAAATAATTCGGCAGTATCGGAGGCACGCAGCCCCAGCTTATCGAGCTGGTTGCCTGCCGTGTACCCCGAAGATTTCTCCACCATAAACAGCGAGAACGAGCCCGACCCGCCGCGGGTGCTGCCGGTCTCGGTACGGGCCAGCACAAGCGCCGCATCTGCCGAGATACCCGAACCAATAAATGTCTTCTGCCCATTAAGAATGAACTCGTCGCCCTCACGCACGGCGGTGGTGCGGCAGGCGCGCAGATCCGACCCGGCCCCCGGCTCCGTAAAAGCACACGAAGTGACCAGCTCACCGGTGACCATCGCCGGAAGCCACTGCTGCTTCTGCTCCTTGGTACCGTATGCCAGAAGGTAAGGCAGTACCAAGTCCTGCTGCAGGTGCACGGCAAGAGCGAACCCGTGGCACCCTTTGGCCGCAAGTTCTTGGGTAAGCACCAGCTGGTAGCGGTAATCAGGCATACCCGCCCCGCCGTACTCTTCGGGCACTGCAAGGCCCAGCAGCCCGGCCTCCCCGGCGGCAGTCCAGACAGTACGCGGCATCATGTGCTCACGCTCCCACTGCGGGTAGTGGGCGGCCACTTCGTGAGTAATAAACTCGCGTGCCGCCTCACGGAAAAGCTCGTGGTCTTCGGTGAATTCGATCGTGGGTCGCATGGGGTCCTCGGGTGCTAGATGTAGGCTCGGGAGGGGATAGGATATAGCGAAGGGCCGTTACGGCTACTGCCATAACGACCCTTTCATTCGGGGTGATCGACGGGGGTTGAACCCGCGACCTCCTGGACCACAACCAGGCGCTCTGCCAACTGAGCTACGACCACCATGCTTGCTCGCAAGGGATACCTCGCGTTTGCAGCGAGTTCCACTTTACAGGAGTTTGAAACTCTTGTCCAAATTTATTCTCAGTGATACGCAGCACAGGTTTTGAGGCTAATTTGATGCGTTCAGCTCAGCCCTTTCCCTCTCAATATCACTCGCAACACGGGCCGCTGCTGTCGCATCCGGGCCATCCTGCACAAAAATTGTGCGGCGATAGTATTTCAACTCGTCAATAGAATCTACAATATCGCCCAACGCCCGGTGGTTACCGGTCTTCGCCGGAGCGCTGTAACGGGCAGCCGGGAACCATCGTGCGGCCAACTCTTTAATAGTGGAAACATCAATTACGCGGTAGTGCAGGTGCGCCATAAGCTCGGGCATATAACGCTCTAAAAAGCGCTTATCCATACCTACTGAGTTGCCGCCCAGCTGAGCCTTACCCGCCACCGGCACATACTTTTTCACGTATTTCAGTACCGCCTCCTGCGCGTGATCCATGCTCACCCCGTGCTCAATATCAGCTAACAGGCCCGAAGACTCGTGCATGGTGCGCACATAACTATTCATGTTTTCCAGAGCGCCCGCTGGTGCCTCAGGGCCGGGTTTAATAACCAGCTCAACCCCTTGCCCCAGAACATTCAGATCAGAATCTGTGACCAACACCCCCACCTCAATGAGCGCGTCATTGGCCACATCAAGGCCGGTCATTTCGCAGTCAATCCACACAATACGTTCACTTGAAATACTCACCCCTTAACTCTACCCCTTGCACTCCAGAACAGGGCGTATGCCCCGACGCAGAACACTAAATACCAGGCGGGAACAGTGCGCTGTACAGGGGAGTGCACGCCCGAAGAAGTATGCCTCATTTGGGTATCATGGAAACAGGTATGCCCACAACAGGAACGCGGAGGTGATTCATGTCGCGCACTAAGCGCACGCAGCGGGGTCGTCGCACCGAGTTAAGCGAGCACCAAACGCTCGAAACCCGGTTAGAGCACTACCGGCGCGAAGGCAAAGAACACCGGATGCGCACCCTCATTTGGGGTACCGTCGGGTCCATTATGATCATGCTCGGCTCCTATGGGTCCGGGTGGCTCGCCGATAGTTCAGACTTCTGGCGAAGCTCCATTATTAGGACCATCCGCTATGACCCTTCGTGGATTATTGCATGCGTGGTACTGGTGGCGGCAGGCGGCATGATTATGTGTCGCGAATGGCTGCGCATCTATCAGAAAGTTGGGACCGACGCCTCATCAAGACGATGGATCTACGCCGTCATCGCCTGCTGGAGCACCCCGCAGCTTTTTGCCTTCACGCTTTTTAGCCGTGATATGTTCTCCTACTACGGTCAGGGACAGGTGATCGCCAATGGCCTCGACCCGTATAAGCACGGCGTATCTGAGATCACCAACTTCTTCCAAAACGGAGCCGACCCCCTGTGGGCGCAGTCGCCCCCGCCGTATGGGCCCGTCTTCATTAAGATCGAACAGTTTATTGTTTGGGTGGCCGACGGTAATATTGACGCCGCCCTGTTTATGTTCCGTTTAGTCAGTGCACTGAGCTTTTTGGGCATTATGTACTATGCTGTGGGCCTTGCCGGCGAACATGGTTACAGCCGCACCCGCACGCTGTGGCAGGTGGGCGCGAACCCCCTGTTTATTGCTTCGTTCGTCTCAAGTGGGCACAACGACTCAATGATGACTCTTTTCATGGTCGCCAGCCTGTACATTGCTAAACGGCACCGAACTTTTTGGGGCGGTATGGCCGCTGTGACCGTGTTGGCATTAGGGGTTGCCGTGAAACCCCTCGCTCTTGTGGTGCTTCCTTTTGTTGGTTTGCTATGGGCTGGGGAATATGCCAGCTGGCCGCGCCGGTTTGTGTACTGGGCGTTATCGCTGGTAGTGCTATTTACCGAGATGTGGCTCATGGGTGCGGTAACCGGGCTAGGCTTTGGGTGGGTGAGTGCGCTGTCAACCACCGCCGGGCAGTTTATCTGGTTTACCCCGCTGGGGCTCGTTATTGGGGCTGTCGTAACCGCGCCCGGTGTTTCGCCCGAGACCGCCGATCATTACAAGCATATTATTGAGTACATCGGTAAAGGGCTCGGTATGGCAGGGGCGATACTTTTTGCCTTCTTCGGGCGTGACCGCGAGATTGTGCGCCGTGCCGGCCTGGCTATTATTGTGATGCTGGTGCTGAGTCCCATGATCCAGCCCTGGTACCTGCTGTGGGCCTTACCAATGATTGCCGCCACCGGTATTCGCACGAATTTTCAGCTCATGTGGTACTTCGCAACCACGGTGTTCTTTATGGCATTATCAGTGAGCGATCAGCTGGCAATATCCCCGTACCTGCTCGACTTTGATAAACACATGGCACAGCTGATTGCTGGGCTGGTATGCCTCGGGTACGTGCTGTACCTGCTGCTGCTTGATCCCGGCACCCACGCCCTCACCCGTAACACCCTCATGCCTAAGATGCTTCTGGCTCATATTCCGCGATGGAGCATGCGCACCCGCATGAACCTCAAACGGGCAAAAGCCGAATACGCAGCGGCCAAACTATTACGGTCTGAACAGAAAAAGCAGCGTGCTGCCAAGACCTCCTCGGCACCGCAGCAGGCGCACAAAGCTGACGCTTCCGGAAAGCAGCAGGAAGGCCAAGCCGATACCTCCGTGCACAATAACGATTCGGGGGAGTAGCCCTCCGTAGGGTACGGCAGCTCAAAAGCCCGCAGAGTATTCCTTGAGGAATACGTGCCGGGCTTTTGCTGTAGTGAGCAGGATGCCGGTGTGACCGGGTGCGGTGTCACATAGTTCCCATTTCGGTGCTGTAACTGCTGATGCGTGTCTTAAAAAATGTAGGGTTGCTCACGACAGGCGCCGTTTGGGGTGTAGTGTTCCTAACGTTTTCGTGTTTTATGCTGTGTTCTGAAAATTTAGGTGTAATCTATAAATATCACTTGGCACGATCGCCGTGTACAAGTGAACTAGGCTAAGTATCACTTGCCATGCGCCTCAGTAGCTCAGAGGATAGAGCAGGAGCCTTCTAATCTCTTGGTCGGGGGTTCGATTCCCTCCTGGGGTACACAACAGCGCCCGCTTGGTTCCACATATTTGTGCGGAACCAAGCGGGCTTTATTATTGCACAGGCACCAGCGTGCGGGTCACAAGCTGGGGCAGATCAGGGACGTGACCTGCCCCCGTCGGTTGGCAGGAGCATCACCCGATCACTTACCTGCGGCTTTTTGCTTGCCGGGGTTAGTGCTCTTGCATGAGTTGAGCACGTTCTCCATTGCCCTTTTCTCATCGGGGGTTACCCATAGCTTGTATTTAGCTTTCACATGCACCTGCCGCGCAACATAGGTGCACCGATACGTTGTGTTGCCCGGCAGCCATTCTGAGGCGTCAGAATCAGACTTCTGCATATTTGCGGGGCCATCTGAGGCCACCAGGTTCTCGGGGTCATTAGCGAGCTCGCGGCGTTTTTGCTCATCAATATCCTGCGCCCCGGTCTGCCACGCATCAGACAGTGCCACCACATGGTCAATTTGTACGGCGCTGGAGGTTTTCTTGCCGCGCTTAAAATCAATAGTTTTACCGGTGTACGGGTCAGCCAGTTTTCCGGTGATCACGGTGCAGGCGCGTGTTCCAGCCTTAAAACGAACATCCGTCAGGTCTCGGCGTAAAATATCGTCGCGCGTGTTGCACCCGTTTTTGTCTACGTCTTCCCAAGCGGCACCAAACTGCTCCCGGGAATACCCGTTCTTTGAGGCCCGTTCTTTAACGGGCAGGGAGGAGAGTTCCTTCTTAACGGTCGCTAAATCGGGGGCGAGTGCAGTGGCGGGATCGACCGCGTCGTAGGGGTTCTTGACCTCTTGCAGGGTTTCTGTTTTGACGTCCGGCTCGTCCTCTTCACCGGTGTTCGGTGATGAGGAAGCACTGGGGTTCGCCTCAAACAACCCGCCCGTACCGTGCCTGCCCACATAGATGACCGCAATAATCAGAAGAATAACCACGGCGATAGCGATCAGTGTATACAGCAGACGCCGCTTTTTGGGGTCCATGGTGGAGGGATGTAGTCCTTTGGGAAGGGTGGGTAGGCTCAACGGGGTTCTCCAGGGTGGGTGGTGGCGGGATAAATTGTGGGCGGTGCTATAGCGCTCACGGCGTCGTCGGGTGCGTGCTTTTAACACGTGCACACGACGTTGCCGTATATAGCATAGGGGCTGGAGCATCGTAGCGGAAACCGGGCGGTTGTCTGGTGAGTGCTTGGGCTTTATAGGGGATATGTCATAAAACTAAATATTATGCACGTAATGCGAATATTTTTTAAATATTATGGATAGTATTTCAAGAGATTGTCCACATATTCTAATTTTTCTGCAATCCTTCAGGAAAAAGATAGGAATATCCACACTATTTGCGGTGCGCATTAGTTTTAGCGGTTTTTCTTTGCAACTCTAAGGGGACTTCTTACCCCACTATATTTAGGAGTTGCACTATGAGTGACATTGTGACAATCCGCGGGTTTGCGGCCACTCGCCCCGAGCTGCGGGCTCTACCCAGCGGGGTTCCGGTGGCAAGTTTCCGGGTGGCAAGTACGCCCCGCTGGTTCGACACGGCTTCTGGGACATGGCAGCAGGGGCGTACAAACTGGTACACGGTGACAGCATTCCGCAGGCTGGCGAAGAATATCGCGGCCTCAATCGATAAAGGGCACCCGGTGCTGCTAACCGGCCGGTTGCAGATCAAACAGTTCACCCATAAAGACGGCAGCAGCGGTTCCTCCGCTGAAATCGACGCACAGTCGATTGGGGTGGATCTGGGATATGGCACATGCATATTCGAACGCGGTGTGGAACGGCGGGATCTTGCACCACAGAATCAGAATGAGCAGCATCCTGAACACGCCGAGCCCATTACGAGGAACAGTATTGTGCGGATGCACCCTGAAACCGCACCTGAAACCGAGGGTGACGGCCCCGCCCGCAATAACGCGGCATACGATAACAACGGGGTGCACTGTGACAATGATGGGACCTTCGAACATGCAGATACGCGGACCCGTCCTGCTGCAGCCGGTACCGATTCTAAGGCACAGGCTGCCGCGTAGAGGCCGGAACTGCTGAGACTATCGAGCGTGCCCCTTGTGTTGTAGGTGCCTTATCTTGCGTGTTGCCGGGGAATCTGCGATAATTCACAACTGTGTTCACGCTGGGCACGCCCCTGCCGCAGGGGGAAGAGCGACCGTAACAGCGTGAACCGTGGGGCACCAATCCTGCCCCACGCAGTGAGTACCCCTCCATGCATCTTATGGGTGGGCAACCGAGCCTATTTGACCTGCGGCAGGTGGCTCAGGAGATCTAATCAATGCAGACTCTCGACTTTATCGACAAGAAGTCCCTTCGTGACGACATTCCCGAGTTCGCCCCCGGCGACACCCTCAACGTTCATGTGAACATTGTTGAAGGTAAGAACCGCCGTGTGCAGGTTTTCAAGGGCTTCGTTGTTGGCCGCCAGGGCGCGGGCGTGCGCGAGACCTTCACCGTTCGCAAGATTTCGTTCGGTATTGGTGTTGAGCGTACCTTCCCGGTTCACTCTCCGGTGATCGAGAAGATTGAGGTTGTCAGCCGCGGCGATGTGCGCCGTGCAAAGCTGTACTACATGCGCAACCGTCACGGTAAAGCTGCTCGCATTCGCGAGAAGCGCGAGTTCTAATTCTTCTCTAGGGTTTAGAACCTGTGGATTCGGCCGAGAACTCGGCGGTTCCCAGCACCAGGCGTCACCTCAAACGGGGGTGGCGCCTGGTTGCTGTAGCCCTGGGCATAGCGGTGGTGACGTTATTGTGCGTTCGCACGTTTTTAGTGGACGTGTACTATATCCCGTCGGAATCAATGGAGCCCACATACACCCCAGGCGACCGGGTGCTTGTCTCCAAGCTGGAGGGAGCAGGTACGGTGCAACGCGGCGATGTGGTGGTTTTCGACGGTACGGGCTCGTTTGCACCGTATGAATCGGGCAGTAGCTTCTGGAAAGACCCGGCTAAAAGTATTGGGCAGTGGCTGGGGTTTGTCCCCACGGATACGGTGTACATTAAGCGCGTCATTGCGGTAGCAGGGGATCGTCTTTCATGCTGCTCCGATAACGGTAAACTAGTGTTGAACGGGCAGGAACTGGATGAGCCATACCTGTACCCGCAGGATAGCCCTTCCGAGACGCGGTTTGATGTTGTTATACCGCACTCCAGGGTTTGGGTGATGGGGGATCATCGTTCGGCATCGGTCGATTCTCGCTCCCTGCTGGGAGCACCCGGTGGTGGCATGATTCACACCAATAAAATTATTGGTCGAACCGCCTGGCGTATTCATTTTTAGGTTTTATATATACACTATGGTTTCTTTGTAAACCATTTATTTTGTCTACCCGGTGGTTAACACCCTTTACAATGGCATGTGAACCATATGTCCTCTCAGAAAGGTCTTTGGCATGGCTGAACAGAATGAGCCTCAGGGAACGGACGCGGAGTACCAGCCGCGCACGCGCCGTGAGCGTCGTGAACTTGAGAAGCGGTCCCGCAAAGCCGTTCGCGCCCAGAACAGCGAGAACGCTGCTGACGCTACGGGTGCGCCCTCCGGCAGGCGTTTCGGCCGCCACGCCAAGTACTCCAGCGACGCTTCGGGAACTGAGTCTCAGTCAGCCAACGTAACGGGGGCATCAGGCAGCGCGCGTACCCAAGAGACGGAAACATCGCAAGCGGCACAGTCAGGCTCGTCGCGGCGGTTCAGGTTCGGCCGCCATGCTGCCCCTGAACAGCCCGTTGAAGCGGACACCCCGCAGCCCCAGCCGGATCCAGAACCTCAGCAGCAGACCCCTGAAACTCAGGAAAAACCGCAAGAACCCGTAGCGAACTTTTGGGATAACGTCAGCGCGCCCACTAAATCAAATGTTTTTACTGAGCGCAGCACCCACGCCTCAGAAAGTGATGACGACTCCGCTAACACCGCTGAGCAGTCCGATGGTTCAACCCATGTAGCCACCTCCAAATGGCTCAATAGCCTCAAAAAGGCACAGGGTGCAGACTCTGCGCCGCAGACCGGCATTATTGAGACACAGCCCCTTAAACTCAAAAAAAGCTTCCTCAAAAACGGCTACCTGGGGTACAGCACTATGGGCGAAAATGCGCCCCAGCAGAGCTCAGAAGCTCTTGACGCAGGCTACAGCGCCCCCAACGAGCCGCAGCAGGGTAACAACAGCAACGGGTCCGTCACCGAGCCCGCAGCAGATACAGACCCGGACCGCACTGTCAGCATTAACCGCGTGAAACGTAGCAGGCCCTCACGGAAACCTGTCTCCCGCGATACACGTTCTATTTCGCGCACCACGCGTCCCGCATCCCGCAATACGGCCCCGCAACAGACCCTCTACGAAAACCCCGTGCGGCCTAAGCACCTGGGGACGGGGGCATACTCCTCAGACGATTACGACTATGAGTATGAGGACGAGCGCAGCACCAAGAAGTCCAAGAAGAAAGACAAAAAGCCTGAACTAACCCTCAAACAGGCTCGCGAAGAAGGCCGGATGGGTGAGTGGGCATGGACCACATTCCGTGAATCGGCCATGGTGGTGGTGTACGCGCTAGTGATTGCGTTCATCATTAAAACGTTCCTGGTGCGCGGCTACTACATTCCCTCCGGGTCGATGGAGAACACCCTGCAGGTGAACGACCGGGTCTTTATCAACGCCGCCGGGTCATATTTCGGTAGCCCGAACCGTGGCGACGTGGTGGTGTTCAAAGACTCCCAAGGGTGGATCGACTCAGCCCAGAAGAAGAGCAACCCCATTAATGACGCCCTCACATTCGTGGGCATATTACCGGACACCTCCTCAAATTACCTCGTTAAACGCGTCATCGGTAAGCCCGGTGACCGTGTTGAAGGTGACGGGAAAGGCAAAATCAAGGTGAACGGTGTAGAAATCAGCGAGCCCTACCTGCACCCGGGCTCCAACCCGTCCGATGTGCCGTTCTCGGTCACTGTTCCCAACGACTCATACTTCGTGCTGGGTGATCACCGTGACCACTCCGCTGACTCGCGCTACCACATTGGGGATGGGCACGCATTCGTCAAACGCGGCGATATTCAGGGCAACGTGTTCGTTATCGCCTGGCCGATCAACCGCGTTGGCCTAATGACGAACCAGTCCGATGTTTTCAAATCAGTGCCCGAACCCTCCAAGTAGGGCAGCGGCATGACTGGCTCACAGGTACCGGCCGCTACTTTAGAGCACGAACATGACCTGTTCGCGGCCGGCTACCAGCTTGTGGCTGGGGTGGACGAAGTAGGCCGCGGCTCTCTTGCCGGTGTCCTCAGCGTTGGGGTAGCCGTTATTGGGGCCCAGGCGCAGCTGCAGGTGGCGGGGCTGATCGACTCCAAAGCCCTCTCACCTGCGCGCCGAGAAAAAATGGTGCCCGAGATCCGACGGTGGTGCCTCAGCGCCGTGGGGCACGTGAGTCCCGCAGAGATTGACGAACTGGGCATGACCCTTTCCCTGCGTTTAGCGGCACAGCGGGCACTCGCGCGCTTAGGGCGTGAGGGGACAACACCTGAAGTGGTGCTCCTGGACGGTAAACACGACTGGCTCAGTGCCCCCGCCCCCGACCTTTTCGGGCATCAGGATCCCGCGCACCAGCGGTACGAAGAGCTTCTGCAGCAGGCGTGGGGGCACAGAAATACGCCCTGGCAGGGGCCGGTTCACACCATTATTAAGGGAGATTACCGGTGCGCCTCCATTGCGGCCGCATCTGTATTAGCTAAAGTGGAACGAGACGGGCTGATGCGCGACCTTGCCGCCCGCTACCCGGAATACGGGTGGGAGAATAATAAAGGCTACGGGTCTGCGGCACACCGCTCCGCTATTAGCGAGCACGGACCCAGCCCGCTGCACAGGCTCACGTGGGCGCTACCGGCAGACGAACAACAGGTACGGATGGCTTATCAACGGCGTCACGCCGAGAACGGGGTAAACGAGAATGAGCGCTGAAGAACTTGAAAACTACGAGACCGATGCGCAACTGGCGCTATACCGGGAATACCGCGACGTCATGTCGCTTTTCACCCACGCGGTTGATACTGACCGCCGTTTCTACCTGGCAAACCATGTTGAGGTCATTCCCCGGGTGAGCGATGGAACCGTCTACTTTGAGGTACTCATGAGCGACGTGTGGGTGTGGGATGTGTTCCGCACCAACCGGTTTGTGAAGACCGTACGGGTTCTCTCAACGCACGACGTGAACGTGGAAGAACGCCTGCCGAACCAGGAATTTTCAATCCCCGATATGGGGGTGCGCACACTCTTTGACGCGGCAGAAAACACCGGTATGGTGAGCGAGGCTGAGAGCCAGCCAGAAAGTAACGCGCAGCCGCAGGACGCCTCCGATGCCCGGCGGCGCGGCCCCGAAACTGACGGGTAATATCACGACTCCAACGGGTACTAGGGGCACTCGAAAGCCCGCAGCATCTGCTGGCTTAAAAACATACTTTGAAAGTTTCGGGCAGACCGGGTGTCTGCCCGAAACTTTTTATGCCCGTGTGAGGTGCCTGCAATGGGCCGCTCATGAAAACGTCACATTTCTTCACAATAAGAGTCTTAAACCACATTTTGAAGCATGAAATAGCATAAAACGCCTGTGGATACGACATCTGGCCCCGCACCGGGTGAGTTATCCACAGACCCCGCTGTCTCTCTAGCGAATATCCGCGTACTTCAGGCACAGTACACGTACCCGCACGGTGCACAACACCGAACGGGCCTGCCCCAGTACGCCAACGAAAAGAGAGACCATGACACCCCCGAAGAAACCCACCCGCGCCGCTACCTGCGCGCGCAGCCAGCCTAAGGCACACGCCGTAGGCCGCTGGGGCGAAGACCTTGCCGCGCGCATCCTCGAAACCAACGGGTACCGACTGCTCGACCGGAATTGGCGTCTTCCCGCGGGCTACGAAGGGGAACGCGCCCACGGCGAGATCGACGCCATCGCTATCGACCCCGACGATGAACTGGTCTTCATAGAAATCAAAACCCGCACCGACAGCGGCTTCGGGCACCCCCTGGAAGCCATCGGTAAAGACAAGACACGCCGCACCCGTGAGCTTGCCATCCTCTGGTGCCGCCAGCGCGAGACCCTGGACTTCGGGCACTTCCGCATTGACGCAGTCAGCATACTAGGAACCCCCGAACAGTTCACTTTCGAACACCTCAAGGGGGTGGCATGATGGGGTTCGCCCGTACCTACTCCGTGGCGCTTGTGGGGCTGCGGGGGCACATCGTCGAAGTAGAGGCGGACGTCTCCTCAGCCCTGCCGTCTTTCGTACTCCTTGGGCTGCCGGATACCGCGCTGAACGAGTCAAAAGAGCGGGTGCGCTCAGCCGCCAAAAACTCCGGGATTGGGCTCACCCAACACCGACTCACCATTAACCTCACCCCCGCAACCTTGCCTAAGAAAGGCTCCGGGTTTGATGTGGCGATGGTGGTAGCGGCCCTGCAAGCCGAGAAAAAACTCAAACCCAGCGGTGACTGCGTTTTCCTTGGCGAAGTCGGGCTAGACGGGTCGATCCGGCCCATACCCGGCATACTGCCCGCTGTTAAAGCCGCCGCCGATGCCGGGCACTCTCGGGTAGTGGTACCCGCCCAGAACATGCACGAGGCAGCACTCATCCCCGGGATACAGGTCAGCGGGTTCAGGTGCCTCGCCGAAATATTTGTGGCCCTGGGCGCCTCAGCTGAGAACCTCAAATACCCGCCCGAGAGCGTGCGGGAGCAACCCACCGCCGAAATCCCCGAACACGGTATCCCCTCAGATATGTCGGACGTTGCCGGGCAAGCCCAAGGGAGATTCGCCCTCGAAATCGCCGCCGCTGGAGGGCACCACCTGCTCTTTACAGGGCCACCCGGGTCTGGAAAGACCATGCTCGCAGAACGGCTGCCGAGCATCCTGCCGCCACTTGATGATGACGCAGCCATGGAAGTAACCGCCATCCGTTCTCTCACCGCAGGCGGCACACCACTGCGCGAACTGGTACGCACCCCACCGTTTGAGGCACCACACCACAGCGCCTCCGCCCCGGCGATCCTTGGGGGAGGCAGCGGCATTCCCCGCCCCGGATGCGTCTCAAAAGCCCACCGCGGCGTGCTGTTTTTGGATGAGGCGCCGGAATTTAAACGCACCGTACTCGACTCGCTACGCCAGCCGCTAGAGAACGGTGAGATCGTGCTCGACCGTTCAGCAGCCTCAGCCACCTACCCGGCACGGTTTCAGCTGATACTTGCCGCGAACCCCTGCCCATGCGGTATGAACGTAGGAACCGGAACCGAGTGCACCTGCACCCCGCGTGAACGGCGAGGCTACTTCGGGAAACTCTCAGGCCCGCTGCTGGACCGCATTGACCTGAACCTGTCAGTACCCAAAGTCTCTTCAGCGGAACTGGCCAGCGGCGAGCGCGGTGAGGCGTCGGCCCTCATCAGGGAGCGAGTGATGACCGCCCGAGCCGCCCAACGCGAACGCCTGGGCCGTTTCGGGCTGCGGGTGAACGCTGAAGCAAACGGGAAGATTCTGCGCGGTCCTCTGCGACTGGATGCCCCACTCACCCGAGAGCTTAACCGGGCAGTTGATCGGGGTGTGCTCACGGCCAGGGGGTACGACCGGGTGCTGCGTACCGCATGGACACTGAGCGACCTTGACGGAACCGTCAGCCCCCAGCGTGAGCATATGGAGCTTGCACTGTTCCTGCGGCAGCAGGGCAGCGGGACAATCTAGGGGCCCAGCAGGGCATAACGCAGGTCAGCAGTCAGATAGTTATTCTTCGGAAAGGACGAAAAATGCATAAAAATAACCGTGTGGTTCAGCAGAAAAACCGTGACCACAGTACTGAGACGCAACCCTCCACCGGTGTACCAGCACCGCAAGAACCAGCCCTGAACATTTCCGGTCTTGATACCACCGCCCTCACGCGCCTCCGTGCGCACCGGCGGAGGCTGCTCCAAGAACTGGGCGGGCGGCGCATCCCCGACGGGGCACAGGAGGCCCCCTGGCGCTGGGCGCTCAACCCGCAGGCTGAGGCCGAACCCCCGCAGCTCTTCGACCCGCACCTTCCCGCCGAAGCCCTTGAAACACAGGGGATTGAGTACCTGCGCCTGTGCAGGGCGCTCATGATGCGTCTAGCGGAACCAGCCGATAACATTGTGGCGCAGGCGCTTACCGCCTTCGGCCCAGCCTTTACCGCCCATGTGCTCGCCAGCGGAGGCCGCATTCCGCATAGTGTGTGGGAAAACGGTGAACCCGACCCGGTACTGCACGCCATTCTGATGCAGCGTTCACCCGGGTACCGCCCGGGAGAACACGAAACAACCCGCGAAGAGCTTGAGAAAGCGCTCGCGGCCCGCAGCAAACGTTGGGCTCGGCGTGCTTTGAACCCGGTTCGCGAATACGAACTGGCGCTTGCGTGCGGTGCGTGGCTGGCGATCCCTGAAGACGATGACTACCCTCGTTCTCTTGACGATTTGGGGCCTGCGGCCCCTTACGGCCTGTGGGGCAAGGGGGAACGCAGTAAGCTGCGGGTGCTGGCGGATCATCATCACAGCAGTGTCGCCCTGGTGGGTTCACGGGACGCCACCCAGTATGGGCAGGCGGTTACCGCGCATCTGAGCTCTGAACTTGCCGAGCACGGGTGCATTATTATTTCGGGAGGCGCATACGGCGTTGATATTGCCGCGCACCGTGCAGCTTTGGGGGCTGGCACGGGGAAGCTGCCCACTGTTGCTCTCATGGCTGGTGGACTTGATCATTTTTATCCGGCGCAGAACACAGCCACCCTGCAAGTGATTGCCCGCGACGCCCTGGTACTTAGCGAGGTTTCGATTGGCAACACCCCCACACGGTGGCGGTTTTTGGAACGTAACCGGCTGATCGCGGCGTTAGCGGCGCACACTGTGGTTGCTGAGGCCCGGTGGCGTTCGGGTGCGCTCAACACGGCGCATCACGCCCTGGAAATAGGGCGGCAGGTGTGGGCTGTGCCGGGGCAGATTGACGCCCCGAACTCGGTGGGGTGTAACCGGCTCATAAGAGATGCCCACGCGCAGATCCTCACCGAAGCGCAAGACCTGCTTGAGGCCGGGGCCGGGTTCGACGCTGAACGTGAAGAGGCTGCCCAAGACGCTGGCGTGCAGTATCCGACAGATTCTCTCACTGAGGCACAGAACAGGCTGTGGGATTCGCTGGCGGTCACCGCCTACCGTACTGTGGACGATATTGCGGTGCGGGTTGGGTTGGATGCCCGCACGGTCATGCTGCAGTTGGGGGCACTCGACCGTTTGGGTCTTGCCCAGAGTAACGGGCAGGGGTGGCGGAAGGTACGCCTTAAAACCGCCGCATAACCTCCCTCTGGTGTGCGGCGGCTACAATGGGGAAAGCAGTGGGGCCAGCCGTTTTAGCCCCCTTCATACCGCACCATTGGGGGCGTTGTGTGGGTGAGAAGAAGTAAGGCCCCGCATCTAGTCGGCTAAACCATGAGGGGAGCATATGGACGGTAACCAGGGTTCACCAACCGGTTCCGGCGCGCTTCGGGACAGCACCACCTTGCTTCTGACCACCAGGCGCCTTCCTCACCTGCTCCAAACCCCCGGTGTTGCGCCCGGTTCGCCGGTGCCGGGTGCATCCGCCCCCACCCTTGAGGTGTACCGCCCCCATCTGCAACAGTTTGAACGCTACCTGCGCTATGAGAAGCACCGCTCTGAGCAGACCGTGCGCTCCTACATTTCCGATCTTGAAGGGTTTTTAGGGTTCGCTGCGCGGCGGGGCGTGAGCACGCTCGAAGCTATTGACATTACGCTGATCCGCGAATGGCTGGGAGCGATGCACCTGAGGCAGAACTCCAAAGCCACGGTGGCCCGGCGCGGCTCAACCCTGCGCACCTTCTTCACCTGGGCGCAGGATGAAGAACTGATTATTGATAACCCCACCCGCGGGATGAGCACCCCAAAACGTGACCGTCACCTGCCGTCCGTGCTGTCTCAGGCACAAATGAACCAGCTGCTGGACGAGCTGCAGCAGCGGCACCGCCAAAACCCCACTGATGCCCGTCTGCTGCGCCTGTGGGCTGTGGTTGAGGTGCTGTACGCCTCTGGGATGCGTATCTCGGAGCTGACGGGGCTTGACCTGCACAGTGTGGATCGAGCCAATAGGACGGTGCGGGTGCTTGGCAAAGGCAATAAGGAACGCATCGTGCCGCTGGGTGTTCCGGCGATGAAAGCACTCAATAGGTGGGTGGCGCACGGGCGGCCCCAGTGGATTCCTGAAGGGTCCCGTAATGTAACCGCCCTCTTCATTGGCCCGCGGGGGCGGCGCGCCAACCCCCGGCAGGTGCGTGAAGACCTCAGCCGGTTATTGCGCACCCTTGAGAATTCTGAAGCTTCCGGTGCGCACGTGCTGCGTCATTCCGCGGCAACGCACCTGGTTGATGGCGGCGCCGATATCCGCACCGTGCAGGAACTATTGGGGCATTCCTCACTTGCCACCACACAGATCTACACTCACGTCTCCATGAAACGGCTGGCCGAAACCTACGCCCGGGCGCACCCCCGCGCCTGAGCTGCCTCGCATCACAAACCAGTCCCGTCCTTTAGACCCGGAGTCTAAAAATATGTGCTGCGGGTAAAATATTCTGCCGGAAAACCCTGTAAAACCATCCCGGAAGTTTATGCGCAGGCTGAACGCGCGGTAGCATAGTATGCGAACACTTACCCAGGCGTACCATTACAAGGCGCCGCAGACTGATATGACACAAAGACAGAGAGGCGAGCGATGCGTGCACTCGTATGCCCCGGTCAGGGCTCCCAGAAGAAGAGCTTTTTGAGCCCCTGGCTCGAAATAGACGGGGTGCGTGAGCATCTGCAGCGGCTCTCTGATGCGGCGGGTATTGACCTGATCCACTACGGCACTGAAGCCGAAGAAGAAACCATTAAAGACACCGCCATCGCGCAGCCGCTCATTGTTGCTGCAGGTATTGTTACCGGGCGCAAAGTTCTGCAGAAGCTGGGCGAGTCCAAGCTCATTCTCGCCGGGCATTCCGTAGGTGAAATTACCGCCGCCGCGCTGGCGGGCGTGCTCACCGAAGAAGACGCCATGCGTTTTGTGCGGGTGCGAGCCACCGGCATGGCGCAGGCCGCCGCCGCATCACCCACCGGTATGGCTGCGGTGCTTGGCGGTGTTGAGCAGGATGTGCGGCAAGCTATTGATGAGGCTGCGCTGGTAGCCGCCAACTCTAACGGGGCGGGGCAGATCGTCGCTGCAGGCCCCCTTGAAGCTATTGAGGTATTCGCCGCCAACCCGCCCGCCCGAACCCGTGTGATCCCGCTGAAAGTAGCAGGCGCATTCCACACCCAGGCGATGGCCCCCGCCGTGGAGCCGCTAGCCGCTTTCGCCGCAGAGCTGACCGTGAACGATCCCGCCTACGAGCTGCTGAGCAACCGTGACGGCGAGCGCATTAGCACGGGCCGGGAATTTGTAGATAGCCTTGTTTCGCAGGTCACCAGTCCCGTGCGCTGGGACCGGTGCATGAGCACGCTCATGGCCGCCGAGGTAGACAGTATTATTGAGGTGGCTCCCGCTGGCACCCTGGTGGGTCTTGCTAAACGAGCCATGCGCGGGGTACCGTCGGCAGCGGTGAACACCCCTGAAGATCTTGAAGCCGTTACCGCTTAGATGCCGGTTGCTACCACATAGGACGTGAAGGAAAACCTCTTTTGACTACTCTCAAACAGAACGAGATGAACCGCTACTCCCGCATCCTCGGCTACGGTGCCGCCCGCGGCGAGGTGCTGGTACACAATAACGACATTGTTGAGGCCATTAACTCTTCGGACGAGTGGATTACCCAGCGCACCGGTATCTCAACCCGTCACCGTGCGAGCGAGAACCAGTCTGTGGCGGATTTGGCGTTCGGCTCCGCACACGATGCGCTCGCCGCTGCGGGGGTTGACGGCGCGGATATTGGTGCGGTGATTGTCTCAACCATCTCGCACCCCTACGCGACTCCTTCTTTGGCGACTTTGGTTGCGGAGGAGATCGGGTCAAAATGCCCCGCCTACGATATTTCGGCGGCGTGCGCCGGTTTCTGCTACGGGATCGCGCAGGCGGACGCGTTGGTGCGTTCGGGCGCGGCGCAGTATGTGATGGTGATTGGCGTGGAGAAGCTGTCCGATTTTATTGATAATACCGAGCGCTCCATTTCGTTCCTGCTGGGTGACGGCGCGGGCGCAGCGGTTGTGGGCGTTTCGGATGAGCCGGGGATCGCCCCGACCGTGTGGGGCTCTGACGGCTCCCGGTGGGGAACCGTGGGGATGACACACTCTTTGCTGGATATCCGTAACCGTGATTTTGTGCAGAACCCCGTGGGTGAGGATGAGAAGATTTGGCCCACGCTGCGCCAGGATGGGCCGTCGGTGTTCCGCTGGGCGGTGTGGGAGATGGCGAAGGTTGCCCAGCAGGCCCTTGAGGCTGCGGGTATTACCGCCGACGAGCTGGGGGCGCTTATCCCGCATCAGGCGAATGCGCGTATTATCGACCAGATGGCGAAGACGCTGAAGCTTCCCGAGAGCGTGGCTATTGCCCGAGATATTGCGGATGCGGGGAATACCTCTGCGGCGTCTGTGCCGTTGGCGGCGCACCGTCTGCTGCGGGAAAACCCTGAGCTGTCGGGTAAATTTGCTTTGCAGATCGGCTTTGGTGCCGGTTTGGCGTTTGCTGCTCAGGTGGTTGTCTTACCGTAGACTGTGCCGCTGTGAGGCTGGGCCGGAAACGGTGCGGTGAGGGCGGTGAACCTAAAACTTTCCGTGTTCTGGACGCCCCGTGTGCGGCGGCCAGGATTTTCGGGAAAACACCGGGTTTATCGTGTGCATTGAGCGCACAGACACGATAAACTCATGTAGTATGTGTGCGCCTGTTGGGCGTGCCAGGGAAAAGCGGTCTTGCGGCCGTGTTGAACAATAAAGGAGCCCCTCAATGGCTAACAAAGAAGAGATCCTTGCTGGTCTGGCAGAAATCGTGAACGAAGAGACCGGCGTTGAGGTTGAGGACGTTCAGCTGGATAAGTCCTTTACCGAGGACTTGGACATCGACTCCATCTCAATGATGACTATCGTTGTGAACGCCGAGGAGAAGTTCGAGGTGACCATCCCGGACGAAGAGGTGAAGAACCTTAAGACCGTTGGTGACGCTGTCGAGTTTATCGAGAACGCCTCCTAAAACAGAAACTGCAGGCGATGGGCGCGGGCCGCACACGCACCGCGCCCATACGTTTATTTCTCTCACCCACCGATATACATGAAGAAAGTGTGAAGATGTCTCGAAAAGTGCTGGTGACCGGCCTCGGCGCGACCACCCCCATTGGCGGCGACGTCCCCACCACTTGGGCGAACGCCCTTAAAGGTGTTTCGGGTATTACGACGATCGACGAGCCCTGGGTTGAAGAATATGATCTTCCGGTCTACATTGCAGGCCGTGTGGCTGTTCCCGCGCAGGAGTCCGAGAGGCTGAGTAAGGTTGAGGCGAAACGCCTTGACCCTTCGGGGCAGCTCGCCCTCATTGCTGCACGTGAGGCGTGGGAAGACGCCGGGTTCTCCGGCCCTGACGCCGAATCTGCTAAGGAAACAGATCCTGTGCGCACCGGTGTTGCTTTCGGCACCGGTATCGGTGGCGTGTGGACTCTGCTGGATGCATGGGATACCCTGCGGGAGAAAGGGCCGCGTCGTGTGCTGCCGATGACCGTGCCGATGCTCATGCCCAACGGGAATGCCGCAGCGGTTTCCATGAGTTTGAAGGCTCGCGCGGCGGCGCAGACCGTGGTGTCGGCGTGTGCGTCGTCGACGGAGGCCATGGAGCTGGGCGTTGAGATGATCCGCACCGGTAAGGCCGACGTTGTGGTGGTGGGCGGCTCTGAGGCCGCTATTCACCCGCTGCCGATGGCAGCATTCGCTAAAATGCAGGCGCTTTCTTCCCGCAATGATGAGCCGCAGAAGGCATCCCGTCCTTACGATACAGACCGTGACGGGTTCGTCATGGGTGAGGGCGCGGCGGCAATGGTGCTGGAGTCACAGGAGCACGCTCAGGCGCGTGGCGCTCGGGTATATGCGGAATTGGCAGGTACCGGCGTCTCAGCTGACTCGTACCATATTACCGCCCCGGACCCGGATGCTTTGGGGGCTACTCGTGCCCTGCGGGAGGCTCTTGAGGATGGGCAGATCGACCCGCAGTCTGTGGTGCATATTAATGCGCACGCGACCTCAACACCGGCCGGTGACCTTCCCGAAGCCACGGCAATGCACGCGGCGTTTGGGGAACATACGAAGAACATTGCGGTCTCGGCCACGAAGTCAATGACCGGGCATCTGCTGGGCGGAGCGGGCGCGCTGGAGGCAGTGCTGACTGTGCTGGCCCTGCACCACCGCAAGGCGCCCTGCACGATTAACCTGGAGAATAAGGATCCGCAGATCGACCTGGATGTGGTGACCGACGCCAGGGATCTTCCCGCAGGTGAGATCGTGGGCCTGTCGAATTCTTTCGGGTTTGGCGGACATAACGCTGTGGTGGCGTTCCGTTCGGTCGAAAACTAACCGGGGATAGTCCTGGTGCGGACCGGTAAACGCGGGCAGCCGTGTGCACCCGCCGAGAAGTTCTAGCGCCAGTGTGCCTCTGGTACGCGGAGATATTCTTACACTACGAATGTAATGGTGCGCGGTTTCCCTGCCGTTTGGCGGGGCAGCCGCGCACCTTGTTCTGTTGTTTGCGGCCTGTTGCCGCACTATACGGGGTAATAATCTTCGGGGAATGTCTGGTGCCGGGCGGGTGCGTGCTGGTAGGGTGAAGAACTACCATTGCACTGAAAAATTATCACCGCACTGAGAAATCACCATTGCGCTGAGAAGGTCACAGCGCTGAGGAACCCCGACTGTAGTCGAGGGCACCCACCGGTGATAGTGCCCGAATACGCTGAGGATAAACACCATGCCGCTGCCCACTGCCTCCTCCGAAGCATCCGCCCCCGCTGAATATTCGAGCGGGTTTGAGACTCCCGATGAGCACTTCGCTGCCGCAGCATGCTCGTACCGTTCGGTGCGGGTGCACGCCCAGCAGACCCAGGGGCTGCCCGGGCAGTATTTGGCCGCATACTCGGCAAAGACTCATAAGCTGTATGTGAGCAGCATCTTTAATTTCACCCCCGCCCACGGTTCGACCGTGGCCACTATCGCCCGCGTAAACCCGCAGACGCTGCAGATTGAGGCGACCGCTAAAATGCCGGTCACCGAAGAGATCCGCGCCGAACTTGCGGGGCAGTACCAGTTCCGGGGTGCCTTCGGTATTGATATTGATGATGAGCACGGCACCATCTGGGTGAGCGACGCCAGCTCCTATGCCGTGACCGTGTACCGCCAGGACGCCTTAGAGCAGGGCACCCTGCAACCGGTATGGACTAGCTACGACCCCGCGAAGGGGCTGTTTGAGCAGGATATTAAGCACCCCCGTGAGGTGTATGTGGATGCGGCTAACGGCAAAGCGTTCGTGACCGGGATGGGCGGTTTCTGGGTGATTGACACCGCCACCTTTGAGGTTCAGAAAGTAGACCCGGCACCCGGTGTGCTCTCGCACCCGATGACAATCGATCGGGATACTCACAGCGGGAATCTCTACATGGGGGACTACTACCTGGATCAGGTGTATGAGGTAGACCCCACCAGCCATACGGTGGTGCGCACCCTACCCGTACCGGCGGGGGACGTTACGCATTTTGGGCGGGTAAAAGTGCACGGTGTGGTGACAGACCACGCCCTGAACGAAATATATGTGTCAACGCAGGGGTATGAGGGGAAGAACACCGGGGTGCACGTGCTGGATAAGACCACCGGCGAGCTGAAGCATTTTATCCGGTACGGGGTGACCCCCACCGATATGGTGATTGATGAGAAGCGGCACCTGATCTACCTGGGGGATTTCGGTGCGGCCCACGCCACAGAGCCCAGTGGTGGGACGGTTGCGGTGATTGATGCGTGCGCCGGTATCGTGGTCGGGCAGGTGCGGGTGGCCTCGGCAAAAATTAACCACCTGACCCTGCTGCCGGATGGCTCTGTGGTGGTGCTCGATAAGGCGGGTGATCATAGGGGCGTCACGGTCGATTTTCATATTGATGCGCTCACTGGCGAGTTCGTGCCCTCGTCCGTTGATACCCATTCGGGGGAACAGACCCGTATTGACGCCGATAGCCTCACAAAAATCTCGGTGCAGGATACCGGGACGAAACCCGGGACGGTGCGCTCTCACCGCGTGATACCCCTGGCGACGGGAACCAGCGGCGACGGCTCCACGGTGGGGATGCCCGCAGTGGTGGTACCCGGGCAGACCGTGGAAATTTCGGGGCTCGGCTGGGCTGCTGGCGAGAAACGCCACCCGGATCTGCCGCCTACCTTCCCGGCCCTTAAAATCCCCGCCCAGCTGAGGGTGAAGGCTGACGGTGACATAGTGCGCGAGTTCCAAGCAAAACAGCTGGCCCTTGATACGTACTTCATCACCGATTTTCGGGTTCCTATGGCCTGGAAGCCCGGTCAGGAACACACCATCACCATCGAATCCGCCACCGAGCCGGGGCGGTCCGTGTCCGTCACGGTGCGCGTAGCCGAATATCCTCAGGAGCAGACGGTTCGCGAATGCGTTGCCTGCGAGCAGCCGGATACGCACCCCACCGTGACCCCGTTCGCAGGGTACCCGGCTGCGGGCGGGCACCGTGAGAATCCTCGCGTTCAGGTGTGCGATAATTGAGGCGTTCAATCGTGCTCCGGGGTCGGTGAAATTCCGAACCGGCGGTGATAGTCCGCGAACCGCACCTGCTGTGAGAAGGCATGGTGCGGCCGAACCGGTGAAATTCCGGTGCCGACAGTACAGTCTGGATGGTAGGCAGCACGAGCAAAAATAGTGGAGGACGCGCCCACACTCGCCGCCCGGCTCGGCGGCAGTGCTGTGCGTATCCGGTACCGTCGAGCAGTAAAGGCTCGGTCGGGGCATGTTTTTGTTCTCCCCGGGGCCGCCGCGATCTGCAGCTCGAAAGGGAGAAAATGGAATTTCTGCGGTGGCTCTTCGACGCACAGTTCCATGTGGGGAACCAGTCCCTGCTGGTGCGCGAAGTTCTCGGTAACGCGTTTGGCCTGGCATCGGCGCTGGGCGGGATGCGGCGTAAAGTGTGGGCGTGGCCGGTGGGTATTATCGGTAACCTGCTGCTATTCACCGTTTTTATGGGGGCGTTTTTTGGCAGCCCTAACCCCGTGAACATGCTGGGCCAGGCGGGACGGCAGCTCATGTTCATCACCGTATCGGTGTGGGGCTGGTACCGGTGGCGGCAAACCCGCGTAACAGAAGGTGCACACGCTCAAGGTACGGCGGTCATACCGCAGTGGGCCTCCGGGTGGGAACGGGCGGGACTAATCACTGTGATGGCCGCAGGGACTGTGGGTCTCACCCCGGTATTTCGGGCAATGGGCTCGTATGAGCCGGTGTGGTCTGACGCCTGGATTTTTACCGGTTCGCTGCTGGCAACCTACGGTATGGCACGCGGCTGGGTTGAATTCTGGCTCATCTGGGTGGCTGTAGACCTGGTGGGTGTGCCGCTGTTGTGGGGCGCCGGGTATTACGCCACCTCGCTCATGTACGTGTTTTATGGGTGTTTCACCCTTGTCGGGTTTTTTGTGTGGTGGCGCACCCGCAACCGGGAAACGCAGCGTACTCGTGTGCAAACGCAGTTCCCGGATATTACGGTCAAGGTGGAGGCGAGTAAATAATGGTTTCGGTAACGCACACTCCGGTGAATGATCTTGACTATTCCGCTGCGGAGTACGGGCATGTGGACGGCGTACCCTCCCCGTACACGTTCAGCATCCCGGATGGGCCCCTCACCGATGAGCAGGCGATGCGTTTGGCGTTAGACGCTGCATGGTGCGGTATTCGCGGGGCGAACCCGTTGGTGGGTGCGGTTATTACGGGCACGGACGGGCGGGTGCTGTATGTGGGCTGGCACCGCGGGGCAGGTACCCCTCACGCTGAAGCGGATGCACTGGCGCAGGCACGGGCGGCAGGTACCGATCTGAGGGGTGCAAGTATGTATGTGAGCCTTGAGCCGTGCAACCACACCGGGCGCACCGGGCCCTGTTCACACGCGATTGTGGCCGCAGGGGTGCGGCGTGTGCGCTACGCTTACCCCGATACTACCTTCGCCGCCGGGGGAGCGGCGCATCTGCGCAATAATGGTGTGGATGCGCAGCTGATGGAAGGGTTTTCAGCTGACTCGTACCTGCTGAATGAGCGCTGGTTTATTGCCGCCGCCGAGCGCCGCCCGTTTATTACGGCTAAATCGGCTTCCACCCTGGATGGGTTTATTGCTGCCGCTGATGGCACCAGCAAATGGATTACCGGCCCCGCCGCCCGCATTGATGGGCACCTGGTGCGCCACCGTGCCGATGCGGTCATGATCGGGACCCGCACCGCCCTTATGGACGACCCTTCCTTGGATGCCCGCCGCAGCGACGGGAGCCGTTTTACGAAGCAGCCTCTGCGGGTGGTGATGGGCCGACGCGAAATCCCTGAATCCTACCGTATTCGCGGACTTGCAGCAGAAGGCCCGTACGACCCGGACCCTGACCGGTTTTTGCAGGTGTTCACCCACGACCCGTTTGAACTGCTGAGCACCCTGTACGATCGCGGGGTGCGGCACCTTATGATTGAAGGCGGCCCCGGCATGGTGGGGTTATTCGCGGGTGAAGACCTGGTTGATGAGATGATCTGGTACCGCGCGCCCCTGCTGCTGGGGCACGGCAAAAGCGCCGTGTACCGTCTTAGCACCGGCACCCTGGCCAACGCCCCACGGCTGCACCTGGACGATCTGGGGATGTTCCCGGCTGTGCGGGTGCTGGGGGCAGATACCGCAACTCACCTGGTTCCGGTTCCGCGCGGCGACTACCAGAACCCCGGGGCCAGGCGGGTACTGGAACGGTGCACAGAGTGCTACGCCCCCGAGCCCCGCGAGGACGGGTGAGGGCTGCATCATAAGAGGGCGCATCCGCAGAGTGAAAAGTTAGCCGGAACGGGAATAAACCGGCGCGTGTGCGCCGTTAGAATGGATTGGGTGCCACTAGCTGGCGTGACGAGGAGAGAAATGTTTACAGGAATTATTGGTGCTTTAGGCACTGTAGAGTCGGTGACGCCGGTTCTGGACGCTCAAGGTAGAGATACTGGTGCCGCGCACATCACCATTAACGCTGGTGATATTGTTGCCGATCTGGGGCACGGCGGTTCGCTGGCCGTTAACGGTGTGTGCCTGACCGCCATTGACCTTCCCCACCTGAGCGAAGGGCAGTTTAGGGCCTACGCCATGGGTGAGACTCTGGCCCGCACCAACCTGGGGGCTCTCGTACCCGGTTCGCACGTGAACCTTGAACGGTGCATGCCTGCAGACGGCCGTTTTGACGGGCACGTGGTACAGGGGCACGTTGATGGAACCGCAACCGTCGTCTCGGTGACGGATCATGATGCGTGGCGTACTGTCCGCTTCGCCGTGCCCGCCGAGTTCGCCCCATATTTGGTGCAGAAGGGGTCAATTACAGTCTCGGGTGTTTCGCTGACCGTCACCGCCGTCTCCGATCCTGCCCAGAAGCAGCACTGGTTCGAAGTTGGGCTGATCCCCGAAACCCTCGCCGCCACTAACCTGGGGGAGCTCACCGTGGGGGACACCGTGAACCTGGAAACTGATGCACTAGCCAAGTATGTGGGACGCCTGCTGGCATTCGACACCCCGCCGGTTCGGGAGCACACCACCGCGAACAGGCCCGGCCGGACACTCGATACGGTTCAGAGCGCGGTCGATGCGATTGCCGCTGGGGGCGCAGTGGTCGTGGTAGATGATGAGAGCCGCGAGAATGAGGGCGATATTATTTTTGCGGCCGAACACGCCACCGAGCAGCTGATGGGTTTCACGGTGCGGCACACCTCTGGGGTGATATGCGCCCCGATGAGCGCCTCCCGCGCCGATAAGCTGAACCTGCCCCCGATGCTCGCCCATAATGAGGACCCGAAAGGTACCGCCTACACTGTCTCATGTGACGCGCGTATGGGGGTCAGCACTGGTATTAGCGCCGCCGACCGTGCCCGTACCGTCCGGGTACTGGCCGACCCGTCTGCAACCCCAACCGATATTACCCGTCCAGGACATATTTTCCCGCTCCGCGCGGTAGCAGGCGGTGTGGCCCAGCGCCCCGGGCATACCGAAGCAGCCGTGGAACTGTGCCGTGCCGCGGGGCTTTCGGGGGTGGGCGTTATCGCCGAGCTGGTGCACGATGACGGCTCAATGATGCGTTTCGACGCGCTGCGGGCTTTCGCCACCGAACACAGCCTGCCGATGGTCTCCATCGAAGATCTCATCGCCTACCTGAAGGAGGGCGCATGAGTCCAGAACCGAAACCTGCCGCCTCCACGGGGCAGGGCTGGGAGGGCCTGAACCTTCCCCCGGAGCAGGAGCAGGCCGTCGCGGACGCCGCCGCATCCTACATCGCCTCACCCCTGGATACGGTACCGATGCCCAGCCCGCAGCTGATCGAAACCACCTATGAGGTGCCGGTTCCCACCCCGCACGGTGTATTTGGTGTGCGCGCCTGGCTTTTCGCCGACGGCGCCGAACATATTACCGCCCGCGCCCTCAACGATGACGGAGTCCCCACCCCGTTCACCGGCACAGGCACGGAGTCGCCAGCACCCGCAGTGCGCATCCACTCGGAGTGCGCCACCGGCGACATTTTTGGTTCGTACCGGTGCGATTGCGGTCCGCAGCTTGAAAACGGTCTGCGCATTATCGCCCAGCAGGGCGGCTGGCTCGTGTACACCCGCAACCATGAGGGGCGCGGCATTGGGCTGGTCAATAAACTGCGGGCCTACCGGCTGCAGGACGCTGGCCTTGATACGGTAGACGCAAACCTGGCGCTCGGCCTGGACGCCGACATGCGCGACTATACGCAGGCGTCAGTGATTTTGCAGGAGTTGGGCGCCGAACGCATCCGGCTGGTGTCAAATAACCCGGCGAAGGTGCAGGCGCTCGCCGAACTGGGGGTTGAGGTTCTTGAGATGATACCCGATGAGGTGCCCGCCCGCGCCGAGAACACCCGGTATTTAGCGACTAAACGCGACCGGATGCGGCACCAACTGGGCGCCCAGGAACGCACACCCCAACCACCCCACAACCACTAATACCCTGAAAACACCAGAACTACACGTAGGCTCTGAAACAACCCGAAGGAGAACACCATGAGCGGCGCAGGCGCGGCAGATACCACCCTTACCCCCGAAGACTACCGGGGTTTTAAACTCGCTATTGTGGCAGCCAGTTGGCACACCCAGGTTATGGACGGGCTGCTGGACGGTGCCCGGCGGGCCGCAGCGGATGCCGGTGTAGAACCCACTATTGTGCGTGTTCCGGGCACATTCGAACTACCTGTGGCGGCCACCCGCCTGGCTGAGAAGTACGACGCGATTGTGGCGTTGGGGGTTGTGATCCGCGGCGGCACCCCGCACTTTGACTACGTGTGCCAGGGCGCTACCAGCGGCCTGACCGATGTGTCTGTGCTCACTGGCCGCCCCGTGGGGTTTGGTGTTCTCACCTGCGATAATGAGCAGCAGGCACTGGACCGCGCGGGCCTGCCCGGCTCCTCCGAGGACAAAGGGTATGAGGCCACAGCGGCGGCGCTGCAGACCGCCGCCACCCTGAAAAACCTCCCGTAAAGCTGCCCGCCCCGGCGGAGCAGCTTTGGGGCGGGACTACACTGGATGTGTACACCACCGAATCAAAGAACTGAAGGAACACCCCATGCAGGATTTGGGTATTATTTCCCCCTCGCTTGACGAATTCCGTGCGTTAGCGGCGCAGCGGCGCGTCATCCCGGTGCGTCTTAAAGTGCTGGCGGATGCGCTCACCCCCATCGGTATTTACCGCTCACTTGCCCTTCAGGACGATGGCACAGCAGCCCCGGGCACGTTCCTGCTGGAATCGGCGAAGGTCACCGCCGAAGGGGAGTCCGCCGCCTGGGACAGGTACTCGTTTATTGGTGCCTCATCCCGCTCGACCCTCACCACCGTGGACGGGAAAGTGTACTGGCAGGGTGAAACCCCGGCCGGGGCGCCCACCGAAGGAGACCCGGTGGAGGCCATCGCCAAAACCCTGCATATGCTGCACACCGAGCCGCTGCCGGGGCTTCCTCCGCTGACATCGGGGCTGGTGGGGTACCTGGGGTGGGACGTGGTGCGCCGCTGGGAGCACCTGCCATTCCCTCCCGCCGATGATGTGCACCTGCCGGAGTTCGCGCTGAACATGGTCTCTGATATGGCGATCCACGATAACACCGACGGAACGGTTCTGCTGGTAGCTAACGCCATTAATTTCAACGGCACTGACGAGAACGTAGATGCCGCCTACGCCGATGCCCGCGCCCGGCTAAACCGCATGGTAGAGCGTCTTGCCCGCGGCGCATCCGATATGGTCTCAGTGCTTTCGGACGTTTCGCGGGTGGATGAGCGTGTCCGTCATGAGGTCAACGAAACCTGGTCTGAACAGGGGTACATGGACGCCATCGACAAGGCGAAGAAAAACATTGTTGACGGTGATGTCTTCCAGATCGTACCCTCACGCCGGTTCGAGGTCGCCACCAAAGCTAACCCCTTGGACGTGTACCGGATGCTGCGCCAGTCAAACCCGTCCCCGTACATGTACCTGTTTAATTTTGTGGATCCGGCAGGAACTCCGTTCCATATTGTAGGGTCCTCACCGGAGGCACTGGTGACCCTCAAGGACGGGAAAGCAACCACCCACCCGATCGCTGGTTCCCGACCGCGCGGGGCCACCCGGGAGCAGGATATTGCGCTCGCTCAGGAGCTGCTGGCGGATCAGAAGGAGCTTTCGGAGCACTTGATGCTGGTGGATTTGGCCCGTAATGACCTTTCCCGCATTGCTAAGCCTGGTACTGTGTCGGTGGATGAGTTTATGATCATTGAACGGTTCAGCCACATTATGCATATTTCTTCGACGGTGAGCGCTGACCTTGACCCGCAGTTCGGTGCCTATGATGTGCTGCGGGCGGCTTTCCCGGCGGGCACTTTATCGGGGGCACCTAAGCCGCGTGCGTTGCAGCTGATTGATGAGTATGAGCCTACCCGGCGTGGCGTGTACGGTGGTGTGTGCGGGTATTTTGATTTTGCCGGGGATATGGATATGGCGATTGCGATCCGCACCGCTGTTCTTAAGGACGGTAAAGCCTATGTGCAGGCTGGCGCTGGTATTGTCATGGATTCTGTGCCCACCTCCGAAACGCAGGAGACCGTAAATAAGGCGGCGGCCCCGTTACGGGCTGTGCTGAGCGCCTCTGGTTTGGCGCCTTTGAACTCGCAGAACGCAACCTCTTAGGAGGCCCCAATGAGTGATGAACCCGACAGCGGGCGGGCAGACGGGCAAAACCCCCTCGAAAACACCGGTGCCCAAGAGTCGAGCATGGAACGTGAACCTGCCACACCGGATGCCATCGCCTCCGAACAGCAGGCTAAGGAGCGCAGCACCCGCCCGGGACTGGTGATGCTCTCCGGGCTGCTGGTGGCGGCCGCAGCGTTCGGCACCACTCTTCTCACATGGGTGGATGCGCGAATCACCGGTGCTTTCGGTGAGCAGTCTTTAGCGGTATCCGGCTCAAAAGCCGCTCCGGCGGTGAGCGCGCTTGCGTTGGTGGCGTTGGCGGCCCCGCTTGCTGGGCGTATCGCCCCGCGTCTGTTGCGGTATGTGGTGTACGGTGTTGCCGCAGCTGCGGGGGTTGGTATCGTCTTGAGCGTTATTGCGGTGACAAGCAACCCTGCTGCGGCTGTGGTGACAGAAACCAGCCGCCTAACAGGTACAATTTCTCCGGCAGGCGAGTATGCGCTGAGCCCGTGGCCGTGGGTGTCGGCGGCGTGCGGTGCGCTGATTATCGTGGTCGCGCTGTGGGCTGCGTTCACCTCCCGCACCTGGGATGCTGGGCGCAGGTATGAGCGTTCAGCCGCGCGTAGTGTCCATACGGAGGACGGGCACATGGATGAGATGGACGCTTGGGATTCGCTCAGCAGGGGAGAGGACCCCACCACCCGGTGACCCGGTGTGCCCCCTGTTTTTCGTGTTTGGTGTCTTAAATTCAGCCTTAGCCCGCGATATGTCATAGAATCGTGTTAACAAGTGGCGGATTGCTCGGTGAGCATCCGCTGGCACACACTGAGGAGTTTTAGTGGCTGAAGAGAAAATTGTTATTGTTCCTGAACGCCCGTACGCTAACCACGGCAACACGGTTGCCGCGTGGGTTATGGTCGCCATTATGACAGTTGGTGTTCTGGTGGGTTCCATTGCTTACGACTTGGGCAGTCAACCGGTGGTTTTCGTCGGCGCGGGCATTATTGTGATTGGCCTGTTGGTTGGGTTTTTCCTGAAGCAGGCTGGCTATGGCCAGGGCGGGGCGAAGACGAAGAACACCGCACGCCACTAGGGCTTGCTGGTAGAGGCGTTCCGCGAATGTGCGGGGCGCCTTTTCTCTACCTGCCACGAAGGGCACCTTTGCGGGCGAGTGAACTGAAGGAGTGAACCATGAGTACCAGTACCGTACTGGATGAGATTATTGTTGGCGTGCGTGAGGATTTAACGCAGCGTATGGAGCAGGTTCCGTTGGAGCGCGTGAAGGAGCTGGCTCTTGCAGCTGAGCCTGCCCGGGACGCGCTTGCGGCGTTACACGGTGATGGTGCGAAGGTACGTATTATTTCTGAGGTGAAGCGTTCTTCCCCGTCGAAGGGTGCCTTGGGGGACATCCCGGATCCTGCGGTGCTTGCGGCTAAATATCAGGCTGGTGGTGCGGCGGCTATTTCTGTGTTGACTGAGCAGCGTCGTTTTGGCGGCTCGTTGGCTGATCTGGATGCTGTGCGTGCTGCCGTGGATATCCCGGTGCTTCGTAAAGATTTTACGGTTGATGAGTACCAGATTTGGGAGGCCCGGGCACATGGGGCGGATATGGTGCTGCTCATTGTGGCGGCTTTACCGGAGAAGACTTTGCGGTATTTTTTGGAGTTAACGGAGCTGCTGGGGATGAACGCTCTTGTTGAGACGCACACACCGGATGAGATTGAGACAGCCCAGCGGGTTGGCGCGAAGATTATGGGTATTAATGTGCGTAATCTAAAGACTCTTGAGGTGAATAATGAGCATTATGCGTCCTTGGCGGCTAATCTGCCGCAGAGCGTCATTAAGGTGGCGGAGTCTGGGGTGTCCGGTATTGAGGATGTGACAGGCTACGCTAATGCCGGGGCGGATGCGGTGCTCATCGGTGAGGCTTTGGTAAAGTCAGGCGACCCTGAGGCGGCGGTACGTGCGTTTTCGGCGGTGCCTCGTGCGCAGTAGCTTTATTGTGCGTTGAGTATGCTCAGCGGGTGGCACCGGTTGTGCGGGCCGCCCCGTAGAATATTAAGGATGCGGGTGTTTTGTCTGCCCGCACCCCAGTAGAATCACCCCCAGGAAGGACAACAATGAGCGAAAACCTGGCAGAGACATTCCTTAAGGGCCGCACTCTTAAGGACGCACCCGGCCCTTATTTCGGACAATACGGTGGCCGGTGGATGCCTGAGTCTCTCATTGCTGCCATGGATGAGCTGGAGCAGACTTTTAACGAGGCGAAAAATGACCCCGAGTTTATTGCGCAGTTTCAGCGTCTTTCTCGCGAGTATTCAAACCGGCCTTCACTGCTGACTGAGGTGCCGCGGTTTTCGGAGCACGCGGGGGCCCGAGTCTTCCTCAAGCGTGAGGATCTTAACCATACCGGGAGCCACAAGATCAACAATGTGATCGGGCAGGCGTTACTGGCTCAGCGGATGGGCAAAACCCGTTTGATCGCTGAGACCGGTGCGGGCCAGCACGGTGTAGCTACCGCAACTGCCGCTGCCTTGTTCGGCATGGAGTGCGTTGTGTACATGGGGGAGGAGGACACCGAGCGGCAGGCCTTGAATGTGGCTCGTATGCAGCTGCTGGGGGCGAAAGTTATTGCCGTACAGAACGGTTCTCGAACTCTTAAAGACGCTATTAATGAGGCGTTGCGTGACTGGGTCGCTAACGTTGAGAACACCCACTACCTGTTGGGTACGGCTGCGGGTGCGCATCCGTTCCCGGCGATGGTTCGGTTTTTCCATGACGCTATTGGCTCAGAGACGCGGGAGCAGGTTCAGGCTCTTACGGGGTGCCTGCCTGATGGGGTGGCTGCCTGTGTGGGTGGCGGGTCGAACGCTATTGGTATTTTCCATGCCTTCCTTGACGATAGGGACGTTGAAATATACGGGTTTGAGGCTGGTGGTGATGGCGTCGAGACTGGGCGCCATGCGGCGACTATTACCTTGGGCCGCCCTGGTATGCTTCACGGCGCGGTAACGTATCTGATGCAGGATGAGGACGGGCAGACTATCGAATCTCATTCCATTTCGGCGGGGTTGGACTATCCGGGGGTCGGCCCGGAACATTCGTACCTTTCGGATATTGGCCGCGTGAGCTACCAGCCGGTGACCGATACTGAGGCCATGGAGGCGTTCCGCCTCCTGTGCCGCACTGAAGGAATTATCCCCGCTATCGAGTCTGCTCACGCGCTTGCTGGTGCGCTGCGTGTTTGCCAGCAGTGGGCGGCACAGGATCCTGCGGCCGCTCGGGAGAAGATTATGGTGGTGTGCCTGTCTGGCCGTGGCGACAAGGACATGGAGACTGCCCTGAAATGGTTCGACCTGGGGAAGGCCATCCCGTCTTCTACGTTAATGACTGGTAATAAAGAGGCCGCCGCGCAGGGGGCAGCTGAGAACCTCAAGCAGGCAGAAAGCGAGAAAAACTAACTTATGAGCTACCAGGATGCACAGCCGCATGCCGCCACGTACTCCGTGCTTGACGGCGCTTTCCCGCCCGCTAACCCGGGGTCGGCATTAGCCGCCCGCCTGCGTGAATGCCAGCAGGCCGGTCGCGCCGCCCTGATCGGTTATTTGCCAGCCGGGTTCCCCACTGTGGATGAGTCGGTTGCTGCCGCCATTGAGCTGGGTAATAATGGGGCGGATATTATTGAGCTTGGTGTGCCGTACTCTGACCCTGTCATGGACGGCCCGGTGATTCAGCAGGCTACAGGCACTGCTTTGGATAACGGGTTTAAGCTCACTCAGTTGTTTGATGCGGTGCGCCGTATTACTGAGGCAACTAACGCCGTTGTGGTGGTGATGACGTACTGGAACCCGGTGCTCGCGTACGGGGTAGATCGGTTTGCCAGTGATCTTGCCGCTGCCGGGGGTGCAGGGATTATTACCCCCGATCTGGTGCCGGATGAGGCTTCTGAGTGGTTTGAAGCGTCCGAGAAACACGGGCTGGATCGTATTTTCTTGGCGGCGCTGTCGTCGTCCCAGGATCGTCTTAAGACTATTGCGAAGGCGTCTAGTGGTTTTGTGTATGCGGTGTCGGTGATGGGTGTTACGGGTGCCCGTGCCTCGGTCTCTGAGGCTGCTCGGTTGCTGGTGGATGATATTCGTGCCGCCGGTGCCAAGCATGCGTGTGTTGGGTTGGGGGTGTCTACCCGCGCCCATGTGGAGGAGATTGGCGCCTACGCGGATGGGGTGATTGTTGGTACCGCACTGGTGAAGGCGCTGCAGCAGGGCGGGCCTGAGGCTGTGGGGGCTTTGACCCGTGAATTGGCAGGTCGTGCATAATGTTGAGTTTGGTGTCTTCAGCTGCCGTGTCGGCTGTTTCTAGTGTCCCTTTGGCGTCTATACCTTCTCCTGATGTTTCGTATATTCAGGTTGGGCCGCTGCGGATCCATTTTTATGCGCTGTGTATCCTCGCCGGGATTGCGGTGTGTCTGTGGCTTAGCGGCAGGCGGTGGGCGCAGATGGGGGGTACCCGTGAGCGTGTGTATGATGTGGCGATGTGGGCTATCCCTGCCGGTATTGTGGGTGCCCGAGCCTATCATGTGCTCATTACCGACCCGGGCAGCTATTTTGGCCCGAAGGCAAGTGGCGATCCGCTGGCCTTTTTAAAGATCTGGGAGGGCGGTATCGGTATTATGGGCGCGGTTTCTGTGGGCGCTCTTGGTGCCTGGTATGCGTGCCGCCGTTACCGCATGAATTTCGCGGCGTTTGCGGATGCTGTGGCGCCGGGTATTATTTTGGCGCAGGCGTTTGGTCGTTGGGGTAACTGGTTTAATCAGGAGCTTTTCGGTAAGCCTACGACTCTTCCGTGGGGTCTGCAGATTGATGCGAATAGTCCAAATTTCCCGAGCCAGTACCCGGCGGGTACGCTGTTCCACCCCACCTTCTTGTATGAGTCGCTATGGAATCTGCTGGGCGCGTTCTTGCTGATTTACCTGGGTAAGAAGGGCGTTTTGAAGCTGGGGCAGACCCTGTGGCTGTATGTTTTGTATTACGGTGTGGGCCGCTTGTTCATTGAGGCTTTCTTGCGTATTGATACTTCCGAGATGCTGCTGGGGCTGCGTATTCACGTGTGGACCGCCGGGTTGCTGGTGGTGCTGGGGTTGACCGGCTTTATTGTTGCGGGTGTGCGCGCCTCGGCGAAGGCTGCTGCTGGTGTGACGGATGGCCCTGTTGAGGAACGCGGGACAGCTGAGAACCCGTCGGATGTACTCGAGACGGGTTCAAAGGATGCTGCGGAGGACGATGCAGCCTCGACAGGGGAGAAAGCTGACGATAAGAAGAAGGCTGCGAAGAAAACCGAGAACACCAGTAATGTTTCTTCGGCGAAGGGTATGTCGAAGGCTAAAGCTGTAAATAATTCTGCGGCTGAAACATCTGGCGAAGCTCAGGACCGCCCCTCTCAACCGAAAGAAGAGACAACAGACGATTCTGACGGATCGTAGCCTCACCACCAGTATGGAAAGGTGGGTACCCTGTGTGCTGCCGATAGTTTGAGATCTTCCCGAGGGATTGCGCTGTGCTTGCAGTAGGTGGCAGCGTATAGTCTTCGGGGTTGTATGTTTCAGCTGTGGCGATGCAGGAGTGGCGGTGAAGTGTGGGTGAAGAGCTCAAAAGGGTAGTAGCTTATAAGCTTTTATCTGCTGACCGGGATACGGTGATTGATGGGCTTATGGAAATGGTCTTTGCCGTGGGTGATGTTACCTGGGTGTCTGAGCGGCTTTGCGAACAGGCTGACAGCGCCAACACAGAAGTGAGCTCACTGGCTATTACCTGCTTTGGGCATTTGGCGCGACTACATCAACAGGTGGGGGATACGTCCCGTATTTTCCAGCTGTTGAGAGATAAACATCGTTCCCCTGTGCCAGATATCCGTGGGGCCGCCGAGGATGCAATGGACGATATTAGCGTCTTTATGGGTATTGATCTTAGGAAGAAAAAGTCCACAGGCTACTCCGGGTCATCAAAAGAGCCTATAAATGTGAGGTCATTGTAGAGAATCCCGGGGTTTTCTTCGGTAAATTTTGCGTTCACATAATAGTAGAGGGCGTTGCCGTGGGTTATCCCTTTGTTCTTTGCCGCTGCCACAATGCTGTTCAGTGTTTCCAGGGAATTTGTATCGATCTCATCTGCTAGCTCTTCCACGGGCAGAACTTCACCGTTGGTGGTTCTGTAGGCGACGAAAAAGTCAGTATCGATAAATGAGACCCCAAAATCTTTGAAAGCTGGGCATCCAGAATGTGAGTCTTCCAGGCCGTGGGTGTATGCACTAAATTCTTCTATCGTTTGATGGGATATCCCCAGCCACACAGATATTATTCCCCGAACGGTTGTATCAATCATTCTTGTGCCCTCCCTGTTAACGAGTAGCCATCAGAGCTTTCTAAAAAAGATATAAAGTACCGGATGAATAATCGAAAGATTTCACATGTGTTTTTAAATTTTCTTTCGAAGAATTATCGAGATGCACCACTAAATTATTGGGGTGATTTTTCCATATGGGTGAGTATTTCCAGCCGCAGGGTAAATAACCAAGATTTAGCAGAGATATTAGATTTCTATTAAAATTAATAAGCATATTTGTGTGGAGTTTTGATACATAGAATTCTTGAAATCCTCTCACGAAAGCGGGCATTAAAATATAATCAGCAACATTTTCATGTATTTTGTAGGATATTAACCTATGGGTTAGATAAGTTTTGTTTTCGTCAAATATATTCTTACCTTCTGCCGCTAGATCATTGATGATACTTCCATCTATAGAATGCATTTCAAGAAATTCAAGAATTTCATTAAAAACATCAATATCAATATTCGTCCAAGCATCAGCTTTCATGCACCTGTATACTCGGTCTTTCTCTGTAATGAACTGGATATTAAAAGGTGATGATATGCTGCCACCATAATTTTGATGGTTTCCAATATTGTTCAACCAGTTATTAATCTGGAGTGTTTGTCTAAACTCTTGGGACACGATTTGTATGTCTAAATTCATGATTTTCCTATAGTTATTAGTGCATCCTGTTTGACAGCACCTTCTGATTTATCTCATCCGGGAGTGTACTCTCAGAAGAAAATTATACTCTGTCGGAGCGCCTGGATTCGGGCAGGGCGCCAACCTATGCTCGCTTGCTAATGTAGTTGATTGTCTGTATGAGGAGCTTTCAGACGATCAATATCGAGGAGTAAAATATTTTATGTAAGTAAAAGCTCATTCTAAAAAGATTAATTTACTTAAGTTATTAATTTCTAACAAATTGAAGAGAATCCCTCAAATATTTTTGGCCAAGGATTTGTGTTAAAACATTTTTGCAAGATTTCGGTAGTATTGGTTAGATTATAAAAAACTTCGAAGAGGTCTTTTCCTAGAAGATATATATCTCCCACAAAATCAGTTGCGTATATATCAAATTCATCAGCTAGATTTTCGCTATATATATCCCAAAATAAATAATATCCTGATTCGCTTCTGGCAAATGGCTCCATACGTTCCATTAAACTTAATAAATCATTTGGATAATAGCCGATGTATTCATCAATATTATTTATATATGTCGACCTAATGTCTTCACGTGCTTGTTGCCAGGAGTCATGAAACTTAGGGTTTGAAGGGATATAGATTAAGTAATTGTTCAATGCTCTGCCCCAACCGAACTGATCCACAAAAATTTGGTAAGAATAAGGAAAAGGTTTTCCATTTGCGAATCTAAATTCTTTCAAGTATTTTGAATCGGCAAATACTTGAGAATAACTGATTATTTCTAGATTATAATTCATAATTCTATTTTCCTATTTTATTAATTAAACTGAATATATTTTAGCATTAGTATTTAATATTTTGATGCATTCTATTTTCTATATCATTATTAATATAATACCTTTTTTATCCTAAGCGAGCATTTTACCTTGGAAGGCACTAAACTGTTGCCTTCATAAAGGGCTGCTACTATTATATAAAAACAGTACTCCTTCGTGATAACAAGCTGACCCGAGAAGGTATGAACCTCTGGCACAGGTTTAAAGCCACATTGACGCTGAAGGTGAAAGTCAACAACAGATCTATGTCATGTGACAAAATCAGTATCCAAGGGCGTTGCGCATAGTTTGTACATTATATGGTGGGACACGAATAAAATAAAAGGAGCAGCATCAGTTGCGATACAGGTAAGAAATGGAAAGCTGGTATCAGCATGTAAATCGTGTGGTAAATTTTTAGATAAGCTAGACATCATTGATGGTGTAGCAGCCCAGGATTATTAAAAATATTTTAAATATTGAGGTGAAAATGAAACAACCATATGAAATAAATTCTGATTTTTTTAAAAAGATGATTTCTTCCGGTTGGTATCCGGAAAGGGACATTGTACTTGAAAAGCTGCCATCTCATATAGAGGACTTACCCAGTGTGGTTAAGAAATTTTTACGAGAAATATGGTATATTTCAGTAACTAAAGATTTTTACATGCAAGATAATTATAAAAAATATATATTTAGTAATGATGTTTATACTTTTGGGGAAACAACCCAAAAATTAATAGATTATTCATCAGAAGAAGAAAGTTCATGTTTTTGTACATATTTGACAAATAAGAAAATAAGAAATTTTGGTTTTAAGAGCGGTCGAGAAATTTTGATTGATGAATCAGGGGGAATTTATGAAATACCTGACTCGGGGGATATCTATTATGTTGGAGGGAAATTTTATGAAGGACTTTATAATTTAATATTTACAAGAGGAACCTCTTATCTTATAAACGATACTGGCTCGTTGTTTATAGAGAGTAAGGAAGGACTAATTTCAGCAAATATTAATATTGAAGATATTATATAAGGTTCAAAAAAATAAATAATTATGAGCTATAAAAAAGTGTCTAAATCAAAAATTATTAATGCATATGATAAAATTAGAGAATTAAAATTAATTGAATCAATTCCGTACACAGAGTTAATTAAATTTTTGATTCTATTTACTGAGATAGAAATAGCTCCTCTTAGCAATGGAAATGACCCCAAAATAGATTTAGATTACGCTAAGAGATTTTTATCTGGAAAAATTACTGCCAAAAAATTACATACTCGTGAAAAGTATGCTTGGACTAATTATGAAATATTGGAAGGTAAAGAAAAAAGTATTCAACGTATAACGGTAAACTTTTTGTATCCAAGGGTAGCAGAGAAAATTCGTTTATTAGGAGATATATATGAGGAATTGTTTCTTTACCTTGAGCTGCTATATGAAATTGAGGATGTTTTGTGTGATAGGTTCATTGCCGCACTGGAAAACTTTATATCAAGTTCTTAATTAGACAAAATATTGGATGAAGGTAAAACAATTGAGTGGATTATCTCCTCGTGATAGGTATGAAATCGGCATGGAAAATTTTGCTAAAAAATGAAGTGACCATAGAATTTTCATGGGCAGATAGAAATTCTGGCAATCTCATGAAAAGAACAGAGGGACCAAGCGGTGAAATATTATAGTGAGGAAAAATGTTAGATAAAATTAAAGTAAAAATCAAAAAAATTCAGAGTGGTAATTATGTCATTACTAAAAGATTTGAAAAGCTAACTTTCAATCCAATTATAGATAAAGAAGCTATTCAACATTTTGAAGATGTTAATAATGTTGTCCTCCCTGAGGATTATAAAGAATTTATACAAATCATTGGAAATGGAGGAGTCGGCCCTGGTATAGGAATATTACCATTGGATAATGATAAAAGTATTATAGATCCAAGAATCTTGTCAGAAGAAGGAGAAGACAAAATTTTATTGTCTGAAAATTTTCCTTACTGTAAAGCTTGGAACGATGATTCCTTTTATGCTGCGTTAGAAATTAATGCTAATAGTTTAGATGTGCTAAGTAGAAATTATTTTTCAACGAAACATATTAGTGGTTCAATTTGTTTCTGTGACTTAGGATGTGGTGAACTATTTTTGCTCGTCTTAACAGGACCAGAAGCTGGTAATGTTTGGTATGATGGGCGAGGTAATTATGGTGGAATTTTTCCATATTCATATAAAGAAAAGGAAAGAGTTAGTTTTTTAGAGTGGTATGATATTTGGCTTACCGAAATTCTAGATAAAGTTCCTATTGTAGAAAGAGATTTTTGATAACAAACATGAACCTGTGCTGTATAGCGACTGCATCTTTCGTTAAAAATTTTTGATACCACAAAAAGCAAATAAAATACAGCTTAAAGTTTTGGCGAATATTTTTTACGCAACATGCGTTCAGAATGACCAGCAAGCTGTGGAGATATATAATGTATTTATTTAACGTGTGGTGTAGCGTCGTGTATGCTAACTGCACGCGCGCTTCTGTCTAATTACCTGCAAAAAAATAATAGACAACTATATGGAATTGCAGACCAGATTATTATTGAAGTTAATTTAAGTCAAATTCAGGGAGATATTTATTGATTTACCTAGTAGTTGTTCCCGGTTAAAAGGTAATACAGTTAAAAATAGGGCATCTAAAGCACAAGAAATATTAGTAACAGGTAGTATTCCCACAAGTGCAATTAAAAAAGTAGATTAAGGGCATAATATGGAAGAAAATAAAATTCAAATATTTACTAAAAATTTTTTGGATGTTTCATATCAAGCAGAAACGCGAAAAGGTATAACAGACTATGATTGTGAGAATTTAATTAACTCACTACTTGAATTAAAAAAAGAATATTCTGGCGCGGATGCTTTACCTATTAGTTTAGTAAATATATTTATTGATATGACTTCTGTTCTTTTGACATGTGGAAATAGGCAACATGAAGTATATACCAATGAAGAACAAGCAAATAAAATTTTTCATTTAATGGATGCGCTACATGAAATTGCAATGGAAATGACTAGCTAAAACCTTCCTGGCCGATGATGCATTCTTCTTCGGTTAAAATCCGCAAGCGCCACATCATACGCGTTGGCGATATGTTCTATATGAACAACAAGTTCAAAGGAAAGCTGTTGCCTAAACCCCTGTATTTCCTGTAAGGCCGCTGCTGCTGCCGGCCGTCCGGTCAATCCGATATACGGGCTGAAGTTTTTGGAGAGTGAAACCGACTTTGCTTTTGAAGGCATCCTGCCGCCCTGACGGGTAGTAGCGGACGGTTCGGGCGAAGACTGTACCATCTTCCTGCTGGTGGCGGTGGAAGATACCAACGGCACCTGACCCACAGTACCGACCAGCGGACGGGAACAACGCATTTCGAGTATGACAAACTGGGAAGGATCACCAAAGCGGGCAGCGAACTGTTTGTCTTTGACCTGCGCACAATATCTTTTCAGAGGAACCTCGAGGATAAAACCGGATTCGTTCGGGACGGCAGCCACCTACTGCAGGAAATTCACTCGGACGGCAGATATACCTACCTGAACAGCTATAAACCGCTTGCGCAAGTCCGCGATGGGCAACCGACGAAGGAGAAAGCTGATACCAAATCCACTACTTCCACTGTGAGCATATCGGCATCCCGCGTGAGATGACCGATAAGGATGGCAATCTCTTGTGGTTTGGGGATTATTACGGTTGGGGCAAACTAAAGAGCGAAACCAAAGTAACGGATACCGTTTATCAGCCATCCCGGTTACAGAACCAGTATGCCGACCGCGAGGCAGGACTGCATTCCAACTTCTTCAGGTATTATGAACCTGATGCGGGTCGGTTTGTGCGTCAGGATCCGATTGGGTTGATAGGTGGAGGTAACTTATATCTATTGGCACTAAATGTTCATGGTTGGGATGATTCTTTGGGATGGAAAACTTGGGTCAAGTATAAAGAAAAATCTGAAATGTTTTGATCAAGTCGTATATCATACAAATAGCAAGGAATTTGTGATCATTACTCACAAGTTTTGCCCAAGAAAGTCTAACAAATATTATTTTATAATTACGAAAGTATAAGAATTATTAAATGAAAAAAGCTAACCATAAAATTAATGTCATAAAGCAAATAGAAGATGCTGTAAATATCGTTGGTAATCATCCCCACCAAAATCCTGATAGGGTGTTTTTATATATTAACTATGATATGCATAGCTTTGAAGATTCATTTGATGAAATTTTCAGTATTTCTGAACTGGAATCGGAGGATTTTTGTTTGATTTCGTCCAATTGTGAGATTACTTTACCTAACGGGGAAAAATTTTGTGGGATATCTTTCAAAAGTAACTCAAATAAGACATTAATTCTGCAAAAGATTAAAAATCATTTTGAGAGAAAAGGATATCAGTATGGGGTTATTAGAAACAATAATTTAATATTAAGCACAAATAATGTGATTAACTTAGATGACTGCTCTGCTATCCTTTATGACTATGATTAACATTTGAGGGATTTAACAACTGTAACAAAAGTTACATCGGTTGATGATGGAAAATCCTTGCCTTCTTGTGAATCTTATTCTGTTGTCTTAAATTTCTTAGGAACGAAAATCTAATTTAACAGTTTTAGGAGCATGATAACGGCGAAACCTACCGCCTCGATTACGGTCCGACCGACAACCTGATTCAAGAAACCGGTTGGGACGGCAACCTGCTGTGGCTCGACAACTATACCGGTTAAAGGAACGTTAGATGGATTTAATCCAGCTGATGCTGGTAAACTTGCACCTAGTGGATGTTCTATTGTTGGTGAATATTGCACATATGAAGATCAGTCAACAGCCTCTGGCAAGAGAACTACAAAGAGCAAAGACACATTCAATAGTGACAATTTTTCTAGCCCAGATATTGAGGAGATTACTGCTGATGCTAAAGGAAAATTAGGATACTCAGGAACTCCTTCAGGGGCTTTTTAAAATGCAGGCCCTTTGCTGGAATTTAATTATTGAAATAAGGGGTTCATTCAAAATAAATATGAGAATATGCAAAATCATGACACTGTTTATATTTTCCCAGGAGAAAATATAATGGCCAATTCTATTGATATTTATAAATATTCAGATCGAGAACTATTTATAGAGAAGGAATATTCAAAATCTTTATTCATTTCAATGAAAGAAATGGAGAATAAAGGATTTGATGTAGCAGAATACAACATATCTTGCAAGGTCGCTATTGATAACACAGAAAATAAATATTTTGTTTTTATCTATTATCCTAAAATATTATCTTCTAATCAAAGAGGAGGAAAAGGAATTATTCAAATCTATGTAAACTCTAAAACCAATGCTACAAAACTATTTTTCGCAAGATAGTAACCGTAAATTGGGTCGGGATCCAACAACTCCGCAAGGTTCTCTGAAACAAATTTCAGATGATTTCTCCTTTCAGACGCCCTCGTCCCGATAGGAGTTCCCATGTCGTCAATAAAATCGCCTGTAAAAACAGCGACTTCAATGTTGTCTGTACCCTTCCCGATTTCTGCAGGGCGCCTCCTCCTGCTCCTTCCACAGTGCAAGCCCATACCCTTCTTTGCCAATCTGGGCGGTACAAAACCGTTGCTAAAGATGTACGTCTCAACCGCATGCCCGCCTTCATCTTCAAAGCCAGCAAGACCAACCGTATCACTGGTGACGAACCCGCCCTGCCCGGCCGCATGGGCGTATTTTCCCACACCGCCACCAAACTGGCTTGGCCGAGGGCATTCTTCTTCAGTTAAAGTCCGCAAGCGCCACATCGTGTGTATCGGCGACATGTTCCACATGAGCAACAAGCTCAAAGAAACAGAAAGTATACATCAGAAGCATACTCGCAAACTTCATTCGTTTATTTCAGAATCATTTAGGCGAGACCATGAACTAAATAAATTTTATAACAGGTTCAGAAAAGCTCATTGGAAACAAAAAGCAATAGAATATCTACAATCGCAAGGAAGGCGCAAAAACTCCAAGGAAATTTCAAAATATCGCAAAGGTTGCAAGGACAGGTAAATAAATTCTGATTATTTGATTGATTATATCAACTAAATTAAAAATTCAAAGTGATATCAATTTTATACATGGATTGATTTTTTATTTCTTAAAAGGATTGATAATATGGATGTATTAAATTTAGATCTGCCAGATTCATATAAACAATTTATGAATTCAAGAGATGAAATAGTTGATTTATATTATGAATTTAGCAGGAAAAAACCTAAAACTTTAAAAAAAGAATATGGTATTTGGTGTTCATTCATGCTAGAACAATATTCTTTCTCAGATAAAGTACCTAATTATAAAATTCTTTCCGATAACGAGCGTTATTTTAAAGATATTGAAGGATTTACAACAGGAATAAATATTGAGCTGGTCAAAAAATCATTTGCATTTGGATTAGCATCAAGTGAAGGTGGTATATTATTTTTTCATCCTGAAAATTTTAGTATTTGGGAAATCTATCCTGATTTATATATAAATTTTTTAGCAGACACATTTGATGAATTCATAACAAATGCTAAATTTTGCCGGAAATGGGATCATAAAAAATTGTAGTCTACACAGTGTAGAATACTTACTGCAGTTTTAGAATACCCACCTGTGAAAGGCTTGCAAGAAGCATGTATTTTCTTCATGCCATTGACTTAAGCCGTCTGAAAGATATTTTCAGACGGCTTAAAAGTCTAGAGCCTATACAATCCAACTCTTCTAGTAGCAATCATCTAACCTGTTTCCGCTACTAGGGATGAATGAAGATGATGAGGAGCCTGTATTGTTCGAGAGTGAACAGATTTGGTTCAGCAAAGAGCCCGGCGGGTGCTTCTCTGATTAGTTCGATAGTTCTGCGTTTTGCGCCTTTGGTGGTCGCAGAAGACGGAGAAAGCCGACAACAAACCCGCTACTTCCACTGCGATCACATTGGCATCCCGCGTAAGATGACCGATAAGGACGGCAATCTCTTGTGGTTTGGGGATTATTACGGCTGGGGTCGTCTGAAAGAGGAAACCAAGGTAACGGATAGCGCATACCAACCCTTCCGCCTGCAAAACCAGTACGCCGACCGTGAGACGGGTCTGCATTACAATTTCTTCAGGTATTATGAGCCTGATGCTGGGCGGTTTGTGAATCAGGATCCGATTGGGTTAGAAGGTGGAAAAAATTTCTATTCTTATTCTAGTAATACTACTAAATGGATTGATATACTAGGATTATGTGTTAAAGAGGCTGAAAAAAATTAAATGAAACTATGGCTCCTCATAAAGGAAAGCGTAATGCCCCTTCTATTATGGTGGCTGCCTATACAGCGACAGGCCTCATTGAAGTCGCATCTAACGGAGATATACCAGGTAAAATTGCGCCAGAATTACAAGAGCTTGCAGATAGACATGGTGGGGTAGGAGCAAAAACTGAGTGTGGTAATACTATAGGTAGATGTGCAGAATTTAGAGCTGCTAATAAGCTACTTTTAGATAATCCTGATTTAAAATTAAAAGACATTAAATTTACTAAAGCTAAGCGCCCTAGAACTGGCCAAGCAAGACCATATTGTGATAACTGCGTCAATATATTTGGTGTAACAAATTAAACACTATTAACTATTAATTAGTATGATCAAAAAGGATTAAATCAATGATTATGTCAGAATTATTTATCGAGTCTCACGATTTAGATTGGTTCGCAATTAATGATAAAAATTTTATTGCTCATTTTGCAACTGGAGGCACTGATAAATTACCAAGCAAATTAAAGACATCTAAGTCATTATGGGAACAGCAATTTAACTTTTTTAATAATCTACCTGATATTACGGAACCTGTATTTTGTGAGAATAATTTACCAATATTTGATAGCTTAAAAGAGAAAGAAGAATATTTAGAATCCTTTGCAGGTTACGCAAAAAAAGGGATTTTTAGTTATGATATAGATTTTGATAGTTTAGTGTATAAACTAATAGCATTTCCTAAAAACCCCACCAAGCTAAATGAATTGCCCATAGCGCATTATGGCAGAAATGATTTAACATTAATTAATCATAATTATGATTGTTCTTCAATAATTACTATCTAAAACAGCAAGTATAGATTGGTGCGAGCCCCAACCAAACCAAAAGGCCGTCTGAAACACAAATCCTTTCAGACGGCCTACTATGCTCTTTAACAATCTAATTTCTACCGACCGCTGCCGGCCGTCCGGTGAATCCGATACACGGGCTGAAGTTTTTGGAGGGTGAAACCGACTTTGCTTTTGAAGGCATCCTGCCGCTGGTCTGGAGCCGCAGCTATTATTCCGACCAAGACGGTACCGGTTGGCTCGGCGAGGGCTGGAGCGTGCCGGGTTGCCAACGCATTTATCCGTGATGCGGCGGGATTGGCCTATATCGACGATCAGGGCCGTTTGTTCCCGCTGCTGGAAGTCGATGAAGATGATGAGGAGCCGGTATTGTTCGAGAGTGAACAGATTTGGTTCAGCAAGAATCCGGACGGGCATTATGTCATTGTTTCGCTGGACGGTTCGATAGCGTTGCGTTTTGCGCCTTTGATGGTTGCTGAAGACGGTTCGGACGAAGATTCTACCCTCTTCCCGCTGGTGGTGGAAGACGCCAACGGCAACCATCAGCGTTTCGTTTATCACGCTGGCCGGTCTGCCGCAATATGTCATCGACGGTAACGGCTGGGTGTTCTCGCTGAACTTCGGCAATGTGGCGGACGAGCAATATCATTACGACGACAACAAACGAGTTGACCAAACGGGTGTTTGCTGACGACAACACCAATCTGATGGAACGCGATGGTTTGGGTCGTCTGCTCGGCCACACCGATGCGCTGGGGCAGCACACCGATACCACTACGAGGCCAAATAGAGTTAGAGTATATGATGCTGGAAAAATTATTGGTGCATCAGACGGTGTAGATACACCATACATACGAGCTGAATGTTCTCAGGGGGGGGGGGGTAATACATAGACATCCAATTACAAAAAGAAGAACACTTGATGAGATTAGGGGCAAATTGAAATGGAACATGACATTGATTTTAAAGATGGCATTATTACTTATGAAAATTTATTCTGGCTATTTAATAACACTAATGAATTAATCTACAAACTTGAATTTGAGGAAGATTTATTACAAGTACAGTTCTTTAATGAAAAATATATTTTAGATGTTGGATGGTATTCCACTACCGGTAAAAATGGAAAATTCAAAGTTTATGTAATTAAAAATTATGATTGGGAAAATCCATTATTTACTAAATCTAATAAAAAAATTAGTGGTTTAATTGCCACTATAAAACAAGGAATCAAATGCATATATTCTCATGAGCATCTTCTCATTAACCGTAGCAAGCCGTAGCCCGCATGAAACCTCCAATTCCGACGTAGCGTGGGTGCGGTAATCATGCTGTTTCTGCTTCTCAGACGATCTCAATGCCGTCACCGACAACCGCCTGAAAACCTACAACGGCACGACCTATTACTACGACGGCCTCGGCAACCTGATCCACCGCGAACTGGCCGACGGCGAAGTGCAGAACTATTTCTACGACCTGCACGACCAACTGGTTAAAGCCAAAATCTTCAAAAAAGACGGCACGAAAGAAACTTGGTCCTACACCTACGATGCGTTGGGCAGAAGGGGCGCCAAATACCGAGTGGGGGAAGACAGTGCAAAAGCGGATGAAACCTGCTTCGTTTGGGACGGCAGCCACCTCTTGCAGGAAATCCACTCGGACGGAAGGTATACCTATATCTACACCGAGCCCGACGGCTACGAACCGTTGGCACAGGTACATAACTGGACCAACGAAGAAGGCGAAACATATCAGGAAACCTGCTATTTCCACTGCGACCACATCGGCATCCCAAGAGAGATGACCGATAAGGACGGCAATTTACTGTGGTTCGGCAACTATACCGGTTGGGGTCGTCTGGAAGAGGAAACCAAGGTAACGGATAGCGCTTACCAACCCTTCCGCCTGCAGAACCAGTATGCCGACCGTGAGACGGGGCTGCATGACATCTTCTTCAGGTATTATGAGCCAAACGTCGGGCGGTTTATGAGTCAAGACCTGATTGGGTTATGGGGAGGAGACAATCTTTATACGCTTGCTCTAATATCTATAAATGGTTAGACGTATACGGTTTAAAAAAAGTAGAGGAGTAAAGGCTACTATTACCTGTGTTAAAAATGGTAACGCTGTTTCATACGAAGGGTTAAGTCCAAGAGCTGCGGCGAGGGCTGGGCGAGAGCAAGTAATAAATGAAAAAATTACAAACTATACGACGAAAAGCTGGCACTGGTTCTCAACCCGCCAATGAGCTGATCAGAGGACGATGTGCAGAAGCAGAGGCACTGAGTGAAATAATGCGAAGAGAAAAATGAATATATTGAAGGTTTAAGAAAATTCTACCACAATAATAATTGTGAATCATCTGCATTTATGATAACAGCAATTGGCAAGCCTGATAAACTTATTCCTCCATGTATAAAGGTAATTGCGAGCCTGTATTAATCTTCTTAAAAGGTTTGTTAAATTAATTAAGTAGAATTTATAAATTTTTATAAGGAAATCAGATATGAGCGAAAAAGATAATGCAAAAGACTATGAAAGAATTATTAAACTAGAGGATGATATATATGATTCTGATGTTTTAGAAAATTATAATGTATTTATTTTAAATTGCATAAAATTTGCTGAGGAAAATATTATTCCTTTAAGTAAATATAGTAATGAATTGGATGATATACTTAAAAAATGTGTAGCCTTTTTGGAAAATAAAATTAGCAAAGCTGAATTGGAAAAATATTATTGTGAGTTAGGTAAAAAAATCGTTTGTCAGGTATTTTAGATAATAAAGAAAAAGAAATACACACTTTTATGTCTATTTTTCTTGATTATAATTTTTTACAAAATACACCCCCCTGAGGATCAACAAGATAGTGATATCTGCTATTTATTATGTATTTTATATGAAATAAAAAATAATCTTGAATTATGTAATAAATTCTATAATTTCATTAGCAAGCAAGCGTAACTAGATCGGGACACAACAAATCTGAAAGGCCGGCTGAAAACCGTATCCAACAGTAGCTATAGGTTGGGTCGAGCCCCAACAGCAAGCCGCAGCCCGCATGAAATCTCCAATCCCGACGTAGGGTGTCGCGGTTTCTGCTTTTCAGACGACCTCAATCCTTTTTTCGAGGTCGTCTGAAATATTTCTTTCATAACAATCTAAGCCAAAACCGCCTACGAATACGGCCAAGACGGTCTGCCGACCCGACGCACCAATGCCTTGGGCCATACCTTCGGCTACCATTACGACAAAGCCCGCTGCCTGATCGGCCTTACCAATGAAAACGGTGCACGTTACCGCTTTTGCCTATGACGTCCTCGACCGCCTGATTGCCGAAAGCGGTTTCAATCATAAGCTGACCGGCTACCGTTACAACGCCAGCAACGAGCTGGTCGAGCAGCGCGAACTCGGCGATGATGCCTCCCTCGCCGCCAAACTGATGGCGCAACTAAGAAATTTTGCAGTTCGTGATCAAGAAGTTCTCATTAAAGGCGCAATTCTAGCAGAAGCAATACTTTTTTTGTATACTTAGAAGATGTTTACCATGAAAGAATTAGTAGAAAAACTTGAAAATAATAGTTTTATTGATAAGGTTAGAATGAACCTTGAATTCAACGTAAAGGACTATCAAGAATTATTAAAAATTTTGAATGAAATTAAGCATTATACTTATAATCATAATCTTATTGAAAAAAGACTAGCGTCAAATTTATATGAAATACCAAAATTAACACATATCTGGTATCTCAATTTAAAAGATGATCCAAATAAAAATGAATCTTCTATTGTTAACCAACTTGAAGATGCATGGATAGAGTTAGATTCAATAATTGGAGAAGAAATTCTTGGCCAAGGACAATAAATCCATCTTAACAAACATAGATAGTAGTTCAAACTCAACGGACAGTAGTCGTAGGTTAGGTCGAGTTCCACCAAACATCAAGGTCATCTGAAATCAATTTTCAGACGACCTTTTCCCTACGCCCTCCTCATTTGCTTCAACTACAATGAAAACAACCAAATCAGCCTCGACGACGAAGTCATCACCGACATCGAACGCGATCAGCTGCACCGTGAAATCTTCCGCACACAGGGTAAGCTCGCCAGCCGTTACGAACTCGATCCTTTAGGTCGTCTGAAAAGGCAAATCGCCACCCTCAACGACCTGACAGAGGGCGGCAAAGGCAAAAACAAAGTAGCGGCGGGTTATAGCCAAACCGCTGTCAAACGCAGCTACGGCTACGACCGCACCGGCAATCTGACCCACAGCACCGACCAACGGACGGGCACGACCCGGTTCGAGTACGACAAACTGGGCAGGATTACCAAAGCCGGTAACGAACTGTTCGTCTTCGACCCTGCGCACAATATCCTTTCAGACGGCCTCAATGCCGTCCCCGACAACCGCCTGAAAACCTACAACGGCACAAGTTACTACTACGACGAGCTCGGCAACCTGATCCACCGTGAACTGGCCGACGGCGAAGTGCAGAACTATTTCTACGACCTGTACGACCAACTGGTTAAAGCCGAAATCTTCAAAAAAGACGGCACGAAAGAGACTTGGGCGTACAGCTACGACGCCTTGGGCAGAAGGATAGGCAAAGGTCGTCTGAAAAACGAAGAATTTTCAGAAACGTCATCCCCGCATGATTTAAGCGGAAACGACCTCGAAAACTAAACCCGCTTCGTTTGGGACGGCAGCCATCTGTTACAGGAACAAAATTCAGACGGCAGATATGCCTATATCTACACCGACCAAGATTCCTACGAACCGCTCGCGCAAGTCCGCGATTGGACAACCGAAGATGGCGAAAGCCGACAACAAACCCGCTACTTCCACTGCGACCAAATCGGCATCCCAAGAGAGATGACCGATAAGGACGGCAACCTGGTTTGGCTCGGGGATTATTACGGCTGGGGCAAACTGAAGAGCGAAACCAAAGTAACGGATAGCGCTTACCAACCATTCCGCCTGCAAAACCAGTATGCCGACCGCGAGACGGGGCTGCATTATAATCTTCTTAGATTCTATGATTCGATTTCTGGAAGATTTATTAATCAAGATCCCATAAGATTATTTGGAGGAGAAAATTTCTATCATTTTGCATTTAATGCACAATCTTGGATAGATCCTCTAGGGTTAGAGCACGTTGAAAGTTATAAAAAACATTTGAAGAAAAAGGTACAAGAAAGGGAAAAGATTTTACTGCTGCAGGGAAAAAGCGGTTAGAGAGCAAAATAAAGCAGATAATGACGGAAAAACGATATGTGGTAGATGCGGTGTAGAGACTATTGAGCCTAAGCGACATGAAAAAGGTGTAAGCCCGCCGGATAATGAGGCTCATGTAGATCATATAATTGCCAAATTAAACGGTGGATCTGCTACAGTAGAGAATGGGCAAGTTTTATGTAGATTATGTAATCTTGAAAAGAGTAATAAATGAAAATTATGAAGAGTGTAGAATTTTCTATGAACTAATTTTAAGGTAATTAAAATGAAAAAGGTTTTATTTAATCTAGAAGTAATTGATGGTTATCCTCCAGTATCTATGGAAAGCACTTGGGCAGAAGTAACTGAAGAAGGCTATTTTAAAATAAACAATATTCCTTTTTATAGCAAAGAAATATCTTTGGGTGATATTGTTAGTGTAATACAAAAGGAAGAAAATTACTTATTATACGATAAAACTATAATTAATAGTAAAAATAGTACGTTGCGGATTGTTTTCTTTAATGAAAATCAAAAATTTAAAGATAATATATTAACCAAACTAATAGATCTTGGATGTGAGTCAGAAGCGTTTAATGTAAATTTCTATGCAATAAACATACCAATTCAAGTAGATATAGAAGAAATATATATTTTCTTAGATGGCTTTGTGGAAACTAACGATTTAGATTATGACACAGGGTATTTGGCACAATAATTTATGCAAGCTATAACTTGCGTAATATCGTAATATGTAGAAAATTCTAGCGTTGTTTACGTAATAGAAATTTTAAGACTATGTGACGGCAGCCATCTCCTGCAGGAAAACCTAGACGGCAGGTATACCTATATCTACCCCGATCCCGACAGCTATGAACTGCTCGCGCAGGTGCACAACCACACCAGTGCCGAAGGCGAAAGCTGTCAGGAAGTGAACTACTTCCACTGCGATCACATTGACATCCCGCGTGAGATGACCGATAAGGACGGCAACTTCTTATGGTTTGGTAACTATACCGGCTGGGGCCGTCTGAAAGAGGAAACCAAGGTAACGGATAATGCTCTTACTAACCTTTCCGCTTACAGAACCAGTACGCTGACCGTGAGACAGTCTGCATGACAACTTCTTCCGCTATTACGAGAACCGGACTGCGGTAGGTTTATCAATCAAGACCCGATTGGGTTGTGGGGTGCAGATAATCTGTACAGGTTTGCACCGAATACGCAAAGCTGGGTAGACTTTTTAGGATTATTCACATTAGAACAATTACTGACGGTAGGAATTGGCCCATTTGCAGAAGAATCTATTCCTGCTAGAGAACCTGAAAGGAATTTCACTCAAGAAGAAAGCAAAAAATTGAATAAAATTGGTGTATGCCATACTTGTGGCGCCACCGGTCCTGGAACTAAAACTGGAAATTTTGTAGGAGATCACCAACCTAATACTGGCTTGCGACAAGCTAAAGAGCTAGGTATCCATCCTAGAGATCACTACTTATGTTTATTAAAAAAGCACAAGAAGAAGCAGCAAATTCTGAACCTCCAAGTGTATGTTGATTGCTGCCTTTTAATATCAACTTAAGTTTTTCCTGAAGTAACTTTAGTTAGCTAAAATTTAAATTTTTAATACATAAAGGTTTCGTAATGAATTTTTTTAAAACACATAATATCGGTACTTATGGTGGTCCATTAGTCATGTTACCAAAATCAGATGCCAATATATGGCAAGGCTGTGTAGATTTAAAACCAGAAGAGCATTATTCTTTAGCTTGTTCTCAGTATAACTATTTATCTGTTTTATCTATGGAAAGTGTACAAACTATTATTTTAGGAGATGAACCTTTACCAACTTTTGCGGTACATAAACAAGATGCTAATGAGATATTTATATTCAGAACTTATTGGATTAATGATGAATCACACATTGACTCTCATATAAAAAATATAGTAGATGGTCATTATAAATATCAGCCATTAGAAGAAACATCAATTTTTATTAATGATGTTGAATGGATTATATTTGATAGTGCTTTCACTTTTAAAGATAAAGAAGATAGTATAGAAGTAAAATTTACTCATAAAAATTGCTTGTACAAAATCCAAACGTATTTGTACGAAGTATCTGATATTTCTTTTTTAATTCATTCATTTAAATACTATAATGAACTGTAGCCTAAAACACTCATTTTATAGATAAGGTGTAGTGCTGATTGTATGCGTTTTACCTTTTTAGCAAACTATAGCCTGTATAACATGCTGACTTAATATGTACGGTGCGTGCCAACAGTACGCACGCGTTTTATCTATTAGTATTTCAGCACAAAACCCGCTATGGCCTTCAATAAAATCGCCCGTAAAGACAGCGACTTCTATGTAATCTGTACCTTCCCTGATTTCTGCTGGGCGCCCCCTCCTGCTCCGCCTACCGTACTGCCCATCCCTTTCCCGTTCTTCGCTGACTTGGGCGGGGCCCCGTAGGATGGCCAGCCACCTCTTGCAGGAATAAAATTCAGACGGCCTCTACACCTATATCTACACCGACCAAGACTCCTACGAACCGCTGACGCAAATCCGTGATTGGACGGATGCAGAAGATAACAGCCAACAGCAAACCAACTATTTCCATTGCGACCACATCGGCATCCCGCGTGAGATGACCGATAAAAACGGTAAGCTGCTGTGGTTCGGCGAGTATGATGCTTGGGGTAAAGTAACCGAAGAAACCAACGTAACGGGGACGGCGCACCAGCCGTTCCGGCTTCAAAACCAGTATTGCGACCATGAAACGGGGGTGCATTACAATTTCTTCCGGTATTACGACCCTGATGCGGGTAGGTTTGTCAACCAAGACCCGATTGGCCTTGAGGGAGGTTATAATTTATATTGGTTTGCATTTAATATACAAGAATGGATTAGCCCTTTAGAGTTAGCGCGTTCTTGAAGATTATTAATAATTCCAGGTTTGGCAGGAAATCGTCCTTTAAGTCAACTTACGCATAATCAAATTTATAATGCATTCAAAAAAGTAGGTATTAAATTAAGGAATCACGCTATATCACGCTTAAAAGATATAAGAACTGCGAAACTTGGATTTAAGACTCCCAATGATATTATGAGAATTTTTAATCAAAAAGGAACTTTTGATGCCGGAAAAGGAGATATTGGAAAGTATTGCAATGGGTTAGAAGCTATTATAAATCCCAAAACTGGCGTGATAATCTAACTAATAGACCGGCAGCGAAAGCTAGGAAGTAGAATAAAATCAAAGGGATTGTTATGTATTTTTCTGATGAAAACACCTTAATAAAGTTAGAAATTTTAGGTTATGAATTTAACACATTTTCTTATAATGAAGATGCAGATTGGTTGAATGTAAAAATTGAAGTGAATGATAAAAAAGAAAACTTGCATTGGATTGCTTGTAACGCTTGCTTGAGAACCTTTGAATTAAAAGAAATTAAGAGTTGGTTTTTATCCATTCTTAACAAAGATAAATTCATCTTACCCAAACTGTCTTTTATGGAACCGGAAGTATCTTTTATTTACAAAGATGGTATTATAGGTTTGGAATTTAATTATGCTTTTCATCCTGAATGGGGAGTGGATTTTGATATAAACTCTGATGGATATGCATTATATTTTAAACTCAATACAAATAGTTTATTAAGTTTAATATCAGAGTTAGATAAATTAATTTGTGCATATCCATGTCGTTCAGAGTAAGCGTAGGTTGTATCAAGACCCAACAACCCCACAAGCAAGCTGCAACCTGTATGACATACTTATTTGACATGCAGGTTGCGTACCAGCAGCACGCACCCATTTTTATCTATTAACATCTCAACAAAAACCCATCATGGACATCAATAAAATCGCCCGTAAAAGCAGCAAGTTCCGCGTGATTTTTACCGTGCCTGATTTCTGCTGGGCCCCTTCTGCTCCGCCTGCAGAACCAGTATGCCGACCGTGAGGCGGGGCTGCATGACAACTTCTTCAGGTATTATGAGCCTGATGCCGGGGCGGTTTGTTAATCAGGATCCGATTGGGCTGTTGGGCGGGGAAAACCTGTATGGGTTCGTACCTAATACCCAAAATTGGATTGATATTTTAGGATTAAAGTTAAATAAAAAAGGGGATAATAGGCTCAATCACTTGTATGAATAAAACAACAGGAAGAGTTGCTCGATATTCAGAACACAATTTCAATGCCGCTAGAAAGATTGTCAAAAGAGAGCAAAACGTATTTGATTTTGTAAAAAATTGTATCAGAATTTAGCTCCTCTACCTCCACCTAGTAATGTCAAAGCACATGAGAAAGCTAAACAGCAAAAAGCCAAGTGTGCTGAGGTAGAAGCATTAACAAACCTATCTAATCAAAATAATATTTCAACGCTGGATCAACTAAAGGATTTTCTTTCTAAAATATTTGTAAATCTGAAGTGTGTGATGTTTTTCAAGACTCCGCCACTAAACAAATATCGTTTGCTGAAAATCCCAAGAATCCTTGTGACTATAATTATAATCCAGTGTTAAATAGTTCAGGAATTCATTTCTAAATTATTTCAGGAGATTACAATATGAATAATAAAGAAATTTATAGATTTACAACCATATTAGATGCTATAGAAGATTCTGATATTATGGATGATTATTATAAATTTATAAATTGCTGTATTAAATTTGCTCAAAAAAAGATTATTCCTATCAGCAATTATGCAGAATATTTAGAAAAGTTGATTCAATTTTCCATTTGTTTTCTAAATGGTAAAATCGATGCTAAAACTTTGAATCAATCCATTAATAGAGCCTACCAGGAAAAACCAATATATCATTCTGATTATGACGAAAAAATACTTAACGTTATTTTATACTTAACTAATGATGATTTTTTAAGTAATTTTACTCCAAAAGATCAACAGGATACTCACCTTAGTTATTTTTTAAATCTATTATATGAAATTCAAAATAACCTTATTTTATGCGAAGAGTTTTATTATTTTATTATCAGCACATACAATTATGATTAATTACATACAAAATGCTTAGCCACCTGTACTTTTTCATATGACTCTACCTTAACGAATGCGGAGTCCTACCATGGCCTTCAATAAAATCGCCCGTAAAGACAGCGACTTCTATGTAATCTGTACCCTTCCTGATTTCTGCGGGGCGCCTACTCCTGCTCCGGATGTCACACCGCCCATTCCTTTCCGCTCTTCGTCGACTTAGGCGGTGCAAAGACCGTCGCCAAAGATGTAGGCCTCAACCGCAAGCCCGCCTTTGTCTTTAGTAAAACCAACCGCACCACCGGGGACGAACCCGCCCTGCCCGGCCGCAAGGGCATACTTTCCCGTACCGCCATCAAACCTGCCTGGCCGGTGTTGCATTCTTCCATGGGTAAATCCGCAAGCGCCGCATCATACGCGCCGGCGATATGTTCCACATGAACAATAAGTTCAAGAAGAGACTGCCGCCCAAACCCTGTATTTCTTGCAAAGCTGCCGCTGGTCTGGAGCCGCAGCTATTATTCCGACCAAGACGGTATCGGTTGGCTCGGCAAGGGCTGGAGCGTACCCGGCTGCCAACGTATCATCCGCGATGCGGCGGGATTGGCCTATATCGACGATCAGGGCCGTCTGTTCCCGCTGCCGGAAGTCGATGAAGATGATGCGGAACCGGTATTGTTCGAAAGCGAACAGATTTGGTTCAGCAAAAATCTGGACGAGCAGTCGCCTAAAATGCGGCTGCTGTCGGTGTCGCTGCTGGAGGGTTTGCCCGTCTTCGGCGAACCGGTCCGGGTCGGCAGTCCGCTGGTTCGCTACGAATACAATAGCAGCGGCGACTTGGTCCGCGTCATCGGCCGCGACGGCAACGTCAAACTCGGCTTCGGCTATAAAAACAATCTGATGGTGTCGCACACAGATGCGGCAGGATTGGTATCGGAATACGAATACGACCATTACACCCCGACCGGCAAGGGGTTGCGCAACTGGACTTCATTGGGCGAGGAATGGCGTTTTACCTATTACGACGGTTATACCGAGGTAACCGACGTAATGGGTCGTACCGAGCAATATTATTACGATTACAACAACGAGTTGACCAAACGGGTGTTTGCCGACGGCAGCACCAATCTGATGGAACGCGACAAGCTACGCCGTGGTATCTATAAGACTCAGAGTAAATTTGTCATCCGTTACGAATTCGGCCTCTTTTGTCGTCTGAAAAGCCGCGTAGGTTTATTGGAATTCGCACAGCTGTTCAGATTTTCAGATTATAGAACCAGTATTTTGATGAAGGGCACGGCTGCATTACGAACTGATGTGGTATTATGAGGTTCAAAACAGGTTGTTTGTGAATCAGGACCCAATTGGGGTGCTGGGTGGGGAGAATCTTTATCAGATTAATCCGAAATCTTTGAAGTGGACTGATATGTGGGGTTATAATTCCTTTCCGAAGTTCAGCAAAAGTAAATTCTATATAATTTTACAAGGAGAAAAGGTGAGATTTGGAATTTTCAAAACTCGCAAATTAGAAGATTTAGCAAGAAAAGACGATGGTCAAAAACAATTAGGTAAGTATTTTTAGAGAGCGCAAGTTATGGAATACTATAAAATACTTAGTATTGTTCTAACAGATGATATTAGTTTCGAGGATATCACAAATAAAATTGCAATTGCATTTAATATCAAATTACAAACAGTGAATGATGATGGTAGATTGTTATCTGTAGGAGAAACTGAAAAATATAAAGTTATTGTTATAGATAGATATGATGATTTATCTGATTTATTGTGTGACGAGAACTACGTTTTAGATATAGATCTGCATCAAGAGATTTTTCAAGAGAAAGAAATCCTGGAAGAGGAAATAATTAGTATCCTAAAATGCAATAAAATTTCATGGGAGAGAGGAATATGGGCTCCATGGGCTCCAGGAGATATCACTAACGGTTATAGGGAAATTTTCCCAAAAAACTAAATCCAGTGAGCAAGTAGGTTGGGCCAAGACCCAACCAAATTGTAAGGTCTTTTGAAAAACTTTCAGGTAGCTGTTGTGCGTCAGTCAGCTACTTAACAACACTTGCCTAACGGATTAAAATTTAAACTCTTAATTACATAAATGATTGGAAAACCAATGGACCATATTGAACTGATTAGCTTAATTAAAAACAACTGCAAAACAGCAGCTCAAGAAAAATATATCGGCAGACTGGAAAAGAAATTTTCTATTAGGTCAAAAAGAACACTTGGAACACTGGAAGATTTGTATTCTAGCCTATTGGTAAACAAACAACACCAACTCTTGATAGACACATTACCTTATTTCCTGACAATAAAATTTGAAGGAAATTACAATCACTGGTATTGCATAGAACATATTTTAGAAGATATTTATTTTGCCATCTTGGCAATGGGTGGAAATGAAGTATTGGAAAACCAGATATTCTGCCATTATAAAACGGTGTATGATTTTATAAATAAAGACGGAAGCAGTAATAGATACGCCATTGATCTTGAATGGAATAATTCTCACCAAGCTATTAATAAATTTAACGATGAAATCCGCTCTTGTGAAGAATATAAAGGTGTTCTATATGAAACTTCTGTTAGGTCAAGTTTAGTCAGGAGAGTTGTTTCCATAATTCTTTTGTGCAAAATCAAATCTTTAGAGTTTGATGATTCGCTACTGGAATTAGCTAATGAGCAATTAGAAATATTGAACAATGCTAAATATAAAAGGTATATTTAATATATGTGCTTGTTTGTTTAGCGAGTAAGCTGGGTTGCCAAACCCAATAGTTCTTCAGGTAGCCTTACTTCCACCGTTCAGATTACCTGAAAGCATGGCACAGGTCTTGCGGGTAGGGAAGATTCTTTATGGCTTTGCGCCGAAGGTGATGAGGTAAGCTGACATGTTTTTGAGGGGGTATGTACTGTTCTAAAAACGGGTTCAGAACCAGCTATAGCAGACAAGATAGAGGCTACTGTGAACGTATTAAGTCCACGTAAAGGTACCATGACAATGTTAGCTTTGGTTAGGGGTAATTAAGGAGAAACGAAGAGAAGCAGCGCGAAAATTACTCGACAGTAGTACGCATAACCCATGCGTAAGAAACGTCAAAATGTACATGTAAAATGAAATTTTTGACATATACAATAATTTTTTGATGAAAAAGTTATGTTATTAAATTAAAAATAAAGAATTTAAAATGGAACCAATAATATTAAACAATATACCCGATGAGGTCCTTCTTGATGATATTAAAGAATTGACGCAAGAATTTCCTATTGAGTTTCCAAATTTATTTAAACAAATAAAAGACTATTTAAATGTAGATACACAAAATATTTATATTACAGATTTTGTTGAAGATGAAAATAATAGTGACTATTTCTATGGATATCTCTTTGATATTTTAAGTAGGAAGATGTACAAATATTCATTTGAGAAAGATAAATCAAAATTTGAAGAAGTTAATATAAGTTCTTTAACCTTAAAAGATACATTCAGCATTAAGGTATTACATTTATTGTAGCGGCTATTGGAAATTAGCAAAATAGTAGTCTGCGCAGGTAGTGTATGCTCTCTACGCTCAGGAGGTTTCGGCTTTCATCCGTTTCAGGCTACCGGAAATATGCACTGTTTTTCGTTAAAGACTCCAAAAAGCCACCTGAATAATATTCACACCACAAATCAGTATCCCTCCATGAGGTGGCCGATTGGAGCGGCAAATGAACAAATGTGATAATGGTGGTGGAATTTAATATTACTCCCAGCAAGGCGTAAATTGACTTAATGCCAAGTAATATAATTAATATATAGAGAAATTTTATGAAAAATTATAATATATTTAAATTGTGTGAAGAGTTGCAATCTATTCTAGATAAAGAAATAACAGCAGGGAATGTTATAACTGAGCTTCCACGCCGTACGAACTGGCCTCAGGAAGGAAGTATTTTTGTTTCATTAACAAATAGACTAACTGCAGGTAAGAAAGTTTTAACAGACGATGTTTATTATTCTATTAATAATGATATTCATTATGGGTGGATTGATGAATGTGTATGCAAAATTCACCATAATTTATTGGTTGCAGGTAAATTAATTACAAGTAAATATGAATGATTTATTTTAACCTTTATAAGGTAACTATTTTCCCGACTCATAGGTCAATGTAATACATTAGAACTCTTCAATCGGACGAACGATGTTCTTTAATCCCCGGTTTTAGAAAGAATAACAGTAGTTCTTCTCCAGTTTGTGGTGGGTCAATGACTTTCTCCGCAAGGTATGATAGACGGAAAACGGTTTACTGAGTCTTTTAGACTGTTTTCGATTATGCTAAAAAGTTTCGTATATGGACAGTTTGATAAAATTTTATTATTAATTGAGTTTAGAAGAATCCAAGATTTTATTTTCTGTAGGTATGGTTGATAAGAACCAGTTCCTCAAAATCAGTTGGCACAAACACGTTAACCGAAAATAGTGTAGAATCTTAAAATGTCGAAATTAGAGCTCTGGGAGATGTAGTAATGAATGCTGATAATACTGTTAACGTTCAAATTTATTGGAGATCTCGAGAAGAAGGCGGTAGGAAGACGATTCCCCCTATTGGTCTTTTTTATCCTGTAAGTGAATTTGAAGATGGAGTTTTTCAAGAGAATTTTCTTAGGAGTATAGTCTTAGATATTTACGAGCATTTACCAAATAAAAATATGAGTTATGCAAGAGCTCGGTTTCTTATAAGAAAAAATGACAAAATACCGCCGGGTACGAAATTTAAAATTTTTGATGGAGCGAGATGTATTGCGGATGTTATGTCAACTTTTTAAACAAACATGGGCTGGGGCTTGAAATAACAACACCATAAGTCCGTCAGCAATATAAATCCTTTTAGGAGTAGAGGAATACACCCCTAATGAATAACCCTTATCTTGCAAAAATTTTGTTACTGGAGGGGGGAAGAGGGGATAGTGGATGTAGTAGGTGACGCTGAAAAAGGTGGGGACTGCACGATCCGATTCAGCAATGATGAGCTGCTGGTTATCTTTGACTGGATCGCCCAGTCTGACCAGCACGAAAATAATGAGTTGGATTCTGCCACGCAGCTAATATTTGAAGAATTTGAATGTTTACTGGAATCTATATTGGCAGAACCTTTTGATAATGACTATAGGCTACTCGTGCGAGCGGCGAAGTCAAGAATTATCCGGGAAGCACAGCGGGGATTTTAAATAGGCTCTACTCCATCGTGTAGGGCTTGAGGTTATTATCATTTCTGTATTTTTCATCCCAGTCATAGTAGTCTTGTGGCTTATCCACTGTGTGACCCTTGTGCCAGTACCCTTCGCCGTAGGCTAGTATCATAGCCCAGTGGTATTCTTCGTCGTGGCAGAGCATGCCCGCAGAATGGTAGTTAATACCTGCGCCAGAGCATAGTGGAGCATTTTTTATCATGTCATATGCCAGTTCAGGGGCAAAGCCAAGGTAATGGGTTAGTATTCCGTATATCGTGCACAGCCAAGTTTTTCTATGAAAAATAAGTTGATCTCCGGTTTCTGGATCGGTGAGTACCATATTGTCGTGGGCGTCTTCAAACATGCTTTTTCCCTTTGGGTAAATTTCTAAATGCTATGTACAAGAATATCCTAAATATATAAAAATAATAAATATTGTCATGTGGCTAGTGGAATAGTTCACTATATTATAGAAAATTTGTTATGTGCGTTTTATGGTTAAAACTACATCTTATAGTGAGCTAAAACACTGGAGGTTCTCATGAAGGCAGTTGTTGTTCCTGAACACATTGATGGCTCAGTAGTCGTTACTGATGTTCCCGTACCCGAGGTGGGGTACGGCCAGGCACTCGTAAAGCTAGAGTATTCCGGCGTCTGTCACACCGACTTGCACGTTGCAGCTGGCGATTTTGGTAAGGTTCCGGGGCGCGTCCTAGGGCATGAGGGTATTGGTATTGTCACCGAAGTTGGTGAAGGCGTTGAATCTCTCAAGCCCGGTGACCGTGTTTCTATTGCGTGGTTCTTCCAGGGATGCGGGCACTGTGAATACTGCACCTCCGGCCGGGAGACGCTGTGCCGTACCGTCAAGAATGCGGGCTACACCGTGGATGGTGCCATGAGCGAGTATGCCCTTGTCACGGCGGACTATGCCGTGAAGGTCCCCGAAGGTTTGGATGCTGCACAGGCAAGCTCGATTACTTGCGCGGGCGTAACCACCTATAAGGCGACGAAGGAATCTCAGGTGCGGCCGGGACAGTGGTTGGTCGCCTACGGTGCTGGCGGGCTGGGCAACCTGGCGGTGCAGTACGCCAAGAAGGTTTTCGGCGCCAAGGTTATTGCCGTCGATATTAATGATGACAAGCTGAAGTTTGCTGCTGAAACCGGTGCCGACGTCACGATTAACGGTCGTGAGGTTGAGGATGTACCAGCGAAGATTCGTGAGGTGACTGGCGGGGGAGCACAAGCCGCCGTTGTAACCGCGGTATCGAAGGTCGCTTTTAACCAGGCGGTTGAAAGCGTGCGTGCCGGGGGCAGCGTAGTAGCTGTGGGGCTTCCGCCCGAGAAGATGGAACTGTCTATCGCGAAGATTGTCCTTGATGGGATTCGCGTTCTCGGTTCGCTGGTTGGTACTCGCCAGGATCTTGCTGAGGCGTTCCAGTTCGGCGCCGATGGGCTCGTTGTTCCGCTGGTTCAGCTGCGTAAGGTTGAAGATGCTCCGCAGGTATTCGAGGAGATGGGCGCGGGTAAGATTACCGGGCGTATGGTGCTCGATTTCGCAAGTATCTGGTAAATCCTCCTTACTAGAGAAAAGGGTGTTCCCCCTACCCACATGGGTAGGGGGAACACCCTTTCAGTTATCATACCTAGCAGGTGGTTAGCGCATGCGGTACAGGAATGCTGCCATGGCTCCACGGCTAACAGAATCGTACGGACGGAAAGTGCCATCACCGTAACCTGCGGTGATCTTCCGAGACTCAAGCCAGATGATTTCGCGGTAGAAGGAGTTATTGGCGCGAACATCCTTAAACCCGGAGCCGCGAACTACCGGGATAACGGGGCTACCGCCGTAACGGTACAGGAATGCTGCAGTTGCTTCACGGCTGACGGCCTCGTTCGGGCGGAAAGTACCATCACCGTAACCGGTGGTGATACCGCGCTGGTGCATCCACACGATTTCCTTGTAGAAGGGGTGGTTGGTGGGTACATCCGAGAAAGGGGATGTCTTCGGCAGGTTTACGGCAGGGGAGCCAGCCATCCGGTAGAAGTAGGCTGCCATTGCGCTGCGTTCCACGCTTTGATCCGGGCGGAAAGTACCATCACCATAACCAGTGGTGATTTTCCGTGAAGCAAGCCACTCGATTTCAGTGTAGAAAGCCGCGTGAGTAGGAACATCCCTGAAACGGGTCTTTACTGCAGGCTTAGGAGCCGGTGTGGGCGTGGCCGGGTGCCATGAGCGGTTGGTTGCCTGCGGGTTGGAGGCCAAAGCTTTCAGATCGTTGAAGGAACCAGGGAAGAAGTTGGAGTCGCCAACAAACGGGCCGTCGGCTGAGAACTGCCAAATATCGTAGGACTTCCACCCGTTGGGAGTGGGACCAGGAATATAGTTATAGTTCGCCAGGTGAAGCAGAGTCTTACCGAACTCGCCAGTTCCTACACACTGGCTCCACCAGGAGTTAGCGGTATAGACCATAGGGTAGCGTCCGGTGAGCGAGCGGTAGGTTTCATTAAAATCACGAATCCAGTTGGTCAGCTGGGCAGGGCTCAGGTTGTAGCAGGTATTGCCATACTGGGAGTAGGGGTTGAACTCAATGTCGAGTAGACCAGGAAGGGTGCGGCCGTCATTGCTCCAACCCCCACCATGGTTCACAAAGTAGCGAGCCTGGTCGGCACCTGAGGAGGTGCGGGGGTTGGCAAAGTGGTAGGCTCCACGGATCATACCAACATCAGCTGATCCAACATACTGCTGTGCGAAGTAAGGGTTGGTGTAGTAGGTGCCCTCAGTTGCTTTGGTGTACGCAAAACGTGCACCGCCGTTGTATGCTTCCTGCCAACGCACATTGCCTTGGTGAGAGGAGACATCCATACCGAGGGTGCCGCTGCTGGGCGTCCAGGTTGCTGCAGGGCCAACTCCTTTGGCACGCCCGTGCCCGCCCGGTGCCTCGGTGGCGCCTTCAGCTGGTAGGCCAAGACGTTTACGTTCACCAGCACCCATGGCGGTGTTCATGTCCTCGGTGGGTGGGGGAACATCCTCATAAGATATCGTGGCGGAGGAGTCAGTGGCGGGTTCTTCAGCCGCGGCAGCTGGGGCGAAAGAACCTGCCAGCATGGAGAGAGCACCTAGCGAGACCAGGCATTTAGATAGTTTCTGATTCCGAGAGAAGAGGCTCATAGTATAAGTAACCTGCAATCTTCAAATAGACTTGTGTTTGAGTGTGAATAAACGTGAAGTTGAGTGACATCTACGCATTAGTGCTTTCGGGATCTTTTAATGCCCCTGGATTATTTTGCATCTTTACTGAGAGCTCACAATAAAGATGCACCCTTGCACGCATCTCATTGTAGGGAAAGATTTTGTTAATTTTCAAGATAGATACTCAGTTAACGACCCCCTTCAGGTGAGGGTAGAATTTGTTGGACTAAAGCCTTAAGGAACGAATACATAAAGGTAAGAGTATTCTAGTATCTGATTGAACATAACATAAAGTGTGTGCGATGGTTGAGGCGGTTAGTTGAAGCTAAAGGTTCATAGAGCGTTGTATAAAGATTGAATTTTTATGCTAATCCGTGCACGCATATTCTTCAGCTGGAAAGTAATTTTTCTTCTAATTGGAGATGATTTGTGCCACAATCCCTTGCGTCTTGGGTTGCCTTCTTCGATTTCTGTGGCGCTGACGTTTAGGAAGGCCTTGACCTTCTCTTCAAGGAGGATGTGGATGTTCTGCGGGGAGTGAAGGCTGGGGGAGTGGTTGGTCACTGGTGCGGCTGGTGCTCGCATAGGTCAGGCGAAAATACTCGCATACCTATGCAGTTCGTTATTACAGTATGTTTCTTAGGTGATCGAGGTGGGGAGAATAAAGATGTGGTGTATATCGAAAGTTAGTGTATAGGTATGCCCTTGTCTTCTTAGGGTTATTATTACGTATAAGGTGCAGCCATTATCTGCTTTTTGCCACCCATAAAAATATCCATGAGATATGTCACATTCAATGATTGATGGTGTTCTGTGGGATCGTGGGAGCGGTCCACGGCTTACAGAGACTACCTGCTAATCTATGCACATCTGTGAAGGTGCAGACCTGCTGCCCTTGCCCCTCTTAGTTACCTTCTTTGGTAAGGGGGGGGGGGCTTGTGTCTGTGTGTGGTATGGATCTGAAGCCGCCACCTTATCCAGCGGGCTTGAGTGACACACTATGAGTGCAAGGTCTGTCTCGGTCTTTTCTCTGGCGGGGTGATCTGTAGTGTTGCTGCGAGGAATGTGGTTCTGGGGCCAGGTGGGAAGTGTGTATGTGTAGGTGAGAATAATACGTGTGTATTTTAAGAATAAAAAAGGAGGTGGGCCGCACACACAAGACCCACCTCCAGTTCTCCAAATACAGTTAACGCGGCCTCGCATCCGCTGTACTCGGAAAACCTACGGTCGGAGGAGGAGAGAAAAACCTCCGACCGTGTATCTATTGCCCTCGTTGGTATGGGGCAAGTTTGTAGGGAAGTGCTCTTTGAATTAGATAAGCTTTGCTACTTCCTGTGCAAATGGCTCAAGGGATGCGCGATTGGTGTAGTCTGCTCCCTCGGTACCATAGCAATCAAGCATCTGTTGGATGCCCTCATTTGGGTTGGGCTTAGCGGCAAGCCAGGCACGAACAGGGCCTTTGAGGGCTGCCTTATGGGTTAAGGATAGCTCTGACCATTTAATGCCGCCGCGTAAGTGGGCAACAGGCTGTCCTTCGGTGAGCTCAGCAGTGTAACTCTTAGCAACAGCTTTATTCAGAAGATCCTTGGAGTACTCACCAGTGAATGAAACGGTGAAAAACGCGGTGCGTTTGCGCTTGGGTAGTAAGAGGGGAACGATCTTTTTGCGTAATGAGGGTGCTCCGGTCAGGAATCCACCGTAGTCACTCCCACCAATTACTACAACATCAGCAGCTTCTGCCTGTTCGGGGGTCACCTTGGCGGCGGGAACCGTTTCGACCTCGGGTGCCTGAGGCAAAGCTCGTAGATCTTCAGCAAGCCATGTGGCGTACTGCTCTGTGTAGCCATAGACTGAGCCGTAGATAATAAGTGCGCGTGTGGTGGACACCGGCAACCTCCAGGGCAAATTTGCATAAAAGATACTAATTATTGATTCAAGTCTAGGGCAGGTGCCCCTAAATGTGAAATCACCTCAAGGGTGACTCTATTCACAATAGAAGACTTGTGGGTATTAACCCTCCAAAAATGGGTGACAACTATGAGACTATCACCCCGTTTCTCTCCCAATCTGCGGGTAAAAGTCCTATACTTGAAGGCAGGATATTCATAATACAGCACGTTGTGAACGTGCGGTTTTCTGTGGATACATGTGGGAGTTTCCCCGTGTGCTCCCGCACAAACAATGGGTCTTAACCCTAAGGCCCACGCCACAACTCACGAAGGTTAGGTACATGAGGCGAGCAAAAATCGTTGCAACAATCGGTCCCTCCATCTCCGCACCCGACAAAATCGCCGCGGCAATCAAAGCGGGCATGAATGTGTCCCGTTTGAACATGAGCCACGGTGACCATGATGTTCACACCAACTCTTACAACACTATTCGCGAACAGTCCGCAAAGCTTGGTAAGGAAGTTGCAATTCTTGCCGATTTGCAGGGGCCGAAGATCCGCTTGGAGCGTTTTAAGAACGAGAAAGAAATCCTTGAGCCCGGTGCCGACTTCACCATTACCTCTGAAGAGGTAGAAGGTACTCAGGAAATCTGCGGTACCACATATAAGGGGCTGCCCGGCGACGTGAAGCCTGGCGATAAACTATTGCTGGACGACGGCAAGATTCAGCTTGAAGCTGTTGAAGTTACCCCAACCCGTGTTCGTACCCGTGTTATCGTGGGTGGCCCGATCTCAAACAACAAGGGCATTAACTTGCCTGGTGCGGCTGTTTCGCTACCCGCGTTGACTGAGAAGGACGAAAATGACCTGCGTTTTGCACTGCGCTTGGGTGTAGACATTATTGCGCTTTCCTTCGTCCGGTCCGGCAAAGATGTTGAGCGTGTGCACGAGATCATGGAGGAAGAAGGGCTGCGCATCCCCGTGATCGCCAAGATCGAAAAGCCGCAGGCGGTGGAGAACCTGCAGGACATTATCGATAAGTTCGACGGCATTATGGTTGCACGCGGCGATCTGGGCGTTGAGCTACCGTTCTCTGAAGTTCCGCTGGTACAAAAGCAAGCTATTCAAATGGCTCGCCGCTGGGCTAAGCCTGTGATTGTAGCTACCCAGGTGCTTGAGTCGATGATTAGTAACCCAACCCCCACTCGCGCGGAGGTCTCTGACTGCGCCAACGCAATTCTTGATGGTGCTGATGCGGTCATGCTGTCCGGTGAGACCTCAGTGGGTAAGTACCCGATTATTACGATCTCAGCGATGGCCTCCATTATTAGTGATACCGAGAAGAAGGGCCTGTACCGTGTGCCCGAACTCGACCGTAAGCCGCGTACCCGCGGCGGCGCTATTACCCGGGCAGCAGTAAATATTGCTGAGCAGCTGGATGTTGATTACATCAGCACCTTTACCCAGTCGGGTGACTCCGCCCGCCGTTTGGCTCGTTTGCGTCCCAAGAAGCCTGTGCTTGCGTTTACCCCGAACCCGAAGGTTCGTGCCTTTATCTCGCTGCTGTGGGGTGTTGAAGCAGCCCACGCGCAGCTCACTGCTGATACTGATGGTATGACCAAGATTGTGGACGACTACCTAATGGAGCATAACTTGGCAGAGAAAGGCGACCTGATCGTCATGACTGCCGGTTCGCCTCCCGGTGTTGCTGGCTCGACCAATACGGTCAGGGTGCACCGCATCGGTGACCGTGACGAGACCGGGGCTAAGCTGCCAGAGGAACGTGAAGCAGTGCGTCCTTACGCCGACGAAGATCACGACTAATACTCGGGTAGGCCCAGATTCTCTAGGTTTTCGAGTTTATGAAAAGGTTGAGCCCCAAGGAAATTTCCTTGGGGCTCAACCTTTTCATGAAGGTAGCGGGTGATCATGTGCCCGCCAATAAAATCGGTGATTGTGATTCAGAGCTGATGAATCCCAGATGTGTGGGGTGCCCGAGGTGGGACTCGAACCCACACTCCGTAGAACCTGATTTTGAGTCAGGCGCGTCTGCCAATTCCGCCACTCGGGCGCACACGCAATGTGTACGGCATTGATTCTACATCATACGGTGCCGCAAAATCGAATTTAGGGGAAAACAACGCCCAACCGCGCTCTACCCTAAATTTCTGAATGAAACAAGTGTGTACTGTAGATGAAGAAATATGAACTGCTGTAGACTTGAGACGAGAAGAAATTGCAAAAGGAGAGAGTTTTGTCAGAGCAGACCACTCATGACCACGAGGGAGATGCAGACGCTCCGGCACGCACCGTTGTTGTTGCCGAAGATGAAGCGCTGATCCGTCTCGACATCGTGGAAATCCTACGGGAACGCGGTTACGAAGTTGTTGCTGAGACCGATAACGGGAAAACCGCCATTGAGCTCGCCCAAAAGCACCGGCCTAATCTGGTGCTCATGGACGTGAAGATGCCCATTATGGACGGCATTACCGCCGCCGAAGAGATCGGTAAGGAACAAATTGCCCCCGTAGTACTTTTAACCGCATTCAGCCAGAAGGAGCTGGTGGACCGCGCGGTTGAGGCTGGGGCCATGGCATATGTGGTAAAACCGTTCACTCCCAATGACCTGTTCCCTGCCATTGAAGTGGCTATTGCCAGGTACGAGCAAATTCGTGCCCTTGAAAAAGAAGTGGGCACTATCCGCGACCAGTTCGAAACCCGTAAACTAGTGGACCGCGCAAAGTCATTGCTCATTACCAAAATGAGCCTGACCGAACCTGAAGCATTCCGCTGGATTCAAAAAACTTCGATGGATCGTCGTCTTTCAATGCGCGAAGTTTCAGACACCATCATTAAGCAGTTGTCATAGGAACATAGAGAGCTGTAGCAGAAGGTGTGTGCCCCCATAACGTTACGTTATGGGGGCACACACCTTGAATCTTTTTAACGTTTAGAGAAGGTTGCCTCATCATCATGTTTTAGCGGGGGAGCGGTTGGCGAGCTGGCCCATAGGGCCCCGACCGTCACAACTAACAGTGCTGGCCACCATAGGCCGCTCAGGTTGTATGCAGCAATAAAACAGACAATAACAGCCCCAATAAGAATGGGCATCGCAATGCGTTTGGCCCGTTTAATCTTGGGATACCGCTGATAATAGGGAGCGCGTGCCATGAGGCTCCTTTCCATGGATGGTACTTTAGCGGGCGGTGCGGGGGATGAGCATATTAGTGATGCGCGCCGAACATACACCTCTGCCAGCCTCATCGGTTATTTCTATGGTGTGAACGCAGACGGTGCGTCCCAGCTTAACGGCGGTGCACACAGCGGTTACATATCCTGCAGTTGCTGGGCGCAGATGGGTTGCGTTAACATCCACCCCCACAGCCATGCGTTCTACACCCCCGTGCACTCCGGAGGCTAGGGAGCCAAGGGTTTCAGCAAGAACCACGGACGCCCCACCGTGCAGGAGCCCCGCAGGCTGAGTGTTTGGTGCGACGGGCATCGTGGCTACCGCACGTTCGGCGGATAACTCGCTCAGGCGAATACCCATAGCGGGGATAAGCCCGCCAAGACCATACGGGAAAAGAGGATGTAATTTCTCAGGAACACCGTGCGCGGTCAGTTCCGCGATGACGGTGGGGGAAAGCTCAAGGCTGGAATCAGTCATGCCTATAAGTGTACCCCTGCCCCACCGCCCCTTGAGAAACCCGAATAAGAATACTACCGTTGGGTGAGAGACGCCTTCGGCTAAAACTAATATGCCGGTTTCTAGTGCTACAGGGCCGGTATGGATCGGGAGACATGATGAACACCGTAGAACAGATTTTTGAGCTGTGGCACAGCTACGCCCAAGAACGGAACACAGAAGGGCTACTGAGTCTCTACGCTGAAGATGCTGTGTTTGAAAGTCCGCTGGTTCCGGCAATCCTTGATGATGCCCGCAGTGGGGTGCTACATGGTAAAAAAGAGATTGAGCGGTTCCTGAGTGAAGGCACTCAACGCCGCCCCAACGAGCTGGTGAAATGGTACCGAACCGGTGAATACCTGACGGACGGCAGGATGCTCGTATGGGAATACCCACGTGAAACCCCAGATGGTGAGCAGATCGATATTTTAGAGCTCATGATTATTGAGCAGGGCCTGATTGCCCAGCACCGTATCTATTGGGGATGGAAAGGATGCCAGCACATTAGCGGGGCCCTTGCCAGCAGTGTGGCACGCGTTCGTCCATAATATAGAGGATGCGCCCACCGCTGTGTAGCAGGCGGTGGGCGCATCCTCTATAAGAATGAATAGCCGGGGTGCGGCCGGTAGGGGTAGGTACTAAGCTGAGATAGACTCGGCTTTCTCAATATCTTCATCACGGATTTCGGAGTCGGGGTTAATGCCCATGAGCTTAGAAAACCGCTCGGTAAATGTTGCGATGGTCGCATCCCCGGTCACGTTGGTAGCGGTGCCGAAGGAATCCTGTGCCAGGTACAGTGCGATCATGAGCGCAATCATTGACTCGTTAAAGCCCAGCATTGATTCCAGCAGTCCGATAGCGGTCATCACGCCGCCGCCGGGTACGCCAGGGGCTGCCACCATCATAATGCCCAGCATCAGCACGACTGGGGTGACAGAGGCGAAACTTGGGTTCTGCCCCGTCATGTGTAGCACCGCCACAGCGCATGAGGTGATGGTAATCATCGATCCCGACAGGTGGATGGTGGCACACAAAGGGATAGCAAAATCAACCACTCGGGACGCAATACCAGCTTTTTTAGCGGAACGCACCGTAACAGGGATAGTAGCCGCCGAGGACTGGGTGCCGATTGCAGTGAAATATGCCGGGAGCATGGTTTTAAGCATCTTCGCCGGGTTGCGTTTAGAGACCGCACCGGCCGCCGTGTACTGAATACACAGGGTGAACCAGTGCAGAATAATAACCATAATGAACACCATGCCGAAAACTGACAGGATCTTCACCACCTGGCCTGCGAGGGTCATATTCGCAAACACCCCCACAATGTGCACCGGCAGCAGGGGAATAATCACATAGCCGAGCATTTTCTCGACGATCACCTGAAAATCTTCGAAAAGGTTCAGCATCGACCTGCTTTTGAGCGCTGTGATACCCAGACCGAGGATGAATGAAAGTATGAGGGCGCTCATCACACTCATAATGGGCTCAAGTTTAAACGTGACGTACCCGCTGGAAAGCGCGTTCTCGGGGTTATCGAACGATTCAAGCTGCTGACCCTTGAGGAGAATCGGGTACAGGAAAAGGGCTGCGGTAAGCGCTAAGAACCCCGCGACAATACTTGACAGGTACGACAGGCCTACCGTCACCCCCAGCATCTTCCCTGCGCCCTGGGCCAAGGAACCAATACCCGGGACGATGAAACCGATAATGATGAGCGGGATAGCGAAACTCAAAAACGCACTAAAAATAGTGGAGAACGACACAAAAATTTGCACCACAACGTCGGTGGGAATGGAAATTTTCGCAGCGGAGTTAATGCCGCTAATAAGCCCTGGTGTGAGCGAACCGATGAGCACGCCGCCAAGGATGGCGATAACAATCCACGCCAGAAGCGGGATTTTCTGAAGCACTTTCATGATGTCCTCAAAGTTGTGAATCCGTGTGTTTATTTCTGGTTCCACGGCTATCGTGTAACTATAAGGTTTTATCGTAACCTGAGTACCACCGCTTATTCCAGCAGTGCAACCACAAAACCGCGGCAATACACCATGTACAGGCTGCGGCGTGGGCGTTACGGGCGTGGAAGCTGCAAACAGTATGGGTGCAGCCTTGGAGCAGCTGCACAATAAACGTTTACCTCCATAATTTATGTGGCACGAAGCAACATTTAAAGCGCACGGAAACCCTTTTTGATAGGGTGAGAAAACTACCGCGAGAAAACCCGTCGCGCCCCAGCCAGTGCAGATGAAACGGAGAGAAACATGTCTAAAAACCCGTCCCCTAGCGCTCCCCGTACCCTTGAGATAATCGCTGAACAGAACCAGGGATTGCCAGGGCAGTTCCTCGCCGCCTATTCACCGAAAACCCAGAAAATATATATCGCAGGAACCTTCAACGCCGCCTCACACCGCGGTTCCTGCGTGGCCACTATCGCCCGCGTTGACCCGCAGACCTTGGCCATTGAGGCAACCGCGCAGCTACCCGTCATTGATGAGGCACACCCTAACCTGATCGGTGAATACCAGTTGTGCGGCGCATTCGGCTTGAGCGTTGATGATACGCGCGGCACTATCTGGGTGACTGATCCGACCACCTCCTCCGTGGCCGTATACGACCGTGATACGTTCGCCCCTATTTGGAGCAGCTACCAGCCCGACGTATCGCTAGAACAACAGCCTGTGAATCACCCGCGTGAAGTGCTGGTGCTAGAGGACATCGGTAAAGCCGTAGTGACCGGCCCCGGCGGGTACTGGTTTATTGATACCGGAACCTACGCAGTCACCGCCCACAACCCAGTACCTGGCTCTCTGCCGCACACCCTCACTATTACCCGTGACACCCTCGGCGGGAATATCTACCTCAGCGACTACAACCTAGACAAAGTGTATGAGGTAAGCCCCGCTATTGGGGAGGCAGTACGCACCATTAATGTTCCTGCCGGAGAGACCTCCGACTTCTCGCGCGTCAATACCCACGGGGTGGCAATCAATAACTCGCTCAACGAAATATATGTCTCAACTCAGGGTGAGAACGGCAAGAACTCCGGGGTTCAGGTGCTTGATAAAATCAGCGGCTCGTTCAAACAGTTCATCCCTTATGGGATAACTCCCACAGACATTATTGCGGACGAAACCCGGGACTTGGTGTACCTCACCGACTTCGGCCCCACCTCGGTGCACCCGGCAGATAGTGGCGGGGGAACGGTCGCTGTTATTGATGCGCGCACCAAAAGTGTGGTGGCTGAGGTGCACATTGCCTCAGGGAAAGCGAATCATCTCACCCTGCTGCCGGACGGCATGGTTATTGCACTTGATAAGGCCGGAACCCACAAAAACGTTGAGGTGGGGTTCCATATTGATCCGGTCACCGGTAAACACGTGAACTCCGCGATAGATGTGCACGCCAGCGGCACCACCCCCATTAATGCCGATTCCATCACCAAAATTACGGTGGCGCTAAACAACGCTGGCTAATACCGCAACTGTAGTCCGTGGGTGCGCCGAAACCGCGCGGGGTGTATTCCCTATACGTTAAGGCGCGCTCACCGTGGCGGCTCCTGAGCTGTATGACGCTGCAGAGCACTTGCGATCACCACCGCCTCAACATCCCTAGACCTCAACGGTAAACTAGAGTAGATGAGTACTTCTGATAAGACCCTCCTTCTGATTGATGGCCATTCCCTAGCCCTGCGCTCCTTCTTCGGTATCTACACGATGGCCGAGAAAACCGGGCAGCACGTCTTTGTGCGTAGCGATGGGCAGCATACCGAAGCTGTGCACGCCTTCCTCTCAACCTTGCTCAACATCATTAAGGACTACCGCCCCAGCCACATTGCGGTTGCCTTTGACCTGCCTGGTGGCACGTTCCGTACCGCAGAATACAGCGACTACAAGGGCGGTCGAACCGAGATCCCGCAGGCATTTGACGGGCAGATCGACCTGATTAAGAAGATGCTCACCGCCTTGCGTATCCCCGCGCTCACGCAGGAGAACTACGAGGCCGATGACATTGTCGCCACCCTTACCCGCCGCGGAACCAAAGAGAACTACCGAGTATTTATCCTCTCGGGCGACCGCGATATTTTTCAGCTGGTTACCGACACAGTGACCCTGTTGTACCCCGTCACCACAGGCCCCTCCAAGGGTATCCAGCTGATGGATCCTGCCGCTGTAGAGAAAAAAACTAAAGTACCCCCGCGCCTATACCCCGACCTTGCTGCGCTCACTGGTGAACAGGCCGATAACCTGCCCGGCGTTCCCGGCGTGGGGCCCGGGTTTGCTGCAAAATGGTTAACCGAATACGGCGACCTTGACGGGGTGATCGCCAACCAAGACAGCATTAAAGGCAAAAAAGGGGAGGCCCTTCGCGAAAATATTGAGAACGTGCGCCGTAACCGTCGCCTCAACCAGCTGGTGGATGACCTCAACATACCACTGGACCTGGGGGAAGACACCAGGTTCCTTCCCGACCTTGACGCACTGGATTCCTTCTTCGATGAGGTTCAATTCCGCACCATCCGCAAACGCGCCCATGACACGTTAGGCCCGGTAGTGCGTGCTGCTGGGGCTGCCACGCGCACCGCAGCGGCAACTGCTGGGGGCGAGGTTGATGAATTCGGGCAGGGGACGCTCTTTGCCGTGCCGGGGCAGCAACCCGCCGCCCCGAAAACGTTACCTTCTGGGCCTGTCTTTGAGCCTATCGCAACGGATAAACCGGTCACCGCGCAAACCGCCGCGCAGTTTCGCCATTGGTGCACCCAGGCTGCTACCGAAGGCTACGGTGAAGGCCTTGATGTGCCTGAACGTCTTAAAGGCGCCGTAACCCTCCTGCCGGTTATTGATGTGCCCGTGGCCCGTGAAGGCGCGAAAACCACAAAAACTAAAATCCGCTCGGCCGAAGAGAATCCCGTGCTTCGGGGGTTAATTCTCACCAGCAAAAGCTCTTCCCTGTGGGTGGATACCGTCACTATCGGAGAAGAGCTCAATAGCGCACTTGCGGCGTGGCTCTCCGATGGGAACGCGCACAAAATCGTGATGGACTTAAAGATTCAGCGGAAGCTTCTGCACGAAAACGGGTACGAGTTAGAAGGTGCCGTGGAGGATCCTGCTCTTTCGTCGTACATGTGCGGGCATATCCCCGCTACTACACGCCGTCTTTTCGCGGAACGTATTGAAGACTTGGCGGAGAAATACCTGTGGATTCCCACGGAGGACTACGGTGAGCTCGTATTCTTACCGGAGGACATTATGGGACCCGAAAACCTGCGTTATTTCACTCAGGTATCCCGGGTTATTCGTGAACTGGCGCGGCAGCTCCACTTTGAGATGGCAGAACAGGGGCAGCTGAAAATCTATGAGGATATTGAACTGCCGCTACTGTATGTGCTCGCCGATATGGAGCGTGCTGGCATTGCCGTCTCTGATGCCCTGCTTGAGGAGCTCAACGGAACATTCGCCTCGCGTGCGAGTGCCGCTGAGGAACAGGCGAAGGCCGTGGTGGGGTCACATATCGACGGCGAAGAGCTGAACTTGGCTTCGGTGAAACAGCTGCAGACTGTACTATTCGAGAAACTGGGGTTGCCAAAGACCCGCAAAATAAAAACCGGGTACTCGACTGATTCAGAGTCGATGACTGACTTGCTGGGTAAGATCTCTCCCGAATCTGACGGGGCTCAGTTCTTAGTATCTTTGCAGGGGTACCGCGATAATGTGAAACTCAAACAGACCGTTGAGGGGCTGCAGAAAGCGGCACGTATTGACGGCCGTGTGCACACCACCTTCCAGCAGGGGGCAGCATCCACGGGGCGTCTTTCTTCAACCGCGCCAAATCTGCAGAACATTCCGGTGCGTTCTGAGGCGGGGCGGCGCATCCGGGATGCGTTTATTGTGGCGCCTCATCCTATTGACGGTGTGGAATATGAGGGGCTGCTAACCGCCGACTACTCGCAGATTGAGATGCGTATTATGGTGCATCTTGCAAAGGACGAGAAGCTTATTGCTGCTTACCAAGAAGGTGAAGACCTGCACCGTTTCGTGGGGTCTGAAGTGTTCGGTGTGGCTCCTGAGGACGTGACCTCGCAGATGCGCTCGAAGGTGAAGGCGATGTCGTACGGACTGGCGTATGGGCTGTCTCGTTTCGGGCTGGCGAAGCAGCTGAACATTAGCTCTGATGAGGCGGGCCAGCTGCGCACGAACTACTTTAAACGGTTCGGGCGCGTGGGACGTTTCTTGCGCGGCGTGCTGAAACAGGCCCACACTGACGGCTACACGCAGACTATTTTTGGCCGCCGCCGCCAGCTCCCTGATTTAGACTCGCCCAACCGCACCCGACGTGAGGCGGCTGAACGGGCCGCGCTGAACGCCCCAATTCAGGGTACTGCAGCAGACATTATTAAAATCGCGATGATTAATATCCACCGACGCCTGCGCGACGAAAACCTGAAAACCCGTATGCTCTTGCAGGTGCACGACGAGATCATCCTTGAGGTTGCACAAGGGGAACGGGAAACTGCACAGCGTATCCTGGTGGAAGAGATGAGCGGTGCAGCGCAGCTGTCGGTTCCGTTGGATGTGCAGGTCGGCTGGGGTAAATCCTGGCAGGAGGCCGGGCATTAAGGAAGTCCTGGCTGCTGTCACGGCAGTACATTAGCGGGGGTAAAGTACGATGTGTGGCTGCTACACGCCGTTGCATTCGCCTTAGATGCGTGTTGTTCATTGACGACACGCCCGAGATTCGCATACACTAGTAATTGCGTGTATTGGCACTTCTGTGCGCCCTCACCATTGGTGGGGGCTTTACTAGACGGTTCGCCGAATAGTCTGGTTATTACGGTATGCGCGGTAAGTATCCGTCAGACTCGACGCATCCTTCCGGGGCGAGCGCTTCACAGCGCATTACCGGAGGCCGAGGCATACCTGCCATGGTGGATGCGCCGACCTATAAGTAATCCAATTGGAGCCCTAACTATATGAGCACCAACATCCCTCAGGTCGCAATCAACGACATTGGCAACGAGGAAGAATTCCTCAAGGCAGTTGACGAGACCATCAAGTACTTCAACGATGGCGATCTCGTCTCCGGTCAGGTTGTTAAGGTTGATCACGATGAGGTTCTGCTCGACATCGGTTACAAGACCGAAGGCGTCATTCCCTCCCGCGAGCTCTCCATCAAGCATGACGTTGACCCCGGCGAAGTCGTAACCGTCGGCGACGAAATTGAGGCTCTCGTCCTCACCAAGGAGGACAAGGAAGGCCGCCTAATTCTCTCCAAGAAGCGTGCACAGTACGAGCGCGCATGGGGCGACATCGAAAAGATCAAGGAAAACGACGGTGTTGTCACCGGTACCGTCATTGAGGTTGTCAAGGGCGGCCTTATCCTCGACATTGGGCTGCGCGGCTTCCTGCCCGCGTCACTGGTTGAGATGCGACGCGTCCGTGACCTCGCACCCTACATTGGTCAGCAGCTTGAAGCGAAGATCATTGAGCTTGATAAGAACCGCAACAACGTGGTGCTCTCCCGCCGTGCATGGCTTGAGCAGACCCAGTCTGAGGTTCGCTCCACCTTCCTCAACCAGCTCGAAAAGGGCCAGGTGCGCGATGGTGTGGTTTCCTCTATCGTCAACTTCGGTGCTTTCGTGGATCTGGGCGGTGTGGACGGCCTGGTGCACGTCTCCGAGCTGTCCTGGAAGCACATCGACCACCCCTCCGAGGTTGTCGAGGTTGGCCAGAAGGTCACCGTCGAGGTGCTAGAGGTAGACCTGGATCGCGAGCGTGTCTCGCTGTCTCTGAAGGCCACCCAGGAAGACCCGTGGCAGGCATTCGCCCGTACCCATGCTCTGGGCCAGATCGTTCCCGGCAAGGTCACCAAGCTTGTTCCCTTCGGTGCGTTCGTCCGCGTGGAAGACGGCATCGAGGGTCTGGTTCACATCTCCGAGCTGGCTGTGCGCCACGTGGATTTGGCAGACCAGGTTGTCTCGGTTGGCGAAGAACTGTTCGTGAAGATCATCGACATCGACATGGACCGCCGCCGCATCTCGCTGTCCCTCAAGCAGGCTAATGAGGGTATTGACCCCAATGCCACCGAGTTCGACCCCGCACTGTACGGCATGGCCGCAGAGTACGACGAGAACGGCGAGTACAAGTACCCCGAGGGCTTCGACCCCGAGAAGGGCGAATGGCTCGAAGGTTACGAGGCACAGCGCGAGGCATGGGAAGCTCAGTACGCCGAGGCCCAGGCTCGTTTCGAGGCACACAAGGTGCAGGTCGCCAAGGCCCTGGAGGCTGACGCGGAAGCCGCTGCATCCGCACCGGTTGCTGCGGAGCCCGCACCGACTTCCTACTCCTCCGACGATAAGTCTTCGGCAGGCACCTTAGCTTCTGATGAGGCGCTGGCTGAGCTCCGTAAGAAGCTGACCGGCAACTAAGCCTAGTTTCACGCTCCTGTAACTGATTGAGCGCATAGGGGAGGGGCTTCCACCACACAGGTTGGTGGGAGCCCCTCCTTTGCTGCGTTTATGACGGCCTGGATCGTTAGTGATTGGTCATGAGTGCCCAGATGCGTTCCACTTGGGTTTGTGTGTTTTCTGCGGAGCCGTCGTTGTCGATAATCCAGGTGGCAATGGCGGCGCGTTGGGCATCTGTGGCTTGGGCTGCGATACGGGCCCGCGCGTCTTCTTCAGCCATGCCCCGTGTCTCCATGAGGCGGGTGAGTCGCTTCTCCAGGCTGGTACGTACCACAATGACACCGTCGAACTCTGCGGCACGGTTTGTCTCGGCTAGAAGCGGAATGTCGTCAATAATAATGCCTGAGAACCCGGGGGCACGCCGAGCCTGCTCCACCAAAGCATCCGCACGGGCGCGTACGGCCGGGTGCACAATATTGTTCAGGCGGGTGCGGGCGTCCTCATCGGAGAACACCAAAGCCGCTAAGGCTGGACGGTTGAGCGTGCCGTCCGGGTGCAGGATATCGGGGCCGAATTCTGCAACAACGGCATTGAGCGTGTTTTCTGTAGGGCGCATGAGGTCTCGTGAGATAGCATCCGCATCAATGATGACCGCCCCCAGATGGGCGAACATTGCGGCTACTGTGCTTTTGCCGCCGCCGATACCGCCGGTGATTGCGTACCGTCGAAGTGTTTTTTCTGTCATGCGACCGCCTAAAATAGGTAGGGTGAATAGTCCCCAGGATATTGCCGTTCAGACCCGTGCTAACCGGTATACCGTTCCGCACGGTACCGGAGAGTACGAGCATCTGCTTGAGATTAAGCGTAGCGAGTTTATTGGGCATATCAAACGGGTGAGTTCTCAAGATGAGGCCCGGGATTATATTGAGTCGCTGCGCAAAACCTACCATGATGCACGGCATGTGTGTTCGGCATTTGTGGTGGGTGCTGATAGGGATGTGCAGCGTTCTTCTGATGATGGTGAACCAGCTGGTACGGCGGGTATTCCAATGCTTCAGGCTCTTTTAGCGCGGCAGAGCCGACCGGATGGCACCACTGATCTTTCGGATACGGTGGCGGTGGTGGTGCGCTATTTCGGCGGTATTAAATTGGGCGCCTCAGGGCTGGTGCGTGCCTATACAGATGCGGTGGCACAGACTCTAGATGCGGTCAGCTTCGATTCGCGGGAGCGTGTGCGGGTGGGGGTTGTCGCGGCGTCTCATGCGGATGCGGGCCGTTTGGAGAATGAGATGAGGGCGTGTGGGCTGAATATTTTGGGTACTGACTATTTAGCGGATGGGGCTCAGATTTCTATGGGCGTATTTGATTGCACCGAGGATTTGGAGCGCGCCAACGAGCAGGTTGTGACGATAACTGCCGGGGCTGGGACGGTGCTCTGGGGAGATACCCGCTGGGTTGATATACCGTTTAATTAGTTCAAGCAACCTAGTATAAAAGTTATACCTAAATATTAAATCAGGGTGAGCATAGTATCTGGTGGGTGTTTGTGGTACGTTGAATACGGCGCGGCGTTACCTGCCGCGTTAAGTCAACCGAGAGCCGAGAGTTTTCTAGTGCGCTTTCCCGATTATGAACACAGCACACAAACCAATACCCCGCCAGAGGCTGAAACCGCAACCGTTGAGCAGATTCTTGAGGCCTACAACAAAGGCAACCTGGATACACTGTTAAACGTTTTGGCGAGGCGCCCGCGTGAACTCGCTCAACAGCTGAACCGTATGTGCAGGGCTTTCCCCGCAGAGCTTGAGCGTGTCGCGGTGGTTCTTCAGCAGGTCGGGGATCAGCTGCCGGTAGAAACCTTGGTTCGTTTGCACAATCAGTATGCGAATGCCGCCCGTGGGGTGGGTGAGTGTCTATCAATGGATAACCTCCGAATGGTGCACCTGATTCAGGCGCCCGTAATAACCCGCAGCCACGCTGCGCGCCTGCTGTTGGCTATTGAAATGTGCCTGGTGGGCAGGATGGAAGGCTTCAGCGTTGAGATGTCTCCCCAAGACTATTACCGCCCTATGAAGGCTGAGCCTGCACCTACCTCATGCAACCCCGCGCTGGACGGGGCGATTAACCCGTTTACACCAGCGTTGTGGGAGCCATTCCGGCTTGGCGGCAACGATGAGGCAGTGGCATTGAGCGCTACAGGCGTGCGGGAGGTTCCTGACGGTTATGAGCTTTCGGTGCTCCTGCTGGATGACGACTATGCCCGGGTCAAAACCATTGAACGGGGCGTTGAGGATACCTGTTTTTCCTGCTTCTGGGATGAGGAAGGCGTGGACTCGGAGAACGATACACGATGCGGGCTCACGCTTGGGTACCGTATCGAAGAATATGCCGAGGTTAATGTGCACCGCGCTATGGCCTTGGGTGTGCGGTATGTAGTGGTAACCGCGCGGGTAGGGGAGCGCTTCCCACAGCTTGGTAGCGCAGACAACCTGGGGAAAGCCCCGCAGTGCTCGCCCGTGCACCCTGACACGCCACGTTTTACCTCACAGGTGGCTCCCGATATGAGGTCTTTGACGATAACCCCGGAGGCGACTATTCGCCCGGTGGATCATCGGGGTAATTTTCATGTGCTTGATACGCCTGGTCGCACCGTGTGCGCTGTACTGGATTTGTATAAGCAGCGCATTAGCACCCCTGCGGTGGGTATCCCCGAAGGGGCAGATGAGGATACCACACTCACTGCTATTATGGGTGCGCTTAACGGGTACTTGCCCATGACCGTTCGGGAATTCATGCGGTTATCGGGTGCTGCTGTGCGCAAACCCGACTAGTTAGCCCAGAACATAACAAGGTACAGTAACCTTTTGGCGGCCCACCCTTTCGGATTCCGCTGTCCCTAAGATGCACACTGGAGCGTCGCTGATAACGGCTGACCCTGTAGGGCAATTGACATTTGAGCGAGTGGAGCAGTAAGAACATGACGGAGACTATCTTCCGTCGTCAAATTTATATAATTTATGTCACTCTGCGAGAAATGGTGTGGAATGTGCGCCCGTGACGAACCAGCGCGTACTAGGGTGTGGGCGGTTATTAGAATGAATATATGAGTCTTGCGCAGGAAATTAACCGAGTCGTCGCCCCGTTTGAGGTTGTTAGCCAGTACAAACCTGCCGGGGATCAGCCTAAAGCCATCGCGGAGCTGACTGAGCGGGTGGAGAACGGTGAAAAAGATATTGTGCTCATGGGCGCCACCGGTACCGGTAAGTCTGCCACGGCGGCGTGGCTCATTGAGTCGGTGCAGCGTCCCACCCTGGTGATGGTTCAGAATAAGACTCTTGCCGCGCAGTTGGCGAATGAGCTGCGTGAACTGCTGCCGCATAATGCGGTCGAATATTTCGTTTCGTACTACGACTACTACCAGCCTGAGGCTTATGTGCCGCAGACTGATACGTTCATTGAAAAGGACTCCTCTATTAACGAGGAGGTGGAGCGTCTGCGTCACTCCGCTACAAACTCCCTGCTGACCCGCCGCGATGTTGTTGTGGTCTCAACCGTTTCGTGTATCTACGGTTTGGGTACTCCTGAGGAGTATGTGGAGCAGATGGTAACCCTCAAACGAGGGGATGAGATTGACCGGGATGACCTGCTGCGTCAGTTTGTGGCTATGCAGTACGCCCGTAATGATATGGACTTTCACCGCGGAACGTTCCGCGTTCGGGGAGACACCGTCGAGATTATTCCCATGTATGAGGAGCACGCTATTCGCATTGAATTCTTCGGGGATGAGATTGAGGCAATCTACACTCTGCACCCACTCACAGGTGAGGTTATTCGAGAAGAAACCGAGATGTATGTTTTCCCGGCAAGCCACTATGTTGCCGGTGCCGAGCGTATGGCCCGGGCCATTGCCTCCATTGAAGATGAGCTTCAGGAGCGTTTGCAGGCCCTGGAATCTCAGGGGAAACTTTTGGAGGCTCAACGGCTACGCATGCGCACCACCTATGACCTTGAGATGATGGAGCAGATGGGGTTCTGCAACGGTATCGAGAACTATTCACGCCACATTGATGGACGCGCGGCCGGTAGCGCACCGCACTGTCTGCTGGATTATTTTCCGGATGATTTTTTGCTCATTATTGATGAGTCTCACGTGACGGTTCCTCAGATTGGGTCCATGTATGAGGGCGATATGTCGCGTAAACGCACCCTAGTGGAGCACGGTTTCAGGCTGCCGTCTGCGATGGATAACCGCCCGCTGAAATGGGATGAGTTTTTGGAGCGCATTGGGCAGACCGTGTACCTGTCGGCAACTCCGGGTAAGTATGAGCTTTCGCAGGCTGACGGGTATGTGGAGCAGATTATTCGACCAACTGGCCTGGTGGATCCTGAGGTGGTGGTGAAACCCACGAAGGGTCAGATTGATGATTTGTTGGAGCAGATCCGTGAACGTACCGAACGTGATGAGCGCGTGCTGGTAACCACGTTAACGAAGCGTATGGCGGAGGACTTGACTGAGTACCTGGTGCAGCACGGGGTGAAGGTACAGTATTTGCATTCCGACGTGGATACGCTCAAACGCGTGGAGCTTCTGCGTGAGCTACGGCTGGGGACGTTCGATGTGCTGGTGGGTATTAACCTGCTCCGTGAGGGGCTGGACCTGCCGGAGGTGTCGCTGGTGGCGATCCTTGACGCAGATAAAGAGGGGTTCCTTCGCTCGACGACATCGTTGATTCAGACGATTGGTCGAGCTGCGCGTAACGTCTCGGGACAGGTACATATGTATGCGGATAAGATGACGGATTCGATGCGCACTGCCATTGATGAAACGAATCGTCGCCGTGAGATTCAGCAGGCGTATAACCGTGAGCATGGTCTGGACCCGCAGCCTTTGCGGAAGAAGATTGCCGATATTACGGATGTGCTCGCCCGTGAAGAAGAAGATACTCGCGAACTGTTGCAGCTGCGTAAGGCGGGTAAGAGTGGTGCCCGCAGTGTTGAGAGCGGTAAGAAAGCCACGAAGGGTGGTGCGGGTGCCAAGATTGCAACGAGCACTCCGGAGTCAGATGCCCTCTTGGCAAAAGCTCAGGAGCGTGTACGTGCGGACGGCCTGGCGGCTGAGCCTGCAGAGGACCTGCTGGATCTGATTGAGCAGATGAATGAGCAGATGCGCCTTGCTGCCGAGAACTTGCAGTTTGAGCTGGCGGCACGTCTGCGTGATGAGCTCTCAGACCTGAAGAAGGAGCTTCGTCAGATGCAGCAGGCGGGGCATGCCTAAAAAGGGCTTGCTTTACCAGTAAACCTATGCGGTAAAAATACCTCTGCTGATAGTTGAGAGTTTTATTTGGGGTTGGACTACGTGTAAACTTATCGAAGCGGTTGTATTTTTGCGCATATGCGTTGCCGCTTGTGGAGGGTTTAGCATTAGCCCTCTACATACTCAGCTCTCAGACACGCATTCACTCACAGACCTACGGAGGACTTATATGTCACATAGCCCCGCGCGCACTTTTAACAGGCGTACTTTCGCTAAAGGTGTTGGCTGGGCGGCGCCTGCCGTCGTGGCTTCGGCAGCGGTACCAGCCTACGCCAGTTCGGTGTGCGAGACGAAACCTCCGCTGAAGTTCGATGAAAAGAATCGGTGGGTGTTTCAAAATACCGGTTCTGCGAATCTGTACTCTCGTGACGGGTTTAGGGCCATCACGTACCAGCAACAAGAGTTTTTCACATCTTTATCAACTGTGGATTACGATAAGTCCCGTACGGATAAACCTCAGATAGCTGTAGTGCGTGGCAGCTACGAGGCCTCCAATACGGGGGACACAGCCTTTAATCCGCGGTGCGGTAAGTACAGATTTAAAGTTGATCTGATATCGATGCGGGGTGCTGCCCCCACAGAGAACACCAGGTTATACCCTACTCTGGAGATTCGGCTCATTGGCCCTGACGGTCTTACTGTTCCCGGTACCGAACAGAAATTTACTACCGATCCGAAGTCCACAGAAGCGGGCGTGAAGATTCTGCCCGCCACAGGTACAACACAGCCGAGACCTCGGTACGTGACTGCTGCAACTCCAGTCACATTTACCCCTAAAGCTGGCATGTACTATTTTGAAGCTAAGCTTACTGCACCGGTTAACTATAACCATGGAGCTGGTGTGCGTGATAGGAATATGCAGGCTGACGGGATTGGCGTCACTGCCCCAACCTTTGAATTTATTGGGCAGTAACCTTAGTGATTAATCACATAAACCAGAGCAAAATAAGCGCATAAACATACGTAATTAGTGAGCAGACAGAACCCAGTTGAGCATACAGAAGCATTCGAGAATAAACCGCCGCACCCTCACGAAAGGCGTAGCGTGGGCGGTACCGGCGGTGCTAGCATCTGCCACCGTACCTGCTTTCGCGGCGTCTCGGTGTCAAACAGCTGAAGGGCACGGGTTCGCCCGATCCAGTCGATGGGCTATCGCTAACCCCGCAACGGGGGCTTTAGCCTCACCTGCATCTAATGGGCCAGCAGTCATTAACGGTAAAGAATACTGGATATCCCAGACAACGGCTTTGGGCGATGAGAAAGCGGTCATTACCCTCACGACAAGCTACCTTGCCAGTGATGACGGTGAAGGGGAGCTGAAACCGGGGTGTAAATACACTTTTAGGTACTTTGTAGTAGCCTCAGATACGAACCACGGTGGCCGTAAAGGGGACGTGAAGCTGGATATTCAGCTGCGTAACCCCAGCGGGGTTCTGGTGCGCAATACCGGCCACTCGTACACAACAAAATCAGGTCAGAATACTAATAAAACAACGTCCGTGCCGTTTAATACCGAGGTTGCGGCCCGCGGGGTGAACTTCACTGCACGGGAGGGGCTGTACCATCTGGAGATTACGATAACGGTTGCAGCAGAGGGGAACCGGCGAGAGAAGGTGGCAGCTCGCGGCATCGGCATTACCTCACCTTATTTCGAGTTTTCTGGATAACCTGCACCAGGTGCTGGGTCAGCTCGTTAGAGGGCGTTTTCCTGGTCGTATTTTTCTCGGGCGGTGAGTACTTCAGCCATATGGTCTTGGGCCCAGCGGCGTAGCGCATTCATGGGTGCGGTAAGGGTGGTGCCCAGGGGTGTGAGTGCGTAATCAACACGTGGCGGCATAGCGGCCGTTACTTTTCGCGTCACCAGACCATCCCGCTCCATAGAGCGCAAGGTCTGGGTGAGCACCTTGGGGGAGACACCTTGAATACGGTCTTTAAGCTCACTAAACCGCGCGGTGGGTTCTTCTGAAAGGGCCGCAACAATCATTGGGGTCCAGCGGTCGGTGAGATGCCGCATCACGGTTCGTGAGGGGCATGTGCTGGCGAGGATATTAGCGGGGGAGTCAGTGTGAGGCGTCTCTGTGTTGGTGCTCATCGTTCTATGCTCTCCTTATGTGTAGAGGGTGAAGTTTTGCCCGCAGTAGGCTGCGGAAGACACTTTAAAAACTCCCCAATAGTTACCTTGAGGTACTTAGTATCTAAAGAATACTATATATTGTGTTGGCGCAACACATGAACCGCCCACAGAAAGAACACCCTCGAACCTATAGGTATTCCGGGAAACACGAAAGGACATATGAATGAATATTGCAGTCATTGGTGCAACTGGGATGGTTGGTGAACGTACCGTAACCGAAGCCATCGCACGGGGCCACCAGGTGGAGGGCTACAGCCGTTCTGGTCAGGCCGTTGCGGGAGCAGAAGGGAAGGCTGTAGATCTGAGCAATACCGGAGAACTCGTTACTATCATCAATAGCCATGATGTAACCATTATTGCTGTCTCGGCAGGGCGCGGCGTATCAGCCGAGCCGGTCATCCAAGCACACAAGGCACTTATTGCAGCAAAACCCTCTGGCCGTTTGCTCATTGTAGGTGGTGCGGGTTCTCTCAAAGACGCCAAGGGACAGCGGTTCGTCAATAGCGCCGGATTCCCCGAAGAGTACAAGGCCGAGGCACTGGCCTTCTGCCAAATCCTTGACGAATACCGTGCATCTTCAGGACTAACGTGGACCATGCTCTCACCCGCATTCAATATTGCCCCCGGCAAGCGCACCGGCGCATACAATACTGCCTTTGACAACCCCGCAGGCGAAGCGATCAGCGCAGAAGACTTTGCGGTGGCCCTCATTGACGAAGCTGAAACCCCCAAGCACATTGGACGCCGTTTTACCGTCGCCAACTAGGAGCAAATCAGCCGGTAAACCTATACCAAGGAGCAAATGAAGAAGAAGCGGCGAACCTGTCGAGGTACTCACGCCGCCACGCAGAAAACCCCTCGTTACCACCCGGAGGGTAACGAGGGGTTTTCTGCGCCCAATATGGTTCTTACTGGTTGTGAACCTCAGCTAACATATTCTTCAAATGCCCCAGAATAGTCAGCGGGTCAGAGCCAAAACCATCATGGTGATGAGTCTTCGACGTCCACACATGGGTGTTACCCACCCACCGGGCGGTCTCCATGGAATTCTCATAATCCACATAAATATCCGGAGTATAAGCCGCCGCGACCACAGGAACCTCATTCCGGTGAAGCTGCTCATGATCGTAGAGACGACCCCAATCTTTCTTCTCCGCGAGCAGCTGCGCCACTTCAGCAAGCGGCCGCAGCGCCGGATCCTCCTCGTAGTACCAGGGGAAAATATGCTCGCCCGTGAAGAAAAGCGTCTCAGCATCAGGGGCAAATTCGGGGCGCTTAGCTGCAACGCGTGCCGCCGCCCAGTTCGTAGGCGCCGGAGAAGGTGAAACAGTGAAACCAGGTATACCCGGCAGATTACCGTCAGCCGGACCATCCGCGTAAATCGTTTCGTGCATAAGAGCGTACAGCGGGTTCGCCAAGAACGACACCTCACCGCTCATGCTCGATAGGAATTGGTCTGAAAGATGGTCATCTCCTTCAGCAAACGCAGTTTCCAGGAAATAGTGCAGTCCGCGTTCACGCCAGCGCCCACCCAGGTAATGCCCCGCCATCTGGAACCGGTGATCGGTGAGGCGCTCGCCGGTGGGCAGGAACTCCTCATGGGTACGCAAATGCTCGGCGATGCGGGTAGCCAGCGCAGCATCTTCCGGGAACCAGCTGTAGTATTCCTTATTACGTTCAGCCATGCGGTCGAAGGTGTGCTCATACACGTTATCGACAGTGGTGCGGATCGGGGCCAGGCCTGCGGTAATCCGCGAATCACGTAGGGACTGTGGCGCGAACGAAAGGTAGGAAAGAGTGAGGAACCCGCCGAAGGACTGTCCAACTGTAGACCAGCGCTTATCGGTTCGGTCAGCTAGAAGAACCTCACGCACGGCCTCGGCATCTGCAATGATAGAGTCCGCACGGAACAGCTCCACATACTCTGCCTGTAGCTGCGCGTCACCAACGGCGGTGATATTACGGGCAGATAGCGGGGAAGACATGCCGGTACCGCGCTGATCCAGCAGGATGACACGGTGCGTTTTGGCTAGTTCAGCAATCCAACCACCGATCGAACCGGTCTTTGGAGAACCGAACCCGGGCCCGCCCTGCAGGTACACAATATAGGGGCGTTTCTCAACGGGAAGGGTCAGCGTATCTGAGGTATTAATAACCTCACGTGCAAAAATCTTAATGCTCTGATCCGCAAACCGTGAAGAGAGAGCAGCATCTTTGCCACGAGAAAAAATAAGACCGTGGGTTAACGGTACCTCAAACCAGTGATCAATAATCTCGTGCTGATCGACCTTGGTGGTTGCGCCCTTACGGTACTGAACCTGGGGAAGCTTAGCGACGGCCAACGTTGAACCTTCTTTCTGTAGTGAATACACTGCTTTTAGTCTACCTCTCATTATCCCCAAAAACCGTACAGTGCAGGTGAAAAATAGGGACAATCTAAAGCGCGAGGAACACGCCTTAACCTCCTATGTTGGTAGCGTATTCCTCGCGCTCATAGGCTGCCTAGTCTTGTATCTCGCAGACAGTGGCGAACGATGTGCCATTCACCCGGCTACCGGCAACACCCGGTGAGGTTCCGGTAGCTATATATCCGCTATACACCCGTTGGTTGTCAAGATACGACCCTCCCGCACCACCGGCCCCGGAGAACGCAGCTGAGCCCACGGGGGACCAGTAGTCTCCTGCCTGGTATTCGCCATTAACGTACGTGTATTCCCCAGCCCACCGCTGATCGGTAGCGTAACCAGCAGCGGTCGTTACCGAGCCTGAACCGCCGCCACCGTACCCTCCGCCGCCGCCGGTAATCGTGAAGGTTAGCGATTGGGTTTTATCGGTTGCTGTGAAGGTGTGCGTGAGTGAGCTGCCGTCGGTGGAAGTATTGGTAGGAATAGGGACAACGATACCGGGTTGGCAGTGCGATGCTGCAAGAGCAGGCACGGCAGTACTCGCGAGAACTACAGGTACAGCCCATGCTGTACCTTTGACCACTCCTCGTCTAGAGATATTTCCCTTCATGAATGTTCTTTCTCCCTGTGGTTTAAATAATCTTCAAATGTGTTCGATATAAGCCGCTGTGCGGTATTCAGTAGTGTGATGACGACACGCTGAAGTCTCAGCTCGTAAGTGAATAAATTTTCTGCAAGTAGAATAATACAACACTCTGTGTGAAAGGTAGGGGCGCTCAGAAGGTCTTGTTTTACTAAACGTGTGGTCTAAATATAGATGAATCTATACCGCGGGAGTGTATATACTTTCACTCAGGGGTGGGGTGGAAACTGTTGGTATGCAGTTGGCTTTAGGTGTTAAAAGAACAACCCCGCCGCGGGGTGACGACGGGGTTGGTGGCATTCAGGAAAGCTCGGATAAAATATCCGGTGTTCGCGTGCTTTCCTTGTGCTGATACCTAGTGTGCATCACAAAAAGATAATTTCCAACTCTCGTAAATCCCCTGAAAGATCTGTCAATTATGAATGTTTATCTTGAAGTATTCACGGGATTTTCTGGAAAAACAGGCATATTTTGTTTAACTGTTGAGTAAATATAAAGATATTTATATGACCCGCATAACACAAAAAGGTATAATAATCGAAGAATATAGCACTATTTATGTGTTGCATATCACTAAAATTGAGGTGGTGAATGACTGTACAACAGTCATAAAACCGTTGGGAAAGCCCCGGCTATTCAACAAAAACCCAAGCATATGCCGAGTATATCCTCCTGCTACAGCTCAACCTGCACCAAGTTCATTACCGGAAAAACAGGAAAGGGAGCATAAGAACCAAACCGCCACCCAATGAGTCATAAGAAACACAAAAAGAACACGCCAGGAAGGTGCGAGAGCGGGTACATCCTTCCCTTTCATCACATGTTTAAAATTTCATTTACCTATAGTAAGACATGCAACAAATGCCTATTTAGGTACATTATTGCTAAATCTAGAATTCACCCACGCTCAAAATCTTCAAAACTGGGTAACCAGCATCATCGGAAGCAGCAAGATCCACCTCCGCCCGAATACCCCAGTCGAAGTTGTCCTCAGGATCAGCAAAGGTCTGCTGTACTTTCCATACACCAGGATGCTCCCGCACATTATCGTCAATCTGAACGAGCTTAGGGGAGCGGGCCTCAGCATCCGTATAAATATCGTCGTAAGCGTCAAAATAGTCGTCCATCGCATCCGCCCATGCGTCAGCATCCCACCCTGAAACCTCATCTAGCTCCCCAAGTATGCGATCTCGCTCATCAGCGAAAAGCTCCACACGGCGGAAGAGAGCATTGCGCACCATCACCCGGAACGCGCGTACATTCTTCGTGACGGCTGGGGGAGTATCATCCTCAAGCTCGGCGGCGGCACGATCAGCTGCCAAGGATGCAGCATCTTCGCCAGCGGCAAGTTTCTCCCACTCGTCCACCAGCGATGAGTCGGTTTGGCGCACTAGTTCACCCAGCCACTCAATAATCTCTGCAAGATCATCGTTGACGGCCGACTCGGGTACCGTTTGCCGCAACGCCTTATACGCATCCGAAAGGTAACGCAGCAACACACCCTCGCCACGTTCTAACGCATAGTACTGTACAAAGTCGTTGAAACCCATAGCGCGCTCGTACATATCACGCACCACAGATTTCGGGTGAGGTTCAAAGCGCGCCACCCAGGGCGCCGACTGCTGATACGTACTGTACGCCTGCTCGATTAACTCTGCGAGAGGCTGAGGGTAGGTTACCTGATCGAGCTCATACATACGCTCGTTATACTCCACACCGTCTGCCTTCAGCTGCGCTGAAAGCTCATTCTTAGCCTTACGCTCCTGCGCGTATAACACCAGGTGCGGTGGCTCCAAAGTTGCCTCAATCAGTGAAAGAACATCCAACGCATAGCTGGAGGAATCGGGATCCAAAAGTTCAATAGCTGCCACTGCGAATGCCGAAAGCGGCTGATTCAACGCAAAGTTATCCTGCAAATCCTCGGTCAGCCGCAGGTATGAGCCATGCTCATCCGGGGTATCTGTACGCTCAATAACCCCGCCAGTCAGCAGCTCCTTATAAATACCAACAGCTTTACGCAAAAGTTCCCGACGACGCTGCGGCGGCTCATGATTCTCCTGAAGAATGCGGTAGGCTGCAACCACCGGATTCTGCGGGCGCTGCATCAGGTTCAAAAGCATTGAGTGGGTCATATCGAACGAAGAGGTCAGCGGCTCAGGCTCTGCTGCGACCAGCTGATCGAAGGTCTTCTCCGACCACCCCACAAAACCTTCCGGTGCCTTCTTGCGCTTAGACGACAGTGACTGATTAATCTTCTTCGTATCGTCACCGAACTTCGCCTGCGCTTTAGCCAACAGACGCGCATTTTCTATATCGTGTTCGGGTGCCTGCACCACTACGGTACCGGCGGTATCAAAACCAGCTCGACCGGCACGTCCCGCGATTTGGTGAAATTCACGTGCGCGCAGGCGGCGATTCTTCGACCCATCAAACTTTGACAAGGCCGTAATAAGTACAGTGCGAATAGGCACGTTAATGCCCACGCCCAAAGTATCGGTACCGCAAATCACCTTTAACAACCCAGCCTGTGCAAGCTGCTCCACGAGGCGACGATATTTAGGGAGCATTCCCGCGTGGTGAATACCAATACCAGCCCGCACCAGTTTATTCAGCGCCTTGCCGAAGCCCGGGCCGAACCTGAACTTCGCAATAAGCTGCGCGATCCGTTCTTTCTCCTCCTTCGAAGCAATAGCTACCGGCAACAGCGCGTTTGCCTGCTCCAAGGCGGCCTTCTGGGAGAAATGAACAATGTAGACGGGGGTTTGCTTAGTCTGCACAAGCTCCTGAACCGCCTCCTGAATGGGGTCGGTCGAGTAGTAGAAATGAAGCGGAATTGGGCGCTCGCTACTGGCAACCAGCACGCTTTCACGACCGGTGAGTGCCGTCATCTCTTCCTGGAAGCGTGTGGTGTCGCCCAGGGTTGCGCTCATGAGTAAGAATTGAGCCTGCGGAAGCTCCAAAAGCGGCAGTTGCCATGCCCAGCCGCGTTGCGGGTCAGAATAGAAATGGAACTCATCCATAATAACCTGGCAGACATCTGCGGCCTTGCCCTCGCGCAGAGTAATATTCGCCAGGATCTCGGCGGTACAGCAGATAATGGGGGCATCCGCATTAATAGCCGAATCCCCGGTAATCATACCGACATTTTCGGCACCAAAAATCTCGATAAGATCAAAGAACTTCTCGGAAACAAGCGCTTTAATGGGTGCGGTGTAGTAGGAACGCTGACCAGTCGCCAAACCGGTAAAATGCGCCGCCACCGCCACCGTAGATTTACCTGACCCGGTGGGGGTTGCCAGCACCACGTTATGTCCCGCCGCAATTTCCAAGACAGCTTCATCTTGGGCTGGGTAAAGCGTCATGCCTCGGCTGGAGCTCCACTCGGTGAACGCCTCATAGATTTCATCCGGGGTGAGCGGATTGCCGGTGTAGTCGCGCCGGTTGTAATCTCCGGGATTCTCCGCGAGTTTGGGGGAAAGGTATTCAAGAATGCTCATGGTGCTTCAATTTTACCGAGTCTAGGGGCAGAGAATTGGCAGAATCCGTCAAAATCAGCGATGCGCACAATATTGGCGGCTGTCGCAGCATACAAAGTAGATAGGCCACAGAAAACTTGGGCGTATGGTCAATCTACGCTAGCCGAAATCCGCCGACTGTTAGACTTGCGTATAGCGACGTGGGGTTATTTTCTTTTCTGACAAGGAGTACGCAATATAGCATGAGAATATCCTTAAAGGATACAAAAATAGCAGGATACTGGGCGACCGCAAGGGAAAATACTCTTGATGATTGCGTGTCAGAACTTCACCATTTTATGACCTTGCTTGAATCACTGTCCCCGGGTGGACACTGGCGTATCATGCGCGAAGCTCCTCAGCGGCTAGGGGCCAATGTTGAAAATTCTACCCCCGGACTGACCGATCTGCTATTGGGTCAGCTAGAGGGCGCAAAAACTCCAGATGCAGACGCCTCATTTGGGTACTACTTTAACCTGGAATATCTGGGGCCGCTCCCAATAATTGTCCAAGGATGCGTAGGAATACAAACCGACAATAAGAATTATAAAAACTTTGTCCTGATCAAATTTTGGCGAGACCCCGAAGTACCAGAATCTTCACAGGGAGAACTCACTCTTGAATCCGGTCACCAGCTGCTTGAAACAATTATTCGTTGCTGGTCACCGCACTTAGCGACATGGACAACAACTGCCTGGTTACGTGCTGTACCGAAGAGAGAGGCGTACACACCCTCTCTAGGGTGGAAGACCTATTTCAGTGAACCAGCGGTATGCGAACTAATCAGCGACTTAGGCAAACCCCTGCATCAGGGAATACTCCTTGAAACCGCAACGGATATTCACGACGTAACCCCGGAAAAAATTGCGGCGCTAGCGCAAGAACTCGCTGGCCGGGGAGTAGAGGATACGCTGTACCGTGGTGCATAGCAGGATACTGACCCTGGCAGAAGATGCTAGCGGAACGGCTTGACCGTAGAAGTAGAGGGCACACGGATGAGTGTTTCGACTGCGCCATTATTGCTTAGCATAACTGCCGTGAGAAACCCTCCGCGATGCTCCACACCGGACTCCAGCGGGCGGATTGCCTCAAAATCTAAGGGCGACATACCCTCCATGCGTTTCTCATGCCGGTGACCGAACCACTGCACAATACCGCGGCGAGCGCAGGCCGTATCCAGTTCGTCTGCGAACACCCGGTAATTCGTTTTGCCGTACAGTGCCCGCTCCGTATTATTCGTACCACGGCACAACACCTCGTCGGCGAGCAGCCCCGTCACATACCGGCCAGGTGCCGCCGTCACCGCATCCAGCACAGCGGGAATAACACCACCGTGGCTCACCCAATGCTCCCGGGCGCCCACGGTAAATGCGAAGAACGGCACCGAACGGTTAATAAGCTCTTCACGCACTGCTCGTTTGGTAATGCCAGCTTCTTCAAGCTGCCGCAGAGTCTCGATCGTGTCATCTGGTTTATCGTAATTAAAAGTACCTAATGAGGCACGCCGCACCGCGATCTCGTGGTTACCCTGTACAATCACCACATTCTTGCGTTCAGGCAGCAGAGTGTTATACACCGTCACCGGGGTGGTGCCCCGGTCGAACAGATCACCCACAAATATCCAGAAATTGTGAGGGCTATCTAACCCTCCCGGAACTTTGGCAATAAGCTCTTGAAGCTCATCACCTGCACCTTGAATATCGCCTACAAGGACAATGCGTTCATACTCTGAAAGGTCGTGCGGCGTTACGGTGAGTATCTGAGCAATGTCGTGCATATTCACCCAGCCACGCATAATCTTACGGTCTGGTTTTTGTTCCCATACACCATCAAAGGCACTATTAGTATCCGTGGGGTTTGGGGAATTTTTATGGTGCGCATCTACTAGATGAACGGTGTAGTCGTAGGCCCTAGCCAGTCTGATGACACCTTTAACGTCTTTAGTGGTGAGTGTATCGGGGGAGTCGATAGTTGAGAGCCCCGTCAAATCTCCGCGCAGAAAAATTGTTTCACCCATCGTCATTTTTGATTCAATAGCACCGTAAATAGCCGTCATGGCGAGTTTGCGGGCACGATCGGTCAGCGTGGTTAGCCTGCCCTCGAAAGAAAAACCAACACTTCCATAGAGGGAACGGAAATCTCCCATGTCAATGATGTAAGAGCGCCAATCTAGTGTGGGGCTGGGAAAAATACTGTCTATAGCCTGGTGGCCGAAGATAACAAAAAGTCTGCGCATGTTCTAATCCTTTCATGCTGTTGGTAAGTGCAGTATCTGCTGTAAAGCGTAGAAACCCCGCACACTGTAGTGTAATATACAACACATATAGAATAAATATGTTACCATCTGTATTTACTGAATGTATACGGAGGGGACGGCAGATAGCGAATACGATAATGACAGAAACAGCGGAATCAGCAGAACAAAACACCACAGAAAAAACAGCACACACCCACACAGACGCAGAAAACACACCCCAGCATCCCGTAAAAGCCCCCGCCGCAGACGAGCTGAAAAACAGGGTGTCATTACGGGTAACCCCGCCAGGGTACCGCTACCCCTGGCACCGCTGGGTGATTCCCATGGTAGGCGAAACCACGGCGGGTGTGGGCGCTATCCTTATACCCGTTAATGTGGGCGTTTTCATTAACCAGCAGATCGTTGGCAACACCGCAGTTGCATGGCCGCTTTTCTGGGTGGTTGTAGCATCTATCATGGTGATTGCAGCCAATGAGTACTTCGGGTGGGGCGCTTCCCTCAGATTTGGATCGGAACTCGACCGGGACTGGCGCACCTATGTGAATGGTCTGCTGGGGCGTTCCCTCGCGAAAGCAGACCCCGGTGAAATGGTCACCGTTATGACGAAAGACATCCGGCGCGTCACTAACCTCTTTTTCTCCGTGCCGCTCTTCGCCAACGCTATTATTGTTGCCGCAATGGGTGCGGTAATGCTGTGGCTCATTAGTCCGCTCACTGCCATTATTACCTTCGTCGGAACTTTCATCGTGGTTGGTGTGCTCATCCAGTACTCTAAATTCCTGGAGAACAGGGTGGGTGTATACCGCACTAAAGATGGAGAGAACTCATCCCGTGCCTCAGACATCGCCACCGGGTTACGCACTATCACCGGGTTAGGGGCCGAACAACAAATGCGGGCACGCTACCGTGAAGGTGCTAACGCAGTGTTCGACTCCCTTATGGCTTATGAACGTATCCGCCGCTGGATGTTTTTCGTACGCGTACTCCTCACCGGCATAGTCACCCTGCTTGGTGTGGGGTTCGCACTTACCGGCCATGTTGAAGAAGGACGCTGGGTGCCTGACGTGCACGCCGCATCCCTGGTGACTGTTGCCTCCATTATCTCCATGATGGGCGGCCCCATCTGGATCTCCCAAAACTTCATCACAGAATGGCGGTACGCAAAAATTGGTCTGGCAAAAATAGCTCGGCTTGAAGGGTATGCGGGTGTTCGAAAAGGTGTGCTGAAAAAACCGCGCACAGATGCCGAAATGGAGGAACTACAGGCAGAGGCCAACGCCCACGAAAGCACCACCCGTGTGCGGGTGCGAGAAGTATCAGCGCAAGCAGCCAACCAGCACATCATCTACATTAACCCGCGTGCGCACAATATGACCGCCCAAGACTATGCGCAGGCGCTCACCGCAGCACTACGAACCGGCAATAGCGTTGAGACACCCACCCCGCACAACACTCAAACGGAAGAGCGTGTGCTTCTGAGTGAATCAAACCCCATGATCTTCGCCGGAACCCTGCAAGAGCACCTACGACTAGGGACCGTGCCGCCCGACACCGCAGAAGCCGCCCGTGCAAAAGACGAATTTTTGCTCAAGATCACCGATTCCCGGGAAATTGCGCACCGGTTAGGCGGGCTCGACCCCGACGACTACTATGCTGCCCGCATCACCAGTGAAGGGGCTAACCTCTCGGGCGGGCAGCGCCAACGTTTAGCACTAGCCCGCGCTCTCGCCCAAGACGCCCAGATTCTCGTACTCACCGAACCCCTCAACTCAGTTGATGAGCCCAGCCAACGCTACATCTACGACCATTTAGAGCAGCACGTGGGCCAACCGGGGCTGCTCGAAAAAATAGCAAAAATATACATCGTCTCAACCACCGCCGAAGTGGTGCGCCGTATTGAACGCGACGGGTACGTGGTTGTAGAAGACGATGGCACCATCAAACCTTCAAGCACCACCGACAAACCCAAGAAACAGGAGGTGAACCGTGGCTAAACTACCCACCGAACCGCCCGAAGTAGTAGCCCGCATGATGGGCGCATATATTATCCACCACAAGGGCAGGGCAGCTTTCACCTTCTGCATATACCTATTCGCCAGTGTGATGGGCGCGGTCGTGCCCCTGCAGATCGGGGCTGTAGTCGATGAGGTGGTCGCTGGGAAATACACGGAATACCCGTGGAAGCCGCTAATGATTATTTTCGCGGCAACCTTTGCGGAGGCAATACTAATCTGCATCGCCATGTACAGTGCATCCCGGCTAGGTGCGCTCGTCACCCGAGAAGCCAGCATCGACACTATTGACGCCGCCCTTGACCTTGACGCGCGCACCGTCGAAGAATCCGGCAGTGGCGATCTGCTCACCCGCGTAACCGACGATCTCTCCTCGGCCTCCAACGCGGTCAGCTTCGATCTACTCGAAATCCTGTTCGTGGTGCTCTACTTTGTTGTTTCAATGGCCTCACTCGCAACACTGAGCATACCCATGAGCCTTATTTTCCTTCCCATGATTGTGGGGCTCGCGGTGCTCATGCGCCACTACCTGCCGCGTATGGCGCAGAAAAACCAGGTCGTGCAAGAAAACACGAGTGAACTCAATAGTGTGCTCACCGAAAACGTGCGCGGTGCCGCCACCATCCGTGAACTCGGGGTGCACTCAAGCCGTGAGAAAGTCTTCGATGACGGGAACAGGCACCGGTTCGAGGCGACCCTCCAAATGCAGCGCCTACGCCAAAGGTTCTACGTACTTGATGCCCTCAACGCCTGGTTTCCCACCATTGTGTGCCTGCTGTGGGGCAGCTTCTGCGTCATGCAAGGCTGGGCCAGTTGGGGTGCGGTGGCCACCGCCTCCATTATGGTGTTTAGCCTGCGCGTTATGGCAGATATTCTGGGGCATCACACTAACAATATTCGTCTGATGCTGGTGAACATGGGGCGCGTCTTCGGCGTGGTCAACCTGGCGAAAGCACAACGCGAAAAACGCACCGCAGAACGCAAAGCAGCCCGCGAGAAGCTGCGCTCCAACCCGAATGAGGCGCCCGTCGATACGCATCTTATCGAACGAGCCGAAGCCGCCGGGCACTTCTCGCACGCCATCGAATGCCGTGGGGTGTCGTACGGGTACTCCTCCCAGGCGCTTGTGCTGGAAAACATTAACGTCACCATCTCACGCGGGGAGTGCCTGGCCTTGGTGGGCCGCTCCGGGTCAGGAAAAACCACCCTGGCACGGCTGATCGGCGGCTCGCTCACCGCACTAGAGGGCACCATCAGGGTGCTCGGCAAGCCCGTAGGGAACGGTGATTTCCCCACTGATGCGCATGTGGATGGCCGTCCCCGTCTGCTTGTATGCACCCAAGAGGCCCACATCTTTTTCGGCACGGTCGCCGATAATTTCACCGCCGTAGCCCCAGAAGCCACCGAGCAGCAGATCGGCCACACCCTAGATGCGGTGGGTGCCCGCTGGTGGCGCACCCTCCCTATGGGGTTGAACACGCAGATCAGCGGCGGCGATTTTGAGCTGACCCGTGACCAGGTGCAGCAGCTGGCACTGGCACGCATCGTGCTGGCAAACCCGCACGCGGTGATCCTTGATGAATCGACCACGCAGCTTGAGCTGGTGGACGCGACCGAATCTTTACGCGCGGTCTTAGCTGACCGTGCCGTACTGATTATTTCCCATGATGCGCGTATCGCCTCCCTCGCTGACCGTGCTGTGCTGCTGGAGGATGGGAAAATCACTGCCGAAGGTACCCCAACCGAGATTTTTGAGCTGACCTAGCGGCGCGACCAAACAATAAGGCGCACATATACCCTGCGTCCATATATTACGTTGCACCTGCGGCACCCCAAGTAGCGGGTGTGTTAGAGTGAAGAAGCGATATGGGGTGCCCCGAACCCACCGGTATACACGATATGATGCCGTGGCGCGGGCTGAGAAATACCCATTGAACCTGCTCTAGTTAGAACTAGCGAAGGGATATCGAACCATGGCAGAGCAGCCTTAAATCTTATTTCTCAAACACCGAATAACCATTCTTTTATACTGTGGTGCGCCAGCAGCGATGCCGTGCCGCCCCAAGGAGACTATAGCTATGACGCTACTAGACACATCGACACCTCGTGTGCTTTCCATTGCCGGAACCGACCCCACAGGCGGTGCCGGAATCCAGGCTGATCTCAAATCTATTGCGGCAAGCGGCGGTTACGGTATGTGCGCCACAACCGCACTTGTCGCACAGAACACACAGGGGGTTCGCAGCATTTTTGCTCCACCTACCAAATTTTTAGAGGAACAGCTCGCGGCAGTTTTCGACGATGTGACTGTGGATGCCGTTAAAATCGGTATGCTCGGCGATGTCGAAACCATCACCACCGTCAAGACCTGGCTTGCAGAACATCCGGTACCGGTGGTGGTACTTGACCCGGTGATGGTTGCCTCCAGTGGTGACCGCCTGATTAGTCAAGACGCCGAGCAGGCACTGCGTGAATTGGTGGCGCAGGCAGATGTTATCACCCCGAATATCGCCGAACTCGCGGTGCTCTGTGAGAGCAACCCTGCCCAGACTTTGGAGGAGGCTCACAACCAGGCGGCCCAGCTTGCCGGGAGCACTGGCACGATCGTGATTGTTAAGGGCGGCCATTTGACGGGGGAGGACGCCGGAAACTCGGCTGTTTTCCCTGATGGAACTCATACACATGTGGCTGTTGCCCGCATTCAGACGAAGAACACCCACGGCACAGGGTGCTCGCTCTCATCAAGTCTTGCTACCCGCCTTGGACTTGCCCTTGTGAACGGCAATAATGAACTGAACGCGCGAGTACTCACGAATGCGCTGGCATGGAGCACCCGGTGGCTCAACGAAGCTATTATCGCGGGTGAGGCACTGCACGTGGGCAACGGGCAGGGCCACGGGCCGGTTGATCATCAGGCACGCGCTCGCCGTTTGGAGCGTGCAGCCGATACGAAACCGTGGGAACACTTGTATGCTGCTGAAGAGCTTACAGGTGAGAACCCCAAAAACTTGGTGAAACCCGCGCAGCAGAAATCCCCAGAGCCGAAGGTAACTCCGGCGGGCCCGTGGACGGCCGCCCTGTGGGAAGCTACCGGTGATATTTGGCGAGACATTCTCGATTTGCCGTTTATTCGCGGGCTGGGTGACGGCACGCTTGACGAGGATTTGTTCGGCTTTTACCTTGACCAGGATGCGCAGTATCTTGCCCAGTATTCTCGCGCCCTAGCTACTCTTTCGGCACGTGCCAGCTCATCGCAGGGTCAGGTGCATTGGGCGGCGGGCGCTCAGGCGGCGATTGTTGAGGAATCGCTTCTGCACGATGAATGGTTGGCGGCGCATCCTGCTATTCCTGCGGAGCAGGGCGGTATTCGGCGCGGTGCACCTTCGGCAGTGACAATGGGGTACACGAACTTTTTACGTGCTACTGCCGCTGGCGAGGATTATGTGGTGGGCGCAGCTGCGGCGCTTCCATGCTACTGGCTGTACCTTGAGATCGGTTACCGGCTCTTGGAGAAAACCCACGAGGAACACCCGTATAATGCCTGGATTTCCGTGTATGGCGGCGAAGAGTTCGCTGCGGACGTGCGCCGCTGCGTGGCGGTTGTTGAGGAAGCATTCGAGCAGGCTTCCCCCAGTCAGCGTGTTGCTGCTGCCCAAGCGTATATGAGCGCATGCTTGTATGAGCGTGACTTCTTCGACCAAGCACACCGGGCGTTACGGTAATAGCTGAACCCCTACAATACACCCGAAGAACATAAACATATTGCCCACCCAGCCATATGTTTATTCGCGCCGGATTGTTATTTGAGGCAAACGAAAGAAGCCCCTTCGCCCGAATCAAACAGCGGAACGTGTGTACCGTTTGGATTCGGGGGAAGAGGCTTCTTTCCCCTCAATACCACAGGGGAGAGGCTGCTGCTAACCCTGCTGCAGGGTCTCCAGCACAGCTACCAGCTTCTTACCGTGCTCAACACCAATAGCATGAACAGCCTCAGTGTTACCCGGGTCGCTCGTGGTGCCGTAGCTAAACAGCGGCTCAAGCAGCTGCATACCAGTGAACGCCGCAGTGTTCGCGTAGTCGGCAAAGGCCGGGGGCAGCTCGCTCGGCAGCATGTTCTGGTAAATATCTTCAGCGGCGCCAGCAGTTGCCGAGAGCAGGAACTTCTTACCCTGCAAAGCGGTACCATCAGTGCCGTATGCAAAACCGTACTCGAACACGTCATCAATCCACTGCTTCAACAGTGAAGGCACCGAATACCAGAACACCGGGAACTGCAGCACCAGAACATCATGCTCCACTAGAGCCTTCTGCTCAGCTGCAATATCAAACTTGCCGTTCACACGAGTTTTATCCAACTCACGCACAGTCACAGCATCACCAAAACGCGCTTTAACTGCTTCAAGGGCTGTTTTGTTCGCGGTGGACTCCGGCAGGTTAGGGTGGCCCGAGACGATGAGGATCTTAGACATGTTCATTCCAATCTAGAGAGAAGTAAACAGAAGTAAAAAACTTCTGACGTTAAGCATAACCCGCAATAGTTACTTTTATATTGCTGCATCTACGCTCACAGTGGAACCGCGCATAAAGCCCGAGGCGATTCGGTCCACCCTATCAAGAAACAGGGCAGAAAACCACTTCGGGCTTCAACGGAATAACTGCAGAAAAGCTACTTCTTATCCGTAGAATTCTCGCCTGTGGCACCCTTTAAGGCGCCCATAAGCGGCCCCACAATATCCAGCGGAAGCGGGAACACCACTGTCGAGTTCTGGTCGGCGCCCAGCTCCAGCAGGGTCTGCAAATACCGTAGCTGTAAGGAGGCAGGCGAGGCGCTCAGAATATCGGATGCCTCCTTCAGCTGTGAGGATGCCTCAAGCTCACCGCGAGCCGAAATGATCTTTGCGCGGCGTTCACGCTCAGCCTCAGCCTCACGAGCCATTGCGCGCTGCATGGCCTCAGGAATCTCAATATCTTTGATCTCAACCAGCTCGACTTTAATGCCCCACGGGCGGGTGCGTGAATCAATAATGCTCTGCAAATCCGCGTTCAAATCATCGCGGTGCGCCAGCAGCGTATCAAGGTCCACGCGGCCCAGCAGCGAACGCAGCGTAGTCTGAGCAATCTGCGAGGTGGCAATCGGGTAGTTCTCCACCTTCAGCACAGCATCTTTCGCGTCGACCACACGGAACAGCACCACAGCATTCACACGGGCCGGAACGTTATCTTTAGTGATAACCTCCTGCGGGGGAATAGTAAGAGTAATCACACGCATATCTACACGCTGCAACGAGTCAATCAGCGGGATCACCATATTAATACCGGGCTTCAGCTCAGAACGCAGATGGCCGAAACGGAACGAAATGCCGCGCTGATATTCAGGAATTACCCGAAGCGTGCGAATAATCAAAAACGCAAGAATCAGGATAATCGGGATAACGATCGAAAGAATAGTGAGAGAATCCATGGTGTCCTCTAAAAATTGTGTCTAACAAGGCCGCAGGAATGGCCCGCATAGGTGCTTTAGACAATGTGTTGAGTTGTTAATAATCGCAGGGTACAACCACCGGTGGGTGCACCCCAAACCTGTTTTAACCATACCGGCCACAGCCACAGAATGTAAGGGCGCCCACTCCCATATGTTCAAGCTTTAGCCCGGAAATAAGAGGATGCGCTTCCCAGCCTGCGCGTCGCATGCAACAGCACGCACAGGCCGGGGTGCACATCCAGCCAACCTAACTATTTGCTTCTTCGAGGTTTTGCTCCTGAATAACCTCAGCCGTGGTCTTATGCAGACGCGGGGTAGAAGTTCCCTCGCCGCTCCAAGCTGGCCGATCAGGATCAATAGTTGATGACGGACGCACCGGCAGCTGGGCCGAAGCGATCATCTGTTTACGGGCGTCATCGGTGCGGCGTTTGCGCTCATTGCCCACGCCGCCCCACTTCGCAGCGAACCGGTCAATCTTTGTAGCAACCGATTCGTCCGCGCTTGAACCCGGAATATGCTTCGGGTCGGCTGCGAAATTCTCGGGTGAGCGGATGAGCTTAATCGCCAGCGGGTACGTCAACGACAGACAGACTACCACCGCAGCCAGCTCAATGAGCAGCTCAATGGGGGAGTGCCATCCGAAAGCAGCCGCAACCATAATGACCGGGCCGAATAATGCCACCGCAACCGCCAGACCACGGTGGAATTTCCCCGACTCCGAATACGGCCACTCATCAACCTCACGGGTGAGTTCACGCCCGTTCGATGAGACAGTGCAGGTGTCCTTAATGGGGCAGGTGTTGCATACGCTGGGCTTAGCCCGGTAGCGCATCACACGGTTATCCGTGTCAAACGCTACCGGCCACAGCCACTGGTCTTCCGGGCACAGCCAGGCGTCATTACTTTCGTGGTAGGTGAACCCGAACGTTCGGGACGCCACAAAACGCTGACTGGTGCGTTTCGCGAGGATATCGAAACCCCAGCCGACGGCGACCAGACCCAGCGCGTACACGCAGGCCAGCCACACCATCATCGAAACCCCGGCAAACTGTTCAGGCATCATCAGCCTCGGCGATCACTGCGGTAGGGGCTGGTCTGCTCGGGCAGCTCGTCAGCAGCTTTAGCGCCAGCGAACTCGGCGATACGAGCGTCATCAACCATCTCGTACAGCGGCGGCTCAGGCAGCTCAAGCACAGTCTCCTTATTCTTCGGTGCGAAGTAGGAGGTGATGCCCAGCCACGCCAGCTTAATCAGCGGCAGAATACCGGCCAGGAAAATCACATCGCCCGGCAAGCGCAGCCAGTCCATGATCAGGTTGGCATCGGACTGAATGTACGCCAGCGAACGAGCCTCATAGTAGCCCTGACCAACCGAGTGGTACAGCTGAGCCACGCCCAGCGGCAGCAGCGAAATGAACACCATCCAGATCAGGCCGATATTCAATGCCCAGAATGAGAACTTCACACCCTTCTCAGGCCACTTGTTCTCGGGAATCAAGTACCGCAGCGCAAACACGGCAAAGGCCAGCGCCAGCATGCCGTACACGCCCATCATGGAGCCGTGTGCGTGGTTTGCGGTCAGCGCCGTACCAATCTCGAAGTACGAAACGATCGGCAGGTTGATCAGGAAGCCAAACACACCAGCACCCAGGAAGTTCCAGAAGCCCACGGCGATCAGGAACATCACAGCCCAACGGTGCGGGAACGGTTTGGTGCGGTTGGAGTACTGGCGAGCACCCAGCTGCATGAAGCCCCACGCCTCAACGGTCAGGAAGGTCAGCGGAATAACCTCTGCTGCTGAGAAGAACGCACCGAATGCCATCTGCTCAGACGGGGTACCCGCAAAGTAGGTGTGGTGCATGGTGCCGACCACACCACCGGCGGAGTAAAGCACGGCGTCCATCATGATGATGGAGATTGCGATACGCTCACGCACCACGCCCAACAGTACGAAGATGTAGGCGACCATCACAGTGGTGAAGAGCTCAAGGAAGTCCTCAACCCACAGGTGCACCACCCAGAAACGCCAGAACTCGGCGACCGAGAAATGGGTGCGCTGACCAGCGAGCATACCCACAGCGTAGAACATGGGGATTGCCAGACCAGAGAAGAGGAACAGCCACGGCATGGAGGTCTTCTTCCCGGTCTTCAAACGCGAGCTGAGGGTACGCCACACGATCACAATCCAGATGAACATGCCTGCGGTGAGCAGAATCTGGAAGAAGCGCGGCAAATCAAGGTATTCCCACTGCTGCGAGAAGATCGAATTCTCAGGTACCCAGCCCTTTTGCGAAAGCCACTCGTTCAGCAGCGAGCCGAGCACCACGAACACCACTGCCACGAACAGGATAACGGTCAGCAGCCCCTGTTTCTTCGGCTCTTTGCGGGTAATGAGCGGGGCGATGAAGATACCGCCTGCCAAGAACGCCGCAGCAGTCCAGAAGAGGGAGAGCTGCACGTGCCATGTTCGGGAGACGGTGTAGGGGATAAGCTGCCCCATATCAATCCCGAAGAAGCCTGTGAGCTCCACACGGTAGTGCTCGGTAAGAGCACCCACAAGAGCCTGCAGCAGGAACAGCACCAAAATAGTGATGAAGAACAGCCCGGCCGCCTTCTGTGAGGGGGTCAGGCGCACCTCGTCGGGCTGGCGGAAGTCCAGCACGGGTGCCTCCTCGCCATGCCAGCCGATGGTGCGGGACCAGCGGCCATAGATGGCGAACATTAGACCGGTACCGCCCAGCAGTGCGATCAGCGACAGCGCCGACCAGACCATCAGGTCTGCGGTGGGTTTGTTGTCTACATTGGCTTCTGCGGGCCAGTTATTGGTGTAAGTGTAATCCTGGTTGGGACGCTCAGCGGCTGAAGCCCACGCAGTCCAGCCAAAGAACGCTACAAGGTCGTGCAGTTCTTCTTCGCTCTTAATGGCGTTGGGGAACAAGCCCTGAGAAGTATTATCCTTGGTGAGCGTATCCCTATAGTGGTTGACCATCTGGTCAAACCCCTTGGTCTGCCCCGCCGTCCAGTTCAGAGTCTTGCTGGACTCGTCGTACTTATTTTCCTTGCGCCACTCGTTCTTAACGAGTTCACGGGGCTCTTGCTTACCCTCTTCCCTGTATTGTTTGACGGCAGCGTCCGTAGTCAGGCGCAGGTATTCCGCCGTGAAGTCCGGGCCGATGTATGCACCGTGGCCGAGAACCGATCCGTACTGCTGCAGGCCGCGGCTCTGGTAGAGCTCCTGACCGTGCTGAATCTGTTCCGCGGTGGCGATTACCTTGCCGTCGTTGCCGATGATTTTATCGGGCAACGGCATGGAGAGCGCATAGGTGCGCATCGCCAGGATTGCCATAATGGTAAAGCCCAGGAGCATCACAAATGCAACGGCCTGTACCCAGCCTTTACCGGCGTAGGCACCGACCGCGTCCGTGCGGCGGGTGACCTTGGCGATCTCCTCGCGCGTTACGGGTTTCTTAGCCATATTGTATGTCTCCAGTGTGCGTATATTTTTTGTGATTCGAGTGGGCTCGTTTGGAGAGGCTCGACAGGCGAGCACAACTAGTCCACCCGTTTTTATTCTTGCATTACAAATACTTATTTAGAAAATTTTAGTGACACTATGTCGAGAATGTGAAGTTAATTGCATAGTAACCTTTAGGGTTGTTTTGGGCTAAATTATTACGCTCATTAGGCAGCGTTGGACGCCCCTTGAAGTACACAGCCTGCAGGGCCCAGCCAACAGCTGACAAAGTCCTGTAGGGAGCCCCCAATATAGCCCTATTTTTCAATATAAACGTATCCGGCACAGGACCTCCGTCGAAAACATGTCACTAAATGTCATAATAACCCCATGAACGTACTGAAAAGCTGCGGCACTGTGGAATAATGAGAAGGCAGGTAGGAGGCATCCCCTAGGAGTCACGCATTTATGGTTTTCTACAAACTCAGCCAAAAAACCGTTACCGGGCTATTACGCTCGGTTTTTCGTGCACGAGTCACAGGCCTTGACCACTTCCCCAAAACCGGCCCCGTGATTGTTGCCTCCAACCACCTATCGTTCCTAGACTCCATCATTATTTCCGCAATGATGCCCCGCCGCGTGGCTTTCCTCGCCAAAGCCGAGTACGTTAACACTCCCGGTATTCGTGGTAAAGCCATGAAAGCATTCTTTGAGACTGTCGATATTATCCCGGTGAACCGGTCAGACCGTTCAGAATCCCTCAAAGCACTTGATATTGCGCTAGAGAAACTGAACGAAGGCAAAGTTTTTGGCATCTACCCTGAAGGCACACGCTCCCGTGACGGCTACCTTTACAGAGGGAAAATTGGTGTGGCCTGGCTGGCCCATATGACGGGTGCGCCCGTAGTCCCGGTAGGGCTGATCGGCACCGACCGGCTTCAGAAACCTGGGTCAAACATGGTGTACCCGCACCGGTTCACGATCCGCGTGGGTGAACCCATGTGGTTCGAAAAAACAGGGGAGCAGATGACCGGTAAACAACGCCGCCAAACCACCAACCAGATTATGGACGAAATCGCCCAACTTTCGGGGCAAGCCCGAAAGGACGAATACAATGTTTCGCCCTCTGCTGAGCGTGACGCCGGGTAAGGTGCCCTGCGCCAAAGGCGAGTAAACTTAACCGCGCATCCGCAAAACCCGGCGGATGCGCGGCTTAACTTTTAAGCAACAGGAGGCTATGTGGCAGACCCGCGTTCGTACCGCCCCGCATCGGGTGATATCCCCACCGAGCCGGGAGTGTACCGTTTTCGGGACGAACACGGCCGTGTAGTGTACGTGGGGAAAGCAAAAAATCTGCGTAACCGCCTCAATAGTTATTTCGCTGCCCCTGAACGCTTAGCCCCTAAAACCTACGCCATGGTGCACACCGCCACCAGCGTAGAGTGGACGGTAGTCGGCAGCGAACTGGAATCGCTGCAGCTTGAATACACCTGGATTAAGGAATATAAGCCACGTTTTAATATCGCCTTCCGTGACGATAAATCCTACCCCTACCTTGCGGTCACTATGCGCGATAAGTTCCCGCGTGCACAAGTAATGCGTGGCGACCGTAAAAAAGGCGTGCGGTACTTCGGACCCTACTCACAGGTGTGGGCAATCCGTGAGACGCTGGATGCGTTACTGCGGGTGTTCCCGGTGCGTACCTGCTCACCGGGAGTATTTAAACGTGCCGAAGCATCAGGGCGCCCCTGCCTGCTGGGATATATCGATAAATGCTCCGCACCCTGCGTAGGGCGCATTAGTCCCGAAGAGCACCGCAACCTAGCGGACGGGTTGTGCCGTTTCATGGCCGGTGGAGCCGAAAAATTTATTGCGGAGCTCACCACAGACATGAAAGATGCTGCAGCCAATATGGACTTTGAACGTGCAGCCGTACTGCGTGATGACATCGTGGCACTTACCAAAGCTTTTGAACGTAACGCGGTGGTTCTGAGCGACTCAACAGACGCTGACCTGTTCGCCTTCGTACAAGACGAACTGGAAGCGGCGGTGCAGGTGTTCTTCGTGCGTGGCGGGCGTATCCGCGGTCAACGCGGCTGGATCGTTGAAAAAGTAAACGACGGCAGCGAAGGTGAACTCATTGAACAGCTTCTCGTCCGGTTATATGGTGAAGCCGCCGCACATGTGGCGAGCGCATCCAGCACCCTGGCTGAAGAGACAGACGCGAACCGCCACGAGATTCCCCGCCAAATCCTGGTGCCGGTACTGCCGGATAATGCCGAGCAGCTGCGTGAGTGGCTTTCTGGTGTGCGCGGGGCGAAGGTAAGTATTGCGGTGCCGCAACGCGGCGATAAAGCCGAGCTGATGAAAACTGTTGCCGAGAACGCCCGCCACTCATTGGCTCTGCATAAGAGCCGCCGGGCTGGGGATATTACCACCCGTTCCGCTTCGCTCGTTGAGCTGCAGGAGGCTCTGGAACTTCCCGAACCGCTGATGCGCATTGAGTGCTACGACATTTCGCACGTGCAAGGAACGAACGTGGTGGCCTCTATGGTGGTGTTTGAGGATGGCCTGCCCGCTAAAAGTGCTTACCGTAAATTCTCGGTTAGTGGGGATGCCGCACGGGATGATACCGCCAGCATGTATGACGTAATAACTCGCCGTTTTAAGAGGTATCTCACCGAGCAGCAGCAGCGTGCGCAAGCAGGCCCGCAGCGTTCGGGGGAGGTAGCTTCAGATGCGCATGTGCAGGAGCCGGCGAAGTTCGCGTACCCCCCGAACCTGGTGTTGGTTGATGGCGGCCCGCCGCAGGTGGCGGCCGCCCAGGCTGCGCTGAGCGATTTAGGTGTGGTGGATGTGCACGTTGCCGGTATCGCTAAACGCTTGGAGGAACTGTGGCTGCCGGATGATGATTTTCCGGTGATTCTGCCGCGTAATTCTCAGGCGCTGTTTTTGGTGCAGCGTATCCGGGATGAGGCGCATCGGTTTGCGATTACGTTCCATCGTTCCAAACGCGGTAAGGCGATGGTTGCCTCCGCGTTGGATGCTGTGCCGGGGCTGGGCCCTGCTAAGCGTGAGGCGCTTATTAAACACTTTGGGTCGTTAAAGAAGCTGAAGGCGGCCAGCGCCGATGAGCTGACGCAGGTGCAGGGGGTTGGGTCGTCGTTGGCTTCGAAGATTAGGGAGCATTTTGACGCGGAGGCTGCTGCCTCAGGATGATGCGGTGACCGTGTGATGCCTGTCTAGTATTATTGGATTACCAACTTACTCGCATCAAAGGGGAACGTAATATGAGCGTTGAGTTACAAGAGCAGAAACCGCAGATTTTGGTGATTACAGGTATATCTGGGGCGGGGCGCAGCACCGTAGCTAACGTACTTGAGGACGAGGGCTGGTATGTGATTGATAATATTCCGCCGCAGATGCTTGAATCGCTGGCGGAGCTGGTAACTCGTGACGGTGCTCGTGTGCCGAGGGTGGCTTTGGGTATTGATGTTCGCGCCCGTGCACTGTTTGATGATCTCCCGGCTGCTATCGACACACTTCGAAAATCCGATGTAGATTTTTCGATGCTTTTTTTGGATGCTAAAGACGAGACGATTGTGGCCCGGTATGAGGCGCAGCGTCGCCCGCACCCGTTGCAGGGGGAGGGGCGCGTCCTTGATGGTATTCGCGCGGAGCGCACCCTGTTTGAGGTGTTGCGAACAGCATCCGATCATACGATTGATACAACCGGGATGAACGTTCACGAGCTGGCTCGTACAGTACGTGAAATGTTTGCTGAAGGCGCTGACAAAAAGCTGAATCTGAGCGTGATGAGTTTCGGGTTCAAATACGGCGCACCCGCAGATGCGAACTATATGGCGGATATGCGGTTCATCCCGAACCCGCACTGGATTCCTGAGCTTCGCCCGCTCACCGGCCTAGACGCACCGGTACGTGACTATGTGCTGCAGAACACCGGTACGGAGGAGTTTATTAGCAGCTATCTTGCGGCTTTGCGCCCGGTGCTGGAGGGGTACCGCCGTGAAGGGAAATACTATGCGACTCTTGCGATTGGGTGCACAGGAGGTAAGCATCGGTCGGTTGCCGTGACTGAAGAGATAGCTCGAAGGCTCGGGGAACTGCCCGACGTAAACGTTAACGTACAGCATCGTGATAAGGGCCGCGAATAATGTCTGAAGGAACGAATACGCCCAGCCACTCTTCGGGTAGCAGCAAGAACGTTCCGAAACTACCGCCGCTTCCCACCCAGGCGTTGCGTCTGCTGAAGACTACCCGCCGGGTGCCTAAAGTGACGGCGCTTGGTGGTGGGCACGGATTGTACGGGTCGCTTTCTGCACTGCGGCACGTTACAACGGATGTGACAGCTATTGTAACGGTCGCTGATGACGGCGGGTCATCGGGTCGGCTGCGGAATGAGATGGGTGTACTCCCGCCTGGGGATTTGCGTATGGCTCTTTCGGCACTGTGCGATGACACCGATTGGGGGCGTACATGGAGCGATGTGCTTCAGCACCGGTTCAGCGCCCCGGAGGGGCACACCGGTGAGTTCCCGTTAGACTATCACGCCCTCGGTAACCTGCTGATTGTTACGCTCTGGGAGTTGCTGGGCGACCCTGTGGCTGGCCTGGACTGGGTGGGCGCACTCCTGAACGCGCGCGGCAGGGTGCTTCCGATGGCCTTGGAGCCGCTGGTGATTCAAGGTATTGTGCTTCGTGAGCACGGCGGAGCTTTTGAGCGTGTGCAGGTGCGCGGGCAGGTGAACCTGGCCCATGAGCCGCAGGTGCACAATATCGAGCTGGTTCCTGCCCAGGCGCGTGCCTGCCCTGAGGCGTTGGCCTCAATTGAGGAGGCAGACTGGGTGGTTCTTGGCCCCGGCTCGTGGCGTACTTCCGTGTTACCGCACCTGCTGCTGCGCGAACAGCGTGAGGCGTTAAGCACAACAAACGCTAAACGGTGCGTGGTCATGAACCTGGCGTTGGACGATAAAGAATCCAATGGCCTGGACGCATCCGCTCACCTGAAGCTACTGCAGCAGTATGCCCCCAATCTGCGCCTTGACGTGGTGATCGCTGACCCGAGCAATATGGGTGTGCAAAGCGAATTTGAGGACGCGGCCAGAGAGCTGGGCGCGAAGGTGCTGTGGGCGTCCGTGCGTTCAACCACAAACCCGAATGTGCACGACCCGCTCAAGCTGGCTTCAGCGTACAATGATATGTTTGCTATGCGTTTATAAAACTTTAAGGACGCAGTTAAGACACACACGAGACACACATGCACACGAACGCGGCTATTTGCCGTGTCCCCCGCTTCGAGCGGGTTAGGGCATTGCCCTAATTCTGTTTTGTAAGGAGAGAACAATGGCTCTGACCGCCCTGGTGAAAGAAGAACTTGCCCAATACGAGGCGAGCAAGGCGTCGGTGCGTAAGGCCGAGGTTTCCACTATTTTGCGGTTCACCGGTGCCCTGCATATTGTGGCAGGCCGCATCGTTATTGAATCTGAGGTGGATACCGAGCAGACCGCGCAGCGTATGCAGCAGACTATTGCCGAGATTTACGGACATGAGTCGGAGCTGACGAGTGTTACCGGTGGGGGATTGCGCCGTGGCGGACGCTATATTGTTCGTGTTGACTCCGGGGGAGAGGCGCTGGCTCGGCAGACCGGGCTGCTGGATTTGCGGGGCAGGCCGGTGCGTGGTTTACCCCCCGCTGTGGTGAACGGTTCACTGCAGGATGCTGAGGCCGTTATGCGCGGCGCATTCTTGGCGCATGGGTCGTTAACGGAGCCTGGCCGTTCATCCGCGATTGAGTTCACCTGCCCCGGCCCGGAGGCGGCGCTCGCGTTGGTGGGCGCGGCCCGGCGTCTTGATGTGATGGCGAAGGCCCGCGAGGTGCGTGGCGTGGATCGGGTGGTGGTGCGTGATGGCGAGACTATCGCCCGTCTGCTGGAACGGATGGGTGCCTCGCAGTCGCTGCGTACGTGGCGTGAGCAGCGCACCCGCAAGGAGGTGCGAGCCACGGCGAACCGGCTGGCAAATTTTGATGATGCAAACCTGCGCCGTTCCGCGCAGGCTGCTGTGGCTGCGGGCGCACGGGTGGAACGGGCTCTGCATATTTTGGGTGATGATGTTCCTGAACATCTGAGGTACGCCGGGCAGCTTCGGGTGGCTAATAAGCAGGCGTCGTTGGATGAGCTGGGCCGGTTAGCGGATCCGCCGTTGACGAAAGATGCTATTGCCGGGCGTATTCGCCGTTTGCTGGTGATGGCTGATAAACGTGCACAGGAACTGGGTATCCCCGGTACGGAGCTAAAAGAAGACATTCAGGGAGCAGAGGCCGCTAGGGGCGTCTCTTCTGCCGCCCCCACCGGAGCATAAAACACATGTGCGCACACCGTGGTGCGCGTTTGTTTCCTGCTGCAATGGTGTTTTACGTGTGGGATTGTGCCCTGATAACCCTAATGGTGATGAGGCTGTGCAGACCTCTCACACCCTCATTGTGTTTGTGTTGGAATGCAATTATCCCAACGTGTAGGGCAGGTATAATCCATATAAAACAACAGAAAACAATGGAAAAACAGTCTAAAAGTGACTTGATTCACTAAAAAATCCTACATGAACACACCCAAACACACACGAACTAAGGTATGATTATTACCAACATCAGGCGGTACGCAACCGCGCACCACAGAGCACGGTATGCTTTTGCCATAACCGACCACAAGTCCCGGTGAATGCTGCGGCCGCCGCCCAACGCACTGACAAGGAGAACTTCAGTGACTGTACGTGTAGCAATCAACGGCTTTGGTCGCATCGGCCGCACCTTCTTCCGCGCAGCACGCGAGGAAGGCGTAGGGTTCGAAATCGTCGCCATTAACGACCTTACCAACGTTGATACCCTAGCTCACCTGCTCAAGTACGATTCGATCATGGGTCGTCTGGACGCAGAGGTGGAGGTCAAGGAAAATGCGCTGGTAGTAGATGGCAAGGAAATCAAAATCCTGGCTGAGCGCAACCCTGCTGACCTTCCCTGGAAGGATCTCGGCGTTGACGTAGTGCTCGAATCCACCGGTTTCTTCACCGAGGGCTCCAAAGCGCAGGCGCATATTGACGCTGGTGCAAAGAAAGTTATTATTTCCGCCCCCGGTAAGAACATTGACGGCACCTTCGTGATGGGCGTGAATGACGACCAGTACGACCCCGCAACCCAGCATATTGTTTCGAACGCATCCTGCACCACCAACTGCTTGGCTCCGCTGGCGAAAGTCCTCAACGACTCCTTCGGCATTGAGCGTGGCCTGATGACCACCATCCACGCATACACCGCCGACCAGCGCCTGCAGGATGCTCCTCACTCCGACCTGCGCCGCGCCCGCGCAGCAGCCGTGAACATGGTTCCCACCTCCACCGGTGCGGCAGCCGCTGTTGGCATTGTGCTGCCTGAGCTCAAGGGTAAGCTGGACGGTTTCGCGGTGCGTGTTCCCACCATTACCGGTTCCATTACCGACCTGACCTTCACCACTAACCGCGAGGTCACCAAGGAAGAGGTTAATGCGGCTCTGAAGGCAGCAGCCGAGGGTCCGATGAAGGGCATCATTAAGTACAGCGAAGATCCGATCGTCTCGAAGGATATTGAGGGCGAAGGCATCTCCACCATTTTTGATGCACCGCTGACCAAGGTTATCGGCAACCAGGTGAAGGTTATCGCTTGGTACGACAACGAGTACGGCTACGTAGCACGCCTAGTGATGTTCACCAATAAGGTTGTGGCATCACTCTAATACGTCCGCGTGTAAACGTATAGAGAGAACCCCGGATTCACCGCGTGATTGAGGCGGAGAACCGGGGTTTTCCCATAACAGCCGCTATTATTAAAAGTATCTAAAACCCATTATTAGGAGGATTATCCTATGGCTAAGGCACTGGCAGAACTGCTCGAAGAAGGCGTCGCAGGCCGCCACGTTCTCGTTCGCTCCGACTTGAACGTTCCCCTTAAAGATGGCGTGGTGACCGACGACGGTCGCGTGCGTGCTTCCCTGCCCGTTATTGAAAAGCTTGCTAAGGGCGGCGCTCGCGTGATCGTAACCGCACACCTCGGACGCCCCAAGGGCCAGGTGGACCCGCAGTATTCCATCGCTCCTGCCGCTGCACGTCTAGCCGAGCTGGCTTCCGTACCCGTACAGGTGGCTACCGATCTGGTGGGTGAAGATGCAAAGGCTAAATCAGCAGCCCTGAAAGACGGCGAAGTGCTGGTACTGGAAAATGTGCGTTATGACGCCCGCGAAACCTCGAAGGATGATGCAGAACGCGGCGCATTTGCCGATGAGCTAGTGGCACTGACCGGGCAGAACGGCGCATATGTTGATGATGCGTTCGGGGCGGTACACCGCAAGCACGCCTCCGTGTACGACGTAGCCAAGCGTCTGCCCGCATACTTGGGCGATCTGGTGAAGAAAGAAGTGGACGTTCTGGCGAAAACTTTGAACAACCCCGAGCGTCCCTTCGTGGTCGTTATGGGTGGTGCGAAGGTATCCGATAAGCTTGCTGTTATCGACAACCTTATCGGCAAGGCAGACGCTATTCTCATTGGCGGCGGCATGGGCTACACCTTCGCTTACGCGCAGGGATACAAGGTTGGTAAGTCGCTGCTGGAGAAAGACCAGGTAGAGACCGTGCAGCGCTACCTTGAGACCGCCCCTGCACAGGGTACTGAGATCGTAACTGCCGTAGACGTGGTGTGGGCCGATGATTTCTCAGCAGACGCTAAGACCGAGATCCGCCCCATTGAAGACCTGGAAGGTGGCGAGCTGGGCGCCGAGGGTGAGGGCCTGGATATTGGCCCCAAGAGCCGTGAACTGTTCGCGGAGAAGATTAAGGCAGCTAAAACCGTCTTCTGGAACGGCCCTGTGGGCGTATTCGAGATTGCCCCCTTCGCGGGGGGTACTGAGGCTGTTGCGAAGGCTCTTGCTGAATCGGATGCTTTCTCCATTATTGGTGGCGGGGACTCGGCATCGGCGATCCGCAACCTAGGGTTCGCTGACGAGCAGTTCGGGCACATTTCCACCGGCGGTGGAGCATCCCTCGAATACATTGAGGGTAAGACCCTGCCCGGTCTGGACGCACTGGGTGCCTAACCCTCTGCCCCTTGTCTAATATGCCCCGGCTTATTCGCGCGATAGCGAATGGGCCGGGGTTATCTATAGGACTTAAACTTTCAGCGGTTCACGGCGTGTATCTGGTAATAGGACAGTCCAGTAATGACCGCTAAGTGATGGGTGGGAAGAAACACCGCAGTGGTATATTCGGCGGTGAAAATTCGCGATAAACCGTGTATTTGCACGCCAGAAGCACTAAAATAGAGAGTGAACTTTTCCGTAGCTATGCCCTCTTTGGGGATTGGAGCGAATATATGTCGCGTAAGCCGCTTATTGCTGGTAACTGGAAGATGAACCTAAACCATGTCGAGGCCGTGACCCTAGTTCAGAAACTAGCCTGGACCCTTGACGACGCGAACTTTGACTTTGATAAGACTGAGGTGGCGGTTTTCCCGCCGTTCACCGACATTCGCTCCGTACAGTCTCTCATTGAGGGCGACAAGTTTAGGATCGAGTATGGTGGGCAGGATATTTCGGCTCACGACTCGGGTGCATACACCGGTGAAATCTCCGGGTCGTTCCTCGCCAAGCTCAACGCCGCATACGTGCTAGTGGGCCACTCTGAGCGCCGCACCTACCATGGTGAAACCGACGAGGTATGCGCTGCCAAAGTGCAGGCTGCGTACCGGCACGAAATCACCCCCGTACTGTGCGTGGGAGAGGGACTTGATATCCGCGAAGCCGGTAACCATGTGACCTACACCCTGGAACAGCTGCGTGGCTCAATTTCTGGTCTGACCGCCGAGCAGGCGAAGAGCCTTGTTATTGCCTATGAGCCGGTGTGGGCTATCGGCACCGGTAAGGTTGCCACCGCAGAAGATGCACAGGAAATGGCCGCCGCTATCCGCGCGGAGCTGACCAAGCTCTACTCGGCCGATGTTGCCAACCAGGTACGTGTGCTTTACGGTGGGTCGGTCAAGTCTTCCTCAGCTCCTTCGATTATGGAGCAGGCTGACGTTGATGGTGTGCTTGTTGGCGGGGCGTCGCTACAGGCCGATGAGTTTGCGGCTATTGCGCGGTTCGACGCGTAACATCTGAGACATTATCGCCGGTTATCCTCCGCATTCTGCGCGGCGGGGTAACCGGCGATTTTTTATGCCGCACCGGGCAGTGTGGTATAGAAAACACGGGGAAGACCCCGATGATGTCGCGGAAACCTTAAAACGTGGGGTAGAATTCAAATATAAAGATTTCATAAAGAAAAGACTCATACATTCCTTCTTCTCGAAAAATTTAATATCTAAAATCCCTTTAAAATATTATTTCGTATATTTTGAGGTATTTTCGTGTGCTTTGATTATCTACAATAATTTGGGTTTACAGATGGTTTAGCATTTGTTATACTTTTTCCGGAATGTTTTGAGAAGGTGAGATATGAAGTCGCGCAAATATACGTCTGTTTTTATTGGTTCGTTAATTGTTTCATTAATATTGGTGGCTCTGGGTTTTGTCCCAGGTTACGGAGAAGTTTCTAAAAACTGGAGGGCACTGATCGGAACTGACTTCGGTTGGTTTTACCTCCTGCTTGTAACCCTTATCGTATTGGTCTGCGGGTTTTTTGTTTTAAGCCCCATGGGGCAAATTAAACTTGGAGAGCCTGACTCAAAACCTGAGTATTCCACCGGTTCATGGATTGCCATGCTTTTCTCGGCTGGTATGGGTATCGGTCTAGTTTTCTATGGTGCTGCCGAGCCGCTTTCACACTTTGCTAACAAAACTCCGCATGCTACGCCGGGATCACAGCAAGCAATGGCGGATTCCTTTCAGTTTACGTTCTTCCACTGGGGTATTCACGCCTGGGCTGTGTACGGTATTGTGGCTATGGCTCTGGCATATTTCGGCTTCCGTAAAGAAGAGAAATATCTTCTTTCTGTCACCCTTAAGCCACTCTTTGGTAAAAAAACCGATGGCTGGCTGGGATATATTATAGATATTGTTACTGTTGTGGCAACCGTTATTGGTGTGGCAACCACGCTTGGCTTCGGTGCTATTCAGATTAATGGTGGGCTGAGCTACCTCACTGATAATGCCATTCCCAATAGCATGGAGGTACGCACTGTTATTATCGTAGTAACCACCGGCCTCTTTGTGCTCTCAGCTCTTTCGGGGCTGGGTAAAGGTATTAAAATCCTTTCAAATCTTAATATGATTCTGGCTATCGCACTTCTTGCGATTGCTATTGCGGTTGGCCCCACCGTCAAAATCTTCGACAATATGACGGAATCTATCGGCCTGTACATGCAGAACTTTTTCGAGATGAGCTTCCGAACCGCCGCATTTAACGGTGACGAACGCGCTTGGATTGATAGTTGGACCGTGTTCTACTGGGCATGGTGGATCTCTTGGTCGCCCTTCGTAGGCATCTTTATCGCCCGTATTTCTAAGGGGCGTTCCATCCGCGAATTCTTGACCGTGGTGCTCTTGATTCCAACTGTCCTGAGCTTTATCTGGTTCTCCGCTTTCGGCACGATGGCTAATACGGTACAGCAGAACGGTCTGGAGAATCTGACGAAACTAGAGGATGAGCAGCTGCTGTTCGGCACGTTCAAACACTACCCGCTGGGCATGTTAATGTCGATCATCGCAATCATCCTGATCTTCACCTTCTTCATTACCTCGGCAGACTCAGCAACCTATGTGCTCTCAATGCTTTCCGAAGATGGGCGTCTTATCCCCACTAACGGAAAGAAAGTCGTGTGGGGCGTTATCGTCGCGGGTATTGCAACCGTGCTGCTGTACGCTGGCGGGTTAGACGCTCTGCGGCATACGCTGATTATTATTGCGTTACCGTTCGCCGTTGTGATTGCGTTAATCGTGGTGGCGCTAATAGTTGAGGTGTACCACGAGAAGGTACAGATGGGCTTGTCGATCTCGCCTGACCGTTACCCCGAAAAGGGACAGCCGTTCAAGTCGTACGAATCGTACGAAAGCGAAGACGAAGCTGAGAAGTCTATTGAGGATGAGGCGGATACATCTGCTCAGCAGGTAAAACAGGGGAAGAAAACCTCTGAGCCTGCGAAGCAGGAATAACCTGCCTTCGGCTGAGACGTAAAAACATAAAGAGCCCCTGCTCGCTCTGTACTTGATGGGATGTTGCGAAACGTCCCAATGGTACAGATATCGAGCAGGGGCTCTTAGCGCAGTAGGTGGGTTCTTGAAATGATCCGGTAATCGTGATTACCTCCACGAGAACAGCTCCACGGTCAAACCAAATACCATAAGCCTAGATAAGGTAGTGCTGATTCTCCTGCACCCGCTGTTGCGCATCCATCCTATGAGGGAAAGCTGCTCGCGGGTAGCCAAAAACGGGCGCTGCCCTGAATAACGAGCCGAACACTGGGTAGACTTAAAACCATGGATTCCCTTCTCGCGCCCATCATGATCGCCCTCCTGTGCGTCATAGTGTTCATGATTATTCGCAACCGCAAAGTCCCCGCTCCCACCATGCCCGGAGAACCCGGTGCGAGCTACAACCCAACCACACACTATTACGACAGTAAACGTGACGATTTTCTTAACTGGCTTCACGCCCGCACCAGCTCCCCAGAAATCCCGGTGCAGGTGAAACTGAGGGACTGGGTAGACCAGGGATTCTACGCCGAAGACAGCGGCAACTACTGGGGTATCGCCCAGCAGTTCACCTATTACCTGCTAGAAGGCGGGTATGTGCGCGCCTACGACACCGAAGGGAAAGAACTGACCGCCCAGCGTGTGCTGATCGACCGGCCGGACACGCTGCAGCTGACCCCCAGCGAATACCAGCGCCGCACCACCCGTTAAACTTTTCACCCCCGGTACTGTTCAGCTATGCGCAGCATTAGGGGTGACCAATCCGCTAAGGTGGCGTATAGTTAATACGGTATGCCAAACGGCAGATACGAAAATTACTAGTAACCGCCAATCCCAACAGGAAGGCCCACTGTGGAGACCCTCATGACTGTACTCATGGTAATCATCGCGATTACCAGCGTTATTGCCGTGCTTTTGGTGCTCTTAAACCGCGGCCAGGGCGGCGGCCTCTCAGATATGTTCGGCGGCGGCATGACCAGCTCCCTCAACTCCTCAGGTATGGCATCGAAGAACCTGATCCGTCTGACCGTCACTGTCTCCATCATCTGGGTAGTGGCAATTGTGCTCTATGGATTGGCACTACGCTTTAACGGTCAAATCGTGTTCTAACGTTCTAAAGGTTTTTATCCTTAAGCCCCGGCAGGTGAACCAACCCCGCCGGGGCTTCTCCTATGCCCAACCGCTGCCTGTGCCTACAAACGGATAACGCCGATTATAGTAAGAATGACGAAACCCTGCTTAAAATGTCAGGGCGTTCAGGCATAGTAGTATCGTAAAGCTTCTGCACTACCCCTCGAAGGAACCCTCATGGCATACGAACTGGACTACAACTATCTAGGAGCCTCTACGCTACTGGAACGTGACGGACACCCCGAACTGGCCCTAGCAACCAGCGGCGGCAGCACACCAGAAGGCGCAGCAGCACACCCTTACTTCTTCTCAGGATTCATGGAACGCCCCGATGTGATCGCAGCATCGTTGCTGGTGGTCGCGCGTGTGGCCCGCACCCACTACTACACCCCGCCCGGCATGGTCGCCGCCATTTTGCGGGCCGCAGACCCGGTAGTGACTAGCACCCGTGAAGGCCTACGGTTTGAATCCTTTAGCGCCTGCTGCGGTGTCTATGCCCGACTTGACGTAGACTCCTCCGCCCTAGACGCCAGCCACAGCGCCGTGGGCGTGACCAATGTGGACGTGAATCCGCCGCTTCGCACCGCCTTAGCTTCCCTCCGGGCTGGCGAACCCCTCCACATGGATGTTGGTGATGAGGGGCTGCTGACCACCACCTTAGACGGTGAAGTAATGGAAGATAAAGTGCCCCTGCCGGTGCGCTGGCTCAAAGGGTTCGCCGAAACACAGATGCTCTCATCCCTGATGAAACCCACCCATTCTCTGGACGCGGCAGCAGCCCGCACCTTCATCCAGGGGCTGCCGCGCCAATCCGCCACGAAAAGCGTCATGTGGGCAACCCGGGCAGTGCGTTCGCTGAGGCTGGCCACCCGAGCCACCGCCGGGTCGGTGTGCGTGGCCGGGCCGGAGCGGCTGCGGGTGCTTGAACCGCTCATCCGCTTCATGACCCGCCTGGAAGCATACAGCGAACCGGTCACCTCAGGTAACGCCCCGGTGGCGAGCGTGTGGGTGGCCCACTTGCCGGGTGCGCGCCTGAGCATCGGGTTAAGCCCCGAAAAATCACGCGGATTCTCGGGGGAAGGCTCTGTGCTGCAGGCGCTCTCAGGCCCGTCAGTTGCTGAAAACGCGGATATGCTCAGCGTGCTTCTCTCCTTTGAGCCGCGTATTGAAGTGCCCGTCATGTCTGCACGCAGCGGGCTGAACGAAACGCAAGTACGCGACGCCCTCGCGTTACTGGCATCCTCCGGGCAGGTCGGTTTTGATGTGCAGGCGGGGGAGTACTTCCACCGGCCGCTGCCCGTGCAGGCAGATGCTCTGCAGGCTATGCATCCGCGGCTGGTGGGTGCGCAGAAACTGGTGGACTCCGGCGCAGTGCGGGATGACGAAAGCGGAACGTACCGTGTGCAGTCGCGGGACACGTTCTACACGGTAACCCCCGCCGAGAAAATCGAAGAATACCGGTGCACCTGCCCGTGGTGGGTGAAATACCGGGGCACCCGAGGCCCCTGCAAACATGTACTGGCGGTAAGCATTAAACGTCGTGGCGGGCTGAATTAGCCCGACACCGAACCGTATCCGCAAAAGTCGTGTTTTCCTTGCACACCCGAATACACAAAGAGGCAATGATGGATGAGAAGAACTATCCGCAGCGCATGAGCCTTGAAGAACGACGTGCCCACCTTCAGGAACTCATGAAACGTGACGACGCCACCGTTGAGGAGTATCACGCTATCATAGGCGGGGCTACCGAAGAAGAGCGTGTGTCTCTGGCGAAAACCCTTAAACCCGCACAGGTGGTGGACGTCAAAAACTACACCCCGCTCGCTGCTTATGTAGCGGGTGCTCTCATCCGCAAACCTGACGGGTTTACAGGGGCAGAACGACCTACCCAAAACGCCTCCGCCGCATTCCACCAACTCCTGTGGAATAACCGTAAGGGTGGACAACATCAGGATATTGGGAAATATTTTGTGCTGGGAGCATCCAAACGAAGCGAGGACTGGATTCTAGCGTTTGTGGAATCTATCGCCGAAAGCTGGGCTTACGGGGAGGAAAGCTGGCCTGTATCTCACCAACTGCTGCGGGAACGAAATATCATCTGCGAATCTCCGCAGTATCTTGGGCAGTTCATCAGGAATATTCCACCGGTACCTGAGGATTCAACCTACAATCGTGCGGCTGCTCTTAACTTCTTCGAAGACGACCCGCTGCTGCTGGAGCAAGAATTCTGGGCACTTTTTCGTGTTGAAGGAACAATGCGCGACCACTACTGGACGCTGCTCGGGCCTACCGGCAGTATGCTTACCCTCATGCGTCACATGCAGGACTTCTACGAGGGGTTCCGGGAAAGGGTGCTGGATGAATCGCTACAGTCGCTGACCCGTGATTTCTCGGCCGCAAACGGTAGGGTTTTTCACCAGATCTACCGGGGTATGGAACCCACCGAAGCAGAGAACCTGGAACGAGCCCACACTCTTATGGCACTGTTGGGGTCTGCGCCCTCAACTACTGTGGGCTTGGCGCAAGAAACACTGACGCCTCTGGTAGCTTTGCTAAGTCGTGAACAGGCAGCCCAGCTGGTGGAGGCATCACATCCGGTGCTGTTCCGGACCGAGAAGAAAGTGCTCCGCACCCACCTGAAACTGCTGAAGCTACTGGTCAAACACCATCCCGAACTGGCCGGGAAGGTGAGTTTAACAGTCAGTGAGGCGGTCGAAACCATGCCTGTCGATGTGCAGGATACCGCCCGCAAACTTATACTCGCACACCATAGAAACAATAGTGAGGAGGTGAAGCACAAGCCGGGTCGAAGCATTAGTATCCCGGATATTACCCCGCACGATGGTGAACCAAGCGAATACTTTGCCACTTGCAAACCCCTCACAAGCGATACGGAATTCTTGGAAATCCTTATTGAGCATCTGGAAGGCACTACAGACGGGTTTGACTACCCGCCTCTGCTGTCGTACCTGCAGAAGAACCACACTATTGAGTTGGATAAGGCACAACGGCAGTACGTATACACCAAATACAAGACCCTCCTTGCTAACTCTGCGCTACGGTGCCTAACATATCTTGTTCTCAAGCCATATCAGCAGGAAGACAGTTTAGACCTGCAGCGCACGTACTTTCGGGGATACTACACATCTTCCTTTTACCAGAGGACTGTAACGGGGGAACTGGTTCGAACAGTTCGCACGGCACATAATTACCGTGGGCCAAAGGCTCTCCTTGCAGAGCAAATCGCCAGCCTAGACCCCGATGAAGAAAACCGCACACCATTGGTTGTGGTTCCTCTTCCCGCCAGGAAGGACATATCGTGGGTGCGATCCGAACAGAGGGTCTGCTGGGAGGAAAAAGACGCAACTCCTAAAACCCCCGAAACCCCGTTCGAGCAGGCGGCGCTTAACACCCACGGAACCGTTGAAGAGTACCTGGACCGCAGCGGAGACGGGGAATACTGGAACATCTGGAATGACGAGGTGGTGCGGTGGTACGCGTGGCTGACCCAGAACAACCCGGATGTGCTGGCGGTACAGTTTCTCCCGCTTGCCTTCGGCGCCGTCCATCAGGCACAGCAGATAGGGCTGCCGAGTCTGCTGCAGGCTCTGGGGCATTCCCACCGAGTACTAAGGGCACCCTCGTACACGGTGATCGGGCAGGCTATGGGGGCTCAGCGTCGCGAGTACCGCACTATTGCTGCCGAAGCCATAGCGCTTCTAGCCGAACGAGGCATGCTGGATACTGCCGCGTTCTCAGCAGAACTGTCGTGGCTTCTTACGCAGAAGCACCTGATGACGAATCGTGCAGTTGAAACACTCACAGATGCGGCATCCATTAGCCCATTAACGGGGTGGCGCGTCCTGCAAATCCTTGCGGAGATACTGCCTGTGGCAGGTGAGGTTAATCGCGGTGGCTCCCTCGTGCAGCTAGCGGGTCAGCTAGCGGAGGAATACGGTGTAACCATTGAGATACCCGAGGTATTGCGGCCCAAAATGAAAGGTTCGACCGTGCTGGCGAAAAGTCTGCGTGTGCTTGATACATTGCAGCCGCATCCGACGGAGCTTGCGGAGCAGGCCCGAAACCAAGCGCGAGAGATTGTGACGAAGAACGGTGCGGGGCACGCCGAAAAACTTTAGACTGGGAAGAAAACCAGTAATCTATATCACCGATAGGGGTTTTAATGACCGCACAGCATCACACACAACCAGCTTTACCGGCACAGCCAACCTTACAGGAGCGTCGTGCCCACCTTCGGGAACTCATGAAACGTGACGACGCAACCGTTGAGGATTATCACGCGGTGATTAGCGGGGCGACAGAGGAAGAACGCGCGTCGTTGGCCAGGACGTTATCGCCCACGAAACTTGCGAAAGCCCGAGGGGAGAAAGCAGCTTTGGCCGCATATGCAGTAGGAGCTTTAACCTCGTCGGTTCCGCGTGCGGTGAGGCTTATAAGTGAACTTTTTTGTCCTCTTCGAGATGAGGATTTTAATATTATTCCTGAGCCGCCTATGCCTGCTACTGGGCAGCTCTGGGAATTCTTAACTCAAGGGGCGGTAGAACGATCCGATGAGTGGGTCCTGCACTTTGTTGAAGAATGTTCAGACGATTGGTACATAGATTCCTGGACACGCCTCAATAAACTTATGCGCGAACATTCGCTGACGAGCTTATCGCCAGGGTATCTTTGCATGATGATGAATGCCGTCCCACACGTGAGGGAAAAGTCTGCCAGAGAGTATCGGAATATAGAACAGTTCTTCCGCAACGATCCTGTGCTGCTGGAACGAGAGTTTTGGGATGCTTTCACAGTTGAAGGGGTACTAGCACAGTCTAAGTGGGATCCCGCCTTACAGCCTGAATATCGAAGCCCATCGTTTTCGGCCCTCGCTCAGGTGATGTGCGAAACTTTTCCGGAGATTCGCCCCAGGTTCCTGGATGAAACACTCAAAGGTCTTCTGCGCGACTACTCAGCCCACCACGTGCGGCATTTCTATAGGGCCCATGCTGCTCTGCAGCCAACGCCTCAAGAAATTACGGAGCGTTTTGCGCTCTACCTTTCGGTGCTGGGAACGGCGTATAGCCCTGCTATCGCCATGGCGCAAGATCTGCTGGAGCAGGCAGTCTACGAGCTTCCCGACGCACAAGCACGTGAGCTCATTGAGGTTTCAGCAACAGTGCTGACGCGCACCGAAAAGAAAGTTTTGCGCGCCCAGATACGGCTTCTTTCTTTACTGCTTGAAGTCCACCCCGAATGTACTGAACAAGTAAGCCAGACAGTACAGGATGCTTTCAAGTCTATGCCCCTGGACCTTCAAGACAAGGCCCAGAAGCTCATCAACGATTCGGTGCAGGAGCCACCCATACCTCAGAACGCAGCGGGGAGCATCACGGTACCGGATATCACCCCGAAGGATCGTGAACCGCAGGGGTGCTTGACGCCTCGACCGCCTATTACTACGGATCGGGAACTCATGGAATGCCTGGCAGCAACCTTCCAAGGAGGCGATGGCACCGATATTCCGCGTATCCTGGAGTACTTGGAACATGCCGAGAGTCTGGACATAAACGATGCAGAGCGGCAGCTTCTTGAAGAGACCCGTGACCTTCTCATAGAAAAATCGTTCGGTATTTATACCCTCTCCAGTCCCAATATCCCATACCTTGCCATTGCGGCACTTTTCAAAAGCGGGCAGATACAACACGCTGATATTGCTAAGATACCGATCATCCCCACCTGGTATACAGAACGTCTCTACCTCAGCGATGAGCACGGGGACCCGGTGACAGTAGATGAACAGGCGGTTAAGGAGCATCAGTCTCGTCCCATTAATGTAAAAGCTACTGGGACAGAAATTCGTCTCAATGAGCGCGGGCCTCATATGCTGCTGATGGAGCAGCTGTTCTCCCTGATTTTTGCGGATCAAGACGCAGAAACCAACATAGTGACCGCGCCTTTTGCGTCCCAGTGTGTACCCCTTGAACGCACTACGGGTACAGTTCTCACCCAGTATTGGGAATCGCTATATATTGTTCGGATGCACAGCTTCCCTCTGCAATTCCCGCTGTGGGTTGGAGCAGATACGCCCGATGCTGCCGCGCTCTCCGTTGAATCTGCCGCGTTTAACACCAACAGCACGCAAATCGAGTACGTGCACCGTATGCTGGAATCAAAATACTATCCTTCGTACCGCACGGTCATGGGGTGGTACGGATGGCTCATGCAGAACAACCCAGATATTTTCAGCGCACAGACCATGCCTATTCTTGTGGCAGCTATCCATGCTCATAATGCTTATGGTGCCGATGTCATCATGCGGATCCTAGGCGATACGCACCGAGTACTGGGTGCCGCCTCCTACAGTGCACTCGGGCTTGGGGCCAGCGCTAAAACTACCGAAGTGCGCGTCAACGCTGCGGAGGCGCTCGCCTCCCTGGCGGATCGGGGTATGGCCGATACCGCTTTATTCGCCAAAGAACTGTGTTGGCTGTTGGGCCAGCACCACGTGAAGGCTCAACGAATTGAGCAAACATTTAGGGATGCTGCGTCGATTAGCCCCTTGGCGGGCTGGCGGATTATGCAGGTATTAGAGGGCATACTGCCTGTCGTAGGCGAGGTATATCGTGGTGGCGCGCTGGTGCAGCTCTTGGTGCAGCTGGCGGGGGAGTACGGTGTGAGTATTGAGGTTCCTGAGGCGCTGCGATCCAAAATGAGGGGGCAGACTGTGCTGGCGAAAAGTCTGCGGGCGCTTGAAAAGCTGCAGCCGTATCCGACTGAGCTTGCGGAGCAGGCCCGAGACCAAGCCCAAGAACTGCTGGACCAACACCGCTGCGCACAACCATAAGCGCAGAAACTGAGAGACTGCTATGACCCCGAAAATACCGCAACCTAGTCTTACGGAACGTCGCGCACGTCTGCGGGAGCTGCTGAAACGTGACGATGCCACCTTCTGGCAGTACCATGAAGTTCTCACCGGTGCCACCGAGGATGAGCGCAAGGGCCTTGCACGCACACTCTCCATTAAAAAGCTCATAGACCGCTACAGCTGTGAAGGAACGGCCGAGCAGCGGCTTGTGTGCGTCTACACGGCGGCTGCACTGGGCGGAACCTTCAAACACGTGGGTGTTGAGCTCTTAAACCTTATCGACAGGGGATTACCCGGTGAGGCGAACTGGAAGTTTTCAACCGCTGAATCGGAACAATACCTTAGCCAACGCACAGAAGCCATGATGCTTGGACTCAGCGAGCGTGATAACACCTGGATAACCGGGTTCGTTAACGAGCGCGGCTATGGCAGGTTTGGTTACGACTCACCCACACTCTGGGTGCAGATACATCAGCTTCTTCACGAACGCGGACTCACCAATACCACGCGCTCCTACCTCTGGGGGTTCGTGACGGCCGTTCCTGACATGCACATTGGCTCATCCGAGAACCGGGAAGAGGTTATCTCCTTCTTCAAAAACAACCCCCAGACGCTAGAACACGAAATGTGGGCGTGTTTCACAGATGAAGGGCTTCTGCGGAAAGACTGGTCAGGGCGCGAAAACGCAGACATCCTGGCTCTCTTCCACACGCTACAGGAGAATTTTGACGGATTCCGTGACCGCCTGCTTACTGAATGTCTGAAGGCGATGCTCCGCGACTTTTCCGTCAAGAACACCAGTATCTTCCACCATATCTATCGGGGGATGAACCCCACCCCAGACGAGAACCTTGATAACACCAATCTGCTCACCTCAGTGCTCACCACCGTTCCCTCAACCTCCGTGGGATTGGCTCAAGAAATGTTGATGTCATGCGTCGAAAAGCTGACCGAATCCCAGATCCATGACTTACTTAATGCCTCTCACACCGTGATGCTTCGCACCGAGAAGAAAATACTCCGGGCGCAGATCGCACTCCTTGGCGCTATTGTTAAAACGCACCCAGAGCATAGTCAAAATGTGGGCGATTTGATGAGGGAAACCGCAGATTCTCTCCCGCCTGATCTGCAGCCCGCTGCGCAAACACTCATGTCTCCTGCTGAAGCCGCGACGGATAAAACTAGCGCACCGTCTCACGCGGAGCAAGTAGTGGGCGGTGTCATGATTCCTGAGACCCGTCCGCAGCTTCTAGAGCAGCACGTTTCAACCCCACAGGTGCATATTTATACGAGTGATGCTGAGTTTATGGATGGTCTTATTCCCTGTCTCCAAGGCACAGGTGACGGTTCGCAGCTCCCGCAGCTCATTGATTATTTAGCGCATAATCCTATTACTCTTGATGCAGCCCAGCAGGACTTTCTGGCTGAACGATGCGTGAATTCCGGTATTCGCTCGGGTACTCATGCGTTAGGCAACTATCTGATGTACCGGGTGATTGCCCCGCACCGAAAACTTTTTAAAAAACTGCCGCAAGGTTTTACCGGGTACCGGCATGAATTCCATACTGACCCCCAGACTGGCGAAACCATCCAGCCCTACCAGGTTGAACACACTGGGTCTCTGGGGCGTCAAAAACCTCGTATAGAGAAAACGACCACAAATTATCGTGGACCGGCGGGGCTCTGCCAAGAGCAGATTGACTGTTTAGAACATCCAGAAAACCTTGTATTTGAGCCTATACCTCACGCAGAAGAGAGCACTTGGACACGCCGCGTTGAGCCTCTCACATACCGCCCGCGTCCTCACAATATGTACGACCAAGCCTACGCGGAGGCTCCCAACGGCAGCCTAATGATGTGGCTTATTGAAGATCACGAACTGCCGACCGCACAGATGCCTTTCGCGCAGGCGGCTCTGAACACGGCAGGTATTCCCGAAGAGTTTATGCACCGTGCTGTTCAGGCAATCGACGATTTTCACCGTACCCTCATGCAATGGTATGCGTGGCTTCTGCAGAATAACCCCAATACATTGGCGGCGCAGAGCATGCCGTTCGTCACTACAACAGGGTTCCAGAAACACATCAAAGGGCTTGACGCCGTACTGGATACCATCACCCACACACATCAGGTTCTGCAAGAACCCGCCTATTCCGTGTTGGGCTGGCTAACTGGTGCAGCAGCAGCTGAGCACAGGGCTCTCACCGCCGAATCTATTGCCGCTCTTGCGGGTCGTGGAATGCTCGATGTTTCTTTACTTGCGTATGAACTGGCCTACCTGCTCCGAGGGGGATGGGTTAAACCGGCCCGGGCAGCCAGCTGTTTACAGGACGCTGCATCCATTAGCCCGTTGGCAGGGTGGCGTATTGTGCAGGTGCTAGAGAACATGCTGCCTATGGTAGGTGAGATAAATCGGGGCGGTGCCCTGGTGCAGCTCTTGGTGCAATTAGCGGGGGAGTACGGCGTGAGCGTCGAGATTCCTGAAGCGCTGCAGCTGAAGATGAAAGGCTCGACCGTGCTTGCGAAGAATCTGCGTGCGCTCGAAGAATTGCGACCGCATCCGACCGAGCTTGCGGAAAAGGCGCGGCAGCATGCTATGGAGCTACTATAAGTACACCCAACTTTTTTGGACAGCAATCACTAAAAAGGAATAGCCACCTATGACAGCCGCCGCTTCCACACTTGCGCAACGCCGCGCCACCCTCAAAAAGCTCATGGCAGACCCCGAGGCCACTTTCGACCAGTACCGGAGGATTATTAACGGGGCCACCGAGAAAGAACGGGCATCCCTGGCACGAACCCTGAACGCTGAAAAAGCCGCCGCATCAGATCTTCCAAAGAGCATAAAAGCCTACCTGGCGGCCGCTCTCACCGCAAAACCAGCACGTGCCGCACAACAACTGCATCAACTTACACGCCTCACCGAGGCGGGACGCATTGGTCGGCGGCGTGAAATACGTGACCACTTCATGTGGGGAACTGAAGAAAGAAGAAACGACTGGGTACTCGAATTTGCTGATCAATATGCATCTACCGGGGCGTCACTCCACGGGCAGTGGGAACTTAGCAACACAATCCTAAGAAACCGCGGCCTCAGCTGCTCCACTCCGCAGTACCTGGCAATGTTCCTCGCTAATATCCCACCGGTATATGACGACTCACCTAAGAACCACGCTGAAACCACCCAATTTTTCCGTACCAACCCAGACTGTCTTGAACAGCAGTTCTGGGACGTTTTCACCGTCGAAGGGGCTCTGAGACAGCACCCATCCACATGGGCGCCCCGCACCCGCCGCGGTGAGCCTTCCTTCGGTGCCCTCACCCGTCTGCTAAGCGAAGAATTCGAGGGTGTCCGCCCCCGGTGCCTTACCGAAACCCTCCAGGCTCTACTGCGAGACTTCGGCCCCGCCGACTCACGGTATTTTTATACAGCACACGAGGGGCTAACCCCCACAGACACCGAAATTATAGAACGACTACCCCTGTACACCGCCGTGCTTGCCAGCCCTTATTCACCCGCAGTTGGGATGGCACAAACTATGCTGCGGCAGGTAGTGACAGCTCTCACCAGTGAGCAAGCAACCCAACTGGTGGATGCTTCTTCACCGGTACTTTTCCGTACCGAGAAAAAAGTGCTCCGCGCCCACCTGAGACTGCTGGCTCAGACCCTCACAACACACCCCGAGCTTGCGGAACGGGTAAGCCAAAAAGTGGCCGAGGTGGTACAGAACATGCCCGCAGACATTCAGGCGCAGGCACAGCAGCTAGTAGTCCTTCCCAGTCCACGCATGGTTCCACCGGCAGAACCCGCCGAACCGGCCCAGCTTGTGCGCATCCCCACCATAGTGCCGCAAAACTGCGCACCACAAGGGAACCTCACGCCCGGCCCCGTGTGCGATGACGAAGACTTCACGCAACGACTCATCCCTCTACTGGGCGGTGAAGGCCACGGCGCCAACATACCGCCCCTGCTGGAATACCTGGGTAAACACCCGCGAGTGCAGCTGAACGAAACACACCTGAAAATAGTGCGGGAACACAACTCCCAGTGGGTCATACCTCCCTGGGTGCAAAACATCTACCTCACCCACCTGATTCTGCGCGCCCACGACTCAGAAAGCTTCTCCAAACGCTTTGACGGGTACGTGAACTATTTGCTCCACAACCCCGAAACGGGGCAGCCCATGCTTCCCCACCGCGACTACGCGCCCTCCTGGGCAGAAACCTACGAACTGTACTGGGAGCTTACCCGCCACGACGAGCACCACGACAACTGCGGCGGCACCGCCACCCTCATAAACTACCGTGGCCCCGCCGCGCTTTTCCAAGAACAGCTTAACCGTGTGGGCGAACCCCACGAAGCGCACTGGGCGCCCCTAGCAACCGAACCAATACCCGCTAAAACCTTCGACTGGTACCGGCACGTGGAAGCCCTTGAGGCACGCGCTCGCCCCAGCAACGAATCAGGGATCTATAAACATGCACCGCAGGACTCACTCATGATGTGGCTTGCCGCCGGGCAAGAGCTCAACCCGGAGGGAGAGACATTCGAAAACGCCGCAGTAAACGTTATGGGCCTGCTGGAAGAATTCACGCACCGCACCAACGATGCGGAAAACTACCCATTTACCGGTGCGATCATGCAGTGGTATACATGGTTAATGCAGCACAACCCGGATGTTCTGGCAGCCCAAGCGATGCCGCTGGCGCTGGCCGCATCCTACCAGAAAACCGTGTACGGGCTACCGGAAACACTCACATCTTTAGCAGATACACACCGGGTACTGGGAGCCCCATCCTACTCGGTACTGGGGTGGGCGCTCGGGGCGAAAACCCGCGAATACCGGGCGCAGGCAGCCGAAACCGTCGCCCAGCTTGCCGAGCGCGGCATGCTGGACACTCAACTTCTAGGTGAGGAACTGGCATACCTCCTCAAAAACCAGTGGGTGGCAACAAACCGTGTGGTGCAGGCATTGAAAGATACCGCCTCCATTAGCCCGCTGGCGGGGTGGCGTACCCTGCAGGTACTTGAAGAGATCCTGCCAGCCACCCAACAGATACCCCGAGGCGGTGCACTCGTGCAGCTGCTGGCGGAGCTGGCGGGGGAGTACGGGGTAAGCGTCGCGCTGCCCGAAAGTTTACAGCCAGCACTGAAGGGTACAGCCCTGCTGGCGAAAAACCTGCGGGCGCTTAGCGCACTTAATACACACCCCAGCGGGCTCGCTGAGCAGGCTAACCAGCAGGCGCTCGCGCTCATGACCGAAGGCGGAGCATAAAACAGCAGCCGCACCCTACACTAGTACTACTGCCATCGGCGGCTGCCGTTGAGGTGCCGCCTCCTCACCGATGAAAGAACCCATGCAAGATTCGCAACAGAATACGTTCACCTCCGCTCAGCGCCTCACCCAGCTGGCGGTGCTGGTGGACTGTGACGCCCCAATGGAGGAGCTGCAGAAGACCGTGGGCGGGGCTGATGAAGAAGAACGGGCCGTATTGGCGAAAGTTCTGGAACGTACTGAACTTCTGGATACCCAAGGCGCGCCTCGGCCCGGTGCGTTCTATGTCTTGGGTGCGCTGGGTACTGCGGAGCAGGCCGCTTATATACTGCGCCGCACACTGTGGCATCTTGAGCATGAAAAGTTCTCAACAGCCCTTAGCTCCTTCACCGCCGGGGCGCGGGAACGCCCCGATGAGTGGGTGCTGGGGTTTAGCAATAATCCGCTGACTGTAAACTGCTGGGACGCCATACGCCCTATCTTGCGGGAGCGTGGGCTCAAAAATACTTCCGTCTCTGCCCTGCTGGGTTTCCGAGAATCCATCCCCGTAGTTACCGGCGAATCCTCGCGGGGGCAGAAAGATGTTTTAGAGTTTTTCGCCCGGAACCCTGAGCTGCTGGAGCAGGATTTCTGGGAGCTTTTCTGGGTGGACGGGCTGCTCTATGAGACATACGGGCAGGGCCGAGGCGACACTGTGACCCTGGTACGCCTGCTGACGAGCCACTATGCGGGGTTCCGTGACCGTGTTCTTGATGAGTGCCTGGCCGCTATGCGCCGTGATTTTCGCGAAACCCGTATTTTTTGGGTGCTCTACCGTGGGCTGGAGCCTACCACTGCCGAGAACCTGCGGCGCCTGCCGCAGTTATTGGCCGTATTGGAGGCACCGCAGGCGGTTCTTATCAGTTTTGCCTTGGATACGTTGGCGGGAACAGTGCCAGCAATGAATACCGAGCAAGCCGCCTCATTGGTGGGTGCGTCCTATGCGGTGCTGTACCGTACCGAGAAGAAGGTTCTTCGCGCCCAACTGCGTGTTTTGCGGAAAGTCGTAAAAATACACCCGGAATTTACGCAACAGGTGAGTGGGATAATGGCCGAGACCGTAGAGACCCTGCCCCTGGATCTGCAGGATACGGCGCGTAAACTTATGACCCCCGATGATACGGTGCCCCCTGAACCCACTGGCCGTACCGTGAGTATCCCAGATATTATTCCGCAGGATCGTGCCCCCGGTGAAAACCTCACACCACTGCCCCCAATAGACGATGAGGCTGAGTTTCTAGATGTTCTCTTCGGCCAGCTGGAAGGGGAAGAACACGGCAAGAACCTGCAGCGGATGCTCGTTTACCTCCATAAGCACCCGCGTGTTGAGCTGGATACGGCAACCCGCAAACGTATCCACACGCACAACAGGACACGGACCCCTGATACCCCTTCGGCCCAGGCGCTGTATCTGAGTTACCTGGTTCTGAAGCATCACCTCAACCAAAACGTGCTGCAGCCCGGCACCTTCCCCGGCTATCGGGAGAATACTTATGCAAGTCCCTACGGGGTACTCCACCGACAGCTGGTAGCCCTTGACACCGGCGCTGAGGTGCCTCTGCCGCCGGTTCCGCTTCCCGCCGTTGAACGCATCTGGGAGAGGAACGTGGGCAAAAGCTACGGAACACCACAAGGCTGGTATGAGCTTTGCTATGAGGGCCTCGGCAAAGAGTTCATTACCTGGAACGCGGTTGGAGAAACCGAAGAAGACGCTGATTTGCCGCTTGAGCAGGCGGCTCTTCTGACACCCGCTAATATACGTCTTGCGGTTTCAGACCGTGCCCAGGATGCGTTGAGTAATCCGCAGCACCGTGCGGTAGTGCAATGGTACGCGTGGCTTATGCAGAATAACCCCGATATTTTAGCGGCCCACTACATGCCTTTAGCTATTGCCGCCTCACTGTATAAGAAGTCGTATGGGTTAGATACTGTGCTCGGTGCCCTTGCAGAAAGCTGGCGGGTGCTGACAGAACCATCCCACTCGCTGCTGGCCATTGCCTGTAATGCGGCCGGTCCCGATAACCATGCGGCAGCAGCCGAGACCCTAGCGTACCTTGCCGACCGGGGAATGCTGGACACCAATGCGTACGCAGCCGAGCTGCGCAGGTTACTGGAACGGAACAACCTCAAAGCGCCTCGCATAGCCCAAACCCTAGCAGATGCTGCCTCCATTAGCCCGCTGGCGGGGTGGCGTACCCTGCAGATACTCGTAGAGGTTCTGCCGGTGGTAGGAAACGTGAACCGCGGTGGTGTGCTCGTGCAGCTATTGGTGCAGCTAGCCAAAGAATACGGGGTGAGCGTTACTATTCCGGATGAACTGCTTCCCAAGATGAAAGGCTCAACGGTGCTGGCAAAAAACCTGCGAGTGTTGCATAAACTTACCGAGCACCCGAGTGATTTAGCAGCCCAAGCCGCCGAACAGGCCCAACAAGTAGCGGCCGATAACGCCTGCTAATACCTAAGAGGCATAGCAGAATGCCGTTAGCGGCCTATACAGCACGAACACCCCGCCATATATGAGAAAGAAATACTATGACCACCTCAGAACATAAGACTCTCACACTCACCGAGCGCCGCACCCGCCTGAAGCAGCTGGTCGCTGAGCACAAGCCGGTTGAGGAATACCAGAAAGTGCTTTCTGGGGCTACCGAGGAGGAACGCGCCTCACTAGTGCGTACCCTCTCGCCCACTAAACTGAAAGAACCCAAGAACCGGTTTACCCCGTTGGGGACGTATGCGGTTACTGCTCTCACTAAAAAACCTGCCCGAGCCGCGCAGCTTATTCTGCAACTGTGCTGGGATAACTATAAACACCGGGACGCCATCGCCCGGTACGCGGCCGCAGGCGCCTCCGAGCGCCCTAACGACTGGGTGCTGGAATACGTGGCGGAAACCTGTTTCATGGATGAACTATGGCCTCTCAGTCAGACATTACTGCGGGAACGCGGGCTCATTTGTGAAGACGAAGAGTACCTGAAAGGATTCCAGGCCCGTATTCCCGCAGTGAACACTGCCTCGACCCACAACCACCAGGAAGCCCTGGAATTTTTTGCAGAAGATCCTGCCCGCTTTGAGGAGTTCTGGGCACTTTTCCGGGTGGAGGGCGCCATGCTGGAGGAATACACCTACGGATTTTTCCACCCCAACGGCAGTATGCTAGCCCTCACTAAGCTGCTGAGCGACAATTACAGCGGGTTCCGTGACCGGGTTCTTACCGAATGTCTGCAGGCGATGCTCCGTGATTTCTCCCCGGCTAACACGCGGATATTCCACGCGCTTTACCGCGGGATGCACCCCACCGAAGCTGAGAACCTCAGCCGCTTCGGTACCCTTGTGTCCGTACTGGGCGCGTCCCCCTCAACCTCCGTGGGCCTAGCCCAAGATATGCTCACCCCACTTATCCCGCAGCTGGACCAGGAGCAGGCGGTGGAGCTCATGGACGCCTCTGCCACTGTGCTTTTGCGCACCGAGAAGAAGGTGCTGCGTGCCCAACTGCGGTTACTGACGAAACTGGTGAAAACCCGCCCCGAATGTGCAGCCCAAGTCAGCACCCTCGTGGCGGACGCCGTCAACACCCTGCCGTTAGATGTGCAAAGTACCGCCCGTAAACTCATAATTGATGAGCCTGTCACTGCACCGAACACCCCCGACGCTGAGGGCGGGACGGGAAGCATTATTATTCCCGAGGCGGCCCCGCGTGACCGTGAACCGGGGCGGGAGGCGGAACCGCTTACCCCTATCGCGGATGACGCTGAATGCGTAGAGGTTCTTCTGAAAGTTTTGGAAGAAGAGACGCAAGAGATACAGCTGCCGCGCCTGCTCGCCTATATGGTGCAGAGCCGGAAAGCCAACCGAAGCATTGAGATGGATAAGGCCACTCAAGAACGCATATATAGCCACAATAAGAATTTGCGTTACTGGGATGCGGTGAAGGACGAGCTGCGGGCCAGCCTCAGCTACCTGGCTCTCAAATCCTACCGGTTAAAGCTCACCCACTGTGATTTTATGCAGAAGTATCGGGAAAACTATCTGTTCTCGCGCGCGAAGTCACGCGGGCCGCAGGTACTGTTGCAGGAGCAGTTCGCGTATGCCGATAAACCCTATAAAAAGGAACTGGAGCCTGTGGTCACAACCCCGCTCCCGGCCGCGCAGTGCGTGTGGGAACGCGTTGCGGTGGACTGGTCAAAGCGGCGGAACGTGTATGTTGCGGGCAGGATCGTAGAGGGCTTCCCCGGGTATGTTGGGTGGCGCAAACTGGGTGTTACCCGGCAGCCAAAAGACGCCTCGTTTGCTGAGGCAGCGCTCACGGCTGTTGTGATTTCTGCCGACTACAGCGAGAATATGGAGAAAGCTAGTACCTGCCGTTGGTACCGGCTGGTGGTGCAGTGGTGCGCATGGCTTCTATACAATAACCCGGATATTTTTGCGGCCCATATGATGCCTCTGATGACGGCGGCCTTATATGAGAAGAAAGTGTACGGGCTAGAAATTGTGCTCACCGCCCTTGCACAGAGCTGGCGTTCTCTCGGCGCACCCGCATACTGTGCCCTGGGGTTCGCTACTGCCGCTAAAGACACCGGCTACCGCGCCCTCGCGGCGGAAACACTCGCCACTCTTGCAGACCGCGACATGTTTGATACCTACGCGTTTTCTGCCGAATTGATGCAGCTTTTAAAAGATAAATATGTGCCAGCAAACCGTGTTGTTGAGACTCTGCAGGATGCTGCTTCTATTAGCCCGTTGGCGGGGTGGCGTGTCTGTCAGGTTTTGCAGGGGCTGCTGCCGGTGGTGGGGGAACTGAACCGGGGTGGTGCGCTCGTGCAGTTACTTGCTCAGTTGGCGGGGGAGTATGGTGTGAGTGTTGAGATTCCTGAGGTTTTGCGTCCGAAGATGAAGGGTTCGGCTGTGTTGGCGAAGAATTTGCGGGCGTTGAGCGCGTTGGGGCCGTGTTCGACGGGGCTTGCCCGTCAAGCACTAGAACAGGCTAACAACACCAACCCTGCGTAGCCGCAAGTGTCAGCACCGACACCATACCCCAGGAGATACCCCATGCCCCAGCCAATCACGCTCACTGAGCGCCGTGCCCGCCTCAAAACCATGCTTAAAAGCACCGGCCCCATTAATATGGAGGCCTACCGGGAGGCTATCCGCGGAGCCACCGAAGAGGAACGCGCCTCGTTGGCACGCACCGTACAACCCGCAAAAATACTTGGAAGTGAACGGGAAGCAGCCCAAGCCCCCGAAACCCTTACCAGTTTAGGGTTCTACCTGCTGGGTGCTCTGACGAGCAGCCCCGCCACCGCGATCCGTACCTGGTGTACGGTGGGGTACATTTCGCGTACACGGTGCAGCGCCGATACCCATAGTGAACACCTGGGATGGTTTATAGCGGGCCTGACTGAGCGGAGCGACGAATGGGTTCTGCAGTTTGCCGCAGTGGAGCACGACCCGTGGACGGAAGCCCAAGACGCATGGGAACCGGTTCATACAGTGCTTCGGAACCACCGCCTCGTGAGTGAATCCCCAGCCTACCTGGAGCTTTTGACCCACATGATTCCGCCGATGCGCGCCAACGAGGAAGCATTCAAACGGTACAACCCCCACGAGCTAACAATTGAAGAGTTCTTCCGCTCAGACCCGCTTCTGCTGGAGCACGACTTTTGGGCACTTTTTAGAAGTGAAGGGTTGCTGCGCGGCCGGCTGGGTCAACGTGATGCTGCAATAGTTTTCATGCGGTATATGTGTGAGCGTTTTGAGGGCGTGCGTGAGCGTGCGCTGGAGGAAACTCTGCGGGCGCTACTGCGTGATTTTTCGGCTGCGAACAGCGCTATTTTCGGCCACCTTCACCGTGCTCTGCAGCCAAGCAGAGAAGAAATTTTGGGGCTTTTCCAACTGTACGTATCGGTGCTGGGTGCGGCCCCCTCACCCAGCGTTTCACTGGCGCAAGACATGCTGAATACCGCAGTTGATGAGGCTTCCGGTGAGCAGGCGCTAGCTGTGATAGACGCATCGGCAGCCGTGCTATTTCGCACCGAGAAGAAGGTGCTGCGCGCCCAGCTGCGGTTACTGACGAAACTGGTGAAGGCCCACCCTGAGTGTGCTGCCCAGGTCAGCACCCTCGTGGCGGATGCCGTGGAGTCTATGCCGCTGGATGTGCAGCCGGGTGCCCGCAAACTTATCGCCCCCGCAACAGTATCTACAAGCACTGTCGAGGGGGTAGTTAAGGGCATAACGGATGCGGGTAAAACCACCGTGAGCATACATATTCCCGATATAACACCGCAGAAACAAGAACCCGTCGGGTTCTTCGCCCCGCGTGCGCCCATCACAGATGATCACGAGTTTCGGCGCCTATTCTGTGACGGGTACGATGGTGCGGACATTCCCCGGATGCTCGCCTACCTCATGCAGCACCCGGTGGTCGAACTAGGCCCTGAAGCCCTCGCGCCGCATCAACTCATGCAGGGGTTTAACACCGGACCACGTGATGCCGACCCGGGCGCATACATGAGGTACCTCACCATGTGGCCTCACCTCAAAGATGCGGACAACTATAAGGCCCCAGCGCTTAAGTTTCAGAAGTACGACAAAACTAAACATCATCCTCTCTCATCTCGTCCAGCGGATGTGCTGGTGCAGCAGTTCAAGTGGGTGCACGCACACCAGACGGAGCAGCAGCCGGTTGTTGAAGGCTCTCAAGAGCTGTGGCCATACCGTACGGAGCTCATAGCGCTTATTACCGAGCCACTACCGGCTGAAAACTATGAATGGGCACGCAGCTGGGCGGTATTTCAGCATATATCAGCCTGGATCTGGTTGGACGCGAAGAAAGTCCCCGGCGGCCGCCTGCCGCAGTGGCGGCAAGTCTTCTACCCGCACGCGGCACCTGAAAAGTCCCCGTTTGCGTGGCGGGTGCTGAACGTGCACCGGGTAGCTGGCGAGTACCAGCGTCGCATAGAGGAAGCACAGTACAGCACCGGCATGGAACTGGTCGTTCAATGGTATGCGTGGCTAACCCAGAACACCCCGGATGTGCTGGCCGCCCAGTTCGCGCCCGCATGTTTCGCGGCGGTGTATGAGACGCAATCGGCAGGTGCCGAGGTGCAGGTGCTGCGGGCTCTTGCGGATACGCACAGTGTGCTGGGAGCCCCATCCTACTGTGCAATAGCGGCGTGTGCCAGTGCGCGGCAGGAACAGGTTCGTGCCCATGCGGCCGAGTGCATCGCTGCCCTAGCGGGGCGCGGCATGCTGGATCCTGATGCGTTCTCAGCGGAGCTTTCGTGGCTGCTGAGTCACCAATATGTGCAGGTGCAGAGGTTAGTGCGTACCCTTACCGATGCCGCTTCCATTAGCCCGTTGGCGGGGTGGCGTGTCTGTCAGGTGCTGCAGGGGCTGCTGCCGGTGGTGGGGGAGATTAACCGGGGTGGTGCGCTCGTGCAGTTACTTGCTCAGTTGGCGGGGGAGTATGGTGTGAGTGTTGAAATTCCTGAGGTTTTGCGTCCGAAGATGAAGGGTTCGACTGTGTTGGCGAAGAATCTGCGGGCGTTGAGCGCGCTGGGTCCGTGTTCGACGGAGCTTGCCCACCAAGCACAAGAACAAACGCTCACAATACTAAAAACCAACCCGTCATAAGAACGCACGGAGAAACTATGCCCAGCAACAATATGCCGCCTTCTTTCGCTGAACGGCGCGCGCTCGTGAAAAAACTATTGGACAATAATGCACCCGTGGCAGAGTTCCGCCGCGCTTTAGCGGGAGCCAACGAAAAGGAACGCGCAGCCCTATACCGTGTTCTTTCGCCCACCCGGCTTATGGGCAAGGACTACACCTACCACCCGGTTGCACTCTACGCTATTGGGGCGCTCACCGAAAAGCCCAGCCGGGCTGCCTCGCTGCTGCGGCAATTTAACCGGCATACCGGGTGGCAAGACAATATTGCGCAGCAGGCGGGGCGTTATTTTGAAATGGGGCTCAATGAGCGCCCTGATGCATGGGGGCTAGAATTTATTGACCAGTATGTGCATCTTGCAGAAGGTAAAATATATTTCGAGATTGCGCACCGTTTTCTGCGTAGCCGCCAGCTGCGCTGCGTCAGCGTCGGGTACCTGTATGCGTATAAGAATTACGTTATACGGGATAACTCTGTATCATCCCGAGGATTTGCCCCGCTTCTTGACATATTTAATAATGATCCGCTGCTTTTAACACAGGAGTTTTGGGATCTTTTCAGCAACAGAGTGGGAGATGAATTTTATGTTGCTCCGGGGCGCCACCTCAAAACCATTGAGTTGCTGCTTTTTCTGCAGGAGCATTATGAGGGGTTCCGTCAGCGCGTGTTTGCAGAGTCTCTTAAAGGGCTGCTGGCCGCAGATACTAACCCCGACGCCACAACATACCGCTCCTTCTACTTGGGTATGCAGTCAAACGAGCAAGAAATCACAGGGCATGCCGCCGAGCTTATCGCGCTGTTGTGCTCTCAACCCTCAACCGTAGTGGGGCTTGCCCAAAAGCAGCTGCTACCTATACTGGGGGAGCTGACCGATCACCAAGTGCATACACTGGTGGATGCCTCGCAGGCTGTTCTCATGCGTACCGAAAAGAAAATCCTGAAGAGCCAGCTGCGCATACTCGCTGAACTAGCGAAAGCCCGCCCACACCTGTGCGAACAGATCACCCGCATCGTTGGGCAGGCAGCCAGTACCCTCCCTGTAGAGTTGAAGGACCAAGCCCGTCATATTACCGGGAAGCTCCTCAGCCATGCCGCGGATAACACGGATACGGACGCTCCCGAAGCTCAGCTCGGCAGTATTCCCGATGCGGTACCCCAGCACCGGGAACCAGATAATTTCTTTACCTCCCGGCCACCGATCGATAGCGCTGCACAGGCGCAAGAAATACTTTTCGAGCTCCTCGAAAATACCGGTGACGGGGCTGATATTCCGCGGCTATTAGCTTACATTGCAGAGCACCGCGATATTGGCTTGGATAAAGCGCAGCAGGAATATCTGAAAAAATATCTCGAAAATAGTGATGGAAATACCTATAATAACCTCGAATACCTTGCGGGAACAATTCTTAAATTATGTGCTAAAGAGTATAGTATTGCCCCGCAAAAATTCCCGGGATACGAATACGACCGTCGTATCAGTAGTATGACTGGGGAATATTTAGAGGACGGACAATACTATTCCGACGAAGAATATTGGGATGCTGAATGTACGGTAGAGATAAGGAATAGCCGCGGCCCGGTTGCCCTGCTGAGCGAACAAATATCGCGCATACTCACCCCCGACACCTGCGGCAGCGGCATTGTGTGTGAGCCACTGCCGGCGGTACAACGCACATGGCGGCGTATTACCGTGCCTCGGGAACCACTCAACGCCGACTTTGAGCGGATCTACGGAAACTACTATGTTGCCTGGGCCGTTCACGAAGAAGAACAGCCTGTTACCGCCGAAACCCCGTTTGAGCAGGCCGCCCTGCTGGTTGATAGCGTCAGGGCGGAATATGAGAGCCGGGACAGTGAGCAACGCGAGCTGCCAGCGATGCGTGCCGTCATCCAGTGGTACGCGTGGCTAACTCAGAACAACCCCGATATATTCGCAGCCCATATGATGCCCGCTGTTAAAGGAGCCAAATTTGCGAAAGTCATACACGGTATGGAGCCTGCACTTGAGGCCTTTGAACACGCCCACCGGGTGCTGGGCGAGCCTTCATACTCGTTCCTAGCCTACGCCGCCTCCGCGGCCGAGCGGCAGTACCGTTCCGCCACGGCGCAGGCGCTTGCGGCCCTCGTGGATCGCAATATGCTTGACACCGGCATGTTTGCCGCAGAGCTGGGGTGGATGCTGCAGGGGGAGTACGTGATGGCTGGGAGGGTTATCGAGACTCTGCAGGATGCTGCTTCTATTAGCCCGTTGGCGGGGTGGCGTGTCTGTCAGGTGCTGCAGGGGCTGCTGCCGGTGGTGGGGGAGATTAACCGGGGTGGTGCGCTCGTGCAGTTACTTGCTCAGTTGGCGGGGGAGTATGGTGTGAGTGTTGAAATTCCTGAGGTTTTGCGTCCGAAGATGAAGGGTTCGACTGTGTTGGCGAAGAATCTGCGGGCGTTGAGCGCACTGAGTCCACACTCGACGGAGCTTGCCCATCAAGCACTAGAACAAGCACTAGCTATATCTGACGAAGAATAGCCACTGAAAATTGACAATACTGCATATTGCGCATATATTGGAACCTGAAAACCACAGAGTGGACGATTCGTCTTCATCAACAGTGGCTGCTATGGCAGCACCGCTGTAGGGGATGTAGCGGGTTCGAATCCCGCAGAAGGCTCAATCGCGGATCATGCATTCTCTTACTTTCTCTTGCCTGGTTACGCAATTTCAGAGAATGCGCTTACCGCGAGCACTTTATTGATGACGGGTGGATATAATCCACCCGTCATTTTGTACCCCAACCACACACCGTCGGCAGGATCTCGGCTGGCATCTAACGGGAATTATTAGAAAAGAGAAAAACGTGGCAACGCTGCACCAAGTCATTCTCCGCCGCACCGGGGTCTATATTCTGCCCGGTGAACCCGCCAACCGTTGGATCATAGAAACACCCACCATCACTGAAGGGCTGCGCCACCGTGTGCGGAGAATTCTGGGTCCGCGCATTGAAGAACTGACGGAGCTCGGGGTGGCCATTGCCCAAGATTCCCGTGCCGTACTGGCCACCATGAGCTACACAGAATTTGATGAGTTCACCGCCGACTGGAAACACCTGCGCGGCGCCCGGGGAGGGCGGGCTTTCCGCCGAGACTTTGATATGCGCCAACCTCACCTCAGCGACAGGCAACGCTACACGGAACAGATTCTGCACTATATCACCCGTTCCATCACCACAGGTGACTTGTTGGATGCATTCGCCCCGCGTGAGGACCGAGAGTTCTACGCCCCCATCTACGGGCATCTCAAGCATCCGCTACTTCCATACGACACTCAAGACCCCCGCCCCCGCATCACCTATAGACGCGGAGAACGCGACCAGAACCAGGTGATACTGCTGCGCGGGAACACGCCATGCACAGCCTTAGCGCAGGAACTTTTTACCGCTATCGTCGTGCAGAACCAGGTGTACAGTGAGACCGACCGCGCCGATCTGCTCACCCTCGCCGATTACCTGCGTGCGTACCATAAGCTGCCCGCACTAGAACACGCGAGTGCATACCGCGAGAACCTGGCGTTTCTTACAGTGCATATTGATCGTTGTTATGTTCAGCAGATGAGAACCCTCAACGAGGTGCTGCGTCTAGCTGTTGCCTTCAGCGGGGCAAACGGGAACGACGCCGACCTCAGCCTGAGCACGCCCACCCGGCTACGCTTGCGCCGCAGCGAACGCACCCTCATTGTGCGCCTCATCAATAGACTGTGCGAACGTGACTATGTGGCTGCCTGCTACGACACCGCCAGCCGCTCCGAACAGTTCAAACGGCTGGCACGCACCATACACCCCGGTGACTACCCCTCACTTACGCATTTACAGCGGTGGGCCGATGACCTGTACCGGGGGCGGATGCAAAGCTTCGAATCGGAGGTGGACGCCGCCTACCGCAGCAAAAACGCGGAACAGGTGGTGCGTCTGCTGAGCAGCAGGCCCGGGGTCTTTGCCCGGCAGCTCAGCCGGGCATTCCGGGCGTTCCCGGATGAGGAACAGGTCATAGCGGACGGGTTCGCCCGTATAGCGCCCCGTGTTGCGCTGCCTGTGCTGGTACAGCTGTACAACCTGTACACCAATCTGAAGCGGGGCAGCACACAGCACCGCCTGGTGATTGATAAGGCCGGCATGGGGACGGTAACCGACGCGAGCAGGTATACACGCACACAGGTGCAGCTCGGGTTGCAGGCTATTGAGAATGGTTTCGCAGCACGCCTTGAAAACACTAAAATATACACCCCCGACGGTATGGATATTTATACCCCCACCGGGGTGGGGAAACTCATCATGCCGCTAGGGAACCGGAACAGCAGCCAGTCCCTTGACGGGTTGTGCCGGTTCAGCCGTGTTCCGCTTCATGAGGGGGCACACAAGATTATTAGGCTATTCGTATACTGGGATTCGCCAGCGGACATAGACCTCTCACTGATGCTGTACGACGCGAAAGGCGAGCCGCTTGGTGGCGTCTGGTACGGGGACCAGCAGGTGGACGACTACGCCTACCACAGTGGAGACGTCACCGATGGAACCGGCGGCGCCTGGGAGTTCATCGACCTTAATATTGCTGAAGCTCTCGCCCAGAAGGTACGCTACGCTATCCCCACCGTGCACCTCTACGCCGGGTACGGAGGCACCCATGTACACGGGCCGCAGGAGTGTCCCTGCCAAAAACTATACCGGCAGGAGCGCACACTGGCGGATGTCAACGACCTATTCGTGGGGTTTACGATGGTGCCGCGAGCAGGAGCTGGCAAGGACGTGCACGAGGTCAGCCAGGTACGCACTAAATTTATGCTCACCAGTGCAGGCCGCGGGTCGCTGCCGCTCATCTTTGACCTGCGCGAACGCGCTGTAACCGTCACCGATGCAGGGCTGCGCGGCTACATTAATATTGTGGAGTCAGCCCGGACTGTGCAGGCGATGCTCGAAACTTTCAGGCACCACAGGCCCATGACCGTTGCCGACTACCTGGCGCTCACCTGGGCCACCGTAGTGGAAACCCCCAATGAGGCAGATATCCGTCTAGAGTCGACAGTTGCTTCGCTGAGCCAACTGTACCTGCAGAACACCAGCCCGCAGTGACCTCACACGTTTTCCGCCCCGGCGGCGGCAGATAGAAAAGCCCCTCCGCCCAGCATCTGTGCAGCACAACTGCCGACTGCACAATATGCTGGAGCGGAGGGGAACTCCACTTTTTGAGGCACCGGCAAAGCCGCAGCTAAGCCAGCGACTCCTCAGTAGCAAAAATCAGGGTTTGTTTCTGCCCGCGGGCACCCACAGCGGGAGTTGCCAGTAACAGGTCGGCGGTTAGCTGCTCCGCAGGAAGCTGCGCACCCTGCACAAGGCGAGTCGTCGCATCCTGTTTATCGCCACCGGTGATGAGGAAGAAAATATGGCGTGAACTATTAATCACCGGAAGGGTCACCGAAACCCGCTCGCTGGGGGGCTTGGGGGAGTCCTTCACCATCACCGTCACTGCTTTCGCACCATCCACCGGGTCTTCGGGCAGCCCCGTACCCAGCAGAACCTGCTGACGCCCCGGAAAGAGAGAAGCAATATGCCCATCCGGGCCCATCCCCAGCAGGGTCACATCAAACACCGGCACCGGCCAACTATCCGACCCAGACCCGCCGCCGCAACCGCAGCCCCCGCAGCCGCAGCCTCCGCCGGAAGGCTCAGAATCGGCAGCCCCACCGTGGCCGCCCACTAGCGGAAGCTCGGAGGCGCCCTCGGGCATCTCAACCCGCACCGGATCGGCTGAACCAGCGAATTTACGCATCTCATAGGCGTAATGTTCGGCGGCAGCCTCCACATCAATCATCACGTCTGAAGGGCCTATCCGGTGTGCGTTCTCCACCGGGAAGCCGTAATCAGTGAGGTCAGCGAGCAGCGCCTCAATCGCCTGCCCATCGTTACGCTCGGCATCCCGCTCAGGTACAAACCGCTCATCCGAGAACCAGAAATGCACACGCGACCAGTCGATATCTTTCACGCGAGCAGAGGCCGCCCACGCCCGGAGCGTCGCAATACCCATGGTGCCGCCAGTGAGCGAAACATGCGCCACCGTACGTTCCGTGAGCACATGCTCCAGAATGTCAAAAATACGTCCCACGGCGTCAGCCGCCAACGCCTCACGGGTAGGATGAGCCACCAGAGTCGGGGTGCTCTCACCAATATTGTTAATCTTAGGCATCAAAAACCTCCGGGTATTCCCGCTCGTCAAGAAGCGGCTCAGACTCACAGCGGGTGGGGTGCATCTCGATCGTGGGGAACGCCGACTTCAGCACTTCCCCGTATGTGTCATCAGGGTCAAGGCGACGCAGTTCCTCAGAAATGCACTCCGCCAGGGTGCGCACCGGCAGCGCAATCTGCTGCTGCGGGGCGTGCGGGGTTTCCAAGATCGCAATGCTCTTGCCCGGGCGGAACATCACAGTCTGCCCGTCCTCACGCTCAATGGCCACACGGTACAGGCCGCGCTCCGCCGCGCCAATAGTGGCCAAACTAACCTCGGCCTGCAGCTTCCAGCCCAGCCAGGCACCCAGCAGAACCACCGACGGGGACTTCTCAGAACCCCACACCACCACCCGTTTGACCGGGGAGTACGGCATCTGCTCCATGAGCGCCGCCAGCTGGGTGCGCCACAGCGTCAGGCGGGTCCACGCCAGGTCAGTATCCCCGGCCTGGTATACCTGCGACAGGTGGGTTAACACAGCCATCGGGTCATATGCGCGCGCGGAATCGGTAATGCGGCGCTGCGCAATCTTCCCAAGTGAATCCTCGGCCGGGTTATCGGGCACATAATGGGGCCACCACACCACAATCGGCGCGTCCGGCAGAAGCAGCCCGGAGATCAGCGCCTCCGTCGGCTTGGAGGCACTGCCCCAGCCGCGCAGAATAATGAGTTCTGAGGCGCCAGCCTCACCACCCACATGGATCTCGGCGTCCAGCTGGTCGGGGTCGGTCTCACTGTGCGCGATGTGCACAATAATGCGGCTGGGGTGCTCATGGGAGGCACGAATCGCGGCATTCAGGGCCTCACGGGAATGTCCCTTCTCAGCCAGTACCACCAGAGTCAGTACACGGCCGCTGCTGAGGCTGCCGTTAGCCGCCAGCTGTTGGGAAAGTTCCTTGGAAATAGCAGAAACATTCGTGTGGTGCAGATGCGAAATCACGGGCGCCTCCAGGCACGGTTATCGCGTTCAAGCATCCGATGCGCCGAACGCGGGCCCCACGAACCGGACTCGTAAGGCTCAGGTTTAATCTTGCGCTCTTCCCAGTACTCCTCAAACGGGTCAAGGATCTTCCACGAAAGCTCAACCTCCTCATGGCGGGGGAACAGCGGCGGCTCACCCAAGAGCACATCCAGAATCAGGCGCTCATACGCCTCCGGCGACTCCTCAGTGAAAGAATGCCCGTACCCAAAGTCCATGTTCACGTCACGGATCTCCATCTGAGTGCCGGGAACCTTCGCCGCAAAACGTATGGTCATGCCCTCATTGGGCTGCACCCGGATCACGATTGCATTCTGGCCCGCAGGAACTTCCGTTTCCTTACCGAATAAACGATCCGCTGACTTCTTAAACAGCACCGCAATCTCAGTCACGCGGCGCCCCAAGCGCTTACCGGCGCGCAGGTAGAACGGGGTGCCCGCCCAGCGGCGGTTATCAATACTGACCTTCAACGCCGCGAACGTCTCGGTACGGGAATCAGCCGGGATGTCCTTCTCATCAAAGAACCCGTTCACATGCTCACCACCCTGATACCCGGGAGCGTACTGGCCCAGCGCGTACGAATTCTCAAGGTCATCAACACGCACCGCCTCAAGCACCTTCGCCTTCTCAGCCCGCAGGTGCTTAGAGTCCAGACTCAGGGGCTCCTCCATGGCGGTCAGCGCAAGCAGCTGCAGCAGGTGATTCTGAATCACGTCGCGGGCTGCACCTACCCCGTCATAGTATCCCGCGCGGGAGCCGATACCAATATCTTCAGCCATCGTGATCTGCACATGATCCACGTAGTTAGCATTCCATACCGGCTCAAACATCTGGTTCGAAAACCGCATCGCCAAAATATTCTGCACCGTCTCTTTACCCAAATAATGGTCGATGCGGAACACTGAATCCGGCGGGAACACCCGCTCAACGATAGCGTTCAGCTCACGGGCCGACTCAAGGTCATGCCCGAACGGCTTCTCCACCACCACACGCCGCCACCCAGTGCCAGCATGCGTTGTGCGCGCATCTTCCTCACGGCTGGCCAGCCCATGCTCGGCAAGCTTCGACAGCACCTGCTCGAAAGCCTTCGGGGGGATCGACAGGTAGAACGCGTGATTACCCTGGGCACCGCGCTCATCCAGCTCCGCCAGAGTGCTTTTGAGACGCTCATAAGCGGCATCATCATCGAACGCACCCTGCACAAAACGCATACCCTTCTGGAACTGGTTCCACACGTCTTCACGGAACGAAGTGCGCGCATGCGCCTGCACCGACTCCCGCACATAGGCACGGAAATCGTCGTCGCTCCACTCACGGCGGCCATACCCAACCAGCCCAAAACTGGGCGGAAGCAGGCCCCTGTTCATCAGATCGTAGACAGCAGGAAGCAGCTTCTTACGGGCGAGATCACCCGTGACGCCGAAGAAAACCAGGGCAGAAGGGCCCGCAATACGCGCCAAACGCCGGTCGCGTGAATCCCGCAGCGGGTTCGACTCGTGGCCGATAGTCACAATAAAAATCCTTTGGTTGCCTCTATGCTGGCGCAATACAACCCGCCTCAGAAATCATGGCGGGGTGCACGCACCATCAAGGTTTATGCCTTGCCAATTGTACCGTTCGGGAAAGCCCGCCGGCACCCCACACTGCCGCTATTTCGCGTTCTGAAGAGCACCGCGGACAGTGTCTAGTAGTTCCTCCCAAGAGGCATCAAACTTCGAAAGTCCCTCGGCCTCAAGCTTCTCAACCACCTCACGGTACGAAACACCGGCACGCTCAATAGCATCCAGCACCTCGTTAGACTCCGCATACGAGGCACGCACCGTATCCCCAACAACCTCACCGTGATCCGCCACAGCGTTCAAGGTCGCCTCAGGCATAGTGTTCACAGTGTGCGGGGCCACCAACCCAGTCACATACAGGGTGTCAGGCAGCGCAGGGTCCTTCACACCGGTCGAAGCCCACAGCGGACGCTGCACATTCGCACCCTTCCGCTCCAGACGCTTCCACCGTTCGGAGGAGAACATCTCCTCAAACACCTCATACGCCAGGCGAGCATTCGCCACCCCAGCCTTACCCTTGAGCGCCAGCGCCTCATCGGTGCCAATCGCGCTTAGCTGAGCATCCACCTCGGTATCAACCCGGGAGACAAAGAACGAAGCCACCGAGTGGATCTTCGACAGGTCCTTGCCGTTCTCCAAGGCTTCCTCAAGGCCGAGCATATAGGCGTTAATAACCTCACGGTACCGGGTCAGTGAGAAAATCAGGGTCACGTTCACGCTAATACCCGCCGCCAAGGTTTTCGCAATCGGCTCTAGACCCTCAACGGTTGCGGGGATCTTAATCATGACGTTTTCACGGCTCACCCGCTCGTACAGCTCCCGAGCCATTTTCTTCGTACCCTCGGCATCGCGCGCCAAACGGGGGTCCACCTCAATCGATACACGGCCGTCAAAGCCCTGTGAGGCCTCAAAAATCGGTTTGAACACGTCGCATGCGGCGCGCACATCATCGGTCGTGGCTGCGAACACGGCTTCTTCAACATCCGCACCGGATGCCGCCAAGTCGCTCATCTGCCCGGCGTACGCGGCCCCTTTTGAGAGCGCACCGGCGAAAATAGTGGGGTTAGTGGTCACACCCACCACGTTTTTGCTCTTTATCAGCTCAACAAGGTTGCCGCTGGTCAGTCGCTCACGGGAGAGATCATCAAGCCAGATCGAAACGCCTGCGTCTGAGAGTTTCTGGGTGGATTCGCTCATTACAAATAACCTTCTATCTACAGTCTAAAAATCAGATAAGAAAATATGGGGTGCGGTTGTGGAGACACTACAACACGCACGCTGCTGAGGCGGCGGGGTATCTAGCTATTGCACGCCCCACCGCCGCAGCTCTAGGCATAGGGTTACTGGGCCGCCTTGATCGACTCCTGTGCCGCAGCCACGACGGCCTGGGGGGTAATACCAAACTCGCGGTACAGGGTCTTCGCATCAGCTGAAGCCCCAAAATGCTCGATTGATACAGCACGCCCGGCCGACCCCAGAAGGTCGTGCCAGCTCATTGCAACACCGGCCTCAACCGATACGCGCGCCGCCACAGAAGAGGGCAGCACCGATTCGCGGTACTGTTCGCTCTGCTCATCAAACCATTCACGGCACGGCATCGACACCACCCGGGCGAAGACGCCCTGCTGGGCCAGCTGCTGGCGGGCCTCAATAGCAACCTCAACTTCTGAGCCGGTGGCAATAATAATAACGTCTGGGGTGCCCTCCGTATCTGCCATTACGTACCCGCCGCGTGCTGCACCTTCAGCGGAGGCGTACTTCTCTCCCTCACCGGGTACATCCTCACGCGTCCACACGGGCAGGTTCTGGCGGGAAAGCACCAGGCCGGCCGGGCGCTCTTGGCGCTCTAAGACAGTGCGCCATGCAACAGCGGTCTCGTTTGCGTCCGCCGGGCGAACAACATCAAACCCGGGGATGGCGCGAAGTGAGCTCAGGTGCTCAATGGGCTGGTGGGTGGGTCCGTCCTCGCCCACACCAATCGAGTCGTGGGTCCATACATACAGCGCCGGGATGCCCATCAGGGCGGACAGGCGAACCGCCGGGCGCTGGTAGTCGGAGAAAACGAAGAACGTGCCTGAGAACGCGCGGGTGGGGGAGGAAAGCACAATACCGTTCACGATCGCTGCCGCTGCCTGCTCGCGAATACCGAAATGCAGCACACGCCCGTATGGGTTACCCGTCCAGTCGTCGGTGGTACGTGCTACCGGGTTAAAGGAATCTGCGCCGGTAATAGTAGTCAGGTTCGACCCCGCCAGATCCGCCGACCCGCCCCACAGCTCGGGGAAGGTTCCTGCAATGGCGTTAATGACTTTGCCGGATGCAGCACGGGTCGCGAGCGATGATCCTGCCTCGAAAACGGGGAAAGCTTCCCGGTAGTCTGCAGGAAGCTGGCCAGCGATCAGACGGTCGTACAGTTTCGCGGCCTCGGGGTTAGCCGCACGCCACGCGGTCATCTTCTGATCCCACGCCTCATGCGCTTTAGCGCCACGCTCACGCAGGGTGCGGGTGTGATCCAGCACCTGCTGGTCAATGAAGAAGCTCTTGGCGGGGTCGAACCCTAAAAGCTCCTTCGTGGCGGCGACCTCTTCAGCCCCCAGCTTGGCGCCGTGAACCGCGCCGGTGTTCTGCTTATTCGGGGCCGGGTAACCAATAATAGTGCGCAGCTCAATGAACGAGGGCTTATCGGTTACGGCTTTTGCGCGCTCAATAGCGGCGTACAGCTCTGCGACGTCTTCAACATAGTTGCCGGTGCGCGTCCAATCTACACTCTGAACATCCCAGCCGTATGAGGCGAACCGGGCGGGAACATCTTCGGTGAAGGCGACATCAGTGTCTTCTTCGATGGAGATGTGGTTGCGATCCCACACCACAATCAGGCTGCCCAACTGCTGATGCCCGGCGAGCGCACACGCTTCGGCGGTGACGCCTTCCTGCACATCCCCTTCGGAGGCAATGCAGAACACGTGATGGTCAAAGGGTGACTGCCCGGCTGGGGCCTTGGGGTCAAAAAGCCCACGCATGTAACGCTGAGCGTAGGCGAAACCAACGGCGGATGCCAGCCCCTGGCCGAGCGGGCCGGTGGTGATCTCCACGCCCTTAGTGTGCTTGTATTCGGGGTGCCCGGGGGTTAATGCCCCCCAGGTACGCAGCGATTCGAGGTCGCCCATCTCAAGGCCGTACCCGCCGAGAAAGAGCTGGGTATAGAGGGTGAGGGAGGTGTGCCCGGGGGAGAGGATGAAACGGTCACGTCCCTGCCAGCGGTCGTCGCCTGGGTCTTGGTTCATAACTTTCTGGAAGAGTAGGTAGGCGACCGGTGCTAGGCTCATGGCGGTACCGGGATGCCCTGAGCCTACCTTTTCAACAGCGTCGGCGGCGAGTATGCGGGCGGTATCGACCGCACGCTGATCAACGTCGGTCCACTCCAGCTTCTCGTTTAGGTTTGGCACGTGATTTTCCCTTCATTATCTGTACGATGCGCGCCCGCGCAGTGTGCCGTGCGCGCCTCTGAACGGTATAACCCAATGACGCATGCGTTATTCCCGACCCCCATTGGTTGGGCTGCTGCCTGTGTGGTGGGCGGACCGGGAACGGGTGATGACGCGAGGCTACCAGCTTCATCTATAAGGATAGTCCACGATGAAGTCTCTCCAAGGTTATTGAAGCGATGAATGGGAGAGAAACTGGGGCTGGAACGCTATCCGCTTAAAGTCATCCACGTTGTAAGCGGCTGCACACGGGCCTACAATATAGGTAGCCATGCCTGTAACTCCACCGTGTATGGGCGCCTCGGTTGGCGGTTTGTCCGCTGCTGGTTGCGCCTTGGGAAAGTCCCTAGCCACGCGGAATACGGGTGCACACACGCACACACCAAGGAGCCCACAGTGAAGGGTCATACTATTCAACAGGCGCGCGCCTGCGCGCCTGCTGCCCCTGCCGGGGATACACTTGAGGGGCCCGTTGGCCTCAGGCGCAAAATAAAGGCGTATATTCACCTGACGAAACCTCAGGTGATTGAGCTGTTGTTGGTCACCACGGCACCAACAATGATGTTTGCTGCACACGGTATGCCCAGTTTCTGGCTCATGATGAACACCCTTATTGGTGGTGCTATGGCGGCAGGGGCGTCGGGGGCGTTTAACTGTTATATTGACCGCGATATTGACCGTAAGATGAAGCGCACCGAGAAGCGGCCTCTGGTGACTGGGGAGCTGAGCGACCGGGAAGCTATCGTGTTTGCCTGGGTGTTAGCAGTGGTTTCGGTGGCATACCTGTGGTTTATGGTGAACCCGCTCTCGGGCGTGCTGGGTGTGGTCGCTATCCTGCTGTACGTGGTTTTCTACTCACTGTATTTGAAGAAGCGCACTACCCAGAATATTGTGTGGGGCGGTATCGCCGGGTGCATGCCGGTGTTTATTGCGTGGGCGGCCGTGAGGGAAACCATTGAGTGGCCAGCCCTGGTGTTGTTCACGGTGATTTTCTTGTGGACGCCGCCGCACTATTGGCCGTTATCCATGAAATATGCCGAGGACTATAAGGCGGCAGGGGTGCCGATGCTTGGGGCGATTGCCCCAGCGCATTCGGTCTCAGTCCAGGTGGTGCTGTACGGGTGGGCTATGGTGATCTGCTCGCTGCTGCTGGTCCCTGTAGGAGGCGCGGGCTGGGTGTATGGTCTTAGTGCCGCGGCGGTGGGTGCCTGGTTCCTGTACCAGTGCCATAAACTGCACCTGCTGGCTTTGGCGCAGAAGGCTACGAGCCGAACCGCGATGGTGGTGTTTCACGGATCCATCACATATCTGACAATCCTGTTTATTGCGTTGGCGATCGACCCATTTGTGGGCGGCCCTATTATGGAGTCGTTTATTTTCTAGGTGCCCACATGCGCGTCTTATAGAGTTCGGGGGCGTCCCTCACCGGGGTAATAGGTGAGGGACGCCCCTTACGTTTTACTGTGGTGAGGTGCGCTGCACCCTGCGGCTTAGCGCCAGTTCACGCGCTGTGCGTGAGGTGAGCGTCAGCTGCCGTTCAATGAGGGATATGGCGGCCCACGTAAACAGTCCGGAGCCGAGCATGTGGGCTTCCACTAAGAGGGCAGGCAGGCCGGTGTTGTACTGGATGTACCCGATGGTTCCCTGGCAGGCAATAACACCTGTCAGCACCGCAAGGGAGAACTTATACGCCTTAGGCAGAGCATATGCGCGTACTATCAGGTACAGGGTGATGAGGGATACCAAGTATACCCACACCGCCCAGGCGTGCAAACGGGCTATAACTATTGGATTGAAATCGTGGCGGTGGGTGCGTGGGTCTCCCGCATGCGGCCCTGTCCCGGTTACTACCGTACCCATAAACACAAGAAACACGACCAGCACCAAGCCGAACCACCCGAGCACCTGGACAGAAACACGGCCTTTTTCACTGAACGCGCTGTCAAGGTTTTCGGCTGCAGCCGTGGCGGGCTTAAAGTAGCGGCGCACCCTATTAATCAGCACGGCGGCCAGACCAATCATGACGGCAGAGGCCATATAGTGGGCGGTCACCATCCACGGGTTTAGCCGCTGCCACACGGTAATACCGCCGATAACCGCCTGCAGGGGGATGCCCCAGAGCAGCAATAGCGTCAGGTTAAACAGGTCACTGTACCGCGAATTTTGGGTGCGCAGACCGGTAAAAAGCTTGGGAAGTACGGAACGTACTGTAGCCTGCGGCAGGGCTAACCGTAGTACCGCAAAGAACGCGAGCACCGTAATGACCATGAGCACAAATGTGAGCATCCGGTTACCAAATTCGACGAAGCCGTGGATCCCCTGAGCCGGGGTGGTGGTCCATTGTTCATCGGTACAGCGCGGCCACGTGTCGCACCCCAACCCCGAACCAGTAAGGCGTACCACGGCACCGGTGACGATCAGTAACAGGTTAGCCAGTGCGGTGCCCACCGCCGTGTACAGCACCCAGGAGGTGTATTCGGTGGGGGAGAGCTTATCTTTAAGCGTGGTAATCATGATGACCTTTTCCGACGGTGTGTGAGCGTCTCATGCTGCAAGGGCACGGCCTGCTGAGAGCGGCAGGATACCTGCGGCGGGGTTGCGTAGTCCAGAATATCAGTGGCTAATCGGACCACTTAAATTTGCGGGAGGCAATGAACCCCACAATGAGTGCCCACCCCAGCAGCACTAGATGCGGCAGCGGCAGGAACACATCTTTCAGGTAGTCGCCACGCATGGCTTCACCAAGCGCCCCCGAAGGCAGCAGTGAAACAATAACGCGGTACACTTCGGGGAAACTATCAATGGGGATCAGTACACCTCCGGCACCGGCAAGGATAACCCACGCAATGTTAACAATGGCGAGGGTCGCCTCCGCCCGCACGGTGCCAGCAATAAACAGACCCAGGGCGGTAAACGCCGCAGCACCAAGCAGCAGCGTGCTTAACGAGCGGTACATCTGAAAAATATCGGGCCTCCAGCCGAGCCCAAAACCCACGATGCTCACAAGCACAAACTGGACGGCAAGCACCGTCAGAACCGCAATCACTTTGCCAATAATCAGGCCGTTGCGCCCCAGAGGGGTGGTGGAAAGAAACCTCAGCACACCGTACCGCCGGTCGAAACCGGTGGCGATACCCTGCCCCGAGAGCGCAGTCGAAATCACGCACAGCGCGAGCACCCCGGGAACAGCCACGTTCATACGGGTCGTGCCCATACCCTCGGCGTAAGAATCAAGGAAGCTCGTGTAACGCAACGCAAAGAGCGCCATGACGGGGAAGGCAATATTAAGCATGAGCTGCTCGCCGTTTTTAAGCATGGCCAGCGTCTCATAACCGCCCTGAGCAAGCACACGCTGCACCCCGGATGCCGCGCGCGGTTCGGTGAACGTATCAGCCTCGGCGGGCGACTCGGAGGCGGGGCCGGTTGGTGCGGTCTGAGTCATCGAATATCACGTCCCGAAATGTCGAGGAATACGTCTTCTAGGGTTTTAGGTTCCATCTTCAAGCTGATGGGCATTATATAGTGCGCAGTGAGCGCAGCTGTGAATGCTGAAAGGTGCTCCGGGGTGAGCGGCCCGCGTAACTCGTACTCACCCGGTGTTCCTGGCGTGTAGGGGGTGTGCTCAATAAGTTCCACGCCGCCGCGCAAACCTACCGGCAGCAGCTCTTCCCGGGTGGGGGTGTGCGCGTTGAGGGTGTAATGTAACCGTGCGGTGCCGTCCCCGGCGACCAGTTCGGGGACGGTACCCTCAAGAACGGTTTTACCTTTTTCAATAATGTACACATAATCGGCAAGTTTCTGCGCGTCATCAATCAGGTGGGTGGTGAGAATAATTGCCACTCCGGCTTTTCGCTGCTCCCGGATAATATCAAACACTACGTTGCGGGACTGCGGGTCAAGCCCGGCCGAGGGCTCGTCCAGGAACAGTACGCTGGGGCGCCCAATAAGTGCGGCAGCTAATGAGACCCGTTGCTTCTGCCCGCCGGAGAGACGGCGAATAGTGGTGCCGTTAAAAGATGCAATGCCGAGCCTTTCTACCAGCTCATCAACGGAGGCAGGATGAGTGTACATTTTCGCCACATGGTGCAGCAGCGGGATGGGCCGCATAGCGTTGGGGAGCCCACCATCTTGCAGCATAATACCAACGGCGGCACGTAACTCCGGCGAGGCGTGAAGCGGGTTCTCGCCAAGAAGTTTCACAGTTCCGCAGTCGGGGGCCAGAAGCCCCTGAGCACAGGCTAGGGTGGTGGTTTTCCCTGCCCCATTTGCCCCTAAGAGCACCGTCACCTCTTCGGGGTACACCTGCAGGCTCACCCCGTCTACGGCGCGGTGCATGCCACGCTCAGTGAGACGCTCGGGGTTTTTCTCACGGAAAGAACGCGAAGGTTTGAACTCTTTAACGAGGTCGGCGATTTCCAGCGCTGCCCCACCGCCATTACCGCGTGCAGTCTTGCCGGATACATCTTCTTTAGCCACCCCTCTATCTTAAGCCCTGAGAGAGACTATCTTAAGTCGAGCGCGTGCGTGTCGATTCTGCGGCGAGGACACCCCGTCTCGGCGGCGTGCGAATCCCTGACGCGGGCGCATTCTGGGGGTATATGAGCGTTGTCCAAGGCTGCATAGCGGTGGGGCAAGGGTGCACAGGTGGACGGCGGGATTCTTTCCCCAAAAACACTGGTGTGTGTCATATATGCTTACCTTTCTACCCATTTAATGCACTAATTTATGCGAGAAGGAGCACCTTACTAGCCAGCCGGGAAGTAATTAGGACATACTTTAGTTGTGTATTCCGTGAACAAGACATCTGCGAAGGGGACAAGCTCCCCACATTCGAAGAAGTCGAGCTCCGGCGCACGCAAGGCAGAGGCTGAAGAACGTACCCGCGACCGAGTCCTCCGCGGGGTTCTCAACCACGGTCCCGTTTCTGCGGCTAATCTGGGTGAGCTTCTGAGTCTCACCCCAGCCGCTGTGCGTCGCCATCTCGACGCACTTGAGCAGGCCAACATGATCGAAGTTGCCCCGCTCAAACAGTATGGTGCGGGCGCAGGGCGCCCCGCCCGGCGCTACGTCATCGCCCCTCAAGGGCACGAGCGCCTAGGAAACGACTATCTACTCATTGCGCGAAACGCCCTCGAAATGCTGCGCGACACCGTCGGTGAAAGCGCACTTGAAGCATTCGCATCCGCCCGAGCCGCCGAAATGGAAGCCCGCTACCGCCCCGTGGTGGAAGCAGCTGGTGATGATGTTGCCGCCCGGGCTAAAGCGCTCGCCGAGGCTATGAGCCGTGACGGTTTCGTGGCGACCGCGCAGTTCACCGAACCGCCCGCCGGGCGGAAGGTGCCAGAACACTTCCTCGCCAGCATACAGCTGTGCCAGGGGCACTGCCCCGTACGTGATCTCGCCGAAGACTTTCAGGTCTTTTGCGAGCAAGAGACCTGGATTATTTCCGATCTTTTGGGCGTTGACGTACGGAGGCTTTCGACCATGGCAGGGGGAGCACACGTGTGCACCACACACGTTCCGCTTAACCGGGTTCCCGAGACGGCTGAGCCGGAGACATCCGCCGCGCCGCATCCCGAGGCCACGGAAAGCACACCCGATGCAGCGACTGCCGCATCCGACCCCGTGAAACGCTCCCGCTAAGGAGTCCAGTATCGGGGTGTGAGGATGCGCCTAGCGCGCTGAGCGAGAACCTCACACGAACACCGCGCCCACATGAATCACGGGTGGCGGGACAGAAATTTTATTCACCCATCGAAGAAAGGCCGTAATGACCGAGAAAGTTGAGCGCGAAGCCAACGACACCGTCATTTCAGAGATCCTGGAGATGAACCCCGAACTCGAAGGTATTGGTAACTACGAGTACGGCTGGGCAGACTCTGACGTGGCGGGTCAGGCGGCAAAGCGCGGCCTCGACGAGGCCGTTGTGCGCGATATTTCCATGAAAAAGAACGAACCCGAGTGGATGCTGAACATGCGTTTGAAGGCGCTGAAGTTCTTCGAACGCAAGCCCATGCCCACTTGGGGTGCTGACCTCTCAGAGATTGACTTCGACAATATTAAGTACTTTGTGCGCTCAACTGAAGGGCAGGCGGAGTCGTGGGAGGAGCTTCCCGAGGATATCCGCATTACCTATGAGCGTCTGGGCATTCCCGAGGCGGAACGTAATTCGCTGGTCGCTGGTGTGGCCGCACAGTACGAGTCTGAGGTTGTGTACCACCAGATCCGTGAAGATCTGGAAGCGCAGGGCGTGATCTTCGTCGATACCGACACCGGTTTGCGGGACTACCCGGAGCTTTTCAAAGAGTACTTCGGCTCAATCATCCCCATCGGCGATAATAAGTTCTCTGCTTTGAACACCGCAGTGTGGTCCGGCGGGTCGTTCGTATACGTCCCCCCGGGGGTGCATGTGGAAATCCCGCTGCAGGCGTATTTCCGTATTAACACTGAGAACATGGGCCAGTTTGAGCGCACCCTCATTATCGCGGATGAGGGGTCCTATGTGCATTACATTGAGGGCTGTACCGCCCCCATCTACAAGTCTGACTCGCTGCACTCGGCGGTCGTTGAGATTGTGGTGAAGAAGAATGCACGCGTTCGCTACACCACCATCCAGAACTGGTCGAATAACGTGTACAACCTGGTGACTAAGCGCGCTGTCGCCCACGAGGGCGCCACCATGGAATGGGTGGATGGGAACATCGGCTCGAAGGTTACCCAGAAGTACCCCGCAGTGTACATGGTGGGGGAGCACGCTAAGGGCGAGACCCTGTCGATTGCCTTCGCGGGTGAGGGACAGCATCAGGACACCGGCTCTAAGATGGTGCATATTGCCCCGAATACCTCTTCAACGATTGTGTCGAAGTCGGTGGCACGTAACGGTGGGCGCAGCGCATACCGCGGTCTGGTGCAGGTACGTGAAGGCGCTAAACACTCCAAATCCTCGGTGGTCTGTGATGCCTTGCTGGTGGACACCGTCTCCCGTTCGGACACCTACCCCTATGTGGATGTGCGCGAGGACGATGTGACGATGGGCCACGAGGCGACCGTCTCCCGCGTCTCTGAGGAGCAGATGTTCTACCTCATGCAGCGCGGCCTAGCTGAGGACGAGGCAATGGCGATGATCGTGCGCGGCTTCGTTGAGCCGATCGCCCGTGAGCTGCCGATGGAGTACGCGCTCGAACTTAACCGCCTCATCGAACTTCAGATGGAAGGATCTGTGGGCTAATGCCGAACACCGAAGAAACCCTGGGCTATCACGCCCCGATCATCCCCGGCATGGACCAGGAAGGTGAGAAGCTCGCCAGCGAGCTTGTGCATGATGACACCATCCTGCGCGCCACCGAGGAGCACCACCAGGGGTCGAACCCCAATAACGTGCAGAAAACCCTTGATGCTTCCCGTGCTGAGCGCATGACCTCGTACAAGGTGGAGGATTTTAGCCCCCTCACCGGCCGTGAAGAGGACTGGCGTTTCACCCCGCTTAAGCGTTTAGGCGGGCTGCACACCGATTCCCTGGAACACTCCGCACCCGCGCCGAAAATTACCGCTCCCTCTGCGGTAGTGGTTGAGGAGGTGCAGCGTGAGGATGAGCGTATCGGTATGGCAGGTGTACCTGAGGACCGTGTTGCTGCAAACGCCTGGAGCCACTTCAAAACCGCAACCGTGGTGACTATCCCTGCAGAGGCTGAGCTGAACGAGCGGGTTGAGATCGCTATTGCTGGCACCCACCGGGATCCTGCCGCGCAGCACCTGGTGGTTGAGGCTAAACCGTTCTCGAAATCGGTTGTGGTGATTCGTCACACCGGTTCAGCGACCCTGGCTCAGAATATTGAGTTCTTGGTGGGCGACTCCGCGCAGCTGAGCGTCATCTGCGTGCAGCAGTGGGACGATGACGCTGTGCACGCTTCCGCACAGTACGCGAAGCTGGGCCGCGATTCACGGTTCAAACATGTGTGCATTTCCCTCGGCGGCGACCTGGTGCGCGTCACCCCCTCCACCAAGTTCACGCAGCCCGGGGCGGAAACCGAAATGTACGGCCTCTACTTTGTGGACGCTGGTCAGCATATCGAATCCCGCCTGTTCGTGGATCACTCCGTACCGAACTGTAAATCGCGCGTGACCTATAAGGGCGCGCTGCAGGGTAAGGGTGCACACTCCGTATGGGTGGGTGATGTCCTGATCGGTAAGGATGCGGAAGGCACCGACACTTACGAGCTGAACCGTAACCTGCTTCTTGAGGTCGGCCCCCGTGCAGACTCGGTGCCGAACCTTGAGATCGAGACCGGACGTATTGAGGGCGCGGGCCACGCGTCGACTACCGGTCAGTTGGATGATGAGCACCTGTGGTACCTGCAGGCGCGCGGTATTCCTGAGGCTGAGGCGCGCCGTCTGGTGGTGCGCGGCTTCCTCAACGAAGTGATCCAGCAGATCCGTGTGCCCGAACTTGAAGAGCAGCTCACCGATGCGCTCGAAGAAGAGCTCGCCCTCAGCAACAACTAAGCATCCCCCCACTAGGAGAAATAATGTCTACCCTTGAAATCAAGGACCTGCACGTCTCGGTCATCCTGGACGACGAAAACACTAAGCCCATCCTCAAGGGCGTGAACCTGACCATTAAATCCGGTGAGATTCACGCCATTATGGGTCCCAACGGCTCGGGCAAATCTACACTGGCCTCCACCATCGCGGGGCACCCGAAGTATCAGATTGACTCCGGCCAGATTCTGCTTGATGGTGAAGACATCACCGAGATGAGCGTGGATGAGCGTGCCCGCGCCGGCCTGTTCCTGGCGATGCAGTACCCGGTGGAAATTCCCGGTGTCACCATGTCCAACTTCCTGCGTTCGGCCAAGACTGCGGTGGACGGGAAAGCCCCGAACCTGCGCACCTGGACTAAGGACGTGAAAGCGGCCATGGAGCAGCTGAAGATTGACCCAACGTTCGTGTCCCGCAACGTGAACGAGGGCTTCTCCGGCGGTGAGAAGAAACGCCACGAAATTCTGCAGCTTGAACTACTCAAGCCCAAGTTCGGCATCCTGGATGAGACCGACTCCGGCTTGGACGTGGACGCGTTGAAAGTTGTTTCTGAGGGCGTGAACCGTGCCCACGAGTCGAACGACATGGGCGTTATGCTCATCACCCACTACACCCGTATCCTGCGGTACATTAAGCCGCAGTTCGTGCATGTTTTTGTGGATGGGAAGATGGCCGACCAGGGCGGCCCCGAGCTGGCTGACCGTCTGGAAGAAGAAGGCTACGTAGCCTACACTGGCAAGAAGTAGTTTTTACCACTACCTCTCTCTTTCGAAAGAAGGTGCATCATGACTGAAACGGTGCAGGCACGCCCCTCCCAGGAGGACATCGAAGAGGCGCTCAAAGAAGTTATTGACCCGGAGCTCGGCGTGAACATCGTCGACCTTGGGCTGCTGTACGGTATGCGCTGGGACGATAACGGCACCCTCATCCTTGATTTGACGCTCACTACGGCTGCATGTCCGCTGCAGGACGTCATTGAGGAGCAGGTGCAGGCGAACCTCGATAACGTGGTCGCCGAGTGGCGCGTGAACTGGGTGTGGATGCCCCCGTGGGGTCCCGAACGGATTACTGAAGACGGGCGCGATATGATGCGCGCGCTCGGGTTCAATATCTAAAAGCCCACGTACAATCTGTGCACCAGATAACGTGAGCTTCTCCTTAAAACTAACGGCATCGCCCGATACTCTCACAGTAGAAGGCGATGCCGTTAGCTTATTAAACTATGGGATAGTTTGAGAGTGCTGCCTCATTATTCTCCGAGGCTGAGCAGGGTGAGGCTTTTCGCGTATTTTTTCGCTAGGCGCTCCCGGGTTTCCTCATCTAAGAGGGCGGTACGTTCCGGGTCAGTGTTATCGGCAATATCGGCGTGCTTCACCAGTCGGGCAAGCTCATTTGCCCGTACCCGCGCTATGGACTGTTCTAAGGTCTCGCCCTTGCGTTTGGTGAGGGCATCCACCGCATCCACAATACTGACTGAGAAGTAGCGTGCTAAATAATCGAGTGTCACACCTGTGTCTTCAACTGTGTCGTGCAGAAGTGCCACAATCTGCGCCTCAACCCGCATATTCTCGGGGGCCAGCTTACGTACCGCAAACGCCACACGGCGCGGGTGAGTAATATAAGGGCGCCCAATCTTATCAGTCTGCCCTGAGTGTGCCTGATCCGCGATGCTGTCGGCCAGGCGAATCATTTCCTTGAAGTAGTTATTCGTCATCATTGAACTCCTTCAATAGCGTTTTTTCTACTCTACGCCGCTTTGGGCAAATGCGCATCTTAAAACACCCATCCCGCAGCGCAGCGCGACCCCGTGATACGTCGTAAACTTGGGTACAGCACACCCAAAACTATGGGCGAGTATACTGGGGCGGCGGCCTGCAATAATAAAGCAACGCTGCGACTGTTACGAGTAAAACTTCGGTAGGGTAGTGTCATTCCCGCACAACTGACGAAAGGCTCACCATGGCGGCAGGCATATACAAGAAGTTCGTTGAGCTTTTACCCTACCCGCTGCATCTCATGGAGAACCCTACCCGAACGCAGGATGTAATGGGCCCCTACCGCGAACTTCTCAGTGAAGGAGCCCGTGAAGGGTTCACACCCGTGATCCTAACCCTCACCGAGGCACTGCTAGAAGCAATAAGGATGAACCTCGCAGACTGGGCGGGCTGCTCCCAAGAACAGACAGACGCCCGCACCCTTACCGCCTACACACAGCAGCTGGTTGAGAAGCACCGTTCGGCGCTGCGGGGCACCACCACGACGGATATAGCGCAGCAAGCTTTCGCCAGCACTCACCCCGCCGCAGCTGCCGCGCTTTTTCAGGGGGCCGGTGGGGGACTAGCTGATTTCTACGATCACCCCGATTTCACACTCCATAATGACGCCTCAGATAGTGAACCGGTTTTCCTCGCAGCCCACCAGGTTGAAGACGGCATGGCGCAGCCAGGTTCCTTGATCGTCATAGCAAAAATACCCGCCCAGCATCCCGCCGATATACCCGCCTACCTGCCTACCGGCGGCTGGAATAACTGCCCCAGCACCGATACCCAATTGGCTATCGCCCACTACTGGTACGAGAAATACGGGGCGTACATAGCAGCGGTAGGAGGCGATAAAGAGCTGGAATTCAACGTCACCCGACCCAGTACCAACCCCGAAGCCACAAAACGGTTAGCGGCAGAACAGTATATTTTCTGCCCCGAACTAGTTGGGCCTATCTGCAGCAGTTTTGAGGAACTGGCACAGGGGATATACCGCAACCGTCAATGGTACTTTTGGTGGGAATAACCAGACGTGTAGCACAGGGCTGCAACATTCTGTAGGGTTTTAGTAGCAATAATCGTTATTGGAAGGAAAGAACAGTGCCTGAACAAACTCCCACTGAGGTATACGAACAATATACCCGCATCTTCCCCTACCCGCACGAGCGTATCACCGAAGGTACTTCGGCCGAGCAGATCATGGGCCGCTACTACACGCTGCTGGCTCAAGGGAAAGAACAGGGGTATGTGCCCGTATTTGTTCGCATCACCGACACCTTGCTTGAAGACATTCTTTTCAAGCTTGCAGATGAGCATAACCTGCCGGACGAGCTGGATCTCATAACCCCAGATCACGCCCGAGCATACACCCACAATATGCTTGAGAAATACCGTGCCTCCCTCAAGGATTTATCTGTTGAAGAGCGTGGGAAGAAGGAAATTGCGGAAAACCTTGACCTGTTTCTTGAGGACGAAGAAGCCTTTTTCCGAAACATGGTGGAAACTTTCAAAGAACCCTCGTTCCTGCCTGACGGTATAGAGTACACTGAACAGCCGGTATTCGTTACCATCAACTCGTTTGAAGGCGGCGATAACATAACTGAAGGTGAACTTCTGCTGGTTCAGGTTCCAGCCGATAACCCTGCGGATATTCCCGCTTACCTGCCCTTTGGCGGGTGGAATGACTGCCCCGACACCGAAAGTCAGCTGGCATTCACTCATTACTGGTACCAAAAATACGGTGCGATACCCGGACTGCTGGACGGGCACGACACGCTGGAATTCTATGTTGAACGCCCCGTGACCGACCCTAATGAGGCAAAACAGCTGGCGGTTGAACAATTTGCGTTCTGCAGCGACGCCCCGACGCAGGTTTTTGACAGTTTTGAGACGCTAGCGACCGCTATCCACCACAGCAAACAGTGGTACTTCTGGTGGGACTAAGACCCCACCCAACGGTAGCTGCCATGAAAGCAGTTTCGGCGGGGCGGCCAGTACGAAAATATCGTATTTCGTGCCGATAGCCGCCCCGCACGGGGGCTTTGGCGGCTGAATGGAAGAGGACGGCTAGAAAGCGCGTTCACCCACCCACACGTAGGAACCTACAATAGTGCGCCCCACCCCTAACGCGTTACGGAGTGAGGGCGCATTGTGCGGGTGGATCGTCCCCCAAAGTGCGCTGCCTTGGTTTATGGCAGTGCTGTGACTGATGCTGTTCATGCCGTGCCACAGTACCGCATTCGCCAGTTTCTGCCCCAGAAACGGTGCATCCAGGCAGATCTCCTCAACACTGTACCCGTGCACACCCTGTTCGCCGCGTGCCGCGAACGCCAGCACACCCGCCTGTGTCTCATCCACCAGCACCTGCCGTAAGAGGCCATCGGAGGCCGCATCGGCTAAAGACTGGGCGTCCTGCGGGGTGGCCCATTCCGGTAAGTCTGGTTTAATCTCGGCAATATCCGCGTAAATACGTGTGCATAAGGCGGCGGCTTCCCCTGAGCTGATTGGGGCCAACTGTACCCGCGCCACATTTTTCGGTGCGGGGCGCTCAAGCAGCGTCTTCAGCGCACCAGAGACAAGGTGCATATCAAAAGCTGAGCCTTGCGCACCGGTCGTTTTCCGCAGTTCAGACAGCAGATGATCCGTGCTGCCCGGAACGAAAAACCGCGCACATACAGGCCTGAATTGTGCATATTCGCTCAGCACTAGGCGTGTAAGGCGGGTGATACTGTGCGCATCGCACGGGATATTGGTGGCCACCACATCCACGAAAGGCCGTTCCAGATTTTGCCCCCGGTACCGGATACCCGTTAAGGCCCGGTACTCGTTTACCCCGGTATCGGTGGGGAGCTCAATGACTCGGTTAGCCCACGCTTGCGGGTCCTTAGGGGCCTCATACTCTAGGTTCGGGGCGACTGCGTCCCGGTACTGCTCACCGAACGTTAGGGAGGTACGCTCGTGAACCTCGGCGGCAAAATGCTCAGACCGCCTTGAACGTAGAAGGTCTGGTTCGGAGGTGGCGATGCTCCAAGCGCCCGGGATTAGCTCATCTATGGTAGTTTCTGACACCTTCCCAGCATACCCGTAGGCACACCGCAGAACAGAACCGGGCGAATAACCAGTTACTTAGCCAGTAGCGTACTAGAATTATGCGCCAAATAACTCCCAAAAATTAGGTTATTTAGAGAGGTTTGGGGTGGGACAAGGAGCGTATAAAGCCGCCCAAAAATACCCCAAATAGGCAGGACCTTGAAAACAGCGCCGAAACCCTAAAAACCGGGGTAGACTAGGGAGAACCAATCATCGGAGAAACCATGCCTGAGCCCTACGATCGTTTCATAGCTTTATATCCTTACCCCCACGAACGTATCCGACGCGGCGAACCGCACGAAGAGCTCAACCGGCGTTATCTTAACCGTTGCGAGAAAGGCCGTGAGGAGGGGTTCACCCCCGTTGTGGTGGCCCTCGACCAGACCCTACTTGGCACCATGCTCAACAACATTTCCGTGCGTACCGGAGTCCCCTCAGAATCTGTAACCGCTGAGCAGGTGCGGCAGCACACGCACACCATTATTGAGGAGTACCACAGTGCGCTAGCTGGTGCTTCGGTTGAATCTCTCGCCCACGCAGCTTTTGAACGGCTCAGCCCCGACACGTTTAAGGGCAGCTACCATGAGCTGATTGAGGGGGAAGCGCTTATTATACCCGGCGAGTACGGTACGGAGGCTACCGCCGTGCAGCCCAAACCGCTGACCCTCATGAGCGCCTACATTAATGAGGAAGCAGACACCCAAAATAGTGACGCGGCGGGGGAGCTCATACTTCTTGATATGCCGGTCACTGAACCAGCTGAGGCCTTAGCATACCTGCCCTTCGGGGGGTGGGTTGGGTGCCCTGATGCTGCTGACTTTATGGCGATCGCCCACTACTGGCAGGAGCGGGACGAAGCGGTACCGGCTGTAGTTGCCGCCCAATACACAGAGTTCTACACACCTGAACCCGTTAACACCACACTAGACGCCGCTATTTTGGCAGCAGAACAGTGCATGCTCAGCCCCGCCATGCTCACCGACGTATACCGTGGGTTCAGTAAGCTCTCTGAAAGCCTGTACGGCAGCCACAACTGGTACATTTGGTGGCGCTAAACACCTGGGACGTGCACGCCTCCTAGCAGCAGGGTTACTCATCTAACCCGCGTGCGGCAAGAGCATCACCGGTTTTTTGCGCATAATCAACGGTCTGCACGACGAGGGGAGTAATCAGCCGCCACGTGGATTTAGCCGGTAACCCGCGTGCGGCAGCGGCTTTTAGCAACGTTCCCCAACGGTCCATAATCGCCGGAATTGACCGTATCATAAGCCCGATTGCTAGACCCAGTCGTTCGGGCCGTACCCCCACAAACCGCAGGGGTGCGCAGAACGTTACAACCCCATCAATAAGTACTGGCAGCGGGGTACTGGTGAGGATAATCCGTGAAGCAAGTGTGGCCGCTAGGAGCGTGGCAAGCACATCCGCGCCAAGGGCCCACCCGCCCCACAGGGCATAGTAGAACGCCAGGAGTATGAGAAGCCACCGCATGGCGTACAGCATCCGCAGCAGCTCCATTGTTTTTATACCCGCACTGTAGGCCAGTATGAGGCACACCGCGCATACCCCGAAGGCTACCTGCCACCCGGTGAGCGCAAGCAGGAGCATAAAAGCTGCGAAAAGGCACGCCTTGAGCCACAGCGGTACCCGGTGCACCGGTGTTGCTAAAGGACGGTATGAACCGATGAGCGCGGCACCCGGGGAGAATTTAGCCTGAAAACTACCGCCGCGTTTGGGGCGTGTGCGTTTACTCATCGTCGCTTCCTAATGTATCAGCGGCACCTCCGCGGGTGTGCTCATGGGGGAAGCCGTGGGAGCACCAGTTACGGTATGTGCGCACGGTGTCTGCGGCGGCACCGTGCGCCATGAGCCGTCCTTCGTGAAGGATAATCGCCTCATCGCAGGCGGCAGCCAAGTTAAGGTCGTGGGTGCTAATCACCAGCATCTGGTTCAGCGTATTAAAGTGGCGCATGAGGTTCAGTCGATTCCGCAGGTCTAAAAGTGTTGTCGGCTCGTCAAGGAGCAGCACCCGCGGGTCGGTGGCCAATACGCTGGTGAGCGCTACCAGCTGTTTTTCCCCGCCGGAGAGCGAGAACACGCTCTGATCCTGCTTGTCCTCTATTCCGCGCTGCGCCAAAAGCTCGTGGGCTTTATGCAGTCGCTGCTTGCGGGTCAGGGTGGGGTTCCGGCGCAGGCTCAGCTCAATATCTTCACGCACGGTGGGCATAATAAGCTGCGCGGCGGGGTCCGAGAAGATCATACCCACCTGTTGCCGTGCTTTGTGCGGGTGGACGAGCGCATCCACCCCATTGACCTCTACCGTTCCTTCTGCGGGGTGCACCAGCCCATTAAAGAGGCCCAGAAATGTTGATTTTCCGCTCCCGTTAAGCCCTAATACCGCGGTGCGGGGTGCCTCAAGGCGCACTGTCACCGAGTCGAGGATGCGCTGGTTCCCACCGTCGGGGAGGTCAACGGTAACGGTTACCTGGTGAGTGCGAAGATAGCAGGGGGTATCTGCGGCTTCCTGCGAAGTCTCTGTTACGCGTCGTCGTGAGAAGAACACCGGTGTTACCTAGCTGTTTTGGCGGATGCGCGCCCAGCCAGTGCGGGGAACGCTCGGTGAACCGCCGCCGCCGCGAGAGCCGCTACGATCGCTTTGGCGGAATCAGGCAGCGCGAAAGATATGACGATACCAGCTGCTTTTTCGAAGGGCATGCGCCCGTTGAATATGAGACCGATGAGGCCACCGGTTGAAAGCGTCACGAACCCGATCATCGCTGCTGCCGCAAGTAGTATCACGGTAAGTGCCGGGTTGAGGCGGCGGCGCACTACCAGGTAGGCCACCACCCCGGCAGCGAGTGCCCCAAAAGGGTAGCCGATGAGGTATCCGCCGGTGGGGCCAGCTAGTGAGCCGAAGCCTGAACCACCCTGCGCAAAAATAGGCAGGCCCAGGCACCCCATAAGAACGTAGAGGCTGGTCGCTGCGAAGGCACGGATCCCGCCTAGAACGAGGGCGGTCACGTAGATCGCTAGCGGGCCTAACGATAGTGGTACGGGTACGCCTGCGATCGGTATGGAAAGCGGCCCAAGTACCGCTATGAAAGCTGCGAAAACGGCTACTAGGGCAAGGTTACGGGCTGAGGATGGGCGGTACGGGGTGGCTGCAGACATGCGTTGGGGTCCTTAACACTTGGTGGATAGAAATTTATTTGAACACTGTTCAAATTATAGAGGTAGTACTAGAGCCTTCGTGTATAGGCCTGTAAAAACATGTCATATAACGGTGCCTAGTTCGTACTGAGCACCGTCGTACCGCCATGCGAGTCTGAAATAGCCCGCATGGTGCGCCATCGCGTAAACTTGAGAAGTTGCCGCCATAGTTGGCATCTGTCGCGTACCCCACCCGAAAGATCCTGCATCGTGATTTCCGTACAGAACCTTGAACTTCGTGCTGGCGCCCGCCTGCTCATGGAAGAGGTCACTTTCCGTATTGATAAAGGCGATAAGATTGGGCTTGTAGGCCGCAACGGAGCCGGTAAAACCACCATGACTAAGGTGTTGGCCGGGCTTAATCTACCGGCGGATGGCACCATTACCCGTTCCGGTTCAATCGGCTACCTGCCGCAGGACCCCAAAGTGGATGATATGAGCCAGCTCGCCAAGGATCGTATTCTTTCGGCCCGGGCATTGGACGGTGTAGCGCGGAAGATGCGCCAGGCTCAAGATGATATGGCCAGCGAAGACCCGACGGTGCGTGCTAAAGGTATGCGCCGCTACGATAGGTTAGAAGCCGAATTTATTGCTGGCGGCGGTTACGCGGCGGAGTCTGAGGCTGCGGTCATTACATCCAACCTTGACCTTCCCGAACGGGTACTTTCCCAACCCTTGTCGACCCTCTCGGGCGGGCAGCGCCGCCGCGTGGAGTTGGCGCGCATCCTCTTCTCAAACGCAGACACGATGTTACTTGATGAGCCCACCAACCACCTGGATGCTGATTCTATCCTGTGGCTGCGAGATTTTTTGAAGAACTTTTCGGGTGCTCTGCTGGTGATTAGCCACGACGTGGAGCTCATGGAACTGGTGGTAAACCGGGTGTTTTATCTTGACGCAAACCGGTGCGTGATTGACCAGTACAACATGGGGTGGAAAAACTATCTGATGCAGCGTGAGCAGGATGAACACCGCCGTAAACGCGAGCGCGCCAACGCCCAGAAGAAGGCGAACGCGCTTTTAGAACAGGCCAATAAGATGCGTGCGAAGGCCACGAAAGCGGTGGCTGCTCAGCAGATGATTAAGCGCGCAGAGCGTCTTATGCGTGGGGTTCAGGAAGAGCGTCAGGTCGATAAGGTTGCGGCGATTCGTTTCCCTGACCCCGCTCCCTGCGGTAAAACCCCGCTTTCTGCTCGGGGGCTGTCGAAATCCTATGGTTCGCTTGAGATTTTTACAGACGTTGATTTGGCTATTGACCGGGGTTCACGGGTGGTGGTGCTGGGACTCAACGGTGCGGGTAAGACTACCCTGTTGCGTATGCTGGCGGGTGCGACTCAGCCGGATACAGGTGAGGTGGTGTATGGTCACGGGGCGAAGCTGGGGTATTTCGCGCAGGAGCATGAAATTCTTGAGGGTGAGCGCACTGTTTTTGAGAATATGAAATCTGCTGCGCCGGATCTGGATGATACGCGGGTGCGCACTATCCTTGGTTCGTTTCTTTTCTCAGGTGATGATGTTGATAAACCGGCCGGGGTGCTTTCGGGTGGGGAGAAGACCCGCCTGTCACTGGCTACACTGGTAGCTTCTAGCGCGAATGTGCTGCTGCTTGATGAGCCGACGAATAACCTTGACCCGGCTTCTCGGGAGGAGATCCTGAATGCTTTGAAAGCGTACACTGGTGCCATTGTGATGGTCTCGCATGATGAGGGGGCCGTTGAGGCGCTGAACCCCGAGCGGGTTTTGCTGCTGCCGGACGCGGTGGAAGATCTCTGGTCGAAGGACTATCAGGATTTAATTTCGTTGGCGTAGCACGCCGAAAACGGAGCCACATTATACCCGCCCGCCCTGGTTTTCCACTGGGGCGGGCGGCATCTGTATATCGTGTGTGTCTCTGAAATACGGGGTGCACCACGGGGCGGGTATTTGGTGCAGTTGAGCTGCGAAGAGGGGTTGCGTTTCTACGATTTAGTGTTGCTTTGGGCCCGTATCACCGTATTTTTGAGAGTTTTGCTATGGGGTTTGCCGGAGAGAGTATTGGTTTTGAGATATTGGCTGCGGTAGTGATGGCAAAAACCGCTTGCGATTGTGGGTTTTCCGTATAAAAATCCGTTGTATTGTCGTTATATTGCGGACAGTAATGTGGGTTTCTGGAAATATCGGTGTGTGTCTGCCTACATTTTGGGTTTTTGGCTGGAAAACCAATACTGCACGGGTCTACACTGGATGTGTTCCCGCTGATGCGAGGACGCAAAAGCAAAAGAAGGGGCTTGTCCTTGTAGGTCAAGCAAGCATATTGGGACAGGATTCCTTGTGCTGACAAAAGGAGAACATATGCACAACACTGAGTACGAGAAGTACCCCACCTCCGGTGAAGAGAACGTCGAGGTCGACGTCCACTGGCCCATCCAGGACGCATAAGCCGGAGAAGCTATAAAGGATTCGACGCCCTGCCCATCGTTTTGATGAGGCGGGGCGCTCCTGTGTCTTCTTGTGTCTGTGCAACGTTCCCAAAGGTTATTGATGTATGCCCAGCCCGGCTGTCTGTAGGGGGTAGGGGATGAGGCCACCAAGTGCGGCCGCATACCAGCCGATATAGAGGGTCAGTAACAGCACCAATCCTTTTTCGCGGGCGCTGCCAGCATCACCCAGAAGCGGTAAGGCCATGTAGCCACTTTTCTTCCAAAGTGCCGAAGCAACCGGAGGTTTAAGGATGATGGGGTATAACGGCAGAATTCCTCTGGTGGTCAGGGCATCTCCTATGAGGTGTATGGTTGCCCCTACTGAAATAGCCCAGGGGAGTAGGCTGAGCGAGCCGGTGGTGTAAGCGGCGTACCCCAGGATAATGGCCCCAATCCAGCCGCCTGGTGCACCGAGAACACGCAGAGCTAACCCACCAGAGAACCCCGCAAGTATGAGCGAAACCCAGGGGACACCCTGGTAGGTGAGCTGAATACTGAAGTATGCGATAGCCCAGAAAGCGATGAGTCCTATCAGTGAATGGGTGCCTTTTCGGTGCCCACCGCTTATAGCGCCCACCACGCGTGCAAGCCAGCGTGAAAGTGGTGGTATGGAGTTGGCAATACTGCCGTTGTGGTGATCAATATCGGGTAGCATACCCGCGCCAGCGCAGGCAAGAGTGGTAACGATCAGGGTGGGTGTATCGGGCACCTGCACCACACCGGTTTCAGCAAGTATGAGCCACCCGGCGGCCGCGCTCACGGTGTGCGAGTAACCCATCATAGGCGAAACCTCTTCGAAAATACTTTGCAAAAATCTTTTCTAAACAGGACTAACTATAGCAGGTTTTCGAAGTAAAATTCGATACAAATATATGCATGATTATCCGCGGTAGGAACGGTTAGAAAATACGTTTTACTAGGACAGTCAGCGCCGGGAATAAACGGAAAGAACATATAGCAGGGGAACGCTGCAGGGTGGCTGAGTATCTTCAGGCGGCATTGACGCAGACACCTCATACCCTACCTTGTTCGTCAATGAAAGAAATGGTGTTTACGCCTTTCTGCGGACCCTCGCAACACGCCGCCGGGTGTTGACCGGTTGGGCTTGCAGTTCTTACGAGAGCCCATCCAAAAACGCGTCTTCCTCTTCTTCATCGGTGGGCCGGGAACGTTTCCTTGCGGGCCTGGGGCGTACGATCGACTTCATATGCGAGGGCATATCATCAATCATCTCCATTTTGCGAAGCACCACAGCCTCGTCTTCCTCACCCACGTAGGTGCCGTCCTCGTTGTAGAACTGCCCGTAGTAACGTTCCAGCTCCGCCGCCACCTGCGCATCCAGCTCATCGTTGCGCACTTTCTGCCGTGCACTCCAGAAATACACCACATAGATCAGTACCGCGAAAGCATACCACTGTAACGAGTAGGAAAGGTTCGGCCCATTATCTAACTCGGGCTGCGCTTTCTGCTGCGGGCGGCGGGCAGCGGCTGGGTTCTCAACGTCAAGCAGCCCGTAGGCGCCAGCGCTAACTGGCAGTGAGGTGCGTTCGGAGATTTCCTTCAGGTCAATAGAGGCCACCTGCCCCTGTGGTGCTTCTTTCCCCGTGGCAGATTCCCCATTATGCACGCGCGCGACGATACTCACCTGCCCCTGCGGCGGGGCGGGCACTTCCTCGCGCGGGGCCGCGGCATCCGATGAGCTGGCGGGTAACCAGCCGCGGTTTATCACAATCACCTGCCCGTCATCGGTGCGGAAAGGAACCAGCACCTCAAAACCGTTTTGCCCCTCATAGGGCCGGTTGCGGGCCAATAGGGTCTTCTCGGGAAGATACTGCCCACGCATCTGAACCGGATGCCATTGAGTATTAGGGTCGTAGTCTGTAAAGATCCGGGGCTTATCCTCCAGCCGGTAGGGGTCAGCATGGTAGTTCTGCACGATCAGAGAATTACGCCAGTCAAGAGCCTCCTTACGGCTCATCTGCCACCCCGCCAGGTACACGCACAGCACAGAAAACAGCACACACAGGATGAGAGCTAATATCCATTTGCTGGTGAGCAGAAAACGGTATGTGCGCATGAATCCTTCCGGGCGGTGATAGAACAGAAACAGAGTTAACAGTACAGTGCCGCTGAGCGGGTGTCAGCTACTGTGGAAACGGCAGGGTCTGCTTCCAGAACTGGCGTTCTTTAAGATAATTCTCTAACCATGCCGTATGCTCGTCGCAGGCAAGCCAGATTTTACGCCGCTGTGGGGTATGGATTTTTGGATTATTCCACAGGATCTGGTGGGTAGCCTCGGTAGTGCACCCTTTACGGGAACAGATATCCCCAGTGGGTGCTGCATCGCCTGAGAGCGAACCTAATAAGTCCACTGCTAGCCCCTCCTCACACTTTACTCTGCGACTAGGCCCGGTCAGGTCCAGCCGGGTGTGCCTGTAAATCAATGACCTCGGAGGTATTGTACGACGGCTTCCCAGAATCTTGTTCCTGCATGCTGGCGGTTAATGCCGGCTGGGGGACATTATGCTTGTAGGGAACGAAACCACTATTGCGGTTTTTAGCTTCCCCATTGGCGATTACAACAGCCGCCCACGGCAGCACCGCTGAACCGGCTACAAACGCCCACCGCATCCACCCGTCCACCAGTACCGCGCAGACAATACACACCACTCGCAGCGACATTTTAAAAATGTACTCGCGGGAGCGTTTATTAACCCGCTGCGAAAGCGGCTCATCCGCACCGGTAATACAGTATGCGTCATCTTGCTCCGCCTGATCTTCAGGGGTCTGTTCTAGTCGGTACCCGTGGTCGGCAAGGTCTTCAGCCGTCCAGTATTTTTCGGACACAGAATCCCTCCCCTTTAGCGCGTCGTGTGTGCTGTATCCATCTGTTGGTTGGGTGCGCCACACCCCGCTGCAACAGTTCGGTGCGGCCCTCAAAAGCCGCCATGTCTTCCAGTGTAGACCCCGTGGAACACTTTCAGCGTAGACCTGCAGAATATGAAGCGTTAAGAGTCCCGCCCGGCAGGCTGGGCATAAACGGCGTAAAATATTAGAAGACCAATAAGCCTACCTGTAGGGAAAATAATGAGCGAAACCACCCCCAAAACTGTTCTCGTGACCGGCGGTAACCGTGGCATCGGCTACGAAATCGCTAAAGAATTCAAAGCGGCGGGGCACAACGTATGCGTAACCTACCGTAGCGGGGACGCCCCCGAAGAGTTTTTCGCCGTCAAAGCCGACGTGCGTGACAGTTCAAGCATCACCGAGGCGTTTAAAACCATTGAGGAGCAGTTCGGCCCGGTAGAGGTTCTTATCGCCAACGCGGGTATCACCCGTGACACCCTGTTACTGCGCATGAAGGAAGAAGACTTTACCGACGTCATCGACACGAACCTCACCGGCTCCTTCCGGGTAGTTCAGCGCGCCATCAAGGGGATGCTTAAACTCAAGCGGGGGCGTATCATCCTGGTGTCTTCCGTGGTGGGCCTGTACGGTTCACCGGGGCAGGTGAACTACTCCTCCTCGAAGGCCGCACTGGTAGGAATGGCACGTTCCATCACCCGCGAGTTGGGCGGGCGTAATATCACTGCGAACGTGGTCGCCCCCGGATTTATTAACACCGCAATGACCGAGGTGCTGCCAGAAGAGACCAAACAGAACTACCTCGATACCATCCCCGCCAAGCGCTTCGCCGAACCGGAAGAAGTTGCGCGCGTGATTCGCTGGCTCGCATCCGATGAGGCAAACTACATCTCCGGTGCGGTCATCCCCGTGGATGGCGGCCTGGGAATGGGCCACTAGCACACCACACATCATTAACCACCGTTTTCGTTCAGCAAAGGACTCATAAGCTATGGCACAACTGACCGGCAAAACCGTTATCGTCACCGGCTCCTCCCGCGGGGTGGGTGCAGACACCGCACAGATTCTCGCAGCCGAAGGGGCGAACGTGGTGGTGAATTACCGCTCCAAAGCACCACGCGCCGCGAAGATCGTCACCTCCATTGAGGAAGCAGGCGGTAAAGCAATCGCCGTGCAGGCTGACGTCACCAATACCGCCGACTTGCAGAACCTGGTGCAGACGGCGGTAGACACCTACGGTTCCCTTGACTACCTGGTGCTTAACGCATCCGGCGGCATGGAGAGCGGCATGGGCGAAGACTACGCGATGCGCCTGAACCGTGACGCGCAGCTTGAACTGGCGCGCCTAGCAGCCCAGAAAATGCCTGCGGGCGGGCGTATCGTGTTTGTTACCAGCCACCAGGCACACTTCATCCGGGAAGTTCAGACCATGGCAGAATACCAGCCGGTCGCCGAGTCAAAACGGGCGGGGGAGGACGCCCTCGTCGCAGAAATCCCGGCACTTGCGCAGAAAGGCATCTCCCTCGTTATTGTCTCTGCCGACATGATTGAGGGCACCGTTACAGCGACCTTACTCAACCGTCTGCACCCCGGGGCCATCGAGGCCCGCCGCGAAACTGCTGGGAAGCTCTACACGGTTAACGAGTTCGCCCACGAGGTCGCCAAAATGGTCACCGCAGAGGTTGAGAGCGGCCACGTGGAACTCGTCGGCGGCGCACGCGGGTTCATCGACTAGCCCGTACCACGCACCCGCCCAGTACCGTGTACGGGTGGAAGATACACCGGCCGGTTCGTGGCGGGGCCACCTGAGAGCATCCACACTATCTAGAAATTCACAGCAGAGAAGAAAACATGAGCACCGTACTTAATCTTCACAACGTTAACGTAGTACGCGGCGGGCGCAACATTCTTCGGGATGTTAGCTGGTCCGTGAACGAAGGCGAACGCTGGGTTGTCCTAGGCCCTAACGGGGCCGGTAAGTCCACCCTCTTATCGATTGCTGCAGCCCGGCTGCATCCCAGCGGCGGGGAGGTTGAGATCCTGGACGAGACCCTCGGGGCGGTAGACGTCTTCGAATTACGCCCCCGTATCGGCATCTCCTCAGCAGCATCTGCCACACAGATCCCCGGACACGAGAAAGTGTCCGACGTGGTGGTGACCGCCGCCTATGCTGTTTCGGGCCGGTGGAAAGAAGAATACGAGGCGATGGATGATGCCCGCGCTACCGAGCTGCTGGCTGATTGGGGTGTTGAGGCCCTCGCTGAGCGCACTTTTGGTTCTCTCTCCGATGGTGAACGTAAACGTACCCTCATCGCCCGTGCCCTCATGACCGACCCGGAGTTGCTGCTGCTGGATGAGCCCGGGGCGGGTATGGACATTTCCGGCCGTGAGGACCTCGTGGAACGTCTGAGTGCGCTAGCTGCCGATCCTTACGCCCCGGCAACTGTGCTGATTACACACCACCTCGAAGAAATCCCCGCAGGGTTCACCCACGCTTTGCTGCTGCGTGAGGGGCAGCTGGTGGCTGCCGGGCCGATCGCGCAGACTATTACTGAGGAGAACCTGGCGCGCACCTACGGTATGGACCTGGCCTTAACCACTACCGCCACCGGGCGTTACAGCGCCTTTAAACGCTAAATAGCAGCCCTGTCGCTGGGTGTTCCCGTCATACGACGGGAACACCCAGCGACAGGTGCAGCATATGAAAAGCATGAGAAAGAAACAACTATCCGCAGCCGATATTGCCGCCCGAACAGAGCGGGTGCACGCTATTTCTTCCGTGGTTCCGTTGGAGCAGGCCCCCGAACAGGCTCTGCAGTACTACACCCACCTGACCGATGTGAAATTACGTTCGGTACTGGAACCCCAGTGGGGTATTTATATTGCTGAGTCTTCCAAGGTAGTGCGTCGGGCGCTCGACGCAGGACACCAGCCGCTCTCATTCCTAATGAGTGAAAAATGGGCCGATGATCTTGCGGACGTGCTGCGGGCACACCCCGAAGTTCCTGCCTATGTAGGTCCGGAACAGGCGTTAGAGGGTGTCACTGGGTTTCATCTGCACCGCGGGGCGCTGGCGGTGATGGCCCGCCCCGCCCCGGTTCCTTTAGAACAGCTGGTGGCTGAGGCCTTTCGGGTGGCTATCCTTGAGGACATTGTGGATCACACCAATGTCGGGGCTATTTTCCGTTCCGCTGCCGCCCTTAACGTGGACGCGGTACTCGTAAGCCCCCGCTGCGCTGACCCGCTGTACCGTCGTTCCATTCGTGTTTCAATGGGAACCGTTTTTCAGGTTCCCTGGGGGCGCTTAACCAGCTGGCCGGATGACCTTGAGCTACTGCACAGCATGGGGTACGAGACCGCCGCCCTAGCATTACACCATGATTCTCTCACCCTTGAGGAACTATCAAGCAGGCGCTACCCGAAACTGGCGCTTATTATGGGCACTGAAGGGCATGGGCTGTCGGCGCGGACTCTTGCTGCCGCGAAACACACGGTCATGATCCCCATGTCTCACGGGGTAGATTCGCTCAATGTGGCTGCCGCCTCGGCTGTAGCGTTCTGGGAGACCCGCCCGCGTTAGTGAGTGAAGCGATAAAAACCTGGGTGTGCGCACCCGTCTGAAAAGTGATACTCTTGATGCTGGTTGTGTGCGCATCAGCGCCCGAGAACAACCGTTTGATGCGCTCAAGCACATCATACCTACCCCATCCATATAAGGGCTGCTGGCAAAATCCAGTGGCAGAAGAAGGTAAAAATGAAGGCAGATATTCACCCGGAATACGGCCCGGTGTTGTTCCGAGACCTCGCATCTGGCAAGGTTTTCCTCACCCGTTCCACCATGACCTCCGCTAAGACTGAGAAGTGGGAAGACGGCAATGAGTACCCCATTGTAGAGGTCGAGATTTCCTCCGAATCTCACCCGTTCTACACCGGTAAGCAGCGCATCATGGACTCCGCAGGCCGCGTCGAGCGCTTCAACGCACGCTTCGCGAACTTCGGCAAGAAGTCCTCCTAAATTTTTCGTTGCACTAAATAATTTCTCATGCACCCCGTAGCCGCAGACGTCGCGGGTACGGGGTGTCTTTTCACATACACATCCCCACACTATGGGGCAGGCACATCAGCTATGCGCCGGAGCCGATGGAGGCACCTGCAGGCGCCACAAAATTTCAGCACATAAAGGAATATCATGAGCGGAACACTCACTCAGGCTCTTCGCACCACACCCAGGAAAAAATGGGTTAAACGCTCCCTTATAGCTTTGCTTATTATTATTCTGGCCCTACTCTTGGGGGTCGGGTTTTATATCTGGAGCATCGGGCACACCTGGGATAGCCAGACTCAGAAGTTTGACTCGATCACTGACTCTCAGGACGGTCTTGATAACCTCAAGAAATCCCTTGGTGACCCCCCAGCAGCCCCCACCTTCACCGGGCCCGAAGGTAAGGACCCCAAATCTCTCGCCAGTGAGAAAGATCAGAATGGTGACGGCATCCTTGACACTGTTGAAGGCGGCAAAACCCGGGATATCGTTGATAGCCCCGGCACAGATATCCTGCTTCTAGGGAGCGATTCTCGTGCTGGCTCAGCCGATGCCGCTAAAGTCAGCGGACAGCGTGCCGATACTATTATGCTCATGCATATCCCCAAAGACGGTTCGGGGGTGTACCTGATCTCCATTATGCGTGATAGCTGGGTGAATATCCCCGGGTACGGCAGCGCAAAGGTGAACGCCGCCCTGAACTACGGTGGTATTGGGCTGCAGGTAGCTACCATTGAGCAGCTGCTGGGGATCAAAATCGACCATGTGGCTGAGATCGACTTCACCGGATTCAAAGACCTGACCAACGCCGTCGGCGGGGTAGACGTTCAAGTACCCGTCGCCTTTAAAACCGGGGTGTGGTCGTACACCCCCGGCACTATGCACATGGACGGCAGTACGGCGCTGGCGTTCGTGCGTGAACGCTACTCTTTCGCTGCCGGTGACTACCAGCGTGTACGCAACCAGCGCGCCTACCTGCGGGGCCTGTACAACACCCTTAAAGCTCAGGGGGCGCTGAGCAGCATCGGGAAGTTTAAGACGGTTGTAGATTCCCTCAGCGGCTACCTGACTGTTGATAAGGGCCTGGACTCCTCACAGGTCGCTAACCTGGCGGCCCCGGTGATTACGAACGGATCCACCGCAATGCACATGATGAGCCTACCCAATGCAGGGCCCGGGTGGTCTATGGATGGGCAGTCTATTGTTCTGGTGGATCAGAAAGTGAACGCCGATCTTACCCGTGCGCTGCAGAACGATAAGATCACCGATTTCACCTCCGTATACGGTGAAGACTAGTCGCGCAGCGGAAGGCTAACGCTCGGCTGGTGTCTAGCTATGGCATACATGAAGGCCCCCATCCCCGGTAATATAACCTGGGGTGGGGGCCTTCACTCGCGTAGAACCGCAACGGGCTTTAGCGGCGCGCCGTATTAAGCGGCTTCTCCGGTTTCTCCTGCTGTTGTTGGGCCTCTTTCTGAGCCTCATAATCGGTGTATCGGATGACTGATGGGCTTACCGCCATCTGACGCCCAACATACAGGGTGGCTAAGACCAGTACCGCCCCCAGTGCCATAATAATGAAGCCCACCACCAGGTACGAGAATGCCACGATCAAGCCGATTAACAGCGCAGCCAAACCGGTGACGCTCATAAGAGTCAGCAGGCGGCGGCGCTCGCCCCGTACGACGGCTTCGGTGCTGTCCTCCTGCAGCCCCTCAGCCCTGAGAGTCTCAGGAGCAGCGGTCTCAGCGGGGGCACCTCCACCGGTGAGCGCGCTCATGAATCCGCGTCGCTTCTTCGTTGTTGATTCCTCAATAGCGGAGCGGTTATTCTCACCTTCAGTGGCAACATATGCGTCAGGAACCTCATAGGCCACCCCTTCGGGGAGCAGCTCAGGAACATTATTCGGCAGGGTACGGTACCATTCCGCCGGGATCTCGCTGGCTCGCAGTGCTTGAACCGTCAGTGAAAGCTCCAAGCTATTGCCACGGATAGTACCCCAGGCGCTTGTGAGGCGGTTACGGTCATAGGCATACTTCACCACGGGAGCTAGCTGCGCGGACATTTGTGTGCTTAGCCGGCCCACCAACTTACGGTCGTGGAGCACCTCAACTGTGTCGATAAGACGCCCATCTGAGAGCTTCATCTGGTTCGCCTCAAGGGTCAGAATCACACGCCCTTCACCATTGGGGGGCAGGATACTGTGCAGGTACTCTGAATGGTCTTTCTCATCAAGAACTTTCATTGACTGCCCCTGCGGCAGCAGGGCCGCTCGTGCGGGGGCCTGGTTAATGGGGAAGAGCGAACCTGGTGCTGAAAGCGACAACACACCGTAGCTTTCGATGCGGGTGCCCTCACCGACACGGCGCGCAATGGCTGAGAGCTGCAGGTGAACTACCGGAACGTAACCTGAAGCAACTACTCGCGTTATTGGCTCCCAGTATGCGGCTGAATCCTTAACACTCATTCGGCCAACTTTGAGCTCGTCAATGTACACGGCGATACTCTTAGGCTCATAAGGATTATCTGGTTCTGGTACGAGGTGGGCCTCTCCGAACCAGATGCGCTCGCGGTCAATGTGGAGTTCTTCAAAGACTTGAAGGGTTTCGGCCTCGTAGTAGCCATCGGTAACAATCTCGACGCTTCCGCGGTCACCGAGGATGTAGTCGACCAAAGTAAACTCCTTATATTTATGTGGATACATTTATCGGGTGACAGATAATGCTTCTATTCTCTCATGTTTTTGAGACTGAGCCGAACAGAGGTGCAGCAAAAACTGGCGATTCTCTGACCCAAAACTTTTTGCGATTTTAACACCTGTGACGAGTCGTGGACGCGGTACCTGGTATGCCGCGTAAACACCGGCAGTACGCAGATGCCCGGCCCTCGCCCCGGTGGGGTGCGCCGGGCACCTGCGTCCATAAGGTGAGTGAATACACAGGTGTTTAGTGTGTCGCGTTGAACTTCTGCGCGTTCAGGTTACGCCGGGTAAGGTCTTGGGCCTCAAGGATGAGGCGACGTAACGCTGAGGGGGCTTCGGGGTGCTCCCGCAGCCAGCGTTCGGCGAGGGCTACCGGGGCGGTGTTATCCACGTCTAATCCTGCGGCTGATCCGTGGCCGTAGGAGATGCGCGGGTAGAGCCCACGTACGATACGGGTAGCCATCCCAATGGACCGGGACTCCCAAATATCGCTCAGCGCCGCGAAGTAGCTCTCGAAGTATGGTTCACGCAACTCATCGGGGCCGAGGCGGAATCCGTTGGCGGTTGAGGAGAGGGCGTCGTTTGAGAGGGTGCTGTCTTCCATAACTGTACGGTATGCCTCTGCCTTGTGCTCGGCCTGCGGTAATGCCGCGAGCGCGTAAGCGTAACCATTGGCTGAGATGGAGGAGGGGTTGTAACCGGCAGCCTGCTCCAGCTCAGCGACGTTCACAAGGTTCCGTTCGGCGAGGGCACCAAGGGCAGCCCAGCCGAGGTTCTGGTCGTAGGGTATGCCTGTGGCCACTGCAATGTCTCCGGTGGTGTCTTCAAAGGCCCCGCGGGCGATGTCGCGGCACGTTTCTTCGCCTTGGGTGGCGACGCCGCTAACCGTGATGAGGGCGCGGAGCAGGATGAGCTGCGCATCCGAGCCGGGGGAGGCGGCTGCAAGGGCGGTGCTGAAGGCATCATGGAGTGCGTTGTAGAGGTTTTCCCGTTCTGTTTGGGAGGCATAGTTCGCTACCGCCGTTTGGGCGTGGGAGACCATGCTGCCAAGCAGGGAGGCGCTGGGCTCGAGGGACACGTTGCGCACTACTGCATCTACGAAGGTGCTGACTGGCAGGCGGGCATCACGCACATTCTCCCAGAGTGCGCCCCAGATCAGCCCGCGAGATAGCGTGGATTCGAGGGTGGATACACCAGCGATTGCAGACTGCAGCCCATCATCGTTAGTGAGCGCCACTTTTGCATAGGTGTGGTCTTGGGCGTTGAGCATGAGCAGGTCGGCTTCACCCACCTGCTTTTTGTGCTCATCGGCGAGCTCAACCCGGTGTTCTGTGATGGGCTCACTGGGGTATTCCAGGGAGAGTACCCCTGTTGAGACCAGCCGGTTCTCATGCTGGCGGAAGGTCTCTAGTTTGACCACATGCGGGCGCCCCACCCCTGCGGGTATACCTTCGGGGAGCTGCTGGGTGAGGTACAGGTCGGTGAGTTGCCCGTCGGTTCCGTAGACGCGGCGGGTTCCCAAAGTTGAGAGACCTGAGGTTTGCAGCCAGGCCCGTGACCACGCCTGCATATCCCTGCCGGATACTTCGTTGAGTACGGACAGGAAATCGTTGAGGGTGGTGTTCGCCCATTCGTGGCGTTTGAAGTACACGCGGGCTGCTTCGATGAAGGTGTCGAAGCCCACGTAGGCGACCAGCTGTTTGAGGGTGGAGGCCCCTTTAGCGTAGGTGATGCCGTCAAAGTTTTGGCTTGCCGCCTCAAGGTGCGCAATGTCGGCCACAATCGGGTGGGTGGTGGGCAACTGGTCCTGCTGGTACGCCCATGCTTTGCGCTGGTTGGCGAAGGTGACCCAGGCGTCTTTGAACCCGTTGGCTTCGATAGCGCCGAGAGTGCCCATGAAATCGGCGAATGATTCTTTGAGCCAGAGATCGTCCCACCATTTCATGGTGACTAGATCGCCGAACCACATGTGCGCCATCTCGTGGCAGATGGTGTTGGTGCGCCCTTCCAAGTCATCCTCGGTGGCACCAGAAACAAAAATGTAGTCTTCGGTGAAGGTCACCATACCCGGGTTTTCCATGGCGCCAATATTGTATTCGGGCACGAATGCTTGCTCATACTTGGGGTATGGGTAGGGGTAGTCGAAGAGGTCTTGGAAAAAGTCCAGCCCGTTTTTGGTGACCCGGAAAATATTGTCGTAGTCGAAATGCGGTTTGAGGGAGTATCGGCAGTAGGCAACCAGCGGCACGTCTCCACTGTTGACGGTGCTCTTGGGGCGGTAGGTGTCGGTTGAGGTGAAGTATTCTCCGGCAAGAATCGTGGTGATGTAGGTGGAGATACGTTCAGTGGGGGCAAAAACGCGTTTGGTGATACCCGAATCGGTGGGGTCGGGCACTTCCTTTTCAAGCACCCCGTTAGAGCTGACCACCCATTCTTTGGGGGCGGTGACCCGGAAATTGAAGACAGCTTTCAGGTCGGGCTGCTCAAAGTTCGGGAAGACTCGGCGGCAGTCGGCGGGCTCGTACTGGGTGTAGAGGTATACGCGCTGATCGGAGGGGTCGATGTAGCGGTGTAGGCCCTCCCCGGAGCGCGAGTAGTAGGAGCGCCCATGAATGGTGAGTTCGTTGTGTTCGGCGAGGTTCGGCAGTTTAATACGGGATCCGTCAATGACTTCGGCGAGGTTCAGGTGGGTGCCGTTGAGCCTGACTGAGTCAATGGAGTGGTGAATGTAATCGATGAATGTTTCGGCTCCAGCTTTGGCGTCAAACCGTACGGTGGTAACAGTGGGGTAGGATTCTCGGGTCTCGTCCTTGGCGTGGGTGAGATCCAAATGCACGTGGTATGACTCTACGGTGAGTAGCTCTGAGCGGTGCGCGGCTTCTTCGCGGGTAAGGTTCTCATTCTTCATAGTCTCTATTCTAAGCTTCTGTGCGGTGAGGAAATGAGCGTGTTGAGACGGCGTGGCGCGGTACGGGTTAGAGTACGCCATAAACGGTGCGGGAAATTCGGGGCGGTCATGAAACCGCCCACAACACCCCGCAAACAGTGGTGTATAACACGTCTATTTGATTTGCGTGGGTGCGGTAAAGCCCGTAAAGTATTACATGTTGCTGTGGGCGGCCACTCTGTGAAGGCCCACAAGTCACCTGCGCGGGTGGCGGAATAGGCAGACGCGCTAGCTTGAGGTGCTAGTCCTCGTATTAGAGGGTGGGGGTTCAAGTCCCCCCTCGCGCACTAAGACCTTGAATAGTTAAGGCAGAAAAGGGCCCCAGTAGTTACACTGGGGCCCTTTCTTATAGACCATGTTTTCATACCTGCTCACCTTGTGCTCCTCACCCCAATACATAACCCTAAGGCTAAACTGCATAGTTTGCGGCGGGAATCGTTGTCATGGATGCTTAAAAGTAGTTCTGACGAGAATCCAAAATTTCAGGCATATATCAGTTGCTAACCTGACAAAGAGAAACCACTAAAGATAGGGGTATTCCCGGTGAAAGCTTACGATATTACGTTTGATATTACGCCCCAGAACCCCACACGAACCTGGTCCTACAACCCCCAGAACAAAACACTAGTTGCCGAGCAGGCGGCAGTGACCGAAGCAGGCTGGTTAGGCTCTCGCGGCCCAGGCATTAGTGACGAACAGTGGCCGCGAAGCCCCCACACAGGGCTCCCCATGCAACACATCTTCACTCTGCACCTACCGGAACCATACCGCAGGCGCGGCCCCGAATACGTGGCGGTATCTTTCTTCGCGGGAGATTCGTGGGAAATCATCCAAGAAAAACCCCCATTATCGTTGACAGAAAACAGCGACACCCCGCTCACAACGCAGCTGCGACAGTACCAGCCGCACCCAATGTTCCAAGAACTACACGACTCCTTAGACGGTGTTTTTGGGCTCCTTTACCTAACCCGCGAAGAGTTCTCGGCCCGCAGCAACGGCCCCACCAACCCGTACCGGGAAGGTGAACAATTCATTATTCTTCCACCGCACCAGCGCACCCGGCTCTTCACCCAGTGGGGCGCCGCCCACCCCACCCAAGCGCTCGGACTGGTATACCGCCCCGACCCGAATGCGGGAGTCCCGCCCGCCGATGACGGAATTAACGGGTACGAAGACCCCTGGGACGAAGAAACCGGTGATTTTCGAAACTGGGCCGACCCGCTCTTCTCCAAATGCCACCTAGGCGGCACCGCCTTACCCGGACAGTCCCTACCGCCAAGGCTCAGCGCCTACTACCTGGAGATCACCGAGATGGGTGTTCTTGAATTCGGAGACTGCGGCAGTGCCCAAATCGATCTTGATAACAATGTTTTTGGCTGGGCCTGCGGCTAGAAGAACACCCCAAAAGCCTCCAATCTTCTGAAATCACACATCCCCGTACCTCCACCCGCCCAACCTGCTGGAGGAAGCATCCGGTAGCGTAGAACTATGAACAGCAACCCACACCCTAATCTGGGCACACAATCCGCCGCACAAAAAACACCCGAAAAAACAGCACACCCCGGAAGTGAATTCCTCACCGCACTCACCGCCGAAACGGAACACCGTAAAGCAACAGCGCATCACAGCATCACCTCACGTCCCATTGACGAAGACTGCGGGTATGCGCACCTCAAACACGACATCGCCAAAGCTATTGCCGGGCGCAAAGAACAGCTCATACAACTGCTGCACGCCATCCACCAGAACCCCGAAACCGCCTACCAAGAACGGTACGCCTGCGCAGAGCTCACCCGAGCAGTACACGATGCTGGAATCGATGTGGAAACCCCCGTCTGCGGGCTGGACACCGCATTTGCCGCCACACTCCAATCCGCCAACTATGACCCCCGCAAACACCGCACCATCGCCATCCTCTCCGAATACGACGCCTTACCCGGTATCGGCCACGGCTGCGGACACAACGTGATCGCAGCTGCGGGCCTTGGCGCCTTTCTTGCGCTCGCCGACACCCTACAGAAAACCCCGGAGGCGTTCAGCGGACGCATTATCTACCTGGGAACCCCCGCCGAGGAATCCGACGCCGGCAAGGAAAACATGGCACGTGCCGGAGCATTCGACACGGTGGATGCAGCCATTATGGTGCACCCGTATTTCATCGATGTAGCGGATCAGGCATGGCTAGGGCGACGTGAATGCCGCGTCACCTACTGCGGAATCAGCGCCCACGCTTCCTCCCACCCTTTTATGGGCCGCAACGCCCTAGACGCCGCAGCACTGGCCTACCAGGGGCTGGGTCTGTTACGCCAACAGCTGCCGGTCAGCGACCGTATCCACGCCATTATCGACAGCGGGGGACAGACCCCCAACCTCATCCCACAGACAGCAAGCCTGCACATTAATATCCGCTCCCGATACGCCCCCACCCTACGGGCACTCTCACACCGGATAGAAGACGTACTTCACGGCGCAGCACTCATGGCGGGCGTACAGGCCGATATCCACTGGGATTCCTCACCTATGACCATGCCAGTACGCTCCAACCAAACACTAGGGCAACGATGGGTACTGGCTCAACGCGAGATAGGGCGCAACCCATACCCGGCTGGAACCATCAGCGACACCCTAGCAGCATCCACCGACTTTGGGAACATTAGCCTGCGCCTACCAGGAATCCACCCGCTTATCCAGATAGCACCCGAAGGGACCGGCCTACACACCGCAGAATTCGCCGCAGCCGCACAATCACCCCGCGCCGAAGAAGCAGCACTTGACGGCGCCTACGGCCTAGCGGTGGTAGCACTTGATTTCCTCACAGATGATGCGCTCGCCGCCGACGTGCAGGCAGAATTTGAAAAGGCCGGGGGAGCGGTGCAGGTGCAAACATACTTCGACAGCTAAGAACCGTCACAAAACTGCCCTCACCTAACTCCACCCCACACAGGCGATCACCACAACACGCCAGCAGATTGTCGCGTCTGTGACCTGCATGAAAAAGTCAATCCGCCCTTATATGGTTTTATGAGAGAAAAATCGGTTGTAGCACCATAAAGCCGCTACAAATCTCTAAAAAATCAAAAATAAAACCACACAAACCCTCAAAAATAGGGCATAATAGAACACAGGGAAACCCCCGCACTAACCCCCTCACATCAACCGAGAGGAAAACCCATGAACGGCGAAACTCGACCCACCAAACTCGGCATCATCGGCGCAGGCGGCGTCGGTAGCGCAACCGCATACGCAGCCACCCTCCGCGGCTCAGCCAGCGAAATCGTGCTCTACGACATCGACGGCAAACGCGCCCACGCAGAAGCCCTCGACATCGCCCACGGCTCCATGTTCGCCCACGAAGCAAACATCATCGGCGGAAGCGAACTCGAAACCCTCAAAGACGCCGACATGATCATCATCACCGCCGGCGCACGCCAAGAACCCAACCAGCCCCGCATGGAACTCGCCGGAGCCAACGTCCGCATCCTCGAAAAACTCCTCCCAGACCTCATGAGCGTCGCCCCCGGCGCCATCTACATGCTCGTCACCAACCCCTGCGACGTCCTCACCGTCGTCACCCAAAAAATCACCGGCCTACCCGCCAACCGAGTACTCTCCTCCGGCACCGTCCTCGACTCCTCCCGCCTACGCTGGCTCATCGCCGCCAAAGCAGGAGTATCCATTAAAAGCGTCCACGCCAACATCGTCGGCGAACACGGCGACTCCGAATTCCCCGTCTGGTCCGCCGCAAACATCGGCATGGTCCCCCTCACCGAATGGGAACACAACGGCCAGAAGCTCTTCACCCAAGACGTACGCGACTCCCTCGCCCACGACGCAATGCGCGCCGCCTACAACGTCATCGCAGGCAAAGGCTCCACCAACTACGCCATCGGCGTCTCAGCCTCCCGCATCGCCGAAGCCTTCCTCCAAGGCCAAAACGCAGTACTACCCGTCTCCACCACCATGGCAGGAAAAATGTACGGCTTCAACAACGTCGCACTCTCCCTACCCTCCATCGTCAGCCGCGACGGCGTACAACGCGTCCTAGAAGTCCCCATGGACGACAACGAACACGCAAAACTACGCGCCTCCGCAGAAGCAATCCGAGCATCCCTCGACACCCTCGGATACTAACCACCCCATAACACCCCACCAGGCGCGCACCCACACCACAACGGGTGCGCGCCTGAACACACCACCCACACCACAACCCAAGACCAGTGGGATACAATAACACCATGAACAACAACCCCCACACCGAACTTGACCGTCTCATCACCGCACTCAAAAACCACCTCACCGCCGTCACCAACCGCAACGGCGAACACGACCCCGCCATCGACGAAGCCTACGTAGAAATCGCCAACGCCTTCGAAACCTACGAAAACGTTCTCTTCGAAGAACACAACGAAGTCACCCCCCTCGCCGTCTACGGAGATGACGACGACGAAGACCTCGAAGAACTCCTCACCAACGATGACAACACCTTCACCCCCGAAGACGACATCGACTACGAATAAACCCACAGTGAGCACCCCCAAAACCTACACCGACCACGCACTCATCCTCCGCACCCAAAACCTCGGCGAAGCAGACCGCATCATCATCATGCTCACCCGCAACAACGGCATCACCCACGCCGTTGCAAAATCAATCCGCAAACCCAACTCAAAATTCGGCGCCCGCCTCGAACCCTACATGCACGTAGCCCTCTCCCTCACCCAAGGGCGCGGCACACTCCGCACCATCACCCAAACCACCACACTCCACGCCTACACCGCCCCCATCATGGGCGACTACACCGCCTACACCACCGCAGCAGTCATCGCCGAAACCTGCGAAACCCTCACCACCAACACGCCCCCCGAAGAAACCCCACCCCACTACACCCTCACCCACGGCGCGCTCGCAGCCCTCGCCCACAAAAAACACCACCCGCACCACATCCTCGCACGCTACCTCACCCAAGCCATGCAACTAGCCGGATGGCCCCTCACCACCAACACCTGCATCCACTGCGGAACCCCAACCCCCACCAGCTACCACACCCCCCACGGCACACTCTGCCCCACCTGCGCCCACACCACCACAACACCCCTAACCCCACTCAACACCCAAGAAACCACCTACCTCAACGCCCTCACCAGCGGACACTGGGACACCATCGACAAAACCCCCACCCACACCACCCAAAAAATCCTCAACCTCATCCTCAACACCACCCAATACCACCTCGAAACCCCCCTCAAAACCCTCACCCACCTCGAAACCAAAACACCATAACCCCACACGGTACAATAACCCCAAGAAACCACCCCCAACCTGAAAGACCCCAATGCCCATCAAACCCCCACCACACCCCACCGGAACAACCCCACCACCCATCCCCAAAAAATTCATCCCCCAACACGTCGCCATCGTCATGGACGGCAACGGACGCTGGGCCAACGAACGCGGACTCCCACGCAACGAAGGACACCGCGCAGGCGAAACCGCCCTACTCGACGTCGTCGCCGGAGCCATAGAAATGGGCATCCCCTACATCAGCGCCTACGCCTTCTCCACCGAAAACTGGAAACGCTCACCCAGCGAAGTCGCCTTCATCATGCGATTCTCCACCGAAGTCCTCAACCGCCAACTCGAAACCCTCAAATCCTGGGGAGTACGCATCCGCTGGGCAGGCCGCCGCCCCAAACTCTGGAAAAACGTCATCGAACAACTCGAACAATGCGAGCGCGAAACCCGTAACAACACCATCTGCACCCTCACCATGTGCGTCAACTACGGCGGACGCGCCGAAATCGCAGACGCCGCCGCAGCCATCGCCCGCGACGTACAAGCAGGCACCCTCAAACCCAACGCCATCACCGAAAAAACCTTCCAAAAATACCTCGACGAACCAGACCTACCCGATGTAGACCTCTTCCTCCGCTCCTCCGGAGAACAACGCATCTCCAACTTCCTCCTCTGGCAAAGCGCCTACGCCGAAATGGTCTTCATGAACGTACTCTGGCCAGACGTAGACCGCCGCACCCTCTACAAAGCCGTCGAAGAATACGCCCACCGCGACCGCCGATACGGAGGCGCCACCGACAAAATACCCGCACAAACCACCAACTAAGCACCCCAAGGAGCACACCATGCGACTCTACCCAACCTTCTTCAAACTCTTCTTTGCAAGCATGGACCCAGAAAAAGCCCACCACATCGGCCTCTGGGGCATCCAAACCCTCAAAAACACCGGCATCACCCGAGCCCTCAAACACTACCTCCAACCCCACCCCGACCTGCAAACCACCGCCATGGGACTCACCTTCCCCTCACCCTTCGGTATCGCCGCAGGCTTCGATAAAGGCGGCAAAGTTATCCCTGCGCTCGCTGCCCTCGGATTCGGTCACATTGAAATCGGAACCATCACTGCACAAGCCCAACCTGGGAACCCTCAGCCCCGCCTCTTCCGCCTCATCGAAGATAAAGCTGTCATTAACCGCATGGGATTTAACAACGATGGCGCCGCAGCAGTAGGGCCCCGCGTCGCAGCTGCCCGTGCCGACCTCGAAACCGAATACCCCGCCCAAACCCGGCCCCTCATCGGTGTCAATATCGGCAAAACCAAAACCGTAGAACTCGATAACGCTATCGACGACTACCTCATCTCTACCCGTACCCTCGCGCCCCAAGCCGACTACCTTGCCGTCAACGTCAGCTCACCCAACACCCCAGGACTGCGTTCCCTCCAGTCTATTGAGGCACTCCGTCCGCTCCTACAATCCGTACGGGAAGAAGCTGACCGTGTCTCACCCCACCGCCACATACCGCTCACCGTCAAAATCGCGCCCGACCTGGCAGACGAAGACATTATCGCAGTCGCCCAACTTGCTGAAGAACTACAACTTGACGGCATTATCGCTACCAACACCACCATCGCCCGCGATGGACTTGGCCTACGCAGCCCCAAAACCAAAATCACCACTATTGGTGCAGGCGGACTTTCTGGTGAACCGCTTAAAACCCGTTCCCTCGAAGTACTACGCCTGCTCAAACAGGAGCTTGGTGACACCATCACCATTATCTCTGTTGGCGGAGTCACCACCGCCCGCGACGTCCAAGAACGCCTCAATGCTGGCGCGAACCTCGTCCAAGGCTACACTGCTTTCCTCTACGAAGGCCCCCTCTGGGCAGCCCACATTAATCGCGGACTTCTCAAACTCCGCCGCAAAAACTCCTAAACTAATACACAAAAGGCTCCCGCCATCACCGGCGGGAGCCTCACATATCATCCAATAAAAACTCTAAAACTTCGGGTATTCACCATACTTGACCCGAGGCGCGGGCTGACGCAGACGACGGATCATGCTAACCCGCCCAAAAATATACGACACACTACCGCGCTGGGCCTCACCAAACTTACCTACCAAAATACCTTTCAGCTTGCGCCACAAAAACCACAGGTCCAACGCAAAAAGAAAAAGATAGCCATACATGATATACACTGTGGCCGTGTACACCTGCGGTGCGAAACTCAACTGTGTCCCCGCAAAAATAAGCCCAATCAGCAGGCACCCGCCCAGCACATATAACATGTAGTCACCAACATTACGCCGAGCATCTACATAATCCCGTACAAATCGCCGCTGCCTGCCCTGATGCTGCGCCGGCAAATATTTCTCGTACTTCTCATCACCAGTACGCAACGCATGAGCGTGCAACTTACGATCCTGCGCCCTCTGCTCCCGCTGCGCCTCCTTAGCGGCCTGACGATCACCACCAACAATAGGTTTACGGCGAGCAGTCTCGCGCTCCTTACGCGACGGCGTAGGACGCCCCTTCGGAGCGGTGTATCCAGAATTCTTTGAAACCTGAGGTTCTACCTCTTCAACCGGTTCAACAGCCTCAATAGGAGACTTCTCAACTTTACTTTTACGACCAAACACCCTACCAGAATATCGAAAATTCGGGCCCCTGCCGAATACTCCATAACCCGGCCTCCAAAAAATCAACAACACAAGCCCCACAGGCGTATGGTTAGAAACATGAACACTACAACCCATACCTTCCCCCACCGGGCAGCCCTCGAAACCGCGATCACCACACGATTCAACGAAACCCTCAACGAGCTCGCCAGCCTCGTTGCCATACCCTCCATCGCCTGGGAAGCATACGATTTATCCCAAGTACACCGCAGCGCCGAAGCCGTGCGTAAACTGGCGCTTGCCGCTGGGTTCGACGAAGCGCACGTTCTGAGCGCCACATATGACGACGAGACCGGTACACAACGTGAGGGGATGCCCGCAGTCATCGCTTCGAAACCAGCAGCGCCCGGATACCCAACGATTCTGTTATACGCTCACCATGATGTACAACCCACTGGGGAGCGTAAGCTGTGGCAGACAGATCCTTTCGCGGCAACCCGTAAAGGGGAGAGGCTATACGGACGCGGGGCTGCTGACGACAAAGCCGGGGTGCTGTTGCACCTAGCTGCTTTCCGCGCCGTTCGTGAAGTTTTAGGAGAGCATTTTAAAGCAGGGGTGAAACTCTTCATTGAAGGGGAGGAAGAAGCAGGGTCCCCTTCTTTCACGTCTTTTATCAGCACCTATCGTGAGCAGCTCGCTGCAGACTATATTATCGTTGCCGATTCCGCGAACTGGCGTGCTGGAATCCCGGCGCTGACCACATCACTGCGGGGTGTCGCCAGCGGCGATATTGAAGTGCGCACGGGGAACCATGCAGTACACTCCGGTATCTTCGGTGGCCCCTACCTTGACGCTCACACCGTTCTGGCCCGTCTTATCGCCACGCTGCACACCGATGACGGTACAGTGGCGGTGAATGGGCTAGTGCGCCTTAACGACTCTGCTTTAGAATACGCTGAAGAAGACTTCCGGGCCGATTCTGGGATTCTGGACAGTGTTTCTCTGGCTGGGCACGGGCCTATAACGTCGCGGCTGTGGCATCAGCCCGCTATCTCTGTAATCGGTATGGACATACCGTCTATCGCCGAATCCTCAAACACTCTCGCAGCACTCTCCCGGGCCCGGATCAGCACACGCCTCGCACCGGGGGATACTCCCGAACATGCGCATCAGATGCTGGCGGAGCATCTGGCGGCACATGCCCCCTTTGGTGCTGAAGTGAGCTACACTCCGGTGGATTCCGGATTACCATTTGCTGCAGACGCCCAACAGGAAGGGGCACAACTGGCTTTGGCGGCTATGCGCAGCGCTTGGGAAGAGGAGCCTGTACAGACTGGTATGGGCGGCTCTATCCCGTTTATCTCAGACCTAAAATCGGTATTCCCAGAGTCTCAGATTCTTATTACAGGAGTTGAAGGCCCCGATACACGGGCACACAGCGCTAATGAGTCGCTGTATATACCTGATTTCAAGTGCGGTATCCTTGCGGAAGCACTCATGATAAGCGAGTTATGCTCCGCTAAATAAGCCCGCAGATCGCTGTGAGCCTGGGGGAGCGGGGAGCATTCTGTTGTTTTCCTCACCCTCCTCGGCGTTGGTGTTGACAATATTGGTATCCTGAGAGCATATGCAATCTCACGCCCCCGGCGAACTTGGGATGCCCTATGTTGTCGGACGAAGGCAGCGGGCGTAACGTTATCCCTAAATATGCCTTATCTGGGCAGAGGAAAGGACAGGAAATGACTGAAGCTGTAGCAACTGAGCTTCCCACCCACGGCGTGAACCTCACCGAAGTCGCACAGAACAAGGTGCGTACGCTCCTAGAACAGGAAGGCCGCACTGACTTGCGTCTGCGCATAGCTGTTCAGCCTGGTGGCTGCTCAGGCCTTATCTACCAGCTGTACTTTGACGAGCGTGTGCTTGACGGCGATGCCGTACGCGACTATGAGGGCGTGCAGGTCATTGTTGATAAAATGAGTGCCCCTTACCTGGACGGCTCAACCATTGATTTTGAAGATACGATTGAGAAGCAAGGTTTTTCCATCGACAACCCGAACGCGGCTGGTTCATGTGCCTGTGGCGATTCGTTCCACTAGGCTTCTGCTCGTATCGCGCATAATTTTATAAGGTCATAATAGGTTCCCGTACCGAGTGTACGGGGACCTATTTATCGTTAAAATTCTGTAATTTTTCGGGAAACTCACAAATTCACTGACAGAGTGTCAACGTATTGGGGAAAATCGCGGTAAGCTCTAAGAGACAAGTTTTTATGAAAACTGCCGAAATCTGCCACCTGGTGGGCTTCGGCTTAGCACACACCGTAAGAACAGGAAGGGCCGTCTGTGAGTTCGCAGCATCGAACCGGCAGTCGCACACCAAAAAGTTTTAGCCTTTTCGGGCTTGGGACTTCAGTGGTGTTGCTTGTGACTGGTTGTTCAATGGATAGGGCATCCGTCGGTTGGCTGCCGGTAAAACCTGGCCGTCCGGCAACCGATAATGCCGAGAACCTTATGCATCTTTGGGTTGGGACCTGGGCAGCTGCTCTTGTCGTTGGCCTTATAACTTGGGGCTTGATGCTATGGTGTATCATCGCCTACCGCCGCCGGAAGAATGAAACCGGCTATCCGCGTCAGCTTAGTTATCATCTGCCGTTGGAGGTTTTCTACACCTTCGTCCCGGTTGTTCTGATCGTGAGTATGTTTACTTTCTCAGACCGGGTGGAGCGCCAGGTGACCGCACCCAAATCCGGTTCGGACCGCCAGGTAAGTGTTGAAGTCTACGGTAAACAGTGGGCGTGGGATTTCAACTATACCGATGCGAATGTGCATGTTACCGGTGTACAGGCACACCTGGACGGTAGTGAAGGCAAAGAGGCTGCTTTGCCCACCCTGTATTTGCCTGCTAATTCCAACGTTGATATCACTCTTAAATCCCGTGATGTTATTCACTCATTCTGGGTGCCTGCATTCCTTGAGAAGCGAGACACTATTCCTGGGATGACGAACCACATCTACATCACGACTAAGGAGCCTGGCGACTACAAGGGTAAGTGTGCTGAGCTTTGTGGTGAGTACCACTCTGAGATGCTTTTTAACGTGAAGGTTGTTTCCCGGGAGGACTATGATAAGTACATTGAGTCCTTGAAACAAAACCCAGAAAACCAGGGTGTTGTTGGTGACGAATACAACCGTAACCCCAACCAGAACGCGACCCCGCGTCCCGCAGACAAGTAAATGAGGTGAACCGTGACTACCCTCGAGTATTCAACTGAGAGTGCGACTACCGTTGCGCCGCGTGTGGTTCCGAAGTCCAAGGGGCGCATCTTCGTCAATTGGATTACCTCCACCGATCACAAGACCATCGGGTACATGTACCTGATTGCCGCCTTTATTTTCTTCTGCATGGGCGGCACTATGGCTCTGCTAATGCGCATTGAGCTTTTCGAACCCGGTATGCAGATTCTGCAGACCAAAGAACAATTCAACCAGCTTTTCACGATGCACGGCACGCTGATGCTGCTCATGTTCGGCACCCCACTTTTTACTGGGTTGGCTAATGTGCTTATCCCACTACAAATTGGCGCTCCGGATGTTGCGTTTCCGCGACTAAATGCCTTGGCCTTCTGGTTCTTCCTGTTTGGCTCATTGGTTGCTATCGCGGGCTTTATCACCCCGCAGGGTGCAGCGTCCTTCGGCTGGTTCGCGTATGTTCCGTTGAACAGTACCACTTACAGCCCATCTGTAGGCGGTGACCTATGGGTCTTTGGCCTGGCACTGCAAGGCTTTGGCACCATTATGGGTGCGGTGAACTTCATTACCACTATCGTGGCAATGCGCGCACCCGGCATGACCATGTGGCGTATGTCTGTGTTTACGTGGGCGACGTTGATTACCTCCATCCTGATCATTATGATCTTCCCGCCGCTGGCCTCAGCGTTGTTCGCACTCGGCATGGATCGCCGTTTTGGTGGTCATATCTTCGATCCCGAGAACGGGGGAGCGGTTCTTTGGCAGCACCTCTTCTGGTTCTTCGGGCACCCAGAAGTGTATGTGCTTGCCCTGCCGTTCTTTGGCGTGACCTCAGAGATTATTCCGGTGTTCTCCCGTAAACCAATCTTTGGGTACAAGGGCCTAGTCACAGCAACAATCGCCATTGCGGGCCTGTCTGTGACCGTGTGGGCCCACCACATGTATGTGACTGGTGCGATTATGCTCCCGTTCTTCTCATTCATGACCATGATGATCGGTGTTCCAACCGGTGTGAAGTTCTTCAACTGGATCGGTACCATGTGGCAGGGATCTATTACCTTCGAAACTCCGCTGCTGTGGATTTTCGGATTCTTGGTCACCTTCCTGTACGGCGGTCTCACCGGTATTATTCTTGCCACCCCGCCGTTGGATTTCCACATCTCCGACACTTACTTCGTGGTTGCGCACTTCCACTACGTGATTTTCGGTACTATCGTGTTTGGCATGTTTGGGGCCTTCTACTTCTGGTGGCCTAAATTCACCGGAAAGATGCTGAACGAGCGTATCGGAAAAATCCACTTCTGGCTGGTATTCTTGGGCTTCCACGCCACCTTCCTGATCCAGCACTGGGTTGGTGTTGACGGCATGCCTCGACGCTACGCAGATTATTTACCCGAGGATAATTTCACGTGGATGAACCAGTTCTCGACAATAGGGTCAATGATTCTGGCCGTCTCAATGATCCCGTGGTTCTGGAACGTGTACGTTACCGCACGTTATGGTAAGAAAGTTGAAGTTGACGACCCGTGGGGCTTCGGCGGTTCGCTGGAGTGGGCAACTTCCTGCCCGCCTCCGCGCCACAACTTTACCGCTCTGCCGCGTATCCGCTCGGAACGCCCGGCCCTGGACCTGCATCACCCGGAGCTCTCTACTAACCACGATGTTGCCGCTGCGGCTTTGGCATCGCAGAAAGGGGAATAGCTCGTGAAAATTCTCGGAATGATCTTCCTCTATGTGGGTCTGTTTATGATCCTGGTGGGAGTTGTCTACGGTTTCATGACTGGTTTTGACGAGTGGGCTGGTTTTCCTGCGCTCCTTGTGACGGGTCTCATGTGTCTTTTCTTGGCGTACTTCCTGATTTTTACGGCGCGAAAGATACCCGAACAGCCTATGGATAATTATGAAGGCGAAATCGCTGAAGGAGCGGGCGAGTACGGTTTCTACTCACCGTGGTCGTGGTGGCCCTTCGCCATTGGTGTTGCCTGTATGTTTGTTGTGCTGGGCGCCGCCATTGCCTGGTGGGTTGTACTCATTGCCATCCCGTTTGCTGCAGCAGCAGTAATCGGCTGGGTCTACGAGTATAGCCGTGGTGACCACGCACACTAAATAATAACCGCGCGCCTTTTATACCGAAGGACTGCCGCAGCTTAGAACCCCCGGAAACGCTCAGAAAGCTCTGAGCCTACCCGGGGGTTTACCTGTTAACAACGATGGATACGCCTATTCTTTAAGAACCAATGCGGGCACACTAAAGGATGTGGGGCTACGGGATCATGTAGAACCTCTGCAGAAGCCCACAGCAGGTCAGCAGTAGAACGGGCAAGGAGATTCCCTTCCATCTCCTGAGAATGGCTTCAGAGAGTACCATCCTGGGTGTGTATTAGAAACTGGTTTCTAGGTCTTTTACGGAGACAATACGGCCCGCTGAGATATTCTTGTATAAGGCTTTACAATAAACCCGCTGAGCCTTAATCCCACCCCTGCTATAAAAGGGGAGAGGATAAGCAAACATAGGGGTATACAAACGTGGGGTTCCTGCCCTTACAGCAGGAACCCCACGTTCGGTATGTGAACCGTACTTATTGGTTCAGTTCAGACTTAGGCGAGCTACCCTCCACCTCGCGTTCATTATGCTCATGGTGAGCACTTTCTAGCTCTTGCGGGGTAACCGGCAGAACTCGGTCGGTGAAGAAGAACTTAGAAAGACCACCACGTAGTTTCTCAACAGGGGTAACCTTACCCTTGGCATTCGGCTGAGCCGGTAGGACAGCGGGGGACTCGAAGCTCACCAGCTTGTACCGGCGGTACTCGTCCAGAGGCTTATGAACCTCAATAAACTCACCGTGAGGAAGCTGAACTACCTGGCCCGTCTCAATACCGTGCAGAACAAGTTCACGGTCCTTACGCTGCAGCGAGAGGCAGATACGGCGAGTAATCTCAAATCCAAGCACCGGTCCCACAAAGAATAGGGCACGCAGAACGTACGCCACGTCATTGAGAGAAACATGGAAGTGAGTTGCGATCAGATCCGAGGAAGCCGCGATCATAAGCACCGAATAATAGATGATACCCGCAACACCAGCTGCGGTGCGGAATGGCGCGTTACGTGGGCGATCCAGGATATTGTGGACGCGGTCATCCTTCGTCACCCAACGCTCAATCCAAGGCCAAGTGAACAGGAAACCCATCAGCAGGCCCGCCAACGCAAACGGTAGAAGCACGTTCAGTACCCAGGTTCCTCCTGCCTGGATTTCCCACGGGAACGGCCACACACCGGGCCATAAACGTAATGCACCATCACCGAAACCAACATACCAGTCAGGCTGAGTACCCGCCTGCACCGGTGAGGGGTCATACGGTCCGTAGTTCCAGATAGCGTTAATGGTGAATGTTGAGGCCAAGAACGCAATAATGCCAAACACAATAAAGAAGAAACCACCGGCTTTAGCAGCGTAAACTGGGCCAACCGGGAAGCCAACAACATTATCATTAGTGCGGCCCGGACCCGGGTACTGGGTGTGCTTGTGGAGCACAACCATGAACATATGAATGCCCACGCACAACAGAAGGGTGGCGGGGATAATCATAATGTGCAGGGTGTAGAGGCGCCCAATAATATGCTCACCGGGGAACTCGCCACCGAAGAAGAAGAGCGATGCATAGGTGCCAATAAGCGGAATTGACTTCATAATACCGTCAATAATGCGCAAACCGTTGCCAGAGAGCACATCATCCGGCAGGGAATAGCCGGTGAAACCAGCCAAGATACCCACCACAAAAAGCACGCATCCCACAACCCAGTTCAGCTCGCGGGGGCGACGGAAAGCACCTGTGAAGAAAACACGGAGCATATGGATGCAGATGGCCAGCATGAACATGAGCGCTGCCCAGTGGTGGATCTGCCGTAGCAGTAGTCCGCCTCGCACATCAAAGGAAATGTCGAGGGTGGAGGCAAACGCCACCGACATTTCTGTACCCTTCATCGGAACATAGGAGCCATCATAGGTGACAGCAGCCGTGGAAGGATTAAACCAGAAAGTAAGAAAAGTGCCGGAGATAAGCAGAATGACGAGGCTGTACAGGGCAACCTCACCAAACATAAATGACCAGTGGTCGGGGAAGATTTTTCGACCAAATTCTTTCACAACGCCTGAGAGACCAACACGGGTATCTACGAAGTTAGCGATGCGCCCGGTACCGGTTTTAGCTTTATATTCGTAGCCGGTCTGAGTAGCAGACATTACTTCTGTCCCTCCTTCTCACGTTCGGTGCGCATCTGCTCAATTTGTGCGCCACGTTCCCAGTACGCGGGACCAACCGGCTCGTGGAAGTCGCTTTGGGCGACAAGGTAGCCGTTGCTGTCAACAGTAATGGGAAGCTGAGGAAGCGCATGCCCTGCAGGGCCGAAAACGACCTTGCATTCATCCGCAGCATCAAAAGTTGACTGGTGGCACGGGCACAACAGGTGGTGAGTGCGCTGCTCGTACAGGGCGATAGGGCAACCCACATGGGTGCACACCTTGGAGTAGGCGACGATACCATCCACATGCCAGTTTTTACGTTCCTCAGAGATTTTCATCTCCTGCGGGTCAAGACGCATGAGCAGAACCACTGCTTTTGCTTTCTCCTCCAGGTAGCCGTTTTCGTGGCTAAGCGAGGACAAAGTCTCGGGGAGCACATGGTACGCGGAACCGATGGTCACATCCGCTGCCTTAATGGGGGTTCCGGATGGGTCTCGAACCAACCGCACGCCCTTATCCCACATGGTGCGTTTGAGTACCGAAGGATCCGCAGGCCCCAGGTCACGGAAGAACGTCACGAAAGTTAACGGTGCCAGAATAACCGAACCAATGAGTGTGTTACGCAGAAGCGGGCGGCGTTTAATGCCAGATTCGTCTACGATCGTTTCAACAATTTCGGTGGCCTCAGCCCGATCCTCTTCAGGGCGCAGATCGTGACGTTCTTCGACAAGCTCATGGTCAGGCATGAGGGTACGTGCCCAATGGACCACACCAATACCAATACCAAACATTGCAAAGGCAATACCAAGACCTAGCAGCAGGTTCTGCAACTGCAATTTGCTGGTGGGTTCGGTGTTGTTAACATCGTAAAAATTACCTTCGGCTGAGATGCCGAAGTATGCGACCCAAAAGAGCGAAGAGCCAAGCATCGATAGTACGAAGAGAAGGATGACTTGACGTTCTGCGCCTTTAGCACGCTTAGGGTCTACGTCTGTTAGACGTGGACGGTGAGGAGGCAGCCCCGGGTTGCGAAACTGCTCCTCTGATTCCTCTGAAGAGGTAACTACGGCTGAGCCTTGGGCTTTTGTGCCGTCACTATGGTTTCCCATTGTGTTGCCTCAAATCTTTTTCTGTACGAATAGTGTGTGCGTACCTACGCTGAACGGGAAGTCAGCCAGATGACGAAGACGATTACAATACCTAAGCCGACGGTCCAAATGAGCAGACCCTCAGAAACAGGGCCCAACGACCCAAGTTTCATGCCGCCGGGGGAGACGTTCTTCTCCTGGGCTTTTAGGTAGGTAATAACGTCTCGTTTTTCTTCCGGGGTAAGGTTTGCATCGTTGAAGACGGGCATGTTTTGCGGGCCGGTCTCCATGGCTTCATAGATGTGCTGTTCCTTCACACCCATCAGGGTGGGGGCGAACTTACCGCGGGTTAGTGCCCCACCAGCGCCTGCTGCGTTGTGGCACATTGCGCAGTTGGCAAGAAAGACACGTGCCCCATTGGCAGCATCACCTTGGGTGGTATCAAGGTACGCTGTCTCGGGGATAGTTGGCCCAGCCCCAAGTGAAGCAACATATGCAGAGAGCTGCCTGGTCTGCTCCTCGTTGAACTGGCCTGGTTTAATCTGTGCCTGTGTGCCCTGCATCTGCATGGGCATACGACCGGTACCGACCTGGAAGTCAACAGCGGCCGCACCGACACCAATCAGCGAAGGACCATCGGCGGTACCTTCGGCGTTTGTGCCGTGGCAGGTTGCGCAGTTTGCCTGAAACAGTTTCTGTCCTGCTTCTACATCCTGTTGGGTGTATGCATGGTTTGACTCAGCCTTAGCCTGATTGGTGGCAGTGGCAACTGTATATAGACCACCAGTGAGGATGAGGGCTAAAGCCAGCAACACGACGGCTGCAAGCGGGTGACGCCGCTTTTGGGAAAGTGCCTTCACGTCGTTTTCCTTGTGTGTGCTAGATGGGGTAAGGACGGGGCGCTTGTCGCTACTTCACGAAGTAGACAACAAAGAAAAGAGCGATCCACACAACATCGACAAAGTGCCAGTAGTACGAGACCACAATGGCACTGGTCGCTTCGTAATGGCCGAAGCGTTTAGCGACGTAGGCGCGACCAATAATCAGGAGGAAAGCCACCAGACCGGCGGTCACGTGGAGAGCGTGGAAACCTGTGGTGATGTAGAAGGCAGAACCATATGCGCTGGATGCAATAGTGACGCCTTCGGATACCAAGGTTGCATATTCGTAAGCCTGCCCGGCCACGAAGATAGCGCCCATAATGAAGGTCAACACGAACCACTCGGCCATGCCCCATGCCTTGACATTTAACAAGGAACCAGTGCGGCGGGGCTTGAGCTGCTCTGCAGCAAAAACGCCCATTTGGCAGGCGACGGAGCTAAGCACAAGAATGATGGTGTTGATCAGTGCGAAAGTCACGTTCAGCTTGTGCACGTTATCTTCCCAAATATCTGGGCGTGACGCGCGGAGCGTGAAGTACATGGCAAAAAGACCAGCGAAGAACATCAGCTCAGAGGCGAGCCACACCACGGTGCCAATAGCCACCGTGTTGGGCCTGTTCAGAGCCGGATGTGCTGGTTTCTTGGGGTTAACGGTTACAGTTGTCACATAGACATTATGTCGCTAAAACCGGCTTGGAACCAAAGACATATGCCTTAAAACCCTAAATACGTTAAAAATTACCTAGAAAAACCCCAAGAATTCGCGGATTTTGGCTTCCGCGATGACTCTGCAGTTTTTGTAATGTTCCGGTTAGTTGCCAGGCGCCGGTGAATCTTTGGGCTGTGTAGAGCGGTAGGGGAGATGCACAAAACCTGTTGTTTTGTATGTAGGGCTTAGAATCGAGAGTATGAACGCTACTGTATCTGAGCCTTTGAGCTGGAAGCAGATCCTCAACCAGCTGATAAAAAACATTGACCTCACCGTGGACCAGATTGACTGGGCCATGAATCAGATAATGACCGGAGCAACCCCCGAATCGGTGTTAGCCTCTTTTCTGACGGCGCTGCATATGAAAGGGGAGACCCCTGCCGAATTAGGGGCTTTGGCGCGCGGTATGCTTGCCAAAGCCGAAAAGGTGAATATTGGCCCGGACGCTGTCGATATTGTTGGCACCGGGGGAGACCAGCAGAATACCGTAAACATCTCAACAATGGCAGCTCTCGTTATTGCTGGCACTGGAGCCACCGTGGTTAAGCATGGAAACCGTGCATCCACTTCTAAATCTGGTTCTGCTGATGTTTTGGAGGCCTTGGGAATCCGCCTTGATATGCCCATCGAGTCTGTTGCGGAATGCGCTCAGAAGACGGGTATTACGTTCCTTTTCGCTATGACTTTTCATCCGGCAATGCGTTTTGTGGGGCCAACCCGCCGTGCGCTGGGTATTCCTACTGCGTTTAACTACCTGGGGCCCATGACAAACCCGGCTCGGGTGCGGTCCTCTGCTATTGGGGCTGCGCACCAGGAAATGGCCCCTAAGATAGCCCAGGTTTTTGCTGACCGGGGGGATCACGCCATAATTTTCCGTGGTAATGATGGGTTGGATGAGTTAAGCATCGCCACATCCTCACAGTTGTGGGAAGCCTCTGCAGGTGAACTTAAAGAATATACGTTCACCCCAAGCGACTATGGAGTGCGCCATGCCCCACTGGAGGCTTTACGGGGCGGGGACGCCCAATATAACGCCACAATTTTTCGGGCCATTCTTGCTGGAGAAGGTGGAAACGGGGGAGAGCTGGGTCCTATCCGTGATGCGGTACTGATTAATGCGGCGGCTGGTTTAACAGCCTACCGGGACTCCGATGAAGGCGCTTTCGACGAGCGCTATACTCAGGCACTTGCAGACGTACGGGAATCCATTGACTCTGGTGCAGCTGACAGTGTCTTGAATCGATGGATCGATTTTAGTCGTGCAGCAGCGGAATAGAATAAGTAGCATATTCGTCAGCTAAATATCGTGAAGGTGCGAAAGACTTGCCGGTTTTTCACACCTTCACGTTAAGGTTGAATGTTTATGTTCAGGGGGAGTAGGGTTATTTCTTTTTTCGGGTATTTAGTTTAAGCACCAGAGCTGCGACCGCCCGCCAGGTGAAAAATAACACGCCCAAGGCGCAGATAGAGACAATGATAAAGCTAATCTGCGCAATCTCACCGGTAGCCACTGCCCGTAGGATATGGCCGACGGCAAGAGTTCCACACCAAGCACACAAGCCCTGAACCCACAGGTTTTTAGGACGCTTACCGGTCTTGAAAACAGACATAAAAATAAAGACAAACCATACACAGGCCACACCAATCAGAAAGGGTCGAGCGGCTTCAAAAACATGATCAAGGGAGTACCCATGATTCTTCACACCGATGAAGGCAAAGAGAATCACCACGACAAAATCTATGAGTGCAGAGACCGCAATAGGAACGCCCCGAGACGCCGTGGCATTCTTGAGAGTATCGCGGCTTAACTGAGGATCACGGGAGCGCATAAGGAACATCTTTCTAGGGAAGAAACTGGAAAATCCTGATGCATCGATTGTATCGGTTATGTTCTCGTGCAGGTGCTGAATTCGCAGTCATGTAAAGGCCAACATCTATAGAAGCGGAACCAGGATTTAATGGCGTTGGGTGAGTACGGTGTGTTCCACAGGCGCTAGGCAGGACGCACCGAGAAGGTCAAGAAGGCGTAGATATCAGCTTGATGGGGTAGTGAATTTTAGCTTTACTTTACATAATGTATATTATCGGTTTTATAGGAACCTTGGTATCAGCTGTAAATCATTGATTGGTGATATTGCTCATGGGATAATGCTTCCAGTGGGCTCCTAACCCAAAGCCCATCATTGAACCTGCAATGAGGAGGAAATCAATGCTTGACTGGTTCATAGCTACACCATGGGCTTTGTGGCTTGTGATAGCCATTTTGCTGGCGCTGATTGAAGTTCTCTCACTGGACTTAGTGTTCCTGATGTTCTCTGTTGCGGCATTGGTCACAAGCGCATCAACTCCCATTAACCAGACATTCATCGGCCAATGCATAGTTTTCTGCGTTGTTGGCGTGCTCTTAGTTTTTATACTCCGACCCCGTTTGCTGGCACGGTTGAATAAAAATACTCCTGAAAACACTACTAATGTTGCTGCACTGTTAGGCCAGGAAGTTGAAGTTGTACAGGCTGTCACCGCTGATGGCGGATTGGTGCGCCTTGAAGGCGATATATGGAGTGCCCGTTCAACTCTAGGGACTATACCCGCCGGAGGCAAAGCGCGTGTTGTAGAGATTGACGGAGCTACCGCCATCGTTGGAACTATTCAGGAGCAGCCTCTACTCCCCTAGCTAACCCTATTTAATCACCGCTCCAAAATTCGATAATATATTCGAAAATTTGGATTTTGCTCTAAGGAGGAATATCTAGAGTGTTTAACATTCTAACCATTATTGGTATAGCACTGGTGATCTTCGTGGTCATCGCTTTAATACGAACTATCAGGGTGATCCCTCAGGCTCGTGCGGGTATCGTTGAGCGCTTGGGTAGGTACCACACTACTTTCCATCCTGGTTTACATATTGTGATCCCTTTCTTGGATCGGCTGCTGCCGCTAATCGATTTGCGTGAACAGGTTGTTTCATTCCCCGCACAGTCTGTGATTACCGAAGATAACCTCGTGGTTGGCATCGACACCGTGGTCTACTTCCAGGTGACCGATCCTAAAGCCGCGACCTACGAGATTACTAACTACATTCGTGCGGTAGATGAACTAACGAGCGCAACCCTGCGTAACGTGGTGGGTGGGCTAAACCTCGAACAGGCTCTCACCTCCCGCGATCAGATTAACACCGAGCTGCGTGGCGTTCTCGATTCAACCACTGGTCGCTGGGGCCTGCGTATCTCCCGCGTCGATATTAAAGAGATCCAGCCGCCGCACTCCATCCAAGACTCGATGGAGAAGCAGATGCGTGCAGAACGTGACCGTCGTGCCGCTATTCTTACTGCAGAAGGTAAGAAACAGTCCGATATCCTCACGGCAGAGGGTGAATCCCGTGCCGCAATTCTGCGTGCAGAAGGTGAAAAACAAGCGCAGATTCTTCGTGCAGAAGGTGACGCACAGTCGACTGTGCTCAGGGCAGATGGTGAAGCTGACGCTGTGCGCAAGGTGTTCGAGGCTATTCACCAGTCGAACCCCAGCCAGCAGCTGCTGACATACCAGTACCTGCAGACGCTGCCTAAGCTGGCTGACGGGCAGGCCAATAAGCTCTGGTTTATTCCGACCGAGCTTGGTGATGCACTGCGCGGATTGGGTAATGCTTTCGGGACCCTGCCGGTATCTGATCTTAAGGACGCACCCGTAAATATCACCAAACCTAAGCATGCCGGTGATGATCTCAATGGTGGTTCCGGTTTCTAAAAAATAGCCGTTTAAAACGCCTATAGTGAACTGCAGGCGGGTGGAGACAAGATTTCCCGATATAATGGATGTTTCAAACGTTCGAGGGAAACTCTCTCCCCCGCCTGACGTTATGCACGGATGCCTATAAGCATCAAACCACACCGGCTATTGGAGGAATAAGTGAGCGATCGTAGCCTGCGCGGTATGCGCCTTGGCTCCCAGTCCATGGAAACCGAATCGAACGTACAGCCTGCACCTCGCCAGCGTGTTGAATACCGTACCGCCGACGGCGACCGGGTATTTGTGACCTTCGCGGCCGAAGCTGAAATCCCCCAGACTTGGACTGCTAAATCTGGTAAAGAAGCGTTCCTTGTAAATGGCGACAGCGGTTCCTCCGCAGAGGACGAGAAACCAGTTCGTACCCACTGGGATATGCTCATGGAACGCCGTAGCATTGAAGAGCTGGAGAAAACCCTAGAAGACCGGCTGCAGTACTATCGGTCTCACTTCGCAATCTCGTAATAGATTTTATGGGAAATAGCTAAGGCGGTAACCCGCGTGTATGCGGGTTACCGCCTTAGCTATTTAAGCTTGAAAGGACAGTTTCAAACTGCCTGTAATCCTATTCGATCATGTGCTCAACTTCCATAGGGATCTTTCCTTTAAAGAACGCTGGGCGAACACACCGCTGATATGTCATAACACACAGCCCCAGAATAAGTATTGCTACGCTCAAGCAGAAAACAAGCCCGACTCCCCCAATCTCGGAACCTGACCCGTATCCGGGATCCATCGAATCGTAGCTGGTTCGTGCAAAGAACACTAGAAGCATAATGCCGCCCAGCAGCGGGAAAAGGAACTTATTCAAGAATTCCTTAACCCCTGAAGAAAACGAAATTTTACGGAAATACCATACGCATGCGAACGCTGTAATCCCGTAGTACAGGCATACCATGAGGCTCAGCGCAGAGATTGTATCCCACAGGACAGATGTAGAGATAAAACGCATAAGAACGTAAAACAGTGTAGCGATTAAACAGGAAGCAAGCGTTGCGTAGCTTGGGGACTGGAATTTAGGGCTAATATTCGCGAACTTGGGCCCCAGAGCCTTGTAATAGCCCATTGCCAGCAGCGTGCGGGCTGGCGACACAGCGGTTGATTGCAAAGAGGCAAGGGCAGAAATCAGCACTGCAAACGACATCATAATGCCAAGAGCCCCCAAGACAGGGCCGGAGAGAGCAGCAAAAATATTCTCCTGGTTGTCAGGGTTGCCCAGTCCCAGCTCTTCCGATGAGGTGCCTGCGAAAGCTAGGGTGCCAACTGAGATAAGCAGATAGAGAAGAACCACAGTTAAAATGGTTCCCACCGCGGCCTGCCCGCTGGTGGTGTGCTCCCCTTCTGTCTCCTCATTCATGGTGAGCACCGCGTCCCAGCCCCAGTAAATAAAGAACACAAGAGAAATACCGGATGAAAAGGCTGAGAAAGATTCAACTCCAAACGGGTTAAACCATTCAAAGGTTGGGGATAAATTAGCGAAACCCCCTCCAGTGATGGCCTTATAGAGAGCAACGATAGCAAAGATAGCGAGAACTACAAGCTGGAAAATAATAAATACAGTTTGGATTTTCTGGGTGGCATCTAGGCCGCGGTAGGTGATATAGCATCCGAAAGCCATAAATACTAAGAAAGTTCCAATATTAATGAGGTTATTGCTGGATAGAGTAGCCAGATCAGGGTTTGAGAAAACCTGTGAAAGGGCTAGGTAGAAGAAATCAACAGCGATCCCTGCCAAGTTCGAGAGAACCAAGATAGTAGCAGCAAGAAGCGCCCAGCCCCCAATCCATCCGACCCACGGGCCAAATGCTTTGGTGGTCCATGTGAAGGTGGTTCCTGCATCGGGCATAGCAGCATTGAGCTCTCGGTACCCGATGGCCACTAAAAGCATGGGGATGAAACCGATCAGGAAGATAGCAGGCATATGCTCACCTGCAACAGCCCCTACAGGCCCTAGTGCCCCGGACAAAGAATATGCTGGGGCAACCACAGAAATACCAATAATAATAGACCCAAAGAGAGAAACGGATCCGGAAGAAAGCCCCTTCTTATTGGCGGCGCTGGTATCTATAGCGCCATGAGGGTGCGCTGGTGCAGCGTCCTGAATATGGACCTGCCCGTGAGGATTAGACTGTTTATGAGACTGACTATTCTGAGTCAAGGTGCCTCTCCTTTCGGAGCTATCTCATCGCTAGATGGGTGTGTGCTCATAGCGACCTGCTCAATATGTGATTCATCTTATGGAGTTAAGATTATACTAGAAATTTTAAACTGTAAGTGACATCACTAGTGATTGTTTTATTTTATACATAAAATATGTGAGGCAAGATATCGCGGTAAATGATATGTAATCTGCAAACTAAATATTGGTATATGTGATGCAAAATAAATTAGGTATGGTAAAGCCCCGGCCGCGAGAAATACCGGGGCTTTACCAATAAACGTACTAGGCTACATCACGAATTCCTGCCACAAGGATATCCATAGCCTGTTCTAATAGCTCATCAGGCATCGCCAAAGGCGGTAGGAGTCGCACCACATTACCGTACGTGCCGCAGGTAAGAATCAGTACGCCATGATCCCGGCAATAAGCTGCCACATCCTTAGCCGCCGTAGGGTGCGGAGCTTTAGAAATGGAATCAGCCACAAACTCTAAGGCCAGCATGGCACCACGGCCACGGAAATCACCTACGATATCTAACTCCTCAACCAAAGGAGTCAGCTTTGCCGTCACAATCTCCTCAATACGTAGCGCGCGGGCATTCAAATCCCACTCCTGCATAGTTTCAATAGCGGCAAGAGCCGCAGCACATGACACCGGGTTTCCGCCGTAGGTGCCGCCCAAACCGCCCGGCTGAACCTTTTCAAAAAGCTCCGCACGGCCAGTTACTGCTGAAAGCGGCATACCACCAGCAATCCCTTTGGCGGTTGTTACCAGATCAGGTTCAACCCCCTCATACTCGCTGGCAAACCATTTGCCAGTACGACAGAAACCGGACTGAACCTCATCCGCGATGAACACGATGCCCTTCTCATGAGCCCACGAAACCAGGGCAGGCATGAACCCCTCCGCAGGCACAATGAAACCGCCTTCACCCTGAATCGGTTCTAGCACAATGGCGGCAACATACTCTGAACCAATCTGCTTTTCGATCACATCAATCGTGCGCTGTGCCGCTTCTTTACCGTCCATTGTCGGCTCGTCACGGTACGGGTAGCTCATTGGGGCGCGGTAGATCTCCGGAGCGAACGGGCCAAACCCCTTCTTATAGGGGGCAGCTTTAGCGGTCAGCGCCATTGTCAGGTTGGTGCGCCCGTGGTATGCGTGGTCAAAAACCACCACAGCGTTACGGCCGGTGGCCGCACGGGCAATCTTGACAGCGTTCTCCACGGCCTCGGCGCCGGAATTAAAAAGTACAGAGCGCTTCTCAAAATTGCCAGGGGTTAACTCATTCAGCTTCTCAGCAACAGCTACATACCCCTCATACGGGGTCACCATAAAACAGGTGTGCGTGAAATGGGCAACCGCCTCCTGAACAGCCTGAACAACCTTCGGGGCTGAAGCGCCGACGCTTGTAACGGCAATACCGGAGCCCAGATCGGCCCAAGAATTACCATCTGCGTCAACGATAACGCCGCCATCCGCATCCACCGCATACACCGGCATACCAGAAGCCACCGAGGCTGGAACCGCCGCAGAACGGCGCTGTCCCAAGGCACGTGAAACAGGCCCGGGAAATTCACCTGTAAGTTTAATATCTTGCGGAAGACGATACATCTCTACCATGAGAACACCTTTCATAGGTGGCGCGCAGAACATATTGCGCGCACTAATATTTATGGATGCAGCCAACCCTGCGGCGCAGGCGCTAATACGCCCGCACCGCTTCGGATTAACACGCTGAAGGGATAGAAGGCACCAGCACCCCGCCCGAAGGTGCAAGAGGCTGGCAAAAGGGTGGGATTATGCGCTCAAATCGCTCATGACGTGCTTCACACGGGTGTACTCCTCCACCGAATACAGCGAAAGATCCTTGCCATAGCCGGAGAACTTAAACCCACCATGAGGCATTTCAGCGGTCAGCAACACGTGCGTGTTAATCCATACGGCTCCGAAATCCAGGTCCCGGGACACACGCATTGCCGTACCATGGTTCGAAGTCCACACCGAAGAAGCCAGCGCATACTCCACATCATTCGCCAGATTGATAGCCTCCTGCTCAGTCGTAAACGGCTGAAGAGTGAGCACCGGGCCGAAAGTTTCCTCCTGCACGATGGCATCGTCCTGGTGTACACCGCTCAATACAGTGGGCTCAATAAAGAACCCGCGGGTGCCGCACTGCTTACCGCCCGTCTCGACCGTCACATGCCCAGGCAGGCCCTTGAGCTTACCCATCACAGTATTGAAATGGTTCACGTTATTTAACGGCCCATAGAAATTCTTCGAATCGTCCTCGTTGCCAGTGACTGTATCCCGAGCGGCAGCGACCAGAAGATCGCGGAACTGCTCATAAACGCTATCCTGAACCAGCACACGAGTGACAGCAGTACAATCCTGGCCAGCGTTAAAATACCCGAAATCAGCCAGCATACGGGCGGTGCGCGGCAAATCTGCATCCGCAAAAACAACCGCCGGGGCCTTACCACCCAGCTCAAGATGCGAACGCTTCAACCCAGCAGCCGCACCGGTAGCCACCGCCCGGCCTGCCCGCACCGACCCGGTGATAGACACCATCGCGGGGGCTGGATGATTAACCATCGCAGCGCCCGTAGCGCCAGTACCGAGCACAACATTAAAAACCCCAGCTGGGAAAATATCGGCGATAAGCTTCGCCAGCTCTAACGTAGACTCTGGGGTGGTATCCGAAGGCTTCAGCACCACCGTATTACCAGCGGCTAAGGCGGGGCCGATTTTCCACAGTGCCATCATCAACGGATAGTTCCAAGGGGTGACTTGGGCTACAACACCCACGGGTTCCCTCCGCACATACGACGTATGCCCCTCCATATACTCGGCAGCAGCCTTACCCTCTAAGGTGCGGGCTGCGCCAGCGAAGAAACGAACCTGGTTTGCCCCGGCCAGCACCTCCTCGTCCCGAATCATCTCACGCGGCTGGCCGGTATTACGATGCTGCGCTTCAACCAGAGCATCCGCGTTCTTTTCCAACGCGTCTGCAAGCTTCAGAAGCATTAGCTGACGATCGGCTGGAGTGGTATGTTTCCATGTCTTAAACGCCTCCTGCGCCGCCCGCATGGCTGCATCCACTTCATCCGCAGTAGAAACCGGGGCAAGAGCCACCGTCTCACCGGTGACCGGATAAACAACCTCCAGCTCCTCAGCCGAGGCCGAATCAACGAACTCGCCATTTATAAAATTCTTCAAGCGCTTCATAACGTCTCTCCTTCGGGTTGTTAGAGCAACCGCGCCTTAACGCGATAGCTTTTTGTGTGTGCCCGCCACACCAACCAGAGTGCGGCGAACCCTAAAAGAAATATGAGGTACTTGTGCCGATACGAAACTATCCCACGTACGGGTCCCTCACCCCAATGTACTGGGTGTAGGTGTACTCAGCGATACCTTCGGCGGCACCTTCACGACCCAAACCGGAATGCTTCACCCCACCGAACGGGGCCGCAGCATTCGACATCACCCCCACGTTCAGCCCCATCATGCCGAACTCTAGACAGTCAGCCATCCGCAGGGCACGGGACGTATCACTTGTGAACACATAGGAAGCCAAACCATACTCGGTGCTATTCGCCAACTGCACCGCCTCCCGTTCGGTCGTAAACGTCAGCACAGGAGCTACCGGGCCAAAAATTTCCTCACGGATCACACGGGCATCACGGGGAACATCCACCAGTACTGTAGGTGCATAGAAGTATCCCGAACCGTTTATAGTGTGTCCCCCCACCATCGCACGTGCGCCGCGTTCCAGCGCATCCTGCACAAGTTCAGATACAGAATCCACCGCTTTCTGCTCAATGAGCGGCCCGCACGTGGTGTCCGAATCAAGACCGTTTCCTACCTTAAGAGCCCCAATTTTAGCGGCTAACCGGGCGGAGAATTCCTCAGCTACCGACTCATGCACCAAGAACCGGTTGGCGGCAGTGCACGCCTCCCCCATATTGCGCATCTTGGCGCCCATAGCACCCTCAACGGCTTCAGCAATATTCGCGTCCTCAAAGACAATAAACGGTGCATTACCGCCCAGCTCCATCGAAGTACGCAAAACATTCTGAGCTGCCGCAGCCAAAAGCGCCTTACCAACAGGGGTGGACCCGGTAAACGAGAGCTTACGCAGCCGCTGATCAGCCAACAAAGGCTCCGAAATAGCTGAAGCTGAGGCTGAAGGCACCACATTAAGCACCCCCGCGGGTAAACCGGCATCCAGCATAGTCTGTGCGAAATACTGGGACGTTAGCGGAGTAAGACGTGCAGGCTTAAGAACTATGGTGCACCCGGCAGCAATCGCTGCACCCGCCTTACGAGTAGCCATTGCCAACGGAAAATTCCACGGAGTGATCAGCAGGCACGGACCAACAGGTTTGCGGGCTACCAGGACGCGGTTCTTACCCTCTGGAGTGGGGTGGTATCGGCCATAATCACGTACAGCTTCCTCCGAGAACCAGCGCAAAAACTCGGCACCGTAGACAACCTCCCCGTGAGATTCCGCCAGAGGCTTACCCATCTCAAGGGTCATTAAGGTAGCGAAATCGTCGGCGCGTGCAATGACTAGCTCATATACGCGGCGCAGAATCTCGGCGCGTTCACGTGGCGATGTAGCAGCCCACTGCTGCTGTACCGCACACGCGGCATCCAGAGCCGCAACCGCATCCTCACTCGTGGCCGACGATACAGCGGCAAGTTTCTCTTCCGTTGCCGGGTTAATAACATCGAATACTTCATCCGATGAGCTGGGCCGCCACGAGCTGCCAATCAGCAAACCTGTAGGCACCTTCGCCACCAGTGCCTCAACATTTACGCTCATATATTCTCTCCTTTTAGCAATAAATGCGCTACCGAAATATAACAATGCCCTGCGGCTACTCAATGACCGGTATGGAACCCGTCCACGGCTGCTGCTGCGACCCTTTACGCCCTGGATGGTAATCGCGTGGGACAACCACCAGCGGGATAGGCAGCTTAGTCATAATCTTCGCGGTTGTAGAACTCAGGAACAACTCGCCGCGCTGAGCCAGTTTGGAAGAGCCCGCCATTAAAATAGCGTTCTCATCCCAGTGCACAGAATCCACTGCCTCCACGATCGTGGTCCCAGCACCCACTGCGATACTTAGCTGCTGCGGGTTTTGCGGTGCAACGTTTGACTGTTCCACCAAATCTTCAATACTCGCCCGGTACAACTCGTCATCCGCTGCCCCGTTTTGCTCATACAACGAAACTAAACGCACCGGTAAACCCGTTCGATTCTGGGTGGCGATAGCCTCTTCCACGAGGTTAATCGAATCAATATCAGGAGAAATTGCACAATCAATCTGATTAATGACGTGATCCGCGCTGTAATCACGCGGCGCTAAGGCAACAGGCACACGGGAACGGTGTAAAAGCGCGTTTCCCACTGCCCCCAAAGAGTGCCATAACCAATTGCCGCTATTGCCGCCGCCCACAATAATCAGTCCTGCGTCAATAGCTCCGGCTAACTCCATAAGACCCGCAACCGCAGAATCAGCGCGACGCAAATGAAAACGCGCTTTCACATCGGTGGGCACCAAATATTGCGCCTCTTCCAGCCAACCCACCGCCTGCTCCTGAAGTAGGTCACCAAAGTTTGATTTGGGAGCTGCAAGGCGAGGGTTCTGCGGCTTAATAACGTACACAACGTTTAACTCGGCCCCCAAAGAGCGGGCTAAGACCGTGCCTAAATTCAACGCGGCACGACCACGCGCATCAGGAGAATACCCTACAACGTACTTCATATTTCCCATCCGTAAATTCAGTAGCTCTACTGGGCGCACCCTAGTATTCAGATGCACCCAGTAAAGCTACCCGTGTGTGCTCTTACGAGGTGACTATTTGAGCTTCGCATCCAGCGTGGCTGCGGTCTTCTCCCCCATTCGTACCGCACCATCTACATGCTGGTAGCCATCAGAAGCAATATCAGAGCATGACCAGTAAATCGGCCCAACCGGGGTGAGCTGATCAGCACCATACCGGTGCAAACCACCCAAATCGTAGCTAGCAGCATATGCCCCGCGGGTCCACTCCTCGGCGCCCCAGTCAGATTCGTAGTACACGATGGGGTTTTTCGTTTCCTCCCCCAGCATCTGAGCCATAGAATCAAGAATCCGAGCCTTACGCTCCTCAGCACTGATAGTGAACATTTTGTCGGCTGCCTCATCTGAGACGAAACCTACCAGCGTGCCGCGTGACTCTTCCTGGTCGGTCTGCGGGTCATAGTTGGTGTTATCGTAAATCTCCTGCACCAGGTTATTAGCGGCGAAACAGGTACCTGAAAGACCCTTATCACGCCAGAAAGGAGTGGGGTACACGGCGTGCACCTTAATAACAAGCCCCAGCGACTGGTGCTGATGCATCTGATGCTGACGGCGATCCAACGCGGGTACGAAATGAACACGGGAATACAGGTTCGGCGGAACCGCCACCACCACATATTTAGCGCGCACAATAACGTTATCGGCAGGGGAAGCCACGCCGTCTTCCGAGAATGCCTCAGCCTCAACACGCACCGGGTACTCCCCCGGCTCCTGCCACCGCAGAACACGTGCCGGATGACCCAAGATAATATTCTCAGCCCCTACCTTCTGCGCAAGAGCCAAAGAGACGGATTGCATACCGCCCACCACACGCTTATCCAGAATAAAATCTTCATCAACAAGATTTGAGAACGACCCAGCCGAAGCTGCCATTAGTACCGCCTGCAGCGCCGAGAATGCGTGAGCCGGTTTGGTGAGCATGCCTCCGGCAATAAAAAGCCCAATATTATTGCAGGCTTCTTCGTCATCCGACTGCGTGCGGAGCCAATGGTGAAAACTGATGGTGTCAAGCTCACGGGCCTTGGGGTGGGCCCACGGCTGCTGCGCCCCAATCTCAGCGGCGAGCGCATCTAGTTTTTCAATGAGGCGCACCATTTCCTGTTGGGTTTTTTCATTGGCGGGGAACATGTCTCCCGTGTAGCGGTGCATGGTGCCGTTGGGGTCGCGGTAGAGGTTTTCGCCATCACGGTAGCGGGAGAAGGTTTTGAGGCCTAGTTCGCTAATGAGGGAGATTAGGGCGGTCTGGTCGGGTGAGACCCATTGGCCGCCGATTTCTAGGAATGCGCCGTTGATGTGGTTGCTCCAGGTGCGGCCGCCTACACGTTCGCGTGCTTCGATGACGGCTACGGTGTGGCCTGCTTGTTGCAGGCGGTATGCGGCGGTTAGTCCGGAGGGGCCCGCGCCGATGATTGCAACGTCGCGGGTTAGTTCGGTCGTGGTTGCATCTTTGGGTATCACGGTTCTTACACCTTTCGCTTGGCGAATTCTAAAAACGAATTCTGTTCGTTTTAGTGTATCCCAGAACACAAATAAATTGAAGTTGGTGATTTCTTGGGGCGTAAAATCTGTGGGTTTTACCTGTGTGTTTCGGTTATTGGGAGGGTTTTTGAGATTAAAATTTATAGCGAAAGATATGTGGGGTGTAGTGTGAGTTTTTCTTCTTCGCGGCGTGTGGGGCGTCCGTCTTCTACGGTGTTGAGTGCTTCAAAGATCGCTCGTCAAGCTCGTCGGCTTCTTGCGCGGGATGGGAATTTTACGATGGGTGCGTTGGCGCGGGAGTTGAGAGTGGCGCCGTCGTCTCTTTATAACCATTTCCAGTCTCGTGATGAGGTTTTGGGGGCTGTTAGTGATGCGGTGGTTAGTGAAATTCGGGTGGATTCTTTGCGGGAGGCTGTTGTGGTTATTGCTGAGCGGGAGCTTACGGTGGAGGCGAAGACTGAGTTGTGGGTTTCTGCTTTTGGTGCCTGGGGTGTTTCTTATCGGGATGCTTTTAGTGAGAGCGCGGAGTTGGTGGCGGCTTTGGCGTTGACTCCGGTGGGGTGGGCTCCGCAGACTTTGCGGATGTATGAGCTGGTGTTGGAGGCGCTGGCGGCGTTTGGGTGTCCGCAGGAGCGGGCGCTGAGTGTGGTTGAGGCGTTGGAGGCGTTTCTTTTGGGGGCCGCTTTGGATGCGAATGCGCCTGATCACGTTTTTGATCCTGCTGTTGCTGGGGGCGATTATCCGCGTTTGCAGGAGGCGTATCGGATGTTGCGGGGTGGGGCTGTTGCCCCGGCGGAGGATGCTTTTGCGGTGGGTTTGGAGGCGATGCTGTATGGGTTGGCTCGGCGGGTGCTTTTGTGAGGGTGTGGTGGTTCTTCTCCCCTGCTGGATGGCGTGTGTGGGTTGGGGACACGCATAGGGTGCCCGGCCTGTGTGGTTTCGGGCACCCTATTGAGGTGTGGGGCTTTATTTGCCGAATTTTTTCTTGAGTGTGTTTACTCGGTTTGTGAGGCCCCAGCTGGTGACTTTGCGCATTGAGTCGAAGATGATGTTGCCGGTCATTTTTGAGGCTCCGATTTCGCGTTCGACGAAGGTGATGGGTACTTCGACGATTTTGAGTCCGGCTTGTTCTGAACGCCAGGCGAGGTCAACTTGGAAGACGTAGCCTTTGGAGTCGATGCCGTCGAGGTTGAGCCGCTGGAGTGCGTCGCGGCGGTAGGCGCGGAAGCCTGCGGTGATGTCTTTGACTTTGGTGCCGAGGATCGTGCGAGTGTAGAGGTTCGCGCCGCGGGAGAGGATCTGGCGGTGGATGGGCCAGTTTTTGGTTTTGCCGCCGGGCACGTACCGGGATCCGATGGCTAGATCTGCACCGGCTTCTACGGCGCGCACGAGTGAGGGCAGCTGCTCGGGCTGGTGGGAGCAGTCTGCGTCCATTTCGATGAGTATTTCGTAGCCTTCGGCGAGGCCCCAGTCGAATCCTGCGAGGTATGCGCCGCCGAGGCCGTCTTTGACGGTGCGGTGCAGTACGTGGATTTGGGGGTCTTTGGCTGCCATGTCGTCGGCGATTTGTCCGGTGCCGTCGGGACTGTTGTCGTCGACAACGAGGATATCGACTTCGGGGGCTGCCTTGCGCAGGCGCTCCACTACGACCGGAAGGTTTTCTTTTTCATTGTATGTGGGAATAACGGTAAGTACGCGCATAAATCTCCCTGAGTTCTTAAATGCGAGTGGGATTGTAAAAACTTTCTCCTAGGGGTCAAGTATACCGGTTGTGGTGTGGGGCGCTGCTATTGGGTGTTTGATGCGGGGGTGTTTTAGGTAAATTTTCAGTTTGTTCACATGTATTTCGGGGTGTTGGTGGGGCTGGGGGCGGGTTTTTATTGTTCCTGGGTGTAGAGGCGCTCTAGCGTGGGTAACGGTACGTCGAGGGCTGGCAGCAGCGGGATGCGGGCGCGGGGGTCGGTGCTCCATGAGGCTACGCGTGAGTCGGGGGCTTGTACCATGAGTTCGGTGACATTCCAGATGGCGAGGTTGGCGGGGGTGTCGGGGGCGAGCTGACCGGCGAAGGGGTTAGCGTCGGCGAGCGCACGGTGGGGGCTGCGGGTGAGTGCGGCGAAGGCGGAGCGTGCGGAGATTCCGTGGGGGGCGGTGGCGAATATTTTGACTGCTTGCCAGCCTAGTGGCGCGTCGAGTGTGGGGTCTGAGCCGATGCTGATGGGGGTCCCGATGGTGTTTGCGCGGCGGGCGAGGTCTGCGTTCTCTGCGGTGGTTTGTAGGCCGAGGCTGATACGTGAGTTAGCGAGCGCCTGAAGTTCTTGGTCGTTGAGGGTTTCTTCGGGTGTGGTTTTTATGGTGTCGAGGCGTAGGGTGAGGTGCGGGTGGGTGCGACGGATGGTTTGTGCGGCGGCGGCTGCTTGGGTGAGGTGCGGGTGTGCGTTGATGCAGAGCGTTAGCTGCGTTTGGGCTGCGGTGTCAGCGAGGTGTTGGGCTTCTGTTGGGGTGTTGGCGTGTAGGCCGGCGAGGGTTAGTGGGGTGCCGTTGAGGGTTTCGTGGGTGTGGGTGATGGTTTCTATGAGGGCGTGCGGCGGGGTGTTGGTGAGGAGGATCCGCAGGTCGGCGGTGGTGTGGGTGCTGGCGAATTGTTGGGCTGCTTCGATGAGCGGCTGTAGGGTGTTGGGGTCGGTGGTGAGGGTGTGGGTGTGGTATCCGGCGTGGTGTGCGGTGGTGAGGTAGGTGAGGATTTCGGCGGTGGTTTTTCCCGTGACGGGTGCGAGGGCGCGGGTGAAGGTGGGGGTGACGAGTCGGCCGTTGAGGTCGATGGTTTCCATGGTGTTGTCGGTGATGGAGCGTGCCCCGGCGTCGGAGCCTGCCCAGCGGACGGTTCCGTGTTCGGTGAGTATGGCGGTGGCGTAGGGGTCTGCTGGGGTGTAGATGCTGCCGTTGAGGAGTACACGTATGGTCATGGTGTTTGTCCTTAGGGTTCGCTGGTGGGGTGGTTTAGGTTAGATGTCGAGGGCGATGACGCCGCGGCGGATGAGGATGATGGCTTTTTCGCAGCGGGCGCGTAAATCGGCGTTGATGCCGTTGATGTGGGTGATCTGGTCGAGGGAGTCGATGACTTGTTTTGCCCAGCGGACGAAGTCGCCTGCGGTGAGGTCAGTGTTTTCGAGGGCTTTGGCGAGGTGTGCGCCGCGTGCCCAGGCGTAGATGGGTTCTACGAGCCCGAAGTCGCAGGCGGGTGTTTGGGGGAGTTTGTGTTCTTCTTCTGAGGCGTTTAGCCGTGCAAGTTCACGGTTTATGGTGGTGATGCTTTCGCGTAGGGAGGGGTGGGGGTAGCGGGGCAGGTGTTCGATGGTGTCGCGTTTTCCTTGGTAGGTGAGGGCGGCGATGGTTGCGGCGATGGCGGCGGGATCGAGGGTGTTGAGAAATCCTGCTTCGAGGCAGAGGCAGGTGAGGAGGTCTTTGTCGCCGTAGATGCGCCGTAGGCTTTGGCCGGTGCTGGTGAGGGTGAGCTCGCCGTCGGTGGCGCGGTTGACGTACCCGTAGCTGGTCAGTAGTTGTGCGATGCGGTTGAAGACGTGGGCGATGGTGTTGGTGCGGCGGGCTATTTGGCGGCGGAGCCCGTCGGTATCAGAGTTGAGCTTGTACCAGCGTTCGGCCCAGCGTGCGTGGGTTTCCCTCTCGGAACACCCGTGGCAGGGGTGGTTACGCATTTTGGTGCGTAGGGTTTCTAACTGTTCTTGTAGCCCGTTGGGGCGTTCGGTGATGGTGCGGTGTTTGGTCTCGCGTGGGGGTTTGTGGTCGATGAGGGCTTGGCGCATGCGCGAGGCGGTGTCGCGGCGTTCTTTGGGGGTTTTGAGGGTGAGCCGTTTGGGGAGTTTGATGCGTGAGACGGGGTCGATAATACCTTCGAAGTCGCGGGGGGTTGCGGTGCGGGTGTGGGCGTCTTCGGTGAGTATTCCGATGCGGGGGTCGGTGTTGGATTCGGCGCGGGTGGTGACCACGGCGTATCCGCGCAGGCGCCCGGTGGGGATGTGGATGATGTCTCCGGGCAGTAGTTCTTGGATACTCTGGTGCGCTTGGGTGCGGGCGTGGCGCTGGTTTGTTTTTTCTGCTTTCTTTTCGAGGGCGCTGATGTCTCGGCGTAATGCGAAGTATTCGGCGAAGTCGCCGAGGTGGCAGCGCATGGATTCGTGGTATCCGGCGAGGGCGTTTTCGTTTTTGCGTACGCGGGCTGCGACGCCGACGACGGATTTGTCGGCCTGGAATTGGGCGAAGGAAGATTCGAGGATTTTCCGGGTGCGTTCTGCCCCGTAGGTTGCGATGAGGTTTGCCGCCATGTTGTAGGTGGGCCGGAATGAGGAGTTCAGCGGGTAGGTGCGGGTGGAGGCGAGGGATGCGACGTGCGCTGCGGTGGTGTTGGGACGCCAGGCGATAACGGCGTGGCCTTCAATGTCGATGCCGCGCCGGCCTGCACGTCCGGTGAGCTGGGTGTATTCGCCGGGGGTGATATCTACGTGGGTTTCACCATTGTATTTGGTGAGTTTTTCGAGGATGACGGTGCGGGCGGGCATGTTAATGCCAAGGGCGAGGGTTTCGGTAGCGAAGACAAGTTTAATGAGGCCGGTGGTAAAAAGCGTTTCGACGGTTTCTTTGAAGAGCGGCAGCATCCCGGCGTGGTGTGCGGCGATGCCGCGAAGGAGCCCTTCTCGCCATTCATAGTAGCCGAGGGTGTTGAGGTCTCGGGTGTCAAGGTGCGCGGTGGCTTCGGCGATGTATGCGCGGATGGTTCGCTGCTGCTCGTCGGTGGTGAGCATCAGATCGGCGTCGATGCACTGGGTGACGGCACCGTCGCACCCGGCGCGGGAGAAGATGAAGCAGATGGCCGGAAGGAGCCCTGCTTTATCGAGAGTGCGTACCATCTCCGGGCGGGAAATACGGTGCGGGCGCAGGGGGTTGTCCTGTGCGGCGTGGGGTGTGCGGCGGCTGTCCTTGAACGTTTGGGCGGTGCTGTGGTGTTTGCGGGTGCGGCGGAACCGTTCACGTTTGCCGCCGCGGCCACGGTAACCCCGGTCAGCCCCGTAACCGGGCCGGAGCTGTTTGAGCTGCGGGTTCAGACGCATCCCGGCGGGTGCGGTGTGCTCGTCGGCGTCTTTTCGGGGGCGTTTCGTAGCGCGGCGGGCACCCGATGCCCTCTCCTCCGGGTCGGGGGTGAAAAGATCCACGATTTGGTTGCCGACCAGCATGTGCTGCCATAGAGGCACAGGCCGGTGCTCCGAGACAATGACGTCGGTGCCGCCGCGCACCGTATCGAGCCAAGCCCCGAACTCTTCGACGTTAGAGACGGTCGCGGAGAGGGAGATAACAGTGACGTGTTCGGGAAGGTGGATAATCGCCTCTTCCCAGACGGCGCCGCGGAACCGGTCGGCAAGGTAGTGCACCTCGTCCAGGATGACGTACCCGAGCCCCTCAAGGGTGGGCGAATCGGCGTAGAGCATATTGCGCAGCACCTCGGTGGTCATCACAAGGACAGGGGCCTCGGCGTTAATGCTCGTATCCCCGGTAAGTAACCCCACGGTCTCTTCACCGTACTCTCGCACAAAATCGTGGTACTTCTGGTTGCTGAGCGCCTTGATGGGGGTGGTGTAGAAAGCTTTGAGACGTTTGCGCAGCGCCAGGTAGATACCGAACTCCCCCACCACGGTTTTGCCGGCACCGGTGGGGGCAGCCACAAGCACCGCCCGACCGGACTCTACACTGCGGCATGCGCTTTGCTGAAAATCATCCAGCGGGAACCCCAGGTTTTTCTCGAAGGCCGCTAGGGCGGTTTTTGCGTGGGCGGCGCGTTGTTGAGCCGCCTGGTACTGTGCGGCGTAGCTGGTGTTCTCGTTATTCGGCATGGTTCTATTCTACCGGTGCGCCAACCCCCAAAAACCGGGTATCCGCCGGGGCGTATGTAAAGCCAGGGGTGGTAAAACCGGTGCAGTAAAGCCCCGGAAAACGTGCAGGTTATCCGGGGCTGTGTGCGCAATGGAGCGGGCTAGCTCTTCGCCTCATCCTTTTCGAAATGGCCCATCGCGGCGAGGTCTTCGGCACTGGTTGCGGTCTTGATCGATTCTTCGGTCATACCCTTGGCAAGTTTCGCCTCACGACGGTCGCGGCGCTTGTCATTAATGAGGCAGATGCCGATGGCGATGAAGAAGAACGCCAGCAGCGGTGCCATGAGGTAGAACATCATCATAATGTCGGTGCCTGGGGCGGTCATGGCGGCGATAACAGCCACGAGCACCACCACCCACCGCCAGGACTTCAGCACGGTTTTACCGCGGATCAGCCCAAGCATATTAATACCCACCAGGATCACGGGGATCACGAACGCTAAGGAGAAGAAGAACATGAACTTAACCACGAACGCGATGTAGTCGTTGGCGGCAATAATGTTTTCGGCCCGGCTGGGGGTGAACATGGTCAGCGCTCGCACAACCCCTGGCAGCGTCCACCAGGAGATCGCCACACCGCAGGCGAAAGCGAACAGTGAACCGGAAAGGAACCCGAACAGGTACTTTTTCTCTTTCGCGTGCAGCGCTGGCAGTAGGTACCGCAACCCCTGGTACAGCCACACCGGGGAAGCCAGCACCAAACCAATGTACATGCCCACGCGCATGAGCTGATCGAACGGGGACGCGATGGTCGAGTAATTCAGGGTGGCGTGGCGGCCTTGCTGCTCGTTGATTTCGATCAGCGGCTGGGAGATGGCGTTAATGAACGGCTGGTAAAGGAAAATAACCGATAATATTGCCGCGATAAGGGTGGCGATAGCTGCTTTAATGAGACGGTCCCGGAACTCACGCAGATGCTCCTTAAGTTCCATGCGCGCCTCGGGATTGCTTTTGCGGCTGCGCACATCCTGATCAGGCTTTGCCATCGTGTCCTCGCTACTTCAGATTTTCTGGCCTCTGTACGGGCACTACCGGTGCCCTGCACGTACAGCGTTGAGCATGTTCTACCTCATGCGGGGTGGCCGGTAACCCGGTGCGCCCCGAAACTACTTTAGATTACCACTAACCCGCACCCGTTAAACAGGGGTTTAACAAGTGCGGGCCGAACGGTTCTAAAGTTTTCAGCTACTTGGCGTCGAACTTACCGTTATCCACAACCTCGGCGGTGACGGTTTCATCTTTCTTGCCTTCACCATCTTTTTTGGCTTCTTTACCGTCACTCTTCATACCCTCAACTTCAGACTTGAAGATACGCATCGACTGGCCTAGGCTACGCGCCATACCGGGCAACTTCGGGGCGCCAAAAAGCAGGACAATGAGGAGGATAACAACGATAATGGTCGCCGGATGGCTAAAAATCTGACCCATAAGGTGTGAACCTTTCTATGTTAGAGCAGGTCTCCGATATTTTGAGGTTGGCCGAGTCGATCTCGTCGGGAGACCCGTCGCTTGATCCGCTCAGACCTGCGTGTCTGTTTACCTTGTTCATAGTTATTGTATGCCGCAGATACCGGGGTGAAAATCCCCAAGGTTTGCTCGGCGGGTATTTTGCGGCGCACATTCGCCTCGGCGTCGTCAAAACTTTGTTCAATTGATTCAGCCCACGTGGTCACATCATCAAGGAGAGTAAACCCCCTCACGAGCGCCCTATACCCAAGAAACGCCAAAAACAGCAGGGCGGTAATACTCAGCGCACCCCACAGCAGAACCCAGAACCACCACGGCATGCTTAATATTATACAAGCTCGCGTGCAGAAAGAACGCCCTACGACTCAGCGTCCGGCGAACCTTCCTCAACCATCAGCACATCAATGCGCTCCAATAATTCGGCCCGTAACTGCTGGGGGCCCAGCAGCTCCAGGGCCCCGCCGCCGTCAATGACCGTATCAAGAATACGCCTCATACCCTGCCGCCGCTCCCCCGGAAAATAATGCACCCGATGAAATACTTTAGGGCTGTTCGGTTTAGCCGCATCAAGCGCAACAGCGTGCGAACTGACCCTCAACAGGCGGCGGCAGGCCTCCTTCACCGCAGAAGAACCGGGGCTGCCCAGCGCCTCCACCCGCACCCGCAAAAGAGCAAACGGGTTATCTTCGTCGAACTGCTGGGCCCGACTCCACTGCTCCGGGGTGTGCGCGTGAGCAGGCGGGGTTCGCGGGTGCGCCGGGCCAGCATCCTCAAGATACGTGATACTGCTGAGCCTAAAATTACGCCACGCATCCCGCTGCCCCACACGCCCGGCAGAAGTTCGGCAGAACGCATACAGGTAGAACTGGTTATACATGAACACCAGCCCATACGGGTCGATCACCCGCTCAAAATCCTGATCCCCGTACCGGATCCGTAACGCCCGGGACGATGCGAGCGCCTCCAGGATCTCGGTACGCCACGGTGCGTCCGGGCGGAAACTTAAAGCGCGGGAAAGCTCACCGGCGCGGTCACCATAACTGTTGGCGATAGTATCCCGTAACCTGCTCAGCTGTTCGCCGTGGCCCAGAATATGCTGTGCCGCATCCAGGCTGAACACTAACAGGGCAAGTTCCACGTCCGAGAAAGCAACCCCCGCATACAGCTGGTGCCCCGCCTCCAACGGCAGGTACTCCACCAGGTGCGCGCCCTTGTGATTGGTCTGCGGGTCGTCAAAACCCCGCTCAAACGGTAAAGAATCCTCCGGTACGTGACGGTCGTAGTGCGCCTCAACCGCCCGGAACGCATCAAGAAGTTTCTTCGGTTTGCCAGTATCTACCGCCAAGGCGGCACCAATAGTTTTCAGGCTCTGCTCACCGGTGGCCTGCACACAGTGCAACGCCAAAAGCGCGTCAATCAGCTTATCTACCGCATCAGGCCTATCGCGGGTTGTGTTTTTCTTCCACCCGCTTGGGGTCTTAGCAGGGTGCTCATGCGCCTGCTGTAGCTCACGCAGGATACGCTGCTGCACCTGCCGAACCGTGCGCTGGTGCTCATTATCCTCCGCATGCGGTATACGCCAGCCGTTGCTGATGGCGTCGGTGGCGGTCTCAACTGTCCCGTAAGAAGGCACCGTAAACTGCTGCCCGGTGCGGGCGTCCTCAACGGTGAGGGTGCTGTTCTGCCACCGGCCCAGCCGGTCAAGAGAATCAGCCATGCTGAACTGCACAGGCGCCGCCGTGAACGCCTTCGGCCCGGTCTTAAGAACCGTTAAAGACCCCATGCGGGAGAGCCGGTATGTGAAACCCTGCTGCTGGGCTCGCGGCTGTGCCTTCGAGGAGTCAAAACCCACGAAATACCAGTTGCCGTAACGGTGCCCCACACCCCACACCGAGAGGGTGCTCTGACGCCGGGCACCACTGTAATTCTGGTAGGAGACTGAGACGTTTTTATGTTCGGCCAGTGCCGAAAAAATCTCCTCCAGGTACGGGTCATCCTGAAAACGGATGCGGGTCAGCGGCTCAACGTGGGAGTGCAGCTTTTTAACATGCTGCAGGTTCGGCACGCTCGCGGCCACCTTCCGCAGGATGCGGCGGGCGCTGTCTTCCAGGTCCGTACCGTACCAGCCTTTGCACAGAGTATCGAGCACCCGGTAATCCTCAACGGTCATATCCCACCCGGTGAGCGGGTTCGGCCCCACCTGTAACCGGTACCCGCCGGTTTCTGTATTCACCAGCGGAATACCCGCATCACGCAGCGCCTTCTTCGCGCGCTCAAACTCCTGCTCCTGTGATGGGCTGAGCGCATCATCACGCCCCACCCTAATACCGAGCGCACCCAAAAATTCGGTGCGTGAAATACCGTAACGGGGGCTGCACGCCAGCAGATGGTACACCCTGAAGAGTTCTTCCATACCCACCATTCTACGGTTTCCGCCCGAAAGGGCAGGGGCGGGCGCCTATAAAACGGCCGCGTCCCGCCGAAGCCGGTTGGCTCAGGCAGGACGCAGCAGCGAAAGCACCTTTACTTTTAGAAGGACTGTGGTTAACGAACCTCTAATAGGTCAACCACGAAAATCAGGGACTCTCCCGGGGCGATAGCACTGCCGGCACCGCGATCACCATAGGCCATATCAGCCGGGATTTCGAGGCGGCGGCGGCCACCGGCCTTCATCCCGATCAGGCCCTCATCCCAGCCGCGGATCACCTGGCCCACACCCACCTGGAACGGCAGCGGCTCATTCCGGTTCCACGAGGCGTCAAACTCCTCACCGGTTGAGAACGCCACCCCCACATAGTGGGCGAGTACGCGGGAGCCGGGCACAACCTGCGCGCCGTGCCCCTCAATTAAATCCTTCACCACAAGCTCGGTGGGGGCCCCATTTTCGGGGAACTCGATTTCGGGCTTCTGCCGGTCGAGGTTACGCTGACCAAATGACATGTGTCTCCTTAGAATACTAATTTCAGTGATGTGAATGAGTGCGCGGGCCGCACACCTGAGATAGCGCGCCTTCACAGCGCGGGTACCGCACAAAACTGCGGGCTACCTACTTGGTGGATGCGCTCTCACTAGGTTTCTGCTCGGTCGCAGCCGGGCTGGCAGAAGCGGAAGCTGAACCATCACTGGAGGGCGCCGGGGTCTGCGAAGGAGCCGCACCACCAGAAGGATTAGCGGAGGCGGAAGCCGCCTTCTCAGCTGCTTGCTTCTTCAAAGCGTCCGTCTGTTCCTTAGCTTTGACCGCCGAATGGTTAGTCTTAGCATCGATAATATCGATCACGAACACCAAGGCGCCCTTCGTATTTTCTGGTGCTTGCTCACCGTATGCAAGGTTGGCAGGGATGATAAGCTCCACACGGGAACCGACAGTCTTACCTACCAGTCCCTTCTGCCACCCCTGGATCACCTGCTGCAGAGGGAACCCGACCACCGGCTGTGCGGAATCAGCATTGTAGTGGTTTTCAAATTCCTTACCGTCCGACCAGCGCACACCCATGTACCTGGCGTATACGTTATCGGTCTCCTTAACCTTTTCGCCCGAGCCGACAATCAGATCCTTAGAGACTAGCTCCTTCGGCTCCTCACCCTTATCTTCCGGCAGCTTAATTTCAGCCTTACCGCTCTTCTCATCCAGAGTAAACTTGGGAAGCTTCGGGTCTTCCGCCTCAGCCTTACCCGAGACAAGGTTGTTAATCTTCTGCTTCACGGTAATGACCTGAACATTGGTGGGAGTGCCCGGTGAGACAGTCTTAGCCGGAGCCCCCGGTGAAGGCTGAACGCGAGGATCCCGGTTAGAACTCATCATGAACGAGCCGCCGACCTTCAGCTTCTTAACCGTCTCATATGCCTCGGGGTCTTCTTCTTTCAACTGCTCATTAACCGTGATGTTGAAAGGGGCGGATGCGTAGGTGGTCTGTTCCCTGCCCTGTGCATCCTTTGAACTTCCATCAGTCCCATTGAACTGAGTGATTTCGACGAGAATATTATCGCCATCCTGGATAGCTTCACCGCTGCCTTCTTCGATGACACGTGACACGTTACGATCCACCGAAAAAGGCGTTGAAAAAGAGGCTGAAGGGGCTGCCGTGGCCCCATTCATATCGACCTGTACCTTATCAAGGGGGTTATCGGCGTTATTAGTATTATTGCCACAGGCGCTCAGCAGTAAGCTCAGACACAACACAGACGCGGCCGCTGCTTTTTTATGATGCTTCAGCACGAAGGCTTCCTTTCGGTTGGTTGGTGATTTGAATCGACACTCAAAAACCCATGCTACCGCCACAAGGGGCGGAAGGTCACACGCAGTACGCTGTGAGTGATGAAACCACCGTCTAAGGGGGCTGCACCCGGGCTCAAGAGCAAAAACTAGATTAACGGCGGTGCGGGCGGTTCGGGGTGTTTATGCCCCAGCATAGTGACCACCTCATCCACCTGTTCACTGTGTGTTTGGAACGGATCTTTACACACCACAGTATGCTGCGGGTAGGCGTTTAACCGCATGTGCACCCAGTCCACCGTGAACTGCTCCCCTGCTGCCTTTGCCGCCTTAACGAACTGCGAACGCAACCGGGCGCGAGTCGCTGGAGGCTCATCAATTGCATGTTCGGCGGCTCCGGCAGGTAACACAGTTTTTACCGCCTGACGGCGCACCAGCGCATGGTACACCCCACGATCCGGGTCAATATCATGGTACGCCAAATCCAGCTGTCGTATGCGTGCGCTCGCGTAACTGGTCTCTTGCCCCGCAGCCTGCGCCCGGGAAATATAGGCGTCTAACAGTTTCTTCTTAATAGCCCAGTCAATCTCGGTATCAATACTGCTGTAGTCGCCGCTGTGCACCGCATCCAGGGTACGCTGCCACAAATCGAGGGCGTAACCCACGTGCTGATGATGCTCCCCATGCCAGTCCACGTACTTGCGGGCGGCATCCAGGTAGTGGCGCTGCACACTCAAGGCCGTATACCGCTGCCCGTCAGCAGTCTCAAATGCGGCGGACCCGCTCATATCGTGGCTAATAGCACGCAACGCCTGAGGCACTGAAACAATATTCAGGCTGGTCAGCGGGAAACGATCTTCCAGCATGCGCAGCACCAGATCCGTACTCACAATCTTGAGCAGCACGGTCGGCTCAGCCATATTTGAGTCCCCATTAATCACGTGCATCCGCCGGTATTTTGAGGCATCCGCGTGCGGCTCATCACGAGTATTAATCAGTGGACGCACCCGCGAGGTGGAGGTGCTGGCCGCCTCCCAAATATGGTCCGCCCGCTGAGAGAACGAAAACGAGGGCACACCGGTCGCTGAAGCCGGGTCAGTCGAACCAGACACCGGTCCGCCTTTCGGATGGGTTTTACCGGCGCCCACCAGAATCTGACGCGTAACTAAAAACGGCACCAGCTGCTCAATAAGCGTGGGGAACGCCAGTTTACGGCTAATCAGGTAGTTCTCGTGACTGCCGTAGGAATTACCCGCAGAGTCCACATTATTTTTCAACAGGTAGAACGACCCTTCAAGCGGCGTCCCGTGTGCCCCTTCGGTGCGCAGACGCTGCTGGGCCTGCCGCGCTAAACGCGCCAACAGCAGCTCACCGGCCCGCTCCTGCGCTAACAGCTCCTCAATACTGGCGCACTCGGCGCTGGCGTACTCGGGGTGCGAGCCCACATCCAGGTACAGGCGACCACCATTTGGCAGGAATACGTTTGTGGAGCGCCACTCATCCAGCACCGGCTTAAACAAAGCCGCTGCCGCCTCCTCATTACTAAGCCTGCCAAGGCCCTTGGGCACGTAGCTAAGACCAAACTCGGTTTCAATACCAACGATGCGTTGCTGCACTACTCTTCTTCCTCACCGGCACTACTACGGTGCGGGGCGCTTCAGCTATTACCGCGCCCCGCGTCCTACTGGCCGCCCTTTTGCACAAAACCGGTCACAAAATCTTCGGCGTTTTCAGCCAGCAGCCCATCAATCTCGTCCAGCAGGTCATCGACCTCGCTCACATCCTGCACCGCCGAATGGGAAGCCAGCGTCAGCTCCTGCTCCTGGGCCTGCTCCTGCCCCAGCGGCTCCGAGGCACTCATACGTTCACGTGACATAATCAACTCTCTCCTTCACCTAAAAGCGGCGTCCTTGCTGAACCGCCGCCAACGAACGGGTTTATGAGGCGGCATTACCGCGCGCCAATAACTGTAACAGCTCATCCGAATGCCGCGCCCGCTCCAGCAGCGGCTCAACCTCCGAACGGTTATAGCGGGTCGGCTCAGGCATCACCAGCCGGGTCAGCTCCCGCGAGTACTTACCCCGGCACGCAACCGTATCCCAGTTCATACTGATCACCTCATCCGGCCAGCGGCTCATGAGAGTGCCGCGTAAATAGGCGCGGGTCTGCTCCGGCGGGGTACGCCCCGCCCGCGCAATACGCTCCGGAGTGAACAGGGTGCGCATACGCCCGCGCGCAACCAGCCGATGGTACAGCCCGCGCTGAGGGTCAATATCAGCGTACTGCAAATCGAGCGCCTTCAGCTTGGGGTCGCTGTAGGCAACACCTTTAGCCACATAGCCGCGCACCAGCGCATACTTCGCCACCCAATCCAGGCGGTCGGCAAGCTCCATCGGGTCCCGTCCCAGCGCATCCAGCACCTGCCCCCACAGGGTAAGGATCTGCCGGGTCGGCTCATCCACACCGTCGGGGTTGCTCTCTTCATGAGCCAGCGCAGCCTTCAGGTAAGTGCGCTGCACCTCCAAGGCTGTGGCGGTTGCAGCACCACCGGGATACTGCGCCACAGGAAGCTGCGCGCTGAGGGTCGTATCGTGGCTGACCGTGTGCATCGCCGCCACCGGGTCGGTGAGCTGGATGCACGGTACCCGCCCCGACTCGATCAGGTTTAACACCAGCGCCACAGTACCGAACTTCAGCAGGTTCGAGTAGTGAGAAAGGTTAGCATCAGCCGGGATAACATGCAGACGCCGGTACCTCTCAGAATCGGCGTGCGGCTCGTCACGGGTATTAATAATAGGCCGCCGGATAGTGGTCTCAAGCCCCACGGTGCGTTCAAAAAAGTCGGCGCGGGAACTAATCTGAAAACCCGGTTTCTCACCATTGACGCCAATACCCACACGCCCGGCACCCGTGAAAATTATGCGGGTTGCAAAAAACGGCAGAAGCCCCTGAGCCACCTCATCAAAAGGCACCGTACGATCCACCAGGTAATTCTCGTGGGCACCGTACGACTGGCCCTTAGAATCAGTGTTATTTTTATACAGCTTCACGGCGGGCAAACGGTCCTCGGCGTGGCGGGCGATCTCAGCAAGAGCCTCATACGCGATAGCATCACCTGCCGCGTCGTAGAGCACCGCCTGGGCAGGTGTGAGCGTCTCCGGGGACGAATACTCGGGGTGCGCATGATCCACATAAAGACGTGCCCCATTGGGCAGGATCGTGTTCATCGTAACCCGGTCCCAATCCAGCCGCTCCGGGTAGCCGCCACGGCCGTGAATCATCTGCTGATCCCCATCAATACCGGCCTCACGCAGCGCCTCTAAAGCAATATCTTCGCTGGTGAGCTCACGGCGGGTATGGGTCAGCTGCGACACATGTGCCTGCGCCTCACTCATCGTTCCCCCCAGCGCATCGGTGAGCGGGGACTCAGACTCCGCAGACCATAGGGCCCGCTGCGCTTGAGCCGCACGGGACTCAACCTCTCCCCGCAGCGCAGCCTCCCGGGCAGCCACCAGCTTAGAGTAGGTGTTTACCACCATTGCCGACAGGATGGTGGGGTTCGTCCCGGGCGCGGCGGGGGCAATCACCCCATACTCGGTTTCCGCACCCATCACGCGGGACACCCCATACCGTGGTGTACGCATCTGACTGCTACTCCTTCAACTCGTCAGGGACAGCACGGGCAGCGGTGTGGGCCGGCTCCACCGAAACAATCCGCCCGCGCACCCCGGCCATGGCGAGCGCATCCTCAATATCCGGCAGCGGAGGCAACTCCACCTGATCTTCGAACTCGGCGCGTACCGCCTCCAGCAGGTGACGGGTGCCGATACCTCCAGTGATTTCTCCCGCCGCAGGGGGCACACCGGGGGCTGTGATGAGGGTGTCCAGCTGCTCTTTAATGGCCTGTTTTTTGGCGCGGTCCACAATATTGCGGATGACAGCACCCGACGCGAAATCCCCGCGGTACAGCGTGTGCCCCGTCAACGCTGCCCCCGATTTGGCGTGTGCTGAGTCTACGCGGGCTATGGCGTAGGCGTTGGCGGGGGTACGCGAGTACAGCTGCTGCACGGCCGCCGAAATCATCGCCTGAACCGCGGCGTCCACCGAGCCGTGGCGGTCCACTTCGGCGGTATCAAACGGCAGGTCGTCGGTGAGGTACAGCGCAAAAATTTCGGCTGCCCCAGCGGCGTCCGGGCGGTTAATACGGATTTTTAGGTCTAGGCGGCCCGGGCGCATCACGGCCGCGTCAATGAGGTCTTCACGGTTGGTTGCACCAATAACAATTACGTTTTTGAGTGATTCCACACCATCAATTTCGGCAAGCAGCTGCGGCACGATTGTGGTCTCAATATCGGAGGAGCGGCCGGTGCCGCGCGTACGGAAGAGGGACTCCATCTCGTCGAAGAACACCACCACGGGGTGCCCTGCCTGCGCTTTTTCGCGGGCCGCAGTAAAAATATCCCGGATCTGCCGTTCGGTTTCGCCCACGAACTTATCGAGAAGTTCAGGGCCTTTAATATTGAGGAAGTACCCGCGAGTATTAGCCCCGGGGTGTAGCGCGGCGGCGCGTTCGGCCAGCGCGTGTGCCACAGCTTTGGCGATCATGGTTTTACCGTTGCCGGGCGGGCCGTACAGCAGGATACCTTTGGGCGGCGCCAGGTGGTAGCGTTCAAAAATTTCGGGGTGCAAATAGGGCAGCTCAACCGCATCACGGATCTGCTCCAGCTGGGTGGTGAGGCCACCAATCTGCGCGTACGAGATGTCCGGAATTTCTTCAAGTACCAGCTCTTGGGAGCGTGATGCCGGTACTTTCGCGGTGATCATGCGGGTGCGGGTATCGAGTGTCACAGCATCCCCGGTTCGCAGCGTTTCAGAGGCTAGGGCGCCGCCGATGCGCGCCACCTGCTGCGCCCCGGAGGCGGTATCAATGAGCACCTTAGCGTCGGTGAGCACCTCACGCACCGTCACCACATCACCGTAGCCCTCATAACCGAGTGAGAGTACCGCCTCGGACTGCTCATTCAGCAGCACGGTCATGCCCGGGGCCAGGTCGCTGCGTTCAAGCAGCGGTGATATGGGGACACGCACCAGCCGACCCCCAGCCTGCACATCCAGGTAGTCTTCGGTCTCTGCCGGGGTTTTACCGTCCGCCAGCTGCGTGTAGGTGGTGCGGCCGGTACCTACCGCAAGAATAAGCGCCGAATTCAGCGGCGGCATCACCTGCTGGGCAAGGGAAACCCGCAGCCGCTCAATTTCGGCTTTGGCGCGGGTGAGCGCCTCCACCAGTTTGCGGTTTTTCTCCCCGGCGCTGCGGATGTTCCTCTCCATATTGGTGCGAGTGCTTTCGGCGGCGCTGAGCCGCCTGAGCAGCGCATCATACTCTTGGGGGTTGACAGCCCGCGCTGAGGGCATGGGCCCGGGTGCAGCACCGGGGGTTTGAGCATAGGACGCGGAATAGTGCGGCGCCGGGCTGGGCTGCTGGCCTTGCGTTTCCGTGTGCTGTGCAGGTTCTGAACCGCTCATCAATCCTCGCTCCCCGTAAGAAAACCAGTAAAAACCACTACACCACACGTGCTGCGTGGTGGGGTACCCGCCGTGCAGGGCGTGTGCTGACTGTTTATTCGTCTCCGCCTTGGCGGCTTTCCTCAACCGCGATCTGGTGCGCGGCGGCCGCATTCTGCGCCAGGTTTTTTGCGTCCCGTACGGCGCGGCGAACCTTCTTATCGGTCACCTCACGCTCCCCCACGTTCATGGGAATCCACGCGTCCATGTCTGCATCCGAAAAATCGCTCTTTGAGGCACGGCGTTTCGGTGCCAGCCGGGCCGACCCATCCGCTAGGCGGCGGGCAACCACCAAAAACGCGGTGTGCGCCACCATCCGGTGATCCGGGCGGACCGCCAGCCCTTCCACATGCCAGCCGCGCACCATCGTCTCATCGCATTCCGGCTCGGTAAACCGCCCATCTAGGCGCAGCCCCTCCACCAGGCGGGACATCTGGGTAACAGTTGCCACGTAGCAGACCAGCACCCCGCCGGGGGCAAGCGCCTGAGCAACCGCATCCAGGCACTCCCAGGGGGCGAGCATATCAAGCACCACCCGGTCCACACTACCGGGCTGCTCAGCTTCAGGCAGCGTATCCTGCAGGTCCCCGATGCTGAGCGCCCAGGCCGGGTGCGGCCCGCCGAACATGGTCTCAATATTCGCCTGGGCAACCTCAGCAAATTCTGCGCGGCGCTCAAAAGAGTGCACGCGGCCGTCATCTCCTACAGCCCGCAGCAGCGCAATGGACAGCGCCCCCGAACCTACCCCGGCCTCGACCACGCGGGCGCCTGGGAAAATATCGCCCTTGACAATAATCTGTGCCGCGTCCTTCGGGTACACCACGGCGGCACCGCGCGGCATGGACAGCACAAAATCCTTGTACAGCGGCCGCAGCGCCTGGTACTGCACCCCGTGCGTGTTGGTGACGACCGTGCCTTCGGGGGCGCCAATCAAATCGTCATGTTTCAAAAAGCCACGGTGCGAATGGTACTCGCCGCCCTCGGCGAGGGTGATGGTGGTGATGCGGCCGCGCTCATCAGTGATTTGAACGCGCTCGCCGGGGCGGAACGGGCCACGTCGGTTAACGGCGCCGGTGGGGGTGCTCATGGGGTGTGTGTCTCCTGGTGACGATGTAAATACCAGCACCTATTCTACCGGGAGCTACTGTGAGTGACCATCAGCGCCGCCGGAGGTGTCTTCGGTGAGGGTGCCCAGGAACTCCTCAATATCGTTGGCCAGCTCTTCCCCGGAGACCGACTGTAGGGATTCGTCCACGCGCTGTTCGTATTCGCGCACAATCTCAACTTTCTCGAAGTCATCAGCCATCTCATCTGCGAGTTCCTGCTCCCACGAGTCTGCTTTGGCTTGCAGCTCGGTGTACTCTTCCGAATCGACGGTAATGCCCAGAATCTTCTCCAGGGCCTTAATCATATCGACGACGGCGCGCGGGTTCTGCGCCTCGGCTGAGAGGTACCCGGGGATGCCCACCCGCAGGGTGAGGGAACGCCCCAGCCCCGCCTGCTGGGCCTGGTTCGCCAGTATAGTCGTTGGGGATACCGGGCCGGTGTGCATCTCAACACCGATGCCGGGTACCGCGGTCAGCTGCTCGTCGTAGCTGGTGAGGGCCAGCGGGTAGCGGCGGGTATGCGGAACCTGCGCCTCGTTGGTCTCAACGAAAACGGCGTGCTGAATGCCTTGCTTGAGCACGTACCGGAAGAACTCGTCCGTAAATTTTTTCAGGTGCAGCGTGGGTGAGGGGCCGGTGACAATCAGCAGGCGTAGTTTCTGCTCGGGTACTTCGATGCTGTTAAAAAATAGTTTTGGGAATACCAGCTGGCTGGCAGATTCCCCATCCGAGTATAGGTGCGCGGGCGCAAGGGTATAGTCGAAGAACGGGTCCATATCGATACCTGGCAGTTCCTCGCACGGGTCGAAGGCGCGGTGGATAATGTCAAGGGCGTCTTCGCCGTTACCTGCCGGGTCGATTCGTGAACGCATGCCCACCAGCATGATGGTGGTGTAGTCGCCACTGGTGGAGACAGCATTAAAGAAACTGCGAATACCTCGCGGGCGCTCAGTATTTTCTTTTGTGAATGTCTCAAAGACTCGGGCGGGCGGGAAGTTGTGATGACCCATAGATTGCTCTTTTCGGTATCGGTGAATACGGTAGTACCGCTCATTGTATACCGGCCATCCACCGTGGCATGGACCCGGCGGTCATCCGAGCTAAATTATGAAGATGAGCCGGTGCCAGCCCTGACGAAACAAGGCACCTGCGGGGAGCCTAGATAGTCTGATGCGGGTGCTGAGCCTGCACCGGGTAGCATTCGGCTGGTAGGGTGCAGAAAATCCCCCGCCGGTAAGGAACCGACGGGGGATTAACTCACTTCACAAAAGACACGCCCAATACGGGCGGTTTTGCTTAGAAAGCCTTGTTTACCAGCTTGGCAAGACCGGACTTCTTGTTAGCAGCGTTCTTCTTGTGCAGAACGCCCTTCGAAGCAGCCTTGTCCAGCTTACGGCTCACAAAGCGCAGGGCCTCTTCAGCGGCTTCTTTGTTCTGTGCCTCAACCGCTTCCTTAACCTTGCGGGTTGCGGTCTTCAGCTCAGACTTAATGGCGTTATTACGCAGGCGAGCCTTCTCGTTGGTGAGGATACGCTTCTTCTGGGACTTAATATTAGCCACGGTTAAACTTTCTGTTTGTCTTATTGGTCGGTGAGGGCGACGCTGACCGATCATTGACTGAGCGGCGTGGGGATGCCTATGGCAATCGGCCAGCAGTGTCCGATGACCATCGGACACTCAACCACATATCATAGCAGATAAACTGCGCTTCCGGCGGTGCGGGTTGGGCACCTGCACCCCTCTGCGCCGGAGCCTAACCGTTACGGCGGGTGTACGCATCCTGAATCTGCTTGAACGTGCCCTGAGGCATGATCGCACCTTCACGGCGCATCTGCTCCGGGCGCACCCGAATCACCCGGTTCAGCTTCACCTCGGAGGGGCGGCCCTGCGCATCCCAGGGGCCCGTACCAATATCAAGATAGTCACGGTCGGCGTGCTCACGGTTATTGTGGTCCTTGCTGGTCATCATGAGCGCCAGCAGGTACTGCCCGTCACGGCCCACCAAAACCACCGGGCGGTCTTTACCCTGGGAGTGGTCCTCTTCGAAAGGAACCCAGGTCCACACAATTTCTCCGGGATCGGCGTCCCCATCCAGTGAGGGCGTGTACTCAAAATCGATGGCGCCACGGTAATCACCGGGGTAATCCGACCCAGAAGAAGCGGAACCCCCAGCTGGTTCGGGGCGTGCGGGCGAGCCCTGCTTCTGCGCCGTATCTTTGGCGGGGCGTTTCTTCGCAACGGTGGCCGGGCTTGGCGCCTGCGAACGCCCGGCGTCGTCACTGGTGGTGTGGTTGGAGGCGGGCTGATCGGCAGCGGACTGCTGCTTATTCCCGGAAGCATTCTCAAAGGCATCGGTTGCGGCCTTCCGCAAAAACGGTAGGGCGGCATAAAACATTTTCTTCAAAGTTTCGCGCATCCAACCATTATGCCGCACCCGCCCGGGTGCCTTCACCCGGCCCTACCTGCCGCCGGGCATAGCGATACTCAGAACGGCACGCTCTATCGCGTACACCGGGTCCTGCCCTTCACCTTTGAGCTGCGCATCTGCTTCAGCGAGCATCCGCACAATATGCGCCAGCTGGGCGGGGCTGAACCGCCGGGCATCACGGATCGCCTGCTCAGCCTGCCAGGGGGCCATTCCCAGCTGCTGCGCCAGCTCAGTGGAGCTTGCCCGCGCCCCGTGCGCGCGCGAAATATTACGCACCCGCATCGCTAAGGCGCCCAACATGGGGATAGGTTCGGTGCCGGTAGAGAGCGAATGACGCAGCAGGCGCATCGCCTCGGGAGCGTTACCCGCGATCGCCGCATCCGCCACCCTGAACGCGGTCACCTCGGTGCGCCCGCTATAGTAGCGGTTCACCGCGTCTTCGGTAATATCCCCGGGGATATCGGCAATCAGCTGGGCGCATGCGGAGGCCAGTTCGGCGGTATCGGCTGCGGCAGCGGCGAGCAGGGTAACCGCCGCCGGTGCGATGCGCCGCTTTGCCGAGGAAAACTCGCTGTGAATGAACTCTGTTTTCTCCCGGTCGGTTTTTAGCGGTTTGCAGTTCACCAGCGTGAAATGAGTGCGCACCGTATCGATCAGCTTCTTACCGCGGTTCCCCCCCGAGTGGTGCATAACCAGCATAATCCCGGGTTCGGGGGCGCTAAGGTAAGCGAGTGCGTCGGTGAGAAAATCGTCGTTCATGGCCCCTAATGCCTCAACCTCAATGAGCTTGGTGGAGCCAAACAGTGAGGGGCTTGCCTGAATCGTCAGGTCCCCGCGCGTGTAGGAGGAGGCGTTCATCCGCACTATTTCAAGATCGGGGTGGGCGCTGCCGTACAAACCCCGCAGGCGCTGCCTGGCGCGGGACGCAAAGTATTCTTCGGCCCCGTACAGGAGCACAGCGGGTGCCGGTTCAACGGTGCGCCACGCGTTATCGAGTGCGCCGCCTCGGCCGCGCCGCCCATTTGCCCGCTGTGCCATAGTGTCCTTTCCGTGGTGCGCGGTGGGCGCACGGTAGTGTCTGAATCTGGCGGTTATCCCACACGGTGCGGCGGGATAAAACCGTGCTTTACCCATCATACCGGGGCGGGGTTCGGCGGGCGATGCGGGTGGGGCTTTTCAGCCCCGGTGGAAGGGTCCGAGGTGGCGCGGGTTGGGCAGAAGCCTCCGGGTGAGCGTGTGCCCGTATCAGTCGGGCGCTGTTTTGCGGGGTGCGTCCCCTATTCTGTACCGAGCGTTCGTTCGGTATTCTGGTATTTTCTCTCGCCCACTGCCCGTGGTGGCTCCGGCGGTACTGCCACGCATCACCCGCCCAGAACAGCACACTCACCCCAAGAACCGCCGCAGACGCCACCGCTACGGCTGCGGCGGAGGCCTCAACCTGCCACGGGTTCCCCGGGGCTTTGGCAAAGAACGTACTGACCCGTTCAATCAGCCCCGCCGGTAGGGCCGCCACCGTTAGGGACGCATCCGCAAGCGGGGTGAACCCCGCCGCCCACGCCCCAAATGCCGCCAAACCGGCGAACATGGTCAGCGGCACCAACGGTGCAGCTAATAGGTTCGCAGCCACCCCGTACAGGGGCACATTGCCGCTCATTCCCACAATAAGCGGGGCGCACCACAGGGAGGCGCTGGTAGCCGCAGCCATCAGCTCCGCCAAAGTATGCGGCAGCACAGCCGATAGCAGCCGCGTGAGGGAAGGGGCCACAAGAACCAGGGATGCGGTGGCCACCGCCGACAGCGCAAACCCCATATCAAGCGCAAGCGAAGGCGAGAACACCAGACACAGAAGCAGCGCCGTCGTTAAGGCGCTCAGCGTATTACGCCCCGTGCCGCGAATGAGCGCCAGCGCACCAAGCGCACCCATCGTCAGTGACCGCACCACCGACCCCTCAAACCCCAGCAGCATAGTGTACGCCGCGACCGCCCCGGCGCCCGCAAACACAAGGGAACGACGCGGCAACCTCAGCAGCAGCCCCACGCGGTAACCGAGCAGAAACATAATGGCAATATTCGCCCCCGACACCGCCGTAAGATGGCTAAGCCCGCTAAGTTTATAGTTCTCCCGCGTGGTTTTAGGCATTGCCGAATCATCGCCGTAGGCCATCCCCAGGGTGAGTGCGGCGGGCTCAGCACCAATACGGGCCACAGCGTGCTCCCGCAATGTGGTGCGCAGAATCGCGGTGTTTGAGGGGTTCACCACCTCCCCCGGAGCATACACATACGCCTCTTTAAGGTAGGCGGCAGCTCCCCTGTTTTCGACCGTTCCAATTACCGTTGCTCGTGTCCCCGGGGTGGGGGTGACCTTCCCAGATCCGGCGGCAGAACGGGTATTTTTCCGTGCCGCAGCCTGATACACGCGCACTGTCTCCCCTAAGGGCACCACCTCGTGACCCAGCTGCGCGGTCTCTGCCTTGAGCAGGATGAGGGAAGTACGGGCATCAGCCGCCCGCACCTCAGAAACCATGCCGGTAATACGCACAGAAGCCCCCTGAACCTGACGCAACGTAGAACGGTCCGTATCAATCCCGCGTGCTGTCAGCAGAACCGACTGCGCCACCAGCACCAACGCGATAAGGCACAGATGCGCTACCGCCTGCGGAGCTGCACCCCGCACCCACACACCCATAAACACAACGTAAGGCCGGGCCGAATGCCACACCCGCCGCATCCCCGTCGGTTGCACCCCAGCATAAGCTGGGCCTTCTGCCACACTAGTGCCGACACCTTCGGGAAGATAAAGCGCCCCAACCGCAACCGCCAAAGCCACAATACACAGCACTGCGGCCACCTTAACCGCCTCAAAAGTGCCGCCCAATAAAGCAAAAGCCGTAAACACCCACAGGGCGGCCACCGCCGGGATAAGACGCGCATCCAACCGAATCAGCGCACTCACCGACCGGTCGTGGCGCCGACGGTGCCCGGTACGGTAGCTCTCCCACCCCCGGCGGGCTCTCCCCCTCAGCCGCCCCACCGCAGAAGGCCCAACACTATTCCTCACGCCCCGGTGCGCCATTACACCGTCACCAGCGGACGAAGCGAAGTCATCATCGCCGGACCAATACCGGGAACAGCGTCCAGTTCGTCCACGCTCTTGAACCCGCCGTGCTCATCACGCCACGCAATAATCCGGGCAGCCAAAGCCGGGCCAATACGCGGAAGAGTCTGCAGCTGCTCGGCGGTGGCCGTATTCAGGTTCACCTGCCCGCCCGAGGCCGCACTTGCCGAACCCTTAGCCCCAGCGGAGGCACTCGCAGACGCCCCACCAGCAGCCGGTTTGGGCGCGCCCTGACTAGCCCCAGCCGTACCGGAGCCACCGGCACCCCCGTTTGCGGGCGCCTGCGGAATTTCCTCGCCCTCCTTCGGAATATACAGCTGCACCCCGTCGGAGAGGGAACCCGCCAGGTTCACCCGGTTTAAATCTGCCTCACCGGTGGCCCCGCCGGCGGCGGTGAGCGCATCAACAGCCCGCGCATCCGAAGGGAGCGTATGCACCCCCGGAGCCTTCACTGCACCGGCCACATGCACCCGGATCGTACCTTTACTCGGCTCAGGGTTCGGTGCCGCACTCCCCTGCGCCGTATGGGAGGGTTCAGTCGAAGCGGATGCACTGCGCTGCGGGGCGGGCTGGGACTGCTCCACCCCACCGTGCGGAGCCGTCGGCTCAGAGGCCTCTGACGCCCTCGGCGCGGCCCCCATCTGAAAAATAGCCCACACTGTGATCACGCACGCCACCACCCCCAACGCAATAAGAGCTTTGGGACTAACATAGCTGCGGATCGACCGGTTACCCCTTGGGGCGTACTCTTCCCACTCGTCCGGGAAATAGTCACGGCGCGTAATCAGCCCGGAGGGGTCTTGATCCCTATAGGGCTCTTCCGGTTCTTCTTGCGCAGAAACCCGGCGGGGGCGTGAGTACTCCTCCAAATAATCCGGGTACTCATCAAGACTCCTGGCGTAGGTGGTGCGGTAGCCGCCGGGTTCTTCACGAGCTAGCTCGTCACCTTCATCCTCAGGTGGCGTTGTGGCGTGGGGATCGGGGTCGTCGTGCAGCGCCTTGTAGTGCGCTGTTTCAGCCGGTGGGGTGCTGCGCTCGCGGATGCGGTCAAGGTAGTGGGCGGCCGCGTCCCGCTGCTTGTCTTCTGGCTCAGGCTCTGGGGACAGCTCTTGCGGCTCTTCCGTTTCGGGGCCCGCAGCGCGTGGGATGAGCTGTTCCCGGTTGAGGGCGAGGGTTGGATCGTCGTCCTGTTCCGTTGGGGTGCCGTCACCGGGTGCAGCCGCATTGGGGCGGGGTGTTTTCTGCTCACGGTACGCTGTGCCCGGGGCGGTTTCGGGCGGGATGTTCGTCTCACCGTTAGGGTGTGCTGTGGTGTGGTTAGGCTCGTTCATGTGCCCAGGTTACTGCTTTATAAGGTATTAAAATTAGGCAAATAGTAAATATGTGGATAAAAACCTGATTTTAGTTACCAAAAATAGTTATTCACATCTGAAAGCTGCACTTATACACAGCCAAGAACCGCGCACACCCTGAATATGACGGTTTATGACCCTACGAACCGGTAATGGGCTTAGTACACGATTGCCGCTAGAGCACCTGGGCCTGAATGCGCGGCCAACACGGGCGGCAGGGGGCTAAGAGCGGCATCCAAAGCGTATGCACCCAAGGATTCTTGCAGGGTTTTAGCTTCTGCAAGGTTGCCCATATGGTGCAGTGCCACCACGTGACCGGTTGGCCGCACGCCGTGTTTCGCTGCCGCATCCGCAGGCGGTTTTTTCACTGAGCGGTGTTTTGCGCAGGCTTCACGAATAATCTGCGTGAGGCGTTCTTTCGCACGTGTTGCGGTGCGGGGCCGCTCAACATAGGTCAGCTTTCCATCTGCAACCGTGCCAATGGGCTTAATCTGGAACATCTGCCCGACCATCGCTAAGGCGGGCGAGACACGGCCCCCGCGGCGGAGCGCATCAAGAGTGGGAATGTAGAAATAAATATCGGTTGCGGCGCATATGCTGGTGACTATTTCGGCGAGCTCCTCAGGGGTGTCGCAGGTATCGGCCACCTTGTGGGCGTGCAGTGCCGCGTGCCCGTAGGCCCCAGCAATAGTGCGGGAGTCGAGCACGGTCACTCGCGCTTTAGAAAGCTGCGCACCTACCCGAGCGGCTTCAACGGTTCCAGAGAGCTCTCCTGAAAGGTGTATCGACAGAATATGCTCGTACCCTTCGTCAACGAGAGCGTCGTAGGTATCGGCAAAAACACCAGGTGCGGGGCCGGAGGTATTGACCGTGTTCCCCAGAACATGCGCCATGAGGATGGCTTCGTCCATCTCTTCGGGGCCCAGGCCAGTCACATCGCGGGTGTTTGTCTCGGTTCGGGGCCCCCGGATTCCTGCGCGCACGGTTGCTTCTTGGATGGCTACCGGCATGGGTACCACGGCAAAGCCGCCGCGTTTTTGCCGCTCCTTTAGTTCTTCAGGGGTAATGGCGGCGGCTGAGTCTGTCACAATGGCGATGCGTCCCATAGAGCACCCTCCTGAATCTTGAAAATGCGGTGTTTTCTGCGCTGACCGACTTTCTCATCATAGCTAAAAAGACACGGCTAAAAAGAACGGTGCCGCCGGAAGAAAACACTTTTCGGGTTTTCTTCCGGCGGCACCGCATTAACGTTCTGAAAACGCTAGATGACGATATTCACCAGCTTAGGGGCTCGCACAATCACCTTACGGATTTCGGAGCCTTCCACCAGCTTCGCGATGGTCTCATCCTCCAGGGCTTGTTGTTCGAGCTCAGCCTCAGAAATATCCTTGGATACCTCAAGGCGTGCCTTCACTTTACCCTTGATCTGCACGATTGCGGTGACGGTATCATCCACCAGCAGGGATTCATCCACCTGCGGGAAACCTGCGGTCAGTACCGGGTTATCGTGCCCCAGGGCGTGCCACATGTCCTCGGCGGTGTACGGCGCGTAGAGCGACAACAAGATTGCGATGGTCTCGGCGGCTTCGCGCACGGCGGGGTCTGCTCCCCCGGCGCCCGAATCGATAGCTTTACGGGTAGCGTTCACCAGCTCCATAGTCTTGGCGACCACCACGTTGAACTTGCCCGCATCAAGAAGCTGCTTCACGTCGTGTACGGTACGCGCCACCAGCTTGTGCAGGTTCGCATCGCCGGATGCCGCATCCACGCCAGGTTCGGAGGTAACGTCTTGAGCAACACGCCACGCGCGCGCCAAGAACTTCTGCGAACCAGCGGGCGAAACGTCCGCCCAGTCCACATCATCTTCGGGCGGGGATGCAAAGATCATGGTGGTGCGCACCGCATCCACACCGAACTGATCAAGCTGCTCACCCAGGTTTACACCGTTGCCGAGCGATTTCGACATGGCCTTACCGCCGTTGAGAACCTGCCCCTGATTCATGAGGGCTTTGAACGGCTCGCCGTGCTCAATCAGCCCCAGATCGCGAATAACCTTGGTGAAGAAACGTGCGTACAGCAGGTGCAGAATGGCGTGTTCCACACCGCCCACGTACATATCGACTGCGCCCCACTCCCTGATCGCTTGCGGGTCGAAGGGGCCGTCAGCGTAGCGGGGTGAAACATAGCGCAGGAAGTACCAGGAGGAATCCACGAAGGTATCCATCGTGTCGGAATCGCGGCGGGCGCTCTTACCGCACTTCGGGCAGGGAACCACAGCCCAATCGTCGGCGGCAGCAAGGGGCGACTGTCCTTTGGGTGCCAGCTGTTCACCGCGCAGATTATCCGGCAGCAGAACCGGCAGCTGTTCCTCAGGAACCAGTACCTCGCCGCAGTCTTCACAGTGAATCACGGGAATAGGCGTACCCCAGAAACGCTGGCGCGAGAGCAACCAGTCACGCAGGCGGTAAATAACTTTACCTTCGCCGGTTCCAGCGGCCTCAACCAGCTCGGTGGCCTTCGCAATAGCCTCTGCCTTAGGAAGGCCGGTCAGCTCACCAGAATTAATGAGCACCCCATCGCCCGCAGTGGCGATACCCGACTCGGCAGGGTCTTCCGCACCCTCAACATCGAGCACCGTCACGATCGGCAGGTCAAATTTCTTGGCAAAATCAAGGTCACGCTGATCGTGCGCGGGCACCGCCATAATAGCGCCGGTACCGTAATCGGCAAGTACGTAATCGGAGGCCCACACCGGCAGTTTCGCACCGTTTAGCGGGTTGATTGCGTATCGCCCGGTGAACATGCCGGTCTTCTCACGCTCAGATGACTGGCGGTCAATATCGCTGAGGGCCTTAATCTGCTCACGGTAGTCTTCTAGCGCCTGTGCCTGCTCGGGGGCCACAATCTGCTTGGCGAAGGCAGAGTCTGCGGCAACAACAATAAAGGTTGAACCGTAGAGGGTGTCCGGGCGGGTGGTGAAGACCGTGAAGGATTCGGCAGGCTGCGCCTCGGTAGCCTCAATTTCGAAACGAACCTCGGCACCTTCGGAACGTCCGATCCAGTTGCGCTGCATCAGCAGCACACGCTCGGGCCATTTACCCTCAAGCTGCTCCATATCGTCCAGGAGCTGCTGGGCGTAATCGGTGATCTTGAAGTACCACTGATTCAGCGACTTCTTAGTAACCGTGGTGCCGCATCGTTCGCAGGCACCGTTAACCACCTGCTCGTTTGCGAGCACGGTCTGGTCTTTGGGGCACCAGTTCACCATTGAGTCTTTGCGGTACGCCAGGCCTTTCTTATAGAACTGCTCGAAAAGCCACTGGGTCCACTTGTAGTATTCGGGGTCTGAGGTGTGCAGGCGGCGGTCCCAGTCCACGGCGATAGCGTAGCGTTTGAAGGATTCTGCCTGCGTGTCAATATTCTTGTAGGTCCACTCTTTCGGGTGGGTGCCGTTCTTAATGGCAGCGTTTTCTGCGGGCAGGCCGAAGGAGTCCCAGCCGATGGGGTGCAGAACGTCGTAGCCGCATTGTTTGTAGTAGCGGGCGTTCATGTCTCCAATGGCGAATGCCTCTGCGTGGCCCATGTGCAGGTCGCCTGAGGGGTACGGGAACATGTCTAGCACGTAGCGGCGGCCTTTGGGGGCGTTGCCGGTGGGCTTGTACACGCCTGTTTTCTCCCAGTAGGGGCGCCATTTTGCTTCCTGCGCCCGGAAGTCGTACGCGTTTTCGGTGCGTTCGGTCTCTACCTCAGCAGACACTGCGATTCCTTCGTGTGTTGGTTCCGTACTGTGCTGGCGCTCTGCACTCGGCGGGTTCGCGGGGGATCGTCCGGGCTGGCACCAACCTAACCTGTCTATTTTAGCGTGAACCGAGAAACGTTTCTTTATATGTGCCGCTCCGTCTCGGTTTTCAGAAGATGGGCGCGGGCGGTGGCGGGGTTTTCGTGTTATTCAGCACATACACAGCTACATCCCGTAGGATGAAGGGTATTCCTGTTTTCTTTCGGCCGGAAGGTTTTTCTGTGACTACTCCCGCGACTGTGCTTGAAGGTGTGCCTGGCCCCCTGATTCCTGGCACCTGCCATGAGGCTGTTTTGGCGGGGGTCCGCACCCGCTACTGGCAGTACGGGCTGGGTATGAATACGGGTGTTTTTTATTCGAAGGATTTTCCGAAGGTTCTGATGGTGCACGGGTTCCGTGGGGATCATCATGGGCTTGAGATTATTGCGAACCGGTTGTTGGCGCTCATGCCTGGGGCGGATGTTATTAGCCCGGATTTGCCGGGGTTTGGCCGCTCTGATGAGCTGAGCGGGCAGGTGAGTATTGAGAGCTATGTGCAGTGGCTTCACGCTTTGATTGAGCGGGTTGCCTCTGGGCAGAAGGTTCTTCTGGTGGGCCACTCGTTCGGGTCGATTGTGGCTGCCGCCTATGCGGCTGCGCACCCTGAGACGCTGGACAGGCTGTGCCTGATTAACCCTATTAGTGAACCAGCCCTTGAGGGGAAGCATCAGGCTGGCCCCGCGTTGGCGTCGTTCTATTACTGGGTGGGTGCGTCTTTGCCGGAGCGGATGGGCTATGCACTGCTGCGGTCGCAGCTGATTACGCGCGCTACCAGTGAGGTGATGATGCGTTCGAAAGACCCGCTGATGCGCCGGTTCATTAATGGGCAGCATGCGGCGTATTTTGGGTCTTTCGCGTCCCGGAGAGGTGTGCTTGAGGCGTACCGGGTGTCGATTTCGAAAACTGCGGCGCAGTATGCCCCGCAGATTAGGGTGCCGGTGCAGATGCTGGTGGCTGAGGATGATGACCTTGGCACAGTGGAGACGGCGGACGCCATGTTTGAGGCTCTTGAGGGGCGCCCGCAGTCCCCGGGTCAGCGTTTTGATTTGATCCCTGAGGTTGGGCACCTGATTCATTATGAGACTCCCACCCTGGCGGCACGGCTGATCGCCGATTTTGTGCGTGAAGAGTTTTAGCCGCCAACTACACTGCCCCCGTTATTGACTGCCTGAAGGAGGCTCCTCTGTGAAGCTTATGGTTGACGCCCGGTATACGCGCATTGGTTTTCATGATGGTATTAGCCGGTACACTGCCTCACTACTGGGGGCATTGAAGGACCTGATGGATTCCGGTGCCCCTGAGGTTGCTGATCTGCAGCTGGTGATGGTGATTAGTGATGAACGGCAGCTGCAGATGCTGCCTGATCTGCCGCATGTGAAGATTTGTTCGCCGACCGGCCCCCTGGAGCCGACTGCGGCGCTTCAGTTGAATAAGTATAAGCCGGATGTGGTGTTTTCACCCATGCAGACGATCGGGTCTGTGGGGCGTAAGTTCAAGCTGGTGCTGACCCTGCATGACCTGATTTATTACGACCACCCGACCCCTCCGGGATTTTTGCCTGCGCCGGTGCGGGCGGGGTGGCGGCTGTTCCATAAGAGCTACACACCGCAGCGTATGCTGCTGAACCGGGCCGATGCCGTGGTGACGGTTTCGGAGTCTACGGCACGGCTGATTCGTGAGCACCGACTGACGGAGAAGCCGCTGCACGTGGTGCCGAACGCCCCGCAGCCGGGGTCGGTGGTGAGTGAGGACGAGGCTCTGCGCCGTGCAAAGTCACGGGCTGAGGGCGCGAGCAGGCACCTGGTGTATATGGGCTCGTTCATGCCCTATAAGAATGTGGAGACTCTGCTGTACGCCATGCGTGAGCTGCCGGGGTACACGCTGCATTTGCTGTCAAAAATGCCGGATGCGCGCCGCGCCGAGCTTGAAGAGCAGGGGCTGCTCTCTCCCCTGGCGGCAGGCTCGAACGTGGTGGTGCACAACGGGGTCTCTGATGAAGAGTATGCGGAGCTGCTGGAGTCTGCGCACGCACTGGTGACGGCTTCACGAGCTGAGGGGTACGGCCTGCCCGTGGTGGAAGCACAGGCGGCCGGCTGCCCCGCCGTGATTAGCGATATCGATATTTTCCGCGAGATCGCCCCGCACGCCGTTCTCGCTTCCGTCACCGAAGACCCGCAGGCAGATGCACCCGCCTGGGTTGAGGCGATCCGCTCCCTCGAAAACGACACGGTACGTAACCGCGCCATCCTCAAAGGCTTGCAGGATGCCTCGCACTACTCGTGGCGCGACTCGGCGTTGAAGCTGGTTAGGGTTGTGGAACATCTACCATAAGAGAAACTAAATATAATTATATTTAGTTTCTCTTAATTTTACACAATTCTTTCTTAAGTTGCCGCTCAATCTCCTTTCCTACTTTTAGAGCACATTCAGCGAGCCTAATAGCTGTATCAGGCGTACTTTGTTCACTAGTTCCGTGGGCGATTTTATTTCGATATGTAATCATCGACTTTATTTCTGTACTGTTATCATCAATAATATTCTTAAAATTTTCGTCAAGATCATTATTAGATAAGTAACTTACAATTTTCAATATTCTGTCCGAATCCGCTTTTGTTGACTTCCATTTTGTTTCAAGATGAGATATATAATCGCGAATTCCAGGAGATGCTTGATGATATGCAAAAACTCTACTAGCTTCAAGCAAGGTTTTCTCTAAATACCCACATGATCTAATTATAAGAAATTTAGATAAATCACTTCTAATATCATCCATCATTTCCAAGAAAACGTCATTCTCACTCTTGCGGTTTCGCCTTTGCCAATCCAGTGCGGCATCAAGAGAATCCATAACCTTCTTAACCGAGTTGCGGCTGTATTGGACATCTACTGATGGAAAGGTATTATCATTAATCATTTTCATCACTTTTTGAGGCAAAGCATTTCAGTGCATAATCCATTCGCATATCAACCTTTGGTCGATCTGAGGTGGCCCCACGGAAGCAATTTACGTAAAATGATTGCTCGATATTGCTATAATTTTTGTAATCATTTTCGAAATCTACAATGGAATACTGAGGGTCATCTTTTATGCGATTCATAATGCCAACAAACATCGCATCAGACCATGCATTATTAATGGATTTTCCGGTGGGACGTAAAGCATCTCGCCCGATCTTACTTTGTTTTATGATTTTGCAGGCCTTCTTGAAAATTTCTCCTGCTTCTAGCGTATTTTGCAAAACTTCTTCCTTATTCTTTTGATAAAAATCACTAATAAACTTTTTGAGAGGTTTATCGTAACTTTTATAATCAAGGTAAAAAGAAATAATCTTGGAGATAAGTTCATGATCCCTAAGACGTTTGTTGGTATTCTCAGAATATAGAGCCCTCCACTCTTCTAAGTCATTTAACTCCGAAATGTATTCAACTATAGGCCCTGAGAATAAGGCAATACGAATTTCGTGGGCACTTAGTTGGGTCCCTCCTGCATTTATTCTTTCGTATATTTGATATATAGAAGATATATCCCCTAATGGGTACGTTTGAATAGTAGTTGTTTGAATAGTGTAGTCTTCAAATGAACGTTGGTATTCTTCAGGTAGCTCATCAAAGGTTTTTCCCTGGAAAGATGGATTTATATTTCCATATCCAAGACGATGCCCTTCTTTTAGAAAAATTCGGAGCGATTCGAGACGTTGTTGACCATCAAGAACAAGATTTTTATTATTTTTTTGCTTTACTAGAAATATCCCTGGAATTGGAAATTCCATGAGAACTGATTCTATAAAACGGTCGATCTGACTCTTCTTCCAGACAAATCCGCGCTGAAATTTTTCGGAATCAATATCCTCGTTCCTTTTCATATTAAAACGAGGAACTATGATAGAATTATTATTGAGTCGCCTCACGAGTCCATAAACGTCGAAATCATTACTTGTATGTGATATGCTTTTTAAGAAGTCCTCGTCATATTCTAAGTCTTCCTTCTCTTCAGAAGTTAGTGTTTCTATTTCTTCCTCGTAAATATCGTTGTTTGGTTCAAGTATCAACTTTTCCTCCAGGTGACAGTATCTTTTACTAATTTTTTACTGTATGACTACACAAAAACTTAACAGCGAAATTTTAACAAAAAGGTTGGGGGAACATCAAGAAAGACCTCATATATACATGAAATATTTCTATAACTTTTAGAGTAAAGTAAATATTATCTCGGGTAGAACTTACTGGTTACACCACATCCAGCCCATCACAACGAACCTGCACCGCCCCGACACGCTTGAGTGCCGAGAGCGCCGCACGCACGGAACGCAGTTCATGGGTAACCTGCGGCGCCTGCGCATAGGTGAAGAAGAGAATAGCGCGCCAGTCCCCAGGTACTGCATCCTCGGCCCCTGAGGGTGAAGGCTCAGATATATCGCCCTCTCCCCCGCCCTCGACACCGGCAGGTGCGGAATGCTGGTGCGCGAAGAAAACTTCATCCAGCGGCACAGGCCCGGTCACGCGTACACCTTCTGGCAGGTTCAGCTCCGCCAGGAACGCTTGAACATCATCCTCAGCGCCCGTAATAGCCGCCGTGCGTACCGCCGGGGGCAGCCCAATCTGTGACCGCTCATCCAGCTCAAACCGGGCGAACCCGGCTGGGTCCCACCGCACCAGCGCCTGCTCCACCGGCGAGGGTGACGCTGTTGTCACCACAACCCCGCCCTGCGCCGCAGAACGCACCAGCGCCGCAGCATTAAACCAGCGCCGCAACGCGGCCTCTGGGGCACGCAAAGAATCAAAACGCAGCATCGCATCCGCATCCAGCAGCAGCGCCGCAGCATAGCCGCCCTCGGCAACCGGCTCAGCCCCGGGGGTGGCCACTACTAGCGCAGGCTCAGCCCCCACAGAGGCACGCACATGATCCCCCGCCGAAGAAACCACCGGAACGTTCGGGAACGCCCGCCCCAGCTCCTCCGCTGTGCGCAGCGCACCCACAGCACCAGAACGCCACCGTTCACAACCGCACTCCGTGCACCGCCACTGCTGCGCCAGATGCCCGCACCAGGCGCACCCCGGCACCGCCGAACCATGCGAAAGCGCCAGCGGGCCACGGCACACCGTGCACCTGGCAGGCATACGGCACCACTGGCACGAAAACGACGGCACATACCCAGCGCGTGCAACCTGCACCAGCACCGGGCCACGCTGCAACGCCTTACGAGCCTCAATAAACGCCAACTGCGGAATACGCGCCACCGCCGCCAACGGGTCACGCGCCAGCTGGTACTCATCCCCCGTCGAATGCACCCGCGGCGAAAACTCACGCACCACTTGCCGCGGCGCCACCAGGTGAGACGCCCAGCGGGTACGCACCAGCCGCGCCGCCTCGCTACTGACGGCATACCCCGCGAACAGGGCCGCCGCCCCCGCAGCCTGCGCCCGCAGCAGCAGCACATCACGCGCATGGCAGTACGGGGCGCGGCGCTCCACCAGTGAGGAATCCCCATCATCCCAACACACCACCAGCCCCAGGTGAGCCACTGGCGCATACGCAGCCGCACGTGTACCAATCACAATAGGAACCAGCCCCAGCCGTGCCTTCACATAGGCGTGATACCTGCTGTGCGGCCCCTCCCCAGAGCTCAACCGTGCAAACAAACCCGCCGGCGCGCGCGCACTCAGCGCCGCCTCAAGACGGTCAAGGCTTTTCTGATCGGGCACCACCGCAATAGCGCCACGGCCACCCGCCGCGCACGCCACCAGTGCAACCGCCAACAGATCAGCCCAATCATTCTCAGGATGCGCCGGCAGCACACTCAACACCGCGCGTGCTGGCTCCCCATCCGCCAGATCGGCCATAAACTCCGGGCCGTTCTCGTAGTCGTCAAAAGCCGACGTATCACACAGCCCGGGCGGATCCGCAGTAAACGGGGCGAACCCGCCCAGCAGAAACGCACGCACCGCCTCAATCTGGGCAGCATCGGCGTTACCCGTCGTCGCCTCGGGCGGGTCGGGTGCTTCTTCAGCACCATCTGCATAATTATTCGTATCCGGGGCGTTCTCCCCCGCAGGGTCACTATTATCCAAACCGGCCAGCTCAGAGAACCCCGGCAGGTGCCCCTCATAACGTTTATCCAGTGCGGCAATACGCGGCGCCACCGCCAACCGAAGCACATTCGCCACCGTTGAAGCGTACCGGTCAGCCAGCGCCTCAGCCAGCTCAAAAACCTCGGGCGCAACCACCGGAACCCGCGAAAGCACCGCTAGTAGGGGCAACAGGCGCTGTGGATAATCTGTAGATTCGGCACGTTCCACAATAAAGCCGTTCACCCGCTGCCCATTAAAATGCACGCGCACCCGCGCACCCGGCACCGCATCCTCACTCACCTTCTCAGGCACCCGGTAATCAAACACCCTATCAAGATGCGGCAACGTACTATCAACCCGCACCCGCGCCACCGGGAACGGCACGCCACTAGCCGCAAGAGCCTCATGAGGGTCCTGCGGCGGCTTGGGGGCAGAAGCATACAGGGCATCAGCAATGGCAGGAAATCCCTGCAACAGATCAGGCTGCTGCAGGGATTGCTGCTCACGCGCACCAGAAGTGGCGTTTAACCGCTCGTCAGCGGGGTACGGCATTACGAGGCTGACACCGCCGAACGTAGAGCCTCAACACGGTCAAGACGCTCCCACGTGAACTCCGGTTCGGTGCGCCCAAAATGGCCGTGCGCGGCGGTCTTCTTATAGATGGGGCGGCGCAGATCAAGGTCATTAATAATAGCCAGCGGCCGCAAATCAAAGACCTCACGAATAGCTTTCTCAATCTTCGCCGGATCAACCTTCTCAGTACCGAACGTCTCAACGTACAGGCCCACCGGGGATGCCTGGCCAATAGCGTACGCTACCTGAACCTCAGCCCGATCCGCTAGCCCGGCCGCGACCACGTTCTTCGCCACCCAGCGCATGGCGTACGCTGCCGAGCGGTCCACCTTTGACGGGTCCTTCCCCGAGAAGGCACCGCCGCCGTGCCGCGCCGAGCCGCCGTAGGTATCAACAATAATCTTACGGCCGGTCAAGCCTGCGTCCCCCACGGGGCCGCCCTGCACAAAACGGCCCGCCGGGTTAATAATGAACTTCGTGTTCGAGGTATCAAGGTCCAGCCCGGAGAGCACCGGCAAAATCACTTGGTTCTTCACATCAGCCGCCAAATCGGCAAGATCATAGTCAGCTGTGTGCTGTGTAGAGACCACAATCGTATCCACCGAAACCGGGGTGTTATTATCGTCATACCCCAGCGTTACCTGGGTTTTACCGTCGGGTCGCAGATTCACCAGGGTGCCGTTCTTACGCACCTTTGTCAGCTTCTCAGAGAGCCGATGCGCCAGCCACACCGGGGCGGGCATGAACACGTTCGTCTCGTTCGAAGCATACCCAAACATGATGCCCTGATCTCCCGCGCCCTGCCGGTCATAGTCATCAACGGCTACACCGGTACGGGCCTCAAGCGACTCATACACGCCCGCATTAATATCGGGTGACTGCTCGCCAATCGATACCGAGACACCGCAGAACTCACCATCAAAACCACGGGTTGAAGAGTCATAACCAATACCCAAGATTGTTTCACGCACAATCGCTGGAATCTCAACGTAACTAGAAGTGGTTACCTCACCGGCAACATGAACCTGACCGGTTGTCACCATTGTTTCAACGGCAACGTTCGCCACCGGGTCCTGGGCAATAATGCCGTCAAGAATAGCATCTGAAATCTGGTCACAAATCTTATCTGGGTGGCCCTCAGTCACCGACTCACTGGTGAACAGGCGCAAATGGGAATTAGTGCTCATGGTCTTTACTCTACTCTGTTTCTCAGGCACGAGGAGTGCACGGGGCCGTTATGAAGTCTTGTCACAAATATTACGGACTGTGACGCTACAACTGCGCACAGAAGCTCATAAATATGCGGCAAGGGTGGTGAGGATACCCCGTGATACCTCCCCTTTAGACCCCGAAAAAACGGGGGCTTCATCAGTGAGGGAAGAAATCAGCGTCACAGTGTTCTCATCAGTTCCGAACCCCTGACTGATACCCACCGTGTTCACCGCCAAAAAGTCGCAGCCTTTACGGGTAAGCTTCTCACGCCCCAGCTCAAGCGGGGTTTTATCTGGTGAACCGGTCTCGGCGGCAAACCCAACAATCAGGCGCGGCCCGCCCCCCAGCTGCTGGCGGCGCTGAACCACCTCACGCAGAATATCCGGGTTACGCGCCAGGCGAATTACCGGGTTATCGTCGGGGTCAGCAGTTTTCTTAATCTTGTACTCAGCGTAATCCGCCGGGCGAAAATCGGCCACCGCCGCGGACATCACCAACGCATCCGCCCCGGAGATAGACTTCAGCACCGCCCGCTGCAGGTCGGCGGCACTCACCACACGGGTCAGCTCAACACCGTCGGGGGCGGGCACCTCAAGGTTCGCACCAATCAGGTGCACCGAAGCGCCCATATCGCGGGCAGCCTGCGCCAACGCTACGCCCTGTTTACCGGTTGAACGGTTCCCCAAAAAACGTACCGGATCCAGCGCCTCCCGAGTGCCCCCGGCGGTAATAACGATGCGTTTACCCGCCAGAATCCCAGGCTCAGGTTCTATGCTTGGCGCAGATAAACTGTCAGAGTCTTCCGTTGAACCAGCGTGCACCGGGTGCGTTGGCGCGTACCCCGGAGTTTGCGAAGGATGCTCCTTCCCTTTCGGGAACTCTGCAATTACACGCTGTGCCGCCTCAAAGATATCTTCAGGCTCCGGCAGGCGCCCCACACCAGAATCTGGCCCCGTTAAACGGCCCACGGCAGGCTCAATCAGGTGATACCCGTACCCACGCAGAATACGCACATTCTCCCGGGTGGCCGGATGCTCCCACATCTGCGTGTGCATTGCCGGGGCAAGAATCACCGGGGCATGCGTGGTCAGCACCGTAGCAGACAGCAAATCATCAGCCCGCCCAGAAGCTAACCGCGCCAATAAATCGGCGGTCGCCGGGGCAATAACCACCGCGTCCGCAAGCTCGGCCTGGCGCACATGATTCACCTGCGGAATCTGCTCAAGCACGCTCGTATGCACAGGGTTGCCGCTGAGCGCCTCAAGGGTTGGTTTACCCACAAACTCAAGGGCGGTATTGGTGGGCATAGCAATTACTTCGTGCCCGGCTTTACCGAAAAGACGAAGGAGCATCGCCGCCTTATACGCGGCGATGCCCCCTCCAATACCAACGATAATGCGCATGGTATTAAATAAAATCCTTACTCAGCGGAGTCGTCGAGAACAACCTCTTCAATCGCAATGACTTCTTCGGTGCCCGCAGGAATGTACTCTTCCTCAACGGCGGCGCTCATGAAGTCAGCCTCATCAATACCGAGCATAGCTGCCGAGAAGTCCTCGTGTACCAGCTGGCCGTTCTCATCAAAACGACCGTCGGGGATGTGCTCAGCAACAATCTGATCGCTCATAATCTCACGCATGGCAACCGACAGGGCCTTATCATTCGGTTCGGAATCAACCAGCGGACCAACATGCTCACCGGTGTTCTCCTGCAGGTTTGCGTAGTATGCATTAATCTGGCGGGCACGGCGGGCACCGAAAATCACCAGGCCGTACTTAGACTCCGCCTTCTCAATCAGCGCATCGGCGCTGGGGTTCACAATGCCCTCAGGCGCGGTGCCATCGACGAAGTTGTAGTCCTCTTTGGTTTCGTTTGCCACAGAAACTCCAATATATGTTGTGTTCTTCTTCAGTGCCGACACCCGTGTGATGCGGGTTCAGCCAAAACTAAAGAACTATTCTACCCTGTCACAACCCAAAAATCACGTACAGGCTGTACCTGGCGCGGTTAGCTTGAGCACGCCACGGCAACAGGTACACCCACTCTATCAGGGCAGCAGATGGGCTACTGTGCGGGCTCGGCCCCAATGAGCTGGGCAATTTCATGTGCCGCCCGCTCAACCGTATCGTTTACCACGGTCACATCAAACTCGCTCTCGGCGGCAAGCTCAACTTTTGCGGTCTCAAGACGGCGCTGCTGCTCCTGCTCTGACTCGGTGCCACGCCCCGTCAAGCGGGACACCAGCTCCTCCCAGCTTGGCGGCGCTAAGAAAACCAGCTGCGCCTGCGGCATAGACTTACGAATCTGACGTGCACCCTGCAGGTCAATCTCAAGAATCACCGGGCGGCCAGCATCCAACGCCTGCTGCACTTTAGCGCGGGGGGTGCCGTATTTATTTTTACCGTGCACCACCGCGTACTCCAGCATTTGCCCCTCATCAATCATGCGGTCAAACTCATCCATAGAGACGAAGTAGTAGTGCACGCCCTCCTCTTCACCCGGCCGCGGTTCCCGTGTGGTTGCCGATACAGAGAACCACACCTGCGGGTAGTGTTCACGAATGTACTGGCATACGGTGCCTTTACCCACAGCGGTGGGTCCGGCCAAGACGGTAAGAGTAGGCTTAGCGGTCATTAGTTATCCTTTTTGACCCGTCGAGCGCGGTCAAAGTAGCGTGTGTGACGATTAAAATACTCAACCATTTTACGCCGCTGGTGCACGCCTAAACCACCTAGGCGGCGTGTTGGTGCAATCTCTAGTTCAGAAATAATCTTTGTAGCCCGCACGGCCCCAATACCGGGTAGCGCACGAAGCATCTGCCCCACCGGCATTTTAGCCAGGGCAGGGTCAGTGTCGATCATGTCAAGAACCTGACGTACGGTAAGTTCACGATTAGTAAGTGCTTGCTTAATTTCTTGACGGTGTGTACGAGCTAAGAGTGCTTTCTCACGCGCGTCTGCGCGCGCCTGCTCGGTTAACGGAGATAGCGGCACGAAGGGCTCCCATCTGCGGAAGAAGTAATATCTATGCCTATAAGTTAGCACGCCGGAACGACTCATTTTTACCAAAACGTTATTTTAGGGATTACGGTTTATAAAGATTTGGTGTAGTTTTGGCGGAAATACGCGGAAAAATCAGTGCAGAAAAAATATTTATAAATCTTTGAAATAGTTGGTCACAGAAACTCCACGCCAGAAAAACGGCCTGTTTGGGCCTTTCGAGTGTGCCATAGTTCACATACTTTAGTAGGTGGAGGGCCTCACACTGCACAACTACTCACTCCATCCACTAATCACACTAACAAACGCCTGCGAGCGCGGGGCAGCGCCACGCCGCACCAGCGACAGGTTCAGGTACCTCAACCTCCACAAAAACCCGACGAGAGTACCGTTCCGCGATGTTCCAAAGATTAAAACCCTGGTACGGATAGAACCAATCAAGAAGCTTCAAGTTAACCGCGCAGATAGCGCGAGTATAAATAAAAACATACTGTGGAATCGAAGCTGCCGAAGGGCGCTTCACGATAGCTTAAAGACTATAAAAGTGGCGGTTTCCACTATCTCTATACCGGAAGGCTTCATCGATTGAAACTATAGAGAATGTATTACTTTTGTTGAATATGCCAAAGGTTCTTATTGTACGGGTGAATAAACAGAGTGAAATATTGAATATTTATGAGGTTTTGAGCTGAGGATTAAGATTGTTTCCCCATATCAGAGTGTTATAGTTTCTTGAACACTATCTGAATAATTTTTCAAAATAAAAGCGCCCCAATACAGTTGGTGCCCGGTGGTTTTAGAACACCGGGCACCAACCGTATATGAGGGCAGCTGTCTATCCGCGCGCTGCCACAAGATCCGCACGAGCCATTTGCGCCGCCTGTGCCAGATCGGCAACCTGTGGGCCTGATGAGAGGACCCCACGACTGGAATTCACCAATACCTGGGATTCAACACCCGCAAACACCCGGTACAGGTCTTTAGCACTCGCGCCCTGGGCACCGTACCCCGGCGAAAGAATAGGGCCGTTAAAGGCGCTCAAATCTATCGCCAAATCGTGGAGGGCCTCCCCCACGGTAGCGCCCACCACCAGGCCGCACGAGCCCATACGCTCCCATGTCTGCGCGGTATTTTCAGCCGTGGCTGCGGCAATAATCTGCTTCGCTACAGCACCGGTATCTTCCGTCTTACCCACATGCTGCACGCTCTTACCCTCAGGGTTCGAGGTCAGCGCCAGCACAAAAGTTCCGCGCTGGTTCGCGGCTGCTGCATCCAGTGCGGGGCGAAGCGACTCAAACCCCAAGTACGGGCTTAAAGTGACCGAATCCGTACCCAACGGTGAGCAGGTGCCAAGCCAGGCATCCGCGTAGGCTTTCATGGTCGAGCCAATATCGCCGCGTTTTGCATCCGCCACGATCAGAACCCGGTCTCCGGCGGCGCGAGCAAAAAGCTCTTCCAACACAGCCAAGCCCGCAGAGCCGTGACGCTCAAACAAGGCAACCTGGGGTTTAAGCGCTGCGGCGTAGGGGGCGCATCCCTCATAGACAGCCGTGGTGAAGGTACGCAGAGACTCTGCAGAATCTTCCAAACCCCACGCCTGCAGCAGGTTCGGGTGCGGGTCAATGCCCACACACAGCGGGCCGCACTCATCCATCGCAGCGGCAAGACGATCACCGAATGGGATCATGAGAGCTCCCCCTCACGCACCTGGTTGCTGTCTTCTTGCTCGCCAGAGCTAGCGGTGCGCAGGTACTCGTTATGCTCCTGCAAACTAATAATTCCCCAACTGTGCTCACGCAGCGCGGTAATGGCCTGAACAGCAGCCGCGAACTCCGAAATCGTGGTCATCACGGGGCATCCTACACTGACCGCTGCCGCACGGATCTCGTAGCCGTCACTGCGAGCCGCACCACCGGCGGGCGTATTCAAAATCAGATCGATTTCACCACTGCGCACCATATCAACAATTGAATGCTGACCGTTTGCCTCCGCAAATTTGGAAGCAACCGTAGAGTTCACACCATTGCGGCGAAGCACATCCGCGGTACCGCCGGTCGAGACAATCTCAAAGCCCAGCTGTTCCAGCATCTTGGCGTAAATAATCACATTGCGCTTATCGTGGTTAGCCACCGACACGAAAACCTTACCCTCGGTCGGCAACGGCGAGCCCGCACCCGCCTGGGCCTTCGCAAAGGCGGTATCGTAATGGGTATCAAGACCCATAACCTCGCCAGTCGAGCGCATTTCGGGGCTGAGCAGAGAATCAACCACCACACCCTCAGGGGTGCGGAAGCGGCTAAACGGCAGAACCGCAGCCTTAACCGCGATCGCGGTGTTCTGCGGCAAAGACGCGCCATCCATGCTATTCGGCAGATGTCCCTCCGCTTTCAGCTCGGCAATGCTCTTCCCCAAACCGATCATCACGGCCGCCTTCGCCAACTGCACGCCGGTCGCCTTCGAAACAAACGGAACGGTGCGGGAAGCACGCGGGTTCGCCTCAATCACGAATAGATTCTCAGAGACGTAGGCAAACTGAATATTAATCAGGCCCCGCACACCGGTGCCGCGCGCAATAGCCTCGGTTGCTTCCTTAACATTGGCAATCACATCGGGACCCAAGGTAATTGGAGGCAAAGTGCAGGAAGAATCGCCGGAGTGAATGCCAGCCTCCTCAATATGCTCCATCACACCGCCCAGGTAGAGCTCGGTGCCGTCAAAGAGCGCATCCACATCAATCTCGATAGCGTCTTCCAGGAACTTATCGATGAGCGCGGGCTGAGAGGGAGAAACCTCGGTCGCGTTTTCAAGGTAGCGTGCAAGGTTCGCTTCATCATAGACGATCTCCATGCCGCGCCCGCCCAGCACATAGGAGGGACGAACCAGCACCGGGTACCCAATCTCGTCGGCAACACGTTTGGCGCCCTCAAAGGTGTATGCGGTGCCGTTCTTTGGCGAAATCAGGCCGCCTTCCTCCAGCACGCGCGCGAACTCACCGCGGTCCTCAGCCAGGTCAATAGCCTCGGGAGTAGTGCCCAAAATGGGGACCCCGGCATCTTTGAGGGCCTTCGCAAGCTTCAGCGGAGTCTGTCCGCCCAGCTGCACAAAAACACCCAACAAACCGCCCGTGCGGCGCTCTGATTCAACAATTTCGAGCACATCCTCCAACGTCAGCGGCTCAAAATACAGGCGAGTGGAAACATCGTAGTCAGTCGAAACGGTCTCCGGGTTACAGTTCACCATCACCGTCTCGTACCCCAGCGAACGCAGCACCAGTGAAGCGTGCACGCAGGAATAATCGAACTCAATACCCTGGCCGATACGGTTCGGCCCCGACCCCAGAATCATAATAGAGGGGGTCTCGTGGTCTGCGACCTCATCCTCAGCATCATAGCTGGAGTAATGATACGGGGTGAACGCCTCAAACTCGGCGGCACAAGTATCAACAGTTTTGAACACAGGGCGAATACCCAAAGCGTGGCGCACACCGCGCACAACATCCTCAGAAGAACCAATGATCTCCGCAATCTGAGCATCACAGAAGCCGTGGCGCTTTGCCAACTGCAGGATTTCAGGGTCAAGGTGGTCACGGTGCTCGCGCACCAGCTGAGCCACCTCATTCAGCAGAACCAGCTGATCCAAGAACCACGGGTCAATCTTCGTTGCCTCAAACAGCTGCTCAACCGTGGCACCGGCCAAAAGCGCCTGCTGCACCTGGTAGATGCGCTCGGTGGTGGGTACCTTCGTCTTCTCGATCAGCTCGGCAAGCTCCTCTTCGGTCCTCTCCACCGCAGTGAACGAGAAAGAGGACCCCTTCTGCTCCAGCGAGCGCATGGCCTTCTGAAGTGCTTCGGTGAAGTTACGGCCCAGCGCCATTGCCTCACCCACAGATTTCATGGTGGTGGTGAGGGTTGGATCAGCGGCGGGGAACTTCTCGAACGCGAAACGCGGCACCTTAACGACCACATAGTCGAGGGTCGGCTCGAAAGATGCGGGCGTCTTCTGGGTAATATCGTTCGGAATCTCATCCAGGGTGTAGCCCAGCGAGAGTTTAGTTGCGATCTTAGCGATCGGGAACCCGGTTGCTTTAGAGGCGAGCGCTGAGGAGCGTGAAACACGCGGGTTCATTTCGATCACGATAATGCGCCCGGTCTTAGGGTCTACGGCGAACTGGATATTGCAGCCGCCGGTATCAACCCCGACTTCGCGGATCACGTTAATGGCGATGTCACGCAGTTTCTGGTATTCGCGGTCGGTGAGGGTGAGGGCGGGTGCTACGGTGATGGAGTCGCCGGTGTGCACGCCGACCGGGTCGAAGTTTTCGATGGAACACACGACCACGACGTTGTCGTTCTTATCGCGCATCATTTCAAGTTCGTATTCTTTCCACCCGAGAATGGATTCTTCGAGCAGCACCTCGGAGGTAGGTGAATACTGGATGCCCGCGCCAGCGATGCGGTGCAGGTCTTCTTCGTTGTAGGCCATACCGGAGCCGAGCCCGCCCATGGTGAAGGAGGGGCGCACAACCATGGGGTAGCCCAGCTCTTGAGCTGCTTCTAGCGCTTCTTCCATGGAGTGCACAATAATGGAGCGGGCCGATTCGCCGCCTGCGCGTTCAACGACGCCTTTGAATGCTTCGCGGTCTTCGCCAAGGTTAATGGCGGCAATATTCGCGCCGATAAGTTCTACCCCGTATTTTTTGAGGATGCCCCGCTCATCCAGGGAGATGGCTGCGTTGAGTGCGGTCTGTCCGCCCAGGGTGGGCAGGATCGCGTCGGGGCGTTCTTTATCGATAATTTTTTCGATGACCTCGGGGGTGATCGGCTCGATGTAGGTGGCGTCGGCGAACTCGGGGTCGGTCATGATGGTGGCGGGGTTGGAGTTCACGAGGATGACGCGCACCCCTTCTTCCTGAAGCACCCGCAGAGCTTGGGTGCCGGAGTAGTCGAACTCTGCCGCCTGGCCGATGACGATCGGGCCGGAGCCGATGACGAGAACGCTGTTAAGGTCGGTACGACGTGGCATTTAGGCTTCCTTTGCGGTCTGGTGTTCGGTGGCGGTCATGAGCTCAATGAAGCGGTCAAAAAGGTAGGCGGCATCGTGCGGGCCTGCTGCCGCTTCCGGGTGGTATTGGACGGAGAACGCGGGGATGTCGAGGCAGCGGATGCCTTCTACTACGTTGTCGTTGAGGCCAACATGGGATACTTCTACGCGCCCAAATTCTTCAACGGGGGCTTGGACCGGCCCGTCAAGGGGCGCATCGACGGCGAACCCGTGGTTTTGGGCGGTGATTTCAACTTTCCCGGTGGTTTTGTCCATGACGGGCTGGTTAATGCCGCGGTGCCCGAAGGGCAGCTTGTAGGTGCCGAATCCGAGGGCGCGCCCCAGAAGCTGGTTGCCGAAGCAGATGCCAAAGAACGGGGTGCCTTTACGCAGAACCTCCCTGAGCAGTTCTACTTGTTCGTCGGCGGTTGCGGGGTCGCCGGGGCCGTTGGAGAAGAATACGCCTTGAGGGTTGTGGGCGTAAATGTCGTTCAGGGTGGCGTTGGCGGGCAGCACGTGCACACGCACACCGCGTTCTGCGAAACGCTGGGGTGTCATGGCTTTAATGCCTAAATCGAGGGCGACAATTGAGGCGATGGGCGGTGCGAACCATCCGTGCTCGTGCGGTTCGATTGTGTAGGCTTTGTCGATGGTGACCGAGTCGGCTAGTTTACGGCCAGCCATGGGCTCGGATGCGCGTACTTCGCTGAGGAGTTCTTCGTCGGGTCGGTTGGCTTGGCGTCCTGAGAAGACTCCGGCGCGCATTGACCCGTGTGAGCGGAGTCGGCGGGTGAGGGCGCGGGTGTCGATCCCCTGGATGCCAACGATACCCTGTTCGATGAGTTCTTCTTCGAGGGTGCGTTCGGAGCGCCAGTTGGAGGCAACACGTGCGGCGTCGCGCACCACGTACCCGGCGACCCAGATTTTGCGGGATTCGGCGTCGGTGGTGTTCACTCCGGTGTTGCCGATGTGCGGGGCGGTTTGTGCCACGATTTGGCCCGCGTAGGAGGGGTCGGTGAGGGTTTCTTGGTAGCCGGTCATGCCGGTGGAGAATACTGCCTCGCCGAGAGATGCGCCGGTTGCCCCGTACCCGTACCCTCGGTAGATGGTGCCGTCTTCCAGGACGAGCAGGGCGCGGTCTGTGCGTAACGCGCCGGAGCGTGTCGATACTGTCATGCTCTTCTTCCTCTTATTCTCGTGGACTCCCCCGCTGGTTCTGCACTGGCGCCACAGGGGAATATTTATTCTTTTGACTGTATATGCGTGTGGTGGGTGAACGCGGGCCCTTACAAAACACTATCCTTAGCGGCTGACCAGCCCGCCAACGTATCAACGGCTTCCGGGGCGATCCCGCGCAGCCGTGCAAGCGCCTCTGTCTTCTGGCTGGCGTAGCGGGTGCGGAACCCGGTTTGCACGCGGTGCCCATCAAGCGTCCACCCAATCAGCAGCAGCCCGTCACGCTCAACCACTTTGCCCGCAATACCCTGGCCAGTAGTAATCACCGCAAGTTTCTTCGCGGGAATCCACAGGTCTTTAGCACCATTGCGGGTGAAAATAATGCCGTCCGAGTAGATCAGGAGCGTGGATTTTGTTTTGAACCCCAGATGGTCAAATCCCACACGGTTCAGTGCGTCACCGAACATCGTAGTGCTCACATACTCCCCCTCGAACGCCGCATCGGCTTCAAGCCCGTCGTAGCGTTCGGGGACGTCTTTGAGCGAACCGAACATTGTGGACTGCCGCTTGAGCCGGGATTTCCAGCCGCGCCAAATACCGAAGAAACACAGCGCCACCACGGCAACGCAGATAAGGGTGGGAATCAGTTTTTCCACGGTTCTTCTTTCTTCTCGGTGTACTGTGGTGGTTTTGCCCCGAATATAGTGCGAACGTTCAAACCTACCGGCGCGGGCTTGCAAGCTCACCGTTCAAAACGGTCGGATGCCCCGCATAGAAGGTTGCGCGCACAGCACCGGGAACCTCCATCCCGCGATAGGGGTTGTTCTTGCCCTTTGTAGCCTGCTCCTCAGGCTTAATCACACGGGTAGCCTTCGGATCAACCAACACGATATTTGCTGGTTCACCTTCGGCAAGCGGACGGCCCTGCTCAGTATCCAGGCTGCCAATTTTCGCCGGAGTTTCGCTCATAATCCGTGCGACATCGGCCCAGGTAATATGCCCCGGCTTCACAAGGGTCATCTGAATAATCGAGAGAGCCTGCTCAAGACCGGTCATACCATTTGCGGCACACGCCCACTCGCATTCTTTGCTTTCTGCCGGATGCGGTGCGTGGTCGGTACCAATAACATCAATAATGCCGTCGGCAACAGCCTGACGCAGCGCAAGCACATCCTCTTCGGTGCGTAACGGCGGGTTCACCTTAAAAATCGGGTCGTAGGTGCGCGCCTTTTCATCGGTCAGAATCAGGTGGTGCGGGGTAACCTCGGCGGTCACCTGCACGCCGCGAGATTTAGCCCAGCGCACAACCTCGACCGAGCCTTTAGTCGAGAGGTGGCAAATATGCAGACGCGAGTTCAAATGCTCAGCCAGCAGAACATCGCGGGCGATAATAGCTTCTTCCGCCACAGCAGGCCAGCCGGTAAGCCCCAGATCGGCGGAAACCTTACCCTCGTTCATCTGAGCGCCCTCAGTGAGGCGGGGCTCCTGCGCATGCTGGGCGATCACACCGTCAAAAGTCTTTACATATTCAAGGGCACGGCGCATAATCGCCGGATCGTAAACGCACATGCCATCATCCGAGAACACACGAACCTTCGCCTCAGAGGTCGCCATAGAACCAATGTCCGAGAGGAATTCGCCTTTCAGCCCAACGGTCACCGAGCCGATGGGCTGCACACGGCACCAACCGGACTCTTTACCCAGACGGTCAACCTGCTCAACTACGGCTGCGGTATCTGCAACAGGAAGCGAGTTCGCCATCGCAAAAACAGCCGTGTAGCCGCCTAAAGCCGCCGCGCGAGTACCGGTCTCAACGGTTTCAGAAGCCTCATATCCGGGCTGGCGCAGGTGAGTATGAATATCGACTAGACCCGGAAGTGCAATCTGACCGGAGGCATCAACGACCTGGGCGTCTGCGGCCTCTAAATCCTGGCTGATACGCGCAATTTTGCCGTCCTCAATCAGGATATCGGCAACGCGCTCACCCAGCAGGGAGGCGCCTTTAATAAGGTACGTGCTCATGTATATTCCTTCTTTCGGATAGCGTTAGGATTCGTCGCCGGAGTATAATTTCTCGCTTGACCCGTCGGTCAAGAGCAGGTACAGCACCGCCATGCGAACCGCCACGCCGTTACTGACCTGGCGCAGCACCCAAGCGTTCTGAGAATCAGCGGCTTCGGCGCACAGCTCCAGCCCTCGGTTCATGGGACCGGGATGCAGAATTGCGACTTCCTGAGGCTGCGCCAGCAGATTCTCGAAACGTTCTTTGGTGAGTCCCCACAGGGCGGTATATTCCTCTGCTGAGGGAAAATAGGCGGCGTTCATACGCTCTTTTTGGATGCGCAGCATCATCACCGCGTCAGGTTTTGTAGCGATTGCGTCATCGAAATCGTGGAAAACCTCAAGTCCCCAATCCTGCTTCCACCGCTCGGTATGCACCGGCAGCAGCGTGGGTGGAGCCACAAAAGCGACATCGGCTCCCAGATTTTTCAGCAACCACAGATTCGACCGCGCCACCCGAGAATGCAGAATATCCCCCACAATCAGCACACGCATACCGCTTAAATCGGTTCCTCGCGGCGAGTCCAGGCCATTACGCTGGGCCTTGAACTGGCGCAGCGAAACCGCATCCAAAAGAGCCTGCGTTGGATGCGCATGCGTGCCGTCCCCCGCGTTCAGCACGGGAATATCGGTCCACCCGGCCTCGGCAAGACGCTGCGGAGCACCCGAAGCCGAATGACGAATCACGAAGGCATCCGCACTAATCGCTTTGAGAGTCTGAGCAGTGTCTTTGAGAGATTCTCCCTTAGAAACCGATGAACCACGCGCAGCAAAATTAGTAATATCGGCACCCAGACGTTTCTCAGCGGATTCGAAGGACAGTCTGGTACGTGTTGAATCTTCAAAGAAAAGATTGACTACAGTCTTACCGGCAAGCACATTGAGCTTCCGGTTTTCTGCCTTAACCTGTGCCATATAGTCAGCAACATCGAGAATTTCGATGGCCTGAGTTCGTGTGAGATCGCGGGTGTCAAGCAGGTGTTTCATGAAATCTGTCCTTCCAGCTGAATAATATCAACGCGGTCTGTGGCGTGATCCGTTTCTTCAAGCACCACGCGAACCTTCTCAGCGGCACTGGTTGGAAGGTTCTTCCCCACGTGGTCGGCGCGAATTGGGAGTTGCCGGTGCCCGCGATCCACCAACACGGCAAGACGCACCAGGGCCGGACGCCCGTATTCGTTAAGAGCATCCAAAGCGGCTCGGACGGTGCGACCAGAGTACAAAACATCATCAACAAGAACCACATGTTTACCGTCAAGACCACCCGCCGGGATCAGGGACTCCCCCGCGCTGCGGTTTTCGTATTCCTCATCGGTGAGGTCATCACGGTACGGGGTAATATCAAGGGCGCCCAAGCCATCTTCGAGATCAAAATTTGAGTCATTGGCCTGGATACGCTGCGCCAGGCGCCGTGCCAAGGGGTAGCCGCGAGAGCGAATACCTATAAGCACCAGGTGATCGGTACCTTTATTGGACTCAAGAATTTCAAAAGCAATACGTGTCAGAGCGCGACGGATCTCATCGTCGTTAAGGATAGTACGCCCAACATTGGACGCATTATGCGCGCTACTGCCAGCGGGTACACCTGTCCCGTTCATAGCCGACTCCTTCCCCGCCTCACAGGACGGACTTAAAGGTTTCTTGCCTCAGTACAGCCTACCACACTCCCACCGCCCGATTAGGTTCTTCTGCCGGGCACACCGCAGCTAACCAATACCGGCTCTGCATAGACAACCTCAGGGTATTTAGTAAGCTGTAAATGCATTCCTTGACGAAAGGCACCCCGTGGATAGTCTCCTAGAACCGCTGTTTGCTGCTATCTTTAAAGCTTTCGCGACCTATTCCGAGCTTGGTGACGGCATAAAAACCACCCTCTACGCAGCAATAGACTCATACGTTTTCACCTACGACGGTTTTGCGAGCACCCTAAAAATTACCACCATTAATGATGAAACATTCTGCCTCAATCCCGCGGTACAAGACTGCCGGTATCTGTGCTCCATGCTGGCGGTGCGCGTCCAGACCGGTCGCTGGGTGAACCCCACCGCAGAACGTGACGCAGCAACGGTGCTGCACATGATGCGGTCCAATGACTGGCTAGAATTCATGCTCCGGGTGGAACAGGCGAAAAACCTGGCACGCACCAACCTGGAGGTCATGCACCGCACCCAGAACATGAGCCGTGAAGAAGCAGCTGCCGAAGCTGAAACAGCAAAGGCGACCCTTGGGTTCACGGGTAAATAAATGAGGTTCTGATGGCTGAAAACTTAGAGTTTTCAGCCATCAGAACCTCAGCGAGTCAAAAGTTACGCCAGTAAGGTTGGTTTGACCCTGCGCAGCTTATCAAGCAGGCCGTTCACAAACTTCGGCGAATCATTTGTTGAGAGCACACGCGCCAAACCGGTCGCCTCAGAAATAGCCACCGCATCGGGAATATCATCATTAAACAGCAGCTCCCAGGCGCCAATCAGAAGCACCACCCGGTCAGTTGCGGGCATACGCTCCAGCGACCAGTCCCGAGCATACGTGTTCAGATACTCGTTCAGCTCTTCACGCCTATCACGCACCCCGCGCACAATCTGCTCAGAGTACGACGAAATCTGCGCTGCGGTGTGCAGGCGGCGGCGTTGCAGAACCTCCACCGGGTCCTCCCCACGCTGATCCGCCTCAAACAGAGATTCGACGGCGCGCAGTCGGGCTTTCGTACGGGAATTCATTAGTCGTTCACGCGGCCAAGATAGTCGCCGGTGCGCGTATCAACCTTGATCTTGGTGCCGGTCTCAAGGAACAGAGGAACCTGGATTTCGTAGCCGGTCTCAACCGTGGCAGGCTTCGTGCCACCGGTGGAACGGTCACCCTGCAAACCCGGCTCCGTGTAGGTAATCTCAAGCACCACCGAAGCGGGAAGCTCAATGTACAGCGGGTTTCCCTCGTTCATGGCGATAGTAGCGGTCTGAGACTCCAACATGTAGTTCGCGGCATCCCCCACCACTGTGGCAGGCACATTAATCTGGTCGTACGTCTTCATGTCCATGAACACGTAGTCCTCACCATCCTGGTACAGGTACTGGTAGTCGGAACGGTCCACGGTAGCGGTCTCAATCTTAGCGCCAGCGTTAAAGGTGCGGTCAACGACCTTGCCGGAGGTAATATTACGGAGCTTAGTGCGAACGAACGCACCGCCCTTACCGGGCTTCACATGCTGGAACTCAACAACGGACCACAGGTTACCGTCGATCTTTAGGACTGCGCCGTTCTTAATGTCAGTGGTAGTAGCCAAAAGGGGCTCTCCTTCATGTCGTCGACACCCACACGAGAGTTCCCGCCCGGGCGCTAAATTATCAATGAGCAAAATATACCGCCATCCAGTCTACACCAGATATGCCCACTGCGGCGTTATTCGGCGATCTCCTGGTACGTCATGTACAGAATCGACTCGTCAGGAACCTCATACACTCGCGGCCTTGCCAGCCCCTCCAACACAATAAACCGCAGGATCGCCCCACGCGACTTCTTATCACGCCGCATCGTATCCAACAGATCCTTCCACCGGTCCCCACGGTACGAAACCGGCAAATCCAGTGACGTGAGAATACTGCGGGTACGGTCCACGAGGGCCTCATCCGCATACCCGGCCGCAAGCGACAGCTCCGCCGCGAATACCATACCCACCGCAACCGCTGCGCCGTGACGCCACTGGTACCGTTCTGCATGCTCAACCGCGTGTCCCAGCGTATGCCCATAGTTGAGTATTTCTCGCCGACCAGATTCACGCAGGTCCTCAGAAACAACCTCGGCTTTCACCCGGATTGCGCGTTCTATCAGTTCCCGCACTACCGCAGACTGTGAATCACGGATCTTCTCAGGGTTACCCTCAATGATGTCGAGAATCTGCGGGTCAGCGATAAAACCGCATTTCACCACCTCAGCCATGCCTGTGAGCAGCTCATGCTCAGGTAGGGTCCGTAATGTCCCAATCTCACACAGCACAGCGGCCGGCGGCCAAAAAGCACCCACCAGGTTCTTACCTTCGGCAGTGTTAATGCCTGTTTTCCCGCCCACGGCCGCATCCACCATGCCCAGCAGCGTGGTCGGAATATGAATCACCCGCACACCCCGCAGCCAGGTTGCCGCCACGAACCCGGCAACATCGGTAATAGCCCCGCCGCCCACCGAAATAATCGCATCGGTACGCGTAAAATCGTTCTGCCCTAAAACTTGCCAGCAGAACGCCGCCACCTGGTGGTGTTTTGCCTCCTCCGCATCCGGAATTTCGGCGCTAAACGACTGGTACCCGACCTTCCGCAGATCCTCCATCACAAGCTCCCCGGTGGAACGCAGCGCCCGGGGGTGAATCACCAGGATTTTCTTCGCCTGATTTCCCAGAATCTCCGGGATTTTGCTCAGCAGATTGTGCCCCACCAGCACGTCGTAGTTCTCGCGGGGTGCGCTGCCGGTCACCGAAATGTAGGTGATATCTTGCCCACCTGAAGCTCCGAAAGCAGCAGTGTTAGCCTCGGTCATGTTTAAGGTTTTCCTTTCGAGATGCAAGAACAAAACTCTGGATTTCTGCCGCCATCGCCCCAATAGGCCGCGCGCCGCGCGCATCAAGCGTGTACGTCGCCAACGACTCATAGCGTTCCCGGCGGTGCTCAAAAATCTCACTCCACCGCTGCACGGGGTTAGGCTGCAGCAGCGGGCGGGTTTTTGACCCGGTAATGCGCGGCTCAACGGTTGGGGCGTCCACCAGAATATACACCACGTTCTGCCCGCGCAGCAGCTGCGCCACGGCGTCGGTCATGGGTGCCCCGCCGCCTAAAGAAAATACGGTATTACGGTATGCCGGGGAGGTGAGAACCTCCTCAATAACCTTCACCTCTAGCTCACGAAAATGCGCCTCACCGAAAATTTCGAAAATCTCGGAGACCTCCCCGTAACGCTCCACAATCAGCTGGTCGGCATCTAAAAATTCGTATCCGTAAAACCGCGCCAGGTGCGTGCCAATATAGGTTTTCCCGGCAGCCATAGGCCCAATGAGCACAATCGGCCTGGTCATTTCAGCGAAACTTTCCTGCATTTCGCGCACCTGCTGAGGGTGGATCATCCCGTCAGCATCTTTATGCTCCGCACTGGGATTTTCGTGTACCTGTTCCTCGGCAAGAGCCGGTTGTGCGCTGTTCACGGCTGGTTCCGGTTTCTGCCGAGAAGCCGCAGCAACACGCGCCGCAATAGCCGCGAACGAAGGAGCGGTCTTGGGTGTCTGCGCAACAGCGGGGGGTGTCTTAGCGGATGCCACCCCAGTTTCCTGGGCGGGGGTGTTCTCAGCTGAGATTTTTTCCTCACCGCCAGCGGGTGAAGAGTCTGCCGGGTTCTCTGCGGCCTGAGAGATGCCACGGTTTAGCCAGGAACCCGGCCGGGGCACGGCGGATGGGGCTTCTTCCTGCACCTGCTGAACCTGGTGGTGCGGCTCAGGAGGCTGCGGCTGCTTCTGTGTTGCCGCCGCAATACGCGCTAACGGGCTGGAAGGAATCACCCGCGCCGTGGCAGAAGATGCGGCAGAGCCCCCCGCGAAGCCACTCTTCGCGTGGGTGTTCTGCTCGCGCCCAGACACGGCTATGCGTCCCATCCGGCCACATTAGACTCCCACGCCAACGACTCGGGAATGGCAGCCAAATAAGCGTCCATATTGCGGCGGGTTTCGCCCATGGAATCGCCGCCGAACTTCTCAAGTGCCGCCTGTGCCAGCACAAGTGCAACCATTGCCTCAGCAACCACCCCCGCAGCGGGCACGGCACACACATCTGAACGCTGATGATGCGCTGTCGCGGGCTCGCCCGTGGAGGTGTCGATAGTCTTGAGGGCCTTCGGTACGGTTGCGATCGGTTTCATGGCCGCACGAACCCGCAGCAGATCGCCAATGCTCATACCGCCCTCAATGCCGCCAGCCCGGTTCGTATCCCGCTTCACCCCGTGCTCCCCCACCGAGATCTCATCGTGGGCAGCAGTACCGGGGCGGTCGGCGGTTGCAAAACCATCGCCCACCTCAACACCTTTAATCGCCTGAATACCCATGAGAGCAGCAGCAAGACGCGCATCCAAACGACGATCCCAGTGCACATACGACCCTAACCCGGGAGGCATACCGTACGCGAGTACCTCAACCACACCGCCGAGAGTCTCACCATCCTTATGCGCCTCATCAACACGCGCCACCATGGCCTGCGATGTTGCGGCGTCAAAACAACGAAGCGGGTCAGCATCAAGACTCTGCACATTGTTTGGGGTGGGAACAGGCGCCCCGTCGGGAGCGTGCACGCCGCCAACAGCGACAGTATGTGAGACCAGCTCAACCCCCAACGCTTTAAGCACCTGCGCCGCCACAACCCCCAACGCCACGCGGGCTGCGGTCTCCCGTGCTGAGGCGCGCTCAAGCACCGGGCGGGCCTCCGCGAAGTTATATTTCTGCATGCCCGTAAAATCTGCGTGCCCAGGGCGGGGGCGGGTGAGCGCTGCGTTACGTGCCCGCCCCTCGATGAGGGCCGGATCCACCGGGTCTGAGCTCATCACATCAACCCACTTAGGCCACTCGGTGTTGGCGATTTCAAGGGCGACCGGGCCGCCCTGAGTCACCCCGTGGCGCACCCCACCGAGGATACGCACCTTATCTTCCTCAAATTTCATGCGGGCGCCACGCCCGTAACCAAGGCGGCGGCGAGCTAACGCGTCACGCACCATCTCGCTCGTCAGTTCAACACCGGCAGGAACGCCCTCAATAATGCCGACGAGCGCCTCACCATGAGATTCTCCGGCGGTGAGCCAGCGCAGAGCCATAAGGTTTACCTCTTTTCAATCACCCGCACCGGTGTGTTGAGGTGCGCGGCATAACTATTAGTGCTTTAAGTGTATAAAGTCGAACGGGTATTAGACGAATGTCTGCGGCAGATGTTCACGCGGGGCAAGCCCCACGGCGGCGCACATGGCGTTCAGCATCCCAAGTTTCTCCGTATCGTTTGGGGTGCGCCGCGTGAAAATAAGAACCTGCTCCACAGCCTGGTAGAGAAGCATCTCCAAACCGGAAACCACCGTGCCACCGCGTTTTTCCCACTCGCTGGCAAGCAGTGAAGGCCACGGGTCGTAGGCAACATCAAGCAGGAGGGAACCCGCAGTAAGCTCTCCCATATCCTGCGCCCACGCATCTGCCGCGTGTGCGGGTAAAGTCGAGATGACGGGGCTATAAGCCGATGCTGCAGCCGGGAACTGCGCCAAAGGCTGAGGGGCCACCTGAACCCCCAAGCGGTCGGCCACCGCGTGCACATCGGCGAGCTTATGCAAAGAACGCGTATACAGATCCACACCACCGTACCCCAGCCGGTGCAGGGCTGTCAGCGCCGAAATCGCCGTCGCTCCCCCACCCACAACAGCGGGCCGCTCACGTTGTGGCGCGGGGTCAAGCCCAGCCTGAAGCAGAGCGTTCACAATACCAGCCACATCAGTGTTATGCCCAATGACTTTCAACCCGTTGACGTACACCGTATTCACCGCCCCGGTGATACGCGCCAGCTCCGTCAGCTCGTCACAGTACTCAATTACGGCAGTTTTGAGCGGCATTGTCACCGACAGCCCAGCAATGTAAGGATCCTCGGGCGTGCCAGTGGGGTGATTGACCTCAGTAAAAATCCCGGGAAGATCCTCACGGACGGTGTCCCGGCGCTGATACTCAAGGTCATCATCGCCCACATAGCGGTAAGCCGCACGGTGCAGGGCGGGTGAGAGAGAATGCCCAATAGGGTGCCCCAACACGTAGGCTCGACGCGCGTAAGGGGCTTCCCGGTACGATTCTTGTTTCACGTAAACTGCGCCTCTCCACGTTCTCCCGCCTGAACACCCCTGATGGACTGCGCGGGGTGCACCTCCATTTTAGTGGAAGATAAGCCCGTTTCTATAGCTGGGACACAACAACCACAGGGCAGCAAAAAGCGGGTGCCGCCTCCACCACAGTGGAAACAGCACCCGCCGCAGGCCCAAACGCGGGGCCTTCAGAACCTAGCTACAGCGGCCCTTATGGTTCGAGCACCACTGGTCGTACTCTTCAACGTACCGCTGGTGTTCCTCATAGGTCTTCGAGTACTTCGTCTCACCCGAGTCAAGGTCCACCGTCACCCAGTAGTAGTACGGGTTCTTCTCGGGGCTTGCGGTTGCCCGAATAGACGCCAAAGTCGGCGAATCAATCGGACCGGCAGGAAGACCCTGATGCGCGTACGTGTTGTACTTATTGCCCTTATCGGCCTTCTGCTCCTCCGTCAGGTGGTATGAGCGGATACCCAGCCCGTAGGTGACCGTCGCATCCGACTGGATCAGCCCGCTCGTCTCCCCATCCGTGTGGCTCAGACGGTTCTCGATAATACCAGCAACCGCGTTGTAGTCCTTCGGCTGAGCCTCCAGCTCCACGATGGAAGCCTTCGTCAGAACCTCAAAGGCACGCTTATCGGTGGTTACACCCACAGATTTCAAGTCTTCCTTAGTCTTATCGACCATGGCCTGAATCATCTTCTTAGTGTCCGTTCCCTTCGGGAAGCGGTACTCACCCGGGTGCAGCCAGCCTTCAATTGAGGGGAAATTACTGGGCACGCCGTACTGCTCGTAGTTCTTTACAGCTTCTTCAAGCTCACTACGATTCAGCTCACCCTGTTTAGCAATGATGTCCAGGGTCTCCCCCACACGCTTACCCTGCGGCACAGCAAAGTAGATAACATTGCTGGTGGCGCCAATCAGCGTGGACACAACAGCCGAACTGCTCATCTCTTTCTGCAGGTCGTACCGGCCCGGCACCAGGAACTTACCCTTGCTTTCAGACTGGTACACTTCCACAAACTTATCAGCGTCAGCGATAATGCCCTGCTGCTGAAGAGACTCGGCAATCTGCTGCGGGGTTTCGCCCTGTTCAATAACGAACGTGACAGCGGTGCCGTTTCCGTCACCGGCGAAGTCACGTTTTTTAAACGGATCCAAACGGGCGATAAGCAGCGACGACAGAACAATTACCGTCACCAAGAAAATGATCGTTGCGACCCCCATGATGGCGGTGCGGCGGCGCTTACGAGCCTTCAGCTCCTCAACGCTCACCACTTCCTGCTCCAAGGTGATGCCCCGAATACCGGCGCGTGCCTCCTCGTAGCTTGGGGACAGCAGATCTCTTAAGCCCGTTTTGCGGGGCTGTTTATTCTTAGGTGTGCGGTTTACCCGCTTTTTCGAATCTTCGGTCACTGAAGGGTCTCCGTTTCGTTGACGGGCTTGCCGTCTAAGGGGCATTCCTCAGAGTGGGCTTCTTCGTAGGCTAGACTGCTCAGTTTATACCCGGCTATAGCATACCCTGACTTCAGAGTGTCTAAGCAATACTGCAAAATGTTGACCGCAGCAGCCTGATCCACTATAGCCTTGAAATCACGGGACGAAACGCCTGCCTCATGCAATGAGCGCTGTGCGCTCACCGTGGTTAGCCTCTCATCAACCAGCCATATATTTATATGCTCCTTGCCCTCTGCATCAAGTTCAGACCGCAAATTTTCTGCATATTCTTTCGCCATAACAGTTGATGCGGACTCGCCACCGCGCATGGTTTTGGGCAGTCCAACAAAAATCTCAACTACATCATTAACCTCCGCGAGTTTACGCAATACGCGACGATCAGAATTCTTTTTATGATCTCGGCGGAGCGTCTTGAGCGGGGTGGCAAGAATACCATCCGGGTCGCTCAGGGCGGTGCCGACACGGGCATTGCCCACATCGACACCCATCCGCACTCCTGGCTGAAAACCGCTCATCTGAATCTATGCCTGCGCAATCGTGGTACGGATCGTATCCAACGCCTCGTTTACCTTCGTAGCATCCTGACCACCGCCCTGGGCAATATCGTCTTTACCGCCGCCGCCGCCGCCAAGAACACCGGCAGCAACACGCACCAGCGCACCAGCTTTCACCCCGGCCTCACGGGCACCCTCATTGGTGGCAACAATAACTACCGGGCGGTTATTCGCAACACCGGTCACCGCAACCACGGCAGGCTCAGAACCGAAGCGGGAACGCAGATCCAGCGCCAGTGAACGCACCCCGTTAGCATCCAGCTCCCCGGCGTGGTGCGCAAGCACACGCACCTGACCGATAGTCTGAGCGGTCTCAATAAGCTTCGCAGCCTCAGCCTGAAGCTTTTCGCGCCGCAGCTTCTCAAGCTCCTTCTCGGCGGACTTCAGCTTGGTGAGGGTCTGATTAATTTTTTCGGGCAGCTCAGCGGAGGACTGCACCTTAAGCAGGCTGGTCAGCTGGTTCACGAGGGTGCGTTCAGCAGCCAAATGGTTAAAGGAATCCAACCCGACAAGCGCCTCAACACGACGGTTCCCCGAACCAACGGACTGCTCGGTGAGCAGGGACAGCGAACCCACCTCTGCTGAAGAGCCCACATGGGTGCCTCCGCAGAGCTCGCGGGAGAACTCGCCGCCGATCTCGACCACGCGCACAGTATCGCCGTATTTTTCGCCGAAGAGGCTCATCGCCCCCATAGCCTTAGCCTCAGCCAGAGGCATTTCACGGGTGATCACCTCAAAGTTATCGCGGATCGCACGGTTCGATACTTCCTCAACCTCACGCTTGGCGGATTCGCTCAGCCCCTCACCCCAGGCGAAGTCAAAACGCAGGTAGCCTTCCTTATTGAACGACCCACGCTGGGTGGCTTCTTTACCCAGCACCTGGTGCAGTGCGGCGTGAATAATGTGGGTACCGGAGTGCGCTTTCTCGCCGTCTTTACGGCGCTGCACATCCACCTGAGCCACCACCGGGACACCGGGGTGGGCCTCACCCTCACGAATTACCGCCCGGTGCACGCTCAGCCCCTTCACCGGCTGCTGCACGTCCTGAACATCAATGACGAAACCGTCACCGGTAATGGTTCCGGTGTCGGCAGCCTGCCCGCCGGCTTCAGCATAGAACGGGGTCTCGTCAAGAACAACCTCAACTTTATCCCCAGCCTTGGCTGCGGGCACGGAAACACCGTCCACCAGGATTGCGCGCAGCTGCGTCTCGGTGCGCAGCTCAGTGTAACCAGTGAAGATGGAGCCGCGCTCATCCAGCAGCCTGCGCAGTTCAGACAGGTCAGCGAATGCGCCTTTCTTGGCCTTAGCGTCGGCCTGGGCACGCTCCCGCTGCTGGGTCATGAGCTCACGGAACGCCTTCTCGTCCACCTTCACTCCTGCCTCAGCAGCCATTTCAAGGGTGAGGTCGATGGGGAAGCCGTAGGTGTCGTGGAGCGTGAACGCCTCAGCCCCGGAGACGGAGTTAGAGCCGTTCTTCTTGGCGCTGGCCACTGCTTCTTCCAGCCGCTCAGTCCCTGTTTCGATGGTGTGCAGGAACGCTTTCTCTTCGGCGTAGGCAATGCGTGAAATACGCTCAAAATCATCTGCGACGTACGGGAATGCACCGGCCATTGCGTCGCGGGAGGCAGGGAACAGAACCGGCAGGCACGGTTCAGATACACCCAGTAGGCGCATCGCACGGATTGCACGGCGCATGAGTCGGCGCAGAATATAGCCGCGTCCTTCGTTTGAAGGAGTCACCCCGTCAGCGATGAGCATGAGTGAAGAGCGGATATGGTCGGCGACCACACGCATCCGCACATCGTCAACATACCCTTCATCCTGGGGTGATTCAGACCCATGATATTTTTTACCGGATAGTTTCGATGCCGCATCAAGTACCGGGCGTACCTGGTCGGTCTCATAGAAGTTCTCGACCCCCTGCAGCAGCATCGCAAGACGCTCAACGCCCAGGCCGGTATCAATATTTTTCTGAGGGAGTTCACCCAGGATCTCGAAGTCGTCCTTGCCGGTGCCTTCGCCACGCTGGTACTGCATGAACACCAGGTTCCAGATCTCAATGTAGCGGTCGTCGTCAACAGCCGGGCCGCCTTCCTTGCCGTAGGCCGGGCCGCGGTCATAGAAAATCTCGGAGTCCGGACCTGCTGGCCCGGGCTGGCCGGTTGACCAGTAGTTCTCTTTCATCCCCATGCGCTGGATACGCTCTTCGGGGAAGCCAACGATCTTGGTCCACACGTCAAACGCCTGATCGTCGCCTTCGTAAATGGTCACCCACAGCCGCTCAGGATCTAGGCCGTAGCCGCCTTCGTCCTGGCTGGTGGTGAGTAGTTCATAGGCGAACGGTATTGCCTGCTCTTTGAAGTAGTCGCCGAATGAGAAGTTTCCGGCCATCTGGAAGAACGTGCCGTGTCGGGCGGTTTTGCCTACCTCATCAATATCAAGGGTTCGGATGCACTTCTGGACGCTGGTTGCGCGGCTAAACGGCGGTGTTTCACGTCCCAAAAAATACGGGATAAACGGAACCATGCCCGCAATTGTGAACATAGCGCCGGGTTCATTTGAGATAAGCGATGTTGAGGGGACCACGGTGTGCCCGCGTTTAGCAAAAAAATCAACCCAGCGCTTTGAAATTTCTTGTGAGAGCATTTTTTCCTCTGAAGTGAATACGTGTGTTTAGTAGGTCTTGTATACAATAAATCTTTGGTTAGCGCGTTAACTACATCATACGACATGAAATAGTATTACGCTTTTAGTTGAAGAAATCTTCACCAAGTTCCCGGTCACGGCGCAGGCGAGCTTGGCGCGCTTCCTCAAGGTGGGCTATTTCGCTTTCAACCTCAATGAGCTCACGCTCGGCAACGGCTCGACGCAGCTCGGACGCTTCATTCGGGCTCATATCCCGGTCCCACAGATCGAGAGAGCCGGGGCGGGCGTCCTGTTTTTGCCGCTCAACTTTGGCGTGCAGTTCGGCTTCTTTCTCCTGCATGCCTTGGCGTACTCGTGCGGCAAACTCAACCGCCCGCAGGGCGTAAGGCTGCAGCGGCTTACCCAGGGATGAATCAAAAAACTTTCCCATCTGAGACTCCGGGTTTAACTCCAGCGCACCGGACTGGTATTTAATGAGGGAGGCGCTGGACGGGTTTGCTTTGACGTAGGCGGCACGCCTGGAGGCGAGGTAGCCGACAGCTGCGCCGGCACCTAGAAGTAGAGCTGAGCGTAAAATACCCATTAGTTTTCACCACCCTGTTGAGGCTTCTCGGGGCCGTGGGTTTTCGGGTTCTGGGCGTTGGTTGAGCCGCCGCGGAATGCTTGACGCACACCGTACGAGAACGAGGCAACTTTAATGAGCGGCTGACCCACAGTTGAGGTCACCAGAGAAGACAGCGCCGAAACGTTCGCTGAAGCGTCTGAAACGTTTGAGGTGATGTCGTCCATCTTTTCCAGCTGCTCGTTGGTGCTTACCACCGTTTTGGTGACTTCTTCAATGAGCGGACTGGTGCTCTGGTTGAGGGAACGGATGGTAACAATGAGCTCATCGAAAACCTTGGTGAGACGAAGAATTGGTACGGCTAACAGGGCCACCAGGATTGCAAAAACCCCTGCGGCGATGAGACCCGCGATATCTCCACCGGTCATAGATACCTCGTTTCTTCTTGGTTGGGTGCTCCCTTAGCGGTCAAGGCGGCCGCAGGTGCGCGGTAAAGGAACCGAACGTGCGGCCACTTCCCTATTCTAAATGAAATTAGGCGCCTCGTCCGCCTGCGCCCTGTTCGCAGGTAGATTTTTCGGGCTGCCCAAGGCGGCCTTAACGCGCTCTATCTGGATCGATACCTATAAGTCGCGCCCTAAAATTTATTGCCCGGTTCGCTTAAAACGGGACGACCCGCCCGTGGTATAAACCACGGCGCGGGCCGACTCTCGAAAAATATCGAGATTATGCCAGGCGTGAGTAGTACTCAACGACCAGCTGCTCGTCGCAGACCACGGGAATCTCCTCGCGCTTGGGGGCGCGTTCAAGTTTCGCGTGCAGCTTCTCAATTTCGACGTTCAGGTATGCCGGAACCTCGGGCAGAACAGCCTGGTTCTCGCCCGCAGCAGCCACCTGGAAGGGGGTGGTCTTCTCGGACTTGGGGTGAACGTGGATCAGCTGGCCGGGCTTAACGCGGAACGACGGGCGGTCCACGCGAACACCATCAACCATAATGTGGCGGTGTACAACCATCTGACGAGCCTGCGCAATGGTGCGAGCAAAGCCCGAACGCAGAACCAGGGCATCGAGACGGGTTTCGAGGTGCTCAACCAGGTTCTTACCGGTCTGACCCTCAACACGCTTTGCCTCAAGGTATGCGCGGCGCATCTGTGCCTCGCGGATGTTGTACTGAGCGCGCAGACGCTGCTTTTCCTTCAGCTGGGTTGCGTAGTTGGAGTCAGCCTTCTTGCGGGCGCGGCCGTGCTGGCCGGGGCCGTAAGGACGGCGCTCAAGATACTTTTCTGCCTTCGGGGTCAGCGCGATGCCCAAAGCACGGGACTGACGCACGGTACGGCGGGTGCGGTTGTGTTTAGCCACAATCTACCTTTCATAGTGCGGGGCGCAACTGTTTTAAGAGCTGGCCCCTTTAATCGTTTGGTTCTGGCCTCCTCGGTTTACCCGCACCAGGTGGTGGGGCGGAGAGCTCGGGGCAGAGTACCCCGGCGCTACATTTCTGGCGCACACCTGCACCTGATATAGCTGCAGGTGGATGCGGTCACAGAAATTGCCAGACCCATCAAGTGTACCGGTATTACCATGTTTAATCTAGCGTGCGGTTCCGGTCTCAACGGCAAAAGCTACACCGTAAAGGTGCAGCCGTTTAATGCGGCGGCCGTACCTGGGCTCGGGTGAAGAAGTTCAGTGGTTACCTCTTCTGAGGTTAGCGGGGCAGAACCATCATCCTGACCAACATCGAACACGAATAGTGCTATTTCATCTAAGGGAACGCTGAACATCTCTATAACGGTCGGCAAGCTGCGGAAAACCCCAACCATATTATCTGTCACATCCACATGGAGTATCCTGTGGGCGAGTAGCTCCTGATCGACCATCTCACCCCAGACAGTCCACCCGTCGGGGGCTGTGGGGTGAAGTGATGAATACGGGGGTAAAAACATGAGTGTGCGGGCCAAAAACCACCTTTAATGCGGATACCTGACCGGTGGCCGTATACCTTAGCGGGCTGCTATTAATATGCCACCCCACATATTCCTGGTGCATAAGATACACGGTCGCCTCATATGTTCCGTCGCTTACCGTTATGAGAAATCCAGCTTCCGGGAGTATCTCTGGTTTGGCCCTAAAGTAGAGTGCTGGCCGGTGAGCCAGACAGTAGACTTTCCGCCCGGCATAAGTATTTTGATATTCATCCCATATGCTGGCCCTACCAGAGTTATTAATGAGCTCGTAGGCGGTAACAGGAGGTAGCGGCATCGACAGTTTCATGCATTTATTGTAAGCGTATCTTATGCGCCTGCACCGTTCGCCCGGTCAAGGATTTCACGGATACGTTCACGCCGTTCAGTCAGGGTTCGCTCAAACCCGTGCGGCGTGGGCTCATAGTAGACCTTACCCCGCAAAGTATCCGGCATATACTGTTGGGCTGCCACATGCCCCGGTTCATCGTGCGCATAAATATATCCGTCACCGTGTCCCAAGTCGGCGGCGGCCGCATAGTGGGCGTCCCTCAGATGAACCGGAACCTGCCCCGAAAGCCCAGCGCGCACATCCGCTATTGCCTTATTAATAGCCACATATGCCGCATTCGATTTGGGCGCTAAAGCACAGTAGATCACCGCCTGCGACAGAATAATACGCGCCTCCGGCATACCAACCAACGCCACCGACTGGGCGGCGGCGGTCGCTACTTGAAGCGCCTGCGGATCGGCAAGACCGATATCTTCACTCGCCGCAATCATAATGCGCCGCGCCACAAAGCGTGGGTCTTCGCCGCCTTCGAGCATGCGCGCTAGATAGTGGACGGCGGCATCAGCATCGGAACCGCGTATAGATTTAATGAAGGCGCTAATCACGTCGTAGTGCTGATCGCCACCTTTATCGTAGCGAACGGCAGCACGGTCAACGGCTTCCTGGGCATGTGCCAGAGTAATGCGCACAGGCTTGCTAAGGTTTACCTCTCCCCCAGATTCCGCGTTCTCGTCCAAGGATTCGACCTGTTCATGCTCACTGAAGGCTATGGCAGCGGCGGCTTCTAAAGAAGTTAGCGAGCGACGTGCATCGCCACCGGATACTGCGGCAAGGTGGGCACGGGCATCTTCATCAATCACAGCGGCACCGTTGAACCCGCGGGGGTCTTCGAGTGCTCGGTTAATTAAAGACTCAATGTCGGCTGGCTCCAAAGAATGCACTCGAAGCAAAAGCGAACGTGACAGAAGAGGCGAAATCACGCTAAACGAGGGGTTTTCCGTCGTCGCCGCCACAAGAATAACCCAGCGGTTTTCAACTCCGGGCAGCAGCGCATCTTGCTGGGCCTTCGTAAACCGGTGAATCTCGTCAAGAAAAAGCACCGTTGTGGTTCCGTACATGTCACGGTCTAACAGCGCCTGGTCCATAACAGCGCGAACGTCTTTAACTCCGGCGGTAATAGCGGAAAGTTCGACGAATTTACGCCCCGGCGCACGGGCAATCACATGCGCCAGCGTAGTTTTCCCAGTGCCGGGAGGGCCGTACAGAATAACGGATGCGGGCCCGGCTGGCCCGGCATGATCTGCTCCGGCGAGTACCCGCAGAGGCGACCCCGGGTTCAGCAGATGCGCCTGCCCAAGCACCTCATCCACGTTCTGCGGACGCATCCGCACCGCCAGCGGGGCGCTGGAACGCGCACTGGCGGGGGTGGGTGCTATAAACTTGACGCGGTCCTCGTCATCGGGAAGGCCAAGGTCAAAAAGCGAATCTGCCATGCTTCAACTCTACCGTGCCTACACGCGGTATCTAGAGGGTTTCGCTATCGAGAATGAGGGTTACCGGTCCGTCATTAACGAGTTCAACCTGCATATCGGCACCGAAAACTCCTGTTTCAACACGGAGCCCTGTATCACGGAGCTTCTGGGCAAAAGCCTCAAAAAGCGGCTCGCTGACAGCGCCCGGAGCCGCTTTCGACCACGACGGGCGCCTGCCTTTTTTCGCATCTCCGTAGAGCGTGAATTGACTAATGGCAAGAATGGGCGCATTAATCTCAAGCGCGGATTTTTCGCCCTCAAAAAGGCGCAGGTTAGCGGTCTTATCCGCCATTTTAGCCAGTTGGGCCTCGCCGTCCTCATGGGTAATACCGACGAGTGCAAGATACCCGGTTTCTTCAATCGCCCCAACGATTTTATTCTCTACACGCACGGATGCGCGGCTTACACGCTGCAAAATAACTCGCATGGGTTGCTCTGCCTTTCGGTATTTCTAAAATATTCAGATATTTCCGCGAATCCGTACCGCCTGCAGAAATTTCTCTGCCTCACGAGGTGCTTGGAATTCTATATATCGTTTGTCAGGGTGATTCCTGCGTGCTTCGGCCATCAGAGGCTCATATTTAGGGTAACTAATCCAGGTGTAGCGAATCATATTTTCGGGGTCGGTAAAAACGCTCCACAGGGGCGGCTCAGTATTTCCCGCCCAGAGTTTTTTACGGGTCACTGCCCGGTGCAGGGTTCTTCGAATAACTCGCTGCTCAACAAACCATCTCGGATAATGCAGGTAAATGACGGTATCAGCACGCTCTAGAAGACGCTCACGTACCTGAGAGTACTGCCATTCTGTAATCCACGAATCCTGCGCCGCGAGTTCATCCACATCTGCTTCAAAACTGGGGCGGGGCGTCCAGTTCTCGCCCCAGTGCAAAGAATCCATTTCGGTATGCGGTATGCCTAAAATCGCGCCGAGTCTTTGGGCAAATGTGGTTTTACCGCTGCCGCTTGTGCCAGCGATGAGGATGCGCATAGCTCCTGCCTTTCGTGCGGGGACTTTTCCCAGAATAACTAACCCATACACGAATACGCACCGAAACGACGAAAGCGGGCTGCGCATACACCCGTGTGTAGCTGCAGCCCGCTCTCCTCTCAGCGCTCACGCGCGGGGATTTTCAGACAAGAATTACTTCTCGTCTTCGTCCTTCTTCTTCGGCTTGAAATCAACGCCTGCTTCCTTACGCTGCTGCGGCGTGATTGGTGCAGGTGCGGCAGTCAGCGGGTCATAGCCGTTACCGGTCTTCGGGAAGGCAATAACCTCGCGAATCGAATCAACCCCCGCGAGAAGCGAGATAATGCGATCCCACCCGAATGCGATACCGCCCATCGGGGGTGCACCGTATTTGAAGGCGTCCAGCAGGAAGCCGAACTTCTCCTGTGCTTCTTCCTCGCCAATTCCCATGACCGCAAAAACACGTTCCTGCACGTCACGGCGGTGGATACGGATAGAACCGCCACCGATCTCGTTACCGTTGCAGACAATATCGTAGGCGTATGCCAGCGCCGAACCGGGGTCCTTGTCGAAGGTATCCAAAAACTCGGGTTTTGGCGCCGTGAAGGCGTGGTGCACGGCAGTCCATGCGGAGTGCCCCAGTGCGACATCTCCCGACTCGGTGGCCTCTGCGGCAGACTCGAAGAGAGGCGCATCCACAACCCACACGAAAGACCACTCGCCGTCCTTGATAAGGCCGGTGCGGTGACCGATCTCAACACGGGCAGCGCCTAGCAGAGCACGCGCCTGTTTAGCTTCACCGGCGGCGAAGAAGATGCAGTCCCCCGGGTTGGCCCCGGTTGCTGCGGCAAGACCCGCGCGTTCTTCATCGGTGATGTTCTTCGCGACAGGGCCGGTCAGTTCGCCGTCTTCCTGCACGAGGACATAGGCCAGACCCTTCGCACCGCGCTGCTTTGCCCATTCCTGCCATGCATCCAGGGTGCGGCGCGGCTGAGAAGCACCGCCGGGCATCACCACGGCACCCACGTAGGGAGCCTTAAACACACGGAACGTGGTGTTGGCAAAGTAATCGGTAAGTTCGGTCAGCTCAAGACCAAAACGCAGATCTGGCTTGTCGGTACCGTATTTCTCCATCGCTTCGGTATAGGTCATACGGCGAATAGGACGGGGAACCTGCACATCAATCAGGTTCCAGACGGCCTCGACAATGCGTTCACCCAGGTCAATAATGTCATCCTGGTCTACGAAGGATGCCTCAATATCGAGCTGAGTGAACTCAGGCTGACGATCCGCACGGAAGTCCTCATCGCGGTAGCATCGAGCAATCTGGTAGTACTTCTCAATGCCGCCCACCTGCAGGAGCTGTTTAAACAGCTGGGGTGACTGCGGCAGCGCATACCAAGAACCGGGTGCCAAACGTGCAGGAACCAGGAAGTCACGGGCACCTTCGGGTGTCGAACGGGTAAGAGTGGGGGTTTCAACCTCAAGGTAGCCGTCATCAGCAAGCAGGTTGCGGGCCGCGCGGTTAGCATCAGAACGCAGGCGCATGATGCGAGCAGGTTCGGGGCGGCGAAGATCGAGATAACGGTAACGCAGACGCGCCTCTTCACCAACCTCAACATGCTCGTCAATCTGGAATGGAAGCGGTGCCGCAGTATTGAGAACCTCAACCGCAGAAACTTCAACCTCAATTTCGCCGGTTGCAAGATTCGGGTTTTCATTTCCCTCAGGACGCTTGGTCACCTGACCGGTTACACGCAGAACGTACTCATTGCGCAGGTGCTCAAAATCGTCTTCATTATGGAACACACACTGGGTAACGCCCGCGCGATCACGCAAATCGACGAAAGCTACGCCGCCGTGGTCACGACGACGAGCTACCCAGCCGGTGAGGGTTACGGTTTCTCCGATGTTGGCGGCGGTGAGCTCGCCATTGGTATGGGTGCGAAGCACTGCATTCCTTTCATTGCAGGCACCTCACGACTATAGACAGTAGCCGGGTGCATGCGCTTGATTTTCTAAGATACGCACACTGCGTGCGCATTGTCCCATTGTAATGCCGCCACGCACTATAGTGTGGCGACACCCGCAATATTTTATGAGCCGATACTCTCGGCAGGCACTACACGCACGTTCAGGTCTTTTTCTGAAGGCATCCAGCTCGCGGGGTCCGCAGCGACTTGTTCCCCCGAACGGATATCCTTCACCTCGTGCGCCAGTTCGCCGTTATCCCCCGTCGAAATAAACCATACGAAGGGAATACCGCGTTTTTCAGCGTATTTGATCTGCTTACCGAATTTGGCTGCGTTCGCCGAAACTTCACAGGCGATACCGCGCGCCCGAAGCGCATCGGCAACATCGTTAGCGGCAGACCAGCCTTCATCATTAGTGAGGGCGATAAACACCGCTGAGGGAACCTTACGGGTAGCCTGCGCAAACCCCTGCGAGAGGATGCGTGCCACCAGACGGGTTACCCCAATCGACAGCCCAACTCCGGGATAGGTTTTCTTCCCGTTCGAGGCTAGTGACTCATACCGACCGCCCGAGCAAATCGACCCTAACGATTCATGCCCCACGAGCACAGTCTCGTAGACGGTACCGGTGTAATAATCCAGCCCGCGCGCAATAGAGAGATCGGCGAGAACTTTTCCGGGGGCGCGGCGGGCGGCTTCATCAATAACTTCGGCAAGCTCGGCAACACCCTGATCAAGAAGCTCATGCTCAGCCTCGTAGCGTTCAGCGAGTTCACGGACCTGGGCCACAAAAGATGAATCCTCGGTACGAATCTGCGCAAGCTTTAGGGCTGCCTGAGCCTGTTCTTCAGAGGCACCAGCTTCACGCTGAAGTTCCTGCGCCACCGCATCCGCGCCAATTTTTTCAAGTTTGTCAATGGAACGCAGCACCGCGGCTGTATCGGTGAGCCCCAGCCCAAGATAAAAACCCTCCGCAAGTTTGCGGTTGTTCACCCGAAGTTTGAAATCGGGAATAGGGAGTTTTGAGAGCGCATCCACAACAACGAGGGCGAGGGTCACGTCATAACGGAAAGGCAGTTCGCCATCACCCACAACATCAATATCAGCCTGGGTAAACTCGCGTGCACGCCCCTCCTGCGGGCGTTCGCCGCGCCACACTTTCTGAATCTGGTAGCGAGAGAACGGGAAATTCAGGTACCCGGCGTTCTCAACCACGTACCGCGCGAAAGGCACGGTCAAATCGAAGTGCAGAGCAAGCTTTTCTTTAGCTTTGGCGCCGTTATCATCCTGCAGGCGAGAGATCGCGTACACTTCCTTATCGATCTCGCCCTTGCGAAGCAGCTGCTCAATAGTCTCAACCGAGCGGGTCTCAATTGAGGAAAAACCATGAAGCTCGAAGGTCTTACGCAGAGTATCAAGAACGTGGTTCTCAACAAGTCGTTCAGCCGGTAAATACTCCGGAAAACCAGACAGCGATGCCTTGCGAGCCATAGTGTTTCTTCTCCTTGAGGTTGCAATAATCGGTTGTGCTATATGAGCAAAGTGTTTGCGGGGCACAATCTTCTTAATAGTAACAAGGATGCGCTCCTAGCGAACCCGACGCCGCCTTCTGCCGACCTGAACCACCAGCTCGCCACGTGTGCTTCGCGGCGTCGCGCATCTCACCCTGTGACCCGCGTCCGGGTTGGCGTGTAACGGTGTGTTTAAACACCCGGCACCCGTTATGCTGTATAGATGCGCGCGCATCCTGATGACACGGTGCGCACCCTCAAAGCCGCCCCGTACGCGCGCACCATGAACCTCGGTGTCGCACCCTAACACGGTACGACGCCCCTAGTGAAAGAGTTATAGCGGTGACCATTAAATCCGACGACATTGCTGTGAACCTCGAAAAGGCCCGCAAGTTTGGGCGCGTCTCTGAAGACGGCCACGTATTCGTCATTGTCGAAGGCGAAGAGTACGCGGTAGGCCAGCTGCCTGACGCCTCAGAAGAGGAGGCGCTCGCCTACTTTGCCCGCAAGTTCGAGAACGTTGAGGCGCAGGTGACCCTGCTGGAGTCTCGCATCGAAAACAACGCTCCCGCCGCCGATGTTCAGAAGGGTATCGAATCAATCGGTGCCCAGATTGCCGAGCGGAATATGGTGGGCGACTACGCCGGTATGCAGCAGCGGCTAACAGCCCTGACCGAACGCATCGGTGAGCTGGCTGAGCAGCAGAAGCAGAACCGTGCCGCCAACCGTGAACGCGCCTTGGCAGCCCGTGAAGAGATCGTGGCTGAAGCCGAGTCGATTGTGGAGCAGGATCCCGAGAAGATTCACTGGAAGAACTCGCACGCGCGCATGAACGAGCTGTTTGATGCGTGGAAGCAGGCCCAGCGGGAAATCCACCTGCCCAAGTCGGTGGAGGACGAGCTGTGGAAGCGTTTCCGTACCGCCCGCACCACCTTCGACCGTAACCGCCGCGCGCACTTCTCCCAGCTGGATGAGCGCAACGCTCGCATTAAGCGCGCCAAAGAAGAGCTGATTTCCCGCGCGGAAGAGCTCTCAAGCTCCACCAACTGGTCTGAGACCTCCCGCGCCTACGGCGATCTTATGCGCGAGTGGAAGAAAGTTCCGCGCGGCTCCCGCCGGGAGGACGATAAACTGTGGGCCCGTTTCCGTGCTGCACAGGATGTCTTCTTTGACGCCCGTAACGCTGCCGAAGCTGAGCAGGATGCGGCCTATGCCGACAACCTGAAGGTGAAAGAGGGGCTACTGGTTGAAGCCCGCGGGCTTCTTCCGGTAACCGATATTGCTGCCGCTAAAGCCGCGTTCGATAAGATCCTTGACCGCTGGGATGCAGCGGGCCGCGTGCCGCGTGCCGATATGCGCCGCATCGATTCTGAGCTGCGTAAAATCCAGGACGAGATTCACGGTGCCGAGGCTGCGAAGTGGAAGAAGAACGACCCCGCGAAAACCGCACGGGCAAACTCGCTGCTTGCGCAGATTCAGGATTCCCTCACCAAGCTGGAAACCGAGCTGGCGCAGGCCCAGGCATCGGGTGATGAGAAAAAGATCGCTAAGGCGCAGGAGGCACTGGATGCCCGCCGCGCCTGGGCAGCCACCCTGGAAGGGTTTGAAGGCTAACGCCTAAGAGCGCAAACCTTATCGGGGCGGCTCACCACACTACCGCAGGAGTGTGTGAGCCGCCCCGTTCGTGTATAAAAACACCCTCTTATGATGCGTGCGCCGGCTTAGAGCCCGTCAGACGGTACGCCTTATACACGCCGTCAACGTTCAGTACTACGTTCACCACATGCTCCAGCATGTACCTGTCCCCCAGTTCAACCGTGAACCTGTCCACCGCTATGTGGTCCTCGGACGTGTGCACGCGCGCATCCACAATACTCACGCCCGAGTCTGAGATCGCACGGATGAGGTCATTGAGCAGACCCTTACGGTCAAGTCCCTCCACCTGAATCTGCACCCGGTAGGTGCTGCTGGGGGTGGGTGCCCACTGAACCTCCGTTAAACGCGGCTGCTGCTCCTCATCCAGGTTCAGTATATTCGGGCAGTCACGCCGGTGCACCGAAATACCGTTGAGCCGGGTGACCATGCCAATAATGTCGTCGGGCGGGACTGGGCTACAGCAGCGGGCGATCTTCGTGAGCACACCCTCAGCCCCCGGCACCAGCACACCGTTGTCGCTCACCGCGCTGCGGGTCTGCTTCAGCAGGGTTTCGTCAAAGTCGCTCACCTCAACAGTCGGCTCGTCCTGCTGCTCCCCGTTATACAGGTCAATGAGGGTGTCAATAACCTGCTTTGTGGTCAGCTCGTTCTCGCCGATAGCCCGGTACATGGTTGCCACATCGTTCTTATGCAGAGTTTGCGCCACCTGGGTCATCAGCTCGGGGCTCATCATCTTCTGTAACGGCAGCTCATTATTGCGCATGCTCTTCGTGAGCGCCTCACGCCCACGGTCCAGCGCCTCAAGACGACGTTCTTTCGCAAAGTGCTGGCGGATCTTTGTGCGGGCCCGTGAGGAACGCACGAACTTCAGCCAGTCTTCGCTGGGTCCTGCCTCCTCATCTTTCGTGGTCATAATTTCCACGGTCACCCCGGTCGGCAGCATCGTGTGAAGCGGTACCAGACGGCCGTTTACTTTCGCCCCGACGGTTCGGTCCCCCACCTCAGAGTGAATAGCGTACGCGAAATCAACCGGGGTTGAGCCGGAGGGAAGCGCAATAGCCTCACCGTTGGGTGTGAGCACCACAATCTCGTCGGTATCCAGGGTGTCTGCGAGGGATTCGTAGAACTTATCGGACTCGGGGTTAGAGTTAGAAATTTCGGCGATAGCCTGCAAAATACCGACGTTCATTGCTGCGGTCTGGGTGCCGGGTTCGTGCTTGGCGTTGCTCACCTGCTCACCGCGTGAAGCCGCCTTATACCGCCAGTGCGCAGCCACCCCGTATTCGGCTTCTTCATGCATCTTATAGGTGCGGATCTGCACCTCTAACGGCAGGTTCCCCGGCCCGTACACCGTTAAATGCAGCGACTGGTAGTTATTGTTTTTGGGGTTTTTAATATAGTCCTTAAACCGGCCTGTCATTGATGGCCATAGCGAGAGGATATGCCCCAGCACGGTGTAACATTCGCTCTCCTCTTCCACCATAATGCGCACCGCAAGAATGTCATTAATCTCGTCAAAACTACGGCCCTTTGTTTTCATCTTCTGATGAATCGAGTAGTAGTGTTTAGGCCGACCAGTCACCATGGCCTCAACACCCATCTGGGTTAGCCGCTCGGAGATTTTAGCGCGGGCGTCCTCCAGAAACGCCTCAAGTTTTGGGGTGCGTTCCCCCACCATGCGCACCATCTCAGCGTAAATATCGGGGCTCATCGCCGCAAATGACAGGTCTTCAAGCTCCCATTTAATCGTGTTCAAACCCAGCCGGTGTGCTAAGGGGGCATAGATTTTTAGTGTCTCTTCGGCTTTACGGGCCGCCGAGGCCGCCGCCACAAAACGCCAGGTGCGTGCATTGTGCAGACGGTCCGCAAGTTTAATGAGGAGCACACGAATATCTTTGCTCATCGACAGCACCAGTTTACGGATGGTCTCAATGGAGGCACGCTCACCGTAGGTCATCCTGTCGAGCTTAGTCACCCCATCCACCAGGTAGGCGACTTCCTCCCCAAATTCTGCGGTGAGCTCTTCCATCGTGTAGTCGGTGTCTTCTACCGTGTCGTGAAGCAGCCCAGCAGCCAGCACGGGGCCGGTTGCACCCATCTCCGCCAGGATCGCTGTCACAGCAACCGGGTGGGTAATGTACGGGTCGCCACTTTTACGTTTCTGCCCGCGGTGGTGCCTATTGGCCACCTCAAAGGCACGTTGAAGAACCTGAATGTCCTCCTCAGGATGGTATTTGCGCAGGGCACGCACCACCGGGGCGATCATGGGCGAGAAATGTGTCTGTGACGTACCAGGGTCAAGATTTTTAGCGATGCGCCTACCGAAAACCAGCCGGTTAGGCACACGCCCGGATGCGGTCATAACACGGTGCGAACCGCGCACCGGTTTCTTTTTCGGCGCGGTTTGAGGAACCACACTACTGTCTTCGGGGGTATTGTGGGATTCTACGACCATTTTTACCTTTTCCCTCCTGCGAGTTTTCTGGCCTGGTAGCGGTGGGGTGCTTCGTCGGCCCCTTACGCGGCGCCTTGTTGTGCATGGCGGCGCGCATCCACACGAGAAAACCCGTTGTGTGTTTGTTATGCTACCCAACCTTGACGATACGTCGCAAACTGTGCCCGGTTATATGGTGCGCGCCCGCACGCTTTTTGGCCCCTCAGCAGCTGGGCAACCCCGGTGCACTAAAGGGCACGCATAAGGGGCTAGCATCTTGGATGATGCTAGCCCCTTACCCTCAAAGCCGGTAAGTGAAACTAATCAAAATTCACGACATTCACTTCAATCTTCGGCTTTGAACGTTTCACGGGTTTCTGCTGTGACTCGTTGTCAGAGTCGGTCTCTTCTTCCCCGCCGTGGGCGCGGAAGTACTCCACCTTCTGCCGCTGCCCAACAATCTTTTTCTCGCCCAGCCGCAGCATACCGTACAGCGGTGCCGAGACGAACAGAGTGCCGAACATGCCCACCAGAATACCCACAAAGAGCGAGAGGGAAAGATCCTGCAAGGTACCTGCACCAAGCATAAACGCACCAATGAACAGGATGGACCCGACGGGGAGCACACCCACGATCGCGGTGTTAATGGAACGCACCAGGGTCTGGTTAACTGCCAGGTTTGTTTCCTCCGCGAAGGTCGCATCCTTACGGTCCATAATGTCCTCGGTGTTCTCGCGGATCTTATCGAAAACCACCACGGAGTCGTACAGCGAGTAGCTCAGGATCGTTAGGAAACCAATAATCGCGCTCGGGGTGATTTCAAAGCCCAACGCCGCGTAAATACCCACGGTGACCACCACGGTAAAGAACAAGCCCGCGATGGAGGCGACAGACATCTTCCAGGTGCGGAAGTAGAACGCCATGCCAATCAGTGCGAAAATCACGAACGCCACCAGACCCCACAGCGCCTGCCGGGTCACATCAGCACCCCAGGTGGGGCCCACATAGGATGAGGTCACGTCGTTTTCGCTGACGCCGTACGCATCCTGCAGGGCTTTCTTCACTTTGAGGGTCTCTTCGTCACTGAGTTTACTCATCTGCGCCCGAACAGTGCCGGGGGCAATATGGGTAACATGCACGTCGGAGGCGTCCGGGACGTTCTCCTTGACGATTTTCTCCCCGGTGGAGGATTCCGTATGAGAAGCCTTCGACACCACAAATTCCGAACCGCCACGGAAATCGATACCCAGGTTAAACCCGTTACCGACCAACGGAAGGATCACTGAGACCGCCATGAGCGCGGCGGCTATCATCAGCCACAGTTTACGTTTGCCAATGAACGGGTAGGAGCGTTTGCCCGAGTGCAGGTCATTACCGAACCGCGCGAAGACGTTAGGTTTTACCTCGGTCATGGTTACGCCTCCTTCTTTTCTTCAGGGGCGCCCGTCACGTCTTTATCCTCGGCGGCACGGGCGGCGCGGCGGCGCTCTGCGATACTCACATAGTCTTCATCCGGTTTGCGGAAACGACCGGCGCCACGGTACAGCGGGGTTGCGCCCAACGACTCGGGCGAGAGGCCCGAATGACGGTACCCCTTACCGAAGTAGCGGGTATTCGCCAGCAGGGTCAGGGTGGGGTGAGTGAACAAGTACACAACGATCAGGTCGGCGATAGCAGTCAAGCCCAGGGTAAAGGCGAAGCCCTTCACAGAACCCACCGACACCACGTACAGCACCACTGCCGCCAGCAGGTTCACGGCCTTCGAAGCGAGGATGGTGCGGGAGGCCCGCTTCCAGCCGTGGTTCACAGCGGAAGGGATGGTGCGTCCGGCGCGTATCTCATCACGAATACGTTCGAAGTACACAATGAACGAGTCGGCTGTGGCACCAATAGCAACAATTAGGCCCGCAACACCTGCCAGGGAGAGGCGGTAGTTCAACGCCCAGCCCAGAAGCACAATCGCCTCGTACGAGATAATGCCCGCCACGATCAGCGATGCCATGGTCACAAACCCGAGCAGGCGGTACTGGAACAGCGAATAGATGAACACCAGCAGCAAGCCGATGAGACCGGTCAGCAGGCCCACCTTCAACTGCTCAGAGCCGAGGGTTGCCGAGATCTGCTGCTCAGATTGGATGCTGAAACTAATCGGCAGTGCACCGTATTTGAGCTGGTCGGCCAGGGCTTTGGCCTGGTCCTCAGTGAAGTTACCGGTGATCTGTGACTTACCGTCTGAAATAACAGCTTGGGACGTTGGGGAGGACAGCACCTTACCGTCAAGCATAATAGCGAACCGGCTGCGCGGGTCGGCGGGGTTCTGCCCACGGATCGAGTTCAGGCGGGAGGTCACATCTTTGAAAGTGGTAACCCCCTGGTCTTTAAACTCAATGTTCACGCCCCAGCGGCCGGTGGTCACGCCCTGGCCGCTGCTTTCCTGGGAGTGCGAGGCTGTTGCAATATCGTTACCGCTGAGCTCAACACGACCCAGGATGTACTTTTCGGTACCGTCGGTGGAGCAGGCCACAATCGGTTTTCCGGGATCCTGGTTTTCAGCATCCTCATTATGCCCGGCGGTGCAGTCTTTCGCCTCGTATTCTTTCTGCAACTCGGCGGTAATCCAGTTCTTATCCGAGTTGTCTTTAGGTTCCGCGTCCGGTTTGGGGAGCTTATCGTCCGGGGTGCGGCTCTCTTGCGGGGTTGCCGCGCCTGAACCCGAGGCCAGCACAGGGCGGAACGACATGTTCGCAGAAGCCTGAATGAGTGCACGGGTTTCGGCGCTAATAGTGCCCGGAACGGAAACCACCACGTTATTGCCCGAACCGAAGGAGGTGGTAACCTCCGCCTCGGAGACGCCCGCGCCATCAACGCGCTGACGGATAATTTCAACTGCCTGGTTCAGCTGCTCTTGGCTGACAGATTCATTCTGCGACCCGTTAACTTTGGGTGAAAGAATCATCTGCGTGCCGCCAGAGAGGTCAAGCGCAAGTTTCGGGGCCCACGACCCGCCCGCCTGGGTGGTGCCGAAAATACCTGCGGCCATCACAATCATGAGCAAAACCATTGAGACGAGGGCGCCTCGTGCAGCTGTAAGCGGGGAACGCTTAGCCATGTATGCCCCTTACTAGATTTTTATCTTCTCAATCAGCAAGAATAGCACCCGTTCTAGGGTGCTATTCCCGATTATTGTCTTTATTAATTGAGGTCGTAGCCCTTGGCAGGCTTCTCGGGTGACTCGTCTTCCGCCGTGTCTTTGGACTCGGTGCTTTCCACGGCTTCTTCCTTAGCCTCCACCGGTTCTTCTTCCGCAACATCCACCACGGTGGCAACAGCGTCCAGGCTAATGGTGATGATCGTTCCCTCGGCGATCTCCACAAGTGCTTTACGGTTTTCATGGTCGGTTGAGACGATGGTGCCGTACAGCCCGGCGCGGGTCATAATTTCATCACCAGCACGCAGGTTTTCCTGCATAGTCTGGGTGGCTTGCATCTGTGCTTTCTGCCGTTTAGTGCCGCTGTAAATGCTCCAGATCATGAAGAGCACAAAAACGGCGAGAAGTATCATCGTAATATCCATGGTGTCCTCTCTGTAGGGACGTGTCCCCGGCGTCGCCCTACCCGGGGTGCATAGGATGGTGACGCGCCTGTGTTCATAGTTTCTCTACTGTACCCATCCTACGCGAGAGCACAGTCTTTCCCTATCGGTTATGCGCTCAGCCGCAGTTTTTCTTGAGAAACTACCCTGCCACGGTGATGTTTTCCCCACTGAAAACAGCATGACCGTTCCGTGATAGGGGGGATAGTTCGGTACTACAGGTTGATATCGGGGGCTTCTAGCCCCAGGTGCTCCCACGCGGCAGGCAGCGCCACACGCCCGCGAGGGGTGCGGCCGATCAGCCCTTCACGCACCAGGTAGGGTTCGGCTACTGTCTCCACGGTCTCGGTTTCTTCACCAACGGCGATAGCTAGGGTGGATAGCCCCACCGGTCCCCCACCGAACTTGTGGATGAGCGATTCAAGAACGGCGCGGTCCAGGCGGTCCAGCCCGCGCTCATCCACTTCATACATGTCAAGGGCGGTTGCCGCGTTGTGGGCGTTAATATTGGGCACATCATTCACAAGGGCCCAGTCGCGTACACGGCGGAGCAGCCGGTTAGCGATACGCGGTGTGCCGCGTGAACGGCCCGCGATCTCTGCGAACCCCTCACTGGTGATACTCATATCCATCAGACCGGCACTGCGGCGTAGCACCAGCTCAAGCTCCGGCACGGAGTAGAACTCCAGGTGCCCGGTGAACCCGAAACGGTCACGTAGCGGCCCGGGGAGCAGCCCGGCACGGGTTGTGGCACCCACCAGGGTAAACTGCGGTAGTTCAAGGGGGATGGAGGTGGCTCCCGCTCCCTTACCAACCACAATATCCACGCGAAAATCTTCCATCGCCATGTACAGCATTTCTTCGGCGGGGCGGCTCATGCGGTGTATTTCATCTAGGAAAAGCACCTCGCCGGGGGTTAGCGACGAGAGGATTGCCGCTAAATCGCCGGAGTGCTGAATAGCTGGGCCGGAGGTGATGCGCAAAGGGGCATCCATCTCAGCGGCAATAATCATGGCGAGCGTGGTTTTGCCAAGCCCGGGAGGGCCGGAAAGAAGCACATGATCAGCACTGCGGCCCCGCATTTTCGAGGCTTCCAGCACTAGGGAAAGCTGCTGCCGCACCCTTTTTTGCCCCACGAAGTCACCAAGCGATTTGGGGCGCAGGGCCGCCTCAATCATTTTTTCTTCGGGTTCTTCTTCCATGGCAACTAGCCGCTGCTGCCCGGGCACCTGACCGGGTGCGTAACCGCCCGACGGCGTAGGCTCATAGGGGTTATCTGTCACGTGTTCTTATCCTCTGTAGATGCTGTAGCTCTCGTGCCTGAGCGGGATGCGGCGGCTCTATCCGATACTACCGTACGCACCACCGGGTGCGGTGTGCTCCCCGTGGTAGGGTGTGTTCCGCCGTGTGTTAGCGCCGCCCAACAGTATTTTGCGCCCCTAAGGAGGCAAGCACCCCGCGAAGTGCTGCGCCTACCGCCTCATTCTCGGCACCCGGGTTGTGGGTCACATAGGCGTCAATCGCGGCATTAGCGTCTTTTTCAGTCCAGCCCAGAGAGGTGAGAGCATCGAGAACCTGCGGCTTCCATACCAGCCCGCCCTGGGGGGCGGCTGCTTCTTCTCCCTGGCTTTCGCTAAGAATTAGTTTGCCCGCCAGCTCAAGCACAATACGCCGCGCACCCTTGGGGCCAATACCGGGAACCTTGGTAAATGCTTTATCATCCCCCGTGGCCACGGCGCGCTCTACCTCGCTGGCGGTGTGCACGCTCAGCACAGCCAATGCAATACGCGGGCCAATTCCTGAGACGGAGAGCATCATATCGAACACTTCACGTTCGGCGGGTTCAGCGAAACCGTAGAGCGTCATAGATTCTTCGCGCACAATCATGCTGGTGAGCACCGTGGCAGTCTCCCCCAGGTGCAGGCCAGCGAGCGTACGGGCGGTGGCGTGCACAAGCATCCCAAACCCGTTGACGTCGAGGATGACGCTGTCGAGACCTACATGGCTTACTCTGCCGGTGAGTGACGCAATCATAGTTTCCTCTCATAGGGCGCACTAGGTACCGTTGCTGTGAGCAGGGCGCGCACCTCCAGTATATTAGAATATATCTTCTGAAATCAACCACATGATGACCCGCCCGCGAAAAATACTTGAGAATAACGGGAAAATCGCGCACATTATATTCGAAAATAGTATCGAAAAATGTGTTGGGTCGCCTACCTGCGGGCCTTCGCCTCCGCCTCTTTCCACGCCCGCTGCGCTGGAGTGAGCGCCGCACCCCGGGCAGCCTGCACAGGCCGGGACCCCTGGTGAGTCTGGGTGTGCGCCGCCATATTAATACCCGAACCGATGCCGCCGCCGCGCCACCCGTGGCAGATGGCAATAGCGAGCGCATCGGCAGCATCCGCCGGTTTCGGCATTTTTTCAAGGCCCAGGATGCGGGTTACCATCCGCCCCACGGAGCTTTTATCGGCCCGCCCGGAGCCGGTGACCGCCGCCTTCACCTCGGAGGGGGTGTGAAAATGCACGGGCACACCAAGCATTGCGGCCGCCGAAATCACCGCCCCGGAGGCGTGCGCGGTACCGATCACAGTATTGACCTGTTCTTGGGCGAAGATTCGCTCAATAGCGAGCGCATCTGGCTTATACACTTTAATCCACTGTTGGGTGGCGTTGAATATGCGCAGAATACGCTGATCCAGTGCCTCAGCCGCCTGGGTTCCGGCGATACCGACGTTCACGAAGTAGGCTTTGCGGTCGGCGGTCATATCGAGCATGGAGATGCCGCAGCGGGTCAGGCCCGGGTCGATGCCCATAATGCGTGTGGCACCGGGTACGCGCGGCTCGGGGGCGAGCGGGTGGTTTTCGCTCATCCGGTTTCTCCTTATGCTGTCGTTGGCTGTCCCCTCCGACTCCGGTGGGGGTGCGCCCAGATAGAGTACGGTGCCCGGCTCACTGCCCGCGTGTGCGGGGTGTGTCCGGGCACTCGTGCGTTTTGTGCTTATTCGGCTTCTAGCTGGGCGATAACCTCTGCGGAAACGTTTGCGTTGGAGTAGACGTTCTGGACGTCGTCGAGTTCTTCGACCGCATCCGCGAGTTTGAGGAACTTTTTGGCGCCGTCAAGATCGAGGTCTACCTGCATGGTGGGGCGGAATACGGGGTCGTCGTTGTTGTACTCCAGTTCCGCTTCATCCAGTGCTTTGCGGATTTCGGGCAGGTCGGTTGCGGCGGATACGACGGTGAACACGTCGCCTTCGTCCAGTACTTCTTCAGCACCTGCATCAAGCACGGCCATGAGCACGTCATCTTCGGTGAGCCCGTCGGTTTTCGCTACTTCGGCCACGCCTTTACGCTCGAAGAGGAACGCCACGGAGCCCTGGTCTGCCATGGTGCCGCCGTTGCGGGTCACGGCCAGGCGCACGTCTGATGCGGCACGGTTGCGGTTATCGGTCAGGCACTCGATGTACAGTGCGGTGCCTTGCGGGCCGCGTGCCTCGTACATGATTTCGGTGTAGTCGATGGTTTCGCCGGTCAGCCCAGCACCGCGTTTAATGGCGCGGTCAATATTGTCGTTGGGCACCGAGTTCTTTTTTGCTTTCGACACGGCAAGGTCGAGTGCGGGGTTGCCCGCAATGTCTGCCCCGCCCATGCGGGCGGCTACTTCGATTGCCTTAATGAATTTGGCGAATGCCTTCGCGCGCTTGGCGTCAATCGCGGCTTTCTTGTGTTTGGTGGTGGCCCATTTGGAGTGACCCGACATTCGTTTCTCCCTTACGTTAATGTTCTGTGCGGGCGCACGTGGGTGGCCGCGCGTCAATACTTTTCAACTATACCGGCTGATGTGCGCTGGCAGTAGTTTTAGCGGGGGCGTTTCATCGCTGATGCGCGTGCCTTGTTCACGAGTGTGTCGTCGATTGTGGCGGGGGTGAATTCGCCGTATTTACGTTTGGCGGCCTGCTCGATCAGGTAGTCAGAGATTTTGGGGTTTTTGGGCAGTAGTGAGCCGTGCAGGTAGGTGCCGATCACGTTGTGCACGCGCGCGCCTTCATGGGTTTCTGCCTTGTTGTTCCCTTCGCCTTTGGTGACGGTGGCAGCAAGCGGGGTGCACCCTGAGCCCAGGTAGGTGAGCCCGGAGTGGTTCTCAAACCCGATGATGGTTCCGAAGTCTTTGGACTCTTCAACAATGTTGCCGATCAGTCGTTCGTCGCCGCCTACAGTGTGGGCGTCGAAGATCCCGATGCCTTTGAGCACTTCCCCTTCGCGGGTGCGGAATTCTTTGCCGAACAGCTGGTATAGGCCGCAGATGACGAGCATGGGGGTGCCGTCTTCGGCGAGCTGTTTCAGGTGTTCGGAGTTGGCGTGCAGGTCTTCTTGGATGACGGTCTGCCCGGAGTCCTGGCCGCCGCCGCCAATAATAATATCGACGTCTTGGGGGAATTCGTCGCCGGGGTTGTAGTCGATAATGTCAACGTCGAACCCGTGGGCGTGTGCGCGGCGTGCGAGTGAGAGCGTGTTGCCCCAGTCGCCGTAAATGTTCATGTCTTTGGGGTACAGCTGCAGGATACGCAGAGTTTTGCCGTTGTTCGGCCCGGCGGCGGGGGTTCCGGCGATGGTGTGGGTCATGGCTTAGGAAACCCTTTCGACGTTGGTGATTTTTCCGAGTTCTTCGCGCAGGGCGAGCATTGAGGTGTAGGTGCAGAAGATACGCATGGGTGCCTGCCCGCTGTTGGCGATGAACGAGCGGAGGGCATCGTCGAGGTCTTCTTGCACGTCTTCTACAGGTACGCCGTCGTGTTCTAGGCGCAGCGCCATATCCCAGGCGCGCACCCCGGAGACCATTTTCACGCCGGTGGCGGCTAGGTCGTGGAAGTCCACATCCCACAGCCAGGAGACGTCACGCCCGTCGGCGTACTGGTCGTTAATGGTGATCATGGTGGCGTAGTCGTGGGAGTTTGCGCTGGCCAGTGAGAGGCGGAACCCGCTGGGGTTTTTCACCAGCAGCAGCTGCAGCGGACGCCCGTTCACGTTGAGGGTTTCGCCGCGGCCGAATGCGGGGGTGATTTTTGCCAGCTCGTTCACTAGGGCGTCTTGGTTGAGTTTTTCGCCCATCACAGCGCGGGTGAGGGCCATTGCGGCGGCGGCGTTGAAAATGTTGTAGATGCCGTAGAGGTTAATCTGCCCTGTGATGCTTTGGCCCGCCAGGTTGAAGGTTGCGCTGCTGCCGGAGAAGGCGGTGAGGGTCACGTCTGAGTCGGGCAGGTCGGCGGAGCGTGCGCCCACGCCGCTGCGCAGCTCGTCGTCTGAGGGGAAGTATGAGCGCAGTTCGTCGTTCAGCCCGAAGTAGCTGATGTTCGTGCCGGGCTGCACGGCTTGAGCGAGCGAGCGGATGCGCGGGTCTTCGCGGTTGAGCACCACGGTTTTAGTGGTTGCGGCGGCTACGGTGGAGAGCATCCTGCGGGTGGTGTCGATTTCGCCGAAGCGGTCAAGCTGATCGCGCAGCACGTTCAGCAGCAGCGCATAGTCGGGTTTGACGGCTTTGACGAAGTGCACGGCGTGCGCCTCGTCTAGTTCGAGCACGGCAATGTCTGCATCGAGTTTTCCGGTGAGGCTCATTGCGCCCAGGAGGGCCGCCGCCACACCGCGCACGAAGTTGGAGCCGGTGCGGTTGGTGAAGACTTTAAGCCCCTGCGATTCGAGCAGCTGCACCGTCATTTTGGTGGTGGTGGTTTTGCCGTTGGTGCCTGAGACAACAACCACGCCGTAGGGCAGTTTGGCGAGTTCTTCGGCCACGAATTCGGGGTGCAGTTTTTCCATGACGAGGCCGGGGAATGCGGAACCGCCACCGCGCAGTTTACTTGCGTAGCGTACGCCCTGGCCGAGCAAACGAATGAGGGGTTTTGACATGCACACTATTTTATACCCTCCCGCACTGTGTAATTGCACGGTATGGCGTTGCTTACTTTGCGGGTGTTGGCGGCGGTTTTTTATGTGTTGTGCCATGCACACAACGGCGCGTGCCGCTATTTCGCGGCGGGTTTTCGCGGGAGTAGTAATAATTTTTCTGGGTGATTTTAGAAGAGAGCCGTTTGAATATTTACGGTGCTTATGTCGTGGTTCACGGTGAAGGCTAGGTTGTCGATTTCGGCCGTGTTTACCAGCAGGGCGGCGGCTGGGTCGCCGGTGTGGGCGGTCATGAATTTCCCGGCCGCACCGGTGCAGTAAAATCCTGCGGTGCCGGTGGAAAGTACGCTGGGGAACTGCCCGAGCGGTTCGGGGCTGCCAGCTCGCAGGGCCGCGTAGGGGCGAGCCATGGCGGGTGAGGGCTCCCACGGCTCATTCAGCGGGGTAAGAGGGGCGCGCAGTTGAGCGTGGGTGAGCGCATCCCGGGCGGTTTTCATGGTTTCTTGGTGGACGCTGCGTATTGTGCTGTTTGGCAGCGGGTTAAGCCAGGCACGGTATTTGCTGGGTGTCTGTTTCACCTGCGGCACCCCGCCGATGCGGGTAACAGCGTCTTCAGCTTCACGCACGCTCAGCCCGTCGGGTGCTTGGGCTATGTAGGTTGCGACGGCTGGCGCCTGCTCGTCGAGGCGGCGCGGGGTTGAGGCTTGGGAACTGGTGCCTACTTTGCTGGTCCCGTCGGGGAATGTGGCAATGTAGAGCCGGTGCGGTGTCGCCGCGTAGGCCCGCATCCCCGGGGTTAATGTGCCGGGGTGCAGGTGCGCGGTGTGAAGGGCCGTGAACTCGTCGCGGGCGGCGCATCGTTCACATTGTTTACCGCTGCGGATGCGTGCTCCTTCTGGGCAGGGCACCCTGCGGGGCGCACCCGTGTTTGGGGTGTTCGTGTTCTCACCGGGTGGCCCGCTTGCAAAGTACCCGGCACAGTAGCGCAGGTGTTCACCGGCGGTATCAGCCAGTAGCCGCAGCCCAAGAAACGCGCCGGGGGTAAGCGGTATGCGGATGCGCTCACCGCTGGGGTGCTGCTCCCCCGCCGCCGCGGTGAGGGGTTCCGCTTCAAGAACGGGCTGACGCTCAACCCACCGCAGCTCACGCCAGATGAGCGCCCGGTCGCTGCCGCCGCTAGGGGTCGCACTATCGAGCAGGTTCAGGGGCGTCATCCTCCCAGCATACCTATTCCCACCAGGTTCTAATACCCCCATGAGCCGGGTGCGCGGCTACTTCAGCCACTTGGAGCGGAGCGAATCTACCTTCTTCACTTTCCACCCCTGGTCTTCCACGTACACAAGGGTCATATTGAAGTCCTCTTGAATACCCCACGAATAGTACCGGTTATCGGCTTGGCCGCTATCTTTGTTGTACCAGGTGTAGGTGTTGCGTTTGTGCCGTACCGCAATGGTGACTTCTTTTTTATCGTCACTCCATTTTTCTGAATCGGCCACACGTTTCATGGTGTATTTATATTCACCAACCCAGTACCCTGCTTCGCGCAGCTCATTATCGTTTTTGCTCTGACCGTCGGGGGTTTTGTCGGTACGTTCGTCTTTTTCACTGGATTTATCGTACTTATAGTCGGGGGCGTACACGTTTTTGGTGTAGTTCTCGATTTCCGTATTAGTGTACGCAGTGTACCGGTAGGTTTCGCCCATGTATTTAATGAGTGCATCTACCCCGTCAAGTTCACGGGATTTTACGGTGTCTGAAAGCACCGGCGCACCCATATTGTAGACGGGGTGCTTATCGGTGGGCGGTATGAATTTACCGGCGTAATAGTTGTCAAGCTCCGTGCTGCTCAGCGGGGCGGGTGAACCATCGGGCAGCGTGGGTGCGGGGCGCTCTTTAGTGAGCGGCACACTGGATTTGGCGGATGAGCTCGCTGAGGGGCTGGCTGATGCGGAGGTGCTGATCGTACCTGATGCGTCGGTTTCTTCGTCGACGTATTCGGCGCATCCGGCGGTTGCGAGCAGGCAGGCTACGATCGTGAAACTGGTGATTGTTCGAGTAATCTGGGGTCGTTTACCTGTGGGGATGCGGGGGCTCATCGGCGGCTTTCGTGGTTGGTTTGCGGTCAGCTGGGTGGGAAGGTCCGGAAGGAACCTTGGGGGCGGCGGTACGGGTGGTTTCGCCGTTATATATCATGCCATACTTTACGGTTCAAAAAATAATCTGACACCGTGGTTTTAGCATGATGCGTTTCACTCGTGGCCGCAGGCGCTTTCTGCCCGTAAAAAATAATGCTCAGGGGTGGGTATTTAGGCTGGGGTGCGGCAGATTTTGGGCGCTGGCAGCTTTTTTCTGTGTCTGGTTTTTTGCGGGGTTTTAAACAGCACAGTTTACCCTTCTGTAGAGGTTCAACTTACCGATTTATTGTACGCCTGCTTTTCTGTCTTAACAAGGAAATACGGGGGTTGAATTACCCACAGTCTTCCTTGTTGCCTGCCCGCACAATTACTGGGTTTGAGCGAACCCGTCCGCAATTATTTGGCGCATGTCGTCAAGGGTGCGAGACATGGTTTTTGTGTGCGCAATAATGGGCAGAAAATTGGTGTCCCCGCTCCAGCGGGGCAGAATATGCTGGTGCAGGTGGTCGGCTATGCCCGCTCCCCCGACTTTGCCCTGATTCATACCGATGTTGAACCCGTCGTTATGGGACACTTTGCGCAGAACCCGCATGGTGCGCTGAGTCAGGTACGCCATTTCGAGGGTTTCTTCTTCGGTTGCCTGGTCGTACAGCGGAATGTGGCGGTACGGGCAGATGAGCAGGTGCCCCGGATTATAGGGGTACAGGTTGAGCAGAGCGAAGGTGTGCTCCCCACGGTACACAATGAGCGATTCCTCATCACTGCGTGAGGGCGCGGTGCAGAAGGGGCAGGTTTTCTCGGTGTGGTCCTGCTGCCCGCCACTCACATAGGCGGTACGGTGCGGTGTCCAGAGCCGCTGGAACGCATCGGGCACGCCGGGCAGCTCGAAGTCATCGGCAGTGTTCGTGGTGTGGGCATTCTGGTTCTCGCTCATGTCTCTATTAAACCGCACGGCGCACCTGTGAGGGCGCTATCGCCCGGCGCCTTTAGAAATAACTGGTGTTCCCGCAGGCGGCCCCATAACCCGGCAGGGCACTAGAGCGCACTGGTCAGCCTACGATTCTCCTCAGCCGCCGTATAGGTGCGGGGTTTAAGAATCACGCCGCAGGCGCACCGCGATTTTCTGGCGGATCACGGTGAGCGTCTGTTTGGTCTCTTCGATAAGTTCCATGGGCTGTTCAGGCTCGTGGGTGTCGTCCTCTGCGGTATCGGGTGCACCCCGCCGGGAGGCAAGAAATTCCTGGGTGAGTTCTTCGGGTGGGCGGTGTACCGTGCCGTCTCCCATACGGATGGCGAGCATCGCTTTCAGCTCGGCGATTTCGGCGTGAAGCGCCTCAATATCGGCTTTCGTTGCGGCGTGGTCTTCTTCGGTGACTCCGCTAATTTTCTCAATCACCCAGGTGGCTAGCGCACCGGTGATCACACCAAACAGGCCAACCCCGTAAATCATAACGACCACGGCAATAACCCTGCCGGAGACGGTCACCGGGTACACGTCGCCGTAGCCCACGGTTGCCAGGGTTGCCAGAGTCCACCAGTATGCCGTCCAAATGTCTTTAATGAGGGCACCGGGGGCGTCTTGCTCAATGGAGAAAACGGCCAGGGCCGCCATAATCACAAAGATCAGTGTGTACCCGAAGAGTTTAACGGCCAGCTCTGAGAGCAGCTTGTACTGGCGGTTGGCGGTCATGTGAAGCATCGCCAAGAAACTCACAATACGCCAGGCTGGCAGGAGCACAATAGCGAGGTTCATCAGGTTGCGTGTGAGGAAGTATATGCGCCGGGGCGCCAGGTAGAGCCGCACACAATAATCGACCGCGAAAAGCGCCCACAGTACCATCTGAAGAATATTGAGAACACCGTCAATCGGCGCGCTAATGCGCGTGCTCACAATGGGTGCGGCGTAGGCAATAAGGTACAGGAGCGAGGCAATAAAAAGCGGTTTGTCGGTGCGGCGCTCCCATTCGGTGAGCCCTTCTTCGCCGCGGGTAATCTTGGGCCGGCGGGCCTGTTCCGGTTCGGGGTGCCGAGTTTGGGAGGGGTCTAAAGAAGTGTTTTCAGACTCGGGTGCGGTACCGGTGTGTGGTGTTTCTGCGCCGTTTGCCTCTGCCATGCTGCCCAGTCCTTACACGTTCTTCGTTGAAGCAGGTCTGCTGTGAACCGCAGGTTCGTGCGTGAACCTTCTGTAGCCATCATATCGGTTTTTCCGCACATATCTGCGGATGCTGCAGAACTAGCGTGAGGGCACCTACCGTTCGGGAACGTTGGTTTGCTTCGGGGGTATAGCCCAGACCAGTACAGAGAAGAGCCGCATCTGAGAGACTAGAACTATGAGTTATTCAATCTCTCAGGCAGTCCGCGATCTTGCCGAACCAAAACTGGCGGAGTTCACGGCGAAGCTGCTCCCCACGGTTGATCCGGCACGGATTTTAGGTGTTCGCACACCCGCACTGCGCAAACTCTCTCAGAAGCTGCTGCGGGAACATCCGCAAGAGACTGCGGAGTTCCTGGCAGCGGTTCCGCATGATTTTCAGGAAGAAGACCTGCTGCATGTGCTGCTTCTGAATGAGGAACGCAACTTCGCAACCTGGCATACGGAAATTACCAGTTTCCTGCCGTATATGACGAACTGGATTCTTACAGATGCCGTCTCCCCAGCCTGTGTGAAGGGCCGCAAAGCAGCCAACCTGCCGCAGCTGGAACGGGCCTGCCTCGACTGGCTGGTTGATGACCGCGTGTATGTGCAACGTCTAGGCGCGGTGGTGCTCATGTCACTGTTGGGCACCGAGTATTTCTCACCGGAGCATCTGCGGGCGGTAGCAGCATTGGCAGGCAGCGATGAATACTATGTTCGGGTTGCTGTTGCCTGGTATTTTGCGGAGGCGCTGGCTCGCCAAGAACGTGCAGCTCTCCCCTGGTTCGCGCTCGCTGATAGTTCCGACGGCACCGATTCACCTGGTTTACCAGCGGTGGCGCTTCGCATGGCGATCACGAAGGCTATCGAATCGCGGCGTATTTCGGACGAACTGAAGGCAGAGTTAAGGCAGATTCGTTCCACGCTCCCCCGCCGTTCCTAGTCCCTGCTCAGAGCGAGAGTTTCAGTTCTGGGAGTGTAGTCCCCCGCTGCCGCTGTAAAAGGTTGCACTATTTGTTTGAGCTGTATTTTTCGTAGAGCCACAAGTATTCGTCAATGATTTGAAGCCGTACTTCAATATCGCTGTGAGGTGCCGCCGGGTCGAAAGTAGGCTGGTCTGGTTCTGGGGCGTTGGGGTGGTACTCCCAGGGGTCGCCCACGTATGCGGGCACCTGCACGGTGCGGGTTTTGAGCAGCTCGGTGAGCTGCGTGCGGCGGGCGATAATGCCCGGGATCGTGACACGGAAGTGGCGCAGCGCGTCGCTCAGTTCGTCTTGTTCTTCTAGGTAGCCGGAAATGTTGGGGTGCCGCAGCTCATCCGCCAAGTGTTTGGCGTACAGGCACCGCACCAGGTACTGCGCATAGTTATAGTCTGTATCGAGCCGCGCCAGCAGCAGAATAAAGTTGGGGTAGCTGAGGCGGATGTGTTTCTCCCCAATGTCCGCGATATCGTCAAGGTAACTGCTGGGGGTGTTGTCGTAGATGTCGTGGTCGTGCACTGCCGGGTTCCTTGTCCAAAGTTGAGTGTTCCTTGTCTTATAGTTACACGTTTTCCTTTTCAGGCGCGCGTCGCTTCGTCACCTCTAGGCGTGAGGGTGAAAACGGTGCATCTAGACTGTGTTTAAATATGTGTATAGTAGGTACCTGAATACATATGAACGCCTGTATTGGAGCTATTATGACCGATGAACAGACCACAGTTGAGTTACCGAAACAGCATGCGTTTATGTCGCCAATTCTTAGATACTTGTCTGACGGTAAAACACATACGAATAGAGAAATTTATGCAGGTGTTGCAGAGCTGGTTGGTCTTACGCCTGAGCAGATGAACCTTCGGCACCCTACTAGTTCTATCTTTATTTATTCTGACCGGATTTACTGGGCTTTATTCACGCTAAAAACGGTTAAGGCTACAGCTTCTCTCAAAGAGGGCCAACACGTTATTGGTGAGTACGGGCGTCAATTACTCCGTGAGTTTCCAGATGGTTTACCTGATGATATTATTCAGTCGATTGCACGTAAAGCACGTGAGTTAACCCCACGGTATAGGAATTCTATCAACCCTGCTAATAAAGCTGTCTCTCAACCTACTGCCGTTGAAGATAGTACACCAGACGAATTAATTTCTTCTAGCATGGTGCAGCTTGAAACAGCACTTGCCCAAAATGTTTTGGAACGTATTCGTAACCTCTCCCCCAGCGGGTTTGAGCGCTTGGTGGTGGATGTCCTGCTGGCGATGGGCTATGGCGGCAGCGAGGGGCGCGGCATGGTTACCCAGGCTTCCAATGATGGCGGTATTGACGGTGTGATCGACCAGGATGCGCTGGGGCTGTCAAAGATTTATGTGCAGGCTAAACGCTATGGTGAGAAGAATTCGGTGGGCCGCCCCGAGGTTCAGTCATTTGTGGGCGCAATGCACGGGCAGGCATCACAGGGCGTATTTATTACTTCCGGCTCTTTTACATCCGGGGCACGGGAGTATGCTCAAAATCTTGGCGGCGGGCTGTCTCTAGTACTGATTGATGGTGAGCGCCTGGCACGCCTCATGATTAAGTACAGTGTGGGCGTGCAGGTGGCACGCACCTATACAATCATGAAACTCGACGAAGATTTCTTTGAAGATTCCTAAACATCAATCAAATAAGAGGTGGAAATCACCAGACTTATCCTCATAAATCAGTAATATTTAACTTGAGATTTTAATGTATCTCGAAGTATATCTCTAAAAAAATCTAAATCTGTTTTTTTGCCCAGCCCTCCCTTAACTTCTGAAATTAAGATATTACCTAAAGTATTATTTATCATTTTACTAATATTACGATATCCAGCAATCATTTCATCATCTCTAGGATCTATATACTTTTTAGGATCTACTTCAGGAGTATGTTTTTCTGGAAACTTTTGTTTTATATCATATACACGTATATTCTTTTCTAATAACAAGTCAAATTTTTCGTTAATCTCGCAATAAAATGGATCGCGATACATCAACACATCGGCTTCTCCTTTACTCGCCCTACCATATTTTCCACCCATATAGGTAGAATGACTAAAATTAGAGGAGCCAATAAGAATACCGCATATATCTATATTATCCACGAACCTATCAATACCTTCAAAATCTAATTGTTTTTTACCTGAAAATACACAACATAAACAGTTATTTAAATAGCATAAACAGTTATTTAAGCAACATAAACAGTTATTTAAACTGTGCTCGCAACGTTTATCTACGCGAATTGGAGCACAGATAAAAACAATCTTTCTATGATCATCCCCAGTTACCTGGTTGTAATCCTGAGGTGAAAATCTTATAGGGTCGGGAAGATTTTTCTTTCGTATAAAATCATTTAAATATTCTAAACGCTCTGGAGTACTTCTGTAGCCATTCAACATGCCAATTTGATAATTTATTTTTTTATCAAATATATTTTTGTATAATTTTTTAGAACTTGCTGAAGTAGTTGATAAATACCCTGGAGATATTAATAATATAACCTTATTATTGTTCTCTAAAGCGACTGATTCTGTCATAGATTTTAACATGTTTACAATTGCAAACTCTTTTGATTTAGCCCTTTTTTCATCATGACTCTTATTGATAAATACTAACTTCAATTACTTTCTCCAATTCAAATAAAGCGATATATTCAACAAACAAAGCGATATTTGACTGCACAACATATAAATTAAGTTTTATACTGTTATGCCCCCTCCCCACTCGGCTTCGGGTCTTCATTTACCCTGTTCCGAATATGGTCGACAATGCGTGCCACTGCTTCATCAACAGGGACGCCGTTCTCTTGTTTGTTACCGCGGAAGCGGAATGAGACTGCTCCAGCCTCCGCATCCTCGCCGCCAGCAATCAGAATGAACGGCACCTTCTCGGTAGAGGCGGTGCGAATCTTCTTCGTAAACCGGTCCGAACCGTAATCAACCTCAACACGCACGCCCTGCTCACGCAGCTTATCCGCAATCTCGGTCATATAGTCGTTGAAAGCCTCCGCCACAGGCACACAAATCACCTGCACCGGTGAGAGCCACGCCGGGAACGCACCTGCATAGTGCTCAGTCAGCACGCCCAGGAAGCGCTCAATCGAACCGAACTTGGCCGAGTGAATCATCACCGGCTCCTGAATCGAACCGTCCGCAGCCTGGTACTCCAAACCAAACCGGCTGGGCTGGTTGAAGTCATACTGCACGGTAGACATCTGCCAGGTGCGGCCAATCGCGTCCTTCGCCTGCACCGAAATCTTCGGGCCATAGAACGCGGCCCCACCCGGGTCAGGCACCAGCTCAAGACCGGTCTCCTTCGCCACCTGCTCCAGTACGGCGGTAGCCTGCTCCCACTGCTCATCGGTGCCGATAAACTTATCCTTCTTATCGCCCTCAGTGTCGCGGGTCGAAAGCTCCAGGTAGAAGTCCGTCATACCGAAATCTTCCAGCAGGCTCAGCATGAAATTCAGCAGGTGCCGCACCTCATCGGGTGCCTGTTCCTTCGTCACATACGAGTGGGAATCGTCCTGCGTAATCATGCGCACGCGGGTTAAGCCCTGCAGCACGCCCGACTTCTCGTCACGGTACACGGTGCCGAACTCGAAGAAACGCAGCGGCAGCTCACGGTACGAACGCCCACGCGAACGGTAAATCTCGTTATGCATGGGGCAGTTCATGGCCTTCAAACGGTAGTTGCCGTTGTCGAGCTCCATCGCTGGGAACATGCCGTCCGCGTAGTACGGCAGATGCCCGGACGTGTAGAACAGGTCTTCCTTCGAGATATGCGGGGTGCTCACGTACTGGAAGCCCTCAGCAATATGGCGGGCGCGCACATAATCTTCCATCTCGCGCTTAATCACGCCGCCCTTAGGGTGAATCACCGGCAGGCCGGGGCCAATGTTCTTCGGGAACGAGAACAGGTCAAGCTCCTTGCCCAGGCGGCGGTGGTCGCGGCGCTCAGCCTCAGCAATACGGTGCTTATACTCCACCAGCTCGTCCTTCGTGGGCCAGGCGGTACCGTAAATACGCTGAAGCATGGGGTTCTTCTCAGAACCACGCCAATACGCGCCACCGGCACGCATGAGCGCGTACCCGTTAGCAATCAGCTTAGTATTCGGCAGGTGCGGGCCGCGGCACAGGTCATTCCACAGCACCTCACCGGTTTTCGGGTGCACATTATCGTAAATCGTGATCTCGCCAGCACCAACCTCAACCGAGGCACCCTCGGCGGCATCCGCGCCCGAACCGGGGCCTTGGCTAAGCGAAAGCAGTTCGAGCTTATACGGCTCGTTCTTCATCTCTTCAACCGCTTCATCGTGGGTGACCACGCGGCGGCGGAACAGCTGGCCCGACTTGACGATCTTAATCATCGACTTCTCAATCTTCTTCAGATCCTCGGGGGTGAAGGGCTCAGCCACATCAAAATCAAAATAGAAGCCATCCGTAATATAGGGGCCAATGCCCAGCTTCGCGTCTTTGCGGTACTCCTGCACCGCCTGCGCCATCACGTGCGCCGCAGAATGGCGCAGCACATTCAAGCCATCGGGTTCGTCAATGAAAACGGGCTCAACGGTATCGCCCTCAGAGAGCTTGTGTGAAAGGTCAACCAGCGTGCCATTCACGCGGGCAACCACAATCTTTGCGTTATCTGCAAAGAGTTCAGCGGCGGTGGCGGCAGTAACTTCGCGCTCCTCACCGGATACGCTGATCATGATGGGTGCTGACATTTCAGCGGCAGACATGTGTCTCCTTTAGGTTAGGCACGGGGCCTACTCCCCCAGCGTACGGGGCCAGGGTAGGCGCAGCCGCGCAGGCTAATCCGCACTGTACAGGTGCACGGACATCACCATTCTACGGCGTTCACAGCAGATTTTCAGGTAGCGGTGCGGTGAGCGTGTCTCAGCAGCCCCGCCATCTCACTAGTTAAGCATGTTTTCCGGGGCATAAGCCTAGCCAAAGCTAAGCAGACATAACGTGTGCAAAAGCACATACTGGAAGGATAGGAAGTACTGTGCCTTCATCGCTAAGGAGATAAGACCCATGACAGTTGTATCGAACACGTCCGAAGCTCTAGACTCCCCCTACACTAATGCCCTTGAGCATATGCTCGCTGAAACCCGCGCGCACGCCCTCGATTCCAGTGTTAAAGAAATTGACAGGCTCGCTATTGCGCACGATGCCTCGCACTACCTGCTGGTGCCCGCCGGAATCGTACGCCCCGATTCTGCGGAGGCGGTCGCCGATATTTTCCGTGCCGCCAGCGCCTTCAACCTGCCGCTCACCTTCAGGTCGGGCGGCACCTCTCTATCAGGGCAGGCAAGCGGCGACGGGCTGATGGTCGATACCCGCCGTAACTTCAAGAAAATTGAGGTGCTTGACGGCGGCAAAAGGGTGCGCGTTCAGCCCGGCGCCACGGTGATGGCGGTCAATAATATGCTGGCACCCTACGGGTATAAACTTGGGCCTGACCCGGCCTCATGGTCGGCATGCACTATCGGCGGGGTGGTCGCCAATAACTCCTCGGGTATGTCTTCCGGTACCGAGTTCAACACCTATAACACACTGGAATCTATGGTGTTCGTGCTCCCCAGCGGAACCGTTATTGATACTTCTGCACCCGATGCTGATGCCCGCCTGCGCGCCCTCGAACCCGAGATTCACGAAGGGCTGCTGCGCCTGCGCAAGCGCGTGGTCGAAAACCCGGAATCGGTTGCGCGCATCCGTCAGCAGTACTCTATGAAGAACACCATGGGCTACGGCGTGAACTCCCTGCTGGATTACAGCACCCCGGTTGATATTCTGCAGCACCTTCTGATTGGTTCCGAAGGAACGCTCGGGTTCGTGGCGTCCGCAACCTACCGCACTCTGCCCATTCATAAATTCGTCTCAACCGGTCTGCTCGTGTTCGACAACCTGCTGGACGCCACCCGTTCCGTGCCGGAGCTTGTGGCCAACCACCTGGCCACGGTTGAGCTTTTGGACGCCACCAGTATTCGTGTGGCGCAGCGTACCGGGCAGGCGGCGGAGGCGCTTGCCGCCATTGATGTGCGAGAGCATGCTGCTCTTCTCGTGGAATTTCAGGGTAATTCAGAGCAGGAGCTCACCGACCTCGCCCTATCTGCCGCGCCCATGTTTGATGCCCTCCCGGTGGTGTCGCCAGTCACCATGACCAGCAAACTTTCCGAACGTAACGCGCTCTGGGCTGCGCGGCGCGGACTGTACACCACGGTCGCAGGCAACCGCCCCACCGGCACGAACGCATTGCTTGAGGATGTGGTGGTCCCGGTGGACGTGCTCGGCACCACCTGCCGCGATCTGACCGCCCTCTTTGATGCCCACGGCTACCAGGACTCGGTGATTTTCGGGCACGCCAAAGACGGCAATATTCACTTCATGCTCAACGAGCAGTTCCGCGACGCCAAACAGCTTGTGCGGTACCGCGAATTCACCGAAGAAATGGTGCAGCTCATTCTGGAGGCTGACGGCTCGCTCAAGGCAGAGCACGGAACCGGGCGTATTATGGCCCCGTTCGTGCGCCGCCAATTCGGTGACGAGCTCTTTGAGGTCATGCGCGAAATTAAGCGCCTGATCGACCCGAAGGGCTTTTTGAACCCAGGTGTGGTTCTCGCCGAGGAAGACACCGATTACGCCACCGACCTGAAAGTCGCCGAAACCGTTGAAGAGGAAGTCGACCGGTGTGTGGAATGCGGGTACTGCGAGCCGGTGTGCCCCTCTAAGGATTTGACACTGACCCCGCGCCAGCGCATTGTGCTGCGCCGCGAAATCGCTGCGGCAGAGGCTAATGGTGATACTAAGCTTGCCGAGCGTCTGCGCCAAGAATACGAATACTACGGTGTGGATACCTGCGCGGTAGACGGCATGTGCGTTACGCGCTGCCCGGTGCTGATTAACACGGGTGATTTGGTGCGCCGTCTGCGTGCCGAGAACCAGGATGCGCTCGGTGCCGCCGGGTGGAAGTTCGCCTCGAAACACTGGGGCACAATCGATAAAGTGGCGGGTAAAGCGCTCACGGCCGCAAAAATGCTGCCGTTCCCGGTGGTGCGCGGAGCCACCGATATTGGTCGTAAACTTTTCGGCGAAGACTTGGTGCCCGCCTATAAGAAGGGGCTGTCTGCCGGTGGCGCGCCGCGTGTGCCGCATACGGAAGCGAACCCCGATATTGTGTTCTTCCCTGCCTGCGTGAACGCCATGTTCGGCGGTGTTGATGGTGAAGGTAAGCACGACCCGGTGAATGCGACCCAGGCGTTTATTCGCCTCTGCGAACGTGCGGGTGTGAAATACCGGGTTCCCGAAGGCATCGACCAAATGTGCTGTGGCACGCCGTGGAAGTCCAAGGGGTACACAGACGGCTACTCGATTATGAGCGACCGCGTGCTCAAAGCGCTGTGGGAGGCGACCGACGGTGGGCGCATCCCGATTGTGTGCGATGCTTCATCATGCACCGAAGGCCTTGAGGTGATGCGCGCGAAAGTTGCCGCCGCCCTAGAGCATAAAATCACGCACGGCTTGGGCGCGGGCGAAGCAGATTACGCTCAGCTGAAGCTGATTGATTCGGTGCAGTTCGCCGCCGATACGCTGCTGCCTAAGCTCACGGTGTCTGCTCCCCTGCCGTCTCTGGCGCTGCACCCCACTTGCTCAATGACTCATCTGGGTGTGCAGCCAGCGTTCGAGAAGATTGCAAACGCCATGAGCGAGCAGGTGTACGTTCCCAAGAATTGGGGATGCTGCGGTTACGCTGGTGACCGCGGCATGCTGCACCCCGAGCTCACGCAGAGCGCTACCCGTGCCGAGACCGCTGAGCTGAACGAGCACGAGTTCGCCGCATATATATCCTCAAACCGGACCTGTGAGCAGGGTATGACCGAAGCAACCGGTCACACCTTCCAGAACGTGCTGCAGCTTCTAGAGCGGGCCACACGGTAAACCCCTGTTACGCACGTGATGCGCGTACACAAAAAGACGGTGCCCTCACATCGGTAGGATGCGGGGGCACCGTCTATAAGTGTATGAAACTTACGCTGCGTGCTGGCAGGTTGAGCAGGTGCAGTCCTCGCATGCGCAGTTAGCGCAGGAGTCGCTGCAGTGAGCGCACTCGCACACGGCGTGGTTGCAGGTGGGGCAAGCGCAATCGGCGCAGGTGCAGTTAGCGCACAGGTCGTTGCAGTTGCCGCAGGAACAGGTGTTGCACTCGTCGTAGTGGCCATCGTGCTCACGGTGTGCGTGGCCATCGTGCAGGTAGTCCACGTGATCCAGGTGAATCACTGCCTGGTGCCCGCAGTTGGGGCCGTGGGTGTGAGCATGTGCCTCGGAGTGACGGTGCGGTGCTACGGTGGTCATGATTGCTCCTTAGTGTGGGCATGCACATCAGTAACGATGTGACTAATATGATGATCCTTCAAGCTGTATATGGTGGCCCTGCCCTGCTGCTGCCCCTCAACAACATGCGCTTCACGCAGAATACGCAGGTGGTGCGAGGCAAGCGGCTGGGAGATACCCAAGCATGAATGCAGTTCGCTAACGCTGTGTGGGCGCTCCACAAGATGATGGGCAATAGCTAGGCGTAACGGGTGGGCCAATGCTGAAAAAATAGCCACCGATGCGCCAAACTCATGTTCCCAATCTTTATGGGCTGAACCATTTTCCATAAAGACAACTTTATATAAAAACAGGTTTATATGTCAACCGTTGTCTGTTCCGCACAAAAATATTAACAACCCACCAGCGAAAAATACCCCGCAGGTCAGCCCGCGGGGTATTTTTCGATATAAAGTTCTGCATGGAACCTACAGGGTCACGCCCAAACGAGCCGCCAAAATATCGCGGATTAGCTCAGCCCCGCCCACCGGTGCCGCCGCACCGGTGCTCGTCGTCTGGGCACGTGTGAGGGCATCAATAGCCCACGCATCCAGCGCTTTGAGCGCCTCGGGTGCGTTCAGATCATCCGCCAGATACTCGCGCACCTTATCTAGAGTCTTTACGGCGCCCTCAGTATCGTCCCCGGTGGCTGCCGCAATGGCATGGCGGTACGTCTCAAGGCGCGCATCAGCCTTATGCAGCAAATCATCGGTCCAGAACCAGTCAGACCGGTAATGGTTATCAAGAATCGCCAAGCGGATCGCGTTCGGGTCAACACCGGCTGCACGCAGCTTAGAAACCAGCACCAAATTCCCGCGCGACTTACTCATCTTATGCCCGTCAAGACCCACCATGCCCGTATGCGCATAGTGGCGGGCGTGCGGCCGGTGATCCACCGCCCACGAATGCCCCGCCCCCAAATCATGGTGCGGGAACGTCAAATCTGAGCCGCCCGCCTGCACCGTCAGCGGCCCATTCACAAAACGGCGGGCAATCATAGTGCACTCAATATGCCAGCCGGGCCGGCCTGCGCCCAGCGCACCGGCCTCCCACGACGGTTCACCCTCGCGGGCGGCACGCCACAGCAGCGGGTCCAGGGCGTCACGTTTGCCCGGGCGGTCGGGGTCACCGCCTCGCTCCGCGAAAATGCTCAGCATCTCCTCACGGCTCATATGGCTCACCTGCCCCGGCGCCCACGAGTACCCTTCCTCATCCGCCGGTAGTGCCTGGGTCGCTTTCACATCCAGGTAAATATCCCCGTCAGGATGCTGCACACCCTTCTCGTCCGTAAACCCCGGCACACGGTACGCCAAGCCACGCTCCAGCAGGCCCTCGACCACGGGGAACAGCCAAGCAATCGACTCGACCACCCCCACATAATGATCCGGCGGCAGCACATTCAAAGCCGCCATATCGGTGCGGAACAGCTCCGTCTGGTCTTCCGCAAGCTCTTGCCAGTCCACGTTCGTGGCGGTTGCGCGCTCCAACAGCGGGTCGTCCACATCCGTAACGTTCTGCACGTAGGTCACCTCAACCCCGGCGTCCCGCCAGGCACGGTTAAGCAGGTCAAAAGCCACATAGGTGGATGCGTGCCCCATATGCGTGGCATCGTACGGGGTGATACCACACACGTACAGTCCCGCTTTCTTTGGTTCTTCAAGCTGAACCACAGTGTTTGCGGCGGTATCAAAGATACGCGGTAGCGGCGCCGAACCGGGCAGAGAAACAGGGGCGGGCGCATCCCAAGCACGCATGAGCATCCTTTCAAAGGCATAAAAATATCACCTACAAGAATACCCGCTTGCGGCAAACCGCAAACGGGTATTTCTGTGCGCCAAGCGGCAAGCGAAATTCTAGGAAGAAATAACCCCGAACCCCAGGCCCAAGAAAATAAGCGCCGCAAGCAGAATACGGTACCACACGAACAAGCCGTACGAGTTCGACGAAACATACTTCAGGAACCAAGCAATCATTAGGTACCCCACGCCGAAAGCAATCACAGTTGCCAGCAGGGTGGAAGGAATACCGTAGTAGCCGCCCGCCTCGTGCCCGGTAAACACTTTAAACGCCTTATACAGGCCCGAAGTGAACACCGCAGGCAACGCCAGCAGGAACGAGTAACGTGCCGCCGCCTCACGGGTGTAGCCCATGAACAAGCCCGCCATGATCGTACCGCCAGAGCGGGAAACACCCGGGATCAGGGCGAGCGCCTGCGCGCACCCATACACCAGGCCGTGGCCCAAGGTAAGATCCTTAATCTTGCGCTGCTCCTTGCCGAACCGGTCAGCTAGCCCCAGGAACACTGCGAACACGATCAGCATGGTGCCAACAATCCACAGGGACCGGAAGGTGGAGTCAATGTAGTCTTCTAGAACCAGACCGAGAATGCCAATGGGGATGGAACCGATAATAATGAGCCAGCCCATCCGCGCATCCGGGTTGCTGCGCTTAACCCGGCCGGTGAGTGAGCCGAACCAGGCCGAAATAATGCGCACAATATCACGCCAGAAGTAGAGGAGCACAGCGGTTTCGGTGCCCAGCTGGGTGATCGCGGTGAACGCAGCGCCCGGGTCAGCTTTCTCGGGCAGCAGCTGCCCCACAATACGCAGGTGCGCCGAGGACGAAATTGGCAGAAACTCGGTGAGGCCTTGCACTAGGCCCAGAATAATAGCTTGAATCCATTCCACGCCTTCCAGCATACCCCACAGTGCCTATGAACTTTGAGAGCAGAAAATAGGGGTGTAAAGATTCTAGGGTCTTTAGTGGTTGGGAAAACCGCTGAGGGCCGCCCGCCCACGTGCTTTCCTGGTGAGGGGTATCCCACACGCTAAACGGTGGCCCCGGATGATCAGCAGAGGGGTGCTTCTCAACCGTAGGCCACCGCTTAGTTGCAGGTGGTTTCTGCCTTTCCAGGCTACGCGCTCAGCTATACGTCACGCAGGGCGCGGTTTACCGCCGAGATCATGGCTTTCAATGCGGCGCGGGTGGTGGAGCTGTCGATGCCAATACCCCACAGCACACGCGTATCGACGGCTGCCTCAATGTAGCAGGCGGCGTTCGCTGCTGAGCTGGAGGAGAGGGTGTGCTCCGAGTAGTCCATGACCCGAATGTCTACGCCCTCAGCGCTGAGCACGTTCTGCAGCGCATCCACGGGGCCGGTACCGGTGCCGGTACGGTTGTAGGTGCGGCCTTCAACGTTCAGGCTCACGCGCAGAGTGGTTGCCCCCGTATCCGCCGAGTCAATGTTAATCGACTCGATACGGTACTTACCCCAACGTTCCTGATCCTCAGGGGCGGGCAGGTACTCGTCCGTGAAAATGTTCCACAGCTTCTGCGGGGTCATCTCCCCGCCCTCAGTGTCGGTGCGTTCCTGCACGATCTGGGAGAACTCAACCTGGGCGCGGCGCGGCAAATCCAGCCCGTACTCGCTCTTCAGCAGGTACGCCACCCCGCCCTTGCCGGACTGCGAGTTCACCCGGATCACGGCCTCATAGCTGCGGCCCACATCGCGCGGGTCAATCGGCAGGTAGGGAACCTCCCACGTCACCTCGTCAATCGTTTTGCCCTGCTGCGCGGATGATGCCTCAAGAGCCTCAAACCCCTTTTTAATAGCGTCCTGATGCGACCCCGAGAAGGCCGTGAACACCAGGTCACCGCCGTAGGGGGAACGCTCGTGCACGGGCAGCTGGTTGCAGAACTCAACGGTTTTACGGACAGAATCAATATCGGAGAAATCGATCTGCGGGTCAATGCCCTGCGTGTACAGGTTCAGCCCCAGCGTCACCAGGTCTACGTTGCCGGTACGCTCACCGTTACCAAACAGGCACCCCTCAATGCGGTCGGCCCCCGCCAGGTACCCCAGTTCGGCTGCCGCCACGCCCGTGCCGCGGTCATTATGCGGGTGCAGGGACAGCACAATGTGTTCACGGTTCTTCAGGTTGCGGTGCATCCACTCGACAGCGTCCGCGTAAACGTTCGGGGTGGCCATCTCAACAGTGGCGGGCAGGTTCACGATCAGCTCTTTACCGTCTACGCCCACACCTAATTCGTCAGCGACAGCGTTGCATACACGCGCCGCGAATTCCAGTTCAGTGCCGGTGAATGACTCTGGCGAGTACTCGTAGAGCACATTCGTGTTAGAGATCATCTGCTCTTCAAACTTCTTGCACAGGCGCGCGCCCTGTAACGCAATATCCAGAACGCCGTCCTCATCACGCTGGAACACCACGCGGCGCTGCAACACGGAAGTTGAGTTGTAGAAGTGCACAATGGCGTTTGGGGCGCCCTCAATGGCCTCAAACGTGCGGGCAATCAGGTGTTCACGGCATTGCACCAGCACCTGGATCGTCACATCATTGGGGATGTGCCCGTCTTCGATGAGGGTGCGTACGAAGTCAAAATCGGTTTGTGAGGCTGAGGGGAAGCCCACCTCAATTTCTTTGTACCCCATGCGCACCAGCAAATCGAACATGGCGAGCTTACGCTCAGTGTTCATGGGGTCAACCAGGGCTTGGTTGCCATCACGTAAATCAACAGCGCACCAGCGTGGGGCCTGTGTAGCGACCTTGTTCGGCCACGTACGATCGGGCAAATCAACGGCGATCTGCTCGTGGAACGGACGGTACTTGTGCACCGGCATGGGTGAGGGAGTCTGACGGTTCTGCATATTCATTCCTGTGAGGTCTTGTGCCTAAGGCACGTGGTGGGCGCCGCAATATATCGCTGGAACGGGTGCGGCTCTTAGGATAAGCGAACCCCGCCCCAGCAACTAAGGGTTAGAATCCTCACGCCGGTATCGTTCATACCTTTTACGCTACCACGCCGAAGAGCCGCCCACCCGCCACATACACCCCGCTTTCACTATGCGATACAAAAAAGCTGGGTGACGCGCTCAATATGCGCCACCCAGCTTTTCTACACGCTCGGGGTTATTGGCCCCCGCCCGCTAGTTGAAGGCGAAGGCGTGCTGGCAGGTTTCCTGATCAGCAGTCTGCCCGTTTGCGTTGCCCGCGATCTGCGCCTCCTGCTTCTCCATGGTCTCACCCTTGGGGAAGTCGGTGCCAACGGTCACAGTCACACCGGTTGCCTCCGCGCTTTCAGAGACTCGGCCAATGTTGAGCTTAGCGGCAATCTCACGTGCCTCAGCCTCATGCCCGGCCGCGTAGGTGACGGCGGAGAACTGTGCCGCCTCAGCGGCGGAGGTGGGGGCCACGTTCGTGTACCCCAGCCCGCTCACTACCTGGCTAATAGCCGCGCCGCGTCCCTCCAGGTTGGTTGCGTTCACCACGGTAACATTCGTGGAATGGTCAGCCGGTGCGCTCTGCGCCTTGGGCTGCTCCTGCGCTGCGGGGGCGGCCTTCTCCACCTTTAGCGACTGGTCATCCTGCAGGCGTTTGAAGACGGAGTCTGCTTCGGAGGTGACCTGCAGACGGTTATTGTCTTGGCTCCACGGCTCGGTGGGCACGGTAGCGAACACCACCTGCGAGAGATCCACGCCGCCTAGGGTGCCGCCGATACCGACCAGCTCGTTAATATTGCCCAGGCCCTTATCCACGGTCACGTTCTGGGTGATAGCCTCGGCAATGTTCACCATCCGCGAGGGGTTAGACAGGGTGCCTTCGGCTTTCACCTTACGCAGCAGGGCCGCCATGAACCCCTGCTGGGCTTGAATACGACCAATATCGGAGCCGTCACCAAAGCCGTGGCGTGAACGCAGGAATGCGAGCGCCTGCTCGTCCTCAACAGTTGACCGGCCGGCGGGAAGTTTCAGGTTGGTGTACTCGTCATCAATCGGCTTATCCACGCACACCTCAACGCCGCCTACAACCTTCGACAGCTCTTTCACGGCGTTGAAGTCGACCAGCATGAAGTGGTCAATTTGCACACCGGTGAGTTTACTGATGGTCGCCACAGTGCAGCCTGGGCCGCCCCGCCCCAAAGACTCGTTAATCTGTACGCCGTCCTCAGCGGGGTACACTTTGCCGTCAGGGTCGGTGCATTTGGGAATGGACACCATCAAGTCACGCGGGAATGAGAGCACGTTTACGTTCTTACGGTCTTTGCTGATGTGCAGGAGCATCATCACGTCAGCGCGGGCGGCTTTGCCGTCGTCTTCACCGTATGAACCGTCGGTACCGGCACGCGTGTCTGAGCCAATCACCAGGATGTCGAGTGCGCCGTTCTCCAGCGCCCCCTGGTAGTCACCAATGTTTAGCTCATTGGTGTGCAGGTTAGCGCGTAGGCGTAACGCGATGGCGCCGCCGAAGCCTAACACGACAAGTAGCATACAGGCGCTGAACAGGGCGATCCACTTATTGCGTGCAGACTTCATGATGCTGCTGCGCATATGGCGGCCGCTGCTGATCATAGGAGGTTTTTCTGTCATACCTTCTTGCTTTCTGCGGTGGGTTCAGGCGAGTACTAGAAACCGAGGCGGTTTAGTGCCCGCGGGTCAGACTGCCATTCTTTGGCGACTTTCACGTGGATGCCCAGATACACGCGGGTGCCGAGCATCGTTTCGATTTGTTCGCGTGCTTTCGCACCAATTTTACGCAGGTTTGACCCGCCTTTGCCGATAATGATGGCTTTTTGCGAGTCGCGCTCGACGTAAAGATTAACGTGAACATCAAGGAGAGGGTTGTGTTCAGGGCGTCCCTGGCGAAATTCCATTTCTTCAACAGTAACAGCTATCGAATGGGGCAGTTCTTCGCGGGCGCCTTCAAGAGCTGCTTCACGCACAAGCTCTGCAATGAGCGTGGCTTCTGGCTCGTCGGTGAGCTCCCCTGCGGGGTAAAGAGGCGGGGATGTGGGGGTGTAACTTGCCAGCAGGTTAGCGACCGCATCCACCTGAAAATCTTGTACCGCTGAGACCGGGATAATATCTGCCCAGCCGCCTTTACCGTCTACGGGCAGAGGTTCTTCCTGTACGGTTCCTGCCGCGCGGCGTGCTGCCGGGCCGCTGCCTTTGGCGAAGGGAACGGCGTCGTTTTTACGCGCCTTTTTGGGGTTGCTCCCCTGCTTGGCGCGGTGTGTTGCTCGTTGAGCGCGGCTGGCGCGCTCTGCGCTCATGACTTCTTCGCCTAGCGCCTGAACCGCTAGAAGCTGTTCGGTGAGCTGCTCATTTCCCACCGTGTCGGCTTTGGTAACGATCGCCACCACAGGCTTATTGCTGGCGGCCACAAGCTGCGAGGCGATGTACCGGTCGCCGGGGCCGATTTTCTCGTTTGCGGGGATGCAGAACCCGAGCACATCCACCTGTGAGAGGGTTCCAGCCACCAGGTCGTTCAGCCGCTCCCCCAATAGTGTGCGGGGCCGGTGAATACCGGGGGTGTCAATAAGGATCAGCTGGTAGTCGTCCTTGTGCACAATACCGCGGATGGTATGGCGTGTGGTTTGCGGACGGTTGGAGGTAATAGCCACTTTCTGCCCCACCAGGGCGTTGGTGAGAGTGGACTTCCCCGCGTTGGGGCGTCCCACCAGTGACGCAAACCCGGATCGGAAACCCTCCGGGTAGCTAGGTAAGGGCGCTGTAAGGTCGATGTCCATTAATTCCTCCATGATGTAAGTGAAAATTCTATAGAGTGAGTCTGAAAATTATCTGTGAACCAGCTGCGCGGGTGTTTGTTTACCTCAGGTTTATTGCGCACCTGTTCCGCATTATGCGCGGGGTGCGGGGCTATTCGTCGGTCTCTTCATGTGAGTGGTTCTGTTCGGGCTCATGCGGGGGCTGTGCCCACACGAGCAGCGTGTCGATCTGGTGGCGGCGCCCGCCAGCGCTTACCGCCCGAATGTGGATACCGTTAACTGTCACCTCAGCACCGACAATGGGTACTTTCCCCAGGTTTTTGGCGAGCAGACCGCCGACGGTGTCTACTTCTTCGTCCTCTAGGTTAATACCGAAAATCTCCCCTAACTGTTCAACCCCCAGCCGGGCGGACACTTTGAAACTGCCGTCTTCTTGCAGGGCGTAGTCGGGCTTCTCGTTATCGTACTCGTCGGAGATGTCCCCCACCAGCTCTTCAATAATGTCTTCTAAGGTGATCATTCCGGCGGTGCCGCCGTACTCATCAACCACAATGGCAACGTGGGTAGATTCACGTTGCATACGGCGCAACAGGTCCAGTGCCGGCTTCGACTCGGGCTCAAAATGTGCCGGGCGCATGAGTGAGATGATGGTGGGCTCCTCGCCGCCGTGGGCGCTATCGGCGGTCGCCAGGCGGGCCCGCACCGCATCTTTAAGGTACAGAATACCCAGAATGTCGTCGGTTGATTCACCGATCACAGGCATCCGGGAGTAGCCGGAGCGAAGAAACAGCGTGGTGGCATTTTTGAGGGTTTCGCCTGCCTCAATGGTGAGCATGTCGGTGCGAGGAACCATGATGGAGCGGATACGCGTATCGTCCATCTCAAAGACAGACTGCACGATCTGTGCCTCATCGCCCTCAATGGTTTCGGCCTCTGAGGCGCGGTCCAGAAACTCACGCAGCTCCTCCTGAGCGAAAACTCCTTCAGGTGCGGCCGGGGTGCGCCGGGGCGAGAATACACGCACCAGCACATCTAAGGCACGGGTGATAGGCCCCAGCAGCAGCGCCGTGTAATAGGTGGGTGCTGCGAGCATTTTCAGCACCGCCACAGACCGGTTACGCCCCGTAGCACGCGCCCCCACACTCAGCAGCGGGTACCCCACCAGGGACACCACCCCGAGAGTGAGCACCGCCGCAACACTGTGCTGGTCAATCAGCTCAAGGATCGCAAGCATCGTCGTCAAACTAGCGATGGCGGTGCTGAGGATACGCGCTAACCGTAGCGGGTGCGTGTACCTCTCAGATTCTCCCCCGGTGGCGTGCTCAAGCACCCGCGCCAGCCGCGTGTGCGGGCGTTTGAGCGCCAGCTCTTGGGCTTCCTGGTGCGGTAAATAGGTGAAAGCAGTCTCGGCTGCGGTAATGGTGTACGCGCAGGTGGCCGCAAGTACCGCTGCGGAAAGCAGAAGTAAGAAAGTCACGGAAGGGTCCTCAGTGGCGGGTCTCGACGGGGGCGGGACGGCCCAGGAACTCTTCAAGGATGCTGCGCTGAATACCGAACATTTCGGCCTCTTCCGCGGCGGTACCGTGGTCATACCCTAAACAGTGCAGGATCCCGTGCACGGTAAGCAGGCACAGTTCATCAAGGGTTGAGTGCCCGGCCTCGGCGCCTTGGCGTGCAGCCACCGGTGGGCAGAGCACAATATCGCCCAGCATCCCCGTAGCTGGTTCGGTGTCCGTGCCGGGGGTCAGCTCATCCATGGGGAAGCTCATGACGTCGGTAGGTCCGGAAAGGTCCATCCATTCAAGGTGTATCCGCTCCATCTCACGCTCATTCACAATAGCAATGGAGAGGTACGTACTCTGGCTGACCCGCATCCGGTTAAAGGCGTGCTCAACCAGCCGGGTCAGTACCGCAGTGTCAACAGCTGCGAAAGACTCCCGAACCAGCGCATCGGCTTCTGGTTCGGTACCGGTGTCTGGCTCCTCAATCTCAAATTCTAGCTCCGCCACCGGCTAAGCCTCCTTACCGGTTCCGGGGGTCTCGCGCCCGGCCCCAGCTGGGGCATCCCCGTTAATACCGGCACGATCCAGCAGCTTCTCAGCCGCCGCCTCAATCGTGGCACGCTTGACCTTCCGGTTACGTTTGCGTTCCATCGCCTTCTGGTCTTCACCCCACCGGTCGTAAGCTGAGACAATATTCGACACTAAAGCGTGACGCACCACATCTGAGGATTCAAGGACACAGAATTGAATGTCCTCAACGCCCTCAAGAATATTACGCACCTGCTTTAAGCCGGAGGCCTGCCCGCCCGGCAGATCAACCTGGGTCACGTCCCCGGTAATGACCATCTTCGACCCAAACCCCAGGCGCGTGAGGAACATTTTCATCTGCTCCGCGGTGGTGTTCTGGGCTTCGTCCAGAATAATGAACGCATCATTGAGGGTACGCCCGCGCATATACGCCAGCGGGGCCACCTCAATTGTGCCCGCCTCCATGAGCTTAGGGATCGTCTCGGGCTCCAGCATATCGTGCAGCGCATCGTACAGGGGCCGTAAGTACGGGTCGATCTTATCGTTCAGGGTGCCCGGCAGAAACCCCAGGCGCTCCCCCGCCTCCACAGCGGGACGGGTCAGAATAATACGGTTCACCTCGCGGGACTGCAGCGCCTGCACCGCCTTAGCCATCGCTAAATATGTTTTACCCGTACCGGCTGGGCCAATACCAAAAATGACGGTGTTCGCATCGATCGCATCCACATACTTCTTCTGGTTTATGGTTTTGGGGCGGATCGTGGTTCCCCGCGTTGACAGGATGCTCGCCGATAGGGAACGGGCGGGATCTTTTAGCTCATCGGTGAGCATACCCATGAGACGGTGAATGACCTGCACCGTAATTTGCGTATCGTGGCTGGCTAATACCCGCAGCTCATTGAGCAGTTTAGCGGCGGTGTTCACCGACTCAGACGGGCCGGTAATCAGCAGATCAAGCCCTTTAGGGTGCACGCTGATGCTCTCAAAATAGTCCTCAATCAGTGACAGGTAGGCATCCTGCGGCCCGAGCACCGCCACCATCTCTGCGGCGCTCTTAAAAGAGACTGTGCGGGCCGTTGAAAGCGGTCGGGAGGTAGTTGTCATATCAGCTCCTTGGCTAGTGTATAAACCTTAAGTATAGCCGTGCCTACCACCTGCCCAGGGCAATATTAACGGCGCATAACCCTGCGGATCCTGCGGTCGAGGAACGCAGCACCTCGGTACCCAAAAGGGCTAGGGATGCGCCCGCCTGCGTGAACATCTCAACTTCACGTTCGCTGATGCCCCCTTCGGGCCCGACCACCAGGTAAATCTCACCCAGCCGTTCCCCGGCGCTTTGCCCCAGTAGAGTGGTGAGGCGTTCACTCGCCTGCTCGTGCAGTATAAAAACCGCCGCCCCCTGTGCCCTCACCTCGGCAATAAGCTCCGCAAGCTCGGGGGTCGAGTGCAAATCGTAGACGGTGGGGATACGAGAACGGCGGGACTGTTTCGCCGCAGCCACAACGGTATTCCGCCATTTCGTGTGAGCCTTAGCGGCCCGTTCCCCTTTCCACCGCACAATTGAGCGGTCTGCGCCCCACGGCACAACCCCTGTGACGCCCAGCTCGGTGGCTGTCTCAATGGCCTGCACATCGCGCCCGTCCTTAGCGAGCGCCTGCACCACATACACCTCCAGGGGGTTCTTATCATGTTGAATCTCAATGATACGCACCCTAATGCCGCCGGCGGTTGTTGCTTCAACGGTACCTAACGCCCGCCGCCCCTGCCCGTCAGCAAGGTCGATGCGTTCACCGTTCTCAACACGTTTCACCTTCGCGTGGTGCCCTTCGGGGCCGGTAAGTTCGAAGTCCGTCCCCGGGGTGAGCGGGTCAAACTCCTGCGGTGCTATGTAGAAAACGGGTGCGCTCATCGTGCCTTCCTGGGTTAAACAGGCGGGTGGCCGCCTTCGGCAGGGGCCACCCACATCTGTGCGTTATTTGAATTGCTCTTTGAGCTTGGAGAACAGCCCGTGTTTCTGTTTCACGTGGCTGCCTTCCTGCAGGTTCTCCCCCCGCAGTTCGGCGAATTGCCGCAGCATGGTGCGCTGCTCCTCATTCAGGTTGGTGGGGGTGGTGACCTGGATACGTACCCGCAGGTCACCGCGGCGGTCCTCATGCAGGCGGGCTGCACCCAGCCCGGGTAGGGTGACGGTGTCTCCGCTTTGGGACCCAGCGGGGATATTGACCTGCTGCTGTCCGTCGAAAGTTTCCAACGGGATGACGGTGCCAAGGGCGGCAGCCACCATGGGCACGTTCACGGTGGTGAGCAGGTCATCACCTTCACGGTTAAAGTACTTATCGGATTTGATCCTCAAATCAATGTAAAGGTCGCCGTTCGGTCCGCCGTTGAGGCCAGCCTCACCCTTGCCGCGCAGGCGGATGCGGGCGCCGTCGTTCACCCCGGCAGGCACGGTGAAGGTGACCGGTTCATTGGCCCTGACCCGGCCTTTACCGCTGCATTCGGCGCAGGGGTGCTTAATGACGGTGCCGTACCCGTGGCAGGTGGGGCATTCAACCTGCTGCATGACGGTTCCAAGGATGGACTGCACCCGGCGCTGCATGTACCCCGCGCCGTGGCAGGTGTCGCATGTTTCAGGGTGCGTGTCGGGGGCGGTGCCTTCGCCCTGGCATGACTGACAGGTGACAGCGGTTTTAAGATCAATAGTTTTTTCTACACCGAACACGGCATCGCGCAGGCTGATGGAGACGTTAATAAGAGAATCTTGGCCCTGGCGCACGCGGGAGGCAGGCCCGCTCTGCTGACCGCCGGTGAACATGTCAAAGAGGTCTTGGAAACCGAACCCGGCACCACCAAACCCGCCGAATCCGGCGCCCCCGAACCCTCCAGCGCGTCCTTGCTCGTCGCCAGTTGCATCGTAGATACGGCGTTTCTCGGTGTCTGAGAGCACCTCATAGGCGAGGGTTACTCGTTTAAATTCTTCGGCGGCATCAGCCGAAGGGTTCACATCGGGGTGTAGCTGGCGTGCCTTCTTACGGTACGCCTTTTTAATCTCTTCGGGGCTGGCGTCTTTGGAAACGCCCAGGGTTGCGTAGTGATCGCTCACGTGCTTGTTTATCCTTGTTATCTTTCAGAGGCCGATTACGCGGCGGTTAGTGTGTTGCACAGTGCCCGCGGTTGAACATTGTAGCGGATACATCCCATGCGCACTCAATGCGGAGGTTATGCGCAGCATGAGTCACTTACATCGGTTTCCCCTTAGCTGTGGGGCGCACCGGTTGCCGGTCATAGCGTGGGGTGCCGTAGGGCAGGCACTCATACCGTAGTTTATGCTACCAGCTACCGCCCAGTGCACAGACAGTCTTTCGCCCACGGCGAGTTATCGGTTCCCTTAGAATGGGAGGGTTCACCACACGAGCATGGGAGGCACTATGAGCGAGCGTTACGGCTGGGGCGCGCAAGATATTACCAGTGATGCGATGAACCGTCGCCCACCGGCCCCGCGTCAGATCCCGCTGCAGCGCGGCCTGCTTCTTGAGGACACCCAGAGCGGTTGGGTGGGTGAGGTGGTACGTGCCGAACGTATCGGGGGTGAGCTGGTGTTCGGCCTTGAAGACGCGCACGGGCGTGTACGTAATTTCCCCCTCGGGCACGGTTACCTGCTGGAGGGCGAGCCTATTGAGGTCATCGCCCCGGCTGCCCGCAAAGCGCCCGCGAAGAAAATTTCGCGGTCCGGTTCTGTCGCGGTGCAGAACGCCCCCGCTCGGGTTGCCCGCGCCTCCCGCATCTGGGTTGAAGGAACGCATGACGCGGAGCTGGTTGAGAAAGTGTGGGGCCACGATTTGCGGGTGGAAGGCATTGTGGTGGAGCCGCTGCACGGCGTGGACGACTTAGCTGCCGCCATCCGGAGCTTTAGTCCCGCACCGGGGCGCCGCCTGGGCATTCTGGTGGACCACCTGGTTGAGGGCACCAAGGAGCAGCGGATTGTTGCTGAGGCGTTGGCTGTTCCAGGTGCGGCTGGGAACGTCAAAATTGTGGGGCACCCTTTTATTGATATTTGGCAGGCTGTGAAACCCGCAAAACTCGGGTTAAAAACGTGGCCCGCAGTGCCGCACGGGGAAGACTGGAAGAAAGGTACGCTCCGTCGGTTAGGTCAGCCGCACGCCACGCAAGAAGATGTGGCGAACGCCTGGAAGCGCATCCTATCTCGGGTGGATTCATACACGGATCTCGATCCGGCCCTGCTGGGCCCAGTGGAATCACTCATTGATTTTCTAACCGAGCCGGGATCCTAGAAAGCAGCTTCAAGTTGCCGCAAATAGCCTCCCACAAGGGAAGAAAAACAAAAAATTTTCTCAAAAACCCGCTGTCAATGTCTCGCAACGGTTATTTAGGGCTCCCAAACCCGGTACAATAAAGCTTGCTACCACCCACGATTCTGCGCGATGGTAGCCACTATACAAAACGCTCAAACAATACACAGGATACTCGTGACTCACAATACTCAGTCGGCAAGTTCTGAGCTTTCCGAAGCTAAAGAACGTACCATTGCTTCTTTTGCGCACTTCGGCGGCATCCTCGGGTTTCTTCCCTCCGCCGCGATCTATCTCAAGTACCGCGGGCGTGGCACAGGGTTCGCTGAGCAAGAGGCGCGTGAAGCGATGGACTTTACTCTCGTTCCCAGTATCGTCATTCTTGTTTTTATGGTGGCCAGTCTGATCCCGAACATCGGGAATGTTGCTTTACCCGCTGCCGCGCTCGCCTGGATTTTCATGGCGATTGGGGCAATGCTTGGCGGGTCGAAAGCGTCTAAAGGGTACGCGTACACGTACCGTTTCACCCCGCGCCTGCTGGAGAAATCGTACTTCGATAAGAACTAGAATCCCGATACTTTTACTATTGATGCCTTGCTACCCGGGCGGCTCTGCTCGGGGTACGGTTATGCCATTGTGTGGCAGCATGTCAAAAGCATAGGTACAACATGCCAACAGGCACCGCATATTGGGTGTAGATGCAGCTGTGGGCCTCCGACACCGGAGACCCACAGCCGTATTCACTCAACTTCAGCAAGGAAGTTATGTTTTTGAAATCTTAAACATAACTCACCCCGCCGGGTACAGTTTATCTAACATTCAATCTGATGTCTAACAGATTCGATGAACTTCCATAAGGTTAAACCTTAAATATAATCATTAGGTGCTGTGATCAATCTCTGGGAGTAGTTCACGGGTCACGGCGTCTCCCAGAAGCCTGCCGCGTAGCGTAAGACGCACCCGTGCGTGAGAATCCGGTTCTGCGTTTGCGGTCAGAGCCTCTGGCTCAATCAGCCCCTGAGCTATCAGCCATCGCAGCGAAGCCCCGAGTTCTTGAGGGTCGTGCACCGCCAGCAGCTCACGTACCGGCAGCCCCTCCCGCACCCGAATCATGAGCATAATCGTCTCAAACGCCCGGGTGGGAGCATCCAGAATCTCACGTGCAGCTGCCGGGGACTGCCCGGCCCGTACACGGTGCGCATAAGGAACAGGGTGTTTAAGGTTCCACCACCGGGTACCGTTAAGGTGCGAATGGGCCCCCGGGCCAATTCCCCACCAGTCCTGGTTACGCCAGTACGCCAAATTATGGTCGCTGCGGGTCTGCGGCGATGAGGAATAATTCGACACCTCATACCAGCTGTACCCGGCGTCGGTGAGATACTCCTCCGCGAGCAGGTACATATCGGCCATCAGGTCGTTATCTGGCATGGTGTAGTCGCCGCGCCGGATCTGTGCGGCAAGTTTGGTACCATCCTCGACAATGAGCGAGTACGCCGAGATGTGGTCGGGCCGGTACGAAATTGCGGCTTTCACGCTGCGCCGCCACTGTTCCAGTGTCTCACCGGGTGAACCATAGATCAGATCAACCGAGACCTGCAGGCCAGCTTCTTGTGCCCACGCAATAACTTTGGGAACATTCGCGGGGGTGTGGGTACGGTCAAGCACCTGCAGCACCTCAGGAACTACGGACTGCATGCCGAAGGAAACACGCGTGAATCCCCCTTCCTTGAGGGCGAACAGATCGTCACGGGTCACCGAATCCGGGTTAGCTTCGGTGGTGATTTCAGCGCCCGTTCTGATTCCAAAAACATCCGCTGCGGCCTGCAGAATACGCACCAGATCTCGCGCGGGAAGTTTCGTGGGCGTGCCGCCGCCGAAGAACACCGTGTGCAGCGGGCGCCTTGCCACCCCGGATGCTTCAAGCGTTCGGGCGGCAAAGAGAATCTCGGCAATGGCATCGTCTGCGTAAGTGCCCAGCCCTATCCCGTCACCGAAATCTTCGGTGGCGTACGTGTTGAAGTCGCAGTACCCGCACCGCACCGAACAGAACGGAATATGCACGTAGAGGCTGAAATCACGGCTCTCACAGCCCCGGGCGGAGGACGCGGGTATATGCCCATCACGAGGCGCGGGCGCGCCAGAGGGCTGTGCGGGTGCCAAGTGGGGTGCCTCCTCACCAAGTATCGTATGAGTCTTTTTGCGGGATAGGTGCGTTTAAGTCATACGGGTAGAGCTTTACCGCGCGGGAATTCTCACGCAGCAACAGCCCTACCCGTGTTCCACACTGTATCGGCTACTTTTTCTTGTCTTTCTTCTCTTTCTCTTCACCCGAAGAAAGAGCGGCAATAAACGCCTCTTGCGGCACTTCAACACGGCCGACCATCTTCATGCGTTTCTTGCCTTCCTTCTGCTTTTCCAGCAGCTTGCGTTTACGCGAAATATCGCCGCCGTAGCACTTTGAAAGCACGTCTTTGCGCATCGCACGGATATTCTCACGGGCAATAATGCGGGAGCCAATGGCAGCCTGGATAGGCACCTCAAACTGCTGGCGGGGTATGAGTTCACGCAGCTTACCGGTCATCATCACACCGTATGAGTACGCCTTATCGCGGTGGGTGATGGCCGAGAACGCGTCCACTTTCTCGCCCTGAAGAAGGATATCGACCTTCACCAGGTCAGCTTCTTCCTCGCCGTCAAACTTCCAATCCAGCGATGCGTACCCGCGAGTACGGGACTTGAGCTGATCGAAGAAGTCAAAAACAATCTCGGCCAGCGGCAGGCGGTACCGCATCTCAACACGGTCTTCAGACAGGTAGTCCATGCCACCCATCTGTCCGCGGCGTGACTGGCACAGCTCCATAATTGCACCAATGTAATCGCTGGGGGCAATAATCGTACACGCCACCATCGGTTCACGAATGGTAGCGACCTTACCCTCGGGGAATTCGCTCGGGTTCGTCACACGCTTTGCATTACCCGCTTCGTCTACCACATCGTATATAACGTTAGGGGCGGTCGAAATCAGGTCGAGATTGAACTCGCGTTCCAGGCGTTCCCGCACGATCTCAAGGTGCAGCAGCCCCAAGAACCCGCAGCGGAACCCGAACCCCAGTGCCGCGGAGGTTTCCGGCTCATAGATGAGCGCAGCATCGTTAAGTTTGAGCTTATCGAGAGCATCACGCAGCGCCGGGTAGTCTGAACCGTCGATGGGGAACAGGCCCGAGAACACCATCGGTTTAGGATCCTCATAGCCGCCCAGCGACTCCTCCGCCGGTTTATGGGCACTTGTGACGGTATCACCCACGCGGGACTGGCGCACGTCCTTCACACCTGTGATAAGGTACCCCACCTCCCCCACGCTCAGACCCTTCGAGGGGATGGGCTCAGGGGAAATGACGCCGATCTCCAATAGGTCATGTTCAGCACCAGTAGACATCATCTTGATTTTCTGGCGCGGCTCCAGTCTGCCGTCTACCACACGCACATAGGTGACCACACCACGGTATGAATCGTACACGGAGTCAAAAATCATGGCGCGGGCGGGCGCGTCCGCCGTACCCTCGGGAGCGGGAATACCCTCAACGATACGGTCCAGCAGAGCCTCCACACCCTCACCGGTCTTGCCGGAGACCCGCAAAACTTCGTCAGGCTCACAACCAATAAGGTGCGCCAGTTCTTCGGCATACTTATCGGGCATCGCGGCGGGCAGATCAATTTTATTCAGGACAGGGATGATGGTGAGATCATTTTCCATCGCCAGATACAGGTTAGCGAGGGTCTGCGCCTCAATACCCTGCGCCGCATCCACCAGAAGCAGCGCACCCTCGCACGCGGCAAGCGAGCGAGAGACCTCATAGGTGAAGTCCACGTGGCCGGGCGTGTCAATCATATTCAGCGCATAGGAGGTGCCCTCCACCTCCCACGGCATACGCACCGCCTGAGATTTAATGGTGATACCGCGCTCGCGCTCAATGTCCATGCGGTCAAGGTACTGCGCCTTCATATCGCGCGGGGCAACCACACCGGTTGCCTGGAGCATACGGTCAGCGAGAGTGGACTTGCCGTGATCAATATGCGCAATAATGCAGAAGTTGCGAATAATCGCGGGGTCGGTGGCCGCCGGGACGGGCGGGTTCTTCGACAGAGGAGCCACTCGCTTCAATCCTTTCAAGGGTGTTCGCCACAGATAATAGGCATAGCCATCTAACATTTTCCCATGTTTAGAGCGGATGCGCGAACCAACGCCGGGTGGGAGGCGTCCCACCACCCACGCAGCAGTTCCGCGCAGCTGCCCGCTGGCCGGTGGCTGTGCTACTGCGGCTGCGAGCAGGTATTAACCAGCTCCCCAATCCCCTCAATACGGGTTACCAAAGTTTGCCCCGGCTTCAGCCACCGACGCGGGTGATACGACAGCCCTACACCCGCCGGAGTTCCGGTGAGAATCACATCGCCCGGCTCAAGCGTCATAAACGTTGACAGGTAAGAGAGCAGCTGCGCCGGGGTAAACACCATATCGGCGGTGGTGCCGCTCTGGCGGATTTCCCCATCCACCTCACAGCTCATGGCCAGACCGGCCGCAGGATCCACCTCATCCGGGGTGACGATGACCGGGCCGAAAGGGGTCATCCTATCCCAGTTCTTCCCCTGAAACCACTGGCTGGTGCGGCCCTGCCAGTCCCGTACCGAGACGTCATTCGTGACCGTATACCCCAGAAGCCCCTCCAGCGCTTGCTCTTCACTCACACCGCTCATACTCTGACCCACCACCAGCCCAAGCTCAACCTCCCAGTCGATTTTAGTGCTCTGGGCGGGCATACGAATCTCATCACGCGGGCCGATTAAAGCGTTAGCGTATTTAGCGAAAATCGCGGGATACTCAGGGAGCTCAAACCCCATCTCAGCGGCGTGGTCCCGGTAGTTCAGCCCCGCGCAGATCACTTTACCGGGGCGGTCAATCGGTTGCACAAAATTCAGCGATTCCCACAGCTGCATCCCGTGCCCGAGCGTAGTCGCCCCATTTTCACGCATAATAGCGAGCGCATTCTTGGGGTCCCCGAAATTCAACCGGTAGCGCCCATAAAACTGCAGCAGCGGTCCGAGCTTGGCGGGGAACTCATACACAGTCTGCTCGTGCAGGCAGACGGCGCGGGTGCCTTTCTCATCTTTAATCTGTGCCCAGCGCATGGGTTCCTTCCGGGTTGGTGGTATGTTCAGCGTATGTATCGGAGTCTAGCAGGGTGAGCAGGTTCGTATCAGGTTCCAGTACGCTCTTATCGTTATTTTTAATGTTCCCGATACGGCTGCTAACCTGCCGCACACGCCATTGGGCTGCCTGAGGGTAGGCGGCGTGCTGAAGCTGTTCCAGAGCAGTACGAGCATCGTGCAGGTCGCTCACGCCCATTGTAGGCATGTGACTATCTTCTGGGGTGCCGGCTACACGCCCCGACCCCAACCATACGTCAAGGGTGCTCGGTTGTCCGTTGACGGCAGCAGGGTTGAGTGGCAGCGGCATTCGCTCGTGAATGTGCCCAAGTTCCCGTAAAAGCGGTGAGCCGTCTTGCCCGGTGTAAGAGCGCGGTGAAGCCATCGTGAGGATTGTGAACGTCAAAAGCCACTGGCCGGTTTGCGGCTCATACCCTCCACCGGTTAGCGCTTTTGCTGATACCGGGTTTATCTTATACCAGGCGTACAGCCCCGCCAGGTACAGGTACTGACCGGGCGGGCCGATACGCTGCGGTATTTTATGTTCTTTAACGGTGCCTCGGGCCGTGATGGTGCTGCCTTGTACACCCCATTCGTAGTAGCCGCTGGTGGGTATTGCACAGTGCCCGGTGACGGCAGGACGGGCATAGCTTGCTTTCTCAAAAAGGGTTTCACTGCGGGCGTTGAAGGTAAGGGAGGGAGGTTTAGGGTCTTCGTCCCAGGGGTGCCAGTCGGGAATCAGGCCCCACCGGGCACGGTATATTTCCCGGTAGGTTCCGCCTGTGTCTAGGGCGGATGCCCCCAGCCGGTGCACGCCGGGGCGGCGCGGAGCATCTGGCAGCTGCCCCTGAGCGGTACGGGTTACGCGGCGGTTCAGCAGGATTGGGACCTGCTGGGTGGGCGCAATATTCCACGAGGTAAAAGGCTCCGTGAGCGGCACCCCACCCAGGGAGGTGCCGTAGTGCGCCTCAAGCCCGTACCGGCCGCACATTAGCGGAACCCGTTCTGCGCGTATACGTCAAGGATGGCGTCTTCCAAATCCTCCATGAGCAGTGCCGGATTGGCTTCTTGTGCGGCGCCGATGGTTGCCGGATCAAGCGGTAGCCCCAGTGCTGCATAGACACGCTCGGTGACAGACCGCAGTGGAGCCGAGTCGGCGACCACGATGCCTGTGCTAAACCACCAGGCGCCAGAGACAACGCGCTGGGCGGTACCGACCAGTTTTATACGTTCTCCGGCACGTTCGCCTCCTAACCGGGCGTGCACCGAAAATTCGCCGGGGCAGTATTCTCCGGGTATCTCCCCCACGGCTGCGTCCACACCAACATCTTGTAACGCCCGGGCGAAAAGCTCGCCGAAAAGTTTATAGCGTAGGTTGCTGCCGGTTTTCGCATCGTCAGCTGGCTGAAAATGGTCGATAACCAGGCACCCCGGGTGGTAGGCTGCCGCATGCCCACCAACTTTGCGGACGAGCACGTTAAAACCCATGTTTTTGCAGGCGGTAACGGCTTGGGCAAAGCCGGGGTTGAGTTCGTCACGGCGTCCAAAGGCAACGGTGGCTTCGGGCTGGTAGATGCGCAAAGTGGCGTTTCGGCGCCGGTGCGCAACCTCGCGCAGAATTGTGAGTGTCTCGTCGTAACGGGCAATGATTCCACCGGATGTTTCACCGGTTTCGCGTAGGATATCCACGGGTTCAAGTGTACCCGTATTCACCGCAGGTAACGGTTCTGTTCAAAGAACCAGTGGGTTTATTGTGTCTCTTTAAGGTCAGCTATAAGGCTCGTGGCGGGTGAACCTTGCCCGCCAGGTAACTCTGTGTGGGTTTTAGTGACATAATGTCAGACACACTAGTGGTTTAGCTACCCCTTTCTCCCTTGACCTGCCAGGGGTATGCTTATAGAGAACAGGAAAAACAGTATCGTAAATTCCCACATAAAACCACCTAAACACATGCATCGAACCGCGTAAACTATAGACCATACTGGTCCGAAGGAGAACGCCATGAGCCAGAAACCGGAGGATTCGCCCAAAGAATCCACGGCTGCACCAGATACAGTACCGGGAGCCTCCGCACCCCCGCCGCCTCACACGACGGGTGCGCCACAAGAACGCACCATTCTTGCACTAAAAGTTGCGGCCATCGTTATCGTCACCTTAGCTATTTGGTTTATTCCCGCCCCGCCCGGGGTAGACCCGCGCGGTATGCACATGGCAGCTATTTTTGTTGGCACCATCCTGGGGCTCATCCTCCAACCGCTGCCTACCCCATCCATAGCGCTCACTGGTTTAGCCATAGCCATGATTACCGGCACGATGACAGCTAAAAAAGAGGCGCTCGCCGGGTTTGGCAACTCCGCCATATGGATTATTGTTGCGGCATTTTTTATCGCCGACGGTTTCCTTATCACCGGTTTAGGCAAACGCATCGCTCTTCTTTTTGTGTCTCTTCTGGGTAAGTCTTCTTTGGGGCTCTCCTACGGTATGGCTATTACCGACCTGGTGCTTGCCCCAGCCACCCCATCCAATACGGCCCGCGCAGGCGGGGTTATCTACCCCATCATTAAATCCCTTGCTGAGGTGAATGGCTCCACCAATGAGAGCACGGAATCGCGTCGGAAACTTGGTTCTTTCCTGCTCATGACAGAGGCCCAGGTTAACACCATCACTTCAGCAATGTTTCTTACCGCCATGGCTGGCAACCCGCTCGCCGTGAAATTCGCGCAAGATAAAGGCGTGCACCTGGACTGGGGAACATGGGCGTTGGCCGCTATCGTCCCCGGCCTAGCCGCCCTCATCGTGCTGCCGTGGGTGATGTCGAAGATATACCCTCCCACCATTAAGAAAACCCCCGATGCCCCCGCACACGCCAGGGAAGAGCTTAAAAGCATTGGGCCGATGACCCGACCCGAGTGGATTATGCTTGGCACCTTTATAGTGCTGCTTATCCTGTGGATCGGAGGCTCCAGCCTGGGGGTGGATGCTACGGCGGCCGCATTTTTGGGTATCGCTATTCTGCTCGTTACCAAGGTACTTACCTGGAAAGATATGGCGGCTAACTCAAGCGCCTGGTCCACGCTTATCTTCTTCGCCGTGCTGGTAGGCATGGCCGATCATCTCAAAACCCTTAAAGTGGTTGAATGGATCGGCGCATCCGTCGCCAGCAGTGTGGGTGGAATGGCGTGGCCTTTAGCGTTTGGTGTCCTGGCGCTCGTATACTTCTACATCCACTATTTCTTCGCGTCTAATACCGCGCAGATTGTGGCGCTTTATGCGGTCTTCCTCGGTGCAGCTATTGCAGCAGGTACCCCGCCCATGTTTGCGGCACTATTCTTAGGTTTCGCCGGTAACCTGATTGGCGGCATCACCCACTACGCTTCCGGGCCTGCCGGGGTGTACTTCGGATCCGGGTACATTAAGACCGGCGAATGGTTCAAGCTGGGCTTTATTGCCTCGGTCGTGAATATTATTATCTGGGGTCTCATCGGTACTGTCTGGATGTTCTCCCTCGGGTACGGGCGGTAACAGCCAACCCCACCTTTATGCAACTGTGGCGGGCACCTTTGAAGGTGCCCGCCACAGCAGTCTTTGAAGCCCAGACCCTACTTACCAGCAGCCGCTTTCTGAGCTTCCTCAGCCTCAGCGTAGTTCTCAAAAACATAGTCAATATACGCCGTGTCAACGGGCTTAGCACCCAGGGCATCAAGCCCCTGCGTCAAAGCCTGTTCGTATTCCCGCTCATAGCGTGCCTCGCACCGTTCAACCGCCTGTTCTTTCTCAATAGTTAGCCGTACCGCATTAATGCTGTACCCGTTACGGCTCAGATAGTCCACAAGCTGCTGCGCCACAAACCCCGGGGTGAACGTTGCCTCCAGGATCAGGTTCATCCCCTCATCCGCGAACGTGCTCAGAAGAATACTCCCCAGTTTCGCTGAATCTTCACGGGCGATCGTCGCAATATCCATGGGGAACAGCTTATTCCCCTGCTTCTCAAATTCACGTGCAGGTTCAGGTTTTAAAGCCTCATACCAGCCTTCGGCAAGGTACTGCCGCAAAAAAGCCCGATCAAGAAGCTCGGGGTCAATCACTATATAGTCTTCGTTCCACCCCTCAATAGTGTTCGCAATATACTCGCTTTTACCCGACCCCGGGGCGCCCACCACCACATGCGCTTGCCGCTGCGCACCGGCGCTGGAGAACATTTTGCGGTAAATCGCCGTGACGTGCCCGAAAAGCTCTCGTTCCTGTTCCCACTCTTCAATCAAATCAGCAGGCAGCGGTAGACCTCGCGCGGCGAGCGCCTGCAGATCGGTGGGGTCAATGAGGTTCTTATAGAACGCCATCACCAGCTCGTCGTAGCTGCCAGGCATAAAGAACCGGAACTCGTGGTACGGGTTCCACTGGGCGTGTACGTTGTAGTCCCAGCGGGTCAGCTCGTCGGCCAGCTGCTCGTTGGTCAGGGCACCAATAGCGTAACGGGTGCAGATCTCCTCGGGGCCAGCACCCGAAAAACCAGGTTTCACAGGTCGCACACCCGGCAGCGCCTGCATATTGGTGTTCAGTTCTTCTTCGCTAAACCCGGCGCTCTCATTCGCCTCCTGCGGAGACATACCCGACTCTATCTTGTTTTTGAGGACGCGGCGGGAGTCCAGCTGTTGCAGATTTTGCCGGTACATGGCAATTTTTTGGGGGTCGAGAGCCACCGTCGGCGCTCCTTTCAGGGTCAAAAAATATCGGCGAAGGTGCGTTTGCCGTAGCCGGTGCCGCACCCGTTGTTAAAGCATAACCGAGGCTCCGAAGTATTACCTACACGCCCGGTGTAGGTGGTCACGAAATCACACCTGGGGTAGGCTTTAAATCAAGGCTATTGTCACACGCATCCGCGGGTTCTGCCGCGCTACGATGGTGTTCTTATCGGATGCGTCTACCGCTGCAGAAGGGCTCCTCTCATGCATCAAGAGCAGAACATTACTCACACCCTTAATACGCAACCTATCCCCATGGTAAAACCTCATGCTGAGTTCCCGCCAGGATTTCTGTGGGGTGGGGCGACCGCCGCTAACCAGTGTGAAGGCGCCTGGGATAAAGACGAGAAAGGCCCCAGCATTCAGGATGTGCTTCCCCGCGGCGGGTTCAACCCGCGTACAGCAACTCCCACACCCAACAATCTAAAGCTTGAGGGCATTGACTTTTACCACCGCTATCCGGAAGACATTGCACTTCTTGCCGAGATGGGGTTTAAAGTATTCAGGTTCTCTATCGCCTGGTCACGGATTTTTCCGCACGGTGATGAAACGGAACCGAATGAGGCTGGTCTAGCGTTCTACGACGGTCTGCTCGATGAACTCGAAAAATACGGTATTGAGCCTTTAGTGACCATTAGCCACTACGAGACCCCTCTGCACCTTGCCGAGAAATATAACGGGTGGGTGAGCCGTAAGCTGATTAGCTTCTACGAGCGGTACTGCCGGGTGCTGTTTGAACGGTACGGGCACCGGGTAAAGTATTGGCTGACTTTCAACGAGATTAACTCAGTCCTTCATGTGCCGTTTATGTCAGGGGGTATTAACACCCCCAAGGAGCAGCTGACAGAGCAGCAGCTATACCAGGCGATTCACCATGAGCTAGTCGCTTCAGCACGGGCAACCCGGTTAGCACGCGAACTTGCCCCGGATGCGCGTATTGGGTGCATGATTCTGGCGATGCCTACCTATCCGCTCACCCCGAGCCCCGATGATGCGCTCGCAGCCTTACACGCTGAGCAAGCCAACTACATGTTTGGTGATGTGCATGTGCGCGGCGCCTACCCCGGCTATTTTATGCGTCAACTGGCAGATAAGGGTGTGCAGCTTGAGATCACGGAGCAGGACCGGCAGGATCTGAAGAACACAGTTGATTTCGTATCGTTCAGCTACTACATGTCTACCTGCGCCAGCGGCAACCCGGCACGCGGGGAGCGTGAGGCAGGCAATATGCTCGGCGGGGTCAGTAACCCGCACCTGTCGGCTTCGGAGTGGGGCTGGCAGATTGACCCGGTGGGGTTGCGCATCGTGCTGAACCAGTACTGGGACCGCTGGCAGAAACCGCTCTTTATCGTGGAGAACGGTTTAGGGGCTCGCGATGAGCTGGTGGAGGCCAACGGCGAGCTGACGGTGCTGGACGACTACCGTATTGAGTATTTGCGTGCACATCTGCTGCAGGTTCGGGAGGCTATTGCAGACGGTGTGCAGCTGCTCGGCTATACGACGTGGGGCTGTATCGACATGATTTCAGCCTCGACGGCACAGATGTCAAAACGCTATGGTTTTGTGTATGTGGACCGCAGCGACGACGGCTCAGGAACCTTGGCCCGGTACCGTAAGAAGTCCTTCGACTGGTACCGCCGTGTGATCGCCTCCAACGGGGCCGAGCTGTAGGGTATCCAACAATACACAAACAATCCCGCATATTTACTCATTAGTCAGGGCTCTTATATTGCCTTCACATTGATTAAGTATGCGGGATTGTGCGCTTATGGGGTGGTTATGCCTCGACGGAGGCAACGATAATGAACGCACCGGCAATCACGGCACCGGGATGCAGGTTTTGCGCCGTCTCCGCAGGAAGAGCAATAGCCATCGGCACTACTGATTCTCCCAGAACATACCAGAATTCCCTCCCGGTCAGCTCATTGGTGCGCAGCTGCGCACTTTGAACAACCGCCGCGAACATTGCTACCGAGCTTGCCTCATCCCCCGTGGCATCCCCGCTGTGCAGCGCCAGAAGCCACGGTGATTTCAGATGTTTCGCGTCTAGGGTAAGGCCATCATGCTCGGACTGGGCCTGCTGATACTCATCCTCCGAAGCATAGACCACAACCTCAGCGCCAAGAGCGGCGGGTCGTACCGTCACCTTATTCGGCTCGGTCAGGGTAAGGGCCGTGGGGTTATCCACATACGCGAGGAAGCGGCCTTCACGGTCTCCGCTCTCCAGAAGGTCAAAGTGCGCCAGGTTATGCGAGACACGGTACCCCTGCGCCGGGTAAGCGTGTGGGCTCTCTAGGTTCGCATCAGTGTATTCCGTGCCGTCTTCCGCCCTGCCAAAAGCCACCTTCGCGCCGGACGGGTCGGTGTACACGCCCCAGGATGCACCAGCGGGGTCATCAATCACAGGAACATTTCGTCCCGCTAGGCGTTCACGGGTCTCAGCGACGCTCTCATCAATACCGATCGCGTGCAAATCTGGTTCTGTGCTCATCTGTTTTCCCCTTCTAGTAGCGGGTTTTCGTGAAAAGTTCCTTGGGCAGCCTCAGCCCATCCGCACCATATAACGCGTGCGCCTAATAAGTATTTCCGTCTCGTTTAGTCTACCTGCATATCGTGCAGGCTGGTTGAAACAAATTCCCACCAGGTGGGGGTTAGGCCAGCTGCCGCTGCGGTGCGTTGTGACAGTATGTGTGATGGGCTTGTCCCGTAAAACGGCAGGTACCCTTCTGCAAGTACAATACGAGTCACCTCACGGATCATTCGTGAAGCCAACCCGTAGTGCCGAAATTCTGGAAGCACGTCCACACCTATTTGACGCATGAGCGGTGAGTCATCGCTTGCACCTACCAAAGCTATCGGATCGGTTGCCTCTGTCTCCACCCCGTATGCGGCTAGTACTGTTATGTCGGGGCGGCGGCAGCTGAACCCCAGGGCGTTTGCGTACCGGGCATCCCCGCGAAAACGCTCGCACTGTTGCGGGGTTAAAAACTCAAACCGCACCGGCAGCTTGGTGCCCGCAGTATCTTCCGGGCTGGTTTCGATAGCTGCCGCTGAAGCATTGGGGGCGGTTACAATAGTGTGCTCCCCCGTGACCTGATCGTATAGTGCATGGCGAAGAGATGCGCTATCAACACGACGCATCATGCCGATCCCTGGAACAGCACATTTCACTTCCTGAGCGGGAAGATTTTCGGGTACTACTGACTCCAGCAGCGCACGCGTGGGCGTGTAGTAGATGCTGGTTCCGCTCACCTGCTGGCTGTAGGGGGTCAGAAGCTCGTTAAGCTGGCGTAGCTGGGCGTAATCACCCAGCCAGTTTGGGTTATCCCCCGCCATATACTCGCGGGCTTTTTCAAGCACCCGCGGGTGCTTTGCGCACAATAGCCCCACCCCGGCATAGTTAGCGACTCGTAGTTCCCAAATATCGTCGTTGCGGCGGCGGGATGAGCCCATCTTATCCGCTGGCAGCTGCAGCTGCGCGAGTAGCCCTGTCCCCTGTCCGTGAGCCTTAGCGACTGAACCGTGCGGCAAACAAAAATCGGCTTCTAACTGGGCGGCGATCATATGCCGGGCACGGTCACGTGTGGTGACGGCACCACGTGCATGTGCAGCGTTCACAGAACCTCCTGGATAAAACGGCCGGTGTGTGAGGAAGCGACCCCAGCCACAGACTCGGGGGTTCCTTCGGCAATTACGGTACCCCCGCCATCGCCGCCTTCCGGCCCCATATCAATAATCCAGTCAGCGCATTTAATCACATCAAGGTTATGTTCAATAGTGATAACAGTGTTGCCCTTATTGACAAGCGACTGCAGAACCGCCAGCAGCTTCCGGATATCCTCAAAATGCAGCCCAGTAGTCGGCTCATCCAACACATAGATAGAACGACCATTAGAACGTTTCTGCAGCTCGGCCGCCAGTTTCACACGCTGCGCTTCACCGCCCGACAATGTAGTGGCAGGCTGCCCCAACCGGATATACCCTAGACCAACATCCACCAGGGTATTTAAATGCCGGGCGATAGGGGTAAAAGCCGCAAAAAATTCGGCGGCTTCCTCTACCGGCATTTCAAGCACATCGGCGATGGTTTTACCCTTGTAGTGCACTTCAAGGGTCTCACGGTTGTAACGTTTGCCATGGCAGGTCTCGCACGGTACATACACATCCGGCAGGAAGTTCATCTCAATCTTGAGCGTGCCGTCGCCTGAACAAGCCTCGCACCTGCCGCCTTTGACGTTAAACGAAAAACGCCCAGGGGTATACCCCCGTATTTTTGCCTCGTTTGTTTCGGCAAAAAGCTTACGAATATTATCAAATACGCCCGTGTAGGTTGCGGGGTTTGACCGCGGGGTGCGCCCAATCGGGGACTGATCCACATGAATCACTTTATCAAGGTGTTCAAGCCCCTCAATTTTCCTGTGGCGCCCCGGCACTTGTTTCGCGCCGTTGAGTTTATTGGCCAGTGAGGTGTACAGAATGTCGTTCACCAGAGTGGATTTCCCCGACCCAGACACCCCAGTGACGGCGGTAAAAACGCCCAACGGGAAAACCACATCCACATTCTTGAGGTTATTTTCGCGCGCACCGAACACTTTCACACGTCGTTTCTTATCCACCGGCCGGCGTGTTGTAGGTACCTCAATCTCACGGCGGCCCGCCATATAGTCACCCGTGATCGAGCGCTTATTCTTGAGGAGCTCATCGTATGTGCCTGAGTGCACCACCTGTCCCCCGTGCTCACCTGCGCCGGGGCCAACGTCCACTATCCAGTCTGCCTCACGCATGGTATCTTCATCGTGCTCCACCACAATCAGGGTATTGCCCATATCCCGAAGCTTCGTCAGGGTGTCAATCAGGCGCCGGTTATCCCGCTGGTGCAGGCCGATGGACGGCTCATCCAACACGTAGAGCACACCAACCAGTCCGGAACCGATCTGGGTGGCTAAACGGATGCGTTGCGCCTCGCCGCCGGAGAGCGTGCCAGCGGCGCGTGAAAGGGTCAGGTAATCAAGGCCCACGTCCAGCAGGAATTGCAGGCGCGCGTCGATCTCTTTAAGCACCTGCTCGGCGATTTTCATTTCACGCTCGCTAAGGGTCACTCCGCGCATGAACTCTAGGGCTGTGCGCAGGGGCAGTTCGGTTACTTCCGCAATGGATTTCTGCCCGACTTTTACCCCTAGGATAGTGGGATTCAGACGCGCTCCGCGGCAGCTGGGGCACGCCACCTGACGCATGTACTGTTCGTAGCGGTCACGCGCGAAGTCTGACTCAGTCTCTGCATGTTTGCGTTTAATGTAGGCTTTGACCCCTTCAAATCCGCTGGTGTAGCGGCGTTCGCGCCCGAATCGGTTACGGTATGAGACTTCGACTTTAAAATCTTTTCCGCTCAGGATTGCTTTCTGCACTTTGGCGGATAGCTTATTCCATGGGGTGTTAAGGTCAAACCCAAGTTCTTCACCCAGACCGGCGAGCAGACGTAACCAGTACTCGGTGGTTGCTTTGCCCTGTGACCAGGGCGCAATAGCGCCTTCGCCGAGGCTCAGCTCGGGGTTGGGAATCAGCAGCTCTTCGTCCACTTCGAGACGGGAGCCGATACCGTCGCACGCTTGGCAGGCACCGAACGGGGAGTTAAACGAGAAGGCGCGCGGCTCAATTGTGTCGATTTGCAGGGGGTGGTTATTGGGGCAAGCTAGGTTTTCGCTGAAACTGCGGGTACGCTTGGGGCTGTCTTCCGCCTCATCTACAAAATCGATAAGTAAACGCCCGTCGGCAAGCCGTAGTGCGGTTTCCACCGAGTCGGTCAGGCGCTGGTTAATGCCGTCTTTAATGACGATGCGGTCAACGACCACCTCGATCGTGTGTTTGTACTGTTTAGCCAGTTTCGGGGGATCGGAAAGCTGCACTGTTTGCCCGTCTACTCGGGCGCGTGAGTACCCTTGGGTTAGCAGGTCTTTGAAAAGATCGACGAACTCCCCTTTGCGTGCAGATACGACGGGGGCAAGCACCTGCACGCGGGTACGCTCAGGGTACCCCATGAGGGTATCAACGATCTGTTGCGGGGTTTGTTTAGTTATTTCTTCACCGCATTCTGGGCAGTGAGCATGCCCTACACGCGCCCACAGCAGACGCATATAGTCGTAGATTTCGGTGATGGTTCCTACAGTAGAACGCGGGTTTTTTGAGGTAGATTTCTGGTCGATAGACACAGCGGGTGAGAGCCCTTCGATGAAGTCTACATCCGGTTTGTCCACCTGCCCTAGGAACATGCGGGCGTATGAAGAGAGCGACTCGACGTATCGGCGTTGTCCCTCTGCGAAAATCGTGTCGAAGGCCAGCGAGGATTTTCCGGACCCTGATAGCCCGGTAAAGACGACCATCGCATCGCGTGGAATGGTAAGGTCTACATTTTTAAGGTTGTTCTCGCGTGCTCCCTGCACACGAATACTGCTTAGATCGTTAGCGCGCGGTGCAGCAGGCACGCTGGTGCCGGGGCGAGGGGACATCGGCTATCCTTCCGTTACTATCGAAATAATATTCTATCAGCCTTTGTCCTGGTCACGGGGTATTTCGATACGGGCGGAAGAGCCTGTGAGAAACTCATACGTTCGTAGGTATGTACAGTGATGCGTGGTTCTGCCCCAAGCTCAAGAGCCCTCAGTACCTTACACGTACCTCCCCTACACTTAAAAGTATGAGTACTTATCCCGAATCCACACTGCTGTTTGAGAATCCTGAATTCACGGTCCGCGCATTGAGCGTTTCTGAGATGGACAATAGCGTCTACCTGCTGACGATGCGCCACTCCGGTGAACAACTGCTCATAGACCCCGCAGATGACTCCGAAGCTCTCTATGCGTTTACCCTAGACGCACTACTGCACGACTGTCCTCATCTTGAGCTGACTGATGCGCAGGATCATCGCGTGCGCGTCATAGAGTCTGAGGCCGATTTTGAGGCGGTGCGGCAACGTGCGATTGGCGTAACGAGCATTGTAGTAACCCACGGGCATTGGGACCATATTCGAGCGATTAACGGTCTTGAGAAGTTCACTGGAGCCATCACCTCAGCTGGCGCGGAGGACATTGAAGCGATTCACGAGCTGGAAGGCTTTAAGGTGGAAGAGTCGCTAATGGGTGGTGAGACATTCGATTTTTACGGCAGTGATACTGTGGTTCGGACTATCTCAGTTCCTGGGCACACCCCTGGGTCGATCGTGTATGTTCTTGAAAGCGTGTGGGAAGATGGTTCACCCGCCACGCTCTTATTTACCGGAGACGCACTTTTTCCAGGTGGTGTTGGCAAGACGGATTCTCGGCAGCAGTTTGGCGAGCTTTTCGCAAACGTCCTGGAGAAACTTTTTGGCGCTTTTGATGACGACACGATTGTGCTTCCTGGTCATGGACGTTCCACGACTCTTGGGGAGGAACGCCCCCATCTGGAGGAATGGGGCGAACGGGGCTGGTAGGAAGTCGGCAGATAATCTGTTGCGTAGTGCGCGATTAGAGTCTAATGCCTAAGTTCTTCTCTATCATGCATCATTGCGCTCCTACCGAACACAAAAAGAAACGACCACGCTACCTTAGCGTGGTCGTTTCTCGATGCGTAGAACACATCTATCACTCAGCTCAAACACAAGCAATCCAAAGATCTATTCAAAACCTACGATTACCTGATGACATAAGTGTATATGAATTTTGGGCGCTTTTTTTGGGGTGTTTTGCCCCGATTGGCAGGCTCATGGCCCATAGACAGAGTTTGTAACCGTTTCGTTATATTCACCCTGTCCATAACAAGGTTTTTTAAGTACCAATTTGATTATTGGCGATTTTTTAGTGACCTAAATCATGTAAATTTTTTGGCGTGTATTCGCCTTGTTCGACGGCCTATTGTGATTCCTTCAAGATTTGGAACCGCCTCTTTCCAGGTCACCATCCCCCGGAAACGCCCGGTATATCGCGGTTTTTGAACCAGCAGTCTAAATTGTCAGTATTTTTATCAAGCTAAGCACAACCTTTAAAAATTCCGATCCAACAACCTGAAAATCAGCAAATTTAAGGTGCCGCACGGTTACAATTGGTCTGTTTTTAGGGGTCTACCAGAGCATCTGAATCTGCGCCCCAAATCCCCTAGTCAATACATGCTCAGCCAATCAATACACATTCTCTTTTGACACCCATTTATTCCCCCGCAGACAGCTATTTTTTCCCGTGGGGAACATTTCAAAAAACCTCATCTGAAAACTACACGTATGTAGTTTTATAAACTGAGCCCCGCATCTGGGGTCATATTCTGACCCAGATGCGGGGCTCACCAGCACGTACGCTGCTGCTACTGCCTCTTAGGAGAGACCAACCATCGTACCGTTTTCATCGAATCCAATGCGCTCAGCTGCGGGGCTCTTGCTCAACCCAGGCATGGTGCGCATCGTACCGCAAATTGCGTACACGTAACCGGCACCAGCTGCCAAACGAACCTCACGCACCGGCAAAGTCCAACCGGTGGGTGCGCCCTTCAGAGAAGCATCTGAAGAGATAGACAGGTGGGTCTTGGCAATCACCACGGGCAGGTTACCGTAGCCCAAATCAGCGAAACGCTTAAGCTGCTTAGCGGCGGCGGGAGCAATCGAAATACCGTCAGCACCGTACACCTTGGTAGCGACCTTCTCCAGCTTCGTTTCCAGCGAGTCCTCAAGGTCATAGGTGAACTTCAGCTCCGAAACATCATCACATGCCTCAGCAACCACATTCGCCAAATCGACAGTGCCCTTACCGCCTTCGGCAACGCCACGGTGAATAGCCACACGGGCACCTGCTTCTTCAGCGATACGGCGAATAGCCTCATGCTCGGAGTCGAAGTCGGTGGGGAACGCGTTAATAGCGACCACAGGCTGCACGCCAAAGTTACGCACAATCTCAATGTGCTTCTTCAGGTTCGCAGCCCCTGCCTCAACATCTGAGGGGCTTTCCTGCAGCATACCGTCGGGAAGAGGCTTACCGGGAACAATCTTGTACAGCCCGGAGTGCGACTTCAAGGCACGCACCGTTACAACCAGAACCGCTGCATCAGGCTTCAGCCCGGAGATACGGCATTTAACGTTAAAGAGACGCTCCGCGCCCATATCAGCGCCGAAGCCTGCCTCAGTAATCACGTAATCCGAATATTCGAGACCAACATAGTCCGCCACGATTGATGAGTTACCGGTAGCGATATTACCGAAGGGGCCCGCATGGATAAGCGCCGGAGTGTGCTCAAGAGTCTGCAGCAGGTTCGGGTTAATGGCATCAGCCAGAATGACTGCCAGGGCGCCGTCAGCCTTCAAATCGGCGGCGGTAACAGCCTCACCATCATAGTTCAGGCCCACAACGATCTTCGCCAGGCGCTCACGCAGATCCTTGAACGAGGTTGCCAGGGAGAGAATCACCATGATTTCGGAGGCGCTGGTAATATCGAACCCGGTCTGGCGGGGTACGCCGTCAATACGTTCACCCAACCCGACTACAACGTTCCGCAGAGAGCGGTCATTAATGTCAATGACCCGGCGCCATTCGATAGCGCGCGGGTCAATGCGTAGGTCGTTCCCCTGGTGCAGGTGGTTGTCGATCATCGCGGCAAGCAAGTTGTGGGCTGCGGTAACAGCATGGAAGTCGCCGGTCAGGTGCAGGTTCAGCTTCTCCATGGGCACGATCTGAGAGTAGCCACCGCCAGCTGCACCACCCTTAATACCGAAGGTGGGGCCCATGGCGGGCTGACGCAGGGTGAGCATCGCCTTGCGTCCGGTCTGTGCGAAGCCCTGGGCCAGTGATACGGAAGTAGCGGTTTTACCTTCCCCAAGCGGGGTGGGGGTCACAGCGGTTACAACAATGTATTTGGAGCCGCGCTTACGTGCGGTCTCCGCGTTAGTGGTTTCGTCCAGAAGAACCTTCGCAACATACTTGCCGTAGGGTTCCAGACGATCCGCATTAATCCCGTTTTCGGCGGCGATTTCGGTGATCGGCTCAAGGGTAGCTGCCTGAGCAATTTCAAGGTCGGAAGGGAAAGGCTTGGTCATCATCGTCCTTTGCAGTTGTAGCCAACAGTTCCTTTCCCATTTTATGCTTTAGCTCACGGATTGTCACCCATCTTTGTCTATGTTCGCAGATTCTCAATGTCTTACTTCCAGGCCCAAGAGAGGGCACTTGCGAGCACGTCAGTGCTGTTAGTGTTCACCTGCCTATCTGTCCTAGGAAAGGACGGAACCGCTCGTACAGACCTCGGGTTGCTTTTTCGACACGTTTCTTTGTGCGCGCATACGCGCTCTTTGTAGCACCAAACCTGCGTATTTTTGGCAAGATTTTTGGGAAGTCAGTTCCAGTTGTCTTGAATTCTCCTGTCTCAAAGGCCCTGTCCATAAACAGTTTGGTTTTTTCAGGGTTTAGCTTCTCATTTTTGATCAGCTCTTGCTCTTCGTTTTCACGGATTCCAGAGGCATAACGGATTAGTCCTTCAGCCGTATCGGTGTAAGCATCTGGGTTCTTTACCACTTCTTCTACATATCCCTGAATAATATCCTCACTGGGGCGTAACTCGGGGTTTGCATGTACCGCGCGGTTGATGGAGCGGCGAATGGTATCGCGTTCCTCCCTATCTTCCGCACCGTGAAGTCGCGCAACGAGTTCCAGGATATAGTCAACGTTCACTTCCTGGTGCTTCACCAAGTCGATTTCAAAAACCAGCTGTTCGAAAGCCTCAACAGTTTTTTGAGCTTCGGCTACTTCCTCGTCAGTTGATGCTGCGAACTCGTCAGGATCCTCTAAAATAATATGCGCTTCGGCAACTTCTGCACGTACATCCTGGTAGGTTCCGGTGTAGTCCTGAAGTGTGTAATCATCAATTAGCTGTGCCTGTTCGTCATATTCGTCGAACATCATGAGCTTATTATGCAGATCAAGTACCTCGCCCAAAGTCTGCACAAACTCCGCTTTCTGCCCCTCGCTAGACAGTGCTAATCCTGTAGCACCAATAGGAAATGATCCAAGCAGTTCAGTAGCTTTTTGAGTGTACTCTGTGTATATCTGTGAGTAAGGTTCAATGAGAGCGGTGCTTGCAGCATTTTTATCGCCGAAAAGCCCAAGCGCCTCATTCGTATTTTCTTCAAGATCACGGAAGCACACGATATTCCCGTAGGGTTTAACAGCGTTAAGGATGCGATTCGTGCGGCTATAGGCTTGCATAAGCCCATGCATGCGCAGGTTTTTATCAACCCACAAAGTATTAACTGTTTTGGAGTCGAACCCGGTAAGGAACATGTTAACCACAATAAGAAGATCAAGCTCACGGTTTTTCATCCGTTGAGAGACATCCTTGTAGTAGTTTTCAAAGCTGTTTCCTTCAAGCGAGAAGCTCGTCCCAAACGTGGCATTATAATCGCCCACAGCGTCTGAAAGCAGCTGCCAGTCTTCGTCGTTCAGATCATCCGTATCGAAGTTTTCCTCACTCATAAAGCCCTGCTGAGCAGCACCTGGTTTTGAGTATATGATGGCTATTTTGAGCGCAGAATCTTCACGAATATCATGACTTGCTATACGTTCTGCCTGCAGATGAGCGAACTGAGTGTAGTACTTACGTGCCGCCTCAATACTGCTGGTCGCTAGAATCGAGTTAAACCCGCGCCGTTGCGTACCTTTATAGTTGTACCCACTCCCCTGGTTAGTTTTCTTAGCATAGTTGGTCAGGATGTAGTCCGCGATAGTGCGGATACGGTCATCAGAATTTAGCAGTTCACGGGTCTGCTCGTCTTCATCACGGGTTTTTCCCTCAACGTCACGGTATTGAGCACTAACATTGTTGTACTCAATGCGGAAAGGCAGCACGTTACCGTCTCCGATAGCATTGACTACAGTATATTCATGCAGACGTTCGCCAAAGAGGCTTTCGGTGGTAGCACCCAGTGCGCCGGTAGAGTTTGCGTCAAAAATTGGTGTTCCGGTAAATCCGAAAATACTGTATTTTGTGAAGCGTTTAGTAATAGCTCGATGCATATCGCCGAATTGGGAGCGATGGCATTCATCAAAAATAATCGCCACACGTTGGGAGTACGCCGGATGTTTTGTCTCGCTCTTAATTAGGCTGTTGAGCTTGTGAATAGTAGTAATGATAATGCGTTTTGATGGGTCACTCAGCTGTGCGTTTAAAATCCGGGTTGAGCTGTTGGAGTTTGCTGCCCCCTTCTCAAAAGCGTCGTATTCTTTCATGGTTTGATAGTCAAGATCTTTGCGATCGACTACGAAGAGGACTTTTTCGACCAGACCCGTTTCAGCCAGTAATTGCGCGGTTTTAAAGCTGGTGAGGGTCTTCCCCGAACCGGTAGTGTGCCAGATAAAGCCTCCCCCTTGGCGGGTACCAATGCGGCGGCGGTCGTTATTGGCAATGAGCACACGGTTAATAATGCGTTCAGTGGCTACGATCTGGTAGGGTCGCATGACCAGAAGCGTACCCTCAGTATTCAGCACACAATAACGGGTAATAATATTGAGGATGGTTCGTTTTGCGAGGAAGGTTCGCGCAAATGGAATGAGGTCGGTAATACGATGGTTCTGTGCATCTGCCCAGTAACTTGTGAATTCAAATGACTCTGTACCTGCCTTAATATTTCGCTCTTGGGCATTTCCATATTTAGCTACCTGTGCGTTCCGCACCGTGTTGGAGTAGTATTTGGTCTGCGAGCCATTACTAATGACGAATAGCTGCACATATTCGTAAAGCCCTAAACCCGCCCAGAAACTTTCTTTCTGATAGCGGTCTATTTGTTGGAAAGCTTCTTTGATGCTTACTCCGCGCTTTTTGAGCTCGATATGCACCATAGGAAGGCCGTTAACCAAGATGGTGACATCATAGCGGTTCATCAGAGGGTGGGTGCCATCGCTGCCCTGCACACTGTACTGGTTGATGACCTGTAGTCGGTTGTTATTGGGGTTCCGGCGGTCTAGAAGCGTAATATTGCGGGTAGTTCCATTATCCCGTTCAAAAGCTATACGCGGTTCTTTCTGGACGCGGTGAGTTTTCTCGGCACGTCCCTCACTTGGTTTAGCAATGTGATCGGCAAGGAGCCGTTTCCATTCATCGTCGCTAAGAGCAAGAGGTTCATTATCACGTGTGTTAAGAAGTTCAATTTGCGTACGCAGATTGGTAAGCAGGTCTTCTTCGGTATGAATGGGTAGATACTCATACCCCTGAGAAATTAGGATTTCGATGAGCCGTTTCTCAAGCTGTGCTTCGCTCTGGTGGGCGCCATTTTTCTCGCGTGGTTCATCGTATTCTGCGATCACGGTTGCATAGTCGGCGTTGACTATGAGCGTGTCAGTGGGGTTAGTAGGCACCGGGTAGTGGGGTACAGTTTCCATACTGAGAGCCTTTCAGCTATTGCTTGTGTTCGGTGGAGTCGGATGCGCGCGGAAATGTGAGCAGACGGTCACGATAGTATTCATACTGCTTACGGCGAGCCTCAATTTCAGCAGGCAACCCTGAGCTAATATCGTTCACGAGGGCATCAAATTTATCGAGAATCTTTACGATGCGCTCCTGCTCAGCGAAGGGTGGAAGAAATATGGGGAATTCCAGAATTTTTTTCTTATTACCACGAGGCATTTTTCCTCCTCGCGAGTTTCTAACATTATAATCCACAAAACGGCTTGTAGTGAGCTGATAGTACAGAAATTTTGGGACTATATCATTCCTATATTCATCTTTAATACGGATAACTAGAACGTCACTTCCGGCTATACCCTCATTGTTAGAAATCCACATTTTCTTAAGATAAGGGCGTATATTCCCAAGGAGAATATCACTTGGAATATACCGGGTACCACTTATCGTGGATAGGCTAGCAGTGCAGCCTTGGAAATCCACGTTCAGATTTTCGACACCCACATATTCAAGAGGTTTCATAAGAGATTTTGTTTTATCCCTAACGTATTGAACCAAATCCCCTAAAATTTCAGACCCCCCCCCACTCAGATTCTCAAAGAGGGAGTTACGATAATACTCATACTGAGCACGACGAGCCGCGAGCTCCGCTTCTAGCTCCTTTTCAAGATCTGCTTCTAACTTAGTGAATTCGTCAAGAATTTCAACAATTGCATTCTGTACTTTAATTGGAGGAAGTGGGACAATATACTCCTTTACTAATGATCCAGAAATTGCTGGGTAGGCGGACCCGCTTTGGTGTTTCTCTACATACTTGTAAAAATTGTTAACGCGAATGATATGATATATATACCCTGGAAGAATCATATTCACGTTAGCTCGTAGTACTAAGTACCCTGTGCTGCATATCTGTCCATCATATTTGCTAGAGACTTTATAAACCCTTTTTAACAATGGGCGGGTTACCCCAAAAAGGACATCATTTTTACGTAATATCTGCTGTGCGCGGCTAGGGGCATTATAACTAGAAATTGTAGATGTCTCTTTAACCTCTATACCTCCAGTTGGAATAGAGGACAGGTCTATATATGTAAACTCTTGCGTTGGATATTCATTCCATTTTATTTTTTGAACGCTTGTAGTAACATCACCAAGTTTTACATACTCCACTCCATCCGGACAAAGTTCAGTCACCAGTTTTTCAATATAGTTAAGCGCTTTAGGGGCTTCTATATCCGAGGATACCTTTGGCATATCTTTTGTTTCTTCGCCCATTTATGCTTCCGTCCCTTCCAGCTCAGCCACGATCGCATCAATCTGGGTGCGAAGCTCAGTCTGACGCACTACGATCTGTTCAATCTGTGCGTTTAACTCACCGATATTGATCTGCTCGCGTGTGTCTTCTGCTTCTACCCAGCTCGAAACAGACAGGTTCGCGTCCTGCTCTAGCAAGGTTTCGTTCTTCACCAACTGGGCAAAATACTGCACATTCTCGCGCGCCCTCAAGGTTTGATAAATCTTCTCGCGGTGCGATTCAAGAAGCCTATTCTTATTACCCACACGCTCAAATTCCGCTGAAGCATCCACAAAAAGCACGCTCGTATCGCGCCGTGTACCCTTTTTGAGAACAATAATGCAGGTGCCAATTGTGGTACCAAAGAAGAGATCGGGCGGCAGCTGAATCACCGCATCAACATAGTTATTGCGCAGTAAGTATTCTCGAATCTTCCTCTCAGCACCACCCCGGTACAATACACCAGGGTACTCAACAATAGCGGCTGTACCATCTTCGGAAAGAGATGACAGTATATGCATGGTGAACGCTAAATCAGACCTTGCCTTAGGTGCCAGCACACCAGCAGGTGCGTACCGATCATCATTAATCAATAAAGGATTTGAGTCCCCTTCCCATTTCGTTGAATACGGTGGATTAGAAACAACAGCTTCAAACGGCTCAAAATCACGGTGTTGCGGTGAAGTCAACGTGTTCCCAAATGCAATATCAAATTTGTCAAAAGGAACACTATGCAACAGCATATTAATACGACACAAATTATAAGTGGTAGGATTCTTCTCCTGACCCAAAAATTCTTTCACGTTTTCTATCCCAAGGTGTTTAGCAAACTTAAGAAGAAGCGCACCCGAGCCGCAAGCTGGATCATATACACGCCCGATCTGAGTCTTACCATCGATTGCTATATGAGCAAGCAGCTCCGAAACCTCTTGGGGTGTATAGTATTCACCTCCACTTTTACCAGCATTTGCCGCATACATACCCATTAGGTACTCATAGGTATCGCCAAAAGTATCGTTGGAATGATCGTGGTAGCTGAAGCCTAGATTCATCTCAGCGATTGCTTTCATAACATTGAAAAGGACGTTATTTCGGGTCTGAATACTTGAGCCTAGAAACTTTTTACTATTCACGTCAAAATCGTCAAAGAGACCAGCGAAGTTCCTTTCACTCTGTGTACCCTTTGTAGATTTCTCAACTTCCTGAAAAACTTCTTCCAGGGTCTCGTTTAAGTTCTCATCGGTGCGAGCCTGTGCATACACATTTTCAAAAAGCTGGCTGGGGAACAGAAAGAAACCACGTTCTTTCACAATCTCCTGAACTACATCAAGGTCGATCTCCAAGTCATCTATCTGCGCATAGTCGAATCCTTCAGCTCCTGCTTCATACTCTGATTGATTGATGTACTCCGTGAGATTTTCAGAAATAAACCGGTAGAACATCATGCCCAGTACATACTGTTTAAAGTCCCAGCCGTCTACCGCCCCACGAAGATCATTGGCAATACGCCAAATAGTACGGTGCAGCTCTGCACGCTCGTTCGCCGATATTGATGCGGCACTGTGCTGGGCTACCTTGACGGTAGAACTAGTTTTTGCAGCCCCTCCCCCAGACAATTTTTCTGCGTCTGAGGAAGCGTCCTTCATCTGCTCAGTCATAAGCGGAAGGGTCCTTTTTCTATTGTTTGTGAGAAATTCTACGTGTGGTTAAGGATCTATATAATCTTTCCTATACCAACCCTTCAAGTATACGGGCGTCTTCTACGCAAATCACCCTTGGCTGTCGAAAAGGTCTAGGGAGTGTCACCGGCGCTTTACCACGCTGGCGACACTCCCTAGGTTGTCACAGAACTATCGTTCGTATCTGTCTCTACATCGTCAGCAGCACCTTGGTCGCGGTACGCTGATCCATTGCCTCATAGCCCTTGGGGGCTTGGTCGATAGGCAGTTCCAGATCGAAGACCTTACCGGGCTCAATCTCACCCTTATAAATCAGGTCAATCAGGGTCGGCAGGTATTTACGAACCGGTGCGGGACCACCTTCAAGATGAACCTGTTTACCAAAGAGCACGTCGGTACCGATAGAGCTGTCGTGGGGCACGCCTACGAAGCCAATGTAACCGCCGTGGCGTACGCATCCGAGGGCTTGGTCAAAGGCCTGCTGAGTACCCACAGCCTCTACAACACCGTGCGCTCCCACCCCGTCGGTAAGCTCTAGAACCTTGGCGATACCTTCTTCGCCGCGTTCTTCCACCACGTGGGTTGCGCCGAACTGCTTAGCCAGCTCTTGGCGCTTGGGGTTGCGAGACATCATGATGATCTTCTCAGCGCCCAGCTGCTTAGCGCCAATAACTGCACCCAGACCAACGGCGCCATCGCCAACTACAACAATAGCCTTACCAGGGCCAGCCTTGGCGGCGTCAGCTGCATACCAGCCGGTTCCCAGCACATCGGATGCCGCCATCAGATGAGGAATCTGCTCTGCGGTAGGGTATGCGGGAGTCTTAACCAGAGTGCCGTCTGCGAAAGGGATGCGGGCGTATTCCGCTTGGGTACCGTTTGAGCGCATACCAATGAAACCATCGCCTGCAGCAATCGCTTTCAGGCACCGTGACGGGTAACCATCCTGACAGGTTGCGCACTCACCGCATGAGATGCAGAAAGAACCAACGACAAAGTCGCCAGGTTTGACGGTCTTAACATCGTCGCCAACTTCAATAACCTCACCGATATATTCATGCCCCATCTGCTGGTGGTCTACAGGCTGCGCACCACGGTAGGGCCACAGGTCAGACCCGCAGATGCAGGATGCGGCAAGTTTAATAATGGCATCCGTGGACTCTAGGAGGGTGGGCATGGGGCGGTCTTCTACGACGACTTTACCGGGTTCTTCCATAATGACTGAACGCATTAGTGTACTACTCACTCTCGGCTAGTTTTAGCGGTTTACTATTGATTGCTGTACAAGACTACGTCCTTCGAGCTGCTCTAGGGCAAGCTTAAACCTTCAAACCCGATATAAAACACATTCTAAATGCGAACCATACCTGTATCACGCAAAGGCACGGGATGCTGCAGGCCCTTATATTCAGCAGGTCCGTGAAATAATGAAGGAATGAGCTACACGGTCAAAGAGGTTTCTGAACGAGTAAATCTAAGCCCCCACACGGTACGCTATTACACCGACCAGGGCCTCATTCCCACCTTGCAGAGGGACGAGAAAGGAAACCGTGTTTTTACCGATGAATGCATCGGTTGGTTCGAAACTATCCATTGCCTACGTAAATGCGGTATGAGCATTGCAGATGTGAAGACGTATGTAGATTTAGGGCGTCAAGGAAGTAAGACAGCTCCCGAACGGTTGCGCATTGTGGAGCAGTATGCGCGTATTGCCCAGCAGCAGCTTATTGAAGCACAGCAACGGGTTGATTTTGTGCACCGGAAAATTATGTTCTATCAGGAGCTGATCGAAAGTAACGATGAGTCCCGCATCTGTCCCCAATAGCCTATGCAGCATTAGCTTCCGCAAAGATATCGGGGCTCACCATTGTGAAGGAGAGCCCCGATATTTCTCTACTGTGCATCAAACAGCCACGCTATACGGAGCATATGGGTATCGCCCCTAACTGTTCACCGTACGTACTGGGCACAGGTATATCGATAAACTAGTGGGATGTATTACCACCTCCCCCACCGTTGTTTACAGCCAAGACGTGAAGAGGCTGAACCCGCAGTGTGTTGGCGTTTGCCGTGGTCTTAACTTTCACATGTTCCTGACGCATAACTGCGATGCATGCAGTATGCCTGGTAGGGTTACTGCCAATGAGGGCAACTTTTAGCACACCATTTTCTTCAATAGTTTTAGCGTGCAGGCTCGTGCAAGAGTTAACTTGAGCATCGAAAGTAATTTCGTGGTCACCGGTTATATGATAGCCACTCCATTTAACGATATGCCCGTTATACAACCGCGTGGAGTCATCGTCGCTATCGCCTGTATGCGGCAGAGGGACAACGGGGATAGGAGTAAAGGATTGTATCGCCGGTGAAGAAGTGGCGGTGGAAGCATCGGTACTTGCAGAAGCACTAGGCTGCGCCGTTACCGTTGCTGTGTCCCCTGAAGTTGCGGAGGCGGCGGGAGCGGTCAATGCAGCGGGCCCTAATGCTAAAGTCAGGGCACCGATCCCGATTCGACTAGCGTAGCGGATGGAGGAAGTACGAGATTGTGGCATGGGCATCAGCTCCTTCAGGATGGAAAATTTTCAGTTTTAGATTATTATTTCCCTAATCTTAAAGTGAAGAGTTAAATACTGGGAATGTGCCGCATGTTCCCTGAGAACGTTTAACGCTCACAAGAACCCGCCATATTGCTGCTTCCGAAGCACTATTATTTTTTCGTTTTATCCGCAGGCATCAAGAAGACCGTGGCACCCCGCCTCTCAGCGATTGGATGCCACGGCCTGCGCATAAAAGGCAGAGAGGAGCCAGCCCTACAACTTACTCCCCCTACCTTAATGAGCTTTGCAGCTCAGGCCCTTACGCAGGAGTAATCTTCTTATTAAGATGTACTTGCGACTTGGGCAGCTGCTGCACCTTGAGCGTAGATGCCTTAGCCTTAGTCTTGACCTTTACATCCTTGTAGAGCGCTTCCTCAGTACACCCATCAGGAGCACCAAGGATAGTTCCTTCCACCAGTGCGACCTTCAACGTACCGTTCTTTTCCACGACCTCCGCGCGGACGTCGTAGCAGCTAGGGGTTCCGGTAATAACAGTGAACGTAATTTCATGTTCACCAGTCACCCGATACTCGATCCAGTTAGCAATACGCTCATCCTGCATAAACTTAAAATTCTCGTCATGCTTAGCTTCGCCACTCACAACCGGTGAGTTATTTGAAGTTGACGAGGTCCCATCCTGCGAAGGCACCTGAGACAACGGACTGGCCGAAGGAGTCGCTGCCGATGCCCCGGGAACTGCAAGAGCAAATGATCCCAGCGCAAGCACTACCGCACTCACACCAAGAAGAGCAGTGCGGCGGGCAGATGAGGGGCGGGTCTTCAACATGAGTATCAGCTCCTTCAGGGTATAAAACTCTTCCTCTAAGACTAATATTTTCTCAACCTTAAAGTGAAGGGATAAAAATTAGAAATGTTCAGTAAGGTGCTGAGCCTCCCGTCCCCTACCCTGCTGCTGCGATATTATTTTCATTCACAGCTATTAAAGGAAGACCGTGGCGTCCCACCAGTCAAAGATGGAATCACCACGGTCTACTGTTTAGAGACAGCAAGAAAACCGACTCTACAGTTGAAGGCAGTTTCCTCATAATCCCCTAAGCACCTTGGATAGCTCCTTTATTGAGGCGCACCAGGGATTCAGGCAGCTGCTGCACCTTAAGCGTGGAAGCCTTAGCCTTCGTCTTTACCTTAACCTTCGCAATGCGCGCCTCTGCGGTGCAGGCATCGGGTGCGCCAGGAATGGTGCCCTCTACTAGAGCAACGTTCATCACGCCATCCTTCTCAACAACCTCCGCACGGACGTCGTAGCACCTAGGGGTACCCGTGAGGGTGGTAAAAGTGATTTCGTGTTCGCCGGTCACCTTGTAATCAGTCCAGTCGATGATGTTCTCGTACTCCAAGAACTTAAAATTCTCGTCATGCTTAGCTTCGGCGCCCTCATTCGGAGAGCCATTATCTTTCGAAGGCACCGAAGACGAAGCAGATGAAGAGGCATCCGCTGAAGCAGAAGCACTTGCCGAGGACGACGAACTTGCCGAAGAGTCTACTGCCGATGCTCCAGGAACTGCAAGAGCAGACGAACCCAGCGCAAGTACTACCGTACTCACACCAAGAAGGGCAGCACGGCGGGCAGATGAGGGACGGGTCCTTAACATGAGCATCAACTCCTTCACTCGAAATAACTTGCACTTTAACAGTACATATCCCTAAACCTTAATTTGAAGGTTTAAATCCTGTGAGTATGGTAAAAGCGAGCAGGGAAATGCCCCGCTCGCTTTTACACGTGCATAGTTATTTAAATAACACTGCGGCTTTAGAAGTCCCAGTCTTCGTCTTCGGTATTCACAGCTTTGCCGATCACGTAGGATGAACCGGAGCCTGAGAAGAAGTCATGATTCTCATCGGCATTGGGCGACAACGCCGAAAGGATAGCAGGGGAAACATTCGTTACCGAGGCCGGGAACATGGCCTCATACCCCAGGTTCATCAGAGCCTTATTGGCGTTGTAGTGCAGGAACTTCTTCACGTCCTCGCTCCAGCCTACCCCGTCATAGAGCGAGTGGGTATAAGCCACCTCGTTCTCATACAGCTCGTACAGCAGGTTGAAGGTGTATTCCTTCAGCTCTGCCTGACGCTCCGGGGTTTCCTTTGCCAGCCCACACTGGAACTTGTACCCGATGTAGTAGCCATGAACAGCCTCATCACGAATAATCAGACGGATCAGGTCAGCGGTGTTAGTCAGCTTGGCATGCGCCGACCAGTACATGGGAAGGTAGAACCCGGAGTAGAACAGGAAAGACTCCAAAAGTGTGGAAGCAACCTTCTTCTTAAGCGGGTCATCGCCGATATAGTAGGCGAGGATAATCTTTGCCTTCTTCTGCAGGTATTCGTTCTCAGAGGCCCAGCGGAATGCCTCATCAATTTCCTTAGTGGAGCACAGGGTCGAGAAAATGGAGGAGTACGACTTTGCGTGTACCGACTCCATGAAAGCAATATTGGTGTATACGGCCTCTTCGTGCGCAGTAACGGCATCGGGAAGCAGAGAGACAGCACCCACAGTACCCTGGATGGTGTCCAGCAACGTCAGACCGGTAAAGACCCGCATGGTCAGCTCTTTTTCTTCCGCGGTCAGAGTCTTCCACGTGGGTACGTCGTTGCTCAGCGGCACCTTCTCAGGTAACCAGAAATTACCGGTGAGACGGTCCCAGACCTCAAGGTCTTTCTCATCCTCTAAACGGTTCCAGTTAATAGCCTCAATTGGGTGGTCAACGAGGTGTACCTTTTCGCTCATACTTGTTTCTCCTATAGCGGATCAATGCCTTAGGGGCGTCTCATGTTTTTCTATTCTGACACAGTTCCTGCGCTCACTAGTTTCTCGCTCCCAGCTACTACCGTTATGAGCGCGCCAACTGGTTCCGTAAAGCTTAAGATAGCTACTGACTGAGGTAGTAGATCTGTGTGGCTGGGTCCCGTCGCAGCATCCCAAAATCTACCCCGTAGCGACGCACCAAAGCTGGGTCCTCGGTGTACCGTCGTATGCGGTCATTCAGTTCAGACTCTGCAAGCCGCTCGGATTCTGCAATACTTTCGGTGATAATCCACCGCAGAAGGGCGTCCTTATCCTCCGCACGGGATGGCCACCTCTGCACCCGTCCTTTAACAAGGAACCGCTGCACCCCCACAGTTTCTTGGCCCCGTTCGTGTTTACCCGCCAGTAAGTATTCGGTGAATACATCCGTCAGGATAAGGGAGCCCGCAGGGTCTTCCGCGACAAGCCCAACCGTTTTTAGACGGTCGATCAGTTTACGCTCACGCCGATTCGGCGACTCGGGTGCTTGCCCCAGAACAATCTGGGCATACATGCGCTGACAGTCAGAGTTAGCGAGTGCGGCGATTATTGGAGTGAGGTTCTGTTGCACCCTGGGTTGTTATCCTTACGTGTCTGGTTGGCTTCGGGGGTGTAAGAAGATTCTGTCTTCTCACACCCCGAAACACGATACGGGTGAGTTTCGCTGCATTACAGCATGCAGGATACGCAACCCTCAACTTCGGTACCTTCAAGAGCCATCTGCCGCAGGCGGATATAGTAGATGGTCTTGATTCCCTTGCGCCAAGCATAAATCTGAGCGCGGTTAATGTCGCGGGTTGTTGCAGTGTCACGGAAGAACAAGGTTAGCGACAGACCCTGATCCACATGCTGAGTGGCCACAGCGTAGGTGTCGATAATCTTCTCGAACCCGATCTCGTACGCGTCCTTATAGTAGTCAAGATTCTCGTTCGTCATGAAGGGTGCCGGGTAGTAGACACGCCCCAGCTTACCTTCCTTACGAATCTCAATCTTGGAGGCGATCGGATGGATTGAGGAGGTCGAACCGTTAATGTACGAGATAGACCCGGTGGGCGGAACAGCCTGCAGGTTCTGGTTGTACATACCGTACTGCGCTACATCGGCTGCCAGCTGAATCCAGTCCTCGCGGGTGGGAATATGGTGCTTGGCAAACAGTTCACAAACACGTTCCGTTTGCGGCTCCCATTCTTTCTCAATGTACTTGGCGAAGAACTCACCGCTGGCATACTTTGAGTTCTCGAACCCTTCAAACGTCACGCCACGTTCTTTAGCAATTTCCATGGAGGCGCGGATTGCATGATAGGCCACCGTGTAAAAGTAGATATTGGTGAAATCCAGTGCCTCTTCGGAACCGTAATGCACATGTTCACGCGCCAAGTAGCCGTGCAGGTTCATCTGCCCCAGCCCGACCGCGTGGCTCATGTCGTTACCGCGTTCAATGGAGGGGACGGAACGGATATCCGACTGATCTGAGACGGAGGTGAGCGAACGAATTGCCGTTTCAACAGTTTTTCCGAGGTTATCGCCGTCCATAGTCATGGCAATATTGAGCGAACCGAGGTTGCATGAGATATCCTTCCCCGTTTCCGCATACCCGAGATCGTCGTGGTATTTCGAGGGCTTTGACACCTGAAGAATCTCGGAGCAGAGGTTACTCATAATAACCTTGCCGTCAATCGGGTTAGCCCGGTTCACGGTATCCTCAAACATAATGTATGGGTAGCCGGATTCGAACTGCACCTCAGCGATGGTCTGGAAGAACTCGCGCGCATTAATCTTGGTTTTACGGATCCGCGAGTCATCCACCATTTCCTGGTATTTTTCGCTCACATTAATATCCGAGAAAGGAACCCCGTAGATGCGTTCCACATCGTACGGTGAGAACAGGTACATATCTTTGTTCTCTTTGGCGAGTTTGAAGGTAATATCGGGGATCACCACACCCAGTGAGAGGGTTTTAATGCGGATCTTCTCATCAGCATTTTCGCGTTTGGTGTCAAGGAACGAGTAAATGTCGGGGTGGTGTGCGTGCAAGTACACGGCCCCCGCCCCCTGCCGCGCGCCCAGCTGGTTCGCGTAGGAGAAAGCATCCTCAAGAAGCTTCATAACGGGGATGACACCGGAGGACTGGTTCTCAATTTTCTTAATGGGTGCACCGGATTCACGTAGGTTCGTCAGAGCGAACGCCACCCCACCACCGCGTTTTGAGAGCTGCAACGCCGAGTTAATGGAACGTCCGATAGATTCCATATTGTCTTCGATGCGAAGCAGGAAGCAGGAGACCAGCTCACCTCGCTGTTTCTTTCCAGCATTGAGGAACGTGGGCGTGGCAGGCTGGAAACGCCCCGAGATAATCTCGTCCACGATTTCCTCTGCCAGTGTCTCGTTGCCTTCCGCCAGCAGCAGCGCAACCATGCATACGCGGTCCTCAAAACGCTCTAGGTAGCGCTGCCCATCGAAGGTTTTCAGAGCGTAGGAGGTGTAGAACTTGAAGGCTCCCAAGAAAGTGGGGAACCGGAACTTCACGGCGTAGGCACGTTTGAACAGATTCTTGACGAAGTCGAAGCTGTACTTCTCGAAGAGCTCCGGCTCGTAGTACTGGTTCTCGATCAGGTACTCGATCTTCTCTTCAAGGTCGTGGAAGAATACGGTGTTGTTGTTGACGTGCTGCAGGAAGTACTGGCGTGCCGCCTGACGGTCTGCGTCAAACTGGATCTTGCCGTTTTCGTCGTACAGGTTCAGCAGAGCGTTCAGCTCGTGGTAGCTCATCCCCTGAAATTTTTCGGGGGTGGTCTTACCAGCGTGAGAAGCGCCGAGAGTTTCTAGCGCTGAGGGAAGTTTTGCTTCCAAAATTCTTCCAATCCTTCGTTCACTTTGTCTACGTCTGAGGGGGTTCCCATGAGCTCGAATTTGAAGAGCACCGGCACATCGCACTTTGCGGATACGATATCTGCTGCGATGCCAAAGAGAGGCCCGAAGTTGGTATTGCCTGCTCCGATAACACCCACCATGTTGCGGCGGTTTTCTTCAACGTTCAGGAATTTCACCACCTGCGGAGGCACGTTCCCCGCACCTTCCGGTTTACCGTAGGTGGGTACGCACAGCACATACGGTTCCTGGACGACGAGCGTGTCTTCACCGGTCCTTAACGGCAGGCGCTGGGTACGGGCATGAAGTTTTTCAACAAACTTGTGGGTGTTTCCAGAGATGGAAGAGAAGTAAACCACCAGTGGGGTCTCATCCCCTACCGGTGTGGTCGCTCGACCCTCGACGGCATCGCGGGCACCCAAGATGTACTCTCGGATCTCTGCGTTCTCGTCGGTGGGTTTCTGAGCGAGAGGGGTTGTCACTTTCTTCTCCTTGGATTGTGCCGCCGCAGGGGTGGCTGCTTATTACGCGGAAACCGCGATATCGGCTAGAGCGTTGATCCTATCGGGCTGAAAGCCAGACCAGTGGTCTTCACCGGCAATCACAACGGGAGCCTGCATGTACCCGAGGGACTTAACTTTTGCTAATGCTCGGTCGTCTTCGGTGATATCTACCTTGTGGTAGTTGATGCCTTTGGCGTCGAGGGCCCGGTAGGTCATGTTGCACTGAACGCACTGGGGCTTGGTGTACACGGTCACTACCATTGAAATTCTCCTTGTCGGCCCCGCAAGCGGCGGGAGCATTATTGCTGAATGAGTTGTGTGGTTACTTGTGCCCCGAAAGGCGGGGTGGGCGCCCCGTATCGCTCTCGTATTGAGGGAGCGTTGACGCCGATTCAGATTATCACCCGAACCGAGTATTAATACTACATGTAGTGTTAGAAATTTTTTTAACCCCAAGATGATGTGGTGCATCAATTTTTTCATGTTCGAAAAACCCACAGGAGCGCACGTTCTTCGCAGTGCCCCCACAACTTATCCACACCCCGGCCAATAAGCCTTCCCGCGCCGTTGCACGCATACCTTCAGGTTATCCACATGGTGGGGTTTACTATCAGTCTGGGAATCCCCATACCGTTTTCGCCTCTAAACTGCCGTGCGTCGTGATTTTAACGGGGTATGTGAGATTTACATCAGTTGTAATGCTTGATTTTTCCGACACTCCCGCACTTCCGCGATTTTACGGGGAATAACGGGCGATATTCTCCGAGTTGAATACTCGTTTTGAGGTCCGTACCAGTGGTTTAACTACACATATAAAGATTTCATAAAATTTTTGCTGTCCTCTGGTGCTGACATAGCACCCCGTATAGTTGGTTAAGCAACTTAAAAACAACTTAAACCCAAATATGCCATTTCTCGCGCTGAAAAAACATGTAGTTCCATAACTTTTGAGACCTTTAGAGGCTCATTATTGGTACTGTTTCCTGCCGTTACAAGAGGTCTCTACAAGAGTGATTTTCCGCCAGGGTGGGTACCAGGCCGCCCCTATACGCCGTACGCTTTAGAGCAGGCCGCGTTGGCGCAGTTTGCGGCTGAGCGTATCACCGTCATTTGCTTCCATCCACAGCGGCGACTGGGTCATCTGTTGCGCCCGCTTATCACCCCATACTCGCCCTGAGGCCAGCACCGTCTCCCCCACCGTTAGGTTACGAATCATAATAGCCGCAACATTCTGGGGGTACCGCACTGCAAACCCGTTGTATATATCCGGGTCGCGCTGGCCGTCATCACCGATGAGGATCCACTGCATCTCGGGGAACTCGTGCGCCAACCTTCGTAAGGACTGTACCTTATGTTGGGTGCCGGAACGGAACCAGCGATCTGGCGTAGGCCCCCAGTCAGTGAGCAAGAACGTGCCGCGCGGATACCCGTTACGGGTCAGAAAACGACGCAGTGTTGGGGTGATATTCCAGGCACCAGTAGACAGATACATAAAAGGGGCCTGAGGGTGCGCAGCCCGAATCCGGTCCATAAGCACAGCCATGCCGGGGGTAGGAATACGTGCGTGTTCATCAATCACGAACGAGTTCCATGCCGCTACAAGCGGACGCGGAAGCATAGTAACCATGACTGTATCATCAACGTCAGCAATTACGCCGATCTTCTGCTCAGCAGGCACAATGTAGACACTGGTGACAGCAGCACGGGAACCAGGAACATACATAATAACTTCATGAAGCCCCGCTGGCAGGTCAATATCAAGCTTAACGTCAAGGACACCGCCTCTATCGGTGCGAACCTCATAAGTTCTTCCCGCGATAATAATGGTTACGGGAGCATCAGACATGGCAATGGATGTGAAGGCACGCCACCCGCGCATGGGGTTGTCCGTATCTTGAGTACCCTCAACCACATAGAGCAGTTTCTCAAACGCCTCAGTTTTATACAGGGCACGTGCCAGTATACGCACCCACCCGTTCTTGGCGCCGGTGGCTACCCGCCCGTACCCCTCTGACGGGACAATAATAGGCTCTTGGCCTTGGGCGATAGCGCGGCGTTCACGCCACCGATGCAGGGTGTCGCCCACCCGGTAACCAATGTTGACTGCCTCATCGGCGGCCTCGGTTACCATGGTGCGTAATTCGTGGGTACCCAGATTTTCCATACGTATTAGTGTTCCATATAGACACCCCATTTTTCTTATTTGGGGAAGATTATATGGTCGCGTCACTATAATATTGGGCGCTCGGATGTCTCCAAATGGGCAGAACACAGACGCGCTCGTATCCTGCACAAGCGGTTGCGCAGGATACGAGCGGCAGCTGTTCAGTATCTATAGTGTGTGCGGTTTTTGTGTGTGCGCAGGCTTTAAAGGCTTTAAAGAATCGGTGGTGTATACACAACGCTGTGGGCTACGCGTTAGTTACCTGAGGAGCCCTAATGCGAATGCTTTGACTCGCCCGAGGCACCAGCAGGTAGCTGATAGGGTCCTGAGCTGAGCTTCACCTGGCAGTAGGCCGAGCCTTTCCCTTCGGCCTGTTCCGAGTGGTGCACCGGATGGTCTTCGCCTGTTACCTTAATAGCGCATTTAACAGTGTCTTGAGGATCATCGGCGTAGACGGCCACCGAGATAGTTTTACCGGCTAGCTCGTGGCTATTAGAGGCGCCTACGCGGTAGTACCCGGTTTTCTCGGTGAGTTTCTGCTCAGCAGAGTTCACCTCAATACCATCCTGGAAAAAGCGAACCTTACCCGCTTTGGCGTGGAAACCATTATGTTCGTTACCACTAAGCACCTCAGCTGAGACAGTAATGTCCCCATGGTTTCCGTAATCTTGGACGGGGGTGAAGGTAAGGCCGGGAGCAACTTCTGCGGAACACCCGGCTAATAGCACGGCCGTAGCCGCGAGCAATACGATTTTCTTAGCCATGCCCCCATAGTATCAGTCAAATCACTATCAACCGGTTGGTGACACACAAGCACAAAACCGCGTGGATGAGGGCACACACGGGGGAGCTTTCTCACCCTGTTGAGAATCTTAGCTGAGGGAGTATACGGGCTATGCTTAGAAGTATGACCATTCACAACTCGTTATTCTCACGCCGCACGTTTGTAGTGGGCTCTATTATCCCGCTCATAGCGGGATGCTCCTCCAAGAATACCGTAGAGAATGCCGCCGAAACGAGGTTTATCGCAGCCCCCACAGGCACGCCCCATAGCGACGATGCTTCACCAACTGCTGCCGTGGACTCCCCCGAACCTGCAGAGCCGCCGGTGTCAAAAAACCCAATCGCTAAACCCCACCCATGGAAAGATATCCAGTACCGTCTAGCTGGTGAAGGGCACTATGTGGCGTGGACAGTGGATGACGGCGCTAACCCCGAAACTGTGCGGGCTTACGCCGAGTTCGCGGCGAAAACAGGCACCCGCCTCACCTTTTTCATTAATGCCTCCTACACTTCTTTTGAGCAGAACCTTGATGTCCTTTTGCCGCTGGTGAAATCAGGACAAATTCAGATCGCAAACCACACCTATAACCACCCTAACCTGCTGAATCTTGATGATAAACAGGTGAAAGAAGAGTTCGTGCGCAATGAGGAAGAAATCATGCGGCTTTTTGGGGTGTCCTCAAAACCGTATTTTCGTCCACCCTACGGGTACTATGACGACCGGGTGCTGAAAATAGCCGCAAAAGCGGGGTTTTCACGGCCGGTACTGTGGGAAGGTACCACAGGTGATGAGGGGCAAACCACCCAACGTGTGGTGCTCAAACGTACGAAGAAGTATATGAAGCCGCAACGAATTATGTTGGGGCATCTTAACTACACCACTATTATTTCCCTGCTGGAACGTATTAAAGAGCTTCTTGACGAGCGTGGACTGGTAACAGTTACCTTACGCGACTACTACGGTGAAGCCTCAGAAGAAGAACTAAAAATTGTCCGCGATGCTGAAGCCGAAGAAAAGAAGAAAGAAGAAGAGAAAAAGAAGCAGAAGGAGAAAGAGAAAAAAGAAGAACGGTGAGCCTCAGCAAAGCTACGGCGGCCAAACCGGCTGCTGCTGCCGCGAGCGATTTAAAACCATAGGGCTGCTGATAACTCGCAGCAGCGGCAGTGCGGGGAAGGTTCTCCCGCCCCGCACTGCATGGGCTCAAGGGTTCATCATGGCATCATTGAGCGGATGTCTTCTCCTCTTGAATCCCGCAAAGTACCCAAGTGTTGGTTTATCCTCTGGTGTTTATCCCCCGTAATAGTCGCGGAGAGTAACAGTGACTAACCCGCGTTCATCCAATAACGCTTTAATTTTGTCGAGTACCGCAATGACACCCGTATAGTTCAGATGCCCAATAAGAATAGTTTGCGGGTTCGCATATGTACTGGCATATTTATAGATCTCTTCAGATGTAATAGGGGAAGAGTCAGCCAGTGAACCGTACCATAGGGTGGGCCGGTCAAACCCGGCACGCGCAGCGGCATCCAATACCCGCCGATCGTAGTACCCGTAGGGTGGGCGGAAGTAGGGCTTTGAAGACATTCCAAAGAGGCGTTCAATCTCGCGGTCGTTCTTCTCAAGCTCCTCAATGATTCCCGCATCGTCAAGATCGGTGAGAGCTGCATGTGACCATGTGTGGTTCCCGATTTGGATCTGCCCCGATGTCACTAGGGGCGCCAACACGTCAAGGTTCTGCTCGAACGAATCATAAGAGCCGTTAATGAAAAAGGTGAGGCGGGTGCCTGTTTTCGCCGCAAAATCTGCATAGGCGCGCACCACTTCGGGGCTTTTACCATCGTCAACGGTCCAAGCGATGTATTTACCGTCGCCGGGCAGCCCAACTTGCGGACCGTCCCAGGGGTACGGGGTGGAAACAGGGTTCACAGAGACAGAGGCAGTAGGGCTGCCGGAGGAGGTTTTCCCATTCACGGGCACAGGTGGAGTTTGTCCCTGGGAATTAGCGGCATTATCTACAGTGTTCTGCGCGCCGAAACTGCACCCTGCCAAAAGTGGTACAAGAGTGCCGAGCACGAATGCCCTGCGGGGCACACCAGGCTGCGCAGATTCAGTAATAGTGCGGGGTGATGAGGTATTGCACATAGGGGGTTTAGTCTTTCGAGGCATCGCCATGCACCGAAGGCCTGCGCACCAATGCAACAGAGAAGGGTGATGGCGGGGTGTTTAAGCTGAATGAGTTGAGTGAGAGGCAGAAGGCAGGAAGAAAACTATTTCCTCTTATTACCTTTTCCTTTGTAGGGTTCGCAGGCCACGCCGTCTCCATCACGGTCCAGATGAGCAGCGTATCCAGGCTGGCCTTTATGGATAGGTGCCGCGCCAGCTGCACGGACTTCGTCACAGTTCTTGTAGTACACTCCGGTATTTGCGGGAGTCTCAACCACAACAGGTTTCTGTTGCACAGGTTCCTGCTGTACCGGAGTTTGCCGAGCAGGTGCTGGAGCTTCTGTTGCTGGCTGTGTGTCTTCGGCAGGCACCGGTTTCTGCTCGGGCTCAGGCGCCGGGACTTCGGGGGTGGGTTCAGCCACAGGTGTTACCGCCTCCGGGGTTTTAACAGGTTCAGGTGTGGGCGAGGCGGTGGGGCTAGGAGTTTTCGAAGGTGAAGGACTCGGCGACTCTGTAGGTGAGGGGCTGGCAGATGTACTGCGTGCCGATGACGAAGCAGATACTGAAGATGGCGTTTGTTCTTTGCGAATATTGCCTGCGTTGCTGGAACACCCAGCAAGAAATACGGTACCGAGAAGCGCTACCGCAATAACTTGATTTTTCATATGGAATTATCCTCATTGACTGAGCGAGTGAGTAAGTGCTGAGCTGTCATTGCTCACCCCTAAGTCTATACGAAACCACCAGGTGCGGGAGAACCTCTCTGCCCCTAGCTCTAGTGCATATTTATTCTTTACTGGGAGCAAGATTTTAAGGTTTCTGAATGCTTTAGAATAGATGCAGAGCCATCGACGGTTCATGCACTTATCACTCAAAGTCTCAAATAACTTAAGGATTCCTATGTCCAATAAAACTGTGCCTCTCACCGAGGCGTATTCTGCCTACACACAGCCTTTAGAACCGCAGATTCTTGAAGAAATTCCGAAGAAAAAGTGGGCTGCCATTACCGCCTTAGTGCTCTCACTGATTGCTTTCTTCACGGGCATTCTGGTGATTGGTTTTGTACCCGCAATTTTCGCGATCGTATTTGCCGGTATCGCCCTTGGACAGGTAAAAAAGGGTGAAGCCGAAGGCGCTGGCATGGCGATCGGCGCCATTATCTTTGCGTCCCTAGCGATTATCGCCAGTGTTGGAATAGTGATCTTAGCACTTATTTCCAACTACTACACCGAGCAGCAGGTGATAGATGGATGCACCTCCGGCAAGGGCACCTACACCGTGGAGAACGGGCAGAAAGTCTGCCATTATATGGGCTATGCCATGGACATGTAGTTCTCATATTTATGCATAAAGGCTCGGTAAAAAACTGTCATACCGAGCCTTTATTGTATTTAATATCTCACTTGATGGGAGCGCCGGGATACGCGTTGTTTATTCGCTGCCTTGTAAGGTGATAAGCCCAATCATCAACCTTACACAAGCCCTATCTCATCGACGCTCTCCAACACCGCAACCTGCATTTTGCGAAGCGCTTCAACATCCGGGAGGGTGTCGTCCTGGTCAATCAGATAGACGGTGTACCCGTCAAATGTGAGTCTACGCATAATTTCCAGAAGCATATGCTGGGCAACCTCGTCCACAGAATAGACTCGCGTAACATCCAAAGCTATTTTCGTCCCCGTGTATTCGGTGTCCACAATTTCGCGGATAACACGCTCAGCACCGGCGAACCGGATCCTGCCTTGAAGCTGAATAACCTGAACCGTCTCGGTGCCAACTCCTACGCGGTAGTTAGCGCGTATTGCCGAACGGGCAACGGTGGGAATATTCATCACGTGCATACCCATGTCTGAAGAAAACCGCTCAAATAGCGACACGCCGCGGACACTATTGCCATGTATATCAAGGCGCGGTGAGAATGTTGCCACCCCCAGCTGCCCCGGCACAGCACCAATGATTCCTCCGCCCACACCGCTTTTGGCGGGAATACCCACCTGCGTTGCCCAGTCGCCAGCGGCATTGTACATGCCGCAGGTGAACATTACGCTCAACACCTGACGCACTACCGTTTTAGGTACCACCTGCTCACCGGTAAGAGGCTGCTCCCCATAATTCGCCAGAGTAGCTGCCATCATCGCCAGGTCTTTTACAGTTACTTCAAGTGAACACTGACGCGTGTACCCTTCCACCACCTTGGCGGGGTTCTCGGTGAGGATATCGTGACTACGGAGCATATGTGCAATAGCAAGGTTACGGTGCGCATGTTCTATCTCTGAGGAATACACCGCCTCATCAATCTGAAGGGGGCGCCCGGCAAATGCTGAGAGCCCTTCAACTACCCGTTCCATCCGCTTCTCTGGACTTATATTTTCGGCTCCCACCAGCGAGTGGGTGGTGATAGCCCCAGCATTAATCATGGGGTTCAGCGGACGTCCCGACTCGTCCTCAAGAGATATCTCGTTAAAAGGCTCTCCCGAAGGTTCAACACCCACTTTCGCCAGTACCTTATCAAATCCACGATCAGCTAGAGCTAGGGCATACACGAAAGGCTTAGAAATAGACTGGATAGTAAACACTTCATTGACGTCTCCGGCGCCGTAAAGTTCCCCATCAACCATTGCGATAGATGCCCCTAGTCGATCAGGGTTTACTCCCGCCAGCTCAGGAATATAGTTTGCGAGTTCCCCCGTTTTATCTGAGGCCACACTGGCGAGCACATCGTCGAGGTAGCTTGGTATAGGGGAACGCATAACAGTTTCTCCTGATAGGCGGGTCGTTACTTTCGTACGCGGTTGGTTCGGGAGCCAGACTGCAGAGTACACGCATCCTTGTCATGACAAAATATCTGCCCGAACGTTGAGCTTCTTGAAGTGTAGCTTTTCCGCTTTCAATACTCCAAATATGTGCTTGTATACAGCCGTGAGGCAGCAGCATGAATCCATGCATAGACGGTTTTGCGTCTTTGCCGGGTGAGAATACACCATGTTTTTTCTGTCCCTGGTGTGCGGGCCAAGAAATTCTTCCACCCGACCCTTGACATACCGAATAGTCGGTTTTTATATTGTCATTATGGCAGCAGATAAAACAGCAAATTCCAAGTCCAAGGGCCAGCTCACCCGGGAACATATCCTAGAAGTTGCCGCCCAAGTCTTTGCACAACGCGGCTATTCTGAAACCCGGTTAGACGACATTATTCAGGCCACCGGACTCACCAAAGGCGCCCTCTATTTCCATTTCCGTTCCAAAAGCGATTTGGCGTACGCCGTCATTGAAGACCACAAACGGCACTGGCTTGAACAGGGGATCCAGGAAATAGCTCAACACGATAACCCGCTAGAGCAACTAGAGGCGCTCAGTAACCTTCTGATTGCTCTGGTGTCGCAGGGAAAAACCGACTGGAACATTGTTCGTCTCGCCGACCAAGTGCGCTCTAAGGAACCGCCTGAAGACCTCATTAGCCCCCTTCAAAGCTGGGTTGATGTGGTGGCCGACATTATTGAACGCGGCAAGGCACAGCAGATATTCCACACAGAATTATCAAGTCAGGATGCCGCCGCGATCCTCGTTGGTTCCTTCGACGGCCTCAAAACTTCTAACGATGCTTTAGCCCAAGGAGACACCGAAAAGTTCAGACGCCAAGCTCACGCCTTAAACACAATGCTTATAGAGGGACTGCAGAGGCGTTAATCCATCCTTCTCCCCTGCCTTCCGAAACCTTTCGTCTGTTCAGACGAACTTTTGTCCTAGTCCAAAAAACTGATGATATGGAGTACTGTATGGCGACCCTCATTACTGGCGCTTCTTCAGGTATCGGCGAAGAATTCGCGCACCATTACGCCGCAGAAAAACACGACCTTGTGCTTGTTGCTCGCAGCGAAGACAAGCTGAATACTCTCGCTGATACGCTTCGTGGCCAGCACGGTATTCAAGTCACCGTCATTGCACTTGATCTGTCTGAACCGGATGCAGCTCAACGGCTCTGGGAAGAAACGAACCGCGCCAGGTTAGAGATTGATGTGCTTGTCAATAATGCAGGGTTCGGAACCCACGGTGATGTTGCTGATGATAATCCCGACCGTCTGGAGCAAGAAGTACGCCTCAACTGCCTCACGCTAACAGGGCTGACGGCACGCTACCTGCCCACCATGCGTGAACGCAAAACCGGAACCATCATAAACATTGCTTCGACTGCGGCTTTTCAGCCGCTGCCCCATATGGCAGTGTACGGCGCGACCAAAGCATTTGTGCTGTCCTTTACCGAAGCGCTCTGGGCAGAAACCCGAAAAGACGGCATCCGAGTGCTCGCGGTCTGCCCCGGCCCCACCGACACCTCATTCTTTGAAATCGCCGGTCAATCCGCAACGGTCGGGAAAATGCGTTCCACCCGCCAGCTGCTAGATAGCACCCTGCAGGCACTGAAAACCACAAAACCCAGTTTTGTAGATGGGCTAGGAAACGCCGTTGTGGCACGGCTTGTCACTCGTGTAGTACCAAAACGTGCCGTCATGGCCATAGTCGATCAGGCGTTCCAGCGCCAACGCAGCTAACATACACGGTAACACAGGGCCGCTAGCCGGTGCCTTTAGCTAAAGCGCTAAAGGTACCGGCTAGAACTCCAGAAGCATCGCTCCAGTGCTACCGCCAGCATCAACGAATCCTAGCTTTTCGTAGAGCTTACGCGCGGGATTCCCTGCCTCAACACTGAGACTAACACCCCGGTCCCCTCGCACACGAGCAACTTCTATAACATCACAGATAAGTTCCGTCCCCAGCCCAACACCGCGCGCCTCAGGCTGCACGGACACGCCCAGCTCACCGATACCAGGAGCCACAAAACCATATCCAGGATTCTGCTGAGGTAAATAGAGAACCCTTGCAGTACCAACCCACTGCCCCTGTGAGGTGCAGGCAACCACACCATAATCTCCCCGCCGCGCATCCATAACGATGTACCGCACAAATTCGGCTGTGCCGAGAAGATCCTGCATGGTGAACCTCTCCCCCGGCCAGTTCAGATTCATCAGAGTTGATTCGCGCAGAATATCAATATCGCTCGATCGTAGTTTTTTCTTGTGTAAGCCCAGGCGTGTACTTGCCCGTTCAACTGCATCAGCCATTTACCTCACCACACCTATGCCTAGTATTTGTGCTCTATCACTCTACAGACAGATACCCTGCATCGTCTAGCGTCCCGCCGACACCCATTAGCACTCAGATCTCTCCTAAAGCCGCACAAGAGTTGTTAGCAGCGTATGTTCTTTTCCAGCTCGCCTCTCACTCACTCTCAAGGGATGAAAAACTGTCTTCTTCCGCCTTAAGGCGGAAGTGTCACAATGCTTCACGCTTCTGAGTATTTGTCGGACTGTACAACAGGCACAAAAAATCACCTGGTCACATAAAACCAGGTGATGATTTGTGGAGATAAGGGGACTCGAACCCCTGACCCCCTGCATGCCATGCAGGTGCGCTACCAGCTGCGCCATATCCCCCTATTTAGTTCTGCCACCCTTTGGGGCAACAAGAAAATAATACACATGCCTGAGGTACGAATGCAAATCAGCACGGGCAGTATTCGCAAGACCACCCGCGAATACTGCCCACCCCAAGGTGAGAAGAACGAAGTTTAGCTATCGGCTGGGATAATACGCGCGGCGTCTTCCTCAGTCTCACCAGCAATATCGAAAGGTGTCTCCGTTTTAACACCCAACTCAATGCGTGGAGCTTGAGACCATAAACGATCCAGCGCATAAAACTCGCGATCTTCCTCATGCTGCACGTGAATCACAATATCGCCGAAATCAAGGAGGATCCAGCGCCCGCTCGCCCGGCCCTCACGGCGTACCGGCTTCATCCCAGCCTGCTCCCGAAGAGCATCCTCAACCCCATCAGCTACAGCGTTTACTAGGCGCTCATTATGAGCCGAAACCACCAAGAACCCGTCGATCAGACCCATAGCGTCCGAGGCATCAACAGCAAACAGATCTGTGCCCTGTTTTTCTTCTGCCGCCCGGGCGGCAATACGCAGTGCCTCAATCGAGGCGGGTGCTGCGGTCATAGTTTCCTTTCATATTCGCCGTCTCCGGCGGAGACCCCAGAAAGGGGCACATGTTACTTCTGGCTGAGCACTATAAACAGGCCGATGAGGATCACCGCGATACACAAGACCAGCAGGATCAGGCTCAAAGGACTCCGCTTACGGGGAACGTCCAGATCATCCTCATACTCGTCTTCATAATCCACGGCGTCCTGGGCCATGGTATTCGCAGCAGAGTAACCCGACTTGGCAAAGTTATTGAACGTAGGCTCCGGCTGCTCTTCAGGATCTTGGTTGTGCTCCACAATGCGGCGCACCAACTCCCCTACCTTATCAGGGTCAAGAGCTACCGTCGGGTCGTCGGCGGTGCTATCTGCATACGGCAAAGATGCGCTGGCTGACTCGGGCGTCTGGCTCCCTGCTGTCTGCTGCGTGTACGATGCATCCGGGGCGGTCGGTTTCTCGGCGGCCGTACCCTTCTTCTTGTCTAGCACCGACAGGTCCAGCCCTTGTGCATCAACAGCAGAGACAGGTGCTGGCAGCTTCGTGGGCTTTGCCTGCTGAGCATCTGCTGTCGCTGATGCGGCAGGGGCGGAAGGCTCGGACTTGGTGATATTAATATCGGGCTGTTTAGCCTGCACGAAGGAACTCTGCCCAACGGTCATGCTCGGCTTATCAGCCGCCGATACTGCCTCAGCAGTATTGGAGGCGCTGCTCTTGCGACCATCACCAGCAACATCTGCCGCGGTAAGACCGGTGCCGCCCGCCTCTGAAGTAGCAGCGAGAGCAGCTTCCGTATCAGCAGCTACCGATGCAGCACTTGAGACGGTAGAAGAACTGGTCTTCCGTGTCCCCGAGGCAGCGGCACTCTTCGCGGATTTTGAGGCAGAAGAAATCGACGTCAAGCTAATACCGCGCTCCTCCAGATCGGGAACCAAAATTGCGGTACCCGCACCAGGGTTAGAGGATTTGACGGTGTCCCAGGGGTTATTAGGGTTCAGGGGTGCCTGCCGCTTTGAAGCCCCAACGGCCGAACCGATCTTAGCTTTTTCCTTCTGCGCAGCACCAGAGGCTGTTCCAGCGTCCACATCAGATTCCACCTTCGGCTCATCACGCACCAAATAATCATGCATCGGTAACGAGCTTGTTTCAGGTGCGGGAGCAGTAAAGGAAGAGGTCAGCGGAATGTTCAAGGCGCTCAAATCTGAGGGGTCCTTGCTTGTACTCTTCTGCTGTTGCTGGTTCGGCTTAATAGCGTTCAGGCTGCTGGTCAGCGGCTCAGGCTCGTTCAGCTTATCCTCGTCGTTGGCGCTCATATCAATAGCACCCTGCGCGGCAAGAGCAGCGAAACGACGCTGAATTGAGAGCACACGGGGGTCGACCACCAGATTATTCACCACGGGGCCCATATGATCCACAGGCTCCGGAAGTTTACCGCGGCCCATAGCACGAATATACTCTGCTGCCTCTTCACGGTAACGAGCCAGACGACGTGGACCCATCATCTTCGTGGGTGGAGGAACCTCGATCCCGTCTTCAGTAACATAGGTCTCATAGAGGTAGGCTTCCTCTTCTGCGTAAGGCTTATTAGTGCCTTCCTGAGATTCAGTCATTCTAACCCTCTTCTTCCGTTACATAAACATTGTCTAACGCGCCCTGGGCGCTCGATCCCTCTACGGCTTCCCCACGCGGCAAACCCGCATCATAGGTTGACGTCGAATCGTCAGCGGAGTACAGCCCATACTTATTGATGTACTGTACCACTCCATCCGGCACCAAATACCAGATAGGTGCTCCGTCAGACGCACGGCGGCGAATATCTGTCGATGAAATCGCCATCGCAGGAATCTCAAGTGTAGTGATCTGTCTACCCTCCCCGACCGGCGGGTCAAGCTCATGGCCGGGGCGTGTGACCCCCACAAAGCTTGCTAAGTCCCACAGCTTATGCGCGTTGTGCCATGTCATCATCTGGCTAATCGCGTCCGCGCCAGTGATGAAGAATAAATCAGCATCGGGTCGTAACTGGCGTAATTCATTAAGGGTATCAAAAGTGTAGGTTGCACCGCCACGATCTATATCTATACGGCTGACCGTGAACCGTGGGTTTGAAGCGGTGGCAATCACAGTCATGAGGTACCTGTGCTCAGGATCGCTGACCCGCCGCTGCCCTGTTTTCTGCCAAGGCTGCCCTGTGGGTACGAACACCACTTCGTCAAGGTCGAACACAGCGGCAACTTCGCTAGCCGCCACTAAGTGGCCATGGTGGATGGGGTCAAACGTACCACCCATAACCCCCAGCCGGGTACGGCCAGAAGTTCGCGGCGGAATCGATTCGATATTAATTCGAGAAGGCTGAGGTGTCACAGTCTATATAATCTTCCGGTTACTGACCGTGCCTCGAGTTGTATTCCTTGAGCAGCTTAGCCTCTTCATCATCAAAAGCTTCAGGTGTGTGGTCAGGACGAACAATGCCACGGCCGCTGTATGACAGGGTTATCAACAGAAGAACAGCAAAGACCACGGCGGCGATCACACCATACATGTAGGTGGGCAGGCCCAGCAACATACCGTCTGCATGCTCAGCACCAGCGCCGTGTGCAAGAATAGCGGTACTCACGTATGTGATGTCCTTTCAACTTAGGTAAAAATCCTCATATGTTTCTATGCTACCGTGTTGCAGCGAAAATCGGGTAAATCACGGGTATTGACTGCACAGTATTGGATGTGCATTAACCACGTTTTTGTATACCCATCTCCGTTATTAGCCCTTGATGTGAGCGCCGTAGCCTATTCGAGGGGCGCTAGCAGGCTTTTTCTGATGTGAACCTCACATAGATATGTGTCAAGAGGTAGCATGTATGCCCCTAGCGAACACAGCTATTGTGTGGCAGCTAATACACCAGGAGCTTACATTGGGTTACTCAGCATCGGGCATGTCGATTCCCTCAGTGGGGCGCTTCTCCTTCAACTTTTTACGGTATTCCACAGACTCGGTCCACACGCCCGCGACACGTTCCTGCTCAAGCTCTGCACGGGCCTCAGCTTTCGCATCCATACGTTCCTTATATTCCTCACGTTTCTGCGCGCGGGTGGGACGAATAATCTCTTCAAGGCGAGTATCGGTACCGCGCGGAGAAGACAGAAGCTCAGCGCCGCCGACCATTGTGGGCTCCCAGTCGAAGACCACAGAGTTATCGTCCTCACCAATAACTACAGCGTCCCCGGCACGAGCACCAGATTTGAAAAGCTCATCTTCAACACCCAGCTTTGCCAGGCGATCCGCCAGGTACCCAACAGCCTCGTCATTGTTGAAGTCAGTCTGTTGAATCCAACGTTCCGGTTTCTCACCAATAACCCTAAAGAGCGGCTCAAGGTTGCGCTCCTCGCGGCGAATAATGAACTCTTGTTTCTTCTTAGAACGGAAACCTTTGGGACGCACAACGGGGGCGTCAACCACAGGTTTATCATCTTCACTGGCACGTTTCTGGCGGTCTTCTTCAACAAGGTTAGCCATCGCGAATATAAGCGGTTTAAGCCCTTCGTGGGAGGCCGTTGATATCTCAAACACCCGATACCCCATCTTCTCAAAATCGGGTCGCACGAAATCAGCAAGTTCACGCGCCTCGGGTACATCAATTTTGTTGAGAACGATCATCTGGGGGCGCTCGTTGAGCGGCACGGTCACGCCAGCAGTGGGGTCCACCTCATAGTTTTCGAGCTCGCCGCGAATAACCTCAAAATCGCTCATGGGGTCTCGGCCAGGCTCCAGGGTGGCACAATCAATGACGTGCACCAGCGCGGAGGAGCGCTCAACATGGCGTAAGAAACGGTGACCCAACCCCTTACCTTCGGAGGCGCCTTCAATCAAACCGGGAACATCCGCAACGGTGTACCGAACATCACCTGCCTGCACAACACCCAAGTTTGGGATAAGGGTCGTAAAAGGATAGTCAGCGATTTTGGGCCGAGCCGCAGAGATAGCAGCGATCAGCGACGATTTACCGGCTGAGGGGTATCCAACAAGCGCAATATCAGCAATAGACTTAAGCTCTAGAACAATGTCAGTTTCCTCCCCGGGAATACCAAGGAGTGCGAAACCGGGAGCTTTACGTTTGGCCGATGCCAGCGCGGCGTTTCCGAGGCCGCCCTGACCGCCCCGTGCGGCAATATATTCATCGCCTACATGCAACAGGTCGGCAAGCACGTTACCGTCACGGTCTTTAACAACGGTTCCCTGAGGTACGGTAAGCACTAGGTTTTCGCCGTTGTAGCCGTGGTGCATATCGCCGCGGCCAATATCTCCATTAGGGGCGTGCTGGTGGGGGCTGTGGTGGTATTCCAATAGCGTGGTGGTCTGGTTATCGACACGCAAAATCACGTCCCCACCATTGCCGCCGTTACCACCGTTGGGGCCGCCTAGCGGCTTAAATTTTTCACGGCGCACGGAAACACAACCGTTGCCGCCGCGACCGCCGGATACATGCAGGACCACGCGGTCCACGAATTCTGCCACGGGTGTTCTCCTTCTACATTTTCACGTGTGATGTGTTAGCGCGCCACTATGAGCGCGCAGGCACCGCCGTTACTGTTGGCGGTGGGCTACCGGTGTTTAAGCATACGGTAAGAGGGGGTAAGCCGTGAAGCCTACCCCCTCTTGCCTGACTGGCGCGAGTCTTACTCGGCGGCTGCCAGGATGTTAACGACCTTGCGGCCCTTGCGGGTACCGAACTCGACGGTGCCTGCTGCCAGAGCGAACAGGGTGTCGTCGCCACCGCGGCCAACGTTCAGGCCGGGGTGGAAGTGGGTGCCGCGCTGACGAACAAGGATCTCGCCTGCGTTGACGGTCTGACCGCCGAAGCGCTTAACACCGAGGTACTGGGGGTTCGAGTCACGACCGTTGCGGGTGGAGCTTGCGCCCTTCTTATGTGCCATTCTGTTTTCCTACCTTAAGGTTTATATCCGGTGGTTAAGATTACGCGTTGATTGCGGTGATCTTAACGGTGGTCAGCTCAGCGCGGAAGCCCTGACGCTTCTTGTAACCGGTCTTGTTCTTGTACTTCTGAATAACGATCTTCGGACCGCGCAGGTCTTCAATCTTTTCAGCAGTTACCTTGGCGGAAGCCAGGGACTTTGCGTCAGCGGTGATCTTGTCACCGTCAACGAGCAGCAGTACGGGCAGCTCGATGGTGCTACCGGGTTCACCTGCAACACGGTCAAGGGTAATTTTGTCTCCGACGGAGACCTTCTCCTGGCGGCCGCCAGCGCGTACAATCGCGTATGCCACTTTGGGACTCACTTTTCTCGACATCTTGCTTCTTCGTATCTCACACGTGCAGACAGCCTGCGCTTTCATTGCTGTGCGTTCCACAGGTATCTCATATGATCCTGGTGTGGATGCGGCCCGTGTCCCTCGTGGGATTGCCCAGTTGGATACACGCTCGGTCTGCCGGTGGTGTCTTCCAGAAACGCTGTAATAAGGGCTTCCAGAAGTGGTATCTCCCGCTGACCCTGCGTCGATAGGGCTTCACTGAGATAAATACCAATCGTTAAGGATACTGTATGCGCGGGTTTAGGCGCAATCCACCCCTTTGGGCAGTAAATAACAACGCCAGCACCGCAGTCACCTTCGGACTTGTGGTACCGGCGTTATTGTTATTTCCGATACGAACAGATCTAGGCCCTATTCTTTGCCGGCTCGTTTAATATCGGCAGCGGAAACACCGATGCCGAAAAGGGTCGGGGTTTCGGATTCGACGGGGGCTTTCGCGTCCGCCACAGAGGCCGAAGCCACCACCGAACCATGAGCCGACTCGGCGGCATCCACCGTCACAACCTTCGACTGTGCACCCGCCGAAGACGCCGCACGACGAGAACGACGCTTACGCGGCGCGGCCGCCGGTTCAGCAGCAGCCGTAGACGCCTGCTTCACCGGCTCAGCCTCAGTGACCTGAGCCCCGGCAGAACCACCCACACGGATGACACCCGAAACACGCGGCGCACCCGCATCAGCGGCGGGAGCATGACCCACCACACCCGAAACGGCGGTTTGGCCCCCCTGTGCAGCCCCATCAGCGGAGACGGCACGGCGCGAACGGCGGCTCTTCTTGGGGGACTCATGAACGTCCTCCACCCGCACGTCATCGCGGGTTTTCTGGGCCTGCTCATCCTCAACCCGTTTCGACCGGAAACCGCCGCCCTCCGTGCGCGCGATACGGCCTGCCTTCTGCGACGCACGAGCCTTCGCCTCGCCCGCCCTAATAGCCTCATACCGGGCAGAGCTACGCGTAAACCGGGAATCCAGCTCAGGGCTGTACGAGTCCGCGAAATCCTGCGCCGTAAACGCGCCCTGCTCGCCGCTCCAATGGGAATCGTCGTCAATCTTAGCGATCTTCGCCTCAGCCTGAGCCACATACTCATGAGCCTGTTCACTCGCAGCCTCGGGGGCTGTCCCCTGAGCGTTCTGAGTATTCTGATCCTCAGCACCCTCAGTGCGGCGTGAGCGTTTACGACGCTTACGCTTCTTACGTCCCTGCTCCTCAGCCTCATCAGACTGCTGGGATGCTGCCGCGATTGAGGCCATAGCGCTGCGGCGCTCCGCCTTCTTCTCTTCCTTCTCGGCATCTACCGAATCAACACGGCTAGCCGCAGCACGGGAACGTTTGCGGTCGGTGCGTTCTTGGCGGTGAATAAAATCTGAGGCGCCGCCCGAGCGGCCGCTAAGCGGCTGGTCGTGCACCAGCAGTCCGCGACCACCGCACGACTCGCACTGCTGTGAGAACACCTCAAGCAAGCCTGTACCCAGGCGTTTACGGGTCATCTGCACCAGACCCAGGGAGGTCACTTCAGCAACCTGGTGCTTAGTGCGGTCGCGCCCCAAGCACTCGATCAGGCGGCGCAGCACAAGGTCACGGTTCGATTCGAGCACCATATCGATAAAGTCGATCACAATAATGCCGCCGATATCACGCAGGCGAAGCTGACGCACAATCTCCTCAGCCGCCTCCAAGTTATTCTTGGTGACGGTCTCCTCAAGGTTGCCGCCGCTACCAGTGAACTTACCGGTGTTCACATCCACCACGGTCATAGCCTCGGTGCGGTCAATCACCAGCGAACCGCCCGAGGGCAGATACACCTTGCGGTCCAGGGCCTTCGACAACTGCTCATTCACGCGGTAGTGGTCGAAAAGGTCATCCTCCCCTTCCCACTTCTGCAGTCGGCCCATCAAATCCGGGGCCACATAGGTCACGTACGCTTCAATCGAATCCCAAGCGTCAGCACCCTGCACCTGCATGGCGGTGAAATCCTCATTGAACACATCACGCACCGTCTTAATCATCAGGTCAGGCTCCTGATACAGCATCTCTGGGGCGAGCACCTTACGGGAGTTAGCCTGCTGCTGGATCTCCTCCCACTGCGCACGCAGACGGTTAATGTCGTGAGTCAGTTCCTCCTCAGAAGCACCCTCAGCGGCGGTACGCACAATCACGCCTGCCCCATCGGGCAGCTTATCTTTCAAAATCTTCTTCAAGCGCGCACGCTCAGTATCGGGAAGCTTACGCGAAATACCGGTCATTGAGCCGCCCGGCACGTACACCAAAAAACGCCCCGGCAAAGACACCTGGCTCGTCAGGCGGGCGCCTTTCTGCCCAATCGGGTCTTTAGTGACCTGCACCAGCACCGAATCACCAGGTTTTAAGGCGTTCTCAATCTTGCGGGGAGTACCCTCAAGACCGCTCACATCCCAATTCACCTCACCGGCATACAGCACAGCATTCCGGCCACGCCCAATATCGACGAACGCCGCCTCCATTGACGGCAGTACGTTCTGAACCTTCCCCAGGTACACGTTACCGATCAGCGAATCCTGCTGCGTCTTCGACACAAAATGCTCCGCGAGCACCCCATCCTCAAGCACAGCGATCTGGATACGGTCATCCTTCTGCCGCACCAGCATCTGCCGGTCCACAGACTCGCGGCGCGCCAAAAACTCCGCCTCAGTCACAATGTGACGGCGGCGTCCCATCGACCGGGACTCGCGGCGGCGGGCACGTTTAGCTTCAAGGCGGGTTGAACCGCGCACACCAGTAACAGTGTTTGAAGTGTGAGAATCCGGCAGACGCGGTGCACGCACCTTCGTGACGGTCTCCACCTCATCGTCATCACTGCCCTCAATCTCAATGTCCTCAGTACCGCGACGACGACGGCGACGGCGGTGACTTGTGACCTCAGCCTCAGCAGCAACTTCCTCAAGGCGACGAGCCATCCGTGCCGCACGCTCGGCCTCAATACGTGCCGCACGCTGCTGTTCATACTCAAGAGTTGCTGCCGCTGAAAGCTCAGCAACATTTGGAGAATAAAACAGTGGCATAGCCCGTGGCGTTAACGAGGCGCGCATCTGTGCGAGCTTCTGCTGCTGCACATCACGCAGAGTTTTCGATTCCCCTTCAGAACTGGACTTTTCCTCAGATTCATCCTTCGGGGTATCTACCTCCGGCAGGGCTACAATGTCTGTCTCCGGTTCAGAAACCTGCGGTTCTTCGGCGGTACCAGCGGTAGCAACCGATGTATCTGCCTGAGCAGCCGGGGTCTGAACCGCTGTGACGGGTGAATCTTCTGAACTGGGTTTCTCAGTCACAGATTCAGGAGCTTCAGGTTCTGCGGCGGAGGTGTCTTCATTAGTTCCCTGCTCTGTATTCGGCAAAACGGCGGTCTGCTGCTCAGCTGCTGCCTCATCCTGAGAGGATTCGGAGCTATTGGCGGCATCATCAGCGCCTTCAAAAATTCTATCGATAGTGCTCGCGACCTCATCCTCCGAAGCTGGTTCGGCAGATTTTTTCGGGGCAGGAGCATGCTTCGCCTTTAAATTCCGTAGATCACTCAGGCTCTCAGCAACTGCACGTTCAGGGCTCAGCTCCTCCGAATCCTTAGACCCAGATTCAGCCTTGGAACGGCGAGAAACCGTACTCTTTTTTGAGGAACCGCGCCCCCGTTTTTTCTCGGCCTGATCGGCCTTATCCGCTCCCGGCACTTTCTCATTCAGGGAACGCACCGTCTCATCAGAGACATTCTTCTCACTCGCAAGTGATGCGATGTCGGCCAAAACACCCATATTCAGGCCGGATTCATTGGCGTTCATCTCTTCAGCCATATTTCCTTCTCTTGGTGCTCCCAAGCCGCATCTTGACGCACTAGCATTCGTTGCGCGCACGCGCATAAGCCTATCTACCCTATTCACAGCTCAAGCCCCCGGGTGCGCACACTATGCGCAACTACCGCGGAGGCGAGCGGCGGAGCGTCCTTTCGCATTCATAGCAGCACCCCGCACTAAATGGGCCGATTTTTTCGGTCGAGCCAGCGGACTTCCATCAACGCCAGACTTCGGGGGTATCTCGCCGCGCAAACGTTCTGCGGCCTAAGGCATTCCCCTCGACGAAAATACCGGATGCGCCCTTTACATGCGGGTCAAAAGGCGCACCTCTGCTATTCTCTCACATTCACGCCCTCACCCGCCATATTTGGGGATAAACACCCACCGATGCTCACACATCAACACAGAAAAAGCGGCGTGATGCACAAATCAACACGCCGCTCCTCCACGCTACGGTGGTGGCATCTTAGCTATTGGGTGGGCTGCTACTAACCCAGGCCCAGTTCGGCATCACGTTTTTCACGTTCTTGCTGTGCCAGTCTTGGGTCAGTTGGCAAATATTCCGGACCAGACCCGGTAGCGAACGGGATACCCACCATAAAAACAAACGGGGCAATGATCAGAAGTATCACCCACAGGAGAGAGAAATGACCGGCCGTCAGCAAAAACAGTGCCGTCAAAAATACAACGGCCGATGCAAGCATCATAGTGGTGCCGAGGGCTTTCACAGATATCTCCTAGAGGTTAACGGGTCTCTCCAGTTACCCCATTATACGCACCGCCGCACAGCAACAGCCAGCCGCAGCGCAAAGCGCATCATTGAACCGGCCACAGCTGCATACCCTATGATGGTGAACACCAACTCACCAACCTGTGAAGGAGCAAATCATGAGCGAGCGTACCCTCATCCTTGTGAAGCCCGATGGTGTTGAACGTGGGCTGATCGGCCAAATTTTGAGCCGCTTTGAATCAAAGGGGTACACGATTGAGAAGCTGAAAATGCTTCAGCCCACCAAAGAACTTCTGGCCCAGCACTACGCAGAGCATGAAGGCAAGCCTTTCTACCAGCCCCTCGTGGATTTTATGGTTTCTGGCCCCGTGGTTGCTGCTGTTCTTTCGGGAGAGCGCGTCATTGAGGGGGTGCGCTCCATGCTCGGTACCTCAGACCCGACCCTAGCAGCACCGGGCACCATTCGCGGAGACTTAGGGCGTGACTGGGGCGATTCAGTACAGAAAAACCTGGTGCATGCCTCTGATTCCCCTGCCTCAGCCGAACGTGAAATTGCTCTTTGGCTGGCGTAAAACACCATCATAAAAGCTTGGGGTCTGCAGAAATATTGTTGTTTCTGCAGACCCCAAGCCCCATAGTGGGTGCTTCGAAACACCCAGTAGTTTCGGCTACATCATGCCCATGAACACGTTGAAGAACCGGATAATAATAATCCCGAATATCAGCAGGATCAGAAGCAAAATACTAAACCAGGTCCACCCCGTTGCGCTTTGCCGCACTTGTTCTGAAGCGGGGATAACTCCCTCGACGATATTTCGAATCGTCACCTTCACGAACATGATGATCGTCATCACCCATACGATCATGCAGAACAGGCAGAGAGCATTTATCACGAACGTTGTTTCAAACCAGAGCCACAGCACAAAGACTACTGCAGCCCCCAGGCCCGCATTGGTTGCCAACCAGAACCATTTTTTATACCGCGCCCCGGCTAAAGTACCCATCGCAATGGTCATGAGGATGGGGAAGGCAACCAGCCCAATGAACGGGTTGGGGAAGCCGAAAAGTTCCGCCTGCGGGGTGCGCATCACGGTACCGCAGTTAAGGAGAGCGTTAATATCGCACAGCGAGCTGTGACCTGCATCAATAAAAATCTGTAGGCGCTCATGCACCAACATAGCTGATGAGGCGAGCGCAACTGTGGCCGTCACCATCAGCCACACGGCAAGTGAGCGTTCAGAGGATTGTGGCTCTAGACTATCTGCCGATCCTGATGCGGACGGTGTGTCCTCGTTGTGCTCCTGGGTGCCCTGTTCAACGCTCATATGCTTCTCCTGGTTGATATGAATACAGTCGGATTCGACGGTTGCAGCGTCAAAGCCTATTAGCTATCTTAACCTGTTATTTTCTTCCCGTTAAGCTCCAGACCTTGTGCGGATATAGCAGGGATGCACCACCATCCCTTTTCATGTGCACATCCCGGAGTGGGTGCAGCTATGCATCCTCATAGGTCAGTGCTGTGGATGCTGGCGTTCCCATTCTGCTTGTTCGGCCTCACGTGCCTTATTTTCAGCATCCAACCGTGTGCCCGCCCGCAGGCCATACCACCAGCACCCTACAAACCCGGCCACTACGATAAGGGTAAGCGGCAGAGTCAATGCCGACAGCGCAAGCAGAACCACCTGGAGTACCCACCCTGCGGTGTATCCCCAGGAGGATTTCAGCTGGGCGGGCAGCAGCATGAGCACCGCTGCGACCGTCAGCCCCACAGCCCAGATGAGGATTTTTACCTCAACGGGGTCGCTGAAATGATGCCCGAATACCGCTAGGGTGCCGAAGAAGGCCACAAAAGCCTCCAGTACTAGAATTGTTGAGGCAAACATGACTTTCACTGAACGGGATTTTTTCTTCATCCCCGGCTTCCAGTCACGCTGGGCGCGAGTCAGGAACTGTTTTTTCTCGGGATTGTTCTGTGCCACAGCTCTCCTGTTCAAACTTTCGGGGTCGGTGAGGGTGTCGCTACTGTGTTTCGTCACTTTCAGGTTCATCGTGGGCCAGCTCCGCCAAAATGTCATCCAACAGCCCACCGTCCGGTGCGGCGCTGGGGATAAGCCCTATATCACTATCAAGTCCTTCAGGGGCGGGCCGGGAAGCTGTGGGGCTCTCCTCGGGCTGTGCCAGCAGGGTACGCGCCTCACCAATGACCGTGACCGATCCTGTGACCAGCACACCAGCGGATTCCTGCTCAAAGAGGGCGTTTTCCATAGCGGTGGCAAGCGCCTCATCCAAGTGGTCACATACCGTAATAATGTCTTCGTCGAACCCGGCGTCGAGGGCGATCTCTTGAAGTTCTTCCGGGGCAATGGCTCGGGAAGATTCTGAGGCAGAAAGATACAACCGGAATGTGGCATCGGTTGAGTCTACGTATTCTTCACGAAGCACTTCAAAAATACCGAGAGCGTCTTTTTCGCCTAGAATACCGACAACTGCATGCACGTGGGACAGTTCAAATGCCTCTTTAAAAGCCGTAGATGCGGCGCGCACCCCATGCGGGTTATGAGCGGCGTCAAGCACTACCAAGGGCTCGCTGCGAATCATCTCAAGTCGCCCTGGCGAACGTACCTGAGCAAATCCGGCGAGTACTACGTCTCGTGCAAGGGCACGATCCCCACCGAAAAATGCCTCGACTGCGGCAAGAGCTAAGGATGCGTTCTGCCCCTGGTGCTCACCGTGTAGGGGGAGCTCAATATCGGGGTATTCTCCTGCTAAACCTCGGAGAGTCAAAAGCTGCCCCCCGACCGCGCGGGCACGCTCAACCACACCAAATTCAACACCTTCGAAGGCGTACTTGGCGTTCTGCTTACGAGCAGTATCAAGGAGTATGGTCGCTACTTCAGGGTCTTGCGCCGCAGAAATAAGGTATCCGTCGGGTTTAATAATCCCGGCTTTTTCCGTTGCAATCTCGGCCAGAGTATCCCCCAGCATATCGGTATGATCAAGGCCAACGGGTGCCACGACGGAGACAAGACCGTCGGCTACATTCGTAGAATCCCACGAACCGCCGATCCCGACTTCTAGAATCACCACGTCCACGGGCTCATCGGCAAAAATAGCGAAAGCAAGCACAGTGATGGACTCAAAGAACGTAAGTTTTGGTTCTCCGCGTGCAGCAAATTCTTCGTCCACAAGAGTGAGGTATGGCAAAATTTCATCCCAAACGCGCACGAACGTGGCATCAGGCACCGGTTCACCGTTAATGCTGATGCGCTCAGTAACACTTTCGAGATGCGGGCTCGTAAAACGCCCGGTGCGCAGATCATGAGCCAACAAAAGCGATTCAATCATGCGGGCGGTACTGGTTTTGCCGTTAGTTCCGGTGATGTGGATGACCGGGGCGGCGCGGTGTACATCCCCGAGGATTTCAACGGCTCGGAGAACCGCATCCAGCCGGGGAGCCATCTTATTTTCGGGGGCGCGTGCCAGCAATTCACCGTAGACGCGTTCAACCCCTTCGGGGTTCGGGATTGCCGGGTAGCTCATCTCGCTCATAGTGTTCTTTCCTTGACCGGTATCAAGCTGTGCGGCACAGCATCTCTACCAGGGTGCTGCCTCATGCGGCATATGTTTTTGGGTGTATAGCCGCCCCAGCACGGTACATACCGCGGTGTGTTATATGTGCCGGGGCGGCTTAGCGGCTATATTGCCCCTAGTTCTATGCTGCCTTTGCGACCGTAATGTTCAGGCTCTCGCCCTCCGTGAGGTCCAGGGAAACCGCTAGGGTCTCGCCAGTGACCAGTTCCTCGTGGGTGCGCAGAGCCTCTAGGGTGTCCTGTGGGGCACTTACCGTTAGGTTAATGCGGTCAGAGACATTCAGTCCGGCATCTTTACGGGCCTGCTGAATAGCGCGAATAGTATCGCGGGCAATACCTTCCGCCACAAGTTCATCGGTTAATTCGATGTTCAGCACTAGGAAACCGCCAGGCAGCACGGCTGCCGCTTCACGCTCGGTACCGTCATCCGAGGACGCTACCACGGTTACCAGCTCATATTCGCCGTCAACTAATACAAGCCCACCGTCGATAGTGTCGAAAGCAACGGTCACGGTGCCGTCATCGGCGATTGTCCAATCGCCAGATTTCGATGCCTTAATAGCTGTCTGAACCTGTTTGCCAAGGCGGGGACCTGCGGCACGGGCATTCACCTTCAACTGCTGCGAGATACCGTAGTCGGCGGGGTTAGCGTCCTGTGCATTCACGAGGATAACCTCACGCAGGTTCAGCTCGTCCTTCACAATCTTGACGAAGTAATCGGCGCCCTTAGTACCGAATGCGGTTTCCAGCTGTGCGAACTGCTCGTTGGCAATGGCCGCCGTGAGCGATTGCAGAGGCTGACGCACACGGATCTTCTTCTCTTTACGCAGAGAAGACCCTGTAGAGCATACAGCCCGCACGGTTTCCATGAGCGAAAGCAGCTCAGATTCATCAGCAAAGTCTTCAGCGGCAGGCCAGTCGGCAAGATGTACCGAACGCTCACCGGTCAGACCACGGTAGATTTCTTCGGTCGTGAGCGGCAGAAGTGACGCCGCTACCTTTGATACCGTCACCAAAGCGGTGTACAGGGTATCGAAGGCATCGGGGTCTTCGTCAAAGAAACGTTCACGTGAGCGGCGCACATACCAGTTGGTGAGCGCATCAGCATAAAGACGCAGATGCTCGCAGGCACTCCAGATATCGTAAGAGTCCATGTCCGCGGTAACCTGCTGTACCAGCTCCCGGGTTTTACCCAAGATAAAGCGGTCCATCACATGCTGCGAATCGTACTTCACCTGTGCCGTATATCCCGCGCCTTTGTTGGCAGCATTCGCATAGAGAGCGAAGAAGTGATAGACGTTCCACAGCGGAAGCATCACCTGTCGTACCCCTTCACGAATCCCCTGCTCGGTCACAATCAGGTTGCCGCCGCGCAGAATCGGCGATGACATGAGGAACCAGCGCATAGCATCCGAGCCGTCGCGGTCAAGAACTTCAGAGACATCCGGGTAGTTGCGCAGCGACTTTGACATTTTCTGCCCGTCAGAACCAAGCACGATACCGTGGCTGACAACATTCTTGAAGGCAGGACGGTCAAATAGTGCGGTCGCTAAAATATGCAAAGTGTAGAACCAACCGCGGGTCTGACCAATATACTCAACGATGAAATCCGCCGGATAATGGTTCTCGAACCAGTCCTTATTCTCGAAGGGATAGTGAACCTGCGCATACGGCATCGACCCGGAGTCAAACCATACGTCCAGCACGTCTTCGACGCGACGCATCGTAGACTTACCCGTTGGATCATCAGGGTTTGGACGCGTCAGCTCATCAATATAGGGACGGTGCAGATCTGGCTGCCCCTCTTTGTTCAGCGGCAGGCGACCAAAGTCAGCTTTGAGTTCTTCGAGCGATCCGTAAACATCAACACGAGGATAATTTGGATCGTCCGAAACCCAAACGGGAATAGGAGAACCCCAGAAACGGTTACGCGAAATTGACCAGTCGCGAGCGTTCTCAACCCACTTACCGAACTGCCCGTACTTGACATTTTCGGGAATCCAGTTGATCTGCTCGTTCAGCTCAGACATGCGGTCTTTGAACTCGGTCACCTTCACATACCAAGAGGTAATGGCGCGGTAAATAAGAGGATTACGGCAGCGCCAGCAGTGCGGGTAGGAGTGCACATAGGATTTCTCCACGATGAGCGCACCATCTGCCTTGAGAGCATTAATAATGGTGCGGTTTGCCTCGAAAACCTGAACTCCGGCGATACCCGCAAGCGCGGTAGACCCCGAGGGGCTAGGCTGTCCGAATAGGGGAAGGAACTTGGCGCCTTCATCTACCGAAAGCACCACGGGAATATCGTAGGATTCACAAACTTTCTGGTCGTCTTCACCATAGGCGGGTGCCTGATGAACGATACCGGTACCATCAGTGGTACTCACGTAATCGGCAACGAGAATCTGCCAGGAGGTTCCTGTGCCCCATTTCTCGGCATCGGCGAAATAGTCCCACAGCGGGGTGTAGCGCACACCTTCGAGCTGGGAGCCGGTGTAGCGCGCTGTGACGGCAGCTGCCGCATCCTCGGCGGGGCTCTCCCCCGCATACCCAAGGTCTTTCGCATAGGTTCCCAGCAGATCAGCGGCGATCAGGAAGCGCCGCCCGCCATGCTCCCCGGCACCGGGAACTACGACGTATTCAATGTCGGGTCCGACGGCGAGCGCCTGGTTGGTGGGTAAGGTCCAGGGGGTGGTGGTCCAGGCAAGTGCCTCAACGCCAGCCAGTTCAGCGACAACGTTTTTATTGGCGGCGAGCGAGTCGTCAGCGGTGAGGGTAAAAGCTACTGTGACGGTCTGATCCTGGCGATCCTGGTAGACGTCGTCATCCATGCGCAGCTCGTGGTTCGATAACGGGGTTTCGTCTTTCCAGCAGTACGGCAGAACACGGAACCCTTGGTACGTGAGCCCTTTATCGTAGAGACGCTTGAACGCCCAAATCACGGATTCCATGTACTCGACATTGAGGGTCTTATAGTCGTTCTCGAAGTCCACCCAACGCGCCTGCCTGGTCACGTATTGTTCCCATTCGTTGGTGTATTTGAGCACGGAGGCGCGTGCGGCATCGTTGAAATTATCGATGCCCATCTCTAGGATTTCTTGTTTATCGGTCATGCCGAGCTGTTTCATGGCTTCAAGCTCGGCAGGCAGACCGTGGGTGTCCCAGCCGAAGCGGCGTTCTACTTTATGCCCGCGCTGAGTTTGGTAACGTGCTACAAGGTCTTTTGCGTAACCGGTGAGCAGATGCCCATAGTGCGGCAGACCGTTTGCGAATGGAGGGCCATCGTAGAAGACGAATTCGTTATCGCCGTGGAGCCCGGCTTCGCGGTTATCGATAGATGCTTGGAAGGTTTCGTCTTTCTTCCAATAGTCGAGTACAGCTTCTTCGAGCTTAGGGAATTTAGGTGATGCGCTTACACCGTAGCCTGAGGCTTCAAACGCGCTCACCTTGGGGTAGACATTTTCTGACATGCAGTGCGCCCTATTTCTTTTCAGATTCCCGCCATTGGGTACGTGAACCGCACCCTTTGCCGAGGATGGACAAACGGGTGCAAGGACGCCTTCATCGTGCACCCCTCATGGGACGTATATGCTGGCGCGGTACCACCTTGCTTACTAACACAGCGAAACGCACCGACCCCTCCCGGGGCTGGTGGGCTTTTCGGCTCTTTTGCCCCCGGAGAGCGGCGCGTTCCGCGAGTATCAGTCGCTTATTAACAGCTGTATCGGGCTTAACCGTCCGGTTCTACTGGGACTGCATCTGTTCCGCTAAGATCCCCTCGCCGCAGCGATTAGAGTGGGGATCCGCAGGTGCGGTCTGTTCTTCCGAATTGCTCGCCGGTGATGGCCGGGTCGTTGCAAACATTTACAGTTTAGGGTGTTTCTGGGGGCCGGTGCAAGCCGGTTCGCCCCCAGTTCTTCGGGAATTATGTGCATCCCGGGCGTGTCGCCCTCGGATAGTTTTATGCCCCTTCCCCAGCACCCCATCCGCCACACCATATATTGTGGCCACGACATTCATTGCTCACAACATATGTTTGTTTCTGTGGGTTTTGGATGCATAATCACGCATCTACTGGGGGAAGGAAATGTCCATAGATATGAGCAAATTTCCCTCCCCTCCTGAGCCCCGCTTGTCTTCCTGATTGTTGAGGTACCCCCGCTCAAAGCTGCTTAAGTAAAACCGTGTAGAAGGTGTGAAACGTAGCCCAGGAATCAACCATATAACTTTCAGAGTGTTTCCAGCCTGTGGAAGTGAAAAGTCAGAGTCTTTTCAGGCGGCGGTGCCACGATAAAAATACATGCAGTACATAGTGAAAAGAGGAACCACCATGATGACGCCCCGTCCCACCGTAGTTTCTGCACCATCGCGCCGCACAGTGCTGTTTGGCTTCAGTGCGTTTGGAGCTGCCGCGCTCACCGGGTGTGTGCCGCTTTCAAGTTCGAAGAAGGCCGAAGAATCACCAAGTGATACCGCAACCACGACGTCTGCGAGCTCCTCTTCCTCCCCTTCACATTCGACGTACTCCCCCAGCACGTCCGCTTCCAGTAGTTCCAGCGGTTCATCCTCGCCGGTGGATCCCGCACAATTTATTGCTGACTGGCAGAAGTATACGGGGGATGCCAAGCTGCCGACCAAAGGCGACAACGGATATGTTCCAGCAACCGGAAGTTCCCCAGCGCAGAACGTTCCCGAACCGGATATTAATGAGGAGGCATCACGTAAGAACACTTTGGAAGGTTCGTACCAGACGCTGCTCGCCTTCCAGTCGGCCTTCAACTATTTATCGCTCACTGGCAAGGATGAACCCATTAAGAAACTTATCTTCCCGCAAGATTTTTCGATGAAACTTGAGGTCGAAAAGCACCACAGCCTGTACAGTTCAAAGGGGTGGATTGAAGGTTACAACCGTTCCGTTAAAATCAGTGACCACAGGCCTGCAGTGGCCTTTTCCGATACAGTTATCGGTGTCTCTTGGTACTTCTCTGAGAGCTATGAAAAGTTCATAGTTCACCAAGCGGGTGGGACGAATGAGGAAGTCCCCGCCCGCACGAGCGAGGGCATCATGACTACTATCTACGAAAATGGTGTGTGGAAAGTTATAAGTAACGACTACCTCAAAGAACACTACTCGTATCTCACGAGTCAAGGCCGGGAAAAGGGCGGCCACTAGCTGCCACCCGTTTCTAGCCCGGGAGGCTATGCGCAGGGCCGCCCATGTATGATGTAGGTAGCGCATCACATTGGCGTTATACTGCCCACCACCGAAAGAATCAGATATGAGCTACCAACCAACCCAGCGCATAGCCTCCCGTCGCAATGTACTAGCCGGTCTCGGAATTCTTGGGGTGAGCGCGCTTGCCGGATGCTCATCTGTAACAGTTGCAGCGACTTCTCCCTCCCCTAGAGATGAAAACAGCTCCGATTCCTCCGAGGCTTCCCCCTCCCCCAGCAGCTCCTCTTCGTCATCGTCTGAGACGTCTGCTTCGCCGTCTCCCACCAGCGAAAGCACGGAAGACTTCGCCAAGTATATAAAGACGATGGAGCCCAAGTTTGAGGACTCCCCCAACTACAAGCCAGCCACAAAAGATACCCCGCCGCAGAACCCGCCCAAGCCTGTGCTTGACCCTAAATATAAAGAGAAAACCCTTGAAGGGGCTTACCAGGCGGCGCTGTTTGCAGTAGCCACAATAGATTACATGTCCGACGGTGGCGATGAGAGCATCTATGATCAGGTGATCGTATCTGAAGATAAAAAAATGCAGGAGACTAAAGCGAGCAACACCATGCGGCGCGACCCTACGAGGTGGGCTGTTGGGTATAAAAACACCTACGATGTGCACAAGATGGTAGTGCTGCTAGAAGATACCCCACCCGCTGTCCTGTTCCATTGCATCTCAAAAACCCCAGATTTCACTGTCATTTCCAAAAAGGATGGGGAGACTAAGGAGCAAAAAGTAGCAGCAAAGGAGCGCTCAGTTCGTCTCGTTATGGTGTATCTGGATGGGAACTGGCGGCTTATTTCCAACAGCTACTGCCAAGAGAAATACCCGAAAATCTATGCCCAAGGTGCTTCTGGGGAGAAGAATTCACCCGAATCTGCATCGACCTCATCAAGCGGTCCTGTCTAGCATGATAAACGTACGCAGCAACTTCCACAGCCTTTAAAAAGTGCCCTGTCAGTTTTAACTGACAGGGCACTTTTTCGGGGCCTGGGGAAGAACGGACTATACGAGAGACCACCCCGCCGCGTCTACGCGGGCCTGCCAGAACCGGTGGTACAGACCCTCCGCTGAGACTAGTTCGTCGTGGGTGCCAACCTGAGAAATCCCGCCGTGCTCATCCAGCACAATAATCTGGTCGGCATCACGGACCGTATCCAGCTTATGCGCAATCACCAACACGGTTGCGTGCTTCCGAAGCTCCCGGATGGAGCGCTGCACTCCAGCCTCGTTCTCGGGGTCAAGAGCGCTCGTTGCCTCATCGAACAGAAGTATCGGCGCATTCTTAAGCAGGGCACGTGCAATAGACACACGCTGACGCTCCCCGCCGGAGAGTCGTCCCCCGCCCTCGCCAACCCGGGTTTCCCAGCTCTGCGGCAGGCGCTCAGCAATCTCGGAGCATCCGGCGAGTTGAGCCGCCTGTAGCACCTCATCGTCGGTGGCCCCTTCACGGCCCACACGAATATTCTCTATGAGGGTATCGTCGTACAGGTAAACGTCTTGGAACACCATAGATAGCTGCCCCATCAGCTGCTCGGTGGTCTGCTCACGCACATCCGTGCCGCCCACACGAACAGTACCGGAATCAACATCCCAAAACCGGGCAATGAGCTTAAACAGCGTAGTTTTACCGGAGCCTGACGGGCCAACGATCGCGGTCATGGTGCGTGGTGGGGCTGTAAATGAGACATCGTGCACCACCGGGGTTCCCGGAACATATGAGAACGTCGCATTCTGCACCGAAACCTCACCAGGGTTCGTAAGCTCAGCAGATGAAGATGGAACCGGGAGCAGTTCAGCGTTCAGAATCTCATGCACATCACGCAGGGGCACACGCGAGCTTTCAGTGCTCACCAAGAAATTCACCGTGTCTTGCAGGTTACGCATGAACCGTAAGGCTATCCCGATAAACACCACAGTAGCCACCGGGTCAAGAGAGCCGCTCAGTGACAGCTGCACGGTGACCGTAATAACCGCTACCACCGTTAGCTGTGCGCTCATACCGCCTATCGCCAGCCCTGCCATTGCTACCCACTGCGAGACGCGATTGCGCCTCTCACACTCACGAACCGCCGACAACAGAGGCTCGTATTCGGTGCTGCGGCCCGCCGAACGCAGGGCGCTTTGGCAGCTGGCGTATTCGACAATACGCCCGGCAAGCTCCTGCTCACTACCGCTTTTCATATCGTGGCTTTTCTTCTCCAGCTTATTAGACACCAGCGTTAAGGCCACAATCACCGCTAAGGCTATCCCTAGGGTAAGACCCAGAACGGGGTTCCAGATAGAAACACCTACCAGAAGGGTGAGAGCAGTAAGTGTGTTGCGGATGACTGGCACAGTAAAGTGCGCAAGCCCCGAACCGACAGACAGAAGCCCGTCTGTCACCAGGCGAGAAATACGACCGTTCACTCCGCCGGTAAACCAACCTAGCGGTAGTTTCGCCAGCTGATCCCCCACCTTAATCAGAAGAAGACGCAGAGCTTCCAACGCGGCCCGGTACGAGCTTAATGTCATAGCGTATGTGGTAACAGCGCCCACAACGGCAAGTACAGCCAGTGTTATGAGCCAACCGCTGAGCCCCATACCCCACGCGGGTTTCCCCGTGGCTATCGTGTCTGCCGTTGGAATAATCACCAAGTACACCAAGCCATCGATAACACCCGCTACTATCATCAGCGTCAGCGACAGACTCAGCTGAGCGTTCCCATACGTATTGAGGATTGCACGGTACTCCTTCAATAGGACCGGGTCTTTGGCGAAGCTCAGATCAGTCGTTGTGTTCTTGGACGATGTCTCAGTTTCGTTACGCATCTTTCATTCCCTCCTCAACGGTGTCCAAGGCGGCAGATACCTCACCGGTGAGCGAGCGCCAGTAGGGGTTATCCTTCAGCTCATCAGCGGTGCCGCACGCCGTTAAGGCCCCGTTTTCCATAATGCAGATTTGGTCGGCCCCGGCAATTGCGCCCGCCGTGTGCCCAATCACCAGCACGGTACGTCCGCGCGCCAGAATATTCAGTGCCCGCTGAATCTCGGCGGCGCAATCGGGGTCGGTGTTAGCTGTCGCCTCGTCTAGGATCAAGATGGGCGCATCCGTCAGCAGGGCCCGCGCGATCACGATGCGTTGCTTCTGCCCGCCTGATAGGTTTGTTTCGTCTCCAATCACCGTGTCAAGCCCACGCGGTAAGGCAGCTATATCGTCCCAGATCTGGGCTTTACGGGCTGCCTCAATCACCTGTTCGTCGGTGGCCTGCGGGACTGCCAGGCGGATATTCTCTCGAACTGATTCTCGCAGAATCTGGGCGTTTTGAAGCACGAATGCAACCTGGCGGTACAGCTCCTGCTCAGGCAGCGAACGAATGTCGCGCCCGCTCAGGAGTACTCGGCCGGTGTCGGGCTCCTGGAATCGGGCCAGCATTGTTGCCAGGGTGCTCTTGCCTGAACCAGAAGGGCCGATAAGCGCGGTCACGGTTCCCGGTTTCAGGGTGAGCGAAACATTATCGACAGCCTTCTGCTTTTCCTGGCCGCCATATGAGTAGCTTACCGCCTCAAAAACGACTGTTCCGGGCGCATCGGTGCGGTTCTCAGTATCTGCGGCGGGGATATTCTGCAGGGGCTCAACCTGGGTGAGTTCCACCAGGCGCAGGGCGGCATTGCCAGCCAGCTGATAGGACATAGTAGTAAACGTCACCACATCAAGGGTTAGTGGGATCACTAACGCGATCAGTGAGCACACCAAAACCTGAGGCAGGGTTGCTACCTGCGCGTTCACCAGCAGGGCACCAATACCTAAACTGATGAGCATCACCACGGGAGCCGAAATAGCTGCCAGTGAGAGCGAAGACCCCTTCAGCATGGGCTGGCACCAGGCCCAGTAGAAGTCCGCGAAGTCTTTCGCCGACTGGGCGAAGGCCTTATGCGCTTTACCGGTCCGGCCAAAGGATTTTACGACCTCAATACCGTCCACGAATTCCACGCCTTTCGCCGAGGTATCGCTCAGGCGCTCGTCCATTTCGGCTGTTTTTTCGCTCATGCCGCGCGTCATCCATACTTGAGCGAGAAGGTATAGCGGCAGGGTGGCAATACTGAGCAGCCCCAGCCACGGGTTCAGGATAAACGCGTACACCATTAGCGAGAGCGGGGTGACGACCGCTGCTACCATCTCGACCGGTTGGTGTGCCACGAGGGTGTGCAGGGTTTTTGTATCGCCCTGCAGCGCTTTACGCACCCTACCCGAAGCATGGTTTGAGAACCAGCTCAGCGGCGCCCGCCCCAGGTGGTTGAGGATGCGCTGCTGCAGGTGCCCGCGGAACTTCACATCGGCGAAGTGAGTAATTGCTAAGGCCAGGAAGTATAGGAAAAGCTGTAGAGCGAAAGCCACCATGAGCTCATTGACTTGTGCCAGCACAGCGGATTTATCAATAGCTTCCCCATGTGCAGCAGGTAGCAGCAGCTCCCCCAGGCGGGTCAGCACAATATAGGGCCAGATCGCGGCCACTCCCGACAGCGCCGCAATCCCCTGCCCCAGGTAGATGCGCCCCTGCACGGGTGCGAGTAGCTCCTTGAACGCTTTACGTCCGTCAGTGGCTTTAGCCTTGTAATCCTTCCCGGTGGCGTGTTCTCCGGTGGTGCTGGTGCCAGACTGTACCTGAGTAGTCATCGGTTGTCCTCTCTAAAGTTCAAGACGCGCGTATTTAAGAAGTTTTTATGACTCCGGCACGCTCAAAGTGTTTGCGGTTGGCGCGTATCCCCAATTGGGCCCCTATCAGTGCTATAAGGAGAATGGCGACTGCCCAGACGATAATGACCCACGGCTGGAAAATGGCACGCATATCGGCGGCGTAATCTGCGCTCCAGGATTCAGCAATCTTAGAGAAGTACGAGTCTGCATCGTAGAAAACTGGTATGAGCGGGCTTACGCCCCACACGCTGAATACGGCGTAAGCAAGCTGCCCGCGGCGCGGTTCTAGGGTTTTTGCCCGGCCCGCTTTGGAATGGATAAGATCCGCGATAACGCCACATAGAATGCCCATAATGATGGTCCAGTATGAGTGCCCCACGCTCATGACAATGCCTATGAGCAGTCCGGTAATTGTCAGCGCCCCAAATTTTGGTACCCGTGAGAGGTAGAGCATGATGACGATACCGTTCAGCAATAGTGCAAACGCCCCGGCGATGGGGATCATCCACGGCCCGAACATACCGAGCATCCCGGTAGCGTAGGTCACGATGAAGTAGATGACTGTAAAGACACCTACGTTGACGAGATCACGGACTTTAAGGGTGTTCATAGTTCCCTCCTGTAACAACTATTTGTTCTTCGATAAGCTTCTGCTGTCGGTATAGGTTCTCGATATGTTATGTGCCGGGTACATGTGGTTCCTTGAGCGGGAGATGACTAATAACCGCCCCATCCCGCAGCCGGGGCAGGTACACGGCGTAGTCGGCACATTCCTGTATTAGTTCCGCATCGTGCGTAATACAGATGACGGTCGCGCCCGCATCCGCCAGTTCCCGCAACCGGGTGGCGATTGAGCGCAGGTGTTTAGCATCCACACCAGATGTCGGCTCATCAAAAATCACCACCTGTTTCTTCCCGGCCATCGTTGCTCCTATTACGAGGCGCTGCTGCTGCCCACCGGAAATAGCCGCAGGATGCTGGGACGAGAACTCGCTCAAGTCCAAGGAGTCTAGGATTGCGGGCACATCCACAGCGGCCTTTTGGGCTTTGGTAAGCCCCATGGTGATTTCGTCGGCGACCGACTCTGCGAAAAGCTGACGGCGCACATCCTGCATGACAATACCGCAGGCACGCATACGTTCTTTCGGGTTCAGCGGTACGCCATTAAGCGTGATGGTGGCACCTTTTTCAGGTTGGGAAAGACCGCAGATAATACGCGCCAAAGTGCTTTTACCAGCACCGTTTGGACCACACAGGGCGGTAACTTTCCCCGCAGGAAAGTACATAGTGGAGATGTCGAGAACCGGCTGCCGTTCAAACCCCGCCTTAGGCTTATACGCAAATTTGAGATTGCGAATGCCTAGCCCTTTACTGTCAGGGCAGAGGGCAGGCGGTTGAGGAGCCAGCAGAGCGGGTTCTTTAAAAGCCCGTAACCCTAAGCTAGTGCGTTGCTCAGCAGTGAGCGCAAAGAATTCCTCACCGGTGTACTGGCCCATAAGCTTGCCCGCAGCAATACGGTATACCCGGTCGGCAATACCTTTCATGAAGTGAATACGATGTTCAGAAATCACCATAGTTTTACCCATGCGTTTCATATCCAGCAGCAGGTTGCGGAATTGGGTGATAGCGTGCGGAGACAGATTCGAGGTCGGCTCGTCAAAAAGCAGCAGCGGCACCCGTGCGACTAGCGCGCAGGCGCAGGCTACCCGCTGCAGTTCACCCCCGGAGAGCCCGTGTATTTCCCGGTTCATCAGGTGCGTTATACCTGTTTGTTCGGCAACCTCATCAATAGTCTCAAGAATCCGTGATGGTTCTACCCCCAGATTTTCGAGGGTTAGGGCCATCTCTGAACGCACCGCCGAGGTGAAAAATTGGGTGCGCGGGTTTTGAAAAACCATTGCGGAACGGCTAGCCATATCGGCGAGTTTAAGCTCGTTCACATCGGTCCCGTTGACATGTACCGTCCCGGTCAGTTCACCGTTGTAAAACTGCGGAATGAGGGCGTTCATAGTGCGCAGGCAGGTGGATTTCCCGCTGCCCGATGCACCGACCAGAAGCACGGTTTCACCTGTGTTAATATGCAACGTTACGTTATCAAGAGTGAGTGTCTTCTCTTGACTGCCTGTACCCTCAGTATCGGCACCTGTGAAGAAGCTCGGGTAAGCGTAACTCACGTTCTGCATCTGCACGGCGAGTGGAGTTGTCTTGGTTATTAGCTTATCCATAACTGCACCCCTTCTGCGGCGACTAACATAATGCACAGTCCTATGGCGAGTGCATCGTAACGGGTGAAACGTGTGGGGATGATTGTGGTACGCGGGGCCCGTTCCGCACTTTTACCCACCCCGACGGCTTTCAGCAGTGCTGCCGCTGATAGTTCATCAACAATGCGGGTAGCAGACAGTAAAAACGGTATGAGAATAAGTTCTAGATGGCGCAGCGGGTGAAGGATCATCGCCCGGGGTCCGGGTTGTAGCCCGCGCAGTACCATTGCTTCTTGAATGGATGAGAGCTCATCGCGAGCTATGGGGAAGAACCTGTACATGACCATAATCGGCACGTAAATAAATACGGGAACACGCAAGCGGGTAAGAACAGCCGATACCTGGTGCGGGGTGATGGCAGTAAAAAACATAATGCCGAATGCCGCGGTGATATTGAACTTCATGAACCAGAATGCTGATACTCCCACGGCAACACTCACGTGGCTGGGGGCGATCACGGGAGGTACAAAAGCACAGATAACGCAGAGAAGCTCAAACCCTGCCCACCACATAAAGAGGCGCCACGGTAGGGCGCATAGGCTAAATAGTGCTGTGGTGATGATGCACAGCAGAATCAGCCAGGTAGCGGTGCTATTAATGGCAATAATGTTGGTGAAAAACGTCAGGAGTATGAGTGAACGGGGGTCGAGCTTCCCGCCGCCATGTGCGGATACGCCCTCCGATTGAATCTGTGATTGTTGTGCACCTCGTGCCGCCCCAACTGATAGTTCAGGCAGCTCCAGAAACCCGGAACCCTCCATAGAAAGCACTCCTTTATATCCTACTTAGCTTAAGCTTAGCAATATTTTTGGGGGTATGATACATAAATTGCTTTTATGACAATACTTATGTTTCCCTCTAGCAGGAAGAGGTGACGACTTCTAAACTGTATGGCATGGAGAAAACCCGCACGAAACCTCCCGGCACACCACTATTTATTGGGGCCGCCATCGCAGGTTTATTGCACGCCGCACCCAGTTTTTACTGGATGTGCGGCGGGATGTGGCTGTTAGATACCGTGGGGCCAATGGCTGTCAAGCTACAGCAAGAGGGTAACGTGCCGGTGCGGTTTTTACTGGCGGCCGTGTTTATCGCCAAAGTTACGGGCGCACTTGTGCCGCTTATAGACCATCTACGACCACCCGCGCACGCGTGGGTTCGCATTGTTTCTTGGGTGGGCTCTATAGTGCTTATAGGCTGGGGCGGCCGTGGAACTTTTACGGGGTGGCAGCGTGTAGTAACTGGCAAAGCTTCCCTGGATCATCCAATCATCGCGGGGCACACCTACTTGTGGAGTCCCCTTTTCCTCATGTGGGGACTGCTGCTGTGCGGGGCGTTATTCGTCTCGCGCGCCCGCCGCCAGAAAGTATCGGCAGCCTAAGTCAGGGGATACTGAGCGTATCTGCCGCCGCAAGGGTCTGCACACCGGCATTGAGAAGATGCACAGCTTCTGCCAGTGCAGGTTGGTACAGTGGCTCAAGCTCCCGCTCTATGTCTCGATCAAAAGCTGTGCAGAGCGTCTCATACCCCCAGAAAGCCCCGTACAGGCACCCACCAATTGCCGCAATCGTGTCAGAATCTCCGGGGGTATTCACCAGCGCCAGTATGCCATCTTTCGGGCTTCTGAAAGCGCTAAAAACTCCCAGAACGTTAAAGAGGGCTTCTTCAGCCACCCAGCCTTCACCGAAAAAGGCGTTAGGGTTTCTTCCGCCCTGCAGTGCGCAGATGAGGTCTGCCCACGACAGCTCAATATTATTCACCGCCTGCTGTACGAGCATTATGCCTGGCTGCAGGTACGCAAAGGGTGTCCCTTCAACAAGGTTCTGCAGTTCACCGCAAATAATGGTGGCGGCCGTAAAAATCTGTTCCCGCCGCACCAGCTGCCCGCTCAGGATACGATGCGTAAGGTTGGTGAAAAACGCGGCCGAGACTGCGGCGAGCATATGCTCGTGTGTAGTTTCGGATTGGAGTATGCTCAGCACTGTTGCCGTTTCCCGGTCGAACGGTAGCGCCCCCAGCCAGCCGGAGCGCATGATTGTTCCGTTGCCTTTGCTGTCGTTCCCGTAGGCGGGTTCTTTGCCGGTAAGTGCAATAGCCGGATTCTTGCGGTAGTTATTAATGGAGCTCATGCAGGCGTTGCCGGGTGCCCGATTATTATGTTTGCTAGTCCCGAAGAGCACATATTCGTCAAGGAAGGCACGGCGGGCAGCATTGTGAAATCCTGTATCGAGCCGCGGTGAACGCAGCTTATGGCCGTATGCCCGCACTATCTGTTGGAGGGCCGCCACATTATGCAGGCTCATTTGGGTATCGTCACTAATGATGAGTGTTCCGCTGATCCCCGTGACGACTGGGGCATTCTCAAATTCTACGGGGTACCCTAGGGCATCCCCCAGAGCCAACCCGTAGACCATACCGCGAATACGGCTTTCGCGTTCCCCGGTGTTTACGCTCTGCTCTGTCACGGGCACCCCCTACTTAAACGGTGTTATTATCTACCACTTTATCGTCACTCGCTTAAAAACGCGCAAGGTAAAGCGGGGCAAAAAGATATGCACAGTGCGGCTAGCAGCGCCTATCACTCACCAAACCACATGCGCGCCGTAACGCACATCCGTTCGGGCAGGTGGGTGAACAGCAGGGATTTAGGCCCTGCGGCTTCTACGCCATTGTATTTCGCCTCGTCTACTAGCCGCACGTGCACGGTTTTACCTCGGCAGTGAAGGTATATGCATTATTGAGTTTCCGGTAGGTGCCGTGAACGTTTTAGTGAATGAGAAAAACCTCGCCGTCACGTACTTCTAGGGGGTACACGCCAATCGTGTAATCAGCACCCGAGACGCATTCACCGGTGGTGAGGTCATACACCTCTTTATACAGAGGGGAGGTGATGGTTGGGTGCCCGTCCTTCTCCCCCACAATGCCGCGGGCAATAACGAGGGCACCGCTATTAGGGTCGAGGTGGTCGCAGGCGTAGTAGCCGTGCTTAGTTTTGAAGATTGCGTACTGATGACCTTCCACAAGAGCAACTTCGCCCCAGTTCTCTTCGAGGTCAGTTTCAGTGCAGATGCGGGTAGAGAGGGATTCGGGAGCCTGTGTGCCCATGAGGTTTCCTTCCTATCAGCTTGCCCCGCGCAGCTTATATAGAGTACACCGCTACCAGTAAATTTCAGCGGGATTCTTAGCAAGCCAGCAGGACAGCATAAGATATGTGCGACATTTGGAGTTTACACCAAAAACACAACATAAAAAAATATGACTCCCGTTAGCTTGCAAAAGTACCCATCACCCTATTTTCCAGCTAGTTTAGCCTTACCTAAACCTCTTTCTTCTTAGGGTCAGAAACACCCAATATTTCCGCACAAAATCAAGGATTTTTTATAGAAATTTTGTTTCAAAACAGCACTAAAGACACCTTTCTCACCTGCGTTATGTGTAATATAAAGTCGTGACCTCTATGGAGACGCAGACACCCCCGAGAAAACCACACATTCCCACACTCGCTGTGGTTTACTCCATGCCGAACATTGGTACTCCCGCATACTAGGACGGCAACCCCAGTGGGCGCGCCTGCCGCAGTCACACGCACCATAAAACCAGGAAGGAAAAACATGTCGCAGCACACCACTGCAACATCAGGCCGTAATATACTCGTTGTTGGCGCAGGCCCCGCCGCGTGGCGTTTCGTACGTGCCTATCATGAAGGCGCTCAGGACGCTGGACGCGCCTCTGACACCATTACCGTTCTCAATGATGAACCGTATATTCCGTACGACCGCGTTGCTATCGAACAGCTTTTTAAAGATACCGACAAAGACCTTACCCTTGGCGACCCAGCGCTCTGGGACGAGTCCACGATCAACCTGGTTAACAATACCCGTGGCGAATCACTCAACCGTGACTCGCACGTTGTTAAAGGTTCAGACGGCGTAGACTACCCCTACGATGTGCTTGTATTCGCTACCGGTTCAAGTGCGGTGCGCATTCCGATTCCTAACGCAGATTGCGCCCATGTATTCCGCACCGCAGACGATGTTAAAAACATGGTCTCCGAAGTTGAACGGTTGCAGACTAAACTTGGGCGCGCACCGCGCGGTATTGTTGTCGGCGGAGGCCTTCTCGGGCTGGAAGCCGCAGAAGGTCTCAAAGACCTTGGTGCCGAACCCACCATCCTCGATGTTGCCCCGTGGCTTCTCTCCGTGGAGGTCGATCAGGGCGGCGGTTACGCGGTCAACGCCCAGATCAAAGCAACCGGGATCGACATCGAGACCGGTGCGTTCATATCCGCTATCAACAAAGATGCCTCAGGCGAGGTTATCTCGGTTTCCGTAGCAGATTCCACCTCGGACGAAGCCGTTATTCACCAGATTGATGCAGACCTCGTGGTCTTCGCTGCGGGTATTCGCCCCAACGATGAGCTGGCACGCACCGCTGGACTAGAGACTGGCGAACGCGGCGGTATTCTCGTCAATAATGCGTGCCACACAAGCGATGAGCATATCTGGGCTATCGGTGAAGTAGCCTGCGTACTTGGACGAACCTGGGGTCTGGTTGCCCCCGCCAACGCAATGGCAGATGCGGTCGCCAAGAATCTGCTCAACGGCAACGAAGATGCTCAGGTCGAAGAGTTCGATATCGCCACGAAACTTAAGTTCTCGGGTGTACAGGTCGCTGGCTTTGGTGACCGCCGCGGCACCACGGAAGGCTGCCTCGAAATTCTCTTCGCAGACCCCGCGCGCGGCATGTACCAGAAGATCGTGACCAGCGGCGACGCCAAGACCCTCCTCGGCGGTGTTTTCGTGGGAGATACCGCTCCTTTCGATTCCCTCAAACCGCTGCTGGGGCGAGAACTTCCGGCTGAGCCCAATGTGTACCTCACCGCAGCGGGAGGCGGCGACGGTATTCCCGATACCGAGCTGCCCGACGATGCCATTCTCTGCTCGTGCAACAACATTAGCTTCGGCGAAGTCCGTCAGGCAGTGGTTGACGGCAACCACGACGTACCAGCACTGAAGGCATGCACCACGGCTGGTACCCAGTGCGGCTCCTGTGTGCCCATGCTGCAGAAAACCCTCGAACAGCAGATGAAAAAGATGGGTATGACCGTCTCCAAGGCGCTGTGCGAGCACTTCGACTTCTCCCGTGCAGAGCTTGCGGAAGCGGTACGCCTGACCAACCTCGACGACTTCGATTCGGTCATTGCACGCTTCGGGCACGGCGGTGACGGCTGCGCTATCTGCAAGCCGACGGTCGCCTCAATCCTTTCATCTTTCCGCAACTCCTACGTGCTCGATGCCGGTCGCGGTGGAATACAGGAAACCAACGACCGTGCCCTGGCAAACATGCAGAAGAACGGCACCTACTCGGTTGTGCCACGCATCCCCGCAGGTGAAATTCCCGCTAAGAAACTGGCCGTCATTGCCGCCGTTGCGGACGAGTTCAACCTCTACGTCAAGATCACCGGTGCCCAGCGTATCGGTATGTTCGGTGCCCGGCTGGAGCAGCTGCCCTACATTTGGGAACGTCTTGTCAACGCCGGATTCGAGTCCGGTCAGGCATACGGTAAGTCGCTGCGTAACGTTAAATCCTGCCTCGGCTCAACCTGGTGCCGCTACGGCGTTCAAGACTCGGTGGGTATGGCCGTCGAGCTGGAGAATCGCTACCGCGGCCTGCGTTCACCTCACAAGTTCAAGTTCGGTGTCTCCGGCTGTAACCGTGAATGTGCTGAAGCACAGGGCAAAGACGTGGGCCTGATCGCCACCACCAACGGCTGGAACCTATATCTGGGCGGTAATGGCGGCGCGAACCCCGCTCACGGTCGTCTGTTCGTCAAAGATGCCTCCAGTGAAGAAGTTGTTCGTTACATCGACCGCTACCTCATGTACTACATCCGCACAGCGGATAAGCTACAGCGCACCGCCCGATGGCTCGAAGACCTTGACGAAGAGCACGGTGATGGTTTAGCTCATCTGCAATCCGTACTCATCGAAGATTCTTTGGGAGTCTGCGAGGACCTGGAACGAGATATGCAGCGCCACGTGGATTCTTACCAGGACGAATGGGCTGCCACCCTCAAAGACGAACGCCGTCTGCGCCGCTTCCGCGCCTTCATCAACGAGCCCGACGGCAGCGATGAGGCAGCGCACCTGTTTGTTCTTGAACGTGAGCAGATCCGCCCAGCAACACCCGAGGAAATTGCTGCCGCCGAGAAGGGCGAAGGCAATACCGTGCTGGTGACGGGAGCGAAAATCCCAGTCGGCCCACCCAGCGCGCATAATCCTGTTCCAGCGAACGCATAAGGACCCGCCCATGTCACCTAAAATTCCGCCGTTTCCACCGCGCGAATTTGCGACGATAGATGAGGTTCTAGCCAATATTCCGGCGGGTGTTGCTCAAGACGCGCCTTTAGTTCCAAGCTCCCGGGCAGATGTACCCGGTAAGGTGTACATCGCCGGGGGCGGTCCCGGTGCTCTCGATTTGCTGACTCTACGTGCCGTCCGAGCGCTCGGTGAAGCCGATGTGGTGCTGCTGGACCATTTAGCCCCGCAAGAATTTGCCAAGTACTCCCCAAACGCTCTTATCGTTGATGTGGGTAAGGTGCCTGGCAAACACGCGGTGCCGCAGTCACGTATCCAGCAGCTCATGATTGATTATGCACTCGCGGGTAAAACCGTGGTACGGCTCAAGGGTGGTGACCCATACGTCTATGGGCGTGGGGCAGAAGAGCTAGATGCGTGTATCGCGGCTGGGGTTGATGCTGAGGTTATCCCCGGTATTACCAGCGCAGTAGCGGTTCCGGCACGTGCGGCTATTCCCGTGACCTTGCGGAAGGTATCGTCCATTTTTACGGTGGTCTCTGGGCACTCTGGTTTGAACGAGGCCGAAGTGAATACCCTTGTGGCAACCCTGCGGGCTAATGGCACCGTGGTGCTTCTCATGGGTGTGCGCACCCTCCCTGATACCGTTGCTGCACTGACTGCGCACGGGATAAGCGCCGATACCCCTATGGCAACCATAGAGAACGGCTATTCCGACGCTGAACGAGTTACAATCACCACTCTCGAAAACTCCGGGCGAGACTGTGCGGAAGTAAAAGCTCCGGCTATTACCGTTATCGGAGAGGTGGTGTACTACGCCCGCGATGACCAGCAACAATTCGTGAGTGAAGTGCACGAAAAGCTCAGGGCGCAAAGCACCTCATAGCCCGTTTAGGTGCTCGTATCTGCCTTCGGCGCATCCGTTTTAGGGTGTGGCCGTTGTGGAAGAAGCCCCCGCCTACTGGATGTCCTGGTTTCCAGTGGCGGGGGCTTCTGCATGCCTCTTTGTGCCTCTGCGGCTAATTTCTGAGCGCTTCCATCACACGGTTCAGTGCACACGCGGCAATAATACGGGCTGAGGCCGTATCATGCGAGTTCACCAGCGGAGCTGCGACGGTTGTGCCGGGGCTGACACGTTCAATATCACGGCGCATCTTTCCCGCGAAAAAACCCTCTGCCAGAAGATAGGGGGATGCGAAGCTTGGCTGTTCTGTCTCGGCCAGATCCGCCAGTTTCGGGTCTATGGCGGCTACGAAGCTGTTACGTACCGGTTCCCCCAGTTCAGCTTCAAGCAGCGCTGCGGCCTGGCTCATATCCTCCCTGCCATCTTGCCGGGAAGATCCCGCCGACCCCTGCACCACCATCCCGGCCCCCGGCGACCAGCCTGCCTGCTCTAGGCGTGCCCTCTGTAACGCGGCCAGGGAGGCATCTGGCCCCAAAGGTTCAGCGATACGCACCTGTGCAATACCACTATTTTTGGCAGCGCGCCGCAGATCAACCTGCGTGTGGAACCCTGTTGAGAGCAGAATCGGGACGATAACGCACAGCTCTTCTTTGGGTAACGCAAGCGCTGCCTCATCCACGTTTGGGGATTGCACATCGACATACGCCTCGTGTACCTGATACTGCGTATGCTGAGAGCCGCCGTGAGCTCTCAGCATATCGTCCAGTTCGACGCGAACTAGGTTGATGGCAGCGCGACCTTCAGCAGAGTCGGTGCCGTGCGCAGTGGCCAAAATATGTATGGTTTTCATATCTCGATTCTACTGAGAAGACAACTGGCAGGCACCCGTAAAGGTAGACTGGTCCTTTACCGTGTATCCCTCAGGTTTCGGCGTGAAAAGGGGCGCAGGACTGTTATCGAACCATACGGTAGATGAATGCAGCCATCGCGTCACGTTGCACAGGCTGCAGCGGACGGAAGGTACGATCAGGCCAGCCGTGCGCAATATTCTGGCTGTGCATCCAAGCAATTTCTTTATAGAACCCGTCATGTGGAGCCATGTCGGTAAAGGGTGAGGTCGCTGGCGGCGTATAGTCTGGCTCCTGCGCGGCACGGTAGAAGAATGCCGCCAGCGCATCACGGTTTATAGGCGCATTGGGGCGGAACGTACCATCGGGGTAACCGGTGGTGATGCCGCGGCGGTGCAGCCACACAATTTCTTTGTAAAAGGGGTGATCGGTGGGCACATCAATGAATGGGGATTCTTGGGGCAGCGTCACAGCGGGCGAGCCAGCTAGGCGATAGAAATAGGCTGCAACAGCGGCCCGTTCCACGCTCTCATGGGGGTGGTAGGTTCCGTTGGGGTAGCCGGTGGTGATACCACTCGCCGCTAACCATTCAATTTCTGGTTGCAGGTGTGACCCGGCCGGAACATCGGAGAATGTGGAGTGTGTCAGTGGGGCGTTAAAGGTGATCGGGTCTAGCTCCCGGTTTTGTGGCAGCAGTTGGGTGCCGTCAAAGATGCGAGCGCCGTCGTCGGTCATGGTCAGTGGGGCTTTGTCGAGGCTTATGCGTCCATCAGCCACTTTGAGGTTCTCGGTATTAATGGTGGCGAAATCCACGTTTGTGTAGGTTTTACGCTGCCCATCTAGTGTGGAAATGGTTGCGTCGAGGGTGATTTTGCCGGAGGCTCCACCGTCACCGATGGTTATCCGTACACGGCTAAAACGCATATTGAGTTGGCTGTGGTTGCTGCGCAGGCTGAGTACACCTGGAATCATGATTGTTCCTGACCCGTTGGTGTAGCTGCCTGTACCGTTCTTCCAGATGAATTCGCCTTTGTCATTATGGGTGACATCGGTGAGGTCCAATACTGCTGAAACGTAAGGGTTGGAGGCGTACTCGCGGAGGGCGGGCATCACTCCCCAGTCGATCGTGCCGTTAGTAATAGCGTGGTCGTTGTTTGTTGTGGCAGCCTGGGCCGCTGGGGCCGGTACCTGCTGGGTGGGGGATGCCAGTAGTGGTGTGGGTGTGAGGATGCTGGTGCTTGCGGCAAGGAGTACAGCGGCGGTCGCCATACAGATACGGTGACCGCGTCTGTGTAATACTCCAGTATGGTTGTGCTGGATGTTGGCATATGTAGTGTAGCGCATGGTGCGTAACCTCTTTGTGTTAGTGTATACTCCGCGCGCTGCAGTTCAGTTTTTAGGTATGCTGTAGTGCCTGTGTGCGGGGCATACGGTCGTACCGGTGACATTTCAAGAATAATGCGCGTGATGGTTTTCCGTGCACCGGATGTGAGGATTCCAGCATTTTTGTTACAATAATCTCAATTTTTGATATCTTTTAGTAGCTTTACGCATAAAACGGGCCTGTGGCAGCGCCATGAATTCGCCGCCGCAGGCCCGTGACTGGGGCCGTGGGTACGGCCTATTTATTACGGATAACCTTGAACTGGCTGGCCTGCGCAACGGGGCGCAGGGTAATACAATCAAGGTTCACATGGTGAGGAACGTTCAGGGCGAACACGACGGTTTGGGCAACGTCTTCGGCCACCAGGGGTTTCTCAACTCCTTCATACACTTTTGCAGCCATCTCAGCTGAGCCGAGCCTATTGAGGGAGAACTCTTCGGTGTGCACCATGCCGGGGCGGATCTCAATCACCCGCAGGTTATTGTCGGCTTCTTCAAGGCGCAGGGCCTCAGTCAAACCGCGCGCACCGAATTTGGCGGCATTGTACCCCGCCCCTCCTTCGTAGCCGCCTTCTGCTGCGGTTGAGGTGAGGTTAAGGATGCTCCCTTCACCGCTGGCACGTAGTGCCGGAATGAAGGCCCGCACAGTATTGAGGATACCGAGCACGTTAACCCGGTACATGGCCAGGTAGTCTTCCGGGCTGCCGTCAGCCACGCGGTCAAGGCCAATCGCTCCCCCGGCAATATTGACGAGAGCATTCACACGACCACCGGTTTCAGCGAGGATGTTCTTGGCCGCGGCCCTTACGGCGGCTTCATCAGTGACATCGCAGGTAACAGGGTGCGCACCGGTTTCGGCTTCAAGAATCGCGAGACGTTCTGCGCGGCGGGCTAGAGCATACACGTTCCAGCCGGTGGCGGTGAGCTGTTGGACGGTGGCGCGGCCTATGCCGCTAGAAGCACCGGTAACAACAGCAACTTTACCGGCTTGTGAGTTGGGGGCGAAAGGGTTTGCGGGCATAGGTGTAGGTTCCATCATGCTTTTAAGGGTACAGCCGGTGGTTGTGTGGCGCAGAATATTACACGCCTAATAGTGATTTTTATACTCACCGCATAAAGCGTGCGCCACTAAACACTGAGGTGGGAAAATGTGTGGGGATTTTTGCAGATGTGAGTGAGATTATGAATTAGAGTGTTTCAAGATCTGGGCGTCTTCAGTCAACAGTATAGGGCGAAATATGTGCGCCTTTTGCGCTTTTATAGGCGTACATCCTAAAACTGAAATAGACATTTCAGATGGTATGGGCTGTATTTTTTATACTCCCATTTCCACCAAGATTCAGTGTTGGTTATAAACTCATTTAAATGTATCTGCTAAAACCTCTTTGATGTCCCAAAAAAAATTTAAATAGCTAAACCAGTTATCCATATCATTAGGACTTTTGAGAGAAACTTCGCCCCCGCAAAAGTGCACAGGGTACACCTGCCAACTAACGGTCTGGGTTACTTTTTACGGCGCGGCAGACCCCATTTGGAGCGTTCCCCGTCACGGAACCCCAAGCGATGCTCAAAATGCCGTGAGCTGCTTCCGGTTTTAGTAGAATCTGGAGGTACAGTACCGGCCCGAGCAGCCAATAGGTAGAGAAGCCCAGTGCCCGGCACAAACAGAATAAGCGGTAGTACGAAATTTAGGCGAGCTTCGCTATAGCGGGTGCGTGTGGTCAGATGCCACAGGCAGAAACCAACAATTGCTGCATGTACGATAAGTAGCGTAATTTCGAAACTATACATAGGGAACCCCCTTACGTTGTCCCGGCAGATACCTTAATCCTACGCCTCTTTCTGTAGCTGGCGGAAGAGATGCAACCACCATCACCCAGATTTTCTACACAGCTCCCCTACTATCAGGCGTTCTCCTCTTATTCTTGTGATGCTGCGGCTTCTTCAGAGGGCGGCGGCCCACCCAAAAGTGAAACGCCGCCCCAATACGTGCAGATTCTTTGTGCGTTCTCTATTTGCTAGCGGTTCAGGTGCTTGTATCGGTAGATGAAAGCAGCCATTGCGTCACGATTAATGGCGTTGCCCGGGCGATAGGTTTTATCGGGCCAGCCGGTGCTAATCTTCCGGTCGGCAAGCCAAGCAATTTCTTTATAGAACTGGTTGTTGGTAGAAACATCTGCAAACGGGGACTGGGCGGGCGCTAAGTACGCGGGTGAGCCAGCGGCGCGGTAGAAGAACGCCGCCATTGCGTCACGGTTTACAGGCGCATTGGGACGGAACGTACCATCAGGGTAGCCGGTGGTGATGCCTTGATCACGCATCCACGAGATTTCCTTGTAGAAGGGGTGGGTGGTGGGAACATCACTAAATTTTGAGGTGGCCGGTGCGGTGTATTTGGGTGAGCCCGCCATGCGGTAGAAGAAAGCAGCCATCGCGCCACGTTCAACATTTCCCTGCGGACGGAACGTGCCGTCTGGATACCCGGTGGTGATCTTCTGCTGGGCGAACCACTGGATTTCCGTGTAGAAGGCGGCCCCCTCAGGAACATCTGAGAACACTGCATGAGTTCCCCGCAGCCCGGCGTTTACAGTAAGCGGGTCAAACCTGTATTCCTCGGCTTTGTTATAGAACCCGGAGAATGCTTGAGCACCCGCCGGGGTGAGGGTTACAGCGGCATTATTGAGGGTGAGTGTGGATCCGTTCACGCGAACCGAGCTGGTGTCGACGGTAGCAAACTCGGTGTCTTTAAACACGTGATTATTGCCCTGCATATCTAGTGAGGAACCGTCAAGGATAAGCTTGCCTTCGCGCCCGTTCAACTGCAAACGGACGTTTGTGAAAGTCATATCAAGTTTCCCGTGGTGGCCGGTGATATGCAGAGTGCCGGGGAAATTGATAGTGCCAGACCCATTCTGGTAGGTGCCGGTGCCCGCAGACCATTTAAAGGTGCCGTCAGCATTACGCGCCAGACCGTTGGTAGTCTCGATACGTGAGCCAACCGCAGGCTTGGCCAGGTAATCACGGAAGGACTTTTTCAGTCCCCAGTTCATGGTGGCGTTCTGAACCACCTGGGAATTCGCGGCGGGGTTAACTGCATCGGTCACAACCGCCGCAGGGGCCTGCTCAACGGCGGTTGCCGCGGGTACGGTGGCGAGTGTACTTACGCTCAAGGCTGCTGCTACCAGCAGGGCAGCAGGACGTTGCGCTCTAATAATCACAGAAAAATCTCCTTCGACATGATGGTGCGCTGTCACGGTCGCTGATTTAGCGCATCACAGCTAGATACTAAGGTTATCCTATTTTCTAAATAAAGTGGTACTGCTTATTTTCTTGCACTGCTGCTTGAAGGTGCGGTTCACAGGCCCCACAGCCGAAGCCTGCAGCAGGGTGCGTGGTTTTGCCTGCTGCCACCTACTAAATGTGAGAAAATAGCCCCTATGGCTGAAAATACTCAGGGCTCAGACTCGCCCGCACAGATTAACGTTCCTGATCGTCCCGCGCTCGAAGGCCTCGAAGAGAAACTCTCCGAGCGCTGGGCACAGCAGAAAACCTATGCCTTCGACGAGAACACGACGCGCGAACAGGTCTATTCGATTGATACCCCACCGCCGACCGCATCCGGCTCGCTCCATGTGGGGCACATGTTCTCCTACACTCAAACCGACGTCATCGCCCGCTACCAGCGTATGAGCGGTAAGAATGTCTTCTATCCTTTGGGCTGGGATGATAACGGCCTGCCCACCGAACGTCGCGTACAGAACTACTACGGTGTGCTGTGCGACCCTTCCGTTCCCGATAACCCAGATTTTCGCCAGCTGATTCCGCTCAAGGCCGATGGCTCGCCCAAACCCGACCGCAGCCAGGCAAAATGGCCGCGTATTTCACGCAATAACTTCATCGAGCTGTGTGAAGAACTCGCTGTTGAAGACGAGAAAGTTTTCGAGCATCTTTTCACAACCCTGGGGCTTTCCGTCGACTGGTCCCACACCTACCGCACCATAGATGCACATTCACGCAAAGTCTCGCAGCTTGCATTCCTCAAAGACCTTGAGGCAGGCAACGCCTACATGGCGGAGGCACCGACCATGTGGGACGTTACCTTCCGAACCGCCGTAGCGCAGGCCGAGCTTGAAGATAAGGAACGCGACGGCGCCTACCACCGTATTAGTTTCCACCGCGAAAACGGCGAAAAAGTCTGGATTGAAACCACCCGCCCCGAGCTGCTGCCTTCCTGCGTGGCGCTGGTGGCGCATCCCGATGATGAACGGTATCAGCCGCTCTTCGGCACGAAGGTGACTTCTCCCCTATTCGGTGTTGAGGTTGAGGTGAAAGCACATCCGCTGGCCCAGCCCGATAAGGGGGCAGGTATCGCCATGATCTGTACCTTCGGCGATACCACCGACGTTACCTGGTGGCGCGAATTGCAGCTTCCGACCCGTGCCCTCATCGGGCGTGACGGCCGTTTCTCCCGCGAAACTCCCGAATGGATTACCTCTGCCGAAGGCCGCGAACGCTACGAACGTATGGCGGGCACCACCGTCTTTACCGGTCAGAAGACCGTAGTTGAGATGCTTGTCGAAGCTGGCGAGATGGAGGGTGAGCCAAAAAAAATTAAGCACCCCGTCAAGTTCTATGAGAAAGGCGATAAGCCCCTTGAGATCGTGGCTTCACGCCAGTGGTATATTCGCAACGGTGGTCGCGACGCCGAGCGCCGCGAAAAGCTCATTGAGCGCGGACGCGAAATCAACTGGGTTCCTTCCTTTATGCGCAGCCGCTACGAAAACTGGGTGGAAGGTCTTAACGGCGACTGGCTGATCTCCCGTCAGCGTTTCTTCGGCGTTCCGTTCCCGCTGTGGTACCCGCTTGATCCCGAGGGTGAGCCGGATTATGAGAACCCGATTCTGCCGACTGAGGATATGCTTCCGGTGGACCCGGCCTCGCAGACTGCCCCCGGATATTCGGAAGACCAGCGTGGTATGCCCGGCGGATTTATTGCCGATCCAGATGTTCTCGATACCTGGGCTACTTCTTCACTCACCCCGCAAATCGCGACCGGCTGGGCCACAGATCCTGAGCTGCACGCAAAGACCTTCCCGATGGATCTTCGCCCGCAGGGACACGATATTATTCGTACCTGGCTCTTCTCCACCGCTGTGCGCGCCGAGACCCTGGCGTCCTCTGTGCCTTGGCACAATACCGCGCTGTCGGGATGGATTCTTGACCCCGACCGCAAGAAAATGTCGAAGTCTAAGGGCAATGTTGTTGTCCCGCACGATGTGCTCGATAAATACGGTTCGGATGCGGTACGTTATTGGGCGGCTTCGGCTCGTTTGGGTGCTGATACCGCCTATGACGAAGGTCAGATGAAGATCGGCCGCCGCCTAGCGATTAAACTTCTCAATGCCTCAAAGTTCGTGCTGAATTTGGGTGCTACTGAGAAATCGGTGATTACCTCACAGGCGCAGGGGCGGGTTCTCACGAATGCGCTGGACCGTTCTCTGCTTGTGCGCCTAGCCTACTTGGTTGAGGAAGCAACGGCAGCTTTTGAGAAATACGAGTACGCTCGTGCCCTCCAGATTGCGGAGAGCTTCTTCTGGTCTTTCACCGACGATTTCGTGGAGCTCATTAAGGATCGTGCCTACGGTGCTCGCGGTGAGACCGAGCAGGCTTCCGTGTTGGCGGCTCTCGCCACCACCCTGGATGCGCTGCTGCGGCTCTTCGCGCCTTTCCTGCCGTTTGTGACCGAAGAGATTTGGTCGTGGTGGCGCGCGGGCAGTGTGCACCGCGCACCTTGGCCGCAGGCTCTGCCGGTTCTTGAGGGTGCTCTGCTGGCGGATTACAGCGCGAATAACCCGACCGCCGGTATTTCGGCGCAGTGGGTGCTCGCTGATGTGAACCCCGATCAGATTGAAAACCTCAAGCAGATTCTTCCCGATGTTGCTGAGGCCCTGGGGCGTCTGCGTAAGGAGAAGAGCGACCGCAAGGTGAAGCAGCGTGCCGAGGTGAAGACCGCCCAGGTGAATGCCCCCGCCCAGAAGTTGGGGCGTATTACACTGGGGCTGGATGACTTGAAAGCGGCAGCGAACGCCCACGAACTGGTGTTCGTTGAGTCTGAGGGTGAGCTCACGGTCAGCGGTTTTGAGCTGGTGCCTGAGAACACCGAACAGTAGCACACCCGCAAGTGATACATGATAAAGTGCCGAAGTATCGGGGTTTTACGTCCCGGTGCTTCGGCGCTTTTATGCCCCATACTGTAACCCCGACAGCCTAAGAGACAGGAGCCGCTCATGACTACCGCCCAAGGCGATTCTGACGGTGCCGTGCCCGAACCTGCACCTGCCGGACCGCCGGTGTACCGTGGTGATCTTGAGCACCGTGGCGAGTATCAGGATATTGTGCCCAAGAGCTTCTGGACAGGGTTTACGGATACGGCGTTTTTCATTTTTGCGGGCGTCGCCTCACTGGTGCTGACCATTATGCTGCTAACCTCAAGTTTTACTCACTCGTGGTGGGGCCTGCTGTTGGCGCTCGTGTTCTGGGGGTTCACCGCCTATCTGACACTACCGCGTTTCCACGCGATTATGAGCCGCATCTATGTGCCGGATTATTTTATTGGCCGCACCCGAACCTCTGACGGTCTGCTGGGTGATCCCGTGAACCTGGGGCTGATTGGTACTGAAGAGCAGATTCACCAGGCCATGTTGAACGCAGGCTGGACCCGCGCCGACGAAGTGACCTTGGCGTCATCATGGAAAATTGTGGTATCGACACTTACCCGCCGCTCGTATGCGGAGGCCCCGGTTTCTCCGCTGAAAATTTTTGGGCGTGTACAGTCCTTTGCCTACCAGCAAGAGGTTGATGGAAACCCTAAGAAACGCCACCATGTGCGGTTCTGGAAAACCCCCGATGGGTGGCTTCTGCCCGGTGGCCACCGGGTGGACTGGCTGGCCGCCGGAACCTACGATTCGGGGGTGGGGTTTAGTTTCTTCACCCTGCAGGTGACCCACCGTATTGACGCGCAGACTGATTTTGAGCGTGACTATATTGTGGAGTCTATTCAGTACGCCTACCCGCAGACTGAGGTTGAGGTGATTAAGGATTTCTCGACCGGCTATCACGCGCGTAACGGCGGGGGCGACACCATTGTGACGGATGGTGCTTTACCGATTGTGACCCTGCGGAACGAGGGGCTTGAGCGGCAGGATGCGGAAGCCCTAGATGTGCGTCTTACCAGTGCGCACGATATTGCTGAGAAGCTGCCGATTGTACTGTTAACGGCGTCGCTGATGCTGGTGATTTCGAGTGTGGCTGAGCTAGTCACTTCGATATTGACGGTGGCGAACCGCCACGAACTGGTGTCGAATTTGACGGGTCAGGGCTCGGATACCGCAATGGTTCAGGTGCTGGACGGGCCGGAAGGTGATACGTTCATGATTTTTACGTTGGTTGCGGCCATAGCAGTGGTGGTTATTTTTGAGTCTATACACATGTTTATGCTGTGGGCTACTCTGCGGGGTTCGTCGAAGGCACGGCGGATGGTGCTGCTTCTGCTGGTGGTCGGCTTCGCAGCCCAAGCTGCCTCAGTATTTGCGGCTGGTGAGGCGTTGACAATCAGCTCCCTGTTCTTCCAGTTGGGCGTGGCGGTGTTTGCGATGCTCGGGTTCACCTCGGACGCTGCCGTGGATTACACTGCCTCCCGCAACTTTAGGCTGCGTAACTTGGAGAAGATCCGCGAAAAAGTACGTCGCAAGGCAATCCATCAGTAGCCACGTCCCCTTGCCGGCGCATATTTATAAGAGCATAGGGGCGGGGTGCCCACCATAACCGGTGGGCACCCCGCCCCTATTCGTAAAGCACTGTGGTGTGACTACTGGGCGTCACCGTCTTCGCCGTGGAAGATAGGACCGACCGTACGGGTGCGTTTGAGCTCAAAGAACCCCGGGTATGAGGCCAGCGCCACGGCACCATCAAACACTTTACCGGCCTCTTCCCCACGGGGTGAGGGTGAGAGCACAGGGCCGAAAAACGCTACACCGTCAATGGCAATGAGCGGAACACCCACATCGTCGCCAACCTTCTCAAGGGCCTGCGCTACTGATGCACGCAGCGGCTTATCGTATTCGTCAGTGGTCGCATAGTTCACCAGTTCTGCGGGAAGTTTCGCCTCCGCCAGGGCAGCCTCAATAGCGGGCAGGTATTTATCGCCTTGTGCGGTGTTCTTCTGGTGGTGGATCTGCTCGCCCAGCGCGTCGTAGAGAGGCTTCAGCGCATCATTGCCGTGCAGCTGGGCGGCAGCGGCCACCACTCGGGCCGGACCCCAGGCGTTATCCATCATGGCACGGTAACCGGGGTCAAGGTCACGTCCCTCATTCAGCACTGACAGGGAAAATGGGCGCCAAAGCACCTGAATATCACGGACTTTCTGCACTTCCCCAATCCAGCGGGAAGTAATCCAGCACCACGGGCAGGTGGGATCAAACCAAAAATCGACGGTAGTTGTCACAGGATTTTCCTTTCTTCTGTATCAGCTTCGTTGGCGCCCCATCGTTGGGGCACTTATGCAGACCTCGCCCTTTAGGCGGCCTTTTTCTTTGCCGCGGTGCTGCTCTTGCGAGTGCGCGGTTTCGCGGGCTTCTCAATGGCCTCCAGCACATACGCAGGTTCGCTTTCTCCCCTGGCTGCTGCCTCCGTAATCACCACAGCGGTAATATCGTCACGATCAGGAATGTCGAACATGATGGGCAGCAGAATGCTTTCCATCATGGCCCGCAGCCCGCGTGCGCCGCTGTTTCGTTCGGCAGCGCGGTGGGCGATTATCCGTATTGCTTCTTCCTCAAACATGAGGTCTACGTCGTCTAGGGCGAACAGGTGTTTGTATTGTTTCATGAGCGCATTCTTCGGCTCGGTGAGTACCTGGTACAGCTCCTCCTCAGTGAGTTGCTGCAGTGTGGTTACTACGGGCAGGCGGCCAATCAGCTCTGGGATCAGCCCGTAGTGTGCCAAATCGTCGGGGGTTAGATCGTTCAGGTATGAGCCAGTATTTTTTCCGGTCTCCAGTTCCGCGCCGAACCCGATCCCTGCGGGGGCTGTGCGTGAGGCCACGCGTTCCTGAAGCCCGTCGAAAGCGCCCGCGACGATGAACAAAATATGTGACGTGTCAATCTCTAAGGTGGTCTGTGTGGGGTGTTTACGCCCTCCCTCGGGCGGCACCCCCGCAACGGTTCCTTCAATAATTTTCAAAAGCGCCTGCTGCACGCCCTCACCCGAGACGTCACGGGTGATTGACATGTTCTCGCCTTTACGCGCGATCTTGTCGATTTCGTCAATGTAAATAATGCCGCGTTCGGCCTTTTTTACATCCCCGTCAGCGGCGTTAATCAGGCGCAGCAGAATGTTTTCAACATCATCCCCCACATACCCCGCTTCGGTGAGAGTGGTTGCGTCCACGAGGGCACAAGGTACGTCTAGCTTTTTAGCAAGCGACTGGGCCAGGTAGGTTTTACCGCACCCGGTGGGCCCAATCATGAGGATATTCGATTTACCCAGGTCAATCTGCTCCCCCAGGCTCGCAGCAAGGGTGCGCGAAGACAATAGCGGGTTATCCGACTCTTGGATGCGTTTGTAATGGTTGTAGACGGCCACCGCCAGGGTGCGTTTGGCGTCCTCTTGGCCCACCACATAGTCCTGTAGGTGATCAAAAATCTCGCGGGGCGTAGCGAGAGTCCGCTGCGACCGAACCTTGGGGGCTGTCTCGCGTTTCGTCTCTTCTTCGAGAATATCGTTGCACAGCCCCACACACTCGTTGCAAATATTTACGTTGGGACCGATCACGACTTTACGCGCGGGTGTGCGCGGCTTATCGCAAAACGAACACCGTACCCCTGGTGAGGTGTCGAATGTATCCACGGGCATCCCTTTCCGTCGTAGGCCCATTACAGCACGCGAACCTAGTACGCAGCGGGCCTTTTACAAGGCTACCGCAGATTATTCAGGAACGCAGACGCCGAGGTGTCATTGAACCTCTTACGGTAGATTATCGGTGAGTATGACGAAGATTGCGAAATGTGACGAGTTTAAACTTCTGCGAGCGAAAACATGGCATGTGCAGTTGAAGCATAGTCCCCGTTTGTGTCCAGTGATGTTACACGGGCCTTACCTCAAAGACCGGCGTGATTCTTATGCGGACAGTACGCATAAGGACGGCGGCCTACCCAGCTCTACTAGGTAGACCGCCGCCCTCACGTTTAACACGGTCAGCAGTTCCCCGCATAAAAACCGGGGGTTAGCTTCTAGGTGTAAGACTCAGGGGTGTTAATCGCAGGTTTGTTAAGCTTACGCGAGTCTAGTACCTTATCGATCAGGCCGTACTCCAACGCGGCAGAGGCAGTCAGGATGTTATCGCGTTCAATGGAGCGGTCGACATCCTCATAGGTCTTCCCGGCATGCAGCGCCAAAGTCTTAGCGGTCCACTCACGCATACGCATCACTTCATTAGCATGGATTTCCAGGTCAGATGCTTGTCCACCCTGCTGCCCGCTCAGTGCCGGTTGGTGGATAAGCACGCGGGCGTTCGGCAGCGCAAGACGCTTACCCGGAGTACCAGCGGCCAAAAGTACAGCCGCAGCCGAGGCCGCCTGCCCCAGGCACACGGTCTGAATCTCGGGGCGAATATACTGCATGGTGTCATAGATAGCGGTCATCGCGGTGAACGAGCCACCGGGCGAGTTAATGTACAGGGTAATATCCCGATCCGGGTCCTGCGCTTCCAGCACCAGCAGCTGCGCCATAATATCATCAGCTGAGGCATCATCCACCTGAATGCCCAGGAAAATAATGCGATCCTCAAATAGCTTTGCATACGGGTCCTGGCGTTTGTACCCGTAGGGGGTACGCTCCTCAAAGCTGGGAAGCACATACCGGTTCGACGGCATCTGCGGCGCAATATCGTTCGGCAGGTAATTCATATCTTCTACTACTCCCCTACTTGCTTTCCTGAGCGAACTGTCCACCGGCAGTAGTCGCAATATGGTCGAAGAACCCGTAATCTAGCCCCTCCTGAGCGGTAAACCAGTTATCGCGGTCATTATCCTTCAGGATGGTTTCAAGGGTTTTACCAGTACGCTCAGCAGTGATCTCAGCTAACCGCTTCTTCATATCAAGAATCAGCTCAGCCTGAGTACGAATATCAGAAGCCGTACCACCAATACCGCCCAGAGGCTGGTGCATAAGAATACGCGCATTGGGGGTAGCGTAACGCTTACCAATGGTGCCAGCGGTTAGCAAAAACTGCCCCATGGAAGCAGCCATACCAGTCACCACTGTCACCACATCGTTCGGGATAAGCTGCATGGTGTCGTAAATAGCCATACCTGCGGTCACCGAGCCGCCCGGCGAGTTAATGTACAGGTAGATGTCAGCCTTCGGGTCCTCAGCCGAAAGTAACAGCATCTGCGAGCAGATCAGGTTAGCATTCGAATCACGCACCTCAGAGCCGAGCCAAATAATACGCTCTTTAAGCAGGTGATTATAGACATAGTCTTCCTGGCTGCCAACAGCTGTGGATGCCATGCGTGCGGCGGCACTACCGGATCCAGTGGGCAGGGGCATGTAGCCTGACATATTCCCTCTTTTTCTTAACTAGGAGGCTCGCGCTGTCCCCTCTACGGGATACGCGACATTTGCTTGAGTACTACAATACCCTCTCTTCCCCTGCTGGTGCGCGGGTTCTTGCCGTAGTTCGCCAGAGGGCGAACGGTTACGCCCGCCGAAGCCACAGACCCCGCGCCAGCGCCACCCGCTAAGTATTGTTCTTCACCAGCAGTTTTAAAATATTGTGGGCGCACCCAAACCTAACGGTTGGATGCGCCCACAATATGAGGTTAAGCCTGTTCAGCCAGCGGGAGTAACGAGGCCGCTACTTAGCCTCTTCTTCCTTGTTGTCCTCAAGGTATGAGGACAGGTCCACAACGTTACCCTTGGAGTCCTTCACCACAGCCTTCTTCAGCACCTCAGCCAAAGCCTTGGAGCGGCGAACCTCGCCCACCAGCATACCCGCCTGGCCGGAGCCATCCAGCATCTGAGCAAACTGGTTCGGGTCCATGCCGTACTGGGAGCTCATCGTGATGATGTACTCGATCATCTCGTTCTGGTTAACCTCAACCTCTTCGGCGTCGGCGATAGCATCAAGCACCATCTCGTTCTTAAACGCGGTCTTGGTGTTCTCACGAACCTCAGCGCGGTGCTCCTCAGTGTCGTGGTCAGCCTCAGCGTTCGGGTTGTTGAAGTGCTGCTCCAACTGGTCCTCAATAACCTTCTCAGGCACCGGAATCTCAACCATCTCAACGAGCTTAGCCAGCACCTTATCGCGTGCCTGCGAACCCTGATCGGCGACCTTAGCCTCGGAGACCTGCTTCTTAATGTCTTCCTTCAGCTCGTCAATGGTGTCGAACTCAGAGGCCAGCTGAGCGAACTCGTCGTCAGCTTCGGGAAGTTCACGCTCCTTCACAGCGGAAAGCTTCACCTTAATAACAGCCTGCTCACCGGCGTGATCCCCACCAGAAAGCTTGGTCTCGAACGTTGCGTCCTCACCAGCCGACAAGCCCAGCAGGGCCTCATCAATGCCCTCAAGCATGGTGCCCGAACCGATCTGGTATGACAGGTCGTTGGCAGCGTCCACCTGCTCGCCGTCAATTTCGGCCGCAATGTCAATGGTTACAAAGTCGTTATCTGCTGCGGGACGCTCAACAGTCTTCAAAGAACCGAAACGCTCACGCAGCCCGTCAAGGGCTTCCTTCTCGTCGTCGGCGGTTACCTCAACGTCATCAACCTCAACCTCAATCCCCTCATACTTGGGAAGTTCGATCTCGGGTCGCACAGTCACCTCAATGGTGAGCTTAACATCAGCTTCGCGCTCCTGCACGGTGGGCTGAGACTGCACGTTCAGTTCCGGCTGAGCCAGCGGCGACAGTTCATTCTCACCAAGAGCCTGGGCGTAAAAATCGTTCAGAGCCTCATTCAGAGAAGCCTCAACAATATAGTCGAAGCCCGCACGCTGCTCAATCAGCTGCTTAGGCAGCTTGCCCTTGCGGAAACCGGGGACGCTAATCTGCTCGGCAAGGTTCTTGTAGGTGCGGTCCAGGTAAGGCTTGAACTCAGCGAAAGGAACCTCGACCTCAATTTTTGCCAGGGTCGGGTTGAGCTTCTCGACGGCGGTCTTCACGTCCGTTGATCTCCTCGTAAGTAGTTCGGTGGCGGAACGTTCTCTGAACCGCTCATGGTGTCTGAAAAAGGCACTGGGTGAGCCTATTTCCGTCGGGGCGACAGGATTCGAACCTGCGATCTCCTGCTCCCAAAGCAGGCGCGTTAGCCAAGCTACGCCACGCCCCGTAAGGTACTTTTCGCATACCCAACACACAAGTTTAGCGGGTATTTGGGTAAATGCCTAACAGGGGCCGCATATTTATGTTCCTGGGCGTCCATAGCGGCCCCAACAGGCCGCTGACAACGGTTTTTATATTAAACCTCACGTTAAGACCTTGTGTTTTGAGGCTCTCAGCCATAGCATATATAAAGACACGGAGGTAAGCATGAACCTGAAAACATATGACGCTATTGCCCACCGGGAAGGAACCGGGTGGGTTGTTGACGTGCCTGAGCTAGAAACAGCCGGGCAGCCAACTAACTTTAGCGGTATTCTTTTAGCAGCCACAGAAGCTATCTCCCGTGCCACCGGGCTGGAACCCGGAAATTTTGGGGTGCGGCTGGTGATCTAGCCCGCCCGTTTCTTTGACGTTAACGGCATTAGCCCTTGTCACAGGTTATTTCAGCAAGTTAGCAAAAATCAGCGGCTTCGTCCCTGCTCCAAGCCAGGGGCAGGTATTTTTTAATCTACTTCTCAAAGCACAAAGAGACCCAAAGGTAAAAACCTTTGGGTCTCTTTGAGTGAGGGGATGACGGGAATCGAACCCGCGTCATCAGTTTGGAAGACTGAGGCTTTACCATTAAGCTACATCCCCAAAGAACTCACTTAGATTAGCGGCATATGTTTGAAGCTGTCAAGTTCTACCCAAAACCACCCCGAACATACGAGTTATTTCTGGCACCCAGGGCACCAGTAAAGTTTACGCCCGGCGATTTCTTCCATGCGGATGGTGGCACTGCATCGCGGGCACTTCTGCCCGTGGCGCATATACACATAGTTTGCGTGATCAGGCCACGCCTCAGTTTCAGGGATACCGGGACGATCCTGCTGCTCGGTGGTAATGATTCTGCCCACACGCACACCAATGGTGAGCAGATGCTTATTATCGTCCCACAGGCGGTGCAGCTCATCATCACTGAGTGTCTTCCCGGGGCGTAACGGGTCAATTTTCTGGCGGTACAGCGATTCGGCACGAAAAATATTACCCACCCCGGAAATAGCTGCCTGATCCATGAGAATCACCCCGATCGGGCGGCTGCTTTTAGCGGCGGCACGGTAGAACTGCCCCGGGTCAGCATCAGCGTTCAGCGGATCTGGCCCCAGCTTCCCACGCACCACAGCAACCTCGTCCGGGGTGAGAGTGCGGCAAACAGTGGGGCCCACAAGGTCAGCCCAGCCATGCTCCGAGACGATACGGCAGCGAGTAGTTGCTTTTGGCTGAGGAGGGCCAGAATACTCGGGGCGCTCCCCACCACTGTATTCTTTCTCACCAATCTTGCGAGGCGCCCCAATACTTGAGGCGCCCGTGAACGACTCATCCCCGCCAAAACTCCAGTTGCCATAAATCCCCAGGTGCACGTTCAACGTCAATTCGTTGTCGAACCCAACAAAAAGATGCTTACCGTGCGCAAACGCCTGGGCAATACGTGCCCCATCAACCAGCGCAGCCCCTTCAGCGTAGCGGCCCTGCGGGCTAGTAACACGCACCCGCTCCCCGGTAAACACATCGTTGAATTGGCGGGCTATACGGTGAATAGAGTGGCCTTCAGGCACGCGCTTCTCCTTAGCGGTAGGGGCAAAAGTGGGGCGGGACTTATTTATTCGTCAATATGTTTGCCAGAGATCTTCCCGGTCTGCTCATACTCGCCAAGCTGCCCAATACGACGGGCGTGGCGTTCCTCACCGCTCCAGGGGGTGCTGAGGAAAACTTTAATGATTTCCAACGCCTCATCCGGTGAATGCTGGCGCCCACCCACAGCAACCACTTGCGCATTATTATGATCGCGTGCGAGCGCCGCCGTACTGTGGTTCCAGGCTAGGGCTGCACGGATACCCTCAACCTTATTAGCCGCCATCTGCTCCCCATTACCGGAGCCGCCAAGCACAATGCCAAGAGAATCAAGCCCGGCGTCACGGTCACGTTTCACCGCGAGAGCCGCGTTAATGCAGAAGCTGGGGTAATCATCCAGCGGGTCATATTCGGTGGGGCCGTGGTCGATCATCTCGTATCCTGCGGCGGTGAGTTTCTCAATCAGGTAGTGGCTCAGCTGCAGACCGGCGTGGTCGGTGGCGATGTGTACGCGCAAGGGAGGTTCTCCTATGATTGTGTGCCCGGCGGGGCTGCTGGTGACATGCTCACCCCAGGCCGCTGGTGCTGGCAGGTGCGGGGTGTGCCCTCATTAACTGTAGCGAATACAGCGGTATTCCTGTAACTGACAACATGTCGCAGACGGGCTTTTATGGGTGGGCCTGTGGGCAACAGTTTTTCGGGTGTTATCCCGCCGGGCATACGGTAAGATTGTGGTTTGAGGCACTGTTGCGTGGCTCTGTACCCCCACGCCCCAGATAACCAGCTGACACCCGCGACATTGCGGGGCTAACAGCTGTGATGACGGTACCAAAACCATATACATTTTTAGAAAGGGAACCTATGCCCGGCCTGAACCTAACCCGCGATGAAGCGATTGAGCGTGCCACAGTCATTAAGCGCGTGCACACCTACCGTATTGAGCTTGACCTGCCCAGCGACAAAGATGTTTTTACGTGTAAAACCGAGATCCGTTTTGACGCGGTACCCGGCGCATCCACGTTCATTGACGCTATCACCAGCACGGTGCGTTTGATTGAACTGAACGGTGAACAGTTGGATACCAGCCTAGCTGACGGGGAGCGCATTACCCTGCCGAACCTTGCCACGCAGAACGTACTGGTGATTGACGCCGATATGTTCTACACCAACACCGGTGAGGGCCTGCACCGGTTTGTGGATCCGGTGGACGGGGAGGTGTACCTGTACTCACAGTTTGAGGTACCGGACTCGCGCCGTGTTTTCCCCGTGTTTGAGCAGCCGGATTTGAAAGCGGAGTTCGAGTTCATCGTGCGGGTGCCCACACCGTGGGTGGTGGTTTCTAACCAACCCGAGGTGAAGATCGTGCCGAAAGACTGCGGGTGCGGTCGGGCACAAACCTGGTATTTCAAGCCGACCCCGCGTATCTCCTCCTACATTACGGCGATCGTGGCTGGCCCGTACGAGAAAGTCACCAGCGAACTCACGAACTCTGAGGGGCGCGTCATCCCCCTGGGCGTGTACGCCCGTAAGTCGCTCATGCCGTTCGTAGATGCCGACGACGTGTTCGAGCTGACCCGCCAGGGGTTCGAGTTCTACGAGGAGCAGTTCAAAACCCCGTACCCGTTTGAGAAGTACGATCAGCTGTTCGTCCCCGAGTTCAACGCTGGCGCAATGGAAAACGCCGGGTGCGTGACCTACCTTGAGGCGTACGTCTTCCGGTCCAAGGTGGCTGAGGCTCTGCGTGAGCGCCGCGCCATTACGGTGCTGCACGAGCTGGCGCACATGTGGTTCGGTGACCTGGTGACCATGCAGTGGTGGAACGACCTGTGGTTAAACGAGTCGTTTGCCGAGTTCATGTCTACACTAGCGGCTGCTGAGAATACCCGGTACGCGAAAGAAGCCTGGGCCACGTTCGCGGCCTCAGAGAAAACCTGGGCGTACCGGCAGGACCAGCTCTCCTCAACCCACCCGATCGTGGCCGAAATCCGTGACCTGCAGGATGTGCAGGTGAACTTTGACGGTATCACCTACGCGAAGGGTGCCTCGGTGCTGCGGCAGATGGTGGCGTGGGTTGGCCAGGAGAATTTCATGGCGGCCCTCAAAGAGTATTTCACCAAGCACGCCTGGGGCAACACGGTACTGGACGACCTGCTGGTTGAGCTTGAGAAAACTTCGGGGCGGGACGTGCGCGCATGGAGCGCCAAGTGGCTGGAAACCGCCGGGGTGAACACCCTCACTGTTGAGGTTGCTAACGATGCGGAAGGGAACATTACGTCCCTGGGCGTGCGCCAGTCATATGCTGAAGGGTTTGAGACCCTGCGCCCGCACCGTGCAGTCATTGGTTTCTACAACCTGACAGACGGCAAGCTGACCCGCACCGACCGCATTGAGCTTGATATTGATGGGGAACTAACCGAGATTACTGAAGCTGTGGGGAAGAAACGCCCCGATCTGCTGCTGCTGAACGACGAAGATTTGGCGTACGCGAAGGTACGCCTGGATGAGCGTTCCATCGAAACCGCCGTGAAGCACCTGGGCGACATTGATTCGTCAGTGGCTCGCGGCGTGGTGTGGGGTTCCCTGTGGGATACTGTGCGCGATGCGCAGATGCCCGCCCGCCAGTACGTTGAGCTGGTGCTGAACAATATTGGGCAGGAGACGAACTCCACGGCGATGCGCACCCAGCTGCAGGGCCTCTCAACGGCGTTACGCACGTTCGTGAATCCCCAGTTTAGGGACGAGACCCGCGAATACGCAGCCGACAGGCTGTGGCAGCTGGTGCTGGCGGCAGAACCGGATTCGGATGCGCAGCTGCAGCTGGTGCAGGCGTTCGTTAACCAGACCCGCACCGCTGAACAGTACGAGAACGTGCAGCGCCTCTTCGACGGGTCGATCACCCTCGACGGCCTGGAAATTGATACGGACCTGCGGTGGAACCTGCTGTGCCGCCTGGCAACCGGCGGGCGGGCCACCAGCGAGCAGATTGCGGCCGAGCTGGAGCGCGATAACACCGCAAACGGCCAGCAGTACGCGGCGCAGGCGTACGCATCGTTCCCCACCGCCGAGGCTAAGGCAGAGTACTGGGAGAAGATCATGGTGACCGGTGAACTGTCGAACATGATCCAGCGGTACGCCATTGCCGGTTTTAAGGCTGGCGAGAAGGAACTGACCGAGCCGTATATTGAGCCGTACTTTGAGCTGGTTGAGGGCGTGTGGCGTTCCCGTTCGCATGAGATTTCTTTGCAGATTATTAGCGGCATGTACCCCTCAGAGCCGACCGCCGAGCTGCTGGAACGCACCGAAACTTATTTGGCGTCATTGCCTGAGGATGCGGCGGCGCTGCGCCGGCAGATTGCGGAGGCGCGCGACGGCGTGGCTCGTGCCCTGAAGGTTCAGGCGGCTGATATTTAACCCCGACACGGCATTCTCGCAGAGAAATTTTGGGGCTGAAAATGCCTAAACATTCTTCCCCAAAAGGTGCCACAGAAATAACGGGTTACCAACGCAAAACCCCTCACTCCCCCGTTCTTCCATGAAGAAAAACCTGGGAGTGAGGGGTTTGGTATTCGGCTTGGTAGGCATTGAATGCGGCGTCGAGGATGCCTGCATCGGAAGTCACGCCCAGCTGCTTCAGGCCTGGGTAGTTACCTAGCGTGGTGAAGATTGCAGGAACGTATGCTTTCGTTCGTGCGTCTTGTGGGTAGAGGATGTGGCACAGGAGCGCGATTTCTTGCGCCCACACCCTGTGCCGGTCACGATTGTTAGGGTGGATTGATTTCGACAGCAGGTCAGCGAACCGCAGGGCGGCTTCAAGATCCACATCGTATGGTTGACGATCCGCCAGCCCCAATCGATGTAAGCCGTAGTTGTGGAGCAAATTGGCGTACAGCTGTTTGAGAAATTCGTTGGAGTCGATATCGGCAAATACGAGCTCGTCGACTGTTACTTGCTTGTCAGACATGGCTACCATCTGGCCCGTTGACGAGCCCATCCATGATTGCGACCGCGTCGACGTCTACTTCATTGAGGGGCAAAACGTAGATGTAGAAGGAGTAGTTATCTAGGTTTCGTGTGTTGATCTCGTTGGCGATCATTTGGGTGTGTGCTGTGATATCGCCCTGCATTTTCTGATCGAGCGCAGCTCGATATTGCTGGTTGCCATAGTTCTTTGGATCTAAACCGATGTCGTAGCCCAGGAACATCGAATAAGCGGTATCGAACACGGGTGCCCCGCCAGGCTTCGGGATCAACAGATCCTTAACGTATCCTGCGGTCGTTTCGTCGAGGGTCTTGGTGAACACGGTATTCTCAGCGAGCTGAACTTCGCGTGTTCGGTGCTGTTCGATGTCTACGACGCAGTCGAATGCTGCAGTGATAGCATCACCGATGTTGCCGACCACACTGGAGGTTCCAAACACTATGCTGCTTGTGGTTCGCTGGCCCACTGGTGTGAGCAGGTGGATGGCGTCGCAGCGGCTGTGGATCTGGCCTTGCGCTTGGTTGAGCTCGATCTTGCTCAGCACTTTGGGCGCTTCGAGGATTTGTTCGAGCAGGACGTAGAGCAAGATTTCGCCCAGCCCCATGTCGTCTTGTTGTGAACGCATTAGGTTCACCGCGTCGAGAGCGACCTCTTCGAGATCGTCTCGTTGCTTATAGCCTTCGTATTCGGCGCGCGAGAAGACGTAGCGTCCAACGTTTCGTTTGAGGAATTTGACAAGGGCTGTGTGGTCGAAGCGGTTGTTTTGAACAGACAGATGGAACAGGCGTAACTGTTCGTCGTTTCGAAGCCCTAACGTATTCGAATGATGCACCTCGGTGAACGTGGACTCGAACGTGTCACCGCGCAGCGTTGGCGTGATTGTCGCCTGCGCCATCTCGTCTTCCCCCAAAAGGTGTCCTTCCCGCCTACAGCTTTTCGAGGATACGCACGAGCTCCGACAAAGTGACCGCCTCGTCCGGTGGAGTGACGCCATCTTCGAAGACCATGTAGTAGCGGTAGCCATTGCCAGACCTGTTTGCCCACTCCCGGCCGAGTTTGATCTTGCGGTTGGAATCGTCGTTCTTCAAATGTTCGCCCTTGGTCTCGACGACCACGATGGTGCCGTTGGTGGTCATTACGACGAAATCTGGGTAGTGATTGAACGGACCATTGAGGCAAAAACCCTTGCGTTCAATCACGCGGTGCCACCAGCGAACGTTGTCCATTCCGGAGAAACGACCAGCGAGTTCGAGCTCAAAGTTGTTCATCTTGTCTTCGGCCTCATACAGCGACCTGCCAATCAGGGAGCTGGCATGAATGGGCTGGATCGCTTTCGGAAACGTGTATAGCGCTTGAACATCAACACGCCGGGTCTGGATGTCCCCATAGAACCTCTTGACCTTATGCGCTTCCAAAAGACCATCGATTTTTTGCTTGACCTTGCTTGCTACCGCATGCGGGTGCTCTTGATAGGTCAGCAGCTGCTCGGTGCCGAACGCTTCAACCATCCGCACAATGTATGCGTGCAAATCAGAGTCAGTGATCGAATTGATCGGTTTGATCCGTTGGTAGATCGCTTCAGCTGTGTTGCGTTTTTGTCCTTCGACGCTCAGTTTCGAGAAGTGTTCGCGCATGAATTTCTGATCGGTACTCGACATCCGGAAGGCTTTAGGAACCTCGGAGTCTTTTCGCACGTCGATCTTGTACATCTGCTCGTCTGCCGTCGACAGGTCAATGTCGATGTCTTTCGTCTTTAAGTCAAAGTCACCGGCTAGTGCCTCGTGCTTGAGCTCGTTGTATCCCTCATGAGCAGTAGGGAACAATGCTGATCCGGGTTCTTGGATGACGAATTGGGGAAGGCGAAGGGTTTCGATCTCGTCAGCAAATTCGGGGTTCACGAAGCTCGTGTCCACAGCATCCTCCAAATCCGAGGGAACGAAGCCCCCACCCATCTGTGCAGCTTCTTCGGCCTCCTGCTCATAGTCCGCACCCTGCTGGGCAGCCTGCTCGATCATCGAAGCCACTGTCGGATCAGCTGAAGGTTCTTGTGAACTTGCGGATTCTTCTCGCGCATCTAGATCAGCTGCAACTTCCTGCTCATCGAACTCCAAGAACTCTTCAACGTCCACACTCTGCTCCGGGTCTGCAGGCGTCGGGGCAGGTTGGGTTGACTGGCTCGTGTTGGTGAAGTCGAAAGCTACTTGGTCGGCTGCGCGGAAGTCGCGCTTGGAGAATCCTGCACTGTTGAGACCCGCAACGATCTGATTGAGCGTGGCCCCGAAATCGTTCGAGGAGGTCAACACGTAACTCATGTTCAACAGCGTGTTCGGCTGCTGCTTAGTGTGGGGTTGGCGCAGAACACGGCCAAGAATCTGTTCAACATCGACCTGGCTGGTCTTGTTCGCCAACGACGCCAAAATATAGGCGAAGGGACAATCCCAACCTTCTTTCAACGCGTTCACCGTGATGATGAACCTGATCGGGCACTCTTCGCTGAGCAGATCTACGCCCTTGAGCTCGTTCACGTCGGCGGTCTTGATCGCGATCTGCTCGGCAGGAATACCCGCCTTGACGAGCTTGTCACGCAGCCGCTCAAACGAGGTAGCGTCCTCACTCGTCTTCGGCTGAGCCTGAAACAACACGATTGGGCGAATATAAGCGCCACCACTTTTATACTGCTGTGTAGCAGCGACTTCTAGTGAACGGCGTAGGTCGATCGCGTCAGTGACAACATCCTTTTGCGACGCCCGGTTATATGCGATGACTGGAAGTTTGACCATGCTCTCGTTCTTGAGTGAGAGCGCATCCACATACGAGATCACGTTCGCTTGCCGCTTCGGGGTTGCGGTCAGATCAAGAATGAATGCAGGGTTGAAATTCGTGAGCATCTCCTGGCTCAACGTGCTCGTCGCATGGTGCGACTCATCCACGATCACGACGGGATTCAACTGGTTAATCACCTGGAACAGTGCAGTCTCATCCGCGTTCTCGATCGGCTGCTCCGGGGCACCAAACGCGGTCGCGAACGAGGCGAGATTCCCATTAGCTTGGTATGCCTTGCGCCCGTCCTTTGTTCGTGAGCGGAACGAGTCGTAGGAGAGCACCATCACTGACAGCTGCTCAGCCACCGTCGACGGGCTGAAATTCTGCCCTGCCAGCAACTCTTCTTTCGAATACACCTCAACACGGCCACCAAAATCAGCGTTCAGCTTCTGCCGATACGGATGGGCCGGATTCTTCAATGCCGCCAAGGTTTGCGTCAAAATCGAATCTGAGGGCACCAGCCACACTACGACCTTCTTCCGTGTCGGTGGCAGAGCCTCGAAAATCGGCTTCACTGATGCACACGCCAAAAACGTCTTCCCACCACCGGTCGGGACCTTGTAACACACGTGCGGGACGCCGTCGATCACGTTCTGGTAGCCCGGCATCTGCGGGGTGCCAACCTCGATCTGGCGGGACTCCCAAAACACTTTGAACGCATCGCTCAGAGTGGGCTGCTCGTTAAGCTGGGTGAGGTAATCCTCCAGATCGGCAATCACCCGGTTTTGATACTTCTTCAACTCCATAACCAACACTCCTTAGAGACGGGTGATATCCCGAGGGATCTTCTTAAACGTGATATTCAGCGAGCGCAGCTCCTCATCCGACAACAAACACGTGTCGGCATAAATAACATACGAACTAGCCGCACACTCGATCGGGATAGAGGCCAGATAGTCACGATCCAAACTCGTCACACGATCCGGGTCGAACACGAAAAACAACGACGCATCCTCATGCCGTCCTAAGAAATACGGATGGGCACTGGTCGGATTCGAGAACGGCTGTCCCGTCTCGGTGAACCACACATACTCACGAACCCGCTCAAGAGGAACGTCGGGATTCAAATCGCCCTCCACAAGCAGCGGCGCGCCAAGCTCATAGAAGGAGAAGTCACCTCCCGTACCCGAAACATCATGGTCGTGTGACTGCGTAGCGACAACTTGTAGATAGGAGCTACCCGATTTACCTGTCACTTTCGTGACGATCTTCGGGCGTGACACCTTGGTGTACTTGCCCTGAGCCTCCTCATAAATCTTGTTCGCCTCGGCGAGCAGGCCATCGGCTTTCTTCATCGCCGCCAACGTGAGCTTATGCTCGTACAACGTGATCGATTCTTCAGACTCACCCTTGTATCCAGTGATCGCGCGACGGACACGCTCGGCAGTCACCGAGTCGGCATAATCACCCAGCTCGACAAGGATAAACGAACGCTCGCCCTTATCAGCCTTGTTGACGTTAAGCACTGCATGGCCCGTCGTACCAGACCCCGCAAATGAGTCGAGGACGATGTCCCCCGGTTTAGTCGCGATCTTCAAGATCCGCTCGATGAGCCGGGTCGGCTTCGGAGTATCAAACGCGACACGGCCATCGAAGATCGCACGGACCTCCTTCTTCGCCTCATCGGTATGCCCGGCAACCTCATACGACCAAAAGTTCGTCGGAAGCAACCCACCCACACTATCTAGGTATGTCTTACGACGAACGCCGCCTTCGCCACCTTTCGTGAAGTAGAAACGCGGCCATTGGCCACGCTCATAGACAGCCTCGGCGTCGGCGCGAGCCTGATCCAATGGCTTGGCAAGCACAATGCCCAACACTCCCGGCTTGACCTCGTCAGTAGCGACGCCGCACACCCGCGCGCGCTCATCAGCATCGTCCAGGTCACGCAACTCGTAATCAGTCCATCCCGAGAGAATACGCAGTACCTCAGCCTGTTCAAAAGTCCAACAACGGCCTCTGGCGGGATACACCAGCTCCCCGGTAAATGGGTGTTGAATCGCGTAAACCATGCCCTGGTGGGTAGCCGCCCCTGGAGCAAATGGATTATCCGAAGTCCAGGCTCCTGAATCATTATCGGGATTCTTATAAATCGAATCCATGTCGGCTGTGCGTTCGAGCTTGTTGGGGTTCCATCCTGGCTGTTTGGAGAACACGAGCAAGTGTTCAACCTCGGCAGGGATTCCTTTGGAATCATTACGGGTCGAATAATTTCGCTGCCACGAGATGTCAGCCACAAAGCATCGGGCTCCGAAGATCTCGTCGCAAATAGCTTTCAGATGCGCGGCCTCGTTGTCATCGATCGAAATGAAAATAGCACCAGTCGGTGCAAGCAAACGCTGCAGCAGGCGCAGGCGCGGATACATCATGCATAGCCATTTGTCGTGGCGCGAGAGGTCTTCGCCTTCCTTGCCAACGACTTCACCAAGCCATTTCTTAATTCGCGGGTCGTTGACGGCGTCTTTGTAGATCCAGCCTTCGTTACCTGTGTTATAGGGAGGATCGATGTAGGTACAGTCGACTTTTCCTTCATAGCGCGGCAGGAGGGCTTTGAGGGCTTCGAGGTTGTCGCCGTGGATGATCATGTTCTGCGAGCCGTTGTCCGCATCGTGTTGGCCGTGCTCGTCATATGAGTATTGGCGGTCAAGGACGCGGTAGGGAACGTCGAGATGGTGGGTGATCACCTTGTCTTTGCCGACCCAGTTTAGTTCTGGCATTAGCGTTCCTCCTTAGGCTCGTGAGTGTTGTTGGGATGTGGTTCTTCTGCGGCTTGACCGGTGCGAACCCACTCGTCGATTTCTGAGAGTTTGAATTTCCAGACCCTGCCGACTTTGTAGGCGGGAAGATTGTGCGTTGTGATCCATTTCGTGATGGTCTCCCGGCGCACCCCAAGGTGAGCTTGCGCTTCTTTCATAGTGACCCAGTTTTCTAGTTCAGCTTCGCTCATCATCCCTACCTTGTCAAGTGAAGATCCGGGTTAATAACTGTGGCATCGACATTGAAGGTCGTGCTTTCACGAGGGAAGCAGTTCTCGCCTTCCTGGTTGCGCATTTCCCAGTGGCTTGAGGCTGCTCCTTCGTAGCCTTGCGCCCGAAACGTGCAGGAGATCTTTATGAACTTTCCTGTCGCTGGTGGGCTGTCAGGAATGTCAATCGTGATCGTGTCGACGGGGCGGAGTCGCGGGTCTGTGGGATTCGTACAGACGAGTGTCCGACCGGTCCAGTCGATGCTGCCAACGTTGCGCATTGTCCATGTGTGAGTGAACTCGTCCCAAAATCCTGGCCTGTGTTTTTGCAGTGCAGGCGGTTCCGTCACGTCGACGCGATCTCCTTGATAGAGCGGCTGCGGCGCGGGGTTTATTTCTTCTGGTTCCAGGTCTTCAAGGCGAAGTCGGTAGCAGCGTTCGAGGACATCGCAATGGTCTGGATCGTGGATGATCGCGTCGAACCAATCCGTAAGTGCCCAAATGAACGCTTCTGGTTCGATAGTGAGGGTTGAGGGCAGCCCGGCGTCTTTGCCGACTTCTTGGCAACGATCATCCAACGTGCGCTTCGTGCTTGGGAGGGGCGTCAGGTGGCTAAGAAGGAAATCATGCAACGATTTCTTGCTCACCGGTGTAGGAAATGACTCGTATTGCGGTTCGGAGATCGGTTTTGCCCCGGTAAAGATCTTGCGTGCGTACTCGTCGTCTAACCGCTCTGCACTGCCAGCGTGTTGGAATACGGCTTGGACGAATTTTGCCTGGTTGGTGATGGGACTCTTGCGCTTATAAACAGCGCGACAAAAATCGGGCAAACCCATATGTTTCACGCTCCTTTACTACGAGTCCCAAAAACTAGTCCCAGAAGTCCCAGCTTCTGCTCCTCTCACCGATCTGAAGTCCCAAAACCACAGCGTTTGATGAATATGTGAGCAAAACACGAGCCGACGAGACGAGCAACTGTCATCTCATTATCGCACGCCGACTCGCGCTAACGCTCACGAACACGCACCAACTGGTGGCGGGTGCTCTGAACGTAGCGAAGGAGGTGAAACACATGGGTAAGAACGTGAAGCAGACGTCTGCGAAGGTGGCGTCCAAGGCGTCGAAGATTCTGACCGATGGCCGTTATGGCAAGGACTCGAAGTCCGTTGCCGCATCAGCATTGGCGCAGGCCAAGTCATCCAAGCGCGGCAAGTAGCCGCAGCTACTCCTGTCTGGTGTGAGTGCTTCTCCCACTAGGACGGGAGGAGACGGTAGAGCTGGTGGCCACCGGTACTGACGTTCTCCAAGCCTGAGCGTGATGCTCAGGAGCTCATCTGGCGGATGGGCAAGCCCTACGGCGGGTGCAGGCCGTGGGGTTAGGACAAAAGATTCACTAGTGAGACCTGCTCTGGGAACGCTCGGCGGGTCACCTCACCCAACCCTTCTTCGCTGAAGGGTTGGTGGGGTGGCTCGCCTTTGTCGTCTTCCTAGCAGTTCTCACCAGTGATCTGAGCCAAACAGATCAGGTCTCCAAATCACCGGGATTCCCGGAGAAATGGAGATCCTTCGATGAAGGTCACCTTCAAGCACGAAGCGGAAAACAACAAGAACGAGTCCATCACTGACACTTTCGACATTGGCCCTGGCGAGTTCGCTCTCATGATCGCTACCGACCGGCAGCAACGTGCCGCAGCTACTGGTGTTCCGCTTGATCAGGTTAAGCCCCGCACGGCACAGAAGATTCTCGACGAGTTGTGGAACGCAGAGGAAGCTGCCACGCATCAGGCGGTTCGCAGGGATCGCAGCAAGGGTAAGAAGAAATGCACGTGCGGGGCTGGGTGCGGTCCTCGACGTGGATGCCGTCTGCCGAACAACGCACCGTTTTCGTATGAGCAGATGCTCGAGATCGATCTTGACCCTGCTTCGCCAGGTATGAGCGCCGCCTCTCCAGTTCCGTCGGTTTTAGGGGTATCAGCCGAAAGATCCTCATCTTCACCCTCGTCGGCCTCGCCCACCTCATCGACGTCCACGTCCTCGGAGCTCCCGGCGTCCTGCGAGCGGCGGTCATTTTCTTCTACCTCTCACGCCGCGAGGAAAAACCACGTGGTCGGTCTCGACGATCCGTTCGATCTTGTCGAACGAGAAGTACCGAGGCGATGTACTGATCCAAAAGACCATCGTCACCGATTTTCTGACCAAGCAGACCAAACCCAACGAAGGTGAAGCCCCGCAATACTACGTCTCTGACCATCACGAGCCGATCATCGCTCCTGAGGTGTGGGATCAAGTCCAAGTCGAGCTCGCCACCCGCCACTCGGATGCCCGAACCGCGAAGAAGGGCTTGTTCGCCACGCGCCTGAAATGCGCCGAATGCGGCAACTGGTACGGACGCAAAACCTGGGCATCCACCTCGCCATCGAAGTACACCGTGTGGCAGTGCAACCACAAATACCAAGGAGACCACATTTGCCGCTCTGCGACCTTGCGTGACCAACAAATCCAAGACGCATTCCTGCAGGCGTTAAGCAAGCTCGCTGACCGTGTCAAAACCGAGCGGCACCTGCAAGAAGTCATTGATGAAGTCTTCGCAACCGACGAACTACGCGCAGCCATCGACCAGTTTGAACAGGACATCGTGGAGATGGAGGCTGAGCTTGACGCGATGATCCACGCGAACCAGACCACCGCTCAAGACCAAGACGCCTACCTGCTGCAGTTCACCGCTCTCGAAGCGCGCTACCAACAAGCCATCGTCGACAAGCGCCAAGCCGAAGCCGACGTCGAAATCCGTGAAAGCCGCCGTGCTTCGATCACCGCCGCCTGCCAGCAGATCGCCGATCAGCACGTTCCGCCCTTCCCAATGGACGGCCGTCATCGACTACGCCACCGTGAGTGAGGAGTCCATCGCGTTCACCTTCAAAACCGGAAGCGACATCGTCGTCAGCCTTTAGGGTTTTCGAGAAATCTTGCCCGCCTTGTGTGCGGGCTTTTTCTTACCCATATACGCGCTAACGCAACTCAGTGAGCAGACCCCCTCGGTAGGTACTCGCTAACGCAACCCAGCATTTATCATTTTCGGAGTCCAGTTGGATCCGGCGTGCGGCTCTGGGAACTTCCTGCAGGTTGCGTATATGCAGCTGCGTGAGCTTGAGACCCGTGTGCTCACTGAGATTCACCGTCTTGAGGAGTCGGGTGGCTTTACGCTGGATGCGTCTTTGAGCACGCGCCTTTCCATTTCGCAGTTCCACGGGATTGAGATTAACTGGTGGCCTTCAAGGATTGCGGAAGTCGCCATGTTCTTATCGGAGTTTCAGGCTGACCGTGCCTTGGCGCGCGCTTTGGGCCAGGTTCCCACACGTTTGCCGATTACCTCGGTAGCTCATATTGTGCATGCGGATGCTCTCACCACCAATTGGCGTGAGATGATTCCGGCAGAAGCCACCAAGGTTTTTATATTTGGGAACCCGCCGTTTTTGGGACAGTGGACGATGTCTAAAGCACAGACTTCCGCCATGAAAACAGTGTGGGGTAAAGATTATGACGGTTACCTGGATTTTGTGACCGCTTGGTTCTGGAAAGCGGTACAGTTCTTTGATCAGGATTTTGAGGGCGAATTTGCTTTCGTATCGACTAACTCTATTGCACAGGGACAACCGGTTCCGGCCCTTTTTGGCCCGATTTTTCGGGAAGGATGGCGCATTAAATTCGCGTATCATACGTTCCCATGGGATTCTCAAGCACCCGGTCAAGCTGCGGTACACTGCGTAATTACCGGGTTCACCCGCTCTGAGGACTATAAACCGCGCCTATTTGAATATGACTGGAACGCGAAACAGACTCGTGAAGCGGCAGAGGTCAAAAGTATTAATGCCTATCTTCTGGATGCCCCTAATATTCTGGTGAAGAAACGGTCAAAGCCGTTGTCACAGCAACTTCCAGTAGTGGTGCGTGGCAGCCAACCTACCGATAATGGAAACCTCATTGTGGAAGAAAAAGATTATGCAGAAGTATCGGCTGATCCTATCGCTGCAAAATATCTGCGGCCTTTCCGTATGGGAAAGGAACTCGTGCGCGGGCTTGACCGATGGTGCCTCTGGCTTGAAGATGTAAACCCGGCAGATATTGCTAAGAGCCCAGTTCTTAAAAAACGCATTGAAGCTAACCGGGAATGGCGCAGTAAACAAACCTCGACAGGAGACGCTTATAAATTAAAGGATATTCCACACCTTATGCGTCCTAATAAAGAATACCCACAAACCAGTTATGTGGGTATTCCAGTTGTAGTTTCCGAAACTCGTGATTTTTATACAGTTTCTCTTTTGCCCAAAACAACGGTTCCAGGAAATAAACTTTTCACAGCTTTAGATCCTAGTGGCTTCCTTTTTGCTGTTATGAGCTCATCAATGTTTATTGCCTGGCAGCGTGCTGTAGGTGGACGAATGAAATCAGACCTCAGTTTTTCCAGTACAGTTGTGTGGAACAACCTTCCGCTTCCTGAAGTAACTGAGGATTTGCGCTCCAAAATTATTGCGGCTGGCCAGAAAATTCTGGAAGTTCGCGAGGCACTCGCAGAAAAGCACGGTGGCCGTGTTTCGCTCGCGGATATGTATAATCCGCTGGCGATGAATTCTGATCTATTGAAGGCGCATAAGGAATTGGATCGCCACGTCGACAAGGCATTCGGTGCCGCCAAGCTGTGCGCATCCAACAATAAACGCCTCGAAATCCTCTTCGCCCGCTACGCAGAACTCACAGCAGAATAACTGATATAACGTCTACTAAGCCCGGTGCGGGGTTTACCTCCCTGCACCGGGCTTTCTCATACCTGCACTCTGCCAAGCTGTAGACCAGCCTTGAGGGTAGAACGCATCATAGACGAACTCGGGGACGTCGTTGTGCATCCGCGGAAAACGGGTCCCCAGGCGCGAAGTGAAATATTCACAGAAGAGCTTCCCGATATTCAGGGTTATAAGAAATAATCCGCATTGTTACAACCTACAAAAGCAACGTCTGAAATGCAATGCTGTCTTGAACTACGCCCGGTTCTGCATGGCACGTGCCGCACGCTCGAAATAGTCCCACATGGTCGCATCAATCATCATCGGAAGATCAAGAGTATCCATTGCCTGCCGCATATACTTCAGCCAAGTATCGCGTTCTTTCGCCCCGATCGGGTACGGGTTATGCCGAATGCGCAAACGCGGGTGACCTCGCTGTTCCTGGTAGATGCTGGGCCCGCCAAAGTACTGAATCAGGAACATTTTCAGCCGCCGCGCCGCCGCATCGAAATGGTCAGTATCGTTTGCTTCAATCTCGGCGGTCTGTTCCTCTGTGAGGTGTTCAGGCGGAAACGGGTCAAAATCCGGGTACATGGCGGAAAACTCAGGGTCGGCCTTCACGAGCGCATAGAACCTGCGGGTGAGCTTATCGAAGGTTTCCTCACCGCCCACCTGCTCATAAATGCTGACCTGCTCGCCCGGCTGATTCGCAGAATACTGACTCATACTGCCTTTCATACACTCAGAAGAATAACTATACGGTTTGTAGGCTGGGGGTGGCGGCACGCACCAGCACCTGCCCGCCGGGAGCCGCGATACGCGTCCACTCCCCCGACTTCGACCGCGCCACAAACACAGGTAGCTCGCCCTCAAACGCGTCCGGTAAGAACCCAAACACTTTCAACGCGAATGCCGCGCCGGTCGGCACGGAAATATTATCGAACTCGGGCAGATGTTCCAGCACCATAGGTGATGACCAAATCCGTGAACGCACCGTCGCTAATACCGCCGCGCCCGGGTTCGCGGGCAGGGAACGATCCACCGCCTCCAGCCCCTCGCGGCAGGCCCGCCGAAACTCGCTGGCGGCAACAGCGCCCACACGCGCCCAGCCGCTCACTGGGGCGGACTGCCCAGCCCACACCGCGTTCACAGTCACCGGCGGTAAATACAGCACCATCTTCGACTCCTGGATACGCGCCAGCCGGTCAAGAAGTGCTTGCGCCTCAACCACAATATCCAGCTGTGAAGGAGCCGCCAGGGTCAGGGCGCGCGTACCAAGAATAGTGGGGGTCGCATCCAGCAGGGTCTCGGGTGCAAGAGAGCAGGCAAACACCCCCAGCACAGTACCGCGGGCAATCAGGCGGATGGCCGCGCCTTTATCCACCGATTTGGCGCGCGAAATGTAGGTGGCCAGATCTTTCGCGGCGGCCACCCCGTTCTCGCCGTCAGCGAGCACAAGGTAGGGCTCTTCAACACCCTCATGCGGGTTATATTTGAGCTCGATTCTGGGGTGCGCCCGCCCGGCACCGTCCGCGCCATGAATAGCCATACGTGCCTTTCGATCCGTGAAAGTTTTCGGGTAATACTCCTCAACTCTACTCCCCCGTGGGAAAATTAAAGAATGACGAAGCCCACCCCCACCCAGAACCTCATGACCATGCTGAACCTGACCCCCACCGAGCCGGTGGGCGGCGACGAGGCGTTTAGCGCCGTCACCCTAACCCGTGAGTCGCCGCGAACCTACGGCGGGCAGGTACTCGCCCAGGCCATTATGGCCGCCAACAGCACGGTTACCGATAAGGTTCTGCACTCAATTCACGCGTATTTTCTGCGGCCCGGAGACATTACGAAAGAACTAATTTTTACCTCTCAACGCCTCAATGACGGGCGTTCTTTCGCAACCCGCCGGGTGCAGGCCCTGCAGGACGATATCCCTATTTTCTCTGCGATCGCATCATTCCAAGCACCCGGCCGCGGCCCCGAGCACACGGCTGTTACGATGCCGCAGGCTCCCGACCCTGAAGGGCTGCCGAGTGTGAGCGACTATATTGGCGAGGTGCCGCACCCGGTAGCGCAGGCTGTGGCGTGGGAACGTCCCATCGATATTCGGTATGTGAGCCCGCACCTGTACACTGCTCCAGATCCAAGTTCGCAGGAGCCGGTTGCTACGGTGTGGTTTAAAACTTTCGACACGTTAGTTGATGCAACGGGCGCGCCAGCTTCAGAGGCGGCGCATCAGGCGGCTATCGCCTACGCCTCGGACTATCTGCCTCTAGAACCGGCGCTGCGCGCGCACGGCAAGTTTTGGCTAGAGCCGGGGATGAAGTCGGCGTCGCTGGATCACGCCATGTGGTTTCACCGTGCGGCACCAGCAGACGAGTGGCTGCTGTATGTCTTGGACTCCCCCACTGCGCAGGGCGGGCGGATACTCGCCCGTGGCTCAATTTTTACGCGCGATGGGGAGCTGGTGGCCACAATCGCGCAGGAAATGATGTTCCGCCTGCCGGAGTATAAATAGTGGAGTATAAATAATTTGAGGCGCCTCAGCCGATATAGTGCACGGTTTTGGTTATTATCTGCTGCTGCCAGCATGACAGACTAGCCAAAACCATGTCATACATCGGGGTGCTTGTCACCGAACGCGCAGTGTACCCTATGCTGAAAATAGCGCCATAGCAGGCGCCCCTAAACACCCAGCCGCCTAACCAATGGAGGGATCATTATGGCAGTTGTGAAGATTAATAAACTCAGCGTCCAGGAAGGGATGGGCGAGGAGCTGGAACGCCGTTTTAAAAACAATAGCGAAAAGCTCAGCGAAGTACCCGGGTTCATTAGCTTTGAGCTGCTGCGCCCCACCAGCGGCGGCACCGAGTACTTCGCAATGACCCACTGGCAGGACGAAGAATCATTCCGCAACTGGCTCGCAAACCGGCACGTGGTGCGCGATAAGCCGGTGGTGAGCGCATCCGAGGGGATTCTCGGGTTTGAGGTCGTCGATTTTGAGGCCATCAGCGGGTAGCACGGCCAGCCAGCGCTTTTACCTAGCGTGCGTAAGCCCCGGTTTCTGCTTCAGATACCGGGGCTTTACATTCATGCGGGTTAGCTACCGCGCCTCAACATCAATAATGCCGTCATCGTACGGGCCGGGCCTATTCGCCTTACGAGACACAAAGAAATCACCAATACACACCATACCCACCAGCAGAAGCGCGAGCGCGATAAGCCACACCACCACCGAGCCGAACACCACCGGGAAGAGACAGATCAGAATCCCCAGAATAAGCGGTACAACACCGGAAAATACCATATGTTTACCGGCCCCGGAGCTCAAGTAGGTGGCGCGGCGGCCAGCAGAGAGGCGGGAGAGGCCCACAATAATCATCCACACCCCCACAATCACGGGGATAAATGCTGCCTGCGCGGCGGCTGAGGCAGATAGCAGCAGCACCCCCACCAGTACGGTAATGATGGCGCTGATGAGGCTCCAGACGCTACGGGTTGAGGCTGGGGTGAAGAAGTAGCGGATGGTCTCAAGCACCCCGCCGATAAACATAATAATGGAGAAGAAAATACCCAGCGCAGTCAGCGGTGCCGAAGGGTTAGCGAACATGAAAATTGAGCAAGCGAGGAAGAAAATACCTGCTATCAGAGAAAACCAGTGACGTTTTGTGCGCATATTGGGTTCCTTACTGTGCGTCGCATGTGCACACTATTCTAGCGGATTCCCAAGACACGGCTGGCGGCGTGTTCTTGCATCATAATGCCCCGCGTATCCGGCAGAAATAGCGGATGCGCGGGGCATTATTTTCGCGTGCGTTTTAGCGGGTGAGCTTGCGGTGCACCACGCGGTGCGGTTTCGCAGCTTCCGGTCCCAGGCGCTCGACCTTGTTCTTCTCGTAGGACTCGAAGTTACCCTCGAACCAGTACCACTGATCCGGGTTTTCTTCGGTGCCTTCCCAGGCGAGGATGTGGGTTGCCACGCGGTCGAGGAACCAGCGGTCGTGGGAGACGACGACGGCGCATCCGGGGAATTCCAGCAGAGCGTTCTCAAGCGATGCCAGGGTTTCCACGTCAAGGTCGTTGGTGGGTTCGTCCAGCAGCAGCAGGTTACCGCCCTGTTTGAGGGTCAGCGCCAGGTTCAGGCGGTTACGCTCACCACCGGAGAGCACACCCGCTTTCTTCTGCTGATCCGGCCCCTTGAACCCGAACGCCGAAACATAGGCACGCGAAGGCATCTCAACATTGCCGACCTGAATATAATCCAGACCGTCCGAGACGACCTCCCATAGGCTCTTTTCGGGGTCAATGTTGGCGCGGTTCTGATCAACGTAGGAGATCTTCACGGTTTCGCCAACCTTAAGGGAGCCGCCGTCAAGCTCTTCCAAACCGACGATGGTCTTGAACAGGGTCGATTTACCCACACCGTTCGGGCCAATCACACCCACAATGCCGTTCCGCGGCAGCGAGAATGACAGGCCGTTAATGAGCGAGCGCCCGTCGAACCCCTTCTGCAGGTTCTCGGCCTCAATCACCAGGTTGCCCAGGCGCGGCCCCGGCGGAATCTGAATCTCTTCAAAGTCGAGTTTGCGGGTCTTCTCAGCCTCGGCCGCCATCTCTTCGTAACGTGCCAAACGTGCTTTCGACTTCGCCTGCCGGCCCTTCGAGTTTGAGCGCACCCACTCTAGTTCTTCGTTCAGGCGTTTAGCGAGTTTCGCGTCCTTCTTGCCCTGAACTTCAAGGCGGGCGCGCTTCTTCTCAAGGTAGGTGGAGTAGTTGCCTTCGTAGGGGTAGAGGTTGCCGCGGTCAACCTCAGCGATCCATTCGGCAACATGGTCTAGGAAGTAGCGGTCGTGGGTAATCGCAATGACCGCGCCTTCGTAAGACTGCAGATGCTGCTCAAGCCACAGCACCGACTCGGCGTCTAGGTGGTTGGTGGGCTCATCCAGCAGCAGCAGGTCTGGTTTCTGCAGCAGGAGCTTGCACAGCGCCACGCGGCGGCGCTCACCGCCGGAGAGGTGGGTGACGGGGGCGTCGGCGGGCGGGCAGCGCAGCGCCTCCATCGCCTGTTCCAGCTGGGAGTCTAGGTCCCAGGCGTTTGCGGCGTCGATAGCTTCCTGCAGCTTGCCCATTTCTTCCATGAGGGCATCAAAATCGGCGTCAGGTTCAGCCATGAGCGCGGAAATTTCGTTGAAGCGGTCCAGCTTCGCCTTGATCTCGCCCACGCCTTCTTCGACGTTGCCGAGCACGGTTTTCTCTTCGTTCAGCGGCGGTTCCTGAAGCAGAATACCTACGCTGTATTCGGGTGAGAGGCGTGCCTCGCCGTTCGAGGGCTGATCCAAGCCAGCCATGATTTTCAGGATGGTCGACTTACCGGCGCCGTTGGGACCAACCATACCAATCTTGGCGCCCGGGAAGAACGACATGGAAACGTCGTTAAGAATGACCTTATCACCCACAGTTTTGCGGGCTTTGGTCATCGTGTAAATAAATTCAGCCATAGTGTTCTATTCTACCGTGATTCTTTGGGTGCGCACGCGGTTTTTAGTCACCTTCAGCTTGTGCGCGTTTACGTTCATAGGAGCGGGCAGCTCGGATGCGGTCGCCACAACGTACGCTGCACCACCTACGTCGTGCGTGGGTTCGTAGCATTATGCGGTCGCAGTCAGGAGCTTCGCATTGAGAGAGTTTATCTCCTTCTTCGCCAGTCAGTAATGTGATGGCATCGTAGGCGATGCGCGCGATTGCATAGTCCACCTCTTGGGTGAGGGGGTCTTCAACTCGCCGGGTGTACCGCTGGTTTTCCGTATCCCAAGCTAGAGCGTTCATGGTGAGTGCTTCATGTGCTGTCTTATTGACGGCGTGAAGCGCACCCGGGTAGGGAGGACGCTGGTTTAGATACGCGTCAAGAAGTTCTTTGATGACGTACCGAAAGCTGATGAATCTGCTGGTGCAATAGCCTTGCAATTCATATGAGTCATTCACGATGTGGTGTTCGTGCGCCCATTCGGTAGCTATTTCTGGGGTTGCGAGCAGATCGTATTGTTCGCCACCGGGTGTTTTATGGAGGGTATTAGCTAGCGCTATGCAGGGGTGTTCTTGACTTCCGGGTGCCGCCGGAAGGTGGGAGGTTCGGTGAGAATTTTCCATATTTCTCATGGTATCACTTGCCTTTTTCCATGAATGACCCTATTGTTAATCACGGCAAAAATATATTTTATCCATGAGAGGACTATTTTTATGCCTACGATTAACGTCATCACCGGCCCTACCGTCCTGATCGAATACGCGGGTTTGCGCTTCCTGACCGACCCTACCTTTGATGCCCCTCAGGACTACGACATGGGCATTACCGTTCTCAAGAAGACTGCCGGCGCACCCATCACTCCTGAGTCGGTTCTCCCCATCGATGCAGTCCTACTCTCGCACGACACCCACCCCGACAACCTCGACACAAGTGGTCGCGCCCTCCTCCCCGAGGTTGGTCACGTCATCACCACCAAAGACGGCGAAAAGAACCTTCAGGAAGAAGGCCTCACTAACGTCACCGGCCTGGCACCTTGGAATACTTTCATCGTGTCAAAGGATTCTGCCGAAGTTACTGTCACCGCAATGCCCGCACTCCACGGCCCGGATATCCCTGCAATTCAGGAGAAGGCCGGTCCTGTCATTGGCTTCCTCCTTCAAGCCGAAGGAGAACCGACCGTATACATTTCCGGCGACAACTCCGAGCTCCACATTGTAGAGGAAATCGCTAAGCGCATTGCCCCCGTTGACGATGCTGTTCTTTTTGCAGGGGCAGCCCATCCCATTGGTCCGGAGTTTGATATGACCATGACCGCTGAGAATGCCGCAAAGACCGCGAAGCTCTTAGGAGCTCAACGTGTATACATTGCTCACACTGATTCCTGGGGCCACTTAGGTGAAGATCTGCAAGATACAATTCGAGTCTTTACCCAAGAGGGACTTGGCAATAAGCTCATGAATAAGTAGATCATTAAGATTTCTGGGGTGTGTGCAGACTATTGCATACACCCCAGTTTTTGTGTGAACACTTTAAGGCTCACTTATGACCAGTTAGACTCGAAGGTATGGGTACACCGAATTCTCGCGAGATAACCGCCGAAGACCTCCATAAGGTTGTCGATCAGATTGCGCTGACTATGCCGTTAGCGACCTCCGATCAGCCCTTCGGCCCACGTAATACGGTATACCGCATTAGCGGCAAAATTTTTGCGATGTACACGGACGGTATCGGCTACCCGATCGTGAACCTGAAGACCGACCCCGAAGAATCCGAGGTGCTGCAGCGCATGTACCCAAGCATTATTCCGGGGTGGCATATGAATAAACGGCACTGGATTTCGGTCGGCGCAGGCAAGGGCGTTACGCGCCAGCTTCTTGAAGAGCTCATTGAAGACGCTTACCTGCGTATTATGTACGCCCTGCCCAAGGCAAAACGCCCCATCGAATTCCGCGAGCGCCCGGTTCCCGCAAAACATTAACTTGGCAGGCTCACATGTGTATTCCTGCCAGCGGCCCCGTTCTTTTCCTGAAACTCTCCGCTGACTACAACTATGCGCATGTGGCGCATGGGCGCACAGGCGGGGTGGTGTGGGCGAAAGAAAACATGTTCCAGCGGGCGCACGCGCTGAGCATCCCGGCTGTCCCCTGGGGTTTCACCTGCCCGGATCACACCGTGGCCCACATTCAGGAAGCGATGCACCAAGCCCGCGAGCGCGGCAGGCGGCTGCGTATGCTCATGATCTACCGTGCCCCCGACCTTCCCATCACCCCGGCACCCGCCACGCATGAGGGGAACCCACCGAATGACCTGCCCGCACTAGAGCCTTCACCGCTACGAGATGCCTGGTGCGAGGCGGGTTTTACGGCCCAACGGCACGGTGGTCTTCATGACAGGATGCTCGCGCTCGCCAATGTACGAGAGCTAGATGAGCCCGAACCGATAGACCTCGCCCGATACGAAAATACCAGCACTTTCAGGCCGCTCTCACACTCAATGCGCGGTTCACTATCACGCGCGTTGGGGAAGAAGTACACCCCGGCGCAGGACCCTGGTGCGCCCAGTAAAATCTACTGGGTACAGGGCCACGCCGAGGTGCAGGACATCCTCAGTTTTAGGCGTTTCACCCCGTAACACAGCAGGCCATATGAGCAGCTGCTACTTGGGGTCTTGTGTGTTCGGTTTCGGGAAGTGGACGCCGCGCTCAGCAAGAAAACGGCGGTCTTTCTTATCCCACTGCTGGGTGGGGTATGCTGCGAATAAATCCGGGCGGCGTGCCATCGTACGCTCAATCTGTCTCTCCCGCCGCCACCGCGCCACCGCGCCGTGGTTGCCGGACAGAAGCACCGGCGGCACCTGGAACCCACGCCACGAGGCAGGTTTTGTGAACACCGGGTACTCCAGCAGCCCGCCCGTATGCGACTCTTCGGTCAGCGACTCGGGGTTGCCGATCACTCCTGGGATCAGGCGTGCGGTCGCTTCAATCATCGCCATGACCGCAACCTCACCACCGTTGAGCACATAGTCGCCAATAGAGACGGGCATCATGCGAAAACGCTCACTCGCCCACAGCAGCACCCGCTCGTCAATCCCCTCATACCGTCCGCACGCAAAAACAATGTGCTGTTCGGCGGCGAATTCGTAGGCCATCTCCTGGTTAAACACGGCACCTGCTGGTGAAGGCACCACCAGCAGCGGACGCCCATCGGGTTCGGGAACGTGCTGCGGCGCGGGCAGCAGCGGAACCTCATCACTGCCGGAAGCGTCTTCCGTACCGGGTGTACCCTCAGCAGCCGCACCAGCAGTGTCCGCTGGGGCGGGTTCGTTGCTCTGATGCGGGGAGGAAGCAAGGACGGCATCCAAGGCCAAGCCCCACGGTTCGGGTTTCATAACCATGCCCGCACCGCCACCATAGGGGGTGTCGTCCACGGTGCGGTGCCGATCAAACGTGTAATCGCGCAGGTTCACCGTGTTCAGGCTCAGCAGCCCGTCTTCACGCGCTTTACCGATGAGGGAAAGTTCAAGAGGAGCCAGGTACTCCGGGAAAATACTAAGAACGTCGAACCGCACTACTTCCCTTTCAACGGGGTGCTCAGCTCAATCAGGCCCTCCGGGGGGCTCAGCAGCACAAACCCCGGCTCGTCCCCTTCAGCTGGCACCACCTCGGGCACAATCTCATCAACAAACGGGACCATAATCTCCTGACCGCCATAAGCCGGGGACAGCTTAACCAGCAGCAGATCCTGCACCGGCATCGTCTGCAAACCAATCACCGTGCCCAGCGGCTCCCCCACAGCAGGGTTATCGTTGGGGATTTCCCCATCAGGAACATCCTCCAGTAAGAACACGGGCAGCTCTAGCAGCTGATGCTCATAGAACCCTTCTTCTTCGCTGTTCACGTCTTCGGGAACCTCAAACATCAGAAGGGTGTTCCGCAGATCCTCAGCATGGTTACGGGTGGTGATCTCCTCAAAACGCACCACCAGAATCTTCTTATTCCAGCGGGCTGAGGCGACTGTCAAAGCCCCTGCTGGGGCTACGGTTGCGGCAACAGTACCGTGGGTGAACCCGTCAATGTGGAGCACCTCGCCGCGAGAGAATCGTTCTTCAGGGGCATCGGTAAACAGCTCAACCGTGACCTCACCACGAATACCGTGCGGTTTGCCGATACGCGCAACCAAAACCTGCATGAAACTCCTCAAACTTCTACACACCGCGCTGGTACTAGACACTTATTTTACATTGCTTACCTTACGAAAAGTGTCCCTCGCCCAAAAATTTGGGGCCGCACGTAAGAACCCCGCCACCGTAAAAGGTGACGGGATTCTCAGCAGAGGTTTTACTTGCGTTTTTTATCAGTGTCGACGATATCGATACGAACCTGAGAACCATCAGAGATCGCATCCATAACGGTGCGGATGCTCTTAGCGGTACGGCCCGAACGGCCGATCACCCGCCCCAAATCCTCGGGGTGGACTCGCACCTGCAGGGTCTCCCGGTACCGCTGCTGGCGCACACGCACCTTCACATCATCCGGGTGTTCAACAATCCCGCGAACCAGGTGTTCGAGCGCGTCAGCCAACACGATTACTCAGCCGCTTCCTCGGTAGCCTCAGCTTCAGCGGTCTCGCCAGCTGCTTCAGAGGTTTCTTCCTCAGCCTTCTCAGCCTTGGGGGTGATAGCCTCAGGCAGAATGACGGAGCCCTTCTGCGGAACAACGAACTCGGGCTTAGGCTCAACCGGCTTAACCTTGTTCTCAGCCTTCTCACCCTTGAACGCTGCCCAGTCACCTGAGAGCTTCAGCAGAGCCAGCACCTGCTCGGTCGGCTGCGCGCCAACGGAAAGCCAGTACTGTGCACGCTCAGAGTTAATCTCGATACGCGAAGGCTGCTCAGTCGGGTGGTAAATACCGATCTCTTCAATGGTCTTACCGTCACGCTTCACACGCGAATCCGCGATCACAACACGGTAGCGAGGATCGCGGATCTTACCCATACGCTTGAGACGAATTTTAACAGCCACTTTTGTGGTTACTCCTGTTTCAATACTTGGTGCGGAACCGCGCTTCTCGCTCCCGTGGGGCGGGCCGTCCACGTGGCTCCTAATGGACACAACGACACGCGGAGAGAGGGGCCGCGCACGCCGGGTACTCAGATAGGGTAACAAACCCGCAGCATTTAAGCCAGTAGAGGCGCCCCATCAGTGTCTCAGCCAATGCCCGCCTCATGTGCTGCAGCATACTACAACAAAAAATATTAGTGACAACACACCGGGACAGGTTTAAGGCCGCTCATCTGAGCTCATCTCAATCACCTCACCGGTTCTCAGCGCCCTCAGACAATCATGCAGCCGCTCCGCGAAACCCGGGTTCACATACTCCTGCAGCTGTTCTGGCGCCACCCACTTGTAGGTGATCAGCTCCTCCGTTTGCAAGTTTACTGGGGTGTTCTTAGCGATCACACCAGCATCGTACATGTAGTAGGTAGAGTCTCCCCACACGCCTCTCGCCAAACCGTGAAAAACCAGCAGAAGACGCCCCGGGGCAAGACGCAGACCCAGCTCTTCCTCCACCTCACGGAAACACCCCGGTTTAGGGGCCTCCCCGGCCTCAACGGTGCCACCGGGCAAAATCCACCCGTCCTTATAGTTGGGCTGCACCAGCAGAAGCTCACCGTGCTCATTGCGGATGACCGCGCCCGCCGCTAAACGCCGTGTGGGTAAGGTCGCAATGAACTTGATCAGCTCCTCACGGCTTAAATACGAATCCTTCACGGGCGCTCCTTACCACTCTACAGGCCGAAAAAACGTTGGCTCGCACGGCGCAGGCGGGCCCCCAACCGGGAACGCTGCCCCGCCGCTGAGCTGTAGCTGCCCCGCACCGCCGGGATGCGGTTACTCTCCACCAGGTCATCAATTAAAGTACGTTTAGCGGGAGCCTGCGGCTCGCGTTCACCCACCGCGCCCTGCCCGAGGGAAACGGCAGAGCCGTCACTCTCTGGTGAGGAGGCACGCACTACCTCCCCCTGCACGGGCTGTTTCCCGGCGGGTGTTTTAGACCCCAACGGGGTCTGCCTCAGCAAACGTGCCAGCCGGGAAGCTAACAGGACCTCAGCGGTACCACCCATCGCAAAAAATGACGCCAAAGCCGTCGGCACAATCGCGCCCCGCCCCGCGGCACGGCGGCGGCGGGCTAAGGCAATGAAGAACGCTGAGAGCCCCAGCTGCACTGTGCCATCAGCACGAAAAATACGGGTACGCAGCACATCCGCCGGGTCAGCGGCAGGTGCCCCGCCCCCGGTAACACCCGAACCCTGCTGCCCCGGAACACTGCTGGGCTCCTGCTCCTGCGTGCTCCGGCCGCTGCGCGCCGTGGTCTCCGCCGGTGGAGCATCCGGAGCGGCCTGTGCGCCCCGCCGGGCCACCACCGACGCCGAAACACCATTCACCGGCTCCTCAGCAGCTGACCCGAATGAGAACGCCCCACGAAGCCCGCCACGCATCCACCGGTTTAATGCGCTTTCCTTAGGCGGCAGGTGGGTGAAGTCAAACGGGATCCTGCCGGTAGCCATCACGTCAAGCCACTGCTCAAGATTCACCTGACGGTCAGTTGCCACCAGGCGATACGAACGATCCAGCGGGCTCGCCAGCGTGGACTCATCCTCACCAAAAATACGGGCCGTGCTAATGGACGAAACCTCAATGCGCCGCCCCGGAACATCAGCCAGCTCAACCGGCAGCCCCAACAGCTGAAGCACCGACTCCAAGGCAAGAGTGTTCTTCACGTCATGAACATAAGAAGCCAAACGGCGCTTCTGCTGCCCCGTCACCTCAAACAGGTCAGCCAGCACCTCCACCGAACGTTCCCTCGCATCACGTGTCTCAGCCGACTCCAGCGGCATACCGGGAAGGTCCAGCAGCACATCCGCGAGCTCAGGCCCGCACGCCTGCCTCTGCTCATCAGATATGGGACGAGTCAGCTGCTTCGGTACGCCCTGCCACCGCAGCTCAAGAAGCATAACCTCAGGGTCCGTAGGAACCCCAAGCACACTCTGTACCCAATCATTCAACGATGCGGCATCCGCAGGATCCTCATCCAAGGAATCTGGCTCCTCAGGAGGCACAATAACCACCAGATGCTGCTGGTTCTCGTTACCCTCCGCGACAAGGGCTGTGCACTGCACATCATCAATGAGCGCCAACAGGTCATCGGGCATACCCGCAACCAGGGTCCAAGCACCGGCAGGGGCCACCGCGAACTGCCGTTCACCGCGCGTTAACAGCAGGGCGGTCAGCACATCAATATCAACATCCAGCAGGGCCGCCGCATCAGCATCCGTCAAAAACTCCAGCTCATCGGCACCCCCAAACAGAGGCACCCAGATAGTTGGCGAATCCTCAAGTGCAGCACCTGTAACAGGAAGCTGATCAACCAGCCAGGCCACATAGTCCTCAAGGGGCTCGCCCACAGCAAAAACGCTGCCGGTGCGGGCCTGCTGCTCCGGGCGCAGCTGAAAAACGTTTAAATACCCGTCGCTGTCAACACCGCACAGCACATACACCTGCACCTCGGTCTCGCCCAGTTCGTAGGCCACAAGCTCAGGCCGCTCACCGGTGAGCGCAATAAGCTTCTGCACAATATCATCGTGGGAGGCACCGCGTGCAAGCACCCGGCGCCGGTGCAGCTCCTCTTCCTGGGCAGGGTCAATAATATTTTCAAGACCCAAACGCACCTCGGAGGTACCGGCTTTACGCTGGTTTTTCCCCGGCACAGTGCTATCTGATGAAGGCATCGGGCGAACCTCTACGGTAAACTCCCCCGTATCCTGCAACGGTTGAGTCCGTTCCTCCGCGCCGCCGGGCGAAGCAGCACCATCTGCTGCACCGTTATGAGCGTCAGAGACGGCATCAGAATCCGCCCACATTTCGCTGAGCTTCTCAAAAGTCAGCTCACTATTTTCCAGTGACTTCGCCAGCTCATCCAGCCGCTCAGTATCCTCCACCTGATTCGGGGTGGCGTACATCTGCTGCGCTTTACGGATCAGCTCAACAATGCTGTCAGCCACAGCAGCATCACCGTCAGCTAACTGGCCCGAAACAGTTGAATACACTACCTGGGCCTCGCCCATCGACGGAGTGTTCTCACCGTATTCCAGAGAAAGCCGCACCCACACCGGCTCCAAGCCTTTCGCGCTGCCATACTCGGATGCATCACCATCCCGCTGCGGTACGGTGAAGTCACTCGGGGTATCCGGGGCACCAAAATTATGCTTGTCTTCACTCGACACGGGGACTCCTTACATTCCTTGCAGCATTGCTTTCCACCGGCCTGTTGGACTTCACCCCTTAAATCGTTAGACCGAACGGGGTGCGCACCGTGCCCGCGCTTAGGGCACGGGCCTCAGCAACCCGTCTAATGTCAATATTCTCTCACCAGCACCACGGCCAGACACCCTATTCGGCTGAGCGCCAAATCTGGGCTAACACAGTACGTTGAGCTCTACTTCAAGAACTTCTCAAAGCCCTTAGGCAAGTTCATATCCGCAAGGTCAAGCTCCTGCTGCTGCGTCTGCTGCCCAAAGGCAGCGCCCTGACGGGCTTTCTCCGCCTGCTGCGCCTGCGCCTCCTGCTGTGCACGCTTCATGGGGTTGCCCGAACGTGACCCCTTCTTCTTATTCTTCTTGTTCTTCTTACGGTTACTGCCGCCAGCAGAGGCCATACCGGGCATCTGCATACCACCGGGAACACCGGACATCTTACCGGCGGCAAGCTTCTTCATCATCTTCTGAGCCTGAGCGAAACGCTCCATCAGTTGATTCACCTCAGAGACGGTAACGCCCGCACCCTTCGCAATACGCGCACGGCGGGAACCGTTAATAATCTTCGGGGCCACACGCTCATGCGGAGTCATTGAACGCACAATAGCCTCAACCCGGTCAATTTCACGCTCGTCAAAAGCCTCCAGCTGCTGACGGATCTGCGCCGCGCCGGGCATCATCATCAGAAGCTTCTTCATAGAACCAAGCTTGCGAATCTGCTGCATCTGCGCCAAGAAATCCTCAAACGTGAAGTCTTCCTGGTCAATGAACTTCTTCGCCATGCGGTCAGCTTCAGCCTTGTCCCAGTTAGCCTCAGCCTGCTCGATCAGGGTCAGAATATCGCCCATATCAAGGATGCGGCTGGCCATACGGTCGGGGTGGAACTGCTCAAAGTCACCCACGTTCTCACCCGTGGAAGCAAACATAATCGGTTTGCCGGTCACCGAAGCAACCGAAAGCGCCGCACCGCCGCGGGCGTCACCATCAAGCTTGGAAAGCACCACGCCGGTAAAGTCCACGCCCTCGTTGAAGGCGTTCGCGGTGTTCACCGCATCCTGGCCGATCATCGCATCAATCACGAACAGCACTTCTTGCGGCTCAATGGCATCACGAATATTACGCGCCTGCTGCATGAGCTCAGCATCCACACCCAAGCGGCCTGCGGTATCAACAATCACCACATCATGCAGCTTCGCACGCGCCTCAGCCACACCATCGCGGGCCACCTGCACCGGGTCACCAGTGGGGGTGTCGAACTCACTAGTCACACCCGGGTGAGGCGCAAAAACAGGCACGCCCGCGCGTTCACCCACAATTTTCAGCTGGGTCACCGCGTTCGGGCGCTGCAAATCAGATGCCACCAGGATGGGGGTGTGTCCCTGACCCTTCAGCCACTTTGCGAGTTTACCCGCCAGCGTGGTTTTACCGGCACCCTGCAACCCAGCAAGCATAATAATGGTGGGGCCGCTCTTCGCCATATTAATACGGCGAGTCTGCCCACCCAGAATACCCACCAGCTCCTCATTGACGATCTTCACGATCTGCTGCGAGGGGTTCAGAGCCTCCGACACTTCCGCGCCGAGCGCACGTTCCTTCACATGCGCAACGAACTCACGCACCACCGGAACGGCGACGTCCGCGTCCAGCAGCGCACGCCGGATCTCCCGCACGGTCGCATCAATATCAGCCTCTGAGAGGCGTCCCTTGCCGCGCAGGTTTTTAAAGGTTGCCGTCAACCGGTCTGAGAGCGAATTGAACACGAGCCGTGGTCACTTTCTATACGTCGGTGAGCGGGACACACGGCAATATTATGGCCGCACCAGCCCGCATCTTTAACATGGGTAATCAATCTACAAGGATACAGGATATGCCCTAATATGCTGACAATAGCACCCTTTAATGAGCGTTTGGCGAAACCGCACAACAGCACACAGCCACATAATAGAGGTATGGACTTTCGGACGACAGCTGCAGGACACCAATACGGGGTGCGAGCCTCTGCGCTGATCATGCACGCGGGAAAACTTCTCACCTACAGTAACCACAACAAATACTTTGTACCCGGCGGCGCAGTGCACGTCGGTGAGCACAGCACGGATGCGGTACGCCGCGAAATACGCGAAGAACTAGGTATCGACTGCACGGTTCGGCAGCTTGCGTTCGTAGGAGAGCACCTTTTCGAGGTGCACGGTATGCCGAACCACCGCATCGAATTCCACTACCTCGTAGATGTTGATTCTGAAACGGTCCCAATAACCACCCGCGATGAAGGGCACCACTACCCCTGCGTGTGGCTACCGCTTCAATCCCTGGCGGATTATCCGCTCAAACCAGAGTTTCTTACACATGAGCTGCCGCGGTGGGATGGGAAGCTAAAACACCTAACGACCCGCGAATAGATTACCCGATTAGTCAATAGGCACAATGCGGGGAGCCTCTTCTGCACATGGAGACGAGTTACTGACATCCGGTTAAAGAAAACATTCAAAAAATTGGGGTCTTGAACATACATCCAACGGAAACACACAGCGCCCCCGGCAGGAAATTTTTACCCCTCCACCTGGAGGTTATTTCCTATCGGGGGCGCCGCATGCGGTTATTTATAGGCAGCTAGTCGAGGAGCGCATCCACGAAACCTTCGGGATCGAAGGGGGCCAGGTCGTCCGGGCCTTCGCCGAGTCCCACGAGCTTGACGGGAACACCCAATTCTTCCTGAATAGCCACCACGATGCCGCCCTTTGCGGTACCGTCGAGCTTAGTGAGCACAATACCGGTCACGTCCACGATTTCGCCGAAGACCTTCGCCTGCACCATACCGTTCTGCCCGGTGGTTGCGTCAATCACCAGAAGCACCTCGGTCACGGGGGCTTCCTTCTCAATCACGCGTTTGATCTTACCGAGCTGATCCATCAGACCGGCCTTATTCTGCAGACGACCCGCAGTATCAACCAGAACCGTGCCGATGCCCTCAGCCTTAGCGGTCTTCACCGCGTCGAAAGCGACAGAGGCGGGGTCAGCGCCTTCCTTCTCGCTGCGCACGGTCTTCACGCCCACGCGGTCGCCCCAGGTCGTCAGCTGTTCGGAAGCCGCAGCACGGAAAGTATCAGCCGCGCCCAGCAGAAGCGAATCCCCGTCCGCGACCATCACGCGGGCGATCTTACCGACCGTCGTGGTCTTCCCCACGCCGTTCACGCCGACCACAAGCACCACGCCGGGGTTGCCGTCGGTGCCCTCGGTTTTCAGTTCACGGTCCATCGTGGGGCCAATAATCTCAAGAAGCTCCTCATGAAGCATCTTCTTTACGGCGGCAGGGTTGTCGGTTCCCTCCACACGCACCCGCTTCTGAAGCGCCTCCACCAGGCGGGTGGTGGGCTCAGCCCCCAAATCCGCCATGAGCAGAGTCTCTTCGACCTCGTCCCAGACATCCTGATCGATGCGATCTCGTGAGAGCAGAGCCAATAGCCCCTTGCCCAGCATGTTGTTCGACCGCGCCAAACGGGCACGCAGCCGCATCAGACGCCCCGCGACCGGCGCGGGAGTCTCAACCCCCGGCTCCTGCGGCTCGTCATCCTCAGGCTCTTTGGCACCGCCGGTATCATCGGCGTCGCGGGTGCTCGGGTACCCGCCGCGAGGCGCCTTCGGGGAACGCAAAAACGCAAAGAGCACACCGACAAGAACCAGCACGCCCAGCACAATTGCAAGGATTATCCACATAGTTTCATTCACATTACTAGCTTACCGGTTCGCACCCTCCCAACACAGTGTTTCTAGGAGATGAATCGTGCAGATAAACCCCGGGCAGGAGTAGACTAGCGATTGTAGAAAACGCCAGCACACCAGCGTCAGCTCACGCCCGCCCATTAGCGCATCGGGCACACAGATACATCAACGAAGAAGGATAATGCCAGAACCCGCAACACCCGAACGTAACAATCACTGTGACCACCCCAGCACCACCACCGGTTCGCTGCCCATTATCACCCCCGGCGCGGACGCTCTGGGTACCGCCACCATCGAAGAAGAAACCGGGCGGCGCATCCGTTTTACTCGCACGCGAGAAACTGTTCAGGGCGGTAAAATCCCCACCGGCCTTAAAGTTCTCATCGCCGCGTCGTTCATGATCGCCCTCGGGTACGGGCTTGTGGCGCCGGTACTCCCCAGTTTTGCGCGTAGCTTTAATGTGGGTGTTGCGGCAACAACGATTGTGGTCTCGGCATTAGCAGCCATGCGGTTAGCCTTCGCGCCGAGTGCGGGCAAGCTTATCTCCCGGTTTGGTGAGCGACCAATCTACACCTGCGGCATGATTATTGTGGCGGTTTCGTCCTTCGTGAATGCCGCCGCCTGGGATTACTGGGTGCTGTTGGCTTCGCGCGCGTTCGCAGGTATCGGCTCGGTCATGTTCACGGTTTCTGCGATGGGTCTTCTGGTGCGTTTAGCGCCGTCGCATATGCGCGGGCGGGTTTCGGGATACTACGCTACCGCATTCCTGCTTGGGAACATTATGGGGCCGGTCGTCGGCGGTGCACTCAGTGGCTTAGGGATGCGCCTGCCGTTCGCCCTCTACGGCTGCTCTCTGCTGGTGGCTGGGGCTATCGTGTGGTTTATGCTGCCCCCGGCAGATCAGATCGATGCCGAACGTGAAGCGTACAGTCTTCCCACCCAGGATGATGTTGCCCCCAGCGCTTCACCTGATGCCGGAAAGCTCGGTACGGCCGCTGCCCCTGCGGCCGATGCACCAGCTTCGGGTAGGAAATCCGTATCGGGTCAGGAGCCGTCTCAGCAGAAAACCCCCGCACCAGCCATTATGACCGTTCGGCAGGCACTCAAATTTACGAACTACCGTTCGGCGCTTTTCACGAACTTCACAATTGGCTGGGCGGTTTTAGGCATACAGTCCTCCCTGATTCCGCTGCTCGCGGCGTATTTGGCGACGGGCGGTGATGCGTCTAAGGCATCGGAGGGAACCGTCCTTGCCTCTACGGTGATGGCGGTCGGTTCGTTAGCGAACGCTCTCACCCAAACCATTTCGGGGCGTCTATCTGATAGCCTGGGGCGACGCATCATGATTTTTATCGGTTTGCTGATCGCCGGAACCGCCATTTCAACCATTGGTATTTCTTCGGCACCCTGGATGCTCATCACCCTCATCGTGGGCATGGGGGCCGGTGCTGCACTAATCACGCCCTCGCTGCAGGCTTCTGTTGCCGATGTAATCGGCGGTAAACGCGACGGTGCGCCTGTGCTTGCGACCTTCCAAATGCACAGTGACTTTGGTATGATTCTGGGTCCGCTTCTCGCCGGTGCCGTCGCCGATACGTGGGGGTTTACGCCCGCGTTCATACTCTGCGGAGGTTTACTCCTGGCGGCTTCACTCACCTGGCTGCCGTTCCACACCCCGCGCTGGCCCCGCGAACTGGCGGACGAGAACTATACCGGGAAATAAAGGAACATTCACAAAACATGTGGGCTTAAGAATACTTGGAAGTATTCTTAAGCCCACATGTTTTATGCGCAGAAAACGCTAAAGAAGCTCTCGCAGTTCCTCCACGCTCTGCGAAATAACGGTTGAAACCCCCTCACGCATCGACACCCCGTACAGGGTTTGTGCCACCTGCATTGTGCGTTTCTGGTGCGTGATCAGAATCAGCTGCGAGCACTGCCCCAGCTGCTCAATCACCTCAAGCAGACGCCCCAAGTTGCGGTCGTCAAGGGCCGCTTCCACCTCGTCAAGGGCGTAGAAAGGGCTGGGACGGGCCATAAAAATAGCAATGAGCAGAGCCAGAGACGCTAACGACCGTTCACCGCCTGAGAGGAGCGAGAGACGTTTAACTTTTTTGCCAGCGGGCCGCGCAAAAATCTCGATACCCGAGTTGAGGGTGTCTTCGGGGTCCGTGAGTTCTAGCCGCCCCTGACCGCCCGGGAAAAGCGTGGCGAAAATATGCTCATAATGCTCATTAATATCGGCGAGCGCGGCGGTGAACACTTCGGTGATGCGGCTGGTGACTTCGTCCATGACGGTATTCAGGTCAGCACGGGACTTTTTGAGGTCTGCGATCTGTTCGCGGAGGTAGCTGTGCCGCTCGGTGAGCGCCTCATATTCTTCCAGTGCTAACGGGTTGACACTGCCTAGTCGGCGGAGCTCGGCTTCGGTGGCGGTGAGGCGCTCTTTGAGGGTTTCTTCGCTGACTTCTTCGTCCCCTGCCGCAGCCTGCGGGTGGGCGGCGGTGATCTCATCAAGGGTGAGGCTGGTGAGCAGCTGGGCTCGTTCGGACAGGTTCTCACGGCGGGTTTCGATGCGCGCAATGTCGGTTTCGCTTCGGGCGGCGAGGGTGAGGGCTGCGGTGCGGGCGGTTTCAAGCTCTTGCTGTTCGGCACGGTTTTTGGTGCGCTGGGCCGTTATTTTTTCGATTTCGCCGGTGGTGTCGGCAATATGTTGGCGCAGCTTTGCTGTTTCGTGTTCAAGAGCGTGGGCGAGGGTGAGGGCACGGGCGTGCGTACCCTGGGCGCGTTGTGCAACGCGCTGGGTGTGAGCAGCCGCAGCGTGGGCGTTCTTCCGGGTGCTAATGGCGCGCTGGTGCAGGTCTTGAGCGCGGGTGAGGGCTGTTTGTGCTGCTGCGTGTTCCGCTTCGATGCGCACCATAACGGAGTGGGCTTCTTGGCGGGTTTTTTCTGCTTGCGTGTGGGTATCACGCGCAGCAGCCAGCTCGGCCTCTAGGGCCTGTTGTGTGGTGGGCGGGTGCGTTTGCGCCGCCTCTGCGGGGTGCTGCTGCGCGGTTTCGTGGGCGTCAAGTTCGGCTCGGGCGTGGGCGTAGGTTTCGTTCGCTAGGCGTGCTGCTGTGCGGGCGGTTTCGAGTCGTTCTTGGGCGCGGCGCAGTTCCGCATCCATGCTTTCACCACGAACAGTAATGCGTTCTTGCGCGGTTTGGGCGGCGCTCAGTGCGGCACGCGCCTGCCCCAGGGTTTTGGCGGTATCCCGTTCAGTGGTGAGTGTTTCGGCGAGCTTTTTCTCTGCGGCTGCGAGTTTCTGGGCGGCGTGCTGGGCTAGACGGGCGGTAGCCTCGGCGTGCTCTTGCGCTGTGCGGGCGGCGGCGGCCAGTTCGAGGGCGCTGGCCCCCGCGTCGGGGTGCAGCTCAGCGTGGCGCGAGTACACGATACCGTGCGTATCTATTGCTAGGCGGGCCCCCGCTTTAAGTGCTGCGCGGGCGTGGTGTGCGGTGGGAGCACAGTAGACTCCCGCAAGCTGTTCGTCGAGTGCCGCTTTTAGGGCCTGGGTTTCTGCTTTCCGCAGCGGTTTGGGGCCGGTACCGGCTGGGTCTTCGGCGCGTATGGTGATGATGTTGTGTGCAGCATGGGCTTTTACGGTTGGCGGCATCACGGGTTCGGGACGCTTTTCAGGAGCACTGTTTGGTGAGCCAGCGGGGAGGATGCGTGAGATGCTGGCTGTTCTGGGTGCGTTCAGTGCGGCGGTTGCCAGCTGCGCCAGGGCGGAGGCGGCGGCTTTTTCCCAGCCTGGTTCGATGGTGATAACGTCCAGAACACGTAGCAGGTTCTCGGCTGCGGGGCTTGACGCCCCCTGTGGTTCCTCCTGGTTCAGGTGGGTGCCGAGAGCTTCGCGCAGGGTAGCGGCACGCTCGCGGGCACCTGCTGCCTCTTGGGCGGTGCGGGCGGCTTCTTCCCGAGCGGCGTCGCGTTTTTCTTCTGCGCTCATGCGTTCTTGACGGATCTTCGTCAGACGCTGCTCGTGGGCGTCATGTTCGGCCTCGGCGGCGGTGCGGGCGGCCTCAGCTTCGGCGCGTTGACCAGCGATTCCGGCTGCTTCTGCGGTGAGCTGTTCCACCTCTGCCCTGCGGTTCGTTTCCTCATCGTTGGCCCGCTCGTACCCGGCGCGTGCCACGGCGGCGGCTTCGGTGAGTTCGGCACGGCGCTGGCGCTCCTGCTGGGCTGCGGCGGCGTGGGCGGTGAGCTTCTGCTCGATACTCTGCACCTGGGCGCGCGCCGATTCGGCGACCTCGGCAGCCTGTTGAAGTGTTTCGCGGGCTTGTTCGAGGGCTGCGGTGCTTTGGGCCAGCGCCTGCTCGTCGGCCTCCATGCGCTCTGCTGCCCTGTTGACTTCGGCGTCGTAACCGGTCATATCTGCGTTTTGCTGCCCGGTTTTTGCGCGTTCGGCAGCCACGGAGGCGGTGGCGTGCGTGCGGGTGAGCAGCTGGTTCAGGTGCGAAAGCTGCTCGGCGTGAGCCGCCTGGGTGGCGCGTAAAAATTCAAGGTGCGTATCGTGTTCCAGGCCGTCGGCGTGGGCTTGTGACCACTGCTGCTGCAGCTGCTCGGCGTGTTCGGTGGCTGCGGCGCCCCGCTCACGTTCGGTGTCTAATAAGCTGTCGAGGGCGTGGGCTTGGCGGGCAATCAGCAGCGCGTTGAGTTCACGGATACGCGCCTGCAGTTCGCGTGCTGCCGCAGCAGATTCGGCTTGCTCCCCCAGCGGTTTCAGCTGGCTCTGCAGCTCGGCTGCTAGGTCGTTGAGCCGGGTGAGGTTCGCGCTCATCGCCTCAAGTTTACGTGCTGTTTTATCTTGACGGCGGCGGTATTTGAGGATTCCGGCGGCTTCTTCGATCACCTCGCGGCGTTCGGCGGCGGAGGCGTGCAGAATCTTATCCAGCTGCCCTTGGCCGATCAGCACGTGCATCTCAGGCCCCAGGCCCGCCTCAGACAGCAGGTCTTGCACATCGGACAGCCGGGCCGGGGAACCATTAATCTCGTATTCACTGCCGCCGGCGCGGAACATGGTGCGGGAAATTTCGACCTCTGCTGAGGGGATCGTCAGCGCCCCGTCTGAGTTGTCGATGCGCAGGCTCACCTTTGCCCGCCCCAGTGCTGATTTGCCGCCCTGTTCGGCCCCGGCCCCGGCGAAAATAACGTCCTGCATGGACCCGCCGCGCAGGCTTTTAGCGCCTTGTTCTCCCATGACCCAGGCAAGCGCATCCACAATATTTGATTTGCCTGAACCGTTCGGCCCCACCACTGCGTTAATGCCGGGGGTGAACTCGAACGTGGTGGCGGAGGCGAAGGATTTGAAACCGCGCAGGGTGAGCGAATGCAGGTGCACGGGGAGTATCCTTCCGGTAGTGGTTTTCGGCCCAGCCGTGATTTTCAGCTACCTATAAGGTTAACGTATCAGGGTTTGGCGGGCCCGGCGGCTATACTTGGGGCGTAGGGTTACAGGCCTACGCCCGCAGTGAACGGGTGGTGCTTATTACTCTTACTGACGGGTTTTATATGCCCGCCCTAATAACTGATACGGGCCTTGGTAGGGTAAATTTTAAGTAACCAACACTGAGGCGGGGAGCGCACAAGCTCCCCTTCTTTCGTGAACGAAATAGTACTGTCCAAAACATACGAAGGCATTATGTCTGCACAAAACGCTGCTTCGCCCGGATCAGGGGCGAACTCCGATATCCGCCACCGCAACGCGGCGCTACTTTCGATTGAGAACGAGCTACCACCCCTGGTGGTTTCGAGCGACTACTTTGATGAGCAGCTGGCAGACACCTACAAGCGGTTGCGCATGCCCAAGGGCCTGCTGGAGCGGCTGGCTGGCATTAGTGAACGGCGTGGCTGGGCGCAGGGGCAGACCTTTGAGGACGGCGCGGTTGCCGCCGCTGAGAAGGCGATCTCCTCCGCCGGTATTGACAGGAACCGCATCGGTTTAATGATTAACGCCTCGGTGACGCGCGATAATTTTGAACCCGCCGTCTCGGTGGGTGTTCACGACCGCCTTAACCTGCCGCGGCACGCTTTGAACTTCGATATTACAAACGCCTGCCTGGGGTTTGTGAACGCCATGACGGTGGCAGCGACCATGATCGACTCGGGCGCTATCGAGTACGCCCTGGTTGTGGCCGGCGAGGACCCTTCCCCCTGGCACCGTACCGCCCTGCGCATCCTAAACCAGCCCAATACTTCCCGCGATGATGTGCTCGCGCAGTTCGCCACCCTCACCCTCGGCTCGGGTGCGGCAGCAGCCGTAATAGGCCGGGCGGATGAGCACCCCAACGGGCACCGTATTGTGGGCTCCGTGTCGCGGGCAGGTACGGAGCACCGCGATTTGTGCATCGGCGGCGAAGCCGACCAAGGAATGAACACCGATGCTGCCGGGCTGCTGGAGCACGGCTTGGAGCTGGTGGCGCAGGCGTGGGAGCAGGCGCATCAGGACGGCTGGGACTGGGGCAGCATGACCTCCTATGTGACCCACCAGATTTCAAACGCCCACACGAACGCCATTATTGAGGCGGTCGGTATTGAGCGGGAACGTATTCCGTTGACTTTCCCCCGCTGGGGTAATGTGGCGGCGGCGGCGCTGCCGATGACCCTGGCCGAGTACGCACCCACCTACGCTAAGGGCGACCGGATTTTGTGTATGGGTGTGGGTTCGGGGCTTAACACAGCGCTCATGGAAATCACCTGGTAACCATATGATGTACCGCAGGGAGCCTTGGCAGTGAGGCTCCCCGACACACACCACCGCAACCCACCCACAGAGCAAATCACCGGTTATACAGCGTAAAGAGAGCAAGGACACGGTTCTATGCGCCACCTGAACTTCCCCAAAACCCAGCCAACGTACAGCCCTCAAGAGTGGACGGGTGTTGACCCCCGCTACTCGCACAGGCTTGAGGTGCCCACCACCGCCCCTATTGAGGCCCGCGCCAATCAGGCGCAGGCGCGCCGCTGGCACTACCTGGATAACCTGCCGGTGCTTCAGCAGCAGGGGCTTGAACCGATCGGTACGGTGCTGTGCGTGCACGGGAACCCCACCTGGTCGTACCTGTGGCGCACCGTGCTTGATGCCGGGGTGAACACCGAAAACCCGTGGCGCGTGGTGGCGGTAGATCAGATCGATATGGGCTACTCCGAACGCACCCACCTCGACTTGGAGGGTGAGAGGCGTTCCCTTGAAGACCGTATCGCGGATTTGGGTGATTTTACGCGCGAAACCGGGCTGGATGAGACCAAACAGCCACTAGTAATCCTGGCGCATGACTGGGGCGGGCTGGTGTCTTTAGGCTGGGCTCTTGAGCACAAGAGCATCCTCTCCGGGGTGATGCTCACAAACACCGCTGTTTACCACGACGGTATTGAACGTATACCTGCGCCGCTGCGGCTCGCCCTGAGCGTTCATGAGCTGGGCACAAAAGACTCCACCGCGTTCCTTGACGTGACCCTGGGGCTGGCACAAAACCGGGGGCGCCTGCCGGATCCAGGCACCCCGGGCGCTGCTGAAGCCGCGTTGGCTGGCCCCACCGTGCACCAGCCGCGTGCCCTGTATCCGTATAAGCTTGACGAAGGTATCCGGCGCACCTACCGCGCCCCCTACGCGCACCCGGCGTGGCGTGAGGGTATCCGCAACTTCGTGGGTGATATCCCCACAGGCACCGACATTCCATCCTACAAACATATGGTGCGTATCGCCGAAGGTATTCGTGAGCTGAAGGTCCCCGCGTTCTTCCAGTGGGGCACTAAAGACCCCGTATTTCAGCGCCGCTACCTTTTTGACCTGATGCGCCGCATGCCGCAGGCAAAAGTACACCGCTACGAGAAGGCCTCACATCTTCTGGCGGAAGATTACGATATTGCCGCCCCCATCTTCAGCTGGCTGGGGCAGAACTTCGGGGTGCTCGCCGAGGGTACCCTCCAGGAGCCGGTTAACGCTGAGGCGGCGCACCGCAAAGCCCGGCAAGAACTTGACCATCTTCACCATAGCGATACCACCCAAAACGCCGGATTCCGGCCCATACTAGCGGCACTCACCGAACGCGCCCGAGACACTTCCCTGGCTGTGGTCGATATGGACACCAAAGGCGACGGCACCCAGGTGGCGGTTCAGCTCACCTGGGAGCAGCTGGCTGACAGGGTAGATGCTGCAGCCGCCCAGCTTCACAAGCTGGGGGTGCGCCCCGGTGACCGCGTGAACCTCATGGTTCCGCCCGGGTCCCGCCTCACCACCCTTATCTACGCCTGTTTGAAACTGGGTGCGGTCATTGTGGTGGCTGACACCGGGCTGGGTTTGAAGGGCCTCACCCGTGCGCTCAAGGGCGCTAACCCGCAGTTCATTGTGGGTATTCCTGCTGCGCTCGCCGCTGCCCGCTCGCTGCTGTGGCCGGGTCAGCGTATCTCAGTCGAGCCGTTAAACGCCTTCCAGGAACGGCTGCTTGGTGTGAGCGGCTCCGTATTCGCAGTGGCGCAGAAGAATCAGACCGGCACCGTAGATTTCCCTGCCCCCGCACCGGATGCGGATGCGGCGGTGCTCTACACCTCCGGTTCGACTGGTCCGGCCAAGGGCGTGGTGTACACGCAGCGGCAGCTGGCAGGGATGCGTGATGCGATCGCTCATACGTACGGTTTCGAGGAAGGGTCAGCCCTGGTGGCGGGTTTCGCCCCGTTCGCGCTTCTTGGCCCGGCCCTGGGAGCCACCAGCGTGACCCCCAAAATGGATGTGACCAAGCCGAAAACCTTGACCGCGACCGCGTTGGCTTCGGCTGCTGAAGCCATTGACGCCTCCACGGTGTTCGCCTCACCGGCGGCGCTGGTGAACGTGGTGGCTACCGCGAAGGAGCTGACCGAGCCGCAACGTTCCGCCCTGGCGAAGGTCACCACTGTGCTCTCGGCGGGGGCGCCGATTCCCGTTCCTCTGCTGCAGGCGCTCTCCCAGCTGGTACCTAACGCCTCCCTGCACACCCCGTACGGGATGACTGAGGGGCTGCCCGTAACCGATGTTTCGTTTGAGATGATTCAGCAGGCGATTTCTGAGGGTGCCCCGAACTCTCAGGGTGATGTCCTCGACCCGTTCGCCAAAGACGGGGTATGTGTGGGCTACCCCGTGTACGGTGCGGCAGTAGCAATCGCCGCGTTGCAGGACGACGGTACTCCTGCGGCTAAGACCACCCGCGAGCCCGGTGTCACCGGCGAAATTCTGGTCTCGGCGCCGCATGTGAAAGACCGCTACGACACCCTGTGGGTTACTGAAGAAGAGTCAATCTCTACCCCCGGCTGGCACCACACCGGGGATGTTGGGCATCTGGATGCTTCCGGCCGTTTGTGGGTTGAGGGGCGGCTGGCGCATGTGCTTCTCACCGCTCAGGGGGTGCTCACCCCGGTGGCTGCTGAGCAGTCCGCAGAAACTCTAGCTGAGGTGCGCCGTGCCGCGCTGGTGGCGGTGGGCCCGGACGGTGCCGCCGCCGCGGTACTGGCGATTGAGGCCACCGACCGTGCGCTCAAGCAGGGGCAGGCGCCCCTTGCCCTGAGCAGCGCAGTGCGGGAACGGGTGAAGGAAGATACGGGTATTGAGCTGGCGGCTGTGCTGGTAGTACGTGAGCACCCCACGGACATTCGGCATAACTCTAAAATTGACCGAACCGCCTTGAGCACGTGGGCTCAGAAGGTACTTGCCGGAGCGTAATATAGCGCATTTTATGCGTTACACCCTGGTGCCTGCATACCCCCTTCAAACCTTCTCCTATCCTGTGTCTGTGCCCTGCGTACACACCATAAATACACCACATAGTGATACATAATCTTTCGGAGGCGATGATGACTAACCCCGCTCCCCTGGCGGCACGCTACACCGACCCATCTCCCCGTTCGCTACGGCCCGTTGAAGAATCAGATTTTGCCCCGAGCAACGCAGAACGTGTGCTGCTGACCGGTGCCAGCGGCATGCTGGGCCGCGAGTCTGCGCTGGCCCTATTGCGTGCCGGGTACACTGTGCGGGTGTTTCAACGCTCAGATTCGGGAATAGCCGCCCTGCTGCCGGATACTATTCGCCCCAGGTTCGAGCAGGTGCGGGGTTCCCTCACCAACCGGCAAGCCATTGAGCAGGCGCTGACAGGCGTGAACGGTATTGTGCACGCAGCCGCGAAAGTGTCGGTCTCCGGTGACTGGCGCGACTATGAACGGGTGAATATTGAGGGAACCAAGAGTCTGCTGGATGCTGCGGTTGAGCATGCAATCCCCAAATTTCTGTATATTTCCTCCCCGTCAGTAGCGCACGCCGGAGCGGCACTTGTAGGTGCAGGGAACGGGGATGCCTCCCCCGAACATGCGCGCGGCAACTATGCCAGGTCAAAGGCGGTGGCGGAGAAAGCGGTGCTGCAGATGAACGGTACGGCGCTATCCACCGGGGAGCATCTGTGCACCGGTGCCCTGCGCCCACACCTGATCTGGGGCCCGGGAGATACGCAGCTGGTGGAACGCATCCTGGAGAGGGCCCGTGCGGGGCGGCTGCCGCTTCTATCCGGTGGGACTGGGCTGATCGACACCCTGTACATTGATAACGCCGCCGACGCGGTGGTGCACGGTTACGAACGGTTGGAGGCGCTTGCCGGGCGGGCTGTAGTGGTCACCAATGGGCAGCCGCGCACAGTTGCCGAGCTCATGAGCGGCTTCTGCACTGCTGTGGGCGTTCCCGCACCGCGTTTTTCGGTACCGGCACCGGTGGCTGTGGTGGCCGGGCGCCTGATTGAGAAGGTGTGGGTTTTACTGCCTCATTCGGTGACCGCCGGTGATGAGCCTCCCATGACGGGGTTCCTGGCGGAGCAGCTGTCAACGGCGCACTGGTTTGATCAGCGGGACACTCGTGAACTGCTGGGGTGGGAACCGGCCGTATCAATTGAAGAAGGATATGAGCGGCTACGCTTGTTTTACGGGGATAAGTATTCTCGGCCGTAAAGGTTCATTACCTCCGGTCAAGCCCGCGCGGGGTACGTTGGCAGTGGGGGCACCGGTATGAGGAGCGGTTCATAAACGGTTCACGCACGATAATGCTGGTGCGTCCCTCATCCAGGCAGCGGCGGCACGGCTCACCGGCGCGCCCGTAGGCGTTCAGCGACCGATCAAAATAGCCGGACTGCCCGTTGACGTTCACATACAGGGCGTCGAAGCTGGTGCCGCCGGCGCGGAGCGCTTCAGTAAGTACCTGCTGCACGGCGGCAAATAGTTCCCGGGTCTGTGCGGCGCTAAGTGTGCGGGATGGTTTGGCGTAGTGAATCCTGGCCCGCCACAGCGCCTCATCCGCATAAATATTCCCGATACCGGATACCACGGACTGATCTAGCAGCAGGCGTTTAATGCCGCTGGCGGTGCGGAGCATCTTCGCCCGTATCAGTGACAGATCAAAATACGGGTCTACAGGGTCACGCCCAATATGCTGCACGGCCTGCGGCACCAAAAACTCTTCCGGTATTTCTTCTGCACCGGACAGCGAAGCACTCGCAGGAATGTCAGACACTACATCCGAGAGGAACATGCCGCCAAAGATACGCTGATCAACAAACCGTAATTCGGTGGTTTCACCGGTACTCTCGCCATCGGCAGGTTCGAGTTCAAGGACGATTTTGAGGTGCTTCTCGGGTGCAAAATCTGGGGTTTTTACCAGCAGCTGCCCGCTCATTCCCAGGTGTATGACCAGCGCATACGGCAGCAGCTCACCGGAGGCGCATCCGCCCCTGCCGGTGGCTGCGAGCGTGAGCCACATGTATTTGCCGCGCCGATACGCCCCGTGAATGCGGGTTCCTTCCAGGCGGGCGGCAAAATCTGCTGTGCCCGGTACATGGCGGCGAGTAGAACGTGCATCCAGAATACGCACACGCTCAATGATCCGGCCCGCGGCGTGGGTCTGAACACCCTCACGGACGGTCTCAACCTCGGGAAGTTCAGGCACTGTGCCCTCCTTACTGCCTCATCTGAACCGCAAACAGGCACCGTCAGCCCGGGGTCACAGCAGCACCCGGTAGGCTGCCTCGGCCGCCAGGCGTTCCGCTTCTTTCTTGCTGGTGCCTTCACCGGTTCCGGCAACTTGCCCGGCAACCACGGCTTTGGCCGTGTAGTGGCGTGCGTGGTCTGGCCCTTCGCCGCTCACCTCATACCGGACCTCGCCCCAGGCCCTGGAAGCCACCAGCTCCTGCAGATCGGTCTTCCAGTCACGCCCGGAATTCAGTACGGCCTCATCATCCAATAGCGGCGCAATTAAGCGCAGCACAAGCTCCCGGGCGGCTTCCCTGCCAAGGGTCATGTAGGTTGCACCGAAAATAGCTTCCATCGTATCGGCAAGGATTGAGTCTTTATCGGCACCGCCGGTCAGCCGCTCCCCCTTGCCCAAACGGATATGCGGCCCCAGCCTCAGCTCACGGGCAACTTTTGCCAACGCCACGGTGGACACCACCACGTGGTGCCGTTTCACCAGTTCCCCTTCCGGCATATCCGGGTAGCGGCGAAACACCTCCTCTGCGATAGCGAGCGAAAGCACCGAATCTCCCAGAAATTCCAGGCGCTCATTATGGGCGACCCCGGGATTCTCAAAAGCATAGGAACGGTGCGTTAGGGAGCGCAGAAACGTCTCGGCGTCAATAGTGACGCCGAGACGTTTCTGCAACTCCCTAGCGTCAGATGCACTAGGAACGTTATTCATTGGCAGCCAACTGTAATTTATGCGTCGGCGACCTTGCGGCCCTTGTACTCCAGGAACAGGGCGTTACCCGCAGCATCGGTGACAACCTTAGCCCGGTGCGGCAGGCTGTAGGTCACACGACCGTTCTCGATGGTCTTCACCAGCGGGGGCACAGAGGCCTTCCACTGGGAACGGCGTGCGCGGGTGTTAGCGCGGGACATTTTGCGCTTGGGAACAGCCACAGCTATCTCACAATCTCTAGTAATAACAATTTAGTTTTCGGTACCCGCACTAAGCAGCCCCTGCAGGGCCGACCAGCGCGGGTCTAACGCCTCGTGATGATGCCCTGGGTTCTCCTCCAGGCGCGCTCCGCACTCGGAGCACAGACCCTGGCATGTTTCCCTGCATACGGGCTGGAACGGCAGCTGAAGGATCACTGCGTCCCGCAGTGCCGGTTCGAGGTCAAGCGTTTCTCCCTCAACGGCGTACTGCTCATCCACTTCGTCTTCGGGGCCGCCCTCAGGGGCCTTCTCGAACACGAAAAGCTCTTGAATGTCGGCCGACATTTCATAATCAATCGGATCCAGACACAGGCTACACTCGCCGTGTACATCCACAACGGCGTCGCCGGTAACTAGAATACCATCTACCACAGACTCTAACCGAACATTCATATCAATATCGGTACCCTCAGGAACGCCAATAAGCGCATTTCCTAAATCAGCCGGTGCGGGAACAACCTCGGCAAATGTTTCCGAAGTACCCGGGCGATGCATCAGGTTAGTCACCGAGAGCACCAGCTCAGACGAGTCTTTACGTGAAATGACGTATCTCCTTATGAAATGTATAAACCAAAATCTCAGTCTATAGCGTGCGCAAGCACAATGCAAGATAACACACTGTTTATGAGACCTTAACCATACGATCCGGGCGTGTCTAGGCGTTTGAGCCGCCCTGCAAGCCGCGCCTCAAGAGAGTGAGTCCGACCCGGATCGCTGTCATTGTGCCCTTTGCGGGTCCCCTACCACAGGTACATTAATGCCGCTGCGCAAGAGCGTGGGCTACTACCTGCGGAACAAACGGACGCACATCCCCTCCCAACGAGGCAACCTCACGAATAATCGTGGACGACACCCCACCGTAGCGGTCTTCTCCCGCCAAGAAAACGGTCTCCACCTTCGATAAATGCCGGTTCATACTCGCCATTGGGGCCTCATACCCATAATCGGTACCCGAGCGCAGACCCTTCACTAAGGCGCTGGCGCCACGTTGAGCCGCGTACTCCGCCAAGAGCACCCCGGTTGGGATAATCTCAACGTTCACCCCTTCAATACCAAGTTCCGCTAAAGAATCCGTGACCAGCCACACGCGTTCCTGAAGGCTAAAAAGGTACTTCTTCGAATGGTTATGGGCAACACCCACCACTACCTCATCGAAAAGCGAAGCGGCACGCGCAATAATCTCAAGGTGCCCATTATGAACAGGATCAAATGACCCGGGGCAAATCACCAGCATCTAGTTCTCCTTCTCAGCTATACCCAGCTCAGGCTCTGCACTCAGCTCTGCGGCATCTGGTTCAAGATAATACACTGCCGTCTCCCCGTGATTTTTGGCTGCAAACCGGCGCACGCTCTTGGGCCATACCGGCTCACTATCACGTGCGGAACGCTCCACCACCACAATGGCGCCCTCGGCGAGGTGAGGGGCGATCTGCTGCAGATCCTCCACCACCTGCTCATTCGGCAGCGCATACGGAGGATCCACGAACACAACATCCCACACGTCTAAAGCCCCCAACAGGTAGGTGCGCGCGCTTGAATGCCGCACCTTCACCTGCGGGTTCAGCCCACTCACAGAGCACGCCCGCACCACCGCATCCACGTTGCGCTGTATGGTTCGCACCGCCTTCAGGTACTTATCGACAATCTCAACAGAGGCGGCACCCCGCGACGCGGCTTCACAGCCTAACGCCCCCGAGCCGCCATACACATCAAGCACACGCGCACCCTCAAGCACCCCGTAGCTTTCCAGCTTAGAAAATAGTGACTCTTTCACCCTGTCGGTCGTCGGGCGAGTAGTATCACCCGGCACAGAGGCAAGGCGTAAGCCGCCCGCAGCCCCCGCAATAATGCGGCTCATTTTCTCTTCGGTCCCTTCCCTCACCGGTGCGGCAGATGCCTCTAGCCCCTGCCTAAAAACGCCTCGCGGTCAGCGTCCAAGGCGCGGTCAATAGTACGCGCCAGATTCGGGTGCTTTGCCAGCGTCGGATCATCTGCCACAATACCCCGTGCATCTTCACGGGCGCGCTCAATAATTTTCGCATCTGTAAGCGCACGCAGGAATTTTAATGTGCTTTTACGTCCCGACTGTGCGGCCCCCAGAATATCGCCTTCACGCCGCTGCTGCAGGTCGATGCGGGACAGCTCAAAACCGTCCGTAGTGCCCGCCACCGCGTCAAGACGTTCACGAGAAATACCGTCTGCTTCCTGACGGGTCACCAGCAGGCAGGTGCCTGCCGCCCCGCCGCGCCCCACACGGCCGCGCAGCTGATGCAGCCCCGAAATACCAAAGCGGTCGGCATCCATAATAATCATGAGCGTAGCATTTGGCACGTTCACGCCCACCTCAATGACGGTGGTGCTAATAAGAAGGTCAATCTCTGCCCGCTCAAATGCAGTCATCACGCGAGTTTTCTCGGCAGCGTCCATCCGCCCGTGCAGGGTACCGATGCGCACTCCCGAAAGCGCCGGGACATCTTGCAGGTAGGCGTTCATGGCTGTGACCGATGTCAGCCTGATCTTTCCATCCGAGCTTTTAGCTCCTTCACGCCCGCCATCGCCAAATAGCTGCACCCCTTCTTCGGTGTCATCACCATCATCACCGATTTTGGGCACCACCACATACACCTGGTGCCCAGCGTCAATCTCCTCCCGAGCTCGGCTCCACAGGCGGGAAGCCCACCCCGGTTTTTCGGCGAGGGGAACCACATGCGTAGAAATCTTCTGCCGCCCGGCAGGCAGCTGGTCCAATACCGACACGTCCAAATCACCGAAAACGGTCATCGCCACGGTACGCGGTATGGGGGTGGCTGTCATCACCAGCCGATGCGGCAATTCCCCGTGGGGACCGCGCAGGCCATCACGCTGTTCCACACCGAAACGGTGCTGCTCATCCACCACCACTAAACCTAGATCGTTGAACTCGACTCCTTCAGAAAGCAGCGCATGCGTACCAATCACAATCTGGGCGGTACCGTCTGCAAGTTCGGCCAGTACCTCTTTTTTACGTTTAGCAGACATGGAGGCCGTTAAAAGCCGTACCCGAACCTGAGGCCCGTCACCGGTGTGATCCGTGACCGTATCGGGGGTATCAATGCCGGGGATTGTTCCGGTATCAGCCATAGCCCCTAAAACATCAAGTACAGACCGCAGATGCTGTTCAGCCAGCACCTCGGTAGGGGCCAGCATGGCAGATTGTCCACCGGTATCGGCTACCTGAAGCATGGCCCGCAGGGCCACCACGGTTTTACCGGAACCAACATCACCCTGTAATAGGCGGTTCATTGGCGAAGAACCGCCAAGATCGGCGGCGATCTGCTCCCCCACAGCCTGCTGTCCGGCGGTGAGCTGATAGGGAAGAACCTCCAGCAGGCGATCCGCCAGCCCGCCCGGTACAGCAGCACGGGCAACAGTGCTGTGAGCAGCACGGGCAGCCTGCAGCCTGGCCAACGCAACCTGAAGTACGAACGCCTCACGGTAACGCATCTGCTGCTGCGCTGCGTACTGGGTGGCTTCACTATCCGGTGTGTGCAAAGCACGGTAGGTCCACTCCAGCGAAGGAATTTTACGGGCACGCCGTAGTTTGAACGGCACGGGATCTTCCAGTTCTTTCAACGGCACAGCTTCTAAGAGCTGGGTAATGTAGGAAGCAATCCGGTCGGTAGGCAGCTTCACCGGGGCACGGTACACGGGAATAGGGGCGCCCGCTTTCTCTTGGGCTGCATCCACCGCCTCATCACTTTCGGAAAGCACCGCATAGTGCGGGTTTGTGAGGGTGTATTCACCACGATAGGTACCGACTTTACCCGAGAACATCACGTGGTCGCCTTCGTGGATATCACGTGCGGCGGTCCATGCATTAAAAAATGAGAGTTTCATCGTTGACCCTACGGGTGAGGAACCCGCAGGAACACCAAAAAGACTTTGAGACTGCCCGTAAGAATCCGCGTACCCCGAGTATGAGGCACCATTGGCGGCAAGCCCCGCCACACGCGGGTTGGTGCCCCCGTACGACAGGCGGCTGGGCTGATGCGCCCGTCCGTTTACGGCGGCATAACGCCCTGTGGCTCCGCCCGGCTCGCCGCCAGCGAGAGTATCGGTAATGGTGACCTCAGTAATACGCCCTCGGCGTGCCGCCATGGTACGAGTACTCACATTCAGCACCCGAGCAATAATTGTGACTTCCTGCCCCTCGACCAGCTCGGCAAACGAGCTGAGTTCACCGCGCGGTAAGTATTTACGGGGGAAATACTCCAGCAGTTCCCCCACTGTCCCCAGCCCCAAATGGGTTTTTACGGCCCGCACGGCCGAGTCAGGAAGGTACTTTTTTAAGGGTGCGTTCTCAACGCGGTCTTCGGTGTTATAGCGGTTGAGGGCACGTTTTTTCGCCTGCCCATTTTCTGTATTTTTATTCCCCTTAATGGTTTTCTGTGCTTCTGCGGTCGGGGTACCTACGGGCGTATTCCCGGATGTCTTCCTCTTCGCTTCACCGGCGGCGGGTTTACGCTTTGCGGTGGCGGCTCCTTGCTCCGCCGCCCGAGAATCAGCCTGCTGCTCTTTTCCCCGGACCCGCCGGGCAGCGGTATCGGGGGCACCTGAACTGCCGGATTGGCGGGCGGCTACGGGCTTCTTCCCGTTCTTCTGCTTATTATTCTTTTGCCTCGCCCGTGTCTTTACTGCCTTCGCTTGTGGTGCGGGGGCCACCGGGTTCCTCTCAGCGTGTTGCGGGCGAGCCTCTAAAGCAATATCCACCAGTTCGTACAGTTCCGCCGGATCCATTGCCCCAGCGGCTTCTCCTAAAGATTTTGTGAGTGAGGCAAGAGCCGCTTGATACTGTGGCGAGCGGCGGCGTTCTACTGTTTCTTGGAGCGCCGCTAAAGTGGTTTCATGGCGCGCGTATGCGGCTAAATCCTGCACGGTCAACAGCGGGTTATGAGCTACTTCGGCATCTGTGAGCACACCCTCAGGTATATCCCCCGCAGCATGGTGGTTAGCGTCTGGCTCTGTGATTTGTTGGGGGCGAGTGGTTTTGATCCCCCTACGGGTGCCCTTTGTGTGGTGCGCGGCTTCCTGTTGCGTCTCGGTCTCCTGCTGAACAGATGACTTCCCCCGACTCGCATTTTTATTCGACTTGTCCCCGCGTGTTGAGGCCGCTGCGCCGTCAGCATGGGTATCTTTACGCTGAGTGGCAGCATTGCGTGGGCGCGAAGGTTTACGGGCAAACTCCCCCCAGAGCGCACCCGAATCAAGCCCGTCAAACAGGCTGGGTGCAGACGTCGAAGGTTTCGGGGAGTCACCTTCACCGGTGCCGTGCCCTGAGTTCATCGCCTGCCCTCCCCTCAGCTTGCACACGCTCTCTCATCCAGCCGCAGGCCAGGGCCTTCCCCACCCCGCGTTTACCTGGCACGCACCGCATCATACCGGCATCGTGCGCATTATTAGATTAATTGTACGGTAAATAACACCATATTAGTACATATATTCAGGTGCGGCGTGCCTCTGAACCGCGAACACACGTATTCTCACACCGCTCAATCTGCGGCACACGCACTATCAGCAGGCCCCTCACGCAAAGACGACACCCGCTCCTCACGCAGCATACCGTGCCGGGCAATTGCTGCGCGAGCATCATCAAGCGAAAACACGTGCACATGCAGGCTCCACATCCCCGCAGAAACATCCAACGGGGTTAACAATAGCGAATCGCCCAGCTGCTCAAGTTCCGATCGTATCTGCGCCACCGCCACAGGGTCAGCATCCACCGTACCCATCAGCTCCCACTCGGGAACTCGCGCGCTCGCAGCAGTGCTATCTCCGCGTCGTTCCTGAAGGTGACGTGAAGGCATAGCGGGCGGCACCAGCATACGCTCAATCTGGGCATCGTCCAACCTGCTGGTACGCCACCGCGAGTTCGTGTGCACCACCGTCAGGTAAAGCCCAAGGGCGCCCGCATCCACTGTCCCCTTCAGCTCCGGGGCGGGCGGATGCTCTGCGGTTCCTTCCAACGCCCGCAGCACGCTAGTGCGCCGGTACTCTGAACGATTTAGCATATCCTGCAGTTCACTACCGGGCCGGTAGTGGAACCGATAGTCCGCCACTGCGAGCATTACTGCCCCCATAGTGCTGCGCATGAGCGAGGCATCGGGCACGCTCTGACGCACCCGTTGCGCCGCAGCGCTGAGAGCAAACGCCTCACGATAAGAGCTCTCACGTATCTCTGCGGCAGGTGCTTCCTCATACTGTTGGTGTAACGCCGAGAACACGGGAATCTGCACTACCTCCGACTCGTCCATATCCTCGGTGAGGTGTCCCGGTAAACCCCAGTAGCTCCGTACCGCTTCCAAAGCCCAGGTACACAGCAGGGTGCCCGAGTTGCCCCTAGCTGACCGGTAAGCCTGCATAATAGCCCGCTCATATAACTGGCCTATCCGCAGGTTAAGTGCCGCCGCATCCGCTGGTTTGGGTTCTTTCTGCAGCACCTCATATTCTGCGTCGAATGCTTCTTTGAGGGCGGTGAGCGTTACGGTCAGATTTGACCCGGTGTCCTTATCCGGTACGGGGAACGCATTCAGGCTATTCAACCCGTCACGGTACTTCCGGGCTTGTGCGCACGCTGCGTCTACCCAACCGATACCGAACGTAAACTCGGTTTTAGGCGCGTTATCACCTAACACAAACACTCCTTACACGCTGAGGCACCTCACTCCATTCTAAGCCCCGGCCCCGCAGCCATGTTTAGGCCCTCCCTCGGCACGTTTAGATGCGCTCGCGTTAGAGGGGCTGATAATGTTCCCAACCGCGTGCTTGTGCCTGCCGCTGACCCAGCAGCACCCGCGGCTGCTGCCCTTCGGGAACCAGGCACGACCCCAGAGCCACAAACCCCTCCGGTAATAGTGCCCCGGAAGGGAAACATGCCAGCAGTCCGTGGTCTTCTCCCCCACCAAGTACGCATTCCTGTGCCAAGCTCACGTAACTGTCTGCGTCCTCATTGCGCGGCTGCCCGTGCAGGATTGCCTGTGCCAGCGGTACCAGGGGCTTGGACAGGGCCTCAATAGCCTCTGCTGATAAGGAAATATCTACCGCAGAGGCATATGCTATACGCTCTGCATCTTTAAGAAGTCCATCAGAAACATCAAGCATGGCAGTAGCCCCCGCCCGTGCGGCGAGCACACCGGCGGGTACGGGCGAGGTGGGCCGCAGCTGGGCTGTTAGGGCGCGCTGTACCGCATTGTCATCGCAGCGCGGGCGCTTACCCGTTGTTTGTTTGGTAGTAATGTCCGCAAGGTAAGGGTTGTGGGATTGGAGCAGAAGCCGTAAACCGGCATCAGCCCACCCCACCTGTCCAGCAAAAGCAACGGTGTCTCCTGCTTGAGCGCCCGAACGCAGCACCGGTTTGGGAGTATTCGGGTGCATCCTCCCCATCGCGGTGATACTCACCGTAATATCGTTGGAGGTTCCCAGGTCTCCACCGCTGACAGTACACGAATGTGCCCCACAGGCTACGATACTGTCGCTGATCCCCCGGGCGAAGTCCTCCACCCACCCGTAGGTAGTGTGGGCAGGCATGCTCAATGAGACAACAAGGGTTACCGGTTCTGCCCCCATAGCCGCAATATCTGCAAGGTTCTGGGTGGCCGCTTTATACCCCACCTCGTACCCTCCGCTAGATAGCCCGGCGGGCCACGGGTCCAGAAAATCTTCGCCCTCCACCAGGGTATCGGTGGTGAGCACCGTGGGGGTGGGGCTACCAGCGAAAACCGCGCAATCGTCACCGGGACCCACCAGCAAAGGATCCTCAGCGCCCTGTTGATGCTGATGGTCTTTTACAGCAGCATTATGGTTCTCAATAATGGGCAAAAAAGCACGCAAAATACGAGACTCCCCCAAGGCGGCAGCGGTAGTATCCCGCAAAGGATGTTCCTGCCGTTGAGAAGAATCCCGTATTGTGCGCGCGTTTTTTTGAAGGCTCACGCGAGTATAATACCCGTCTACCGTACGCGGTAGAAGTGACGGATAGCGAAACCAATAATGGCGATAGCTAACAGGCTAAAGACGACCAGCGGGATCGCACCATAGGGGCCTGAGTTATTGCTGTTATCAACAGCCGCCTGGTTATTGGAGCTTGACGAGTTCGACTTTGAGGGCTGCTGACTTGACGGCTCAGCCGAAGTGCTGCCGCTGCTGGATGAACGCGAAGTGTTCGAAGGAGTCGAACCAGTGGGCCGGGAATCAGCCGTTCCCGTCACGCTCGGAGTCAACCGCAGGCCACCGTTCTCTCCCTGAGACAGGTACCCGGCCACCCAGTCAGCCGCACCGGGGATAGCCTCCTGGGAACCACTATTAGCCCCGATGCGCCCCAAGGTGGTAACGCCGTTCGGCAGCAGCTCACCGCGAGGGTCCTCGGTCGGAGTGTTAGGCACAGGCGCGGGGCTGGGGCTGGGCGCTGGCGCAGGAGTCGGCTCCGGCGCAGGCGCGGGTGCAGGAACAGGGACCGGCTCAGCGGTTGGTGCCGGGACAGGAACCGGTGTCGGCTCCACGACAGGAGGCGTCGGCACGGGAGTAACCGTCGGGTCCGGAACCGGAGTAGGATCCACCGGCGGAGTCGGCACAGGATCCGTCGGTACCGGCTCTGGAGTGGGTGTCGGGTCCGGCGTAGGCGTCGGGTCAGGTGTTGGGGTGGGATCCGGAGTCGGAGTCGGCACCTCAGGGGTCGGGGTGGGTTCCGGCGTGGGCTCCTCAGGCGTAGGGGTAGGATCCTGAGTCGGCTCTGGCGCGGGAGTCTCCGGGCTAGGCGTGGGAACCTCGGGTGTGGGTGTCGGCTCCGGCGTAGGCGTCGGGTCAGGTGTTGGGGTGGGATCCGGGGTTGGAGTGGGCTCAGGCGTTGGCGTAGGAGCCGGGGTCTGATTCTGCTCGGGACTCGGAGTTGGAGTCGGCGCCTCAGGGGTCGGCGTAGGATCCGGTGTAGGAGTAGGTGTCGCATCCGGAGTCGGAGTGGGCTCAGGCGTTGGCGTAGGAGCCGGGGTCTGATTCTGCTCGGGACTCGGAGTCGGTACCTCAGGGGTAGGGGTGGGGTCCGGCGTAGGGGTAGGCGTCGGCTGCTGAGGGGCAGGTGTCGGTGTAGGAGCCGGGGTCGGGTTCTGCTGAGCAGGCGCAGGAGTCTGATCCTGTGCCGGAGCAGGGGTTACCTGCTGGTTATTACCACCCTGATTATTACCGTCCTGAGCGGGGGCAGGGGTCGGGGTAACGTTCTGGGCAGGCTGCTGCGGTGCAGGGGTTGCCTGCTGATCCGGTGTAGGAGTCGGAGTATTATTAACCGCTGCACCAGTATCGTTAGCCGCCGCACCCGTAGCAGCAGGCTGCGGGGTTGGAGTTACCTGCGGGGTGGGAGTAGGCGTTGCCTGCTGAGCTGCTTCAGGCGTGGGGGTAGCATTATTAGCCGCGGGGGTGTTCTTCGCGGGGGTTGCCTGCGCGTTCGGCGTGGCATCTGCAACGGGCTGCTCACCGGTCTGTGCAGCCGCAGGTTGGGCAGGGGCAAAGGATGGCGGGGCCTGAACCTCCTCCATACCGGCATTCACATTATTAGGAGTTCCGGTGGCATTATCAGTTGGTGCTTGAGTGAGAGCGACTGCGGGGTGCACAGGCTGCGGGGTGTGCACTAGTGCAGCCCCGGGCAGAGACACAGCGGCAGGGAGTCCCCCGACCGTCAGTAAGGCGGTCGCTACACCAGCTGATACCACCTTGTGGTTTTTATTTCCCAAAAGGTCATCCTTATATGTTTTTGAGTGAACATGAATGTGCCCCAAAAGTAAGGGTGCTTCTAAATATTAGCGAATATTCCCAGGAATTTCTTCCCGTAACAAGCTTTATAACAAAATCATAACAGGTAAGTTTAACCACTCAAACATTAAGGCGCAGCTTCAGGTTCATGTTCTCATAAAATATTTCCTGCAGCTTCCCTGCCCTTCAGCCTTCCCCACACAGCCCGGTTAATACCGGGTAATACGGTAGAATGAAGGGTGTGAAACAGCTATCTCAGCCCGCACGCACACACCGCCTCCTTCGCACCCTCAGCAGGTCTTTTACTGCATGTGGGTGCATATTTTTTCTGAGTGGCTGTGGCGCCGGGACAGTCAGTCTAGAGCCCGCACCGGATGCCGCGAACCCGGTGTGTGCATACGCACTAGTGGCAATGCCAGAGACCCTCACCGGATTCCCCCAGCGGGAAACCACGGCACAAGCCACCACGGCTTGGGGAGATCCCGCAACAATTGTTCTCAAGTGCGGCGTGTCGGCCTCCGAACCTGTCTCGGATCCCTGTGTTGAGGTAAACGGTATTGACTGGATTCTGCGCCCCCAAGAGGCTGAATCAGACCCTGCGAAAGCTGCCAGTGCCACCGCTAGCTCGCATAATACGACGCCTGCAAACAGCGCCTCCTCCACAGCTTCTCAAAAGACTGGCACGAGCACCCCAGCCCCGGTGAGGACCTCCAACGTTCAGCGGTCGGGCGGAGTGTGGACAGCTACCACATACGGCCGTACCCCGGCTATTGAGGTGACGTTCGATGCTGACAAGGTACCTTCATCTACTTTACTGACCAGCCTGAGTTCAGCTGTGAAGCAGGTTCCCGCTCAGAAGAAATGCACCAACCTCAACGAAGTCCCCGGCGGCCATTAGTGCATATAAATCCGTTTTTTGTCTAATAGTATGCACGACCCACCGGTATACTCGACAGCCTTAACTTTCCTTAAACCTACCGGCTATCGAATTATAGCTCTCCCGCACTATTACGACTTTATAGCGGAATTTATAGCACTATTTAAGCAGTCGTGATGGGGCTTATACACCCGGCTTGAGGTTCGCTATCATATTTTATTTCTCCATCACATATAACTGAATACTTATTTATATATAGGGTATAAAAACACCCAATCTGCTGGTTTTATTCAACAGATTGGGTGTTTTTTAGAGACGGCCTCTTCGCTAGCTATTAGCGTTACTTCTTTACGATAGCGCTATAGCGGTGAATGAACGCGGCCATTGCATCACGGTGAATAGGCTCACCCGGACGGTAAGTACCGTCAGACCAGCCTTTCGTAATACCCTGCTGCTTCAGCCAAGTAATCTCCTGATAGAAAGCATCACCATTCTGCACATCGTTAAACGGTGAGTTCACCGGAGCCGTATACCCCGGAGCACCAGCATAACGATAGAAGAACGCCGCCATCGCATCACGATTCACCGGATCATGCGGACGGAACGTACCATCCCAATAACCGGTAGTAATACCCCTCTGATGCATCCACACAATCTCCTTATAGAACGGGAACGACGGATCCACATCCTTAAACGGAGACTCCTTCGGTAAAGTTACCTCGGGTGAGCCAGCCATACGGTAGAAGTATGCAGCCATCGCAGCACGCTCAACATTCTGACCAGGACGGAACGTACCATCCGGGTAGCCGGTAGTGATGTTCTGAGAACCCAGCCACTGAATCTCAGCGTAGAATGCCGTATTCTGGTTCACGTCCTTGTAGAGAGGAGTATCAGGAATCGGCTTAAAGTCGGGCTTCTGATCCGCAGGTTTGACGGTCAGCGGGGTTTCCGCATGCATCCCGGCCTCAGCCGAGACGGTGGCAGCTACAGCCACGTATTTCTTGGAGGCGTCCAGTTTGCTACCGGGAATGTTCAGCGTCACTGAGAAACGACCATCGTTAATGTCAGAAGCGTTGATAAGCTTCTCATCCACAATTGACTCACCCGTGGGTTTGCCCGAAGCGTCAGCCTCGTACACCCCTACACGCACACCCTTTGAGGTGATATGACCGTAGAAGCCGCTGCCGTTTACCTGCAGCTCGTTATTGTCAGCTGCCGCATCAAGCTCGGTCTTGGACGCCTGAATCTTGGGGTCCGCCTGCTTCGTGGGAGTGGTGGGGGTGCCCTTGGGGTAGGTGACCTCGTTCGTGGACTTGGTGGGGGTTACCTGAGCGGTCTCTGCGGGGGCGCAGGTGTCCTTATCCTGGTTACCGCCAGCAGCTTCAACGTTCACATCCAGAGTGAGCGAGCGGATAGGATCCTTACGGTTGCCTGAACCAGTCAGCAGGGTAATGCTGTGCGTGGAGCCAGCGGTCCACTGCTCCGGTACTGAAATGGTGGTCGAGAAGTTGCCCTCAGCGTCAGCATCCACAAAGATGTGTCCCTTACCCTCAACGGGGGTAGCACCGCCATCGAACTTCACGGCAATCTTGGAGGGCCCGCCTTCCTTATCTTTGAATGCCTTACCGGTGATGGTCAGTTTGCCTTTCTCCTGCACAACCTTCTGCACAGAAGCGGTAGCACCGTCATCAGCGGCGGCGGTAACCTGTTCACCCTGGTCCGGTTTAGCGGCGGGTTTCTCGGTCACGGTGGTGTTAATCTTCACCAGCGAATTGGCATTAATTGAGGTCTCTGCACCGTCCTTGCCCTTGGGCTCGGTTGTGGATTCGCGGTACTGCCCAGTCTTCGGATCAATGGTGTAGTCGGTCTTAATACCCTCAGCATAGGCATCACGCGTGACAGCATAAGCGGTGCCCTCGGGGGTGACCAGCACATCATTAGCGCCGTTCTTACCGGCATTCACCTCAGCAGATACGGTACCGGTGCGGGCGTCAATGACGCCCACCTTGCCGGTGGCGAAATCGGTGGCGTACACCAGGTCGTTTTTCTCATCGGCGGTAATGGACAGGGTCTGCTTACCGAACTGGATGCTCTTCTTGTACTCACCAGTGTTCAAGTCATAGACGGTTACCCCGGCGTTGCCTTTAGATACACCGCTCTGGCGATCCATCTCGCCCTGGGAGGAGACATAAATCTCCTGCAGGGACTTATCAATGGTCACATCCGAGGGGCGCAGAGCTGCACTATCCACATCCTTGTGCAGGGTGATAGTCTTCTCGTTCTCCAATGTGCCGGTGTTAATCACATTCAACGTGCCAGCGCCCATAGCCGGGACATAAAGCTTACCGCCGGATGAATCAAGTTCCATATTCATGGCGATATCCTCTTCACCATTATTGGTGAACGCAATCTTCTTGATAACCTCGTGGGTCTTCAAGTCGAAGACGGTCACGCCACCGGAGCCCGAAACGAAGGCCCGGCCTGAGGCGGCATCGACCTTAACTTCGCGCGGATGCTTCACAGCACCCTCAGAAGGGTTAGCCTCGTTATAGCTGCTCCACACCAGCTGCTTGGTGTTAATGTCATACACAGAAACTGCATTAATACGGGTCTGAGTCACCCAGATGGTGCCGTTAGCCTCGTCCACTGCGATACCGTAAGGAGCCGCCACCTGCTTACCGGTGGGGGCGTTAGCGCCGCGCGGGGTGAAATCCACGGTGGAGGGCTGAAGCACCTGGGTCAGGCTGGGGCCTGCAGCGCTTTCATTCCACACACCAATACCGCCGGTCAAAATCGGGGGACGGCCATTAGCGAACGTGGTGTACAGGTTACCGTTCGAATACGCCAGCTGATATTCACCGGGAAGGCCCTGGTAGCTGGTTGCGGTAGCGGCAACGTGTCGGCAAGAACCGTTGTTCTCAGCAGCTGCCGCAGGAGGATTCTCAGCCGCGAACGATGCGGGAACAGCCGCGAAAGAAGCAGCGATGATAGAGACGGCGCCTGCAGATGCCAGAAGTTTATGCATAGGGCTCTTGTGAGAATAAGTCATTATTCATCCTCAATGATATGTAATGTGAGTAATTCCCCTTTTCCAACCACGGAGAAGGGTTCAGAACCGGCTATTAGACACACATAGTGTTTAGCCTAGACTTATCAGCCGGTGTCTCCATGCTACCACTCAGGCAAGGCTAACCCAATGAAAATGAGGTATTTGACACTGTGGCTCATCCCATATCTGTCATTATATGCGTTAGTGGGCGCTGGCTTCGCCGCTACGGAAACCAGCACCCCACAACAAAAGCAATGCAGCTGCCCCTATTGCTTCGGCATACAACACCTTAAAGCGGGGCGTGTGCAATAAACACTGTTAGCGCATCATGTGAAGTTTTCGCTCACTACCGCAGGCCTACTGGGCGTTCCAGCGCCAACATCAGCAGCTCATCAATAAGGTCCTTGTACTCAATTCCGGTGTTCTCCCACATAGTCTTATACATCGAGATCGGCGTGAACCCAGGCATGGTGTTCACCTCATTAACGATCAGGCGAGCATCGGGGGTGTAAAAGAAATCAGCTCGGGAGATACCTTCGCCATCCAGAGCCAAGAATGCCTTGACCGCCAGCTGACGCATACGCTCCAGATCCTCGGGGGGTAGGTTAGCGGGGCATCGGGTCACAGCGGTAGTCTTCGACACGTATTTGGCCTCAAAATCATAGAAGCCTCCCTGCTCCCCCTGCATCTCAATCTCGCCGGGATATGATGCGCGGGGCATATCGCCATTATGACCATCCAAAATACCGCACTCAATCTCGCGGCCCACAATACCGGCCTCAATCACCACTTTCGGATCATACACGCGCGCCTGCTCAATTGCAGGCACCAGCTGCTCAGCTGTGTCTACCTTCGTGATGCCGAACGACGAACCTGCACGAGCAGGCTTCACAAACATTGGGTAACCCAGCCGGGCCACACGCTCCAGCGCCCCGTCACGGTCATGGCGCCACTGGCGGTCTGTGACCACCTCATACGGGCCAACTTCCAGCCCGGCATCAGCAAACGCAACCTTCATAAAGTGTTTATCCATACCCACGGCGGAGGCGGTCACCCCGCACCCCACATAGGGCAGGTTCGCCATTTCAAGCAGGCCCTGAACTGTGCCGTCTTCACCGAAAGGCCCGTGCAGGAGCGGGAACACAACATTAATAGCGGGGCCAAACTCAAGGTGCCCCGCCGAGTCTACAAGATGCAGCCGGGAATCCCCCGCGCCCAACGGCAAAAACACCTGCTGTGCGCCGCCGGTGAACTCTGCCATGTCCGATCCTGCGGTGAGCTTCTCCAATTCTTGAGCGTTCGTCAGGTACCAGCGGCCGTCCTTGGTAATGCCCACAGGTACCACCTCGTATTTGGCGGTATCTATCGCGCCAAGCACCCCCACAGCGGTAATCAGCGAAATAGAGTGCTCCGAAGAACGCCCACCACACAATAGAGCCACGGTAATTTTATCGGTCATTGTTTCTCCCGGTTCGTTTCAGGGCGTACCCGCCCCACTTACAGCCCATTGTATCGTCTCTTACGGGCCTTTCTGACACTAGTACCCAAGCCGCGGTAACCGCAGATACCGGGGTCATGGCGCACGGTGGATACGCAGCACAGGCCCATCAAATAGGGCGGTAATCAGCTGATGCATGTGCGCATCGTCGGTGGTGAGAGTGGCGGTGCTGGGGCGCTTGGGGTGAGTTTTTACCGGCTCCATCACATCTGTATCCGCCAGATGATGAGCGGTAATAGTTAGCACCGCCACACGTTCACGCCGCGTTGGAAACTCAGTGTGCAATATCTGCTGCAGATGCTCAGACACGTTCATGGTGTCCTCGGCAGAACCTGCGGCTGCGAGCACTATAGCGGTTTGAGGCAGCAGGTATGCCCATCGGCGGAACGCCATAAACCCCGTCATCTTCTCGGGGCACGAATCAGCCTGTTCGTCCCAGGGAACCACCACAATATCTGCGTTCTCAAGAGCCTCGTATATATCGATGGTGTAAGTCACCGGAAGCTGGTGCGCGGTTTCTCCCGTATTGGTGGGTTCCCACAGGTATACCGGGCGATCGCACTCGGCCTTGTGAGCTACCGACCCTGTAGCTGCAGCACACAGCGCCCCATACCCTGCGGAGCCCAACACGGCGATGGTCACCGAGCTCAGGTTCATTGCGTGCTCTTAATGCCCTTCATGTTTAAGGGAACGCCCCAGCAGCAGCGGCGCCAGCTGCTCCACGCTAATACGCCCAGTCAGCACCGCAACCACGGCCTCCACAATGGGCATCTCCACACCGTGGCGGCGCGCCAACTGCGCCAGCACCGGGGCCGATTTAATGGACTCAGCGGTCTGGCTCATATGCTCCCCCAGCCGGTCTGGGGTAACCCCCTCAGCCAGCAGACGGCCCGCCGTGTGGTTCCGTGATAGCGGTGAGGAGCAGGTGGCGATCAGATCGCCCATACCAGCCAGGCCGCTCATTGTGGCAGGTTCACCGCCAAGGGCCACCGCCAAACGGGTGGTTTCAGCAAGGCCGCGTGTCATCACAGATGCTTTTGAGTTATCGCCATAGTTGCGGCCTTCGCACATACCAACGCACAGGGCAATCACATTCTTAACCAGCCCCCCAATTTCGGTGCCTACCACATCCGTATTGGTGTAGGGCCTGAAATAGCTGCACGCACAAGACTTAGCGACAATCTCAGCGACCGGTAAAGTTCGGGCCGCAATCACCGAAGCGGTAGGTTCCTCCCCCATAATTTCGGTGGCTAAATTGGGGCCAGATAGCACGCACACGCGGTGCGGAATATGCCCGATCGCCCGGATATCAACGCCGCGCATTGCCAGCGCCTCTTCCAGTTCCTCGGTAATCACCTGCGACATGCGCATCCCAGTGCCGGTCTCCAGGCCCTTTGCCAGGGATACCAAAAACGCGTGGGGCTCAATAAAACGCGCGAAAAGTTGCAGCTGCGACCTGAGAACCTGGGCAGGGAGGGCAAGCACCACAATATCCGCCCCGGTGAGGCCCTCACGCGCATCCGCAGTGAACAGCAGGTTATCGGGCAGTTTCATGCCCGGAAAGTAGCGTGCGTTCTCACGGGTCTGAGTGCACCGCTCCATCGTGCTGGCCTCTCGCCCAATGAGCACCACCTGCACCCCGGTGTTGTTCTCCCGCGCCGAATCAGCCGCGATCTTTGCGAAAGCAGTGCCCCAGCTACCGGCACCCAATATCGCGATCTTACGCACCTGCCGCTGTTCACTCTTCTGCACGCTCTACCACCTTCTAGTTTTCGTCAGGTTCCCCAAGAGTGCCGGTCACACCCGTGGTCTCCCCCGGAAGTTCACGGCGTTTCGTCTTGGGATTCCACCGTCCCTTGGGGGCCTGTTCCCCGCGGATGTGCGCCAGCAAAGCGGTGATTTCATCCATCATCGCCTCGGTGACAATATTAAGCTCGGTGCGGGTACGTTTGGCCTGCGGCGACGGGTCATCTACCAGGGCCGCTATATTCATTGGCTGCCCAATTTTAACGTGCACCGTTTTACGCGGCCACAGAGAAACTTTGCGTTTCTCCTTCTTCTTGCCGTCGGGGCCGTCTACATACTCGTAGCTGAGGATCTGCTCGTCTCCCCAGTGCGCCACCGGTATAACAGGTGCGCCGGTGGCTAAAGCCAACCGAGCTGCGCCAGTACGCGCCTGCATCGGCCAGGTATCAGGGTCATGCGTGGTGGTGCCTTCCGGGAAAATCACCACGGCACCCCCTGCTTCCACCACAGACCTGGCGGTAATGAGTGACTTTCGGGCATCAACAGACCCGCGAATCACCGGAATATGCGCCATTTTACACATGAGCCATCCGAGCACCGGGGCCCGAAACAAAGAATCTTTCGCCAGAAAACGCGGTAGAGCCCCGCTAATAAACGGCGCGTAGGCCACGGTAATGGGGTCCACCTCTGTGGTGTGGTTAGCCACCACAATGTACCCGCCCTTCTGCGGCAGGTTCTCACGCCCCTCAATCTTTATGCTGGCGATGGCGTGGTAGGTGGGGCGGACCATGGTGCCCAGCACCCTAAACAGCCGATCGCCGCTGGTGCTGGGGGCGATCGTCGGCAGCGTTTTCTTTCCCTGCTGACCGCTCATTTAGTCCTGAACCTCAACGGTCTCAGGAGTGGGCACATCGATTTTGGCATCGGGCTTGGGAGCCTCACTGGCCTTGCGTTCAAGCACCTCAAAGGTGGCGCCTAGATCCTTGAGTTTCTGCTCAAAGTTCTCATAGCCGCGTGCAATCACCTCAACACCGCTCACTTCGGAGGTTCCTTTAGCCGCCAGCGCCGCAATGACATGGGAGAAACCGCCGCGCAAATCGGGCACCTGGAAGTTGTCGGCCCTCAGAGCGGTGGGACCGTTAATAATGGCGGAATGGCCGAAGCTCTTGCCGTAGAACCGGCACGAGACGTTACCGATGCAATCACGCAGCACCACAATATCGGCACCCATCTGCTTGAGCGGGTTAATGAAACCAAAACGGTTCTCGTACACGGTCTCGTGCACAATGGAGGTACCCTTCGCCTGGGTGAGCGCCACCACGAGCGGCTGCTGCCAGTCGGTCATGAACCCGGGGTGCACGTCCGTTTCAAACACCACCGGCTTCAGCTCACCACCGGGGTGAGTGAAGCGGATTCCCTTATCTTTCCCGTGATCAATGACTTCGTAACGTCCCCCAGCCTTACGGAAAACATTAAGAAACGCCGTCATATCCTGCTGGTCAGCACCGCGCACAAAAATATCACCGCCGGTAGCGAGCGCCGCTGACGCCCAGGACGCTGCCTCATTGCGGTCCGGGAGTGCAGTGTGGTCGTAGCCGGTGAGCTCATCCACGCCTTCAATGACGATGGTGCGGTTATCGTTAACGAAAATAATGGCGCCCATCTTCTGCAGTACGGCGATGAGATCAATGATTTCGGGCTCAATCGCGGCGTTCTTCAGTACGGTTTTGCCCTGTGCGCGCACTGCGGTGAGGAGCACCTGCTCGGTGGCACCCACTGAGGGGTAAGTTAGTTCAATGTCAGTGCCTTTGAGCCCGTCTTCGGGCACCTCCAGGGTGATGCCGCTCGCATCGTCTTTGGCAACATTGGCGCCGAACTTACGGAGTGCGTTGAGGTGATAGTCGATGGGTCGGTCACCGATTTTGCAGCCGCCCAGGTTGGGGATGCGCGCGGTTTTAATGGTGTGCAGCAGCGGGCCAACCATGAGGATGGGGATACGTGAGTTACCACCGAAGAGCTGGATATCTTTCGCGTTGCGTTCGGCGGTCTGGGAGTTGTGGTCGGGGGTGAGGGTGAGCACGCCGGTTTCGCGGTCGTAATCAACTTTCGCGCCGTGCAGCTCGGCGAGGATAGTTACGACTTCTACGTCGCTAAGGTCTGGGACGTTACGCAGCACTGAGGGGGTGCTGCCGAGCAGGGCAGCAACCATTGCTTTGGGCACCAGGTTTTTGGCGCCGCGAACCGTCACCTGGCCCTTGAGCGGGGTTCCGCCGTCAATGCGAAGCTTGCTGATATTAAGGGTCATGGTGATTGTCCTTATGGTAATCGGCCGCCGGTGTCAGCGGTATAACTGGGCACGTGCGTACTCGGTAAATGCACGCAACAAGACATCATTATTCTACGGCCTGTACCGGGTAGCTCCAAACATGTTCACCCTGTGCAGCGGCGGTGAGAGGCTGCGCACGGTGAGGGCCATTCTGAGGCGGTACTGCGTCGCGGGGAGCATCTAAGGGTGGGAGATTAAATACCCGAAATACGAAGTTGTGATTGAAGTTTTTTAAACTGTTGCATACAGCTTAAAAATTATCTGCATCTCGCGATTAGGGTTCCTCGCAGCAGCTGCTTCACGTCCTTCGCCGCTAAATATAAGGAGGCAAGGCAACGGGTGTTGTTACTGTGTCCGGGGCATCCAGGCGGGCCTGCGTGCCTCGTACGCTTTGATTGCCTCAATATTTTGCAGGGTCAGGCCAATATCGTCGAGACCTTCCATGAGGCGCCAACACACATAGTCGTCTAGCTGGAACGGAACCGTCAGCGCCCCCACTGCAACGGTTTTTTCTTTGAGGTTTACGGTGATTTCAGTTCCAGGCTCATCCTCAATAGCTTTCCAGATGAGTTCAATATCATCTTGGGCAACTTGGGCGGTGACCAGCCCCTGTTTACCCGCGTTACCCCGGAAAATATCGCCGAATCGTGCCGAGATAACCACCCTAAACCCGTAGTCTTTGAGGGCCCACACGGCGTGCTCACGGGACGAGCCGGTCCCAAAATCAGGCCCAGCCACCAGCACAGAGCCGTGACGGTAAGGCACTGTGTTGAGGATGAATTCGGGGTCTTTACGCCAGTTGGCGAAGAGAGCATCGTCGAAGCCGGTTTTGGTGACGCGTTTGAGGTACACGGCTGGGAGGATCTGGTCGGTGTCCACGTTCGAGGTGCGCAGGGGAACACCAATTCCGGTGTGCTCAATAATCGGTTCCACGGTGTTCTCCTTAGGCCGCTGCAGGCTGGTAGTCAGACAAATCAGATGGGGAGGAAAGGGTTCCGCGCACCGCCGTGGCGGCGGCGACTAGGGGTGAGACAAGGTGGGTACGTCCGCCTTTGCCTTGCCGCCCCTCAAAATTGCGGTTTGAGGTGGAGGCGCACCGCTCCCCCGGGGCCAGCTGGTCGGGGTTCATTCCCAGGCACATGGAGCATCCGGCAAACCGCCAGTCTGCGCCAAAATCTTTAAAAACCTTATCGAGGCCTTCTTCTTCGGCCTGTGCGCGAACTTTCTGTGAGCCGGGAACGACCATCATCCGCACCCCCGGTGCCATGGTACGACCGCGAATAATATTGGCGGCGGACCGAAGATCTTCAATACGTGAATTGGTGCAGGAGCCTAAGAAAACCACGTCTACCGGGATGTCCTTCATTGGAGTTCCGGCGGTGAGGTTCATGTACTCTAAGGCACGGGCGGCGGCGGCTTTTTCGTTCTCGTCCTCAAAGTCATCGGGGGACGGCACGGCCTGGCTCAGGGGAATACCCTGTCCCGGGTTAGTGCCCCAGGTGACGAAAGGCTCCAGCTCATCCGCATTAATGTAGATTTCTTGATCGAAGACGGCCCCCTCATCGGTGGGCAGGGTCTTCCAGTAGGCCACCGCCTCATCCCAGTCCTGCCCCGTGGGTGCATGCGGTCGTCCTTTGACGTACTCAAAGGTGGTTTCGTCAGGCGCAACCATGCCGGCACGGGCACCTGCCTCAATCGACATATTACAGATGGTCATGCGCCCTTCCATCGACAGAGAACGGATGGCCGAGCCACGGTATTCAAGTACGTAGCCTTGACCGCCCCCGGTTCCGATCTGGGCAATCACGGCCAGAATAATGTCCTTAGCAGTCACCCCCGGTTTGAGGGTGCCTTCAACGTTAATGGCCATGGTTTTAAAACGCGCCAGCGGCAGGGTTTGGGTGGCCATCACGTGCTCAACCTCAGAGGTGCCGATACCAAAGGCCAGCGCTCCGAAAGCACCGTGGGTTGAGGTGTGCGAATCGCCGCACACCACGGTCAGCCCGGGCATGGTCAGCCCCAGCTGCGGGCCAACCACATGCACAATTCCCTGTTCTTTATCTCCAAGGGGGTGAATTCGCATCCCAAATTCAGCGGCGTTACGGCGCAGAGTCTCAATCTGAGTACGTGAGGTGATATCCGCAATAGTTGAAAAGATATTCTCGGTGGGGGTGTTGTGGTCCTCGGTGGCGATTGTCAGATCCAGCCTGCGCAGGGGCCTGTTCTCAATGCGCAGCCCTTCAAACGCCTGGGGTGAGGTGACTTCGTGGACGAGATGCAGGTCGATGTACAGCAAATCGGGTTTGCCGTTTTCGCCGGGTACCACCACGTGGCTGTCCCACACTTTTTCCGCGAGAGTTCGCGGACCGGGGTGAGCCGCCATTTTTCCTCCTATTGGTGCTTGGGGTGTACTCATCATGATTTTGTTTTGATGGGGAGTCTACACAGTACAACGTATCTTCCACATTCTGAGATACACTGAAAGTATGACCGTATCCGCACACAATCACACATCACCTTCATCTCGTAAACCTACCGGGTCTCATCAAGCCACCAGGAGTGTTCCCCCGGTCACGGCGCCGCTTAAGGCGCCGCAGACGCTCAGGGACGATCAGCGGGTGGTTGAGGTTGAGCCGGTCAGCTCCTCCGGCGTGGGTGTGCTTGACAAAGCCACCCTCATTCTAGACTGCCTTGAGGCGGGGCCAGTAACTCTTGGACAGTTGGTGAACGCCACAGGCCTTGCCCGGCCCACCGCACACCGTCTCGCTGTTGCACTCACCCACCATCGTCTTGTGGCGCGGGATGTGCAGGGGCGTTTTATGCTGGGGCCGCGTTTGTCGGAGCTTGCTTCCGCCACCGCCGAAGACCAGCTGCTGGCTGCCGCCGCACCGGTACTTGATAAGCTACGGCACGCCACCAACGAGTCGGCACAGATTTACCGCCGTCAGGGTGACTGGCGTGTCTGCGTGGCCTCCGCGGAACGCCCCGTGGGTATGCGCGAAACCATTCCCGTGGGTACCCAGCTTTCAATGAAAGCCGGCTCGGCAGCGCAGGTTCTTCTGGCGTGGGAAGACCAAGGCCGCATTATTGAGGGGCTGCGCAATGCGCATTTTAGCGCCGCGATGCTCGCCTCGGTGCGGCGTATTGGCTGGGCGCAGTCCGTGGGTGAGCGCGAGCGCGGTACCGCATCGGTATCGGCCCCGGTGTACTCCCCCACTGGGAAGGTTATCGCCGCAGTTTCGATCGCTGGCTCTATTGACCGTATGAGCCGCCAGCCCGGGCGCATGTACGCCGAGGCCGTTCTTGAGGCCGCCGCCGCGCTCACCGCAGCGTTACGAGCCAGCTAGCACGCGGCGACGCAGACCACCAACCCGGCACGCCCCGGTTCGGAGTATTCTCCGTACCGCATGATGCTACCGCAGGTGGTTACGGTAAGTTTCCAGGCGCATTATTTCGTTCTCGACGGGGTGCACAACCTGCTCGTTGAGAGCGGCCTCAAGGCCCCGGGTGAGGGCGCGCTGTATCCTTTGACGGTATATTCGCGCGCCCATGGCGGTAAGCGCCCGCCCTGCCCCCGCAGCCACAATCCCCAATAGCACCCCTAAGAGCAGCAGCAGAGTAGGCACCGGCACGGGTGAGCCGTCCGGTGTGGGCGGTGGCGGAAGCGGCACCTGAAAGTATGCTGCTGCCGCCATGCCGGTGAGCCACAGTACCCCCGCTAGGGCGCTCAGCAACGCCACCCACTGCACACTATTCAGGAGCGCCCACCACCACTGACGCCGGTCCGTGCGGTAGTCAACACCCGCTATAGCGCGTTCAAATGCGGCAGGCAGCTGCTGTTCGTGTTCTAGGGCGGCATTACGAATGCTGCTGTTCCAGGGCTCTTCAATACCGTGTGCGGTTTCGGCGCCAAATGCACGTACCGAGTTCGCCACGGATGCCCGCTGCGCTGGGCTCAGCGGGGGTAATGACGAGGCCACCAGGTGCGCGGGAACCGCTGAAGGCTGCCCCGGTTCCACATCAAACAGCTCATCAACAGCGGTGTCCTGTCGCGTATCAGAGCCGTCCGCGTACCCCAAGTGCAGGCGCTTCAGCGGGTCGGGCCGGAATTTAGCAACCCAGCGGGTCGCTATCCACCCGGTGCGCGCCCCGGCACGGCGCTTGTAGGAGCTAACCGCCGCATCCAGCACGGTACCCGCACCGCTGGCTGTGAAACATGAGGCGGTGAGTGTATCCACCGACTCTTCGCTAATAGAGGCCTCCACCGGGCCGCCGTCACGGTCTGAAAGCTCGCCGTGGATAGCGTCCAGGTCGGCAGTAACCCGCTGCAAAGCGGCACTTTTCGCGGCAGCCACCTGCCCCAGTAACGATTTGAGGGAGTCCAGCCCGGCACCTGTGCGGGCTGAAACCGCGATCGGCTCAGCCAGCAAGTGGTGGCTAATACCGTCCTGAACCAGCAGCTGCCGCAGGGAGTCCAGTACCTGGGGAAGGTCGTGTGCATCCAGCAGATCTGACTGGTTAAGTACACACAGCATCGTGCCGCCGTGTGCGGCTAGGGGCTCGATAAACTCGTGGTGCAGCACCGCATCCGCGTATTTCTGCGGATCTACCACCCATACGAGCACATCCACATACCCCACCATGCGTTCTACCAGTTCACGGTTATCGCGGCGTACCGAGTCGAAATCGGGTAGGTCCAGCAGGATTAGCCCGCCGGAGCGGGTGTGGGTCTGCCCTTTACCAACCATGGTGCGGATGCGGTTCCACAGCCCGGGGGCGGGCACCCTGGTCTCATTCAGGGCGGCGCTGGGTGTCTCAGGTACCAGCATTTCAGGTGTTATAGGTGCTTCGGCTGGGTCTTCCAGCGGGTACACCCGTTCAGAGACTCCAAGCCAGTCAAGGACCTCTTCGCTGCCTTCCCTGCCCCATACGGCGGCCTGCGCGGCGACCGTGGTGGGGCGGGTATGGGCGGCGTGGGCAATTTTTTGGCCCGCCACAGCGTTAAAAAGGGAAGATTTGCCGCTGCCAGTCGCCCCGAAAAACCCCACGATAGTGTGCTCGCCTGAGAGGCTAAGGCGCTCTCGGGCATGGCTGATGGTCGTGGCGCTACGCTCTATAAGGGTTGTTTCGATACGCCCACGGCCTGCCTCAAGCGCGGCGTTGAGCGAGTCTGCACGCTCTGTGAGTGTGCCGCCTCGCTGGCGAGCCATGGTGGTGCTCGAAGGAACGAGTTCGTCGCCCATGCTACCCCCTTATTTCTTTGCTGGCGGGGCTGCCGTCCACGGCTAGTTCATGACCAATACGGTGTGTCTGCTGTGCGGCCTCAAGAACCTGGGCTGGCTCAGGCCCCGCATTAACGGTATTGAGGGAATCGGTGAACCGCTGCCGGTGTGCATCCAGAAGGTTTTGCATCCGCTCGATGAGGTCGATGCGGGCACGCTGGGCCATTCGGCGGGCGGCGTCCTCACCGAATACCGATTCCAGGAGCTTAGATCCCACCACGCCGGAGCCGCCTGCGATGCCGATTTCCAGCCCGGTCAGCCCACCAGTTGCGGAAAACACAGCGACCATCAGTAGCACGGCGGCAGCATTAACACCCAGCGAGAGCACGCGTGCACGCTGGCGTTTACCGGCGCCTTCGGCGCGGATTGTCTCAAGGATTCCCTGCTGCCAGGCACGGATCTGCTCCGCAACCTGCGTCTCGAATGTGCTCTGCTCGGTCTGCGCCTGTTCGGCGGTGACACCCGCATCGTGTTCCTCAAGAAGAAGCGCACCCGGGCGTTCTGAGCCCCACGAGCGCCGTACCTGTTCGGCGGCACGGGCGGCAGCGTCCACGGCCACTGCGTGCAGCCCGTGCTCTAACGCCTGTTCCACTTTTGCGGCTTGGGCGGGGGTGCCCCGCATGATCCCGACTAGCCGGTCCCGCAGGCGCCCGATTCCAGATTCTAGTGAGCGGAAGAACTCTCCGGTGCCCACAAAATCTTGCCAGCGCATCAGCACCTCACCACGCAGTAGCGTACCGTCGGAGGCAGCCTCACGGATGTTCTCCAATGCGGTGTCGTAGGCGTCGTCCACTGCGGCCCTGAGCCGGGTGAGCGTCTCGTGCTGGGATTTTTGTTCTGCGGCAATAACCTGCAGGTCTTCTCCCAGCCCGTTAATAGCGCCGCTGAGGGTGCGGCGGGCGATTGCCGCGCGTGCCGGGGCGTCTGCCCCCAGCTGCTCTAGCCAGTTCCGCACTTGACCTATAGCAGCAGGCGGCAGCAGGCCGCGATTATCGCGCTTCTGCTCGGGGATACACACCAGCAGTGCCGGGGTGATCCCAGCTTCACTGAGCATATGTTGCAGGTCTTCTTCTATTTCGTGTTCGGCGCCTTCTGGTACTCGGTTGAGTATCACCGCCACCGTAATATTGCGTTCGGCCGCACGGTGCAGTAATTCCCACGGCACGGCGTCCGCATACCGGTTAGCGGTGGTCACAAAAAGCCACAGGTCGGCGGCAGAGAGCAAATCTTTAGCTAACCGCCGGTTCTGTTCAGAGACAGAGTCAATATCTGGGGCATCAATAAGAGCGATACCGGACGGTACCGTCTGGGTCTGTAATGTCACCAGCACGTCGGCTTCAGTGTGTGCGTCAGCTCCCGGCACTGTTTCTCCGGCGGCAACGCTATGATGCCTCATGCTCGGCAGGTAGTGCTCGGATCCCAGGTAGGGTGTATCTTCGGCGCGGTGCAGCAGAACAGGCTGGCGGGTGGTGGGGCGGATGGCCCCGGCACGGGTGAGGGGCTCGCCAAGGAGCGAATTCACCAGCGTGGATTTACCGGCGCCAGTGGAGCCGCCCACAACCACGGTGAGTGGAGCATCCAGGCTGCCAGCACGCGGCAGAATATAGTCATCAAGTTGTTTATTGGCCGCACGAATACGTTCACGGGCTAAGTCCGCGTTGAGAGTTTCTAAGGGAACATCACAGTGGGCGAGTAGTTCGCGCACACGCATAAGGTGCGTATAATCGGTGTGTTGCACGCAAACAGTTTATCCTGATTTGTGTGCGCAATGATACTCCGACTGGTTCAGGCACCTTCCCAATATGCGTGTGCGGGGTGCCTTCTGCTACGGTAGTAAGTGCTAGCCGCGAGTGTTTATGGCCCGATTAGCTGGCCGCATCACCGATAAGGATGGGACCCCATAAATGCACCATAGTTTTGCTCGTCGCGCGCTCCTGACGCAGACTGCCATCGTAGGAGCTGGCTCCCTTTTGAGTGCGTGCGCGGGTTCTTCTATTTCTACCGCGAATAAACGTCCTGCTGCCGCTTCTTCGGCGGCGCCTTCACCAGTTGCAGCTTCTCCCCAGGTGGACCCTGCCTCAGGTTCGCAGGTGCGCGGTCCGGTGGTTCTGCCAGCCCAGTACTATGAGACAGCAAATGGGCCGTTTGAGGCTGGCACATTGGAGCACGGACCCCGGAATGTGGCCAAGCCTAAAGAACCTGAAAATATGCGTGAGCTTTCTGAACAGGGCATTCTTAGCTTCCTGCAGTACTGGTGCGCGGCGCAGAACTACATGTACCTTACCGGTGATATTTCTCTCTTTGAGGCTCTGCCAGGCAACGATAAGTACAGCACAAATATCGGTATTTATTCGAAGCTTTACTCTCGTGATGAGGGGTGGGTTGTGTGTGATACTGAACGCCCCACCGGTATTACTCTCAATACTGACAGGCCCGTACGGATCGGCTCTTCAGAGGTATTCCGCTGGGAGTCCATGTACACGGTTGACAGTAAAGCTCACCTGTACCTGCTCAAGGCACAACGTAACGTGTCTTTTACCGACATGTACGGTACAACCCGCCGGGCGGATGTGTTCGTCAAATACGGTGACAACGGTTGGCAGATGATGGATGATGCGGAGGTTTCGGCGGCGAAGGAGTCGCTGGCCCCCTCAGCATCCGCTGCGTCCCCGTCTTCCCGGTAGCAGCCGCATAATGAGCACCGCCGCTGACACCGCCCCTTCCCGGGGCAGCTGGATGTGAGTAACAGCTCTAGAACTGGCGACGTATTCGTTTGTGGTTTTACCCTGCACCGCATAGGCTTTGTATACAAGTTGCGGTGTTCTTAGAAGGGATAGTCCACCATGATTCGATCTGCTGTTGCCTCACGCCGTATTTTTTTGGTTGGAGCAGCCTCTTCGCTGGGTGCTGCGGCGCTCTCCGCCTGCGGCTCTAGTTCTTCTTCCCGCACCGCAGGCAATGCAGGTGTACCAGCAGGCGGTTCCAGTGTTCAAGCCACCACCGCGGATACCCGGGAGAACCTCTCCGGGGAGCTGCTGTGGCAGCATTACAGATCTGCTGGCCCTCAGCCGTCAGCTGGGTCAACGGCGGCACCTACCGGCAACCCTGCATCGCTGCAGTCAAAAGCCACAGATGTTCCCGTACCCACCGAGTACGACTATATGCGTGATGAGGACACCTCGGGACTAAGATTCACGTTCGCTTACTATATTGCGGCACTCAATTATGCGCGAGCCACAGGCGATATGAAACCAGCATTGAAGGTGGTGCATCCGCAGAACCAGCCCGCTATTGCACAGTTGCAGGGGTATGAGCAGCTGTACATGAGTACGACGCAGTGGATTGTGGGTGGTTCGTGGACAGTCTCCCTCACCGAGAAACAACCGGATGAGAAAGGCTATAAGTACGCTTGGGCCTGCTCAGTGAAGCAAGAGAGCGGTGTGCTGGTTAATGCTGCCGCTAACACGAATACTGCCCTACCCACGGAGGAAGCCCGCACAATGCGTAAACTGTACGGCATGTGGGAGGGTGAACAGTGGTGGATTATTTCAGCTGAGCAGTACGACCCGTCAGCCAGTCCCCGACGCACAGCCCTGCCCCAGGTGACACCAACGGTTCCTGCGAAAGTTGTGACCGTTCCTGCCTCTCGCTAGACCCACAATAGTGCGCGTCTACTCTAGGGCCGGTAGCGTATAACCCATAATGTGCCTCAGGTGCGGTGGGATATAACCTATGTGATGTTCCAGATATATTTTTTTGAACGTATCCCCCGGGTTTTACAATCACAGGGACGCCTTGTGTGCATCAGCGCAGGTTGGAGTAAAACAGCGTGAGACAAGCGTCTGCGTAGTCACCGGTTTGCGGCCTCAAGATGACAGGGTGGGCACGCTAGAGTAGGTATAGAATAATGAGGATTATTCCCGTTGAAAAGGAGCCCTCGCTATGTCCCGAGCTGCACTCACCCGTAGAACTGCAATAGCTGCTGCGGGGCTGACGTCGGTAGGAGTGGGAGGCGCTTTCCTGCTGGATACGGTTAACTCCACCTCAGCTAACGAGCAGCGGCCGCAGGCAGGTTCGCAGTCCCTCACCCCCGTGCCCACAAAATCACCGGGGTACCGGGGAGATGTGAAATTCACCTCGTACTCTGGGGATGTGGAGGCTGTGGTTCTCGGGAATGACAATGAGAAAGCCAAGAATGTGCCCGCCCCGCAGGAGCCTCACGGCATGACCGAACCAAATGTTGAGGGGCTGTACAGCTTCATTGGGTTCTGGGTTGCCGCGCATAATTACCTGCTATTAACCGGTGATGCTTCAGCGCTCAATAAGGTCACTGACGCCCAGTCGCAGGAGGATGCGAAGGAGCTGGGGGAACTGTACGCGAAGGGTGCATGGCTGCGTAGCTCCACGGCGCACCCTTTTACTCTCTCACTGGATACTGAGCAGCCAACAAAAGGCGAGAGCGAGAACACCTACATCTGGAAGTGCACACCGGGGTTTGACCCGCAGGCCCGGGTGGTGGGGGCCGCAAACACTATTTACGAAGATTTTAAATCTAATTTCGCGGTCGATACCGACCCGCTGTTTGTAGTGTATGACCAGGGTTCGTGGCGCATGACGTATGACGTGCTGCCCGAGACACGCGGTAAGGTTCCGGAGGCTGCCGCTGGCACCGCTGCCCCGGCATAACCTTCACACGAACCTGCCTGATACTGGTTCCCAGGATTTTCGCCGTAAGCTATAAGGTGGCGCACCCCCACAGGTAGATGTGTGGGCGGTATAGTTGATGTATCTCAACCTCACCGAGTGAAAGATTGGGTATATGACTTCCGACTTGACGCGCCGCACAGCTTTAGGTTTTTTCACCGTAGCCGGTATAGCTGCTGTCTCAGGGTGTTCCAATTCTATTTTTTCTTCTACTTCTGTTAAGACGCACACCCCTTCCTCGAGTGATTCTTCCGAGCCTGCGACAACAAGTTCCGAGGCCTCCCCCAGTTCCTCTTCGGCTTCGTCTCCCTCATCATCATCTTCATCTTCGTCGAGTAGTTCTGACTATTCTTCCGAAGTCAAGATTGATAAATATGACACATCAGCGGGCAACTTTGAAGCAGCCACCAAGGAACACCCGGCAAGAAACGTGCCTAAACCGGTTAAGCCCGAGAAGATGAGCGAAAACTCAGCCGAGGGCCTGAAAGCGGCATTAGGGTACCTTTCGGCGGCTTTGAAATACTACTATTTGACCGGGGAAACCGAGTTTTTGCGTGAGGTACGTCTGTCGGAAGACACATTGCCGAAGTATGAAAGCAAAGGTGCGCCCATCCGGGAGAAACGAAGCTGGTACGGTTCTCCCGAAGTGAAGATTTACCTCAATAGCCCCGAGCCGACAAAGAACGGCGATAAGTATATGTGGCCGTTTACCGCTAAGACGGATCAGGGGCCTTTCATCGTGAAAGATGGTAAGTACAGTTCACTATCTTCATACAGCCGGTATGGTGAATCACGCCAAATAGCTGTGGGTACATACGAGGGTGGGCACTGGACGATCATCTGGTATTCGCGTAGTTCCAGCAGCTCTTCGCCAACCCGCAGCCCGTCGTCGAGCAGCAGCTCCTCGTCTTCCTCTAGCAGCCCATCACCGTCCGAAAGTTCTTCCTCTTCCTCATCATCAGGTGGCGGCAACTTCATCTAATTGTTTCTAGGTGTCCACACACCTTCCGCCCCTCACGGTCGGTTCAGGCCGGAAAGGATGACTGCGTTGGCCTCTTCCATTACTCGCCGCACGGTTTTGGGCATGTTTTCGGTCGCTGGTGTGCTTTTTACCAGCGGGTGCTCCGGCGCTATAGTGTCGGCACCCGTCAAGCCAGCCCTGGCGGAGAGCCCCTCACCGGCGGAGAGCACCACGCCTGTGAGTGGTGAGACGACGTCGCCAAGCGCCTCCCCCACGCCTGCTGCTAAAGACTACAGCGGGGAGGCGAAACTTGAAAAATACGACACGTCGGCGGGCCCCTACGAGCCAGCGACCAAAGAGCATCCCGCCAAGAACGTACCAAAGCCGGTGGTTCCGGAGCATATGTATGAAGATTCGGTGGCGGGGATGCACGCCACAATTGCCTACTACGCCGCGTGCCTAACCTACCTCAATATCACCGGAGACCCCTCGCCCATACGCGCCCTCAAATGGCCGAATGAGAGCTATAAAAGTTTCGAGAAAATGGGTGCAGAAACTAAAAACGGTACGCTCTGGTACGCAAACCCAAATTTCAAGATTGTGCTCATTACCCCGCAGCCCACCCGGGAAGGCTCGCAGTACCGCTGGCCGTTGCGCATCATTAACGATCTGGGCTCTTTCGCGGTAAAAGACGGAAAATATACGGAGCTTTCGCCTCAAGACCAGCATTACGATAAAGAGGTTGTTGGCCTTGTCAATTACCAACAGGGGCGCTGGGAATTCCGGTGGGAAGGCGATGAAGATGACGACCCTTCACCGTCGGCAAGCCCGCGCGCGTCCCAATAATACATAACCATTACGGTGGGCTTTGTCGCCCTCATATTTTGTGCGTAAACTATCATTGCATTTGTTTTAGGGTTCTATAAATCTGTGAAAGGACAACGATGTTTCCTGCCGTGACGCGCCGCTTTGCGTTGGGATTAGCTGGCGTAGGCAGCGTGGTTGCTGCGCTCACCTCGTGCGGCGCGGGAGCAGATTACAAAGGCGAAGCGAAACTTGATAGATACGACACCTCCGCTGGCCCCTATGAGCCAGCAACTCAGGAGCATCCCTCGAAGAATGTGCCGGTTCCTATCAAGCCCGATAATATGGGGGAGAATTCCGTGGCAGGGCTTCATGCAACAATCTGTTACTTCGCGGCTTCTTTGCAGTACATGATGAACACGGGTGATTCCCAGCATCTGAAAGACATCAGGTTTGACCGGGAAGATCTGAAAAGCTACACCGATGTTGCGGAGCTTTTTGACGATAAAACCTGGTTGAGTGAGGTCACGGTGACTGTTGAACTCACCACTTCCGCCCCAATCAGGAACACTGATGGCTACCAGTGGCCCGCCAAACTCACCATGAAACAGGGTGATTTTGCGCTGATCCGCGGCAAAGTCTCGCAGGTTCCGCAGAACCGTAAACTGGTGCAATCCGAGGGTGATATTACGGGCCGCTATGTTGAGGGGTCCTGGAATCTGAGCACACCAAAGAAACGCTAGGATCGGAGTTCAGCCCGAGCGTGGCGCCCTGCGTCAATCATGCTTCAGGGTATGCTATTCTCTATCACGACACGATAGCAGTCACCGAAATATTCACTCGCAAACCAAAATTTTGAAAGGTATAGCTCTCATGTCATCCCCCTTGACCCGGCGCACTGCACTTAGTGTCATTGGTCTCAGCAGCGCAGCTTTTTTGGCTGCGTGCAGTTCTGAGTCGCAGCAGACCACTACCACCGCCTCTGCACCGTCTCCTTCTGAGCCTTCCTCAAGTACATTTGAGGTTCAGAGCGCATCTCCCCGCGCATCCCGTACCGCAACTGCCAGTGCCTCTGCGACGCCTTCAGCCTCTCCCTCCGAGTCTGCCACCGCCACCCCCTCAGCTTCTCCCACCGTTGAGGAGAAAAAGGACTTTAGTGGTGAAGCGAAGATTGATAAATACGACAAGCCCGGCGAATATATGGCTGCCACCGAGGAACACCCGGCGCAGAATGTCCCGATCCCAGTTCAGCCTGAGTCCATGAAAAAAGATAATGCAGCCGGGTTCGCGGGCGCATTGGCCTGGTTTGGGGCAGCGGTGGATTATCTGCTGCAGACTGGCGATATGCAGTACGTTAATACGGTAACCCTCAATGCTGAGGCAAAGAACGTACTGCAAGGCTATGCGGAGAGTACGAAGAAAAGCGAGGCCGATAAGATCTGGTATGCGAAGCCGTCCGCCTCGTTAATTATTACCGCCCCGCAGCCGGTGTATGCTGGCGGTTCGTGGAACTGGCAGGTGAAGCTGAATATTGACGTGGGCGAGAAGATTTACCGTAAGGGTACGCTGCAGGATACCCCCGCCGATAAACGCCATATCTACATGTCTGGTGAGGCTGTAGGCACCTATATGAACGGTATTTGGGATCTGAATATGGATATTAACTAGGTTCATTTAGCCTCTTCCCGGCAGGGTACCCTGATGCGCGTACCCCGCCGGGAAGGGCCCGTCTAATCCGCTGGGATACTGATGCTTTAGTAGATGAAAGTGGCTTGCATATCCCCAACTTTTGAGTGGGTAAAAGCTATAATCATGCTAGCTACTTCAACTGAAAGGCGTCCCGATGTCTGCTTCCGTGTCTCGTCGTTTTTTATTTACTGGCGCAGTTGGGGGTGCCTCCATCCTGTTTTTAAGCGCTTGCAGCTCCGGGGCGTCAGTGGTGGCCGCAGAGCGCACAGATTACAGCGGTGAGGTAACGTTCGATAGTTTCCGCCGCGAAGGTGAATATACGGCACCTACCCGCACTGAGCCCGCTAAGAATGCTCCCGTACCAACGCTTCCACACAACGTTAATGAGCACACAGTGGCGGGCCTATATTCCACTATTGGTTTTATAGCTGCGAGTGTTACATATGCCTACCAAACTGGTGATACGGGCCGGAATCTGCTTGATGGCGAATATCATAAACGCCTTGATACAGATTCACAGTCTTCTAGTGACTCTAGCGATTCTAGTGATTACAAGATATGGTCTGAGGCTCCCGATATCAGGTTTACGTTGAAGGATCCTATGCCAACGCGTGAGGGCGATACGTACTCGTGGCCAGCCATAATGACGGCGAAACTGGGGAGTTTCCTGGTATCTGCCGGGCGTGCACGGGAGATCCCAGCTGAAAAGCGGGAACAAAAATACGAAGGCACTATAAAAGCGAGGTACAGTGATGGCGTGTGGCGTCTCAAGCTCGAGGAGTTACTCAGCGACGATACAAACAGCAGGTCTTCGGGCGGGTCAAAAACTATCTAAGGTCTACGGTGCTGCAGGGTTGGTTATTGGGGCCTAGCCCCCGTCTTTTGGGGTTTCGGTGCGGCCTCTTATAATGTTTGAGGTATCTCAACTTCGTGTGTTCTAAGGATTCCTGATCACCGTGCCTACTTCCATGAATCGACGGTCTTTGTTTGCTCTAGCCGGTTGCGGCGGCGCTCTGCTCCTTGCAGGGTGCAGCACCAGCAATATGTGGCTTGATCGGCAATATGATTACAGCGGAGAACTGAAGTTCGACAGCTACCGTCAGAATGGTGACTACCGGGAAGCGACCCGATCTGAACCCGCCCAAAACGTGCCGGTTCCGGTGCTTCCTGCCCATGCGGATGAGCGCTCAGTGGCTGGGCTGTACAGCACTATTGGCTATATTTTTGCTTTCACAGAGTACATTATTGAAAGCAGAAACACAGGCGAAGCGCAACCCTATATGGAACGGTACCAGGGTCTTACCCAAGGGGAACTGGATCGGATGATCGGCAGCGGCAATAGCTGGTTTTCAAAGGTTCGGTACCACTGCACCATACACGCCCCGCACCCCCAAAAGAAGGAAGAGGATGTGTATGAGTGGCCAATGGAGTATTTCATTAAATTCGGTGATTTTGAGGTTATCTCCGGGAAAGTACGCGAGACCCCAGCCAGCGCTACTAATAGTGTTACCAGGTCAGGCCCGTTAAAGGCACGGTATGAGGATCATAAATGGGTGATTGATTTTTCGGAGTTTACCGCCAACACCAACGCATCTTCGGGTGTGTAATTAACGTATTTTCAGTATGTGTCGCACGTTTGCGCAAGAAGCTGCGGGGTATATAGTTATATCATCAGCGTCGTAAGTAGAGAGGTTCCCTCATGCCTTCTTCCGTGACTCGTCGCACTGCCTTCGGTGTATTTGGTATAGCTGGCATTAGTTTACTGAGCGCGTGTTCCGCTCGAAGCTCCTATAAAGGGAAAATTAACTTTAACTCCTACAAGGGCATAACCGCCGCCCTGTACAAACCCGGTACAGAGCAGGATCCTCCCGCTAATATTCCGGAGCCGATGTATTACGCCGGGCTTAACGAACGTACAGCCGAAGGGTTGTACAAATTTATCGGCTTTGAAGTAGCCTACTATAACTACCTCTTGTTTAGAGGCTTTACGTCTCCTTGGATTGAGCGCGGGTTTACGGATTCCTCTTCTTGCCCCTGCTACAGTACGTATCGTGATATTAGTGATAGGTGGCTCATTAGCGACACTTACGCTCCGCTGACGGTATCCATCATGGACGATATGCCATTTGAAGGGCCCAAAGACAATACCTATGTGTGGACTATAAAGCTCGAAGCGGACTCTGCCGCCCGCCTGTATGACAAAACAAGCCACCAATCCGTAAACCTTAACAGTCTCGACGGTATCGGCACAGAATATAAAGGGTATTTCGAATACTCCTACGGCAGGTGGTGGATACTTGACAGGAGCTTCCTGCCATCCAGCTGGTCTCCCGGGAAAACAGCTTCTTTCTAATCTGCGTATCTGAAGACCCACTATATCTGTACCCCTGTGCCTCTGTTACGAACTGTGACAGCCAGCATTACACCGGCACCTTATGGGGGTAGAGTTACTGACGAAGAAATAAAATCAAACAAAGGAATTAGATTCATGGCGCAAATCGTTAACAGCATTGTTGATGCTATCGGCCAGACTCCGCTTGTCCGTTTGAACCGACTCTCTGAGGGTCTGCCCGGCAATATTGCGGTCAAACTTGAATTCTACAACCCCGCTGGTTCTGTGAAGGATCGCATCGGCCGCGCCATTATTGACGCTGCTGAGGAAGCTGGTGCACTGAAGCCCGGCGGCACCATTGTTGAGGGCACCTCCGGTAACACTGGTATTGCCCTAGCGATGGTGGGGGCAGCACGCGGCTACAACGTTATTCTGACCATGCCCGAGACCATGTCAGCCGAACGTCGTGTCCTACTGCGTGCGTACGGTGCGAAAATTGTGCTCACCCCCGGTACTGATGGTATGAAGGGCGCCGTGGAGAAGGCTAAAGAGATTGTTGAGAGCACCGATAACGCGGTTCTCGCGTCCCAGTTCTCAAACGAGGCTAACCCCGCAATCCATTACAAGACCACCGGCCCCGAAATTTGGGACGCTACCGACGGCAAGATTGATATTTTTGTCTCTGGTATTGGTACCGGCGGCACCATCTCCGGTGCGGGTAAGTATCTGAAGGAGAAAAACCCGAACCTGAAGATCGTGGCCGTTGAGCCTCAGGATTCTCCGCTGCTTTCCGAGGGTCGGGTTGGCCCGCACAAGATTCAGGGGCTGGGGGCGAATTTCGTGCCTGATACTCTCAACCGTGATATTTATGATGCAGTTATCGCTGTTAGCGGTGAAGAGGCCATCCGCACCTCTCGCGCATTGGCTACCGAGGAAGGTATCCTGGGCGGTATCTCCTCGGGTGCAGCGGTGTATGCGGCTGTTGAGGAAGCCAAGAAGTCTGAGAATAAAGACAAGCTGATTGTCGCTGTTGTCCCCGATTTCGGTGAGCGTTACATTTCCACCGTCCTGTACGAGGATATTCGCGGCTAAACGTCCACTGCAAACGCCCCACTACCCCGGTGCGCGGGGTGCGGTGGGGCGTTCTTGCGTGTTAAGGTGCACGGGAATTTCCGGGCAGCTCACGATGTTTTACCACTGTGGTTCCCGCATAAGTGTTCGCTGTTCTCTCCCGCTCAGGTTTCCCTAGCGTGAAAACAGTCCCTGATGTTGGTACCTTTGGATGAACGCACAGTAAAAGAAGGATGACCATGGGATTCATCGCCCGTTTGCGTGAAGACATTGCAAACGTTCGCCAACACGACCCGGCCGCGCGCGGCACGGTCGAAATTATACTCAACTATTCGGGGATGCACGCCATCTGGTCGCACCGACTGAGCCACAGACTGTGGCAGCGGGATACAACGAAGGCCCTGGCGCGTTCAATATCACAGTTCACCCGTTTTCTGACAGGCGTTGAAATTCACCCCGGAGCTACAATCGGGCGCCGGTTTTTTATTGACCATGGCATGGGCATTGTGATTGGTGAAACCACCGAAATAGGTGACGACGTGATGCTCTATCACGGGGTGACCTTAGGCGGCCGCTCCTTAGAGAAAGTGAAACGCCACCCTACGATCGGTGACCGCGTGACGATTGGGGCGGGCGCTAAAGTACTCGGTCCGGTACAGATCGGTGCTGACAGCGCTATTGGCGCGAATGCGGTGGTGGTAAACGATCACCCGCACGATTCGATTATTACAGGTATCCCGGCAAAATCGCGCCCGCGCACCCCAGAAAAGAAGAAACCGCTGGTGGATGCTGTGGAGTATATAGACCCGGCCATGTGGATCTAGCAGTATCTGTTTCCTTCACCAGCCACACGGCGCATTGAAAATACTGCCGCCTCGTTTTAAAACCAGGCGGCAGTAATTCCTAGGCGCACTGACCTTTGCCTGTTCACCACCATCTACCAGCCGGAGCTAAACGTAGAAGATCCATAATTCCGGAGAGCCTGGGGCACCGCATACAGCATTTGTTCAAAGATTCGCGGTAGCATGGGAAGGTCAGTGTTCCTCGCGTGAACCACCATCCTATGAGGAGAATCAATGTCTCAGTTCCCACCTACAGAAGGCCCTGATGGAGCGAACAATAATAGTGGCGCAGATCAGGCCGGAACACAGGGGTACCCGGATACGTCAGGGGCTACCAATCACGGGCCCCAATCGGCTCCCCTGAACGGACCGGATGGTAACCAACAGTATGGGGACGAAACGCTCCCTATGGATCCTTCAGCCGTGCGGCAGGCAGCCCAGTATAACGGCTACAACTCCGGGAACCTGAACGGGCAGGGATATAACACCGGCAATTTGAATGGCCAAGGGTATAACACTGGGAACCTTGGCGGCTACGGATACAACACCGGGAATCTGAACGGTCAAGGGTATAACACTGGGAATCTTGGCTACGGCCAAGGCCCCTATCAACAGGGGTACCCAAGCGGCCCTATTCCGCCCTATAACGGTGCTGTACCTGGCGGCCCATACGGCAGGAATTACGGTGACCTCTATGAGGAGGAAGATCGTCCCCGTCCCGTGTGGCCGTGGATGGTGGGGTTCTTGTGCGGTGCTGGCGTAATCGCCCTCGTAGTGGTACTCGTAGTTACTATCACAACACGTAATAATGAACCGAATAATATTGCTGGTGGAGCGACTTCTTCCTCCGCCTCGCCGTCGTCGTCTTCAGCGTCTTCTTCTTCGAGTTCCCCCTCGCCGTCAACGTCATCGTCTTCACCGCATTCCTACGCCTCTACCCCATCCGCATCACGTTCTGCTTCTGCTACGCCTTCTATTGACCGGGCTACAACAAAGGTGAAGGTTGATGTTGAGGTCAAGGCTAACGGTAAGGCCCGCGTCTCTTACGGCCCGTACAGTTCCACCAGTACCGAGAACATTTCGAGCGACTGGCGTAAGGAAGGCATTGAGACTACTCTCAAGGACAGTTATACCCTTAATGCTTCCGGCTCGTACGGTGATGGTGGGGCCACTAAGGTTAGCTGCAAAATCACTGTTAACGGGGAAACCGTCTCAGAGAACCAAGCCAGCGGTACCTACTCCACGGTTTCGTGTCACATCCCTTACAGCTACGTGCCCAAACAGCAATAGCCTTTGAGCTTAGCAATCTTTGCAGCGCCATAATACTTTGATGATATATATCACGCACAAATGATGCGCTTTCTAGCAAGTTGCACCCTACAGAGTAACTAGATTGCAAAGTCGGTTCCCAAAAAATCTTCCTTTTTGGGAACCGATTTTTATACCTCAAGGATAGATAGGGTATTCTATAGATGTTCTCTGCGTAGAACAGGATGTGCACCCGTGGACAACGCTTCTCACGGTACTAACACGCCACAAAATAAAACCGGCACCTATGCACTTGTAGGTTGCCTAGGATGCGCAGGGCTGCTATTACTTGTCATTGTGGTTGTAGGGACGATAGCTGTTATTGGCTCTTCCTCCTCCAATAATTCCTCAGTGACGAATCCAACTAGTGTTGCTTCTTCCGAACCTGGAGGAGTATCATCTTCAAGCGCCCCTACCGCGCAACCTTCAACTGAAGAGAAAAAAGGAGAATCTCCAAAAGCAACCCATAGCTCAAACAACAAAAAGACACGCAGTGTGACCATTGAGGTGACTGCCTCAGGATCAGGACAGGTATCTTATGGGGGTTCAGGCTCTCATAACACTGCTAAGTTTGAAGATTCTTGGTCACACACCGAAGAAATCGGCAAGAGCGACTACTACACTGTTTCTGTCAGTGGAGATATTTTTAGCTCTGATGATTCACAAGTTGTCTCATGTAAATTACTCATTGACGGCAAGGTTAAATCAGAGAAAAGCGCCACTGGTAAGTACGGTCACGCTTTTTGCTCCACGTTCTAACCAACTCAACATATTCACCACGCAGAGAACTATATTATTGTGACGCCAAAGTCGGTGTCACCACCATACAATCACTTGCAAGGAGACACTATAATGTCCCAGACCCCTGGACCTTACCCCTCGGTGCCTACACCTGAGAAAAAGCCCAAGTGGCCTTGGTTTCTCGGAGGAGGTTGTTTGTTCCTAACCTTACTCATTATTCTCATATTCGTAGGATGCTCAGCACTCGTTGTTGGCGGCGCAAAATCTGCATCTGATTCCATCAACTCAGCATCAGCCCATGCAGAAGAAACTGTCAAAATTGAAATGGTTGCAACCTCTACAGGTAAAGGGCACGTAACCTACGGTGCTTCATTATCGGGCTCCACTAGTAGCGCAGACTTCGAGGGTGAGTGGACCCAAGAAGCAGATTTTAAACGTAAAGAGGGCTACAGCATGAGCGTTAGCTCTACTGATAATGGTGTAGAGCTAACCTGTAAAATCCTTGTCAATGGAGAAGTCAAAGAAGAGCAGAAAGCCAGCGGTGACGGCTACTCTAGCGCTCATTGTCACCTCCCAGCAGATTTCGGGTATGGCGATAAGTAATATTTCAAAGAGTATTTTTGCAGTCACTTTGCCCAAGCCCATCTGTATTTGACCGCGTGTCAAAGCAACAATAATCCAGCAGTGGCACGCAAACACTCACAATACAGGCCCCGGTATCTTTAGATGATACCGGGGCTTTGTGTGCTCTCAGTAACCCGCAGGTTCACCCTGCACAGTTTCTGATGCTTACAGAAGGGCCTTTCGCAATATTAAAACATCAAAATGTACGTCGAATAATCATAATAACCCTGGGTAAGGTTATTATAGACTTATGTACTATATTCTTCCGGGAACACCTCTGAGTACATACATATGCTTTTTAGCATTATGACGCTACAGTTAGTAGTTTTTAAGAGCGAACTATGAACTTACCTGTAATATCAGAATAAACTACCAAAGACTAGCAGAAAGGTAGAAACATGCCTTTATCCGTAACCCGCAGAGGCGCGGTTGCCCTCCTGGGCTTAGGTTCCGCATCCCTACTGGCAGCCTGCAGCCAGAGCAGTACGTCCACATCCGGCAGCTCATCATCAGCTTCAGAGACATCATCCTCGCAAACCAGTCCAGCTTCCACTAATGCATCGACAGAAGCCACCGGGCAGAAATACGATGCTGGTTCCAAAAACTACAAAGGGGTAGTTCCTCTAGTTGACCATTATGAGAGTAAAACCTACGAGCCAGGTAATGAAGAGCATCCGCCCCGGAACGCGCCTAAGCCCCTCAAACCTGAGAATATGAATGAGGACTCGCTTGAAGGAGCGTACGCAACGCTCCGATATCAGGCATCGGTTTTTGATTACATCACTAAAACAGGTGACCTTGAACCACTTAAAGAGATGGAAGCCGCCAAGCCTGATATTGAATACATGCAGAGCTTTGAGACTTTCTACCAGAATATGGAATCATCAAAAACGTGGTTCTTTGATCGCAAGTTTGAGATGGACATCCTTGCCGACCCCATCGTATCCTCCTCTAAGATTACGTGGCGGTGCACCGAGACTTTCCTTAACGGCACCAAAGCAATTATTCGGGGTGAGTACCACGACGATCTCCCCGAAAAATACCAGTGGACGCGGCTGACCGGGTACGTTACCACCGAATACGTTAACGGACGTTGGGCTGTAACGCCTTATGTATCCGGCGGAGGTACCGGCGGGCACTAAATACAACGTGCCCTCAGCCTCAGGGCGCACCTTCTGCACACACTGATGCGGTGCGGGTATCTTCACCGTCTGGCCTAGAACCAGATACACGAAGACGCCCGCACCGCATAGTTATACAACCAAGGCAGCCCCGGGTGCAGTATTAGTGCACGTGAATGTCGGCGGCGTTCACCTCAGAACGGTCACCACTCCACATAGTATGGAAAGCCCCTTCTTCGTCTACACGCCCGTAAGTGTGCGCACCGAAGAAATCACGCTGCCCCTGAATTACGGCCGCAGGCAGGCGGTCACGGCGCAGGCCGTCATAATACGACAGGGCCGAAGAGAACACCGGTACCGGAACCCCAAGAGCGGTGGCTTTACCCACCACCCGGCGCCACGACGGGACCAGCTCATCCATCAAAGACTTGAACTGGGGTGCCAAAAGCATATTTGCCGGACGCTCACCGGAGTAGGCAGCCATAATATCGCCCAGAAGCTCGGCGCGGATGATGCACCCGGCACGCCACAGCGAAGCAATCACATCAAGCTTCAAATCCCAACCGTACTCATCCCCCGCACGGGCAATCATATCCATGCCCTGCGCGTAAGCAACCAGTTTCGAGGCCAACAGGGCACGGCGCACATCCTCAACAAATTCAGGATCCCCAGCACCGACACCGGTAGTCGCGATCAGGCCCGCAGGAAGCTGCTGCTGAGCCTGCTCACGGGCAACCGGATCAGATGATGAAAGCGCGCGGGCAAACACCGACTCTGCAATGGCAGAGACCGGGGCCCCCAAATCAAGGCCAGCCTGCACCGTCCAGCGGCCGGTTCCTTTCTGGCCAGCCTGATCCAGGATCACATCCACCAGAGGCTTACCGGTTTTAGCATCCACCTGGGCCAGCACCTCAGAGGTAATCTCAATCAGGTACGAATTGAGCTCGGTTTCGTTCCACATCTTAAAAATCTGTGCCTGCTCCGCTGGTTCCAGCCCGGCGATAGAACGCAGAATATCGTACGCTTCCCCGATCACCTGCATATCGGCGTACTCAATACCGTTGTGAACCATTTTCACGAAGTGCCCCGCGCCATCGGTGGAAATCCAGGCGCAGCACGGTGAACCGTCCTGGGGTGCCTTTGCCGAAATCTTCTCCAACATAGGGCCCACATGATGATACGACTGGGCAGATCCGCCCGGCATAATAGAGGGACCCCACAGTGCGCCCTCCTCACCACCGGAAACACCCACGCCCACAAAGTGCAGGCCCTTCTGCGCCAGCTCACGCTCGCGGCGGATCGTGTCTGGGAAATGCGAGTTACCGCCGTCAATAACAATATCGCCCTCATCCAGCAGGGGTGTTAGCTGCTCAATCACGGCATCAACCGGAGCACCAGCTTTCACCATCACCAAGATACGCCGCGGCGACTCCAAGGAGTCAACCAGCTGCTGCAGTGATTCGGTACGAATAAATTCACCATCTTGCCCGTGCTCGGCAAGAAGCGCGTCGGTTTTCTCGACGGAACGGTTATGCAGCGCCACAGTGTAGCCGTTGCGGGCCAAGTTACGGGCCAGGTTCGCGCCCATCACTGCCAGGCCGGTTACACCAATTTGCGCCTTTTTACTCTCGATATTTTCAGTCATGTATATAAGGGTACGCTGATTTATACACAGATGCGGTGCGCGGATCGCCAATTATGCGCACGGGTGAGCGGCCCGCTGCTATCTCGGTAGACCACCACAGCGAATGTACCCATGTCCCCAGGGACAATAACGACAAGGCCCCGTCCTTAGACGGGGCCGCATCGATAAATTGTGGGTCCTACCGGGATCGAACCGATGACATCCACGGTGTAAACGTGGCGCTCTACCAGCTGAGCTAAAGACCCATTGTGCTCACCAAACCGGCGAACAAGGTAATACTATACGGGGTCTTTGCAGGGAGCGCAAACCCGTTGAGGGTGTTATACATCTCAGTGCTTTGGGGCGGCGCGGGTGAAGAAAATTACACGGCACAGTACAGCCCGCCCCCCTTCACCTCAAAAACCCAAAGTAATACCGCAAACCCCAACACAGAACCACCATGCAGCGTAAAATCTGCACGGTACAGGCAAAAATATCTTTGGCTTTTCTCCTGCAAATCCGCAGGCACCCAACCCACCCGCTGACAGCAGTCCCCAAAAAAACCTTCACAACAGCAAAACCAGGGTCAAATAAGGACTAAAATAGTAGAGAAAGAAGTGCGCCGACCACCACGTTCGGCCCACTTGCCTGCTAGGGGTGTCACCCGCGGAGAATCGCCGTCGTAACACCTTCACAACTGAACACAAGAGAGGTTGGATTAGTTTGGGTAACGCAAAACCGAACGAACACGCCCTGAGCACTCTTCTCGACGGACTGAAAGACGTCGATGCTGAAGAAACCCAGGAGTGGGCCGAGTCCCTTGAGGACCTTATTAAAACTCACGGCACCGAACGTGCCGAATACATCCTGCGCTCGCTTCTGCAGGAAGCTGGCAAGAAGGGTGTAGAGGTACCCACCATTGTCAATACCGACTACATTAACACTATCCCCGCCGACCAGCAGCCTGCTTACCCCGGCGATGAGGAACTTGAGCGTCAATACCGCGCCTGGATCCGCTGGAACGCAGCCATTATGGTGCAGCGTGCACAGAAGAAAGGCATCGGCGTTGGCGGGCACATCTCCACCTACGCGGGTATCGCCGACCTGTACGAGATGGGCCTGAACCATTTCTTCCGCGGCCGCAACCACCCCGGCGGCGGCGACCAGGTCTTCTTCCAGGGCCATTCCTCCCCCGGCGTGTACTCCCGCGCATTTGTTGAGGGTAAGCTCACCGCTGAGCAGATGGATGGTTTCCGTCAGGAAAAAACCAAAGGCGCGAATGGAATCCCCTCATACCCGCACCCGCGTTGCATGCCTGATTTCTGGCAGTTCCCGACCGTTTCGATGGGTCTGGGCCCGCTGAATGCCATCCACCAGGCATCCTTTAACCGCTACCTGCACAACCACAAGATTAAGGACACCTCCCAGCAGCACGTGTGGGCGTTCCTTGGCGACGGCGAAATGGACGAACCGGAATCGCGTGGTGCACTGCAGCTGGCAGCCAACGAAAAGCTCGACAACCTGACCTTCGTCGTGAACTGCAACCTGCAGCGCCTCGACGGCCCCGTTCGCGGTAACGGTAAAATTGTTCAGGAGCTTGAGGCATTCTTCCGCGGTGCAGGCTGGCACGTCATTAAGGTGCTGTGGGGCTCCGACTACGACGCCCTGCTTCAGAAGGATAAGAGCGGCAAGCTCATCCAGCTGATGAACGAGACCCTCGACGGCGACTACCAGACCTTCCGCGGCGAAGACGGCGGGTACATTCGCGAGCACTTCTTCGGCAAGTACCCCGAAACCAAGGAACTGGTTGCAGACCTGAGCGACGAGCAGATCTTCAACCTGCGACTTGGCGGGCACGACGACAAGAAACTCTACGCCGCCTACAAGGAGGCGCTGGAAACCAAAGGTCGCCCCACCGTCATCCTGGCTCAGTCCATTAAGGGTGCTGAGCTGGGCCCCTTCTTCGAGGCACGCAACTCAACCCACCAGATTAAGAAGTTCACCATGGAAGCCCTCAAAGGCTTCCGTGACCACCTGAACATCCCCATCTCGGATGAGGAGCTGGAGAAGGACCTCTACAACCCGCCGTACTATGTGCCTTCGGCAGATCACCCGGCCCTGCAGTACATGCACAAGCGCCGTGAGGAGCTGGGCGGGTACATTCCGCACCGCCCGAACACTCAGCCCGAAATCACCCTGCCGGATGATAAAGCATACGCCGGTGCTAAGAAGGGCTCCGGTAAGCAGGAAGCCGCCACCACCATGGCGTTCGTGCGCCTCATGAAGGATTTGATGCGTGTGAAAGGCTTCGGCCACCGCATCGTACCCATCACCCCGGATGAGGCACGCACCTTCGGTATGGACGCGTTCTTCCCCTCCGCTAAGCTGTACAACCCCAACGGCCAGAACTATGTGCCGGTGGATCACCAGCTCATGCTCTCCTACACAGAGTCGCCCGAGGGTCAGATCCTTCACGTGGGTATTAACGAGGCGGGCGCAACCGCAGCGTTCACCGCTGTTGGTTCGTCCTTCGACACCCACGGTGAGCCTATGATCCCGATCTACATCTTCTACTCGATGTTCGGGTTCCAGCGCACCGGCGACGCCTTCTGGGCTGCTGCTGACCAGATGGTACGCGGCTTCGTGATCGGCGCAACCGCAGGGCGCACCACGCTCTCCGGTGAGGGTCTGCAGCATATGGATGGCCACTCGCCCATCCTGGCAAGCACCAACCCTGCGTTCAAGATCTACGACCCGGCGTACGGCTACGAGATTGCACACATTGTGAAGCGCGGTATTGAGCAGATGTACGGCAACCTCGACGAAGATCACGACGTCATGTACTACCTAACCGTGTACAACGAGCCGATCCACCAGCCCGCAGAACCCGAAAATGTGGACGTGGAAGGCATCGTCAAGGGCATCTACAAGGTGCAGGACTCCCCGCTGGCATCCGGCCCGAAGGCCCAGCTGCTGGCATCCGGTGTTGCTGTACCGTGGGCTATCGAAGCGCAGAAGCTCCTGGCCGAAGACTGGGGCGTATCCGCCGACGTCTGGTCCGTAACCTCCTGGACCGAGCTGCGCCGCGATGGTGTGGCTGCCGAAGAAGAAGCCCTGCTGAACCCCGGCCAACCCGCTCGCGTGCCCTACGTGACGCAGAAGCTCGCCGGTGCGAACGGCCCGATCATCGCATCGACCGACTACACCTCGGATGTGCCCGATCAGATCCGCCAGTTCGTGCCGAACGACTTTGCAACCCTCGGTGCCGACGGCTTCGGCTTCGCCGACACCCGCCCGGGTGCACGCAGGTTCTTCCACATCGACGCACAGTCAATGGTGGTGCGCACCCTGCAGATGCTCGCCAAGAACGGTGAAGTACCTGCCGACGCCGCAGCCCAGGCATTCGCAAAGTACGACCTGACGAACGTCAACGCCGTTCAAAGCGCAAACAACGACGACTAGTCTAATGCGCCACACGGGCACCACCCGGTGACCGTTTCGGGGGCTTCGCTTCCTCACCCACGGTGAGGGCGCGAAGCCCCCGAATCTATGTCCGCACACGGCATATTATGCGCCATTACCACCCACAAGAAACCGCCTATAGGGTTCATCCTCAGGGTTAGCCGTTCCCCGTGATACCCCCACAAAATGGTAAAAATATGTGGGCATATTTGCGATAATAAGAAAGGCAGAAAAATAACTAGGAGAGCCATGTCCGACACCACCTACACTTCACAGGCGACCACAGCGCCGTCATCCGGTGCGGGGATGTCTCACGCCTACAACCTGTCAAAAGCGGTGCACCAGCTGCAGACCCAGCTTCAAGGCAAATGGCCCACAGGACACTCAGTTTTCCACCCCAGGTTCACCCCGCTCAGAGAGCTCAGGGACAAACTGCACATCACCGACCCGAACGGCGTACCCACCTACTGCGACCCCGAGAATATTAGCCTTAAATCCCTCGAAGACGGCATTATGATGCACTGCATCATCCTCGATAAAACCAAAGGGCTGCTCGCGATCACCGAAGACAACGGCGACCCCAAACCCTACCGGGGAAAATACGTCACGAACTACATTAACTATGTGTTCAGGTACCTCTCCATCGACACGAAAGTGAATATTAGCGAGATGGACGGGTACCCCAACATTAACACCAAAAACGCGAAAAACCGGTCGCTGCTGGATATCCTAGACTTCCTGTACGAACACCAAGACAGCATAGTGCACGCCCTCGGCTTTAACCCGCTGGACGATTTACAAATATGCTTCTTCCCCATCCTGCACCCCGGGTTCAATTTTCCCCGGGACACTCCCCAGCAAATCCTGGACTGGTACACCACATCCTCATACAAGATAGGGCTTTTCAGCTCGCCCCTCGAAAACAAAAACATGGGAATCATTAAAAAACTCAACGACTACTCAAATGTCATTGCCGAAGGCGTTGCCGGCTGCGGCAAGTCCCACATGCTTGAAAGTCTGAAAGACACCACCATCAACGGCGGTTACGGACCCGAAAACGTGACCACCGTGGTGTTCCACCCCTCCACCTCGTACGAAGAGTTCGTGAGCGGGTTACGGCCCAACTTCGCTTACGGCACCGAGACCCCGGACTTCATCTCCCATGAGGGGATCTTCCTGCAAGCCTGCGCCAAGGCGGTGCGACTAGCCCGCAGCTACGCCGCCCACCGTGCCCGCACCGGGGCAGACACCTCCCTGGGGCAGGACCCCGCCCACCGGGAAGCCCCAGCTCACCTGCTCTTTATCGACGAGATCAACCGCGCCAATACCTCCCGTGTCTTCGGCGACCTCATGCTCGTTCTTGAAAAGTCCAAACGCCACAACTACGCCACCGACACCGATGGCGACTGGCAAAACCATATGCACGGGGCGCTCGTGGCAAACTACGACCGGGAAGATTCCTCCAGCAGTGCCCAGCCCGTCACCATCCCCCCGCATGTAACCTACGCAACCCTGCAAACCCCCGTGTTTGTGCCGCGCATTCGCGACGACGGCACCCAAGACTGGTCACGCGGGCGCAGCTACAGCCGCCTCGTAGTGCCCGACAACCTGCACATCCTCGGCACCATGAACTCCACCGACCGGTCCGTAGGAACCATCGACCTAGCGCTGCGGCGCCGCTTCCACTGGCACGAGATGGAACCCATGCGCAAAGACGATTTGAAAGAAGCCCTCACCGCCGCAGGCCGGGACCTTGAGGCAGACCCCGAGCTATCGCTGCTGGTCGACGCCTACGACAGGCTCAACACCTCCCTCAAAAACGAGGTGGGGCCCGACGCCCGGCTAGGCCACGCCTACTTCTTTGAGCCCAAAGCCAGCGCACCAGAAATTGCCGACGCGCTACTCACCCAGCTCGCAGAAGTCGCCGCGACCTTCAACATTAAAGAAACCCCGCACACCAACCCGGACTTCCCCCGTAAACTTGCCGGGATAAGCGACCTGTGCGGCCGGTACGTGGAATACGTGGGCCACGGGCTGGGCAGGCGCCCCCACATTGGCGGCACCTGGAACCCGATCATGGCGCGACTATACGAGGCCGCATAAGTGGGCGAATACTGCTATTTCCAGGCGGGAGTCGCCGGACAACGCGCCGGGGTAACCGTCGTAACACTCGGCGATAACGGACATATCCGCACCCCCGAGACAGTGCGCACCCTCGCCGTTCACGTACTCCCCAAAATCTGGTCACCCAACGGGCGGCGCAACATTATTGAGCCGCTGCCCGCCGACCGGCCGCACCCCACGCACCTGCTCGATGAAACCGGCTGCCTGCACGTATACCTGTACGAGCGGGAAATCCTGAAGCTGCCCGCCGACTGGCAGCAGCCCTTCAGCGCCGTCGTAGGCTCAGGCAACGAACCCGCCGAAAGCAACCGCCGGGAAGACACCCCCTACGTTGACCTGTGGAACGCCCCCGCGTGGGAGCCGCACACCCGCGACGCAGATTTCACCATCGGACGAGTCATCCGCCCCGGCAGCGACGAAGAATTCAGCCCCGTACGGCAGTTTTGGCGCATCCTCGAACACTACCACCAGGCACCGGTTGAGGACGCCACCTCCCGCACCGTACCGCCGCAGGGCCTAGGCATTTTCTCGCGCATCGACTGGCTGCAAGAGCCGACATACCGCAAATTCCTGAACCTATGCAAAAACGCGCTGGAACACCGCCGCCCACGGTTCGAATCAGAAACCGACGAACTGGGGTTCGTGCGGGGCCGTATGGTGCTCGATAAACTTATCGACCGGCAAGCCACCCACCGCACCGGGGTGGTGTGCGAATTCGACTCACTCACCACAGACATTCACCTGTGGCAGGTGATCCGCGCCGGGCTGCAGCGGGTAGCGATGCAGGCGAAAGACGCCCAGCTGCGCCAGCAAGCTCTCGGCTACGAAGCGACCCTGCGCGATGTGAGTGTACACAACGCCCAAACCCTGCTGAATGAGCGGCTCTCCCCCACGTTCATGGCACGCATCCCCGATGAGCAGGCGCTCGCCTACCGGTATGCGCGGGCAATTATTGCCCAGCAGTTCGGGTTCGGGTTCGATACCGACCCGTATGAGGCCGGGGTAATCGCCAACATTAAATACGACACCTCCATTCTGTGGGAGACAATGCTGGAAAAAGCCCTCCTGCAGGCGCTCCCCGCAGGCATGTACACGCTCAATACCCTGCCGAAGTTCAGCTACATTCGCAGGCCCGCCACCAACAGCGCCGTGCTGAAACGCCCCGCCGAGATCCGCCCCGGGTTCGTGGTACGCACCGCCGACACCGGCGCGCCGGTATGTGTGCTTGAGGCGAACTACGACCCGATACCGCGCAGCTTTGAGCACGTGCGGGAACGCGATTTTAACCGGATTCTGCAATACGCGTACCGGGTAGGGTGCCACGCCCACCTGCTGTTCCCCGACACGAGGGTGCACAACGGTCCGGTTGATATTGTGTACACTGGCTCCCCCACCGGTGAGGATTTTCACCTGGGGATTTTTGGGGTGCAGTTCCCCGACCCTATTGACTCCTCCATCACCCTGGATGTGAGCCATATTGTGCATGGGATTCTGCAGAATAGCTGATTAACTATTTTTCATTTGTCGGCGCCTTATTCACGGTAATTTAGCGATAAAGGCGGCGGCATCATTAATAGCCAAGACGAGCTGCCCCAGACTATTGGCAGCTAAAGAGCGCAGCGGGCACTGCCAGTCACAGTTCCCAATCACATACACTATGAACCCGCCCTACCCGGCACCAGCGGAATACCAGCCCACATCCAGCAGGTACTTCCCGTCACCGTACGAAACCTGCAATAAGTCCTCGACAGGATCCGGCTCCTCGGCTATTTGCGGGTTTTCCAGCGCCCACAAAAGGTTATCGTAAGTGATAACACCGCCCCTGAAATCTACCGGCATGACTGCGCCACCTACTCTGCTGGCCCCGAACCGAACGCCTCGGCAACGATCTGCGGGATATACGCCGGGTTCACCAAATCCGGGTGGGTGCCGTCGACCCACACCACACGCAAAGCACCCGCGTGGCTTTCCCACCCGTGAGCATCCAGGTACGGCTGATCCTCATGGGGCACCGCGAACATTGTGACCGCGCCCGAAAAGTCCAGTTGCCGTGCCCCGCGCATGAGTGCAGCCGAGGCGCGCATCGACTTCAAGCACACGCCCAGCTTATCCTCGGGCAGGTGCCCCATCGCCGAACCGGCCTGCCGCAGCCGCTTCAAAGTACCGGGAAGATCCAGCACCTCACCGGGGGCAGCCTCCGGCAGGCCACCCATCCGCAGCAAGGCACGGAAGCTTTCCTGCTCATCCGGGGCGGGAACGCCCTGCCATTGCTCGGCGGGGTACGCATCCAGCAGCACTGTGCGTTCCACGGCAATGCCGGCGTCCTCCGCCAATGCGGCAACCTCTACAGCGGCCGTACCGCCCACCGACCAGCCCATGAGCTCAATACGCGCGGGTAGGTTAGCGTCCCGCAAGGTCTGGCGGATACGCCCCAAATACTCCTGAGCAAGCTCACGTAACGTGCTGGGGAACCCTGCGTGCGGGTCGGAAAACGCGGACGCCTGCACGGCGTACACCGGCTGGTTCGCGGGCAGATGCGCCAGGTACCCGGCGTAGCACCAGCCCAACCCGCCCGCCGGGGGCAGCACAAACAGCGGCGCGGGGGTATCGAGGGTCAGTTCCGCGTCGGCGGCACGCAGCGGCAGCACGGGAGCAAATTCCAGCCCCGCATCCTGCTCCAATGCCCGGGTGAGGCCCTCAACCGTGGGATTCGCAAACAGGGCACCGATGCTCACAGACAATCCCAGCTGCTCGCCAATAGCGGCAATAACCTCAAGCGCTGCCAGCGAATGGCCCCCGGCTGCGAAGAAATCTTCGGTGGTGCCGAACCGTTCCCGCCCCAGCACACGCGCGAAAATAGTGCACAGTTGCTGCTCCAGCAGCCCGTGCGGGCCGCGCGCATCGGCAGCGGCGGTAGCGAACCTGAACTGAGCCAGCTGTTTACGGTCCGCCTTACCGGAGGCGCTCACCGGCAGCACCTCCATCGTGTGCCAGAGGGAAGGAACCATGTAGTCGGGCAGGTTCCGCTCGCAGGCCCGGCGCGCGTCAGCAATAATCTTTTCACGCTGTTCCGTGCTGAGGGTGCCTACCTCAAGGAACGCGGCGAGCGCGGGCTCCCGCAGCCCCGTGTACAGCAGCGCCACCGCGCCGGTGACTGAGTGAAGCGAAGTGAGTACCGTCTCAATATCGCCAAGTTCGAGGCGCTGCCCGCGCAGTTTCACCTGGTTGTCGGAGCGCCCGCGGTACACGATCACTCCGCGCGGCGGCTTATCGTCTGCGGCCCCCGGCAGTATCTCCCAGGTGGCAAGGTCACCGGTGCGGTACACCCTCATGCCGCTGGGGGCGTCCTGCCCGAATGCGGAGGCGGTGGCTTGCGGGTTATTCACATACCCCTGGGCCAGCTGCACACCTGAGAGGTACAGTTCGCCGGTAATGCCCGGCGGTACGGGCCGTCCCGCCCTATCTAGAATATGCGTTCCTGTGTTCCACACGGGCTCCCCGATGGGGATGATTTCCCGTTCTGGGTCTTCGGCGGTATCCCAGAACGTGACGTCAACCGCGGCCTCGGTGGGGCCGTACAGGTTCAGCGGGTACGCCCCAAGCACCCGGTGCGCGCCGAGCACCTGGTCTTTCTGCAGGGCTTCACCGGAGCAGACGAGGTAGCGTAAACGCCGGTCGGTTTCTTGGGGTCCGAACCCGGCGCTTTTAAGAACACGCCGGGCGGTCGGTGACGTAATAAACGCGGCGAGCATGGTCGGCACGAAGTGCACGCACGTGATGTCCTGCTCGGCGGTCACGCGTGCTAAATATTCGGGGTCGCGGTGCCCTTCGGGGGCGGCGATAACGACCGCTGCGCCTTCTTGAAGCGGCCAGTACAGTTCCCACACGTGCACATCAAACGAGATGGGGGTTTTGTGGAGTACCCGGTCACCGGGGGCGACCGGGATTTTTGACTGCTGCCAGCGCAGCCGGTTGTCGATGGCGCGGTGGCTGACGGCCACGCCTTTGGGCCTGCCGGTTGAGCCTGAGGTGAAGAGAATATAGGCGGTGTCGTCAAGCTCCGTCTCGTGTCCGGGCAGAATAGCGGATGCTGGTGCGGCGTCCGCGGGGAGCGGGTGCTGCGCGGTTGGGGTGAGGGCGGTGAAGGGCAGCTGCGGCAGGCTCGTGAACCGTTCTGGGTTTTCCGGGGACAGTTCGGCGGGGGCGAGCAGGCCCAGCCCGGGCCCGTTGAGCAGGGCGGAGCATCCGGCGTCGGTGAGCATGTGGCCGACCCGTTCTGCGGGCAGTTCGGGCAGGATCGGCACGTAGATAGCACCCGCGTAGAGCGCCGCGTAGACCGCAATATACTGCTCGATACCCCGGTTGAATCGTAGACCGACGGCGGTTCCGGGGCGTACCCCGGCGGCCACGAGGGAGGCAGCGAGCGCGCGGGCGCGCGCATCAAGCTGCGCGTAGGTGAGGGTGTGGTTGAATTCGTGTGCGTGCGGGGATTCAGGGGTGAGGGTGTACCGTTCCCCCGGTGCGGCCGCGATGAGGGCGGGTTCGTTGGGGTGTGCGGCTACTGCGTCGGTGAACCGCTGCAGCAGGGTTTTGTATTCGATGTGGTGCCCGGTGCTGTTGAAAGCGTTAATGGTCTCCAGTTCTGTGGGTAGGGCTGTGGTGATCGCCTCAAACGGCAGCTCGTTGGTGGCTGCGGTGGCCCAGTTCTCCAGCCAGGCGCCCATATGCCGTGCGTGTGCCTGCACCTGTTCCATGGTGTACAGGTTAGGGTTGGCGTCTAGCTCCAGGTAGATGGGGTTGCCGCGCCCTGGCATGCCGCGCAGGGTGACGGTCATGTCGGCGACCGGGCCTGCGCTCACATTGTGGATGCGCGCCACGGGCGCGGGGGCACCGGGCAGTTCGTCGGTGCCAGGTGTTGGTACGCCGAGGGTGAGCACCGCATCGAACGGGACAATATTAATCTGCGCCCCAAAGAGGCGGGAGTCGTTGCGTGCTGCGGCCCGTTCCAAGTCTTCTTGACGTGCCAGGGGGTGCTGGGTGTTGCGGGCGAATTGGTCTTTGACGGAGCTTAGGGCCGCTGCGATGGACCCGAGGGAAGGTACCTGCACGGGCAGCACGTTCACGGCGGTGGTTCCGGTGTTTGCACTGGTTTTGCCGAGGGCGCGGGTTGGTTCGGGCAGGGTGGGGCCGAACATGCGGTTCATTTGGGGGATGCCGAACGCGGCCGTATCGTACCCGCCAATACGTCCCAGGTACGCGCCGATGGCTGCGGTTGCGGCGACCGGCCAGGACGCCCCATATTTTTTGGCCGCCGCCAGCATGTTCTGCTGTACCGTGTTCGGGATGGGCAGTGAGGCCCGTAACGCGCGGGGGGCGGGTGCGGCGGTGTGCGCGGCTAGGGAGGTGTCGGGCTGTTCGAGCGCGGTGGCCCCTTCACCGGCGGTCCAGTATTCGTAGTCGCTGGCGCGGGCGGGTTCAGCGGCGTTATCGGCGGCGATAAGTTCGGCCAGCGAGGCGCGGCTGACGGGTGGAACCGGGTGCCCGCTGCTGAGCGCACGGTAGATGCTGGCGATGCGGGAAAGCTCGTTGAATGCCGCGAACCCGTCGGCCACTACGTGGTGGAAGCTGTGGTACACCCACAGCCTGTCGGCGTAGAAGGCGACACGGGAACGAACGGTAATACCGGCATCCGGGTTGAGGGGTTCGGCGATGAGGGATGACGCCCAGGCGCGCACCATGGCCGGTACCGGCTCATTGTCCGGTTCTTCCTCATGAGGGTTCTCGGGTACGGGCAGCAGCTCAATGTTTTCCAGAAACTCAGTGTTTTCCAGAAATTCGTCGAGACCCAGTACCTGCTGTTCGGCGCGGCCCGCGTGCAGGCGGGTGCGCACCCGGAACCCTTCGTTTTCTTCGTAGAGGTGCCGCAGGGCTTGCCGCAGCGTGTCAAGGTTGGTGCCGACGGGGCATTCGAGCAGCTCTGCCGTGTTATAACAGGGGTTGGTGGGGTCAATTGCGGCGGCAAGGTAGATGCCACGCGCGTTCACACTCAACGGTAGCCAGGGCGTCGTATCCGGGGTGCTGGCGGGTGCAGGCTCGGTGGTGCTCATGGCGGGCTGGCCTTTCGTGCAGCAGAGCTACATGTGGTTTTATATTGCTTGTGGTGTATTAGGCGATGCGGCTGGTCAGGAATTCGACGGTGGGGTTTTCCACCAGTTCGGTAAATTCCACAGCAATCCCCTCAGCGGCGAGATCATCGAGCAGGGCGAAGGCCCCCATGGAATCAAACCCGAGCAAGAACAGGTCGGTGGTGGGCTCGGCGAACGCGGTGTTCAGCGAGTCTTCTTCACGAATGTACTTGGCCAGTAGCGGGCGCAGGGTTGCTTCAGCGCTCATGGCGTAACTCCTTAAATAGTGTTTATCTGATGCGTTCTATACAGTTTTAGGTGCGGCGTCAAGGGTACAAGCCTGCCGCCGCATAGGGAGAGGAGGCATAGGGCGCATGATGACCCGCCCCCATGCCAGCAGCCGCTCCTGTGCTCGCGGCGGTGCCCCCGCCCGGGAACACCAACACGCAACTATTCTGTGAGCATCTCTGCCAGGCGGGCACGCAGCTCACGGCGGGAAATTTTACCCACATTCGTGGTGGGCAGCTCCTTGAGCACCTCCACCCGCTCCGGGATTTTAAAGGCGGCCAGCTTCTTCTGCGTAAAATACTCGTGCATCGTACGGCGCGGGTTCTGCCCCAGCGATGCGCCTTCCTGGGGTACAAGCACCAGGCAGACACGCTCCCCCACCGCCTCATCCGGCAGCCCCAAAGCCACGGCGTCCAGCACATCGGGGTGGGCTAAGGCGAGCGCCTCAATCTCATCTACCGCGATTTTTTCGCCGTTACGGTTAATCTGGTCTTTTGCGCGGCCCACTACCTCAAGGTACTTCCCGTCCACCAGGCGCACCAGGTCGCCGGTGCGGTAGTAGCCTTCATCAGTAAAACTGTAGGTGTTGGCGTTTTCTTCCCTGTAGTAGCCGCGGATCGTGTACGGCCCGCGGGTCAGCAGGTGCCCAACCTCGCCGGGTGCAACGGGCTGGTCGTTATCATCAACAATCAGAATTTCGTCATCGTCGCTAATGGGCCGCCCCTGCGTATGTAACCGGATGCGCGGACTATCCCCGGCACGGGTGTAGTTCACCAGCCCCTCAGCCATGCCGAAAACCTGCTGCACCTGCACACCAAGCACAGATTCGATCTTGCCCGCTACCGTGGCGGCAAGCTTAGCGCCGCCCACCTGAAGAACGCTCAGCGACGGCAGCTGCACACCACGTTTCTCGGCCGATGCCACCCACGCCTGCGCGAGCGGAGGCACCAAAGCGGTGAACGTAACCCCCTCATTCTCAATGAGCGCGAACGCAGTCTGCGGGCTGGGGTCCGCGGCGAACACCATTTTCGCCTGAACACACATCGCCCCCAGAATACCGGGTGAACTCATGGTGAAATTATGCGCCGCCGGAAGCGCCACCAACATGGTGGTGTTGCAGGTGAGGTTGCAAATATCCGCCGAACCGCGCACCGAATACAGGTAGGCGGCGTGAGTACGCGGAATCAGCTTCGACACCCCGGTGGTGCCGCCGGAAAGCTGTAAAAACGCCACCTGCTCGCTTGCACGCGGACTATCAGTATTTTGGATAACCGCCGGGACAAACGGCTCGGCGAGCTGCTCGTCGCTAAGCGGCACCAACGGCTCAGCCGCATCAATACCCACGGGCGGGTTCAGCCCTTCAGCCTGCAGCTGTTCGGACACGTCCTGGTGCAGCGCAGTAAAATCTGTGCCCGGAGTGCGGGACGAATACACGTGCGCGGCCGCATCCGCACGGGCCGCAAAATGCGTCAGCTCACTGGTGCGGTGCTGCGGCAAACAAAATACCGGCAGTGCCCCAGCCCAGAAAATACCCATCAGGTAGACGAGATACTCGGCAGTATTGCCCAGCTGCAGCAGCACACGGTCACCAGGCTGCACCCCGGCAGCGGCGATACGGGCCGCAGCAGCGCGGCCAGCAGCCTCCAGCTCAGCATACGAGTAACGAACCTGCTGCGGCTTACCGTCCTGCAGGTGCGCGTGAGAAAGCGCCACCAGGGCCGGGAAATGCGGTTTAGCCCGGCACGCATCCAGCAGAAACTCGGGGATGGTCTGATCAATCCAGTACCCGGCCTGGCGGTATCGGGCGGCGAACTCCTCAGGGATCAGCGGGGTTACCCCCAGATCGCTACGTTCTAGAGTCTGCTCGGTCATCTGTGATACGTTCTCCTTGGTCGAGGCTACTTCGCCGTTAAAATACGCTCCAAAGCGGGCACAATCGCCCCGCGCCAGCAGGCATAATCATGCCCGCCGTTGAACACCGTGTAGTTCAGGTGCATGTCCACACCTTTAAGCTCCTGCACCAGCCGCTGATGCGGGGGCACCAGCACCCACTCCTGCTCCCCCACCTCAACCTCAAGATGCAAATGGCGCAGACGGTGCAGCTCATCAGCTGAACGCAGCTGCTCCAGCCGGTCAAAAACCTGCGGCTGCCACAGCGACGCGGACTGCGCGATTGCCGCCCCGAACGCCTCCGGCCTGGAAATAACCGCCAGCAGAGAGGACAACCCGCCCAATGACTGCCCATTAATAATAATGTTCTCGGCAGGGGTGCGAATATTGTGGAATTTGGCCAGGTGCGGCAGCGCCTCATCCACAATATAGTCGGCGATCGGGTGCTCACCGTTTAGTTCCTGCCAGCGGCGCTCACGGCCACCGGAATGCAGGAAAAACACGTGGAACGACGGGATACGACCGGCACGGTACGCGCGGTTAAGAGTGTGTTCCATGCCGTGGTTAAACCACACTTCACCGTCGAACAGGATGAACAGGGGGTCCTCCGGGGCCGGGTTGCCGACTTTACCCACCACATACATGTGCCCGTCAGGGGTTTTGAGCCAGCGCGGGGCTGGCAGCGTATCAAGCTCCTGCTGGCTCAGCAGAAACTCGTGTACCGGGGCGTCCTTCAGCTCCACCACGCCCATGCACCGGCCAATGCGGTTACACACGGTTTTAGGGTTGAACGGGTCACCCTCGCCAGCGTCAAGAGCTGCCCGCAGCATGACCTGGTCGCTCTCGCTCAGCCACACCGGGCGTTCCCCCGGTAGTGCAGGCACGAAACTATACGAGGCGCGCCAGTTAGTGGCCATCTGAAAGCTCAGCTGCCACCAATCTGTGCCTTCGATACGTTCCATGAGCGAAAGCGGCAGGTTTTTCTCATCAGTCAGACGGTTCACGAAAATAAGCACCTGCTGCGCCTCAGCGTGCCGGTACAGGAACGTGACGATGCGCTCGCCCTCATTCACGGTACCGTCCGGGTTATGCACCTGCTCAATGAGGGGGGTTCCTTCCCCGACGACTTCCAGGATACGCGCATTGAGCTCGTCCGCGTTGATGGCTTGGTCAATGAGTGTGCTGATGAGAGGGCTGCTGACTCGGGGGGCGGGTGTGGGGCGCGGAGTTTTTGGCGGCACCGGTCGATCCATGATCGACGGTTTCATGGTCTGAACTGTGTCACACGGCGGGTTGTCTAGGTTACCCATGAGGGAGCCTCCTCAGTTACCTTCGCGGGCGGCGGCAATGGCGTCTGCCGCAATCGAGATGTTCTGCTGCTCAGTGGGGATCACGAGAGGGGTGCCTGTGCAAGGGTCATCAATGATAACGGCCTCCAAATCAAAAACCTCCCGGATCAGCCCAGATGTGACAATTTTCTTAGGATTACCTTGCGCAATGATTTGCCCACGCTTCATTAATACCACATGTGTGGCATAACGGAAGGCAAGGTTAAGGTCATGAAGCACCACCGCCACTGTGCGGCCTTGCCTGTGCAGCTTTTTCGTGAGGTTAAGCACCTCAATCTGGTGGGTAATATCAAGGTAGGTGGTCGGCTCATCCAGCAGGATCAGCGGGGTCTGCTGCGCCAACGTCATGGCGATCCACACGCGCTGCCGCTGCCCACCCGAGAGGGCTTCGATGGGTCGTTCAGACAGTTCCAGCACATTCGCCGCCTCCATCGCCTCAATACAGGCTGCCTCATCCTGAGCAGACCAGGAGCGTAAAAGCGACTGGTGCGGGTAGCGTCCGCGCGCCACCACATCCGCCACGGTAACCCCCGACGGGGCTTCCGGGGTCTGCGGCAGCATTGAGAGGATCCGCGCAATAGCACGCGATTTCAGCCCTGAGAGAGGCTGCCCGTCAAGATGCACCTGCCCACCTTTAAACGGGATAACACGTGAGAGGGTTTTGAGCAGGGTGGATTTGCCGCAGGCATTCGGGCCGAGGATAACAGTCAGTTCCCCCTCAAGCACACTGAAATCAACGCCGTCGAGCACTTTATGCTCGCCGTAGCCCACCACTAAGCCGGATCCCTGCAAACGGGCGGTGCTGTTCATAGTCTGTGCGCTCACTAGCTCTTTTTCCTCTCAAGATAAATCAAGTACATCAGGTACAGCCCACCAATAGCGCCGGTGACCACGCCCACCTGCATACCGCCTGGGATAACGTACCGCCCAATCAGGTCCGAGCCAAACACCAGCAGCGCCCCCATGAGTGCAGAACTGGTGAACCCCACCCCGTTTGTTTTGGTGAGGGTCTTGGCAATATGCGGGGCGGCCAGCGCCACAAACGCGACCGGGCCGGTGGTGGCGGTCGCCAAAGAAACCAGCAGCACACCAATAAACAGGGCCGCCACACGGTAACGGTTCACGCTCACCCCAAGACCGGCAGCCACATTATCCCCAAACCGGATGGCACCCAGCGGGCGCGTCACAAGCAGCAAAGCTGGTACCACAAGCGCCATTGCGATCATGAGAGCAAAGCTGCGTTCCCACACAATATCGTTAAGGGAACCGGCCAGCCACGAGGCGGCGGTCTGCGCTTGGGTGAGGGAGGCACGCACCACCAGCAAAGAATTGAGGGCAGCCAGGGTGGAGCCCACCCCAATACCCACCAGCACCAGCCGGAAACCGCGCAGCCCCGTATGCCGGGTCATGAGCCACACCAGCAGGGAGGTCGCTAAACCACCGATGACGGCTCCGGCGGCAACCTCAACAGGGCCGGAGTTAAAAACAATAATTTGAAGAAGCGCACCCGTGGCGGCACCATTGGTGAAACCGATAATATCGGGCGAGCCGAGAGTATTACCGGAAATCACCTGAAAAATAGCGCCCGATAGACCCAGTGCGGCACCCACCAGCAGCGCCGCAACAATACGCGCAGCCCGCAGGGGGACGAAAATGCGGGACGACCGGGTTCCGCCCCCTAAGAGCGTGTCAATCACCTGGAATGCGCTGTATTCACGATCACCCTGCATGAGTGCCCAAATACTCAGGCAGAGGATCACAGCAACAAGCACAGAGTTCAGAATCACCACACGCCACGGGATTTGCGCGGCGACAGGACCACGCAGGGTTACCACAGCTTTCCCGCCGAGGCTGCGGCTGCGGTTGCGGCGTTTCGTTGGGGCCTGCTGCGAATCAGCGGATTTTACGATATTGATAGTGGGCGAGGTGGCCATTAGAGCGCCTCCACCTTCCGCCGGGTCATGAGGAACAGGAACACTGGTGCGCCCGCGAGGGTAGCCACAATCCCCACCTGGGTTTCGTGTTCATGCTGAAGAACGCGGGCAAGCACATCAGTGCCTAAAAGCCACACCGGCCCCAGAAGTGCTGAACCTATATTCACCCAGCGCACGTCGTTTCCGAGCAGGGCGCGCACCACGAACGGCACCGCCAAGCCCACGAACGAGATGGGCCCGATGGCGGCCGTTGCGGCACCGGCGAGAACCGTCACCGCCAGCAGGGTCAGGTTCTGAGTGGTCTGTACGCTCACCCCCAGAGAAATGGCAGCGTCCTCCCCCATGCTCAGGGCGTTAATAGCCGGGGCCACGAAAAACGCCAGCAGCACACCGGCGGCGATCACCGGGCCGATTGCTGCAGCGATTGCCACCCCACGCCCTTCCAGGGAGCCGGCCACCCACAGGCGGAACTCGTTGTAGGCGTCCTGGTTAATGAGAATAAGGCCCTGGGTGAAAGAGCCCAAAGCCGCAGAGATTGCCACACCGGCGAGGGCGAGTTTGACAATGGAGCCGTCTTTACCACGCCCTAAAACATACACTGCTGCTGCCGCAATAGCAGCACCGATAACAGCGACTACCATATACTGCCAGATGCCCATCACGCCACCGATGAACACCGAAAGAACCACCGCCACAGCAGCACCCGCATTGACACCCATGAGGCCGGGTTCGGCCAGCGGGTTACGGGTGAGAGACTGCATGAGCGAGCCTGCCACCGCTAGCGCCGCGCCGCAGGTGATCCCCACAATAGTGCGGGGAATACGCTGCTCAAAAACGATAATACTGGTCTGGGGTGATGCCGTGCCGTTGAAGGCGTCAAGAACCGCTTGAAGGGAGATAGAGTTGTTGGAACCGAAAAGGAGCGAGGCGATAATGCTCGCCCCCAGCAGAGCCGCGAAGACGATGAGCCAGGTGATCCGTTGAGCGGTTTTAGCACCGTGGCCGCTGAGCGCGGTTGTTGGGACTTCGGCTCGCTGAGTGGTAGTGCTCAACGAGACTCCTTGGGAATAGTATTGGTGTGGCTTGTGATGAGTAAACCTGCAGCACCCGAAAATGGTTCTCACACCGCCCTTTGAGTGGCGTATACAGTGTACGTTTCGGGCGTTGGTCGGCAGGTCTTGTGAGATGAGCGCACGCGCCGCAGGGCTGGTATACCGGGGTGCCGTGCGGCGCGTGCGTGTCTTGAGGGGTTACGCCTTACGGCGTACGATCACGATAATGGCTGCCGCAATAGCTGCTGCGGCCAGTACGATCGTACCAATCCACGGGAACTCAGAACCGTAGGTGATGGTCGTGTTCGTGGTTTCGTTCTTGGCCTGCGCCTTATCGGAGGAGTTCGACTGCTTGTTCACCCCGGAAGCATTCGCCTTTGCGGTAGCCTTCTTCTGGGTGGTACCGTTCGAAGACTTCTGCTTTTTCTCACCGTTGGTGGTGGTACCGTCCTCAGCGTTTGAGGTATCGGCGTCACCTTCGGTTTCGGAGTCGCCGCCATTTTCGGAGTTCAGACGGTCGTACTCTTCTTTGGTGATTGTGTTGCCGTCGGCATCCACGTACTCGGTTTCTCCGCTGTCAGCAGTCCCGCCGCCGTTAGCAGAGGTGCCGCCGCCGGAGGTCCCCCCGCCGCTGTTATTGGATGAGCCGCCATCACCGGAAGCCCCACCACCGTTATTGGAGGATCCGCCGCCGCCATTATTATTGGAGGCACCACCGCCACCAGATTTATTGCCGCCGCTGCGGGATCCGCCGTTTGAGCGTGATCCACCGCCGTTGTTATTGGAGGAACCAGAGTCTGAGGATGAACCGCCGGAGTTGCCTCCACCGCTCTTGTTTCCGCCGTCGCTACCGCCGGTGACAGTAAAGACCGGGCTCTTATTACTGTATGGATCGGTGCCCAAATATGTACCCTTTGAGTCTTTCTTTGCACCGGCGGCCAAGAAACGCAGGGTGTGCTCGCCGTTTTTCAGGTCGCGGGGCAGCACGAACGAACCCGATACGTTACCGTTACCGTCACTCTTCTGCTGGTGCACCACACAGGCGCCCTGGGGTGCATCGGCGGGGCAGGCATCACCGTCATCAATCTTGACAGACACCATAGTGTTCTGGGGGAATCCTTTGAGGGTAAACGAGATCACGCCTCCGGGTTTTACCGTGGGGCTCACGGTGGAGCTGGTTCCGGTGGTGTTGCCGCTGGCGCCGCTGGGGGGCAGTGCATATGCGGTACCTACGCTCAGCCCCAGGCTGAGGGTGGCAGCGGCGCATACGGTAGCGGCCTTACTAAAAGGTGTAGAGAAACGCACGGTAGTCCTCTCGTAACAATACTAAATCTTAGGGGCGGGGCACCCTCACCCCGTGGTCCTGTGGCAGCGGGGCGGGGCGCCAGAAACGGTGTGTTATAGACACCCTATGAATGGTCAGGAAATCTAGTCGCTGTTCTTTTTCTTGAAAGTCAGCGCCAAGGCAAGCAGCACAATACCGGCCAGGGACATCAACAGGTTATTGGCGTTATTGGCAAACCACTTGGCGAAACCGGTCAGTTCGGTGCCGTTCACCCGGTGCTCGACCTTAGCCTGGGGGCTGCCGCCCTGTGATGCGGTATCGTTGCCGTTGTTGTCGTTGGCGGCCTTTGCCTGCACCGTCTTCTTGGCGGCGTTCTTCACCGGGCCCGTTGACTTTGACTTCCCGTTCGCTGAGGTTGCTTTGCGGGCAGAGACTGCCTTTGACTTGGCGTTAGCAACCACCACGCTCCGGGTGCCCGAAGTAAACGGTGCGATGGAGGCGGGGCTGGTGCCGATGCTGCTGGAGACATACCCAACCCCTGCGTTTTGGTAAGGTGCCGGGGCGGTGGTTACGGATACCGCATTGCCGCTGCTATCCCATGCCTGTCCGTCTTCATCAATCGTTACGTCAGGCTCAGCCGAATCGTAGGAAGACTGGTCAGCGGGTGATACGCTGCCACGCCCTGATGTGCCACCACCACTGGGGGTGCTCTCGGTTGCTTCGGCAACGTGCAGCGGGGCCCAGCCAAGAACCTTGCCGTTCTCCCCCTGGTTACCGCTCTGTACCACTATGCGGTAGTCTGCGGCGGGCAGCTCCCCGCTCATGGTGTAGCTGACGGTGCGGTTCTGATCCAGCTGCACCCACTTAGAAGCCCGAGCCAGCTGCGCTGAATCACCCAGGTAGGGGGTAACCTTCACCCAGGTGCCCGGTTCAGCTTCGGGAACCTTCACGGTCAGCTGCTTACCGTTGTGTTCAACGCTCACGCCGTGGCGGTCGCCTTCACCCAACTGGCTGGCGGGTACCGATGCAGGGTCGGCGCCGGGCTTGTAGTCGCCAATCACGAACTTGGTATTCACACCATTATCGCCTTCGGGGCCACCGTAGGTGCCGTGACGGTCTCCCTTACGGAGGCTGCCGGTGAGCAGGCGCAGGGTGTGCTCACCACTGGTGACATTCTTGAGCGCTTCCCCACTCAGACCGGTATTTTCGGCGGTGGGCAGGTCAATATAGGTGTCGATATTACCGGTCTTCGCATCGGGTTCTACGATCGCCCAGATGGTGAGGTTCGAGTTCACTTTAGTGGCATCATTGTGTGGGACGGAGCCGTCATCAATCTTCAAGCCGATCTTTGAGACGCGCTTATCGTCTGGGTTGCACCAGCCACTACCGGTAATATGCAGCTTACCGCCGGGTTCCACGGTCGGGTTCTCAATCTTCAGCTTGGGGCTGAAGTCCCCGCCTTCAGGGGAGCACACATCTGTGTTCTCGGGTTCCTTGTATTCTGCGGCAGCCTGACCGTTCACGGGAATGGTCTTGGAGGTTGCCGCGCGCTGAGTGTCGTTCGGGGCGTTACGGCCACTTTGTGCGGTAATGCTCAGGTAGTCGCCTGTCTTACCGGTTTGCAGCTGCTCGGGAACGTCGATCTCAATATCGAAGGTGCCGTCAGGGTTCAGCGCGTAAAGCCCCTGGGCGGGGTTTGCTTTGCCGGCATCGGGAATCAGCAGAGCCCACGTGGTGGAGTCCGCCTTCTGCCCTTTACCCTGCAGGTACCGATCGATGGCACCATGACCACCGGTACGCGAATACTGGGCGGGCTTGCCGTCCTTCAGGTAGTTCAGCTTCAGCGCCACGGTGGAGCCACCATCGCCTTTGGTGTTCGTCCAGCCGCTGCCTTTAATACGTAGCTTCGAGCCCTTACCGGTGGTGTAGGGTTTAACGTACATTACGCCCGCGCTACCCTGCCCGGTTGCGGGGGCATCAAGCTTAACCCAGTTGGACGTATCATTCTCATCCGTGGGCTGCTGGGGCTGCACCTGGGCTTGGTCTTTGTCCTTGGATGGCTGCCGCGTCTGGTTCTCGCTCCGCGGGGTCTGTGGCATTGCCTTAGGCTGCTGGGGCTGTTGCTGTTCCTCCTCAGCAGGCTGTTGCGGTGCGGGGGTCTGCTGGGGCTCTGCTTTGGTGTCGCCTACTGTCACCTCCAACTCAGCAGAACGCACCACATCAACCTTCTTACCCCCACCATCAACCTTCAAAGACCCCGACAAAAACGTCACAGTATGCTTCGAACCAACACCCCAATCCGAACCCTTCACATTCGAATTATCAGCCGAAGGAAACGGAATCCGAGCCACAAAATTACCCGCATCATCCGCCTCAACAACAGCAACAACACCACGCGAACCATACTCCTTACCACCATACGAAACCTGACCACGAGGCACCACAGCACCCCCATCAAGCTTCACAGCAGCAACAGACCCACCCCCATTCTTATCCTTCCACCCAGAACCAGACACCACAATCTCCTGCCCCACCCGAGCAACCTTCACACCAGATAGCGACGCACCATCATCAGCCGTCACAGTCTGCTGGTCGGTATCGGTGTTATTGGCCTGCTGGGTGGCGGCCTTGGGGCGCTGCTGAGCAGCGGGGGTTATTTCCCCACCGGTGGCATCCGGTGCAGCAAAAGCTGCGGAGGGCGCCACCAAAGCGCTGGCGAGAGCAACAACTGCGCCGTAAGTAACAGCGTAACGAGTGTGCCGAGTCATGCGATTGTTCCGTTTCTTCATGTGGATTAGTGGTTGGTGGCGGCTGGGGACCGCCTCATATAGTTATGGTGTGCGATGCTGTTTGTGTCCGAAAGAATACCCGAAGTTGGGTGCTTCAACGGGATCTTTTCTCTCGGGGGAGTCTAGCCCAGCAGGTCCTTCTTGACGTCTTCAATAATTCCCTGCATGAGAAGCGGACCACCGGTTGAGGTCCACTTGGAGCCGTCCACGAGTTTTACGTGATTCTCCTTATATGCTTTCAGCTCGGTAAAGCCGGAAGTTTCTTTCGCCTTCTTGAGCGCTTCTTCAGCGCCTTCAAGGCCCGCATTGCCCTGAGCTTCGGGGTTTTCTTGGCTTGCGCCGCCCAACGTGCCTAAGAACATGTAGTCGGCGTCAATATTTGCCAGGTTCTCCAGAGACACCGGGTCGGAGTGTCCCTGCCCCTTACGGTCCTGTGCGGGCGGGCGTTTTAGGCCCAAATCTTCAAGAACCTGCCCGGCAGGCAGCTCCTTGAGGATCAGGGCGGGCCCGTTACCAGCCCAGCGCACGATGGAGAAGGTCTTATCCCCGTACTTGGGGGCGAGTTCTTCCTTGGTTTTTGTGGCTAAAGCCTCATAGTTTTTAATGAGATCCTCGCCCTGATCTTTGAGGTTCAAAGCGTTGGCAACATTGCGGAAGTTAATGCGCCAGTCACCGCCAGCGTATCCGCAGTACACCACCGGGGCGATTTTTGTCAGAGTGCTGTAGGCATCAGAACGCTTATCCACACCGGTGGAATCGACAAGGATCAGATCCGGTTCCAGCGCATCAATTTTCTCGTAATTCACCTGTGCCACGGTACCAATCAGCGGAACATCTTTCGCTTTCTCTTTGAGGTAGTTCGGCACAGTTGACTGCCCACGCCCCGACACAGTACCTACGGGGTTGATTCCCAGGGCCAGGGCCGCATCCAAAGTAGGTTCAGAGAGAGTAACCACACGCTGAGGTTTTACAGGGACATTGACCTCTTCCTCGTCAATATCCTCTATCTTGCGGGTTTCCCCACTTCCACCGGAGGTGCTTGAGGAGGTGGATTCACCGCTGCATGCAGCGAGTGTGAAGGCCGCACCAGATGCCAGTGCCAAGCCCATGAAGTTTCGGCGATTAATGATCGACTCGCTAGAAACTTCGTTTTTCTCGAAAGACATAGCTCTCCCTAATTACTACTAAACTCCACCTAACCTTACCGCTATCTTAGCTTTACTTCAAGGAAACGAAAATTATGACTCACCGCAAGAAAGATGGCTGTACTTCCCTGTTTTTACAGGGAAGTACAGCCATCTTCACATATTTTTTACGGTTATGATGACACTATGTCCCTAAAAAATATGTGTGATGTTCATATAGTCCGCAAATATTTTTAGGTAAAACATTTATTAAGCATCACAATGCCCACAATGGTTACTACCCGCACCCACAGGCACCCCATGTTTTAGCGTATGCGCGGGTTGCCCTCTCACGAAGCGACGTGATCGCCTGCTGCGGGTCCTGCGCCCCGTACACCGAGCTGCCCGCCACAAAACATGTAGCCCCTGCCTCTGCCGCCCGCACAATGCTCTCCTGCGTCACTCCCCCGTCAACCTGCACAACCACCGGAGTCTCAGAACCGGCAACGGCCTCGGCGGCACGGCGGATCTTCGGCAGCGTCACGTCCAGAAACGCCTGCCCGCCAAACCCGGGTTCTACCGTCATCACCAGCAGCATATCCAGCTCAGAGAGCATATCCAGGTAAGGCTCCACGGGGGTAGCAGGGCGCAACGCCATACCTGCTGCAGCGCCCAGCTCCCGCAACGTGCGGGCCAGTTTAATGGGGGCCGTTGCGGCTTCGGCGTGAAAAGTCACCGATTCGCACCCCACCTGCGCATACTGTGGGGCCCACCGGTCAGGGTCCTCAATCATCAAATGCACATCGAACGGCACCGGGGAAACCTCACGCAGACGCTTCACCACAGGAAGCCCCCATGTAAGGTTGGGAACAAAATGGTTATCCATCACATCAATATGCGCCGCGTCCGCGGTTGAAATATTCTCCAGCTCAGCCTGCAAATTTGCGAAATCGGCCGACAAGATTGAGGGGTGAATATGAATCCCCACTGTGTGAACCTCCTCGTGTGGTGCCCGTCCCTTTGTTATTTTTTACGGAACAACGCCAAAAACATGGCGTCGGTGCCGTGCACATGCGGCCACAGTTGTGCCGTGCTTGATGCAGCATCAGTCACGGCTGGCGCACCCCGCTTCACGTGTACCTCAGGCTGGGTTCCGGGGTCTTTCTCCCCCGCCAGCACGCTCCTAGGCGAGCCGTCATCCCCCGATTCGTCACTGCCTGATTCTCGCAGGGCCACCGCCTGCAGGGCGGTGCGCGCATCCAGCAAGTGAACTTTCCCGCTTTCCAGAGCTTCAGCCACAATATTCTGGGTTTCGGCGGCGTGCGGTGAACACGTCACATACGCAATTACACCGCCGGGGCGGGTCACCTCAATCGCCGCATCCAGCAGCTGCCCCTGCAGCGGCAGAAGATCCGCAATATCGCGCGGGGTCTTACGCCAGCGGGCCTCCGGGCGGCGCCGTAACGCGCCCAAACCCGAGCAGGGCGCATCCACCATAACACGGTCAAACAGGGCATCCGGCCCCACGCTATCCGGTAATTTAGCGGCTTCACGGGTGAGGGTTGCGGTGATACTCCTGCCGTCCCCAGTGAGTACCGTATACGTTTCTTCAGGGAGTGGGCGCATGGACTGCTCAACCAGCTTCGCGCGGTGCGGCGCTGATTCATTCGCCACCAGGTGAGCCCCCCGCTGGGCACCAAGAGCGCCCAGAAGAGCCGCCTTACCGCCGGGACCTGCGCACATGTCAAGCCAGGTGCGGTCACTGCCCTCAATAGGTACGGCGGCCAAGGCACGGGCCACCAGTTGGGACCCCACATCTTGAGCCCGCACGGTGCCTTCTCTCACGCTTTCTAGACGCGCCAAGTCGCCAGCAGAGTACAGGGCTGAGCCCTCAACGAGTTCCCCGGGGACCGCACCGTTTTCCTCTGCCTCACGCAAGTCTCCCACCCCCGGCAGTGCCACCAGGTTCACCACGGGTGAGACGTTATTAGCCTCCAGCAGTGCACGGATCTCTTGAGGGTCACGCCCGTGCGCGGCAAGCGCCTGACGCATAGCACGCACAATCCACGCCGGGTGCGAGGTTGCAAAACCCATCCGTTCAGTCTCGTCCTTTGACTCGGCTTCAATGAGCTCAAACCACTCATCGGCGGTGCGCTCACTCACCCGGCGAAGCACGGCGTTAATGAACCCGGATGGGCCCGAGCCGATTCGCTCACGCGCCAGCGAAACACTCTGATTCAGGGCCGCGTGGGCGGGCACCCGCATCTTAAGCAGTTGGTGTGCGCCCATCCGCAGAATAATGAGGGTGGTGGTGCCGATCTTATGGAGGGGCCGGTCGGCGCAGCGCGCTAAAACAGCGTCATAGGTGCCCTGGTTGCGTAAGGTACCGTAGGTAAGTTCAGTAGCGAGCCCGGCGTCGCGGTGGTCAAGCCGGTGCGCGCGAATAGTTTTGGGAAGTACCAGGTTCGCGTAAGCGTCAGATTCGGCAACGGCACGTAACACCTCGAAAGCTACCAGCCGGGCGGGGTCTGCGGTACGGCTACGCTGTGATGGGGCGCTGGCAGAGAAGCTGCGCTGTGACAGGCTGCGGCGGTTACGCTCATGCCCTTTCCGGTTGCGTTCAGTGGCGCCGCCTCCGCCACGTTTCTGCCCACCACCGGTGGGTTTGGTGCGGGAGGTGCGGCGCTGTTCACTGGTGCGGCCATCAAATCGCCCGCCGCGAGCCGTTCCTTTTGCAGCGGGGCGGCGGGGCGGATGCTGGCCGTCGTTATTATGCTGTTCGCTCATGCCAAAACCACTTTCCCTTCGGCGAGGTCGCTGCCTACCCCGCGCGCCCAGGCGGGCGCATCCATAACCTTTTTCCCGGCGGGCTGCACACGCACCAGCTGCAACTCCCCCGCCCCGGTGCCAACATACACCTTTTTGCCCCGTAACTGTACCTGCCCGGGGGCAAGCTCAGTTTCGTGCGAGCCGCGCTGCAAGGCAGCGATTTTGAAGCGGTTGCCCGCAAGTTCGCACCAGGCACCGGGTTCTGGGGTGACGCCCCGGAACGTCGCAAGCACCCGTTCGGCAGGTCCGTTAAAGTCTAGGCGCCCGTCAGCGATACTCATCTTATGGGCGTAGCTTGCCTGACCGGTTTGGGGGGTTCCGGTCTGTCCCTCAGCAATGCGTGCGAATGTGCGCAGCAGCAGCTCCCCTCCGGTTTCTGCCAGACGGTTCAGGATGCTCCCTGCCGTGTCTTCATCGCCGACCGGGGTCGAGTCACATTCAAAAACTGGCCCGGTGTCCAGCCCCTCTTCAATGAGGAAAGTGTTCGAATAGATAGTGGTTTCCCCCGCCATCAGGGCACGCTGCACGGGGGCTGCGCCGCGGTATGCGGGCAGCGCCGAGAAATGCAGGTTCACCCACCCGTGGGGCAGTAGCTTAAGTGCTTCTTGAGGCAGTAACGCCCCGTAGGCGACAACGGCGGCGGCGTCCGCCCCGAGGGACGCAATAGCGTGGGCGGTCTGCGCAGACCACTGGGAGGCTTTAATTACTGGAATTCCCAGCTGTTCGGCTCGTTGGGCTACGGCAGATGCGCTCAGGATCCGTTTACGCCCCACGGGTGCGTCTTCTCGGGTGAGTACCCCCACCACCTCTACTTCTTGGGAGGCAACTAGAGCGTTGAGGGGGGCCACTGCTATTTCTGGGGTGCCGGCGTACAAGATTTTCATGGCTCTCCTACTTCCCGAGGCTTCCGGCGGCACCGAAACTGCCGAATGCACCGCTCACCCTGGTGGCGCGTTCGGCCGTAGTTTTACCGGCGACAGCGGCGTATTTCCCGGCGCGGATAGTGCGCATCACCCGTTTACGGTCATCTCCGGTGAGTTTGTCGATGAATAGGGTGCCGTGGAGGTGGTCTGTTTCATGCTGAAGCATGCGCGCGAACAGTCCTTCCCCCTCAAGTTCTAGGGGGTTACCGTGCCGGTCTACTCCGCGTACGCGCGCCCAATTTTTGCGGGGTGTCTCGGATTTAATGCCTGGTACGGAGAGGCACCCTTCACCGCCTTCTTGGGTTTCCTCACCGGTTTCTAGCACCGGGTTAATAATGTACCCTTCACGGTCATCAATGCCGCCGTAGGTGAAGATTTGCTTGTCTATGCCAATCTGCGGCCCGGCTAAGCCCACTCCTTCGACGTCGTACATGGTCTCTAGCATATTGTCGATGAGTGCTGCTAATTCTTTGTCGAATACTGTGATGGGCTGGCATTCGCTCCGTAGCACAGGGTCGCCTACGGTGCGGATACTCAGGATTGTCATGGGTGCCTCCTTTAGGCGGTGTGCCCGCGCACGATGTGTCGCTGTCTGTGGGTGTTAGAACCGGCGGGTTTATATTATGCGGCGTTGTGATGCGGTTGTGCTTTGGGTGCGGGCGGAGGAATAACGGGCATGAGGGCGGCGTCGTCGAATTCGTTGACGTCGCGGTTGTATTCCCATACTCGGCGAAGCGCACAGAATTTCCGCCAGTTTTTTTCGAGGATGCGCGGGTTTGCCTGGTGCGGCACCACCTGGGTTTCGCCAAGGGCCACGCCCATGAGGATGGGGGCGTCTCCGTACTGCCAGGGTTCCCATTCTCCGGTGTCTGGGTCTATGAGGGCTTCTTCGGCTTTGAGCCCGGCAACAAGCTGCATCACGACTTTTGCGTCTAGGGGTTTTACCCTGCCTTTGCGGTCGGTGCCTTTGGTTTTGTAGTCGATAATGCAGGTGCGTCCGGCGATTTCGGCGACGAGGTCGAGGGTCCCCGCGTACCCCACGGTATCGTTCCAGATGGTTACTTCTGCGGCGAGGGGCTTGGGGCGGAAGGCGTCCCACCATTCGTCGAACCGGTCTGCGTAGGCTTGTTCTCCGTTGCGGATGAGGTGTTCGCGGCAGGTTTCAACGTCGTGGGGTTTGCCCATGGCGCGTAAGGCAATGTTTTCGGCGTAGTTGTGTACCCTGTCGCCACGTTCTGCTGCGGCATCCCGGTAGCATTCAGAGGCTGCTGAGGCGTCTTTAATAATGGCGAATTTGAGGCCTTGGGAGCCTGAGGCCCGGTAGGTACGGTGATCTTCAAGGGCGGCTTTGGCGGCCATGTAACTGTGCCAGCCGCTGAGGTCTGTGGCGTGCTGCCCAATAACGGTGGTAATGGAGGGGACGAGCAGTTCACCTCCGCGGATGCGGGAGTACATGCGGCCGTGGTCGGTCGCAGTTGCCAGTTGTGGCGCTGTCACTGATGGTACCTACTATCCCCCGCCGGTGCGGGCCGAAAGATTTTCTTCGGTTTCAAGTCTACTAGATTGGGCTCAGGCACCCTAGCAGGTGGGGTGCCGTGCGAGTTCTCGGGGGCTGGGTTATGCGTCCTTTTGCGGTCATATTGCTGGTTATGTCCAGAGATTTAGCCAGAAAACAGCGGCTTCAGGTTATCCGGTAACAATACAAAAAATCCCCGGATCTAACATCCGAGGATTCCTAATCATTTGTGCGCGATACTGGGTTCGAACCAGCGAGGGGAAGAATTTTCCGAGCGCGCGAGGCACCAATAAATCTTTCCCTCGCCGAGGGCGTCAGCCCGAGGAGGTCACTGGTTCGTCCCTGGGTACACAAAAAATCCCCGGACTTACCATCCGAGGATTCCTAATCATTTGTGCGCGATACTGGGTTCGAACCAGTGACCTCTTCGGTGTGAACGAAGCGCGCTACCACTGCGCCAATCGCGCTCACAGGTAAATACTCTACCGCCGCCGAGGGCCTTCGTCAAATTTGTTGGGCGGGTTTTGGGGTTAGTTTCCTTTCCCGGCAGGTGGGGGTTGAGCATTTATCTTTTAGCGGGGCTGCTGGAGGGGAATGCAGGGTTTGCATCAGCATTGTGGTGGCTTGCGGATATGCCGCGGCAATAGAAAATCCCCGGTTCTTTGGAACCGAGGATTCTTTGTTTCTAGCGTGACCCCAACCGGATTTGAACCGGTGTTGCCGCCGTGAGAGGGCGGAGTACTAGGCCGCTATACGATGGGGCCGAAACACCCAAAATAGTGGGTGTTTGCTGGGGTACCAGGACTCGAACCTAGAATGACGGTACCAGAAACCGTAGTGTTGCCAATTACACCATACCCCATTACTCTATTGAGTTATTGTTGCTTGTTTGTAATGCTGTATCACTGCAACGGATAATAACTATACCGAGTTATTTTCGGGCGTGCAACTTCGCATTAGTAGACGTGCATCACAGCCGCTCACGGTGCCTTACCCCTGCCGTTTCAAGGCCAAGCTCTCCCCTTCTGCATGCCGATTCCGCGCAACGGCGGGGTGGGCGCTCCCATTAATTCCGGGTTTGCGTCCACCCCGCCCGTGAGAGGGTAGAACGGTGTGAAGTTACCGTTTCACCTGTTTACGCCTCTTAATGTGCGGGCACAGTCTGCACGTGATCGAACTTCTTCATGTAGCGTGCAATGAATGCGGCCATAGCATCACGGTCGATAGCCTGTCCGGGACGGAAGGTGCCGTCGGGCCAGCCGGTGGTGATGCCCTGTTCCTCAAGCCACGCAATTTCCTTAGCAAAGGGGTTATCCTGCACGTCGCTGAACTTGGCCGGGTTAGCGTTCGTGTACTCGGGCGATCCAGCAGCGCGGTAGAAGAAGGCAGCCATGGCGTCACGGTTCACGGTCTCGTTGGGGCGGAAAGTACCGTCGCTCCAGCCGGTGGTAATGCCGGTGGACTGCAACCAGGCGATCTCCTTGTAGAAGGGATCGGTGGTCTTTACGTCCTTGAAGGGAGACTCTGCCGGTGCTGCGTAGCGGGGCGAGCCTGCCAGACGGTAGAGGTAAGCAGCCATTGCACCGCGCTCAATCTTATCGCCGGGACGGTAGGTGCCGTCGGACCAGCCGGTGGTGATCCCCTTCTCGGCAATGAAGTTAATCTCTGCCTTGAATGGGTTGGAGTCGATGTCTTTGAAGTTTACCTTAGCCAGAGACTTGTCCGGGTCGGTGGGGGTGACCGGCGGGTAGCCTTCGAACTTTGCCTGGCGGGGGGTGATCTTTGCGACCTCAGCCTTGGCGTCTGCTGCGTTATCGGCCTTCGGGGCATCTGCTGCGGGGGCGGCAGCCGCTTCGCCTACTGTCACCTCCAACTCAGCAGAACGCACCACATCAACCTTCTTACCCCCACCATCAACCTTCAAAGACCCCGACAAAAACGTCACAGTATGCTTCGAACCAACACCCCAATCCGAACCCTTCACATTCGAATTATCAGCCGAAGGAAACGGAATCCGAGCCACAAAATTACCCGCATCATCCGCCTCAACAACAGCAACAACACCACGCGAACCATACTCCTTACCACCATACGAAACCTGACCACGAGGCACCACAGCACCCCCATCAAGCTTCACAGCAGCAACAGACCCACCCCCATTCTTATCCTTCCACCCAGAACCAGACACCACAATCTCCTGCCCCACCCGAGCAACCTTCACACCAGAAAGCGACGCACCATCATCAGCCGTCACAGTCTGAGTCTCAGGAGCAGGGGTAGGTTTGGGGTCGGGCTTGGGTGCTTCGCCTTCGGTGGTGCTGACCTTCACCTTGGTGATGGAGTCAACGGACTGGGTGGAGTTAGTGTAGTCGCCGGTTGCACGGTCTACGGCGTAGGGTACGGTTGCCTCAGCTACGTAGCCGTCCTTGTTAGCGACGTAAACTTCGCCCTCGGCACCGATGGTGATGTCGTTAGCACCCTTGGCGCCGGCCTGAACCTCACCAATAATCTGGGAGGAGCGGGTGTCGATCACACCAACCTTGCCGGTCTTAAAGTCGGTAACGTATACGAGGTCGCGCTCGTCGTCGTTGACCATGGCCAGGGCCTGTTCACCGAAGGGGATGCTCTTCTTGTATTCGCCGGTGTTCAGGTCGTACACGGTCACACCGGAGTTGGCGCCATCCAGCCCCTGGGACGAGACGTACAGTTCGTTAGTGCTGTGGTCTACTACAGAGTCGGAGGGGCGCACTTCTTTGCCGGCAACATCGGCGTGCACCTTGTATTCTTTCTCGACACTGAAGCTCTTGAGGTCAATGATCTTCACAGTGTCAGAGGAGCGAACCGGCACGTACATCTTGTCGCCATCAATGTTCATGTTCATCGGCGAGACACGACCGGAAGCATCGGGGTCGATCCGCAGCTTTTTGACCTCGTGGGTTTTCAGGTCGATGGATGAGATGTAGTAGCGGCCGGTCACATATGCCTTACCGGTCGCGTGGTCAATCTTCACATCGCGGGGGTGCTCAATTTCAGCTTCGGTGCCCTCATAACCGGGGGTGTAGTTGGTCCACAGCAGTTTGAGGGTGTTCTGGTCGTACACTGAGACGGAGTCGTTGCGGGTATTGGTTACCCACACGGTATTGTTTACGTCATCTACGGTGATACCGAATGCTGCAAGAGAGCTGTAACCTGCCTCGTAACCGGTGCCGCTACGGGTAACAGGCAGCCCTGCTACTGCCTCAACTTTCATGCTGGTTGCGTCAAGACGGGCCAGGGTTGAGGCACCCATGGTACGGTCTGAGCCTGCTACGAAGACTTTGTTGTTGTTCTTGGAGTGAGCGATCTGGTACTGACCTGCGATACCCTGAATCTGCTTTGCCAGAGTCTTTTCAGTATCGACTTTCTGCGCCGAGTTCTCGGCTGCGAATGAGGCGGGCATCGTAAAGGATGCGCCGATCATAGAGAGCGACAGTGCGCCAATGGTGATTCCCTTGAGAGTCTTTCCCTGCGTTAGGTTAAAGAGAGGAGCCATGTATATTCCTTTGTATGTGCGACGGGGTGAAAGCCCGCCGGTTCTGACTTAGGATAGATAACCCTAAGATGATACAGAGTCAATAATTACCTTTTCAGGGGCAAAAAGCAACAGACCAGGGTGGCTCAGAACGATATTTTACAGACATTCTGTCTGCATATTGTTATATTTTTTCACTCCCCTGTTTTTATTCTCATTCAGTGTTCCCGGACTCCTAAGATTTTCATGGGTTCTAGCAACCTGCTGGGCGGGGCTCCTCGACAGATATCTATTTTTATAATTCTGTAGCATTTTAAAAAACTTTAATGACATACTGTCACTATGCTCTGGCCTCGTACCCCTATGGCGGTACGTTGCTGCCGTGATTGGCAGGCAATAATAGTGACGTATGATATGAGCTTCTGTCTACATCGCCACAGGTTATTGAGGGTGTAGTGAGCGGGCTTTGTGTACGCACTATGTGCGCCCTTTCTTTCTCGCAGCGAGGGCGTCAGCCCGAGGAGGTCACTGGTTCGCCCCCGGATACACAAAAAATCCCCGGACTTACCATCCGAGGATTCCATACTTGTGCTCGATACTGGGTTCGAACCAGCGAGGGGAAGAATTTTCCGAGCGCGCGAGGCACCAATAAATCTTTCCCTCGCCGAGGGCGTCAGCCCGAGGAGGTCACTGGTTCGCCCCCGGGTACACAAAAAATCCCCGGACTTAACATCCGAGGATTCCATACTTGTGCGCGATACTGGGATCGAACCAGTGACCTCTTCCGTGTCAGGGAAGCGCGCTACCGCTGCGCCAATCGCGCTCAACATTATGATGTTGTGCGAGGTGAGGACGGGATTCGAACCCGCGTACACGGCTTTGCAGGCCGCTGCCTAACCACTCGACCACCTCACCGTATATCTCTCTGTGAGAGATGGGGTTCCGAACTCTAGGAGTCCTACGAGCGGTTGACGAGACTTGAACTCGCGACATCCACCTTGGCAAGGTGGTGCTCTACCAACTGAGCTACAACCGCGTATCAGCTACCTTTTGAGGTTTTCGCACGAGGTTTGACCCCCGGTCGTTCTGACAGATAAAAACTATACGCGGTTTTTGGGTTCTTGCCAAATCATTGGCTGTTATCCACGCGTTCCTTGATTTTGCGGGCTAGAACTAGTTTTTCGGGCGGATGTAACACCGAATACATCAAGAATTTTGGGAGTGTACCCGCTCACACTTCACCGGTTTATGTGCTGGAAACACCCGAAAATACCCCTCAGGTACCCGCCCTATTGCGGGCGGACGCTGAGGGGCGTATCAGGGAGGGCGGGCACGGGCTTATTGTTCGGTTTCGCCAAGCAGACCTTCACGGGCGAGCGCCGTTAGACGGGAGACCGCGCGGAAGTATTTCTTCTGGTACCCGCCAGCGAGCATTTCGGGGGTGAACACCTGGTCGAAGGGCACCCCGGATGAGACGATCGGCAGGTCTTTGTCGTAGAGGCGGTCGGCGAGCACCACGAAACGTAAGGCCACCGCTTGTTCAGTAATGGGCTGCACGTTGCGCCAGGCTATGCCTTCTAAACCATCAATGAGTTGGCGGTAACGGGAGGGGTGCACTTTCGCCAGGTGCGCTACGAGGTCGGTGAAGTTATCAACGGCGACGGGTTTGCTGCCGAAGACTTCCTCCGTTTTCGCGTCAAGTTCCGCGTCGGTGACGGGCTCGGGAGCGGCGGGGAGACCACGGTGGCGGAAGTCTTCACCGTCCACACGGTGTACCTCAAACTGCTGTGAGAGCACCTGGATTTCGCGTTTGAAGTCTTCGGCGGCGAAGCGCCCTTCACCGAGGGCACCGGGGAGGGTGTTGGAGGTTGCGACGAGTTTAACGCCCGCATCGGCGAGTTCGCGCATCAGGCGGGACATGAGCACGGTGTCACCGGGGTCGTCAAGCTCAAATTCGTCAATGCACACCAGCTTGTAGCTGCTGAGTGCCTCCACGGTTTTGCGGAAGGTGAGGGCACCAACCAGGTTGGTGTATTCGACGAAGGTGCCGAAGGCTTTGGGACCGTCAACGTAGTGCCACAGGGAAGCTAGAAGGTGGGTTTTACCAACACCGAACCCGCCGTCGAGATAGAGTCCGGCTTTGGTGGTGTCTTTTTTCTTACCTCCGAAGAGTTTGCCGAAGAACCCGCCGGTTCCTCCCCCTTTATTGATTTTGTCGCCGAAGGTTTTGAGTTTTTGTACTGCTTCGGCTTGGGAGGGCTGGTTGGGGTCAGGAATGTAGCTGTCGAATGACACTTCACCGAACCGTTCGGAGGGGCGGAAACCCGCGAGTAGCTCGTCGGCAGAGACGTGGGGGGTACGGTCGGTAAGGTGTTCGTAGGTGACGGGCACGATATAACTTTCTGAGTGACATCTATGTTACTTGTCTTAAGTTTAGTACGGATGCGCGGGGCCTACTGCCGCCTGGTGCTCAGAGCTCTTTCCCCTCTGGGTGCAGCGGCGGGAAAACCGCGGTAAAACCCGGGACTATGCGTTGTACGTGGTTTTAGTCATGTGCGATCTAAAACCTTGAAAACACAGTCCCGGGTTTAGTTTTAGGGGTGAGCCTGCCTAAGGTTTCGGGGTGTAGATTTATGAGAAGGTGAGCGAGTACAGCTGCACTCCCGGCGAGACTTTGAGTTCAATAATTCCGCTGCTTTGCTCATCGCCACGCACAATGTGGTGAGCATTAGGAGCGCCGTCAACGTGGATCTTTTCCGTTGTGCCGTTGCGCCGCACTTCAATGGTGCCGCTGCCACCGGCAACAACCTGTACTCCGTGGGCACGATAGTTAATCCGCAAAGTGCCGTCGCTTCCTTGAGGCTCAATACGTTCGGGGGTCATGGCCCACGTACCATTGAGGTCGAAGTGATCAATGTCTAGACGGTCTGCCGGTTTGAAGGTTTGGGTTCCGCTGGAGTAGTTTCCATGTCCTGCGAAGTACATTGCACGTTTAGCCCCCAGGTATGTTTCTGGGGTTCGGGCATCGTGCGTGTTCTGTGTTTGTTCTTGCGCATCGTCCTTGTGAATGGGGTCTGGAAGCTGCACTTGTGGGTTTGCGGCTTTGAGAAGTTCGCGCACCTGCGCTTCAGTCACCTTGTGCCCGCCTTCACCATAGTGAACAGCACGAAGTTTGCCTTCGCTATCGATGAGGTAGTGCGCGGGCCAGTAGCGGTTGCTGTAAGCACGCCAAATGGCATAGTCGTTGTCTTGAACTACCGGGTATTTAATACCTAGGTTCTCAATGCCCGCCTGGACATTCTTAGCTTCGTGCTCGAACGCATATTCCGGTGTGTGTACTCCCACTATTTCCAGGCCATAATCACGGTATTTGGCGTAGAGTTCATTCAGATGCGGTGCGGTCCTCTGGCAGTTAATGCACGAGTAGGCCCAGAAATCAACGAGTGTGACTTTTCCACGCAGATTGGTGAGAGTTGGCTGATTCTTGGTGTTAAAGTTACCCGTGCCGCCCGCTATTTCCGGGGCAGAGCCACAGTCCTGCAATTTTTCTTCGTCGGGTCGGCATGTGCTGATCGCCCCACCGGCCGAGGAGGAAATAATATTGTTCTGCGTACCTTGACTAATGGCCTGCTCAATCCCTTCCGTATAGTTCGGGATTGCGCGCTGCAGCTGAGCGGGAACGTTAAATATCAGCCCGATCGACAGGGCGATTAAGAGTATGCCCGAGGCGGTGCGTACTCCGCGCTGGTGGGTGCGGAACGTCTTAACCCGTTCGGCGATACTCCGCCCCGCAAGAGCAAAGATCAGCAGCGGGATGGCTGTTCCAAGAGCAAAAGATAGGGTGAGTGCTACGGTTTCGACGCCAATATTTCCGGTTGCGCCGGCAAGGGTAATAGCTGCAAGAACCGGGCCCGCGCAGGGCACATAGACGAGGCCGAGAGCAAGCCCCATGAGGAAACCGCCGCGTGTGGTGCTGCGTTTCGCTCCGAGTTGTGAGAATTTCGCGAAGGGTTTTTCGAGCAGGCGCTCCAGCGGGGGTATAAACATACTCAACCCAACAATAATGAGGAAGGTTATTCCTAGAATCCTCAGCGTGTCCTGCGGCAGGTGCAAGGCAGCAAGAATAACCGAACCGAGCAGGGTAAAGAGGCTGAAACTCAGAACAAGCCCGCCCACAACTTGGTAGGGGCGCCAGCGTGATGCGGTGCGCTGTGTGGGTGCTGAAGTTGTGTTTGTCAGGGCCGCGCTTCTGCGTGAGAACAGGGCTTGCACATTGTTCGCGGAGTCTTTTACCGTGTCTGTTTGCCCGTTGTCAACGGATGCGGTGCGCGCCGAATCGGCACCGCCGGTGACAAGAATAACGGGCAGGATAGGCAGGATGCAGGGTGAGATTCCGGTAATAAGACCACCGAGTATGCCAAGGATGATGAGTGATAACAGCATAGTTATTTTCCTCTTGGATTGCTCATACGGGGCGATGCTGCCCCGCGTGTTGTCATGGTTATATTCGGAACAGAGTGCGGTTTCGGTTTGGTTGGAATTATTTTTATGGCGGCCCCTGCACACTTGGCGGCGTTTTCATGTGCTCTCTTACTGCGCAATACTACAGCCCATGAAATTTCTCTGGGGTTGTTCACGAATGGCCGCACACGCATCGTTTAAAAAATTTTTGAGGTTTTGCAATCCGAACGGGCTGCATGTTCCGAATACTTTGTGAGTCCGGTTCAGGATTCTGAATATTTCGCAATGGCATGGGTGCACCTGTGGGCTGCCCGTGCCGGTATAAGATTTGGAGTTATGTATGTCCGCTATTCTTCGCACTGTGTCTTTCGCTGCTGCTTCTGTGGCTCTAGTTGCTGGTGTTTCTGCATGTTCTTCTAACGCCTCCAATCAGAACTCATCGCCGAGCGCATCGTCGAGTTCTTCTGCGTCGTCCGCCCCCTCTTCTTCTGCCATGATGAGTTCAGACGCAATGATGTCTCCCTCAGCTATGCCGAGCCAGTCCGCCATGTCTGGGGACAAGATGGATGGCGACCACGGCAAGATGGGCGGCGATAAAATGCAGGGAGATCATGACGAGAAGAAACATGATGATCATAAGATGGACGGTGATAAGGACGGCAAAATGGAGAGCAAAGACGCCATGATGTCTCCTTCGGCCTCGGCCATGTCGAAATAGTATTTTGCCGGTATGCTGCTTTACACCCTGGAATATTTTCTGGGGTGTAAAACATACCTAAGCTTTATTTCCTATAGATAGAATAATCAAATGTCACTATTGAGGGTGATATGATATGGTTATGACTTTTTTGGATCGTCGGGTGACTTCGGCGTATAAAGAAGCTCAGAAAACCGCCCAAATCCCTCAGGAATATCAGCGCTTAGCTGCATTGATGGAGTGCGCTGCCGCAGGGAACGAGCACTGTTTTGAAGCTCTATACGATGCACTTGTGCCGCGTCTGTACGCGCTTATTAACCGCATTCTTCATAACCGAACGCATGCGGAAGAAGTCACCCAAGAAGTTTTTCTCGAAATATGGCAAAAAGCGCCTTTATACCGTGCAGAACGCGGTGCTGTATTGTCGTGGGCTGCAACTATTGCTCACCGCCGTGCGGTTGACCGGGTACGCTCCGTTGCGGCCTCCGCAGAACGTGATTTCACACGCGGTCTTGAGGAGTATCGGGAATCGTATCATCACGTTGATGACGCACTAGCTGCTTTTATGGATACCGAGGAGGTTCATCATGCCCTATCGGGTATTCCACGTGAACAAGCTCAGCTGCTCACCATGGCATATTTCGGTGGTAAATCGCAGCGTGAGATCTCTGATGAAACGGGTATTCCTCTAGGAACTGTCAAAACCCGTATGCGCGCTGGCATGCAGAAACTACGTGAACGATTGGAGGGCACCCGTGAACGCTAAAGACTATCCCGAAGATTTTCCCGATAAACTCGACTATGCCCTCCACACGCTTTCGCCAACACAGCGCGCAGCATTTGAATCGTGGGCTTCCAAACAGGAGCGCGAAGACGCTGAGGCTGATGCTGCGGCTCTCTCCGAGGTTTTCGGCACTTCGCTCACCCCGCTTGAGCCGTCCGTTGAGATTAAAGCCCGTGTGATGGCGCAGGTTGCGCATACCGAGCAAATCCAGCCAGCCCACGAGATAGGCGCAGATGATGAGCTTACCGAGCATACGAGCGATTCTGCCGAAAACCAAAGTCCCTCTGCCTCAGATCCTGCGGACGACACTGAAACTACCGCAGGCTCAGAGGATTCCGCCTATGCGCGGGCTAAGCGGCGGTGGTTCGGGGTTCAGGGGTTGCTCTCTCCGTCTCGCCTGACAGCTGCGGCGAGTATTGTTATTGCCGCTAGCCTGGGTGTGTGGGGGTTCGCACAGCATCAGCAATTGGAGCGTACCTCTCAGGAGCTTCAAGCCGCGAGGGCGTCTTCTTCGGCAGCTGCGCACCCCGGTGACCAGTCGATCGTCGAGCAAATCAGTACGGCGCCTGACCTTTCAATGGCTCAGGGGAAAGTCAACGGTATGCCGGTATCGGTCATGTACTCCCCATCCCACAATATGGCGGGTGTTTCAACAACAAATCTGCCTGCACTGCCTGAAGGGAAGGTCTATAAACTCTGGCTGTACGATGCTCAAGGCACTATTGTGGGGTCGGGAACCCTCAATTCTGCTGGCCGTGGTGCCGGGGTCACAACCATGACAGAGCATGACCTGAGTAGGGTCACCGACTTTGGTATATCGATTGAAGATGAATCGGCTCATTCCCCTAGTCAGAAACCCGCCATGCTGGAAAATGTTGTGTAGGAGAACGCGTGCAGGCACCCCAGCCCTATGCAGGTGGAGGTAATACGTGCCTTAGAGGTTGGCCCTCTCGTTTTCGTAGAATAGTCCCTATGGCTAAGAAGAATAAAGGCGGCAAGAAAGGCGCATCCACCGCTGCGGTTGCGCTCTTGAAGGAAACTGAAACTCCTTTTGAGATCCGCGAGTACGAGCATGCGGAGGGAGAAACTTCCTTTGGGCTGGAGGCCGCACAGAAACTTGGTGCTGACCCCGAGCAGGTGTTTAAAACGCTTCTGATTGTGCACGACAAAGATTTCGCGGTGGCAGTGGTTCCGGTGAGCGGGCAGCTGAATCTGAAAGCGGTGGCGCACGCCCTTGGCTGGAAGAGCGCCTCCATGTGCGACCCGAAGATTGCCGAGCGCCGCACCGGGTATGTGGTGGGCGGTATTTCGCCATTAGGGCAGAAAACTCCTTCCCCCACGCTCCTGGATGCCAGCGCCGAACAGTATCGGACCATTATGGTCTCTGGCGGTAAACGCGGGCTTGATATTGAGCTCTCCCCCGCCGACCTGCTCAAACTTACCGGCGGCAGCTATGCGCCTCTTCGCGCCTGAGCCGCCGTGCCTTGAGCTGCGGGTCCCCACTGCGGAGGACGCCACCGAATGGTATGCGCTGTTCAGGGATACGCGCATCATGGAGTATTTGGGGCGCCCCGCAGATTCACTCGCCCACTATGAGGATATGGTGGTGCGGGCTCGTGCCGACTATGAGCGGGAAGGGTTCTGCCTTTACACGGTGCTGGCTGATGGTGAGGTGGCTGGTTTCACCGGAGCCCATCGGTGGGTGAACGATTGGGGCCCGACCGGGCAGATTGAGCTGGCCTGGCGGCTTGGGTGCGCCTTCTGGGGTGAGGGCATCGCCACCCGTGCCGCCCAGCAGGTGATGGGTGAGCTTACCGATGCTGGGCATCAGCAAGTATATGCCGTTATTCACACCCGCAACCGGGCATCAGCGGCAGTGGCCCAACGTTTAGGGATGCGTCAGCGCAGCAGCTATGAGGCACAGGTGAACGGTCTGGCCCTGCCCGTCACCGAATGGGTCACGAACCTGTACCGCCCGGGAACAAAACCTGAGCCGGAACCGTTATAACGACGACAGCTCATAAGAGAAGATTTGAAGGAGCAGCAGTGGGAAACTCACTACCGGGCACCGGGAAGATTGAGAAAAACTGGCGTGAAATCCTCACCCCTGAGGAGTATGCGGTGCTGCGTGAAGGCGGCACCGAACGAGCCTTCACCGGTGAATACTGGGACACGAAAACCGAGGGTGTCTATTCGTGCCGAGCCTGCGGCACCGAGCTTTTCCGCTCTGCTGAGAAGTTTGAGTCGCACTGCGGCTGGCCCTCTTTCTTCGCCCCGCTTGCAGAAGAACGTGTGCGGTATCTGGAAGATACTACGTTCGGGATGCGCCGGGTAGAGGTGCGTTGTGCCGCCTGCGATTCGCATCTGGGCCACGTGTTTGAAGGTGAAGGGTACGGCACCCCCACCGACCTGCGGTACTGCATTAACTCGGTGTGCCTGAGCCTTGAACCCGCCGCCGGCACCACCCCATAGGTTATGCAGTACAACACACTCACCGCTGCCGTCAGGGGCAGCACCCGGTGGGTAGAATAAAGTGAACGCCCGTTTCGGTGCGGCCGCCACCCCTTGTGGGCATACCGCACACCCCAGCAAAGGATGCCGCATCTTATGAGCCCCAGTTCTACAGAGCCGTCTCACTCCCCTGTCTCAGACGATACGCTTGGGGAGCTACGGGGGTTCGTGGTGCCTGAGGTGGTTCCCCTTGACTCTCCTTCCGTGCCTATTCCGCCCGTTATTGACACCGAAAGGGCATTACACCGAGCAGCTGACGAGTTGGCAGGCGCATCGGGACCGGTCGCGGTTGATACGGAACGTGCGCAGGGCATCCGTTACGGCAGACGTGCATTTTTGGTGCAGCTCAAACGCGACAATAAGATCTACCTCATTGACCCGGAGGCATTCAAGGATTTACGCATCATTAACGATGCGCTCACCGATGCGGAATGGGTGATTCATGCCGCGATCCAGGATTTCCCCAGCCTAGACATGCTGGGGATGCGCCCTAACCACCTGTTCGACACTGAGCTGGGTGCACGCCTTGCGGGTATGGAGCGCGTGAACCTAGGCGCCGTAGTCGAGGAGCTGCTGGGGTACCGGCTGGCGAAAAAACACTCAAAGGAAGACTGGTCTACCCGGCCTCTACCGAAAAACTGGCTGAACTACGCCAGCCTGGATGTGGATGTGCTCATTGACCTGCGGGACGCCGTGGAGGAACTCTTAGATTCGCAGGGTAAGCTCGGTATCGCTCGGGAAGAGTTCGCGCACCTGTGCCTCATGCCCGCCTTCGATGAGCAGCAGTACCGTGCCGAGAGGTGGCGCAAAACGAAGGGCCGCAACGAGCTGCGTTCGGTGCGGCAGCTCACGGCGCTGCGGAACCTGTGGTTCGAGCGGGATAAGCTGGCGCAGAAGAAAGACATTGATTCCAAACGGCTGCTGAGTGATGCGGCGCTGGTGGCGGCAGCAAAAACCATGCCGCACACGGTGCCGGGTATCCTGGAAATCCCAGGGTTTCAGACGCGCCTGCTGAAACGGGAAGCCACGCGGTGGGTGCGTGCCATCACCGATGCTGCCCGCGATCATGACCCGGTGCCCTACTCCACCCCCTCAAGCGCCCCTCCCCCGTTAAAAGCGTGGGAGACGAAACGCCCCGAATCTTTAGCAATATTCACTGAGGTGCGTGAGGTCATTAACGCACTGTCGGAGCGGCTGGACATCCCGGCACAGAATATTATTAACACCGAGTACGCGCGGCGCCTATGCTGGGAACCCCCTGAACCGTACTCTCAGGATGCACTGGCTGCTGCACTCTACGAGTGCGGTGCACGCCGATGGCAGGTGCAGCTCTTAGCACCCCAAATGCACCAGATTTTCGTGGCACACCTGGAGAAGTAACCGCTGTGGAACCCAAATTATGGGACGCGCCCGTTTTGGGGATATGGTGGTGCTAAGGGCGATTACCCCATTGACCCGCGCCCGCGCATACACACCCGAAGGAAATAACGTGACCATGAGCGAAACCACAGAATCGTGCGGCTGCTCGCGCACCACCACCCAGCAGGCCACCGGAACCGCCCCGAACGAAGGCACCATCTCCCGCCGGAATGCGCTTATTGCGGGGGTAGCCGGAGGCACCGGTGCGGTGGCACTAAGCGCATGCAGTGAAGGAGGCTCCTCCCGGGGCTCAGGAAACAACAATAGCAGTGCGGGCGGCCAAGGCCCGAACGAGCCCACAGATATGGGGTCCGCCGCCGATGTGCCCGCCGGTAAGGCCGCGAAACTAACCGCCGGTAAAGTCACAGCTATTGTGTCCCAGCCGCAGGAAGGCACGTTTAAAGCGTTCAGCTCAACGTGCACACACCAAGGCTGCCAGGTGAACGTGCAGGGCGGGGCGAAAATCGTGTGCCCCTGCCACAATTCACAGTTTTCCCTCTCCGACGGAGCAGCCCAAGGCGGCCCCGCCGAAAAACCACTGGAATCATACAAGGTAGAGGTAAAAAACGGGCGCATCTGGGTGGGATAGTTTTTCAGCGAAGCACCGGAGGTAGTCACCTGATTCGCTCATCCCATCACCAGCGTATGAGGTGCTCTTGGGTTACTCATCAGGATCGTCAGTCCCCTACCCGTCATCATAGAGTGAATCTGGAAAACATTAGGGAAATGTTTTCTTCCGATCTACCTAACGAGACCAATGGTGTTTAGCATCAGGGCCGGTAAAAAACTACTTCGTGGCCTGCTCCCAGTACTCGCTCTCCTGAGTGAGCACAGGAACAACAAACTCATCCTTGTAGTCGCATTTATTTTATAGCCCATAATGCTTATACAGAAGGGTCTGGCTCGTCAAATTCACTATGCACCAGGTGCACCTTGGAGGCAAGAGCAGGGTCATAAAACGGTGACTCAGGATAATACCGAGGATCATCCACAAAAACTCCTGTCGCGTCATCATAGTCATTGGTGAATCCGTAGATTACCCCTTCTTTATCGTATAGAGGGTCCGGGGCTCCGTTCGGGAAATTCCTTCGCTGTTCTTCCTCGAAATCAGACCAGGGGTATCGCACACCCTCACCGGCAATCATCACATTTTCCGCACCCATCAGCTCCTCAAGCTGTGGAATATATGAGGTGGGTAGACCAACACCATACCCCGCCACTACAGGAAACTCTTCATAGATATTTCCACGTAGCCTGGAATAATGATGAACTATACGTTCGATTAGCTGAAGCATGAACTCAGCCCCATACCCCTGATGCAAATCAGGGTGGGTAGAGAAGATATCTTCAAAATTCTTATAAAACACAAAAAGGCCTTTGCGCATATTAATGCCGTAGATGTCAGTGATATTATCTTTGACCCCCATAGCGTTAATGTATCCATGCTCAGGAACTTTAAAGTTGAGTTCACCCAGAAGCCTTGTGCCGCAATCCTCAATATCCTCTACATTCGCGCAGTCTACTTCAGCGATATACCACCCCTGCTGCTGTAAACGAGGCTTCATGATTTTCTCCCAGTACCCACTCTCCTGAGTGAACGCCGGAACAATGAACTCATCTTCATGTTCGTTTTCATAAACCATATAGTTATTTCCTTAAGAAATCCTACACAGGGGGATTCATAAAGAACCTACCTAAGTCCCTGATGAATAAACCCTTAAGCAATATTCCAAAATTTTAACCTCAAGTACTATCACGTTTATCCCATTCCTATAAGCCTCGGACCGTCTAGGGTACGCTGAAACTCTATTCGGCTAGCTAGTTGACTTCATTATTCTGACTACTAATCCGCTAAATAGGTTATACTTGAGCGCACGATCTCGGTCATACCAGCTTTATCTACCGAATCCATGACCGAAAACAACGCAGCTGATAATAACCGCGACTCAGTATAAGGCCTGAACCGGTACTGTTGTAGGCTAGGTTTCTTACCCGCAATCAAGGTCAGCAAGAAACTACCAAGCGCCCAATCAGGTGCATTTTTAACAGCTTTGACCATATCCGACCCATGGGTCTGCATCCACGCCTGATCTATAGTCTGATTCTCGAACCCAGTACCAGTTGAATTAAGCGGATACAGGCTGAGCCTAAAGGCGGTTATTCTTCTACGGGATATCCTGCATCACCCGTAAACGCAGGACTCTCCGGATACCTTTCAGGATCAAAAATCCACTCCCCCCGCTCATCACACCGAGGAGCCGGGAACCCCTGAGGAAAATATTTTTTCTTCCGCTCCTCATGCCAAGTCCACGGATACTCCACCACCTCCGGGCCAGCAATGAGGATCTCGTTATTTCCTGTAAAGAACTGCTCCACACGCGGCAAAGAAGCCCGGCTCACCCCGAACCCGTACCCTAAAGTCACCTCATAATCATCCCCAGACCGAGGACGTGGGCTAGGACGCATAGGATAGACCAGACGCATATAATCAACCATATGCACGGCATAAATAGCGTAACTATCGTTCCCTAAACGATCCGCCATCGACAGTACGTCCTCAAAGTTTTTATAGTACACAAACAGTCCCTGACGCAGATCAAGCCAATCAACCTCAGTAGCATATTCAAAAGCCCAATGGACATCAAACTCATACGGAAAAGAATCCCAATCAAACTCCAGAGCTGTTAAAAAACGACGCCCAAATTCCAATGATCCAGTGGCTCCAGCACAGTCAACCTCTGCGATATACCACCCTTCACGCTCAAGATAGGGCTTCATACAATTCTGCCAATACCCATCTTCCTCAATGAAGATCGGGGCAATAAAAGGTTTTGAAAGATTATGTTGATATGGCATGCTGTTTCTTTCCCAAAATTAACTCACGAGGCAAATAAAGATATAGAGCACGACCTGGGGTATAACCCGTATACGTCATCTAGCTAACCACCAGATGCCTTGATACTATGAGTCCTTACTGCCAGTGTAGGATGTGCTCTCGGGGTATACGTTGGGGTCAGTTATCCAGATACCATTCTCATCATACCGAGGATCGGGAAAACCATTAGGGAAGTATTTCTTCTTCCGCTCCTCCTGCTGAGACCAAGGGTATTCAGTATCAGGGCCAGCAAAGATTATTTCGTGACCTCCAAAATACTCTTCGACACGAGGAAGGGAATCTTTCGACACCTCAAACCCGTACCCAAAAAGAACCTCGTATTCGTCATCACGCCACATAGGACGCCGTGGGTAATAAGCATTCATAATGTAAAGGATATCCACACTATACCTAGCATAACCCTCCATGTTTAAACCGTCAGCCATAGATAGAACATCTTCAAAGTTTTTATAGTAGACAAACAATCCTTGACGCATATCAAGCCAATCGATATCTTCTGCATATTCTTCAGCCCATTTCAAATCAAATTTATGCGGGAATGAACTCCAATCAAAACTGATAGCATTCATAAAACGAATAGCAAAATCATAGGCATCCACAACCCCTGCGCAATCAACTATAACAACATGCCACCCCTCCTGACGCAGAGAAGGAAGCATATAGTTTTCCCAATAATTATTATCTCGTATAAAAACAGGGATACTAAACGGTTTAGAATATAAAGCCTCATAAGGCATATTCGTTTCCTTTCAAAATTAATCAACAAGGCGGACAAAAGTTAAATAGTGATCTGGCGAATAGTAAATACTTCCATTGCTTCCTACTACGATACGATGCGTTCCCCGATTAAGTCCTGGTTTACCATTTTCCTTGATGATATACTCTGGTGGTTTTGCATCATATTCAGTATATGTAATAAAATTACCATAGGAATACAAGCCAGCAGGGCTGCCCACAGGCGACACCAACCGGTCATAGACAACCCTGCCTTTTCTTATATAGGTTATTGATTCTATTCTGCTACTCTGGCAAATGCGGATACTCATCTGCGAAAGGCCCCAGCGTCTCTGCACTCTCAAACTCAGGATGCTCAGGATCAAACCTATCCACAACCACCACATGCCCCCAGAAAAACTCCCGCACCAGCGGAAGATTTTTCTCAGAACATTCAAAACCATAAATAAACTTAAGATTTTCATCTCCGTCGCGAAGACGCTCCCAGCGATAACGATCCTGCATACGTGCAATATGCTGGTATAAGGTATCCGCTTCTGCCGGGCTACTGCGGATTAAACCATCAAAGTCAGAAACATAAACAAAAAGTCCTTGCGACAGGTCCTTCCATTGATCAATTTCTTCAACAACATCAAGTGTCCACCACACAGCTTCGTCTGGCAAAGGCCAAGGACAATCAATGGCACGAATAACTTCCGCTTCTAGACTATCCGAGTCAGAGATATTGGAACTTATAAAATTTACGATTTGCCAGCCTGCTTTTACAAGAGACCCAACGCGCTCCCGCAAAATATGGGACTCTTTAATATATATAACTGGAATAAATCCCCAGACCTCATCAACTTGCTCCACACTAATTCCCCCTCAATAATACAAAATCTTTATAATGGTTGGGAATATAGTAAATATCACCATTACTACCAATTACCGAACGTTCATTGTCCCGTTTTACCGGCAACCTAGGTTCGTCTCGCATAATATGCCCAGCGTCACGAACGTCAATTTCAAAATATCGAATATTGAGGTTTGTTCGGATGTGCTTTACCCATTACTGCCGCCGGTATAGGTGGTGCTCTCGGGGTACTCGTCAGGATCATTAATCCAATCCGTACCATCCTCATACAACGGGTCAGGAAAACCATTCGGGAAGAAAAACTTCTTGCTCTTTTCCATTTCAGTCCAAGGGTACTCTGCCTCGTCTGCCGCGATGACTACTCGATTTTCAAAGAACTCTTCTATCTGGGACACGTTCTCTTGTGAAATATCAAAACCGTACCCAACTAGAACTTCGTACAGACCACTGCCATGTAGTGGACGACCAGCATAATTTACTTCCATGATCTCAAGGACATTTACACATGCGCTTATATCATCATCAGCCATAGTAAAAAGCTGCTCGAAATTCTTATACAAAACGAAAAGCCCCTGACGCATATCCCTATCCCTAATCAAGCATGCTTCTTCGGATGCCCAGCGCATATTGAAACCTTCGGGAAAACTGTAGTTAGGGTCGATAGTTTTAACTAACCGCCTGGCGAAGTCCATGTACGATACCACCCCAGCACAATCAACAGTCATGACAGCCCACCCTTCTGCTTCTAGATAGGGCAGCATATGGTTTTCCCAGTACCCATCCTCACGGATAAACAAAGGGGCAATGAATTCCTCAGCAGACCGTTCTTGTTGATAAGGCATGTTTCTCTCTAAAATGCAGACAGGCAAAGAAGTCTAACGATGCTTACTCAGATGAACTTTCTCCCTCACCACCGCCAGTATAGGAAGTGCTCTCAGGGTATACGTTGGGGTCAGTTATCCAGATACCATTCTTGTCATACAACGGATCGGGAAAACCTTTAGGGAAATATTTCTTCTTCCGATCTTCCTGCTGAGACCAGGGATATACAGCATTGGGATCAGCGCAGATCGTCTGATGACCTTCAAAATACTCCTCAACGCGAGGGAGAAAATCTTTCGACACCTCAAACCCGTACCCAAAAAGAACCTCATACCCTTCATAACCGGCAGGCCGCATAGGGTAATGAAGCTGCATCGAATCAATGAGACGTACTACATAGTTCGCATAACTATCAGCCCCCAGATAATCGGCCATCTTTAGAACATCTTCAAAATGTTTAAGATAAACAAACAGCCCTTGGCGCATATCTAGCCAGTCGATTTCAGTAGCAAGTTCTTCAGCCCAGTATGAGTCAAATCCACCACTAATCTCATTCTCCCAATCAAGTCGGATCGCTTCCATAAGTCGATACCCAAAATCCCTAGTACCTTGCGCTCCTGCGCAATCGACCTCCACAACGCACCATCCTTCTTTCTCGAGGTAAAGGCGCATATAATCTTCCCAGTATCGATCTTCTGCAAGAAACAAAGGCGCGATGAATTTTTTAGAAGACTCTGCTTGTCTATAAGCCATTTTCTACCTCTTTTGGAGCGCAACTCGACAAGAGAACTAACTTGTATTATTCAGAAGAACCTTCCTCACCACTGCCGCCGGTGTAGGATGTGCTCTCGGGGTATTCATCAGGATCATCAATCCACTCCCCATCCTCATACAACGGGTCAGGAAAACCCTGAGGAAAAAACACTTTCTTGTACCTCTCTACACCGCTCCAAGGATATTCCACCCCATCCTTGGCGGTTACAGTTTTATCTTCAAAGAATTTTTTGATCACAGGTAGGCTCTCGCGTGAAAATTCAAATCCATATCCAAAGAGAACCCGATAAAGCCCACTACCGAAAACTGGACGAACAGTATAACGACCGTCCATAGTTTCCAGAATATTTACGCATGCTGTAACAGCCTTATCATCCATCACGAAGAGGTCATCAAAATTCTTGTACAGCACAAACAGTCCCTGGCGCATATCAAACCAGTTAATCAGACAGGCATCTTCGGACGCCCAACGCAGGTTAAAATCATCCGGAATAGCATAGACACTCTCAATACTCTCAACCAGACGATAGGCAAAATCCAACGTAGTTTTTACCCCAGCACAGTCAACAACAATAACCTTCCACCCCTCCGCTTCCAGATAGGGCAGCATATGGTTCTCCCAGTACCCATCCTCACGGATAAACAAAGGAGCTACAAAAGATTTCGGCCTTTCTGGTGTATAAGCCATGGTTATTTTCTCCCTTACTCTGCTATCAAGATAAACGTGTGATAATGATCCGGACTGTAATAGATACTGCCATTACTACCCACTATCAACCGGTCATCACCACGAGTCGTCTCGGGCTTCCCGTTCGGCTTCAACTCAACTCTACCGTTTTCACCAATCTTCGGTTGAGGAGCCATGAAATCCATTTCCGTATACGTGATAGGGTTCCCCTCAACATCAGTAGTGGGCAAAATATCACCTACACCCTCACCATCCATAGGATGGTTTCCAAATTTCCTGCCCTCATTAGCGCCAGGATAGTGCGGAGGAGCTCCATCCTTCATGATCTTCTGCGTAGCCTGCTGGAGGTGTTCAGCAGTTTCTTGAGGAATCTGACCCTGATAGTCCTCGCTCCTCACCACCCGGTGGTGCTTCAAACCCTCCTCATCAAGCTGCATCGCAGTCTGCAAATCCGGGGCGAAACGTTCCTCAGCGCCCTTCCACAACGCATGCTGAGGACGAGGACCCGGATCCTCCGGGGGTGCCTCGGTAAATTCTCTGCCTTCAAGCTCAGCCTGCTTCTTACGAGTCTCGTAATCCCGTAATTTAGCCCTAGCATTGAGGTAATCCTTATCTGCATCAATATACTCGTTGTAGTCATAATAGTCAGTGCGTGGGCGTCCTTTCTTATCCTTCCCCCTCCACTCTTTACGACGAACACTCTCCAACTTCTCGTCCAGATGAGTCTGCACATCACGCATCGAAACCGTCGGCCCCTCAGCGGCACTAGCGCCCCTTGCTGGAGGCAGGTTCTCAACCTTCGGTTCCTCCACCGGCCTCAACTGCACACCAGACTCACGCACACCACCAGCAGAACCACGAGCCACCACAGCATCATCAGCCACACCACCAGGCTTAACAGCCTGCACACCAGCAGCACCAGACCCAACACCCGAGACAGGCCGAACCTCACCCACCTGCGGAGCCTCCACAGGCTTGAGCGGCACCTGCGAACCACCACGAGAAACACCCGAACCCTGCACCGGAGCAACCTGCGGAACATCAACACGCGACACCGCAACCGGCGGAACCTCCGTCGCAGAACGAGCGCCAGCACTAGGACGCAACGGCACATGCGCCCCACTCTCAGGGACTACAACCCCAGACGCAGCAAAACCACTACCCCGAAAATCCAGATTCGACGCATCAAACAACTGCCGACCATACCGGCCCTCATACAGCGCTTCCTCAGCACTACGCCCACCAGAAGACACAGTGCCCTTCCGATACAACTGCGGGTACTTCACCACCACCGAACGCCCAGGCACCATCCCAGGACGAGCACGCCCTGACGACGACATACCCCCGGGCACATGCAGCTCATGAGCACCCCACCGAATCCCAAAACGACTCAGCAAAGGCTTTAAAACAAATTTAAGACCCTTACCAACACCAAGCGTTACCAAATCAATAAGAGCGCTAAACAGACCTTCCTGAATAATCTCATTCGGGTCAGCCTTACCCTTATGCCATATTTGAGAAAAATACGACCATTCCATCGAAACAAGCATAAAAGCGCCCATAGAAGCTATGAACGGGTTGAATGTTATAACGCCCACTACAATAAGAGCGACAGCCACAAGACCCAGCCCAAGAACAGCCATTTCCGAAGGATGCGAAGTAATCCACCCCCAAGGATCACGCATAAAATCTTCATAGAACTTAATCTGAGTAAACCCATAATTAAGCGCGAAACGATTAAAATCTTTGCCGAACGAATCCAGCTTCTCCTCGAGGGAAGGAGTGTAATATGCATCATGTAACTGACGAGCCTCGTCAATCGTCAAAGGACGCCGCCCCGTCGGGTCAAACATATTCACCGGATCCCCACCAGCAAAAACATACGGAGCACCCATCCACCCCGAACCCATCACAGAATCCAACGGGTCAGGAGCAAGGAACCCGGCAGTGGCAGGATCATACACGCGATCCCCCATCAGCTCACCACCAACAGTCACCAACGACCCATGTGCACTCAGCCCCACGCCCGCGGGCAAACCAGCCTGCCCCAGAGCGAACCCCTGATTATCAGAAGACACGCCCCAACTAATAGGAGCCGGAATTCCCCAAACATCCACGCCAAACCCGGCAGGCTCAGATACAGGTCCTGAAGCACGCTGAAGCCCATACCCCAAGTTTTCAGTACCCAACGGGGTGTCACGACCGCCTATAACCGTGCTGGATGCAGGCGTCTGCACCGCACCCACGCCCAGCAGCTGAGGAGCATTACCAGCCGCCGGGCCCCATAACATCGGGGAATAGTTACCAGCCTCGCCAGAGCCCAAAGACCCACCAGAAACCGCTACAGGCATGCCCCGTTCTGCTGAGTTAACAAACTGCACATCAGACGTGAGTACTCCTGAGTTTTCATGATCACCTGAATACGTGTGCACCCGCTCCAGGGACCCCAATACATCCCAGTCCCACCGGGTTACAGAACCATCACACCCGGTGGCCTGTGTACGGAAGCCACGCTCATTATAGGTGTACTCAATAGCGGCAACACGCACCATGCCTTCAGGCGCCTCACTAGCAGAATCTGCATTAACAGCACCAGCTGAGGCGGCTTCGCCCTGCACGGCTAAGGCCTTTTCATACACGCGCATAGACTGAACCCGTCCACCATCAGCGTAAGTGAACACACGCAGCCTCACCAAGTTCTCACCCTCGCAGGATTCTTCCCGCAGGAGCAGCCCAGCATGGTCATACACCCAATCCACCGCATGGCCTGTGGAATTTACCGCGCGAATCAGCCTGCCAGCCGCATCATAAGAATACGTGCACGCAATACCCGCTATGGTGTCTTCCACTCGCGTGATTTTCCCAAGCTCATTACGTTCTACCCGCACACCACGTTCGGGCCCACAGGTGCCCTGCTCGGTATACTCCACCACAGCGCCAGCAGCATCCCGCACCCACCGGGCAACCGTCTCATCTAACTGGGTGCTTTCCAAGTATCCCAAAGCATCGTAGGCAAACCGGGTAGGTTCCTGCTCCTGAACCGTCATATAGTCAGAACCGCTACGAGCCTGTGAGAGCCGACCCGCCGGGGTGTACGCCAATGTTGTGTGTTCGTAAGGTTTTACCTGCTCAACCAGCCGTGAATCAGCATCATAAGCGTAACGCACCGTGTACGCACCGGCAGCAGCAAAATCGCCCACAGGGTCATCCCCATACCCGCAGGCGGAACCGGCCCCACCCAGTAACTGGGCACGCTCCACACGCTCAAGCCTGCCCAAGGCGTCAGAAACATATGTGGTCTCCACAAAAGGCTGCGCCGAATCGCCCCCAGCGCCAGCACCGGTTTTCGGAAGGTTAGCAGCCGCCAACCAGTCACGTACCACTAGCTTGCGACGCTGCACATCCTGCGCCCACTCGCAAGCCAACTGTGGTGCCCCGCCGGGCGGCACCACCGACGTGCTCGCAAGTTCACCAGCCTCATCATAGGCGTACAAGACCCGTGACGAATCAGCATGAGTCACTGCTGTGCACCGGTGCGCGGCATCGTACTCGTAGCTAGTTGTAGCCCCAGCAGGGTCGGTAGTAGAAACCATATTCCCAGCCGCATCATACGAATATGTAGTAGTTGCAAACCCGTCGGCTGTCGCCACCCGCTGTGCCACCAATCGGGACGCAGCATCATAATCGAAGAAACACACGCCACCGGTGCCTGAGATGGTTTTGGTGACGCGCCCGCATGCATCGTATGAGAACCTGCGTGTGCCCCATGCACTATCCACCACGAGCACTGGGCGGCCAGCGGCATCATAAGAATAACGGCCAATAAGCTGGCCGCCACGGCGGTGCTCAAGAACCCGCCCCGCGGGGTCATAGCTAAATGATTCCACAACGGTACCGGCGCAGGTTTTGGCCACCAAACGTGAATCCGCATCATAGGTGTGTTCAGTTGTATACCCGTCAGGGTCAGTCACAGTGGACACCCTGCCGCAAGCATCATACGTGTAAGCAGTTACCGCCCCCGTAGCAGAGATCTGCTGAATCACCCGGCCAGCGGCATCGTAAACCTCACGATGCTCACCATCAGCAGCATCAGTACGAGTTACCACCGTATGCGCGCCAGGATGGCTTTTTATATCCTGCTGAGTGTGTGAGATAGAAGGCAGGTTAGAAACGGACGGTGAGACTGACTGGTGCGCACCAGATGTCACACCGGTAGCCAAGTTTTCATAGGACCAACGGGTCAGCCCTCCGGAAAGGTCAACAAGTTCACGGATCCTTCCCAAAGAATCCAGCGTGGTGCGCTCAGTACCGTTCGCGTTCTGAGTCTTATACAGCCCCTTGGCAATGTCACGGGTGGTACGCTCCCATACACCAGTGGGGTCAATATGCTCCACCAGTGTGTCAGCAGCATCATAATCTGTGCGCCACACCGACCCAGCTGGGTCAATCAGTTCAGTCACACGACCCATGCCATCACGCAATATACGTGTCACAGCACCGGACGGATCAACAATCCGGTTCAAGTACCCTATCTCGTCAAATTCGCTGGTGGTGCGGGCACCGTCTGGCGCAATAACAGCCGCCACATCCCCTGTCTCGTTATATTCAAAACCATATATGGCACCAGTTGGGTCCGTCACTGTGGAGATTTTTCCCGCCTGTGTATACGTGTAACGGGTAGTGGCTCCTGTCGGGTCGGTCAGCAAAACAGGGCGTGAAGCATCATCATACTCAGCATATGTGGTTGCGCCCGAAGGCATTCGTACAGCGACAACCCGATCATTCGTATCATAAGACATAGTGATGGTGTCGCCTATAGCATTACTGGTCTGCACCAGGTTATCCCGCTCATCATAAGCAAAACTGGTAAATACCCCGGTCGGGTCTGTGACACGAGCTACCTTCCCAGAGGGAGTGTACTCATACCGGGTGGTGGCACCATTACGAGTAACTGCCGAATGCAGCCGTGAAAAATCATCAACATACTCGTAATCGATGCTCTCCTGGGCAGGCTCATTATTCGCACATGCCATCCGCGAGGCATATACACGCACACTGCATAAACGATCCAAAGCATCGTAGGTGAAAGTTGTTAACGTACCAGCTGGGGTGAGTTCCTTAATAATGCGCCCACGCTCATCAGCACTACGCACAATGCGAGCGCCGTCAGGAGAAATGGATTGTATGCGGTTGCCATACATGTCATAGATGAACCCGGAGCGCAGCCCCTCCGCAGAAGTAACTGAAGTTAGTCGGCCTTTTTCGTCGCTAACCCACGTATCTGCGTATCCTATGCGTTTCTCTTCACCATCGTGTGAGGTTTGTGAATGTGCCGTCGTTTCCTCAGCAGTTGCAGGAGCGTCATAGCCCTTCTCGGAGTCCTTAACAACCACCTGCGTAATGCCGCCTGGCAGGTACGTATAGTCGATGATGCACCCATGTTGGCCGATCTGTTGGGTAACACGCCCAGGGTATTCTGGGTCCTCATAAATATTCGTAACTTCACGTACGTCACCGAAGCCAGTGACTGCCTCAATAAGCCCCTGCTCTGTATGCGTATACACCCGTGAGTCGAGGACCTCAAGAGGTTCAGTGTTGTTGGTGGAGCTTTTCAGGGTGCTATATGTACGGGCTGATGCTAAGTGCCCCGATTCAGTGTACGTATACTCTACCCGGCGAGTACCGGCAGAGGCCGTGACCACACGGCCTACATCTTTATTCGAACCGTAACTTAAGCTAATGCACTGTCCGCCTGCACCCGCAATCGCGCAAAGCCGGGCGCTAGAGCGGTTTTCGATCTCACAGCCTTGCCCGCTGCCGGTGTACAACGCTGCTACCGTAGACTGCGCGTTCCCGTGCCACGAGCCTATCCATGCTCCGGTAAGCGTGTAGTAATGAAAGGCTCCAGCGTTATTAGAAACAACGTAAAAATCAGTGCTGCCGTCCAGTGCACTGTACCCATCGGTCGCCGGTACGCTGGCTACTAGTTCCGCGATAGCGCGGTACCCAACGCGGAAAGCACGGGTACGTTGAGCGTCCTTATCGTCTGTATTGTGAGCAGAAGCGGAATGGGGTCCACTAGCGCAACGTGCAAGCCACCACGGTTCACCAGCCGCACGTTCAAACCCAGTACCCATGCGTGAGAAGAACAACTGACGCCCATCGGCACTTACCCAAATGGCACCTGCATTAGTTACCTTAAGGTGCGTATCAATGGTGGAAGACCAGCCTACTCCGAAAACACCAGTGGGAGGCTCATACCCTTCAAAGCTGCTGGCAGAACCGGTGGCAGCAATGCTGTTATACATGCGGCTTAGCTGTAGACTGCCGAAGGTCAGATCATGTTCTTCCTCAATAAAGTTACCGGTGGCAACATTGACCGGGTCACTCGCGTAACCACTCGTGGGGGTAGTTCCGTATACTTGCACGTCCGGGACTTTAAGGAATTTACGTCCCGGATTAATACTGTTGCGCTTCAAAAATTCGGTGAGAGCAGCATCCGTAATAACAAATTGCCCGTTCGAGCCAGCCACCCGGAAAGCCTGGGCAACAGCTTTCAGCCACATGGCGTCATGGGAGTTATCATTCAGCCAGTGAACTGTCGCTTCCAGCAGGCCATCAATCAGGAGAGTGCCCCAATGGCAGGTCTGCTGGTATCTCTCATATGCAGTGCTGATGGATTTAAAGTAGAAGGTCATATCATCGTAGAGGGGTCCCATCACGAAGTCTGCGAACTGTTCAAGGGCAACAGGAACAGCAGATGAAACCCCTGTTGATGACCCTAAACTCTCGGCGTATTTCTCACTATCGGAAGGGCGTGAGCTTCCGTAAGAATTGGATAAATCATGGTCCATGCCGTTAGGGTTCACAACGATAGTGGGCTCTTGTGAGGCAACATATGAAGGCCCTTCCCCCTGAATATGGAGGGCTCCATCTTGATAAGAAATGCGAGACAGGGTATCAAGTCCGTTAGAAGATATAGCATATTTCAATGCCTCATCCCGCATCTTGCGCCGGTGCTCTTCTTCAGCTTCCCGCGCTTTACGCCGGTTATCCTGCTCGTGATCTGCTGCCTCCGCGATCTTACGCACAGCCTGGGCAGCCCGGGAACACGCATCTGCTAGCCGACCGGCATCAGTAATACACTGGTCACAATTTATCTTAAACAGCTCAGCATACTTACCATTAAACTGCTCTTGAGCCTTATTCGCCTCAGCACGAATACTCCCCTTGTATTCACGGAGTTTACTTGCGGTACTGTCAAAGGTATTAGCGAGTGCTGCAGCATCAACCTGACTATATACAACAGGTTCAGTATTCGGATTAGCGTTGACATGTACGACTATACGCATGTGCTGGGTCAGCTCCCCGGAAGCTAGAAGCGAATATTGCCACAGTAATCATAAGTGATTCTTGTAGATTACTATTACACAACACTGTAAATGTTCAGATTATTTTCAAACATTTCTCTAGCTCAAGTATCCATTTACCCCAAGGTGCCCCAGAGCTGCCAGTAGTCTTATTAGTGGGTGTGCCGCGGCTTCTGGCCTTCTTCACGAGCGAACGGCACCTTATCGCCAGCCAGTTGGGCGAGCACATCGGCTGCGATGGTTTCGGCGCTCAGGCCAGTCTCCTCAAGGATTTCTTCGCGGGAGGCGTGCGGGATGAACTCTGCTGGCAGCCCCAGCTCGCTCAGGGCCGTGTCTACCCCGGCGGCGCGCATCTCTTGACGAATGCGGGCACCTACCCCACCGGAACGTACCCCGTCCTCAATGGTGACCACGATGCGGTGGTCTCGGGTCAGCTCCACCACGGAGGCCGGTACGGGCATCACCCAGCGCGGATCCACCACGGTAGAATGCACCCGGTGCGTCTCAAGAATCTGGGATACTTCAAGGGCCACGCGCACCATGGCACCCACTGCCACGAACAGCACGTCACGCTGACCGGTCTGCGGGTGTGCCGCACCGGTGCGCACCAGCACGTCCACGCCGTCTTCGCGGCGTTCCAGGGCGGGGATGTCCTCCCCCACGGAGCCTTTGGGGTAGCGGATTACGGTGGGGGCGTCGTCAATGGCGACCGCCTCACGCAGGGCCTCGCGCAGGGTCGCGGCGTCACGCGGTGCCGCCATGTACAGCCCGGGGATGAACTGCAGGAGCGCCAGGTCCCACATGCCGTGGTGGCTTGCCCCGTCCGGGCCGGTAATACCCGAGCGGTCAAGCACCAGCGTTACCCCGGCCTTGTGCAGGGCAACGTCCATGAGCAGCTGGTCGAAGCCACGGTTCAGGAACGTCGCGTAAAGCGCCACCACCGGGTGCATCCCCCCGTAGGCGAGCCCGGCGCTCATGGCCACCGCGTGCTGCTCGGCAATGCCCACATCGATCACGCGCTCGGGGTGCGCCTGGGCGAACTCACGCAACCCCACGGGGATGAGCATCGCCCCGGTAATACCCACAATGTCTTCACGCTCATCGGCGATCTGTTTAATTTCGCGCCCGAAGACACTAGTCCACGACTCTTTGGTGCTCTTTGAGACTTCTTTGCCGGTGAGCGGGTCAATGGGGCCCACAGCATGGAACTGGTCGTCTTCGTTTGCACGCGCCGGGGCGTAGCCGTGCCCTTTCTCGGTGATGGCGTGCACAATCACAGGCCCGCCGTAGTTCTTCGCAGCACTCAGGGCGGTCTCAACCGCTTCCTGGTCGTGCCCGTCGATAGGGCCCACATATTTCATGCCCAGATCTTCGAAGATGCCGCCGGGGACCACCACATCTTTAATACCGGCCTTCATGCCATGCAGGCCCCGGTAAATCATCTGCCCGAATGAGCCGCCGCGCTGCAGCTTCTCACGCATAGCGTTCAGCGCCCTGTCGTACCGGCGGTCCAGGCGCATCTTATCCACCTGCTGCTGCACGTTATATTTCAGTGCTGAAAGCTGGTTGGCGAACCCGCCAATAGTTGGGGCGTAGGAGCGGCCATTATCGTTCACCACAATCACAACTTTGCGGGTGCGGTCGGCGGCGATATTATTCACAGCCTCCCAGGCCATGCCGCCGGTGAGTGCGCCGTCACCAATAAGCACCACCGTGTACCGGTCATTCTGCCCGTTCAGCTTATGCGCACGCGAAATACCGTCAGCCCACGAGATGGATGAAGAGGCGTGCGACGACTCGATAATGTCATGCACCGACTCGCTGCGGTCGGGGTACCCTGAAAGCCCGCCTTTCTGCCGCAGGCTCTCAAAGTTATGCCGCCCGGTCACCAGCTTATGCACATACGACTGGTGCCCGGTGTCGAACAGGATATTATCGTGCGGCGAATCAAACACGCGGTGAATGCCTAAGGTCAGCTCAACCACGCCCAGGTTCGGCCCCAAGTGGCCGCCGGTGACCGCCACATGGTTCACCAGGAATTCCCGGATCTCCCCCGCCAGCTCACGTAGCTGCTCATAGGTGAGGGGTCGCAGATCTTTGGGGTCGTGAATGCCGTGTAGCATCTCGGGCTTGGCGTTCTCACCCGGTACAGTCTTTTCGGGCATACACACTCCTTTTGACTACTGCGACTGTTGCAGTTCTCTCCATCCGGTACGTTTCCGGCTTCCTTAGGCGAAAAACTCGGGTACCGGTCTCTTCGATTCTACCCGGTGCGGACCTCAAACCTCGACTCTACGCGCCCGGTGCACCCCACCGGTTACCGAATCCCGCATTAGCGGATGCGGCGCGGTTTAATACGTGCCGGGGCCCGATAGAACAGGGCTGCCGCCTCCACGTGGTGGGTGTTGGGGTACATGTCGTAGCCGCGTACCTGCACCAAATCCCAGCCGAGTTCACGCAGGATCGCGGTGTCCCGCCCCAGCGCCGCAGGGTCGCACGCCACGTAGAGGATACGCCCCGGCGACAGCTTATTCAGCCGCTCCAAAGTTTTCTTGCCCGCACCTTCACGGGAAGGGTCAAGTACCACGGCGTCAATATGGGGCAGCTCGTCCAGTTCAAGGGCCGTTTTCAGATCCAGGAGGGTGCGCGCCACATCCCCGTGGATCACCTCGATACGGGTGTCTTTGGCCGATTCGCTGCGGGCCGCGCCGTCGGGGGCGAAATTGGCGCGCGCATCCCGGTGCGTCACCGGTGAGCCCTCAACACTGACCACGGTGCCGCGCTCACCCACCGCATCGGCAAGAGCGGCAGTAAACAGGCCCGCGCCAGCGTACAAATCAAGGGTGCATTCGCCTTCAGCCGGCCGCAGCATAGTCAGCATGGTTCCCACCAGGGCTGACGGGGCGCAGCGGTGCACCTGCCAGAACCCGCCAGCAGAGACCTGGTAGCTGAACCTACGGGCACCGAAAGTAACGTCCTCGGTCACGGATTTCAGGCCGCCGCCCAGAAGCACATCCCCCTGGCGTACCCTGCGGTAGGGGCTGCGCAGGCTGGGGCGCACCCCGTACTCCGGTTTAGCGTTTGACCGGTTTTCGGGGGTGAAAAATAACGAAATTTTGCGTTTTGCCAAGTCCCCCCACAGCTTCTCAGCCTGCCGGTAAATGGGCTGGGACACCTCGCTGGCCGTAAAACGCGGGTCTACGGTGAGCTGAATGAGGATACGGCCCCGCGAAGAAAGCGCCGCATCCACCTGCCGGATACCGTGTAAATCTAGTTCGTGCAGGTTCAGCTGCCGCAGCTCGCGCGCCGCTAACGGGAAGTCGATCACGGGTACGGCCCGTGAACTCTGGTGCGGGTACATGCCGATACGCCAGCCGGAGGGGGTTTTCACCACGGTGTACCGCACCCGCGAGCGCCACGACAGGTCCCCTTCGGTGAGGTCTTTGGTAGGCATTGGTTCGACGGTCAGACTGGTAATGAGAGGCGAGTCGGGCGATATGCCGCCCAGGCGGATCAGCTGGGTGCGTAGCGTATCTGTTTTGTATGCGCGCTGTGTGGCGGGGTCAATATGGCCGTATTCCATGCCGCCCAGCAGCTCTTTCACACCGGTTGCGGCGGCCCGTTCTTCATCGGTGAGCAGGGAGTTGCCCTGCACCCAGGGGTGTTCTCGTCGCGCTGGTGATGGGGTGTCTATTGCCACGGCGTCCGCGAAATAGTAGCGGTTTTTAGGGCCGATGTCGGTGATGCGGGCCTGCACGGTCTCTCCCGTGAGGGCGTGCCGCACGAACACTACGCCTTTTTCGCTGCGGGCCACAAAGGCGCCGCCGTGTGCGGGTGATTCACAGGTGAGGCGCACCAAGTCTCCGATGGCATAACCGCTTACCGGCTCGGTGCCGCGGCTAGGTGCGGTGTTTGTGGGCACACGCGTCGAGGTGCTGTCGAGCTGACGCACGCATCGTCTCCTAACATACTGTAGTAATTGTGAAGTATTTTACACCCGGCGCGGGGCACTAACCGTTCAACCCTCCCACAGACGGGGTAAAAATTCAATATTTTTATCGCCAATCCCACGCCTAGGTAGCGCCTGTTTTTCCCCGGTACAGGGCGGGCCGGTGCACCCGGTGGGTGGGTGGTTCTTCGCTGCTGGGAGGCTGTGTGGGTGCGACCGTTTCCCCTGGCTGGGTCTCGGCGGCGTGGAGAGCCCACGGTACGGTGGCGGTTGCCACTCCCGGTTCGTGCAGCAGCGCTTTTTTGAGCCTGCGCACGGTGCGGCGGTGCAGTATCTCTTGCCACCAGTGCGCCACCACGAACTCGGGCAGGTACACCACCACCACGTCGCGCGGGGATTTTTTGCGTTTCCGCCGCACATAGTCCAGCACCGAGGACACCGTGTCCCGGTACGGTGAGTCGATCACCGATAGCTGCACCGGGATGTGCAGCATATCCCAGCGTTCTTTCACGGTAGCCAGCAGCTGACGGTCGTTATTGACGGTCAGCGCCTCTATGGTGGAGGGGCGCGCGGCCCGAGCGTAGGCTAACGCCCTGAGCGCGGGCTGGCGTACCCGCTCAATGTAGACCACGGCGTGCACGCGTGAGGGTAGGGCTGCGGCGTCGGCGGCCGCCTCCTGATCCAGCGGTATTTCGGTTAGTTTATCCACGCGGGCGTAGTGCCTGCGGGTCATGAGCATCACCTCGGACAGAAGCAGAATGAATGTGAGCGACAGCCAGGCCCCAGCCAAGAATTTGGTGCCCACCACGGTTACCAGTACCAGGGCGGTGACCACCACCCCGACTGCGCTGACAGTGATGTCGCGGGCGAGTTTGCGCCGCGCCGACGGTTTTAGGGTAATGCGTAGTTTACGCAGACGGAACCGTACCACCGCCACCTGGGTGAGCAGCATTGAGGTGCACATGCCCACCACGTACAGCTGGATGAGGGCGAACACGTCAGCTGCGAACAGCACCGTGAAAAGTACCGAGATCACCCCGAGCAGGATCACGCCGTTACTGTACAGCCCGGTGGAGTCCACGCTCCGAAGCCGGTGCGGCAGATAGTGCCGGTCGGCGATTGCTGAGGCCCCCATGGGGAACCCGATAAACGCAGTCAGTGAGGCGATCACCAGCACGGACACTGTTGCTAAGGCCAGCAGTGTGGGGATGAGGTCGTTCCCGTATACGGCGAACGCCACCTGGTACAGGGCCGGTTTCTGGTGTATTGGCTGGTTGGGGCTGCTCGGGTCTGTGCTCAAGTACCGGTTGGGGTTTTGCACCAGCTGCACTCCGCTCTGCCGCGCCAAATAGAGGATGCTCACCAGCAGAACCCCGGTGATGACGATCATCAGCATGAGTGTCAGTGCCGCGTTGCGTTGCTTGGGTGCTTTGAAGAACCGCACCGAGTTGGAGATAGTTGAAACCCCCGAAAGTGCCACCGCCCCGGCTGAGAAGGACCGGGAGAGCAGCAGCACCAGGAACACCCCGTCAAGGCTTGCGTGCGGGGTTTCGGGGGTGAGCGTGTACCCGGCGGATTCGGCGCGTGCTAAGGTTCCGGTGAATGCCTGCAGCAGCCCGTACGCCAGGGTGATCCCTAAAAGGGCCAGAAAAATGTAGAGCGGCCAGTGGGCTAACCGGCCCATCAGCTGCACCCCGCGCAGGCACACCACGCTCAGAACCACAATCAGGGTGACCGCAATACCAGCTCGGAAGCCCTGCAGCTGCGGGAAAAGCGCGGTAATAAACGTTGCCGCTGAAGACATTGACACCGCTACCGTGAGCACATAGTCCAGCAGCACGGAGGCGCCCAGCACCACGGCCGGGCGGCGGCCCAGTTTGCGGCGTACCAGGGCGAAATCGCCCTCAGCGGCGACCTGCCGGATGTTGTACCGGTAAGTTCCCACGATCACGAGCCCCACCACGGCGATGGCGAACCCCACCCACGGCGAGTAGGTGAGTGCACCGGCCCCGGCCACGGCAAGGATAAGAATCACCTCATCGGCGGCGTAGGCCACCGACGAAATCCCGTCAGAACCCAGCAAGGGCAGGGCGTAGCGCTTCGGTAGCGACGTGGCCGCCAACTGCCGAGAATCCACCGGCCCACCGGTGAGCGCGCGACGCATCCTACCCCAACGATTGTTCACGGTTTAAGGCTATCCCGCCCGCCTCTAAAGCTCAATTTATGCGGTGCCTCCTCTTTCTCCGGCTGCGGTCCCGTCATAGGGTAGGGGGTCAGGCGCCGCCCCCGCGGGGAGCTGTACACTCTTAACTATGAGCGAGCCTGACGGTTTGAGGGGGTCATATCATTCCCCGCCGCGCACAGTAACCGGCTCAACCCTAGGAGAACTATGCCGCACTTTGTGATTATGGGCGCCGGGCGAGTTGGCGTCATGCTCGCCCGAACCCTCGAAGCGTCCGGGCACACCGTGGCCGTGATTGACCAGGATATCCGCGCATTCCAGCCGCTGCGGAAGAACTTTGGCGGTAAGCTCGTCACCGGCGTGGGTTTTGATAAAGAGACTCTGGAGCGCGCCGGGATAGAGGGCGCCTACGCCTTTGCCGCCGTATCCTCGGGGGATAATTCCAATGTGATTGCCGCCCGTGTGGCGCGTGAGACGTTCAAGGTGAAGAACGTGGTTGCCCGCGTGTACGACCCGAACCGGGCGGAGTTCTTTCAGCGCATGGGCATCCCCACTGTTGCGGCGGTGCGCTGGTCAACCGACCAGGTGCTGCGCCGTATCCTGCCCGAGCAGGCGATCCGGGGTGACTACCGGGAGGCATCTGGGCGTCTGATTCTCACCGAATTACCGCTTCATGAGGAGTGGGCCGGGCACGCGCTGGTCGATATTGAGGCTGCTACGGGTGCGCGCATCGCCTACATCACCCGGTTCGGTGAGGGGATGCTCCCCCGGCCCGATACGAGCTACCAGCAGGGTGATACTGTGCACGCCATGGTGCGCACCGATGAGGCGACCGAGATCGCCCGTATCCTCTCCCAGGCGCCTAAGGATACTGAGGGTGAACGCCACGACCCGCGGGACGCATGGGCTGGGGCTTTCGCCGCCGAGTCAGATGCCGTGAAAAGCGATAACCCGCACACCAACTAGCCGGATAAGGGACACCACGTGAAAGTACTAATTGTTGGGGCAGGCTCGGTGGGCGCCTCTATCGCCCGGGAGCTGCACGCCAGCGGCCACGAAATCACCATTATCGATTCAAAGCCTGAGACGAAAAAACGCGCCAACTTGCCGCAGGTGCAGTGGTTTATTGGGGATGCCTGTGAGCTGTCGGTGCTGAAGCTGGCCGTACCCGAAGAGAGCGAAGTGGTGGTGGCCGCCACCGGTGACGACAAGGCAAACCTGATGGTTTCACTCCTGTGCCGCAGCGAGTACGGGGTGCCGCGCACCGTGGCGCGCGTGAATAACCCCCGCAACGAGTGGCTTTTTGACGAGTCGTGGGGTGTGGATGTGGCGGTCTCCACCCCGCGTCTGATGACTGCCCTTGTGGAGGAGGCTGTTGAAGTGGGCGATGTGGTGCGCCTGCTGACCCTGCAGGCTGGCGGGGCCACCCTGGTGGAGTACACGGTGCCGGAGGATCACCCGGTGATCGGGTACCGGGTGGATCATGTGCAGTGGCCTACGGATACGGTACTCACCGCTATCTTGAGGGATGGTGCGCCGATCGCCCCGTCGGCTGATGTTGTTCTTGAGGGCTCAGACGAGCTGTTTTTCATTACCACTATCGCTGGTGAAGACCAGATCCGCGCGCTTTTCGCCTAGTGGATAACCGGGTCGGGTACCGTGCCGACTGCCGCCCGGTGAGACAAGAAACGGCGGGAGGCGCCCCATCCTTCTGGGGAGCATCCCGCCGTTAGCGTGGCAAGAGGTACGGCCCGCGAATCCGGTGCCGATACTGCGGCACGGAAATACTCGACTGGGGCGTTTAGTCTCCCCCGCCGCCGCCTCCACCGTCTGAACCGCCGAAATCTCCCCCGCCGCTGCTGTCGCATCCTGAGAAGTCGGAGCCACCCATATCGCAGTTCTCCCAGCCGCCGAAGTCTCCGCTAACGTCCCAGTCGACATCTGCCCCGTGGGCGTCACCCGCGCGGGTGTTATGCGGCCAGTACCAGCAGACGGCGGGAAGCTCGCTCGACTCTGCACGGTCGGCACGCATATTTTCCAGCAGCTGTTCCCGTACCGCGTGCACCCCGTCGAATGCGTAGGCCGACCCGGCGAGGGCGGCCGCGTAGAAGGCGCTCATTGAGGGCTCCGCCGTGGCACGGTTGCCTTCGGCAAGCTCGGGGAACTGCTTCAGGCAGGCTGACCGTATTTTCTCGCTGAGTGCTTTCGCTTCGGCGAGCACCCGCGGAGGCACCTCGGTTGGTTCGTCCGCGTCTGCAGGCTCGTCATTGACCACACTGAAAAGGTGCGCAAGCCGGGCGGTGTCAATGTTCTGCAGCTCGGTGAGGCCGCCGGCGGCGTACACTACCGATTCTGCCAGCGCACGGCGGGTGCGGGTGGCAGCGATCTGCGCGCTCAACCGGCGGATATTGTTCTCCGTGCGGCGGCTGAGGTTATCCGGGGCGGTGATTCCTGTCGTGTTCACCCACTCGTGCAGGTTCGCCAAAAACAGTGCATCGTGCCCGGTTTCGGAGCGTGCCTCAAGTACAGAGTTCAGTGCCTCTTCGCGGTGACGCGCGTATTTGGCGTAAAACCGGTTGCCGGTTGTCTCAACGTAGTCGTGCAGGTGGGGCACAATAGCCAGTGCCGCTTTCACATAAGCCACCACCTCAAGGGAAGCCTCGTACTCGCGGTGGAATTTGCTCAGCACCCGGGTCAGGTTTGTGGCCGCTACCAGCCGTTCCAACGCCTGCGGGTACAGCTCATACATTTGTTTCAGCGCGGGCTGCGCAATAACCGGGCGGGTGTTTGGGCACAGCGACAGCATATGCCCCGTATTATTGAGCCCGTCTGTCAGCAGCGCCTCCAGGGTGCGGGTAAAACCGGCAAGCGCACCCACCAGCTGCTTATTGCCTTCCCGGCGGGCGTGCAGAAGCACCGGGTTTAACGCCCGCACGGTTTCACGCGCCTGCGCCTGCGCCTGCTCAAGACTGTTGTGTAACGCCTGCACGTGCGGGTGCAGTACCGTCCCGCGTGCCGCGTCCACGAGCGGGTTGTGCCACTGCCCCATCCCCCATGCGGGAGAACCTACGCTGGTGAGCACAACATATGAGTTTGCCATTGCTTGGGCGCGCTCTTGCAGGTACGCCTGTGACCCGGGCTCGTGCCTGTCCATGCTGTCGCACCGCTGGTAGGCGCGCTCCACCAGCTGCTGCAGACGCTCCACCCGTTCGGTGGTCTCTTCCGTGATGGGTTCCCGTACCGCTTCGACTGTGAGCCGGTTCTGCACGGTACGCATCGCCCGGTCTGCGCACCACACATACGAGTACGCCCTCTCACGCCCCTGCTCAGCGTTGAGTTTGTGCAGCGGGGCATCCAGGTACGCGACCGCGGTGCGGGGGCTCACCCCGAAGAAGTCACGGGAATGCGGTGCAACGGTGGGGGTTCGCAGCTGCCCCAGCACCCAGTACCGCACCGGGTAGTACGGCAGGAACGTAACAATGGGAGCGATGAGGAATACATACACGAGCGGGGCGCCCAGCCGCACGGCGGTGGTAGCGAACCCATCCGGCGCTTCCCAGGGGCGGAATAGTTCTAACACCAGTAGCCCGTAGACTGCTACCAGCACTGTATGCGCCGCTCTGTTAAGCGGGTGCCAGTATACGCGCCGCACAGCTTTAAACGCCCACAGGCGGTTTACGACAGGCGCCAGCAGCCCAAGAATAACCGTCAGCCACGCACCCTGGTGAAAAACGGACGAGCCAGGCAGTAAAAAGCACATGCCCAGAAGGGCTAAAGCCACAACAGCATATACATAGTAACGAATATTTTTTCTCATGGTTGGGTTTCTCGCCGCATACGACCCATCCCCTACCGGACGGTACCGCACCACTGGTATCGTCCGGCACGAGCCGGGCCGCACACGATTCTCTATTATCGGTTTTTATAAGGTTATGAGTCTTGAACGGCGCGGTTTTCCTCAGGGGCAGACACACGCCACGCCACCCACAAAGTCAGCGCGTACAGCGGAACACCCATCACCAGACGAGTAACCCCCAGCGCCTCGGTCGCACCCGCAAAGTATAGCGGCAATTGCACCACTAAGCGTAACCCCAGCAGCGCAACAAAAATCCACGTTGCAAGAATATACGACTTCAAGCGTGCTGGCTTCTCACGCCAGCGCACACCCTCATCCCGGATAAACCCGAACAGCAGCCCAAACAACGGCCATCGCAGCGCAATCGAAATGAGCGAAGCAAGCAGATACCCGCCACTTACGAAGAACCCGGGAACATAAAAAGCATTAGCGTCCCCAGTGGAATGGGCCGACCAGGCACAAACAGCCACACCCACCACGCCCGAAAGCGCCGGAACCAGCTTAGAACGCTGCACCAAACGGGCCACCGTAAACACACCGGAGGTCACCAGGGAGGCGATGAGGGCATAGGTGAGCTGTTTCGTCACCACAAAAACAACCAGAAACAGAGTCGCCGGAAGTAACGACTCCACCACCCCGCGCCAGCCCCCCAGCGCGTGCAGCACATCCACATCACCGTTGGCGGTACGGCGCAGTTTACCGCCTATGCTCGCACTGAACGAGCTCCCCACAGATTCCCCTGTAGAACCCGTCCTCTCACGCCCGGCGGAGGTGTTGTGCGGGCCCGGTTCACGTTCCGTAGCGGGCATTTTTTGTCCTTTCCGTCAGCAGTAGTTGTGGCACGATCTCATAGCGCGGGTTATAGATACGCGGATCCCCCGGGTACTGGCTGAGCATCCCAGAGCAGCGCAATAGTGAACCGGCCAGCACCCCCGGCACTGAGCGCTGCCCGTGCCAGATGAGGCTCACCCGGCTGCCCGGCTCAAACGGCGGGGTGCGCGCAAACGCCGCCAATTCCGATGTCTCGGTGGGCGCCTTGGCACCCAGTGGGCCGCTGACCGCTTTTGGGGCGGGCGTGTTTGAGGAGTCGTCAATGTCCTCACCGGGTGGTTCAACAACCAGCGGAATCCCTAGAACAGCCAGGGGGCTCACCCGCTGCAGCAGCCGTGATTTAGCGACCACCAGCTCAGCCCGATACACGGGTTTAGCATCCAGCGGCGGAATCCACACCTGGTCGATCCTGCCCGCTAAACGCACGCGAAAACGCTCGGGGTACCCAACCGGAGGCTGAGACCCCGAGCGGTCAGAAAGCACCCGAACCATTAGCCGATTTCAGTGATCTCAGGGCCGCGGCGTGGAAGCGGACGCAGCTTGCTCTTATCGTCCTGCTCTTCTGGTTCGTCCTCGTCATCGGCGGTGGCAATATCCTGCGCGGGCACCACCAGCGGCAGCAGCTCACGCGGCGGGCGGGGCTCATCGCCGCGATCAACGATCACGGAGCGGAACACCTCATCAATAGCCTCGGCGGCTTCCTCATTATCGAGCACAGCCTCACCGGAGATCACACCGCGCAAGAACCAGCGGGGGCCGTCCACGCCCACGAACCTGGCCACACGCTCACCACGTTTGCCGTCTTCGGTTACGGCGGGCAGGCGGGTGAGCATCTCCACACCAAACACGCCCTCATACATCTCGACGGTACCGCCCTGCGAGGCCACGGATTCGGCCAGCTCTTCACGAATATCGTCCCAGATACCGCTCGACCGGGGCGCCGCAAACGCCTGAATCTGAATGGTGGCACCCTTACGGATACAGGTCGCGGCAATCACGACACCACTTGCCTCTTCCACCTCTAGGCGCAGGCGCATCCCATCAAGCAGCTTAATGTACACGGAGCCAAGGTTAGCGTAGTCTTCGGTGTCTTCCACCTCGTCCATATCGAGCGGGCCCTCGGTACGGTCATAGACGATGACTTTCAGGGATTCGTCCTCAACGTATGCGGGGACGGGATCGGCCTTATCTTCCTCTTCCGTATCGTACTCGTCTTCGTCGATACCTTCGGTGTCCTCAGCCTCGTCATAATCATCGTAGTCATCGTACTCGTCATACTCGTCGTAGTCGTCGTACTCGTCATACTCTTCGACGTCGTATTCTTCTTCGGCACGTTTTTTCTTGCTGAAACCAAACACTTAGTTATCCCTCACTGTATACGTACTACTCAATATCTTACGCGTAGAGTGCCTGTTACGGCGTTCAAGCGCGCCGCACGCGCGTGCCGTGCGCTACTTCAGTCCGCTGGATCCAAACCCGCTGACGCCGCGTTCGGTCTCATCCAGTTCTGCAACAACCACGAAGTTCGCCTGCTCGTAGCGCTGAATAACCAGCTGGGCGATACGGTCGCCGCGTTTAATCTGGAAAGGCTTAGTGGGGTCGGTATTGAGCAGGGTCACCATAATCTCGCCGCGGTACCCGGAATCCACCGTACCGGGGGCGTTCACAATGGTGATGCCGTGTTTAACGGCCAGCCCGGAGCGCGGATGCACCAAACCCACGTACCCTTCAGGCAGGGCGAGGGCGAGGCCGGTGGGCACGAGGGCTCTCTCACCGGGGTTCAGGGTGAAGTCTACGCGTGAGCGCAGATCGGCGCCCGCATCGCCCGGTTTGGTGTAGGCGGGGGCGGGCAACTCGGGGTCGAGCATTTTGATCTGAACGTTAATGGGGTTAATCATGCTCTTCACTCTACCCAAGCGGAGGCAAAAAATCATGTGGCAACCCGGCTGCTGCCCGCCTCTAAAGCGGCGGTTGAAGGCCGCCGGGTCAGGGGCCCGATGGGGTTCGTTACAATGAGTGTGGTAACTCGTTCGCCTATTGTGACTGGTTGCGGCACGCACACACTGTTCCCCTTCGCGCCCAACCGGCTTCTTGAAGGGATGTTCTGTGACTTCTTCACCTTCACCCACCGCATCGTCCAAACCGCTGTACCGTGAGCGTCTAGCTCCGGGGGTGGGCACGTGGCTTCTGGTGCTCGTGGCCGGGGGCGCATCCTACCTGGTGGGGGCGCCGATCAGTATCCCTGTGGGTGTGATTGCGGGGGCTGTGGTATCTGCTGTGCTGGGTTGGCTGCTGTATGCCTCATCGCCGGTGATTGAGGTTTCCGCCGGGTGGGTGCGGGTTGGCCGTGCCCGCATTGAGCGGGAGTATATTGGCCGGGTGCAGGCGTTTCGGGGTGATGATGCACGCCGCGCCGCTGGGCCGGAGCTGGACGGGCGCGCCTACATGTGTTTCCGCCCGTGGGTTACCCCTAAGGTTCGGCTGCAGATTACTGACCCTGCGGATCCTACACCGTACTGGCTGGCTTCTTCACGGCACCCGGAGAAGCTGGTGCAGCTGCTTGATACAGCTGAGGATTAGGGCTGTCCGCCGGTACGGGGCGGGCGGTATTGGGTATGGATAAGGGCAGGTTCCCGTGTGGAGTCCTGCCCTTGTCGCGTAGTGTGGTTGGTGTTTTAGCCTTCGCACTCCACGCAGTACACCAGCCCGTCCTCTTCTCGTGCAATCTGAGAGCGGTGGCGCACCAAAAAGCAGGATGCGCAGGTGAACTCGTCGTCCTGTGCGGGTAGGACAACAACGTTCAGTTCCTCATTAGAGAGGTCCGCACCGGGCAGCTCGAAGCTTTCGGCAGCGGTGTTTTCGTCCTCATCGACCGCACCGGATTGCATCTCCGAGCGGCGGGCGTTCAGCTCCTCATAGGACTCCTCGTTTTGTTCGTCGTCCTGCTTGCGAGGTGCATCGTAATCAGTTGCCAAACTTTCACGCTCCGTCTTGATTGGTGGGGCAGGGTGTGTGCGCCCACGTGTGGTCTTTGAGTGTCTTAACTTCGTTGTGGGTTGTTTATTCCACAACATGCCAGGTATTTTTCACCATGTACCCCCGGTTTGTCTAATTGAGGCCCCGGAAATTACTCTCTGCGCGTCATTTTTTGTGTGCAAAGGCTGTATTTCGGGGGTATTTGGGCCTATTTTTTTGTGGGTTTCGGTGGGATATACTACATGTTTTAGGGTTGGCAAGGTAATCTGGTAGATAGTTTGCGTTCTTACGGCGCGGGTGCGGGGTGCATCTGAGCCGCATACAGGAGGTTTCCATGCTTGAATTGCGCCTAGTGGGTGTCCACGATGATGGCGAGAACCTGGTGCTTGAATCTGCCGACGGCACCCGGTTTGCGCTGCCCATCGATATGAACCTGCGCACAAGCATCACGAAGGCTCGCCGTATTCAGCCGGCGCGGGGCCTGGGGACGAAGGGCAGCTTTGGGCCTCGTGATATTCAGACGAGGTTCCGTCAGGGCGCCAGTGTTGAAGAGATCGCGGAGGAGTCCGGCTGGGAGCCGGAGCGGGTGCGCCGCTACGAGTGGCCGATTGTGGCCGAGCGGGCGCATATTATCCGTGCAGCGCAGGGCGTGAAGGTTGGGCGCCGCAGCTCAGCTTCAGGTTTGGCGCAGATTCCCGTGACTCTTGCCTCGCGTATCGCGGATGTGACGGCCGCGCACGGCTTCTCGGAGGCCGCGCAGGACTGGTCTACCCGGCAGAAGGATAACGGGCAGTGGAGCATTGAAGTTGATTTTGCGTTAACACCCCGGGACCGCGAAGAGCTTCCCGCGCGGGTTATGTTCCCGGCACGGTGGGTGTACAACCCGGCTAATCAGAGCCTGTACGCCTCAAATGAGGCCGCCTATTTCTTAATGGGCAACGCCGAGGACGAAGTGTATGACACGAAGAAACAAGAGGAAGAACCTCAGCCGAGTTCGCAGCCTAAAGCACCGTCCAGCACCGGTTCGGGGGCCTCTTCCGTGGCGGATGTGCCGGTTGCGGTAGCTACCGGTGTCGCCCCGGTTGATGCCTCCCGCGTGAGCTCCTCCACGATCAAGGGCACCAGCCCGGATGAGCGTAAACTCAACGAGCTTCTGGAGCGCGCCCGCAGCGTGTCACGTCCCGGCCCGACCACCCAGCAGCTGCGGGTGGTGGCCCAGCCTTCTACTGTGACCGTGACTGAGGACTCCGACTCCGCCAATAACACTACCGACTCTTCGCGGCACCGTGAACAGGTGCGCGCACAGGGCGCAGCCTCGCAGGGTGCTGCACACCGGGGGGTTTCTTCACCCCAGGATTCTGCGGATGAAAGCCCGCAGGAGCCGGTTGATGACCGGGATGTGGCTAGTTTCTCGGCAGGTGACGGATCGTTCTATGGCCGCCGCGCCGGGCGGGAGACCTCCTCCCCCGAGCGGGGCACCGCAGGAAGCACCCCCGAGCCGCGCGAAGAACGCCGGTTCGGTGGCCAGGAAAACCGCAGGCCCAGCATCGGAGGCACCTTCGGCGCACCCCGCCGTGAAAGCGCAGGCAGCACCGAGAACGCAGGTGCCACGGAGGGTACGGGTGTGCGTGAGCGCACCCAGCACGGGCTGAGCCGGTCATCCCGGCCCGCAGCACCGGCCGGGGCTGAGAGGGAGTCCTTCTCAACCCAGGCGCAGCAGCGTCCCGCACAGGCCGAAACCACCCGGGCGGATACCGCCACGGTTCCCACCGAGGGCGCCTCCGCCGAGTCCAAGCCCGAACCCGCCGAGACGAAACGGCACGAAAAGCCGAAATCATCAGGCCGTAATAAGCAGCGGATGAGCGTACCCGCCTGGGACGAAATTATTTTTGGCGGGCGCAAGTAGCCCACCATACTGCCCGCACCCGGCCACCCAGCCCAGCATGGGGCGAAGGATTTGGGGAGGCAGAACAAGCCAATACAGGGCCGCATAGCGGTTAAGAAAATAGAGCACCAACGGGAGAAACCCCGGGTGCTCATTTTCTTTAGTGAACCCACACGCTACACACCGGCACACCCATCATGTGTGCGACTGTGCGCGTGGGGTTATGCGGTGGGCAGGTACAGCAGCGGGATGCGCCGCTCAGCATCAGTGAGCGAACCGTGCTGCCCCACCATTTTCAGTGACTGTTCCTTATAGTGCCGCATATCGTAGAGGGCTATATCGTCGCGGGCACAGACTAGGATATCGCCGATGCGCTCGCGGGCGGCTTCGCTCACGGTGGGGCCCATGTAGCCGCGTGTGTAGAGGTCGCGTGAGTCTAGCACCCACGCCCGCTCACCCCAGGCTGTTGCCCAGCGGCGCGCGGTTTCGGTGCGGGCGGCCTCGCTCGTATCGTGCAGGTACAGCTGTACCGCGCGCGGCTCCCCGGCGGTGAGCGCCACATTGTTGAGGAGTTCGGTGTCGTGGGAGTAGTCGATGCGTTCCTGCTCGGGGATGTTCACCATGCCGTGGTCTGCGGTGAGGAATATGCCCGCCCAGGCGGGTGCCCGCTGAGCCAGCCGACGCAGCGCCAAGTTGAGCTCTTCAAGCTGTTCAAGCCACGTGTCGCTGCCAGCCCCGTGGCGGTGCCCGGCCTGGTCAAGCTCACCCCAGTACAGGTAGACGAGGGTGGGGGTGCGGGAGGCCAGCAGTTCGGTGGCGTAGGTGATGCGCGCATCGTACCCGGTGGCACCCACGAATTCGCCGCCGCGCAGCCCGGCCTCGGTGAGCCCGCTGCCCCGGTATTTATCGAGTGAGATGGTAACAACCCGTGTTTGGGTGCTGTAGCGTTCAAAGACTGTGGGCAGCGGCTGCCAGGTGTGCGGGTCCACGGTTTTATCCCACCCGGAGAGGTGGTTCATGGTGGTGCCGGTGGCGGGGTTACGCACCTCGTACCCGGCGATCCCGTGGGCGCCCGGCGCGCTGGCGGTGCCGAAGCTGGTGAGGGATGCGGCGGTGGTGGTGGGGAAAGCGGCGTCCAGCGGCCCCAGGGACACGGTTTTCTTCAGGTAGGGGGCGTAGGATCCGTAGGTTTGAAGCAGCTGCTCGCCGAGCCCGTCAACCATGACCACGCAAATATTGCGGAAACCGTTCGGGTCTGCCCCGGCTTCGCGCAGCCTTTGGGCCAGTGCCAGCGGGTCGCGGCTGGTGTTCCCTAGCGGGTGCGCCGGATGCTCTAGGGAGGACTGCCCCAGCAGTGAGGCTGCTGACTCAAATACGTCGGCTACGCTATTGCTCCCGTAGGCTGGCGGCGGCGGTACGGGTGTGCCAGCCGCGTCGTTGTATGCTGTACCGCTTACGCTCATAGGTTCTCCTGCTTTGGGGGCTCTGTGGCGAGTTGGGGGTGGGCTATTTGGTGTCTGAATGCATGTGTGCCCTGTGCAGGGCGCGGGCGAAGTACCGGGCCTGCTTCACGGCGTCGGGGCCGTCTGCGGTGGCTGAGACGCGCACCGCAATATCCTCTAGAGAGGCGGATCCGGTGTACCCGTGGTCGGCGGTGCAGGTGGGGTCGGGGCAGGTGGCGGGTGCGGCGTCAATACGCAGCGAACCGGTCCATGCCACCTGGAATGAGACTTCTGTGGGGCTCATCCCGGGCCGGTAGATTTGCGGCTGGTCGTACCCGTAGCTGATGGTTACGGCCCGCAGGGCGCTGAGTTTCACGGCTTCCACGCTCACGTGGGCGACGGTTCCTTGGGCGTCTTCTTCAAGGTGGGAGTCGTCGAGGTGGGCCAGCACCAGCTGGGAGCCGCACAGCACCATGACGGTGATATGCCGGTGCAGGTCGTTGCGGCTGAAATGGGTTTCGTGCTGCACAAAGTGCGCATCTGGTTCCAGCCCCGCGAGGGCGTCATCGACCACTTCAAGCACCAGCTCCGGGTAGAACCCGGCGTGTTTAATGTCTGCTGCCAGTTTTTCGCGTGGACTTTCGTCCATATACGCCATTCGTGCACCTCATTAGTATGGGTTGAGTGTTGCCGGGTGCCTCTACGGTACCGGGCAGCCGGGCCGGGTCTGCCGGTCGCGAGTGAGAACACCGCTACGTAATAGCGTAGTGGGTTGGGGCGGGCATTGCTACTTAACGCGGCCGGGGTACCGGTTTTTGTGGGGCACAGTACCCTGTGGGTGTGCCGGTGAATCGCCGGTGACCGGCTGCCGTGCCCGCGCGGGGTGTGCACGGTAGAATAGAGTTCCGAATGAGTGTTGCGTCTGCTGCGCACCATCTTTTGCCCGCCTTCTACGAGCTTTACGAGGATACACATGGCACGCCGTAGCAAGTCAGCTGTTGAGGACTACCCGGTAGATATTGTTGAGAACATCGTCGATATTGATGTTTCTGCCGAGATGGAGTCCAGCTTCTTGGAGTACTCGTACTCGGTGATCTATTCGCGTGCCCTGCCGGATGCGCGGGACGGTTTGAAGCCGGTGCAGCGGCGCATCCTGTACATGATGCAGCAGATGGGGCTGCGCCCGGATAAGGGGCACGTGAAGAGCGCCCGCGTGACCGGTGAGGTGATGGGTAAGCTGCACCCGCACGGTGACGCCGCGATTTACGACGCGATGGTGCGGTTAGCGCAGCCTTTTGCGATGCGCCTGCCGCTGGTGGATGGGCACGGTAACTTCGGTTCGCTTGATGACGGCCCGGCGGCGGCCCGTTACACCGAGGTGCGCATGGACCCGTCAGCGACGGCACTGACCGCTGACCTGGATGAGGACGTGGTCGATTTTGTGCCGAACTACGATAACCAGTTTATGCAGCCGAGCGTGCTGCCGGCGGCTTTCCCGAACCTGCTGGTGAACGGTACGACGGGTATTGCGGTGGGTATGGCCACGAACATGGCGCCGCATAACCTGCGTGAGGTAATTGCAGGCACCCGGCACCTGATTGCTAACCCGGACGCCACGCTGAAAGACATTATGAAGTTCATCCCGGGGCCGGATCTGCCCAGCGGCGGCACGATCGTTGGTTTGGGCGGTATCCGTGACGCCTATGAGGGTGGGCGCGGCACGTTCAAGACTCGTGCGAAGGTTTCGATTGAGCAGGTGAGCGCCCGCAAGCAGGGCATTGTGGTGACGGAACTGCCGTATATGGTGGGCCCGGAGAAGGTTATTGAGAAGATTAAGGACGGCGTTAATTCTAAGAAGCTGACCGGTATCTCTGATGTGGTCGATTTGACGGACCGGCAGCAGGGTATGCGCCTGGTGATTGAGGTGAAGAACGGGTTTAACCCGCAGGCGGTGCTGGCGGCCCTGTATAAGCACACGCCGCTGGAGGATTCGTTCGGCATTAATAATGTGGCGCTGGTGGATGGCCAGCCGCAGACCCTTGGGCTGCTTGGTTTGCTGCATGTGTACATTAATCACCGGTTGTCGGTGGTGCGCCGCCGCACCGAGTTCCGGCTGGGTAAGCGCCGTGACCGGCTGCACCTGGTGGAGGGCCTGCTGATCGCCATCGTCGATATTGACGAGGTGATTCAGATTATCCGCTCTTCGGATGAGACCGCGCAGGCACGTGAGCGGCTCATGAAAGTTTTTGACCTGACGCAGGTTCAGGCGAACCATATTCTTGAGCTGCGCCTGCGCCAGCTGACGAAGTATTCCCGTATTGAGCTTGAGGCTGAGCGGGATAAGCTGGCTGAGGAGATCGCTGAGCTGGAGCGGATTTTAGGGTCGGATATGGCGCTGCGTGAGCTGGTTTCTGATGAGCTTGCTGAGGTGGCCGAGAAGTACGGTACTGACCGCCGCACGGTGCTGAAGTCGAAGGATGATATGCAGTCGGCGATTGAGGCTGTTTCGGCGGGGGCGTCGAAGGCGAAGAAGAGCCTGGGGCTGGCGCTTGAGATTGCGGATGAGCCGTGCTGGGTGGTGCTTTCAGCGTCGGGCATGGTGGGCCGCACCCCCGGTAAGCCCATGCGTGAGGCACTGGCCGACCCGGGTAAACGCCTGAAGCATGACGTGTTCACCTCTGTTGTTCCGGCGACGGCGCGCGGTGAGATTGGCGCGGTGACCTCGACGGGGCGGATGGTGCGCCTGTCGGTGATGGATGTGGTGGTGCTTGAGGAGTCTGCGGGCGCACCGGTGCTGAACTCGGGGGTGAAGGTCTCTGAGGTGGTGTCCCTGGCGAAGGGCGAGAAGCTGGTGGGCCTGGTGCCGCTGAATGAGGTGCTGGCATTGGCGACGGCGAACGGCGTGATTAAGCGTGTGAACCCGGAGTACCCGCTGAATCAGGCGGAGTGGGACGTTATTAAGCTGAAGCCGAAGGACACGGTGGTTGCTGCGGCTGCGTGCGCCTCGGACGATAACGCCCTGACGCTGGTGACGCAGGATGCGAAGCTGCTGACCTTCGATGCGGCGAAGGTGCGCCCGCAGGGCCGCGGCGGCGGCGGTATTGCCGGCATTAAGCTGGGTGCGCAGGATGCGGTGATTGCTTTGGGCGTGACGGCGCCGGGGACCGCCGCCGAGGTGGTGACGGTGACCGACGGTAAGGATGGTTTGGCCTCGGTGAAGGTCACTCCCCTGGCGGAGTACCCGCAGAAGGGCCGGGCGACCGGCGGGGTGCGGGCGCACCGGTTCCTCACGGGCGAGTCGAAGCTGGCGCTGGCGTGGGTTGGTGTTGGCCCGGCGAAGGCTGGTACGCAGGGTGGCGTGGCGCGTTCTTTGCCGACGGAGTACGGTTCACGTGACGGCTCGGGGGTGACTCTCACCCAGACGATTGGCACGGTCGGCCCTAACTATGCGGCGCTGACCGCGCAGTCTGAGGTCTCCCCCGACGGGGAGAAGCTGTTCTAGCCCCCTCTGGTTGGGTTGCTGCTATTTTTCTTTCGGTGTGGCAGGTAGCAGTGTTGCCTCTGTGCAAGTTGAGGCAACACTGCTACCTTTTAATGTGAAGTTTTAGGTGAGACCTAGGATTTTTCCAGCCATCGCATCAAGGAGAAACAGGCATGACCGAACCGAATAAGCCCCTGGACCAGATGACCGCGCAAGAGCGGCTTGACCTTGGTGTAGAGTGCCTTGACGCGGGCAGGCTGAATGACGCCGTTCATATCCTTGCTACGGTTTCAGCAGGTGAAAATCCTGGGGCGTACTCTTGGGCGCAGTACTTTCTAGGTGACGTCTACGAGGGTGCGGGGAATCTTCGTGAAGCGATGACCGCTTACAACAATGTCCCTCGCCACGATAGCCCTGTAGCCTACGCTTCGGCGCAGAACAGTATAGGTATTCTCTATAAGAACATGGGGCGGCTTGATGATGCTGTTGCCGCGTTCAGCCGTGTTGTTCGTGAAGACAACCCGGAATCTTACGCGTGGGCGCAGAACAACCTTGGCACCGTCTATCAAACTATGAGGCGGCTTGATGATGCCGCTGCCGCGTTCGGGAATGTGCAGCTTAACGACAGCCCCGAAGCGTACACTAACGCACAGTTCAACCTTGGCAACACCTATAAGCTTATGGGCAAGACAGATGATGCCCTTCAAAGCTGGGGAGGCGTGCTTCGCGAGGTGGACGCAGAAACCTACGCCCAGGCACAGTTCAACATTGGTTCTACGTGCAAGAACCAAGGGCGGATAGATGAGGCGATCGCCGCGTGGGGAAGGGTGCGCCGGGAGGATAACCCCTCAGTTTACGCTCGGGCGCAGCTGAGCCTGGGCCTGGCCTATGCCCCGCTAGGGCAGCTTGATGAGGCGATCGCCGTGTGGCGTAACGTGCGCCGGGAGGACAACCCCGAAGCGTACGCCGCAGCACAAAACAACCTGGGCAGCGCGTACGAAGACAAAGAGCTATTTGAAGATTCTTTTGCCGCCCGGAGCAGGGTTCTGCGCAGCGACAGCCCTTACATCTATGCTGTGGCGCAGCTCAATATGGGCATCGCCCACTATAACAACGGGTCTCTTGATGAGGCCGTGACCGCGTGGAACCGTGTTCTTGAAGAAGACGACCCGCAGTCCTACGCCGAAGCTCAGCGTAACCTTGCTCTGGTGAATAAACACTAGCTGCCCACAGTGTTGCTCCTGCGCAGACGAGGAACAACACTGCTACCTTGTTAATGTGAAGTTTTAGGTGAGACCTAAGGCTTTGAACTTTTCTAACCACTGCGTCAAGGAGAAACAGGCATGACCGAACCGAATAAGCCCCTGGACCAGATGACCGCGCAAGAGCGGCTTGACCTTGGAAGATCTTACTTCAAAGAGGGCAGATTTGATGAGGCTATCGCTGTTCTAAAAACGATTTCGACCAGTGAAGACCCCACTATTTATGCGCTATCACAACGCCTCCTAGGTGATATTTACGGGTGCATGGGTAAGTTGAATGAAGCCACCGCCGCATGGTCAAAGGTTCGGTGTGAGGACAACCCTGAAACCTACGCGTGGGCGCAGTTCAGCCTTGGCAACACCTATAAAACCATAGGCAAGCTGGGCGAGGTTATTGCGGCATGGTCCAATGTCCGCCGTGAGCACAGCTGCGAAGCGTATGCGGTAGCGCAGTATAGTCTCGGCAATGCCCATAAGACTATGGATCAGCTGGATGACGCTATCGCTGCTTGGTCGAGCATCCGCCGCGACGACGACCCCGAAGCCTACGCATGGGCACAGTTAAGTCTCGGCGACGCCTATAGAACTATGGATCGGTTAGATAATGCTATCGCTGCTTGGTCGAGCATCCGCCGCGATGATGATCCTAACGCCTATGCGTGGGCGCAGTCCAGACTCGGGTTCGCTTACCAAACCCAAAACAAGTTGGATGACGCTATCACTGCCTGGTCAAATATCCGCCGCGAAGATGAGCCTGAACTTTACGCCGAAGCACAACGTAACCTTGCTCTGGTGAATAAACACTAGCTGCCCACAGTGTTGCTCCTGCGCAGACGAGGAGCAACACTGCTACCTTTTAATGTGAAGTTTTAGGCGAGACCTAAGGCTTTGGACTTTTCTAACCACTGCGTCAAGGAGAAACAGGCGTGACCGAACCAAATAAGCCCCTAGACCAGATGACCGTTCAAGAGCGGCTTGATCTCGGAAGAAGCTACTACGAAGACGGCAGATTTGATGAGGCTATTAAAACCTGGTCAAGCATCCGCCGCGAAAAAGTCGACTCCGGAACCTATGCAGGGGTACAACTCAATCTTGGCAACGCCTATCTCGTCCGGAACAAGCTGGATGACGCTATCGCCGCCTGGTCAAACATCCACCGCGAGGACAACTCCAAAGCCTACGCATACGCACAGGTCAGTCTCGGACTCGCCTACAAAGACCGGGGCAAGCTGGATGAAGCTGTCGCCGCTTGGTCAAACATCCACCGCGAGGACAACTCCAAAGCCTACGCATACGCACAGCTCAAACTCGGAGCAGCCTACTACGCCCAGGATAAGCTGGATGAAGCTGTCGCCGCTTGGTCAAACATCCACCGCGACGACGACTCCGAAAACTACACAGACGCACAGTTCAACCTCGGACTCGCCTATCACACTCAGGGCAAGCTGGATGACGCTATCGCCGCCTGGTCAAACATCCACCGCGAGGACAACTCCAAAGCCTACACAGACGCACAGCTCAACCTCGGAGCAGCCTACTACGCCCAGGATAAGCTGGATGACGCTATCGCCGCCTGGTCAAACATTCACCGCGAGGACAACTCCAAAGCCTACGCATACGCACAGCTCAACCTCGGCAACGCCTATCAAGATCAGGGCAAGCTGGATGAAGCCATTACCGCCTGGTCAAACATCCACCGCGAAAAAGCCGACTCCGAAACCTACGCATGGGCACAGTTCAACCTCGGCAACGCCTATCAAGATCAAGGCAAGCTGAATGAAGCCATTACCGCCTGGTCAAACATCCACCGCGAAGCAGCCGGTTCCGAAACCTACGCATGGGCACAGCTCAACCTCGGTGCTGCCTACTACACCCAAGAGGACTGGAAACAGGCCATCAAAACCTGGTCAAACATCCGCCGCGAAGACGACTCCGAAGCCTACGCACGGGCACAGTACGGCCTTGGCAAAATTTATGAAAACAAAGGAAATATTAAGCAGGCAAAAGAAGCATACCGCAATGCGCGAGAATTTTTCTACTACGAGGGTGAGCGGGGGTACAGAATCCATAGGTGTCCCCCAGAGATTATTAAAAAACTGCGTGACATAGCTAAGAATACTGACGAAGTCCTAAAGTCTCTTCAGATAATCCCAGATTTTGAGTCACAGGTTGCACATTATAGTCGAGCATTAACAGCTTTTACCCTACTTGAAAAAAAGAGAAACAATCAGAAGCCGTCACATTTCCGGCTCAGCACTATTCGTGGTGTTAATGACCCGACGGAAGGGCTGGTTCTCGGGAAATATTGGGATCAACAAGGTATCTCAGAAACTATACATACGAATGACACCGCAACCTTCATTAGCTGTTTTACCTTTAATCACGACAGTCTTAACCAGTTTCGCCTCTATGGAAAAGAGGATGGTCGGGAAGCAACAGGCGTCAGTTTAGTATTCAACGAAAAGTTTTTTAGTGAAAAGTCAGACGTCTTAGAGTTTATAGCTGGCCCTTCGACAAACCCATCTAGCAAATCGAAACAGGTTAAGCTCGATGACACAGGGAAAACGGAGAGTGACAATAAGAAACCGTTAATAGGTAAATCCACACTCTACCGCTGTATTTATCTAGACCCTGAAACCGGGTATTGGACCCTGGCTCAACGGGACAAATCCACCTTCTATCGCGAACACAATGAAGACGAAGACACAGATGCGAAAGGGAAATGGGAAGATTATTATGAATTAATTTCAAAAATAGAAGGGTGTGTCGAAACACGCTTATTTAACAAAGAAAATAACGAAGACACAGATACAAAAGGGAAACGAGGAAAATATCATGAATCAATTTCAACAAAAGAGGAAGGTGTCGAAACACACTTATTAAACAAAGAAAATAATGACGATAACTCTGTCTCATCTATACTTAAATCAATATTTACAGAAGATCACTCATACAATAAATGCAATAAATACGAAAAACAGAAAATTCTTGAAGCCATCCGGTTTATTCTTCTCCCCTTGCAGTATCTGGTGAAACATATTGCTTTCCAGGAGGAACAGGAATGCCGCATTATTTATATTACTCAGTTCCGTGACAAGAAAATTCACAGCAACCGTGAAGAACAGAAAATGTACGTCGAGTATAAGGAGGAAGTACTGCCGCATATCGATAAAATCTGGCTCTCCCCCGGTGCGGCAAAATACCAAGATTTCTTCCGCCTCCTGTTGGATAAAGAAGACAACGACAACAAGGTTCGTATCTCCCAGAACCCGTTTAGGAATAAGGAATAAATCGTTCGCCCTCCACCCAGGCCGCAGGCAGCACCTCCGTTTGCTTTTCCTGCCGCCTGGGTGGGAACGTAGAATCATCTCACCACCACGTTGAAAGGGACATTATGAGCGCCGTTATCCGCCCGGCGCGGCGTGAAGAAAGAACCAGTCTGCGGGTGCTCATGCGTGAGCTCGCGAAGCTGGCTGGCCTACGAACGGAGCATCACCAGTGAACGTTAGCCTCAGAAAACTCACCGTCGCCGATGTTGCGGTGCTGCGTAATATCAGTATCGCAACGTTCACCGAAACCTTCGCAGACTCAAACAGCACGGCCGATATGGCGCTCTACATTGGGCAGCGTTTCTCCAAGGACCAGCTCACCCAAGAGCTCGCCAACCCCGAGTCGTTCTTCTACACCGCCGAGGTGCAGGGGCAGACGGTGGGCTACCTCAAACTCAACACGGGCGGCGCCCAAACCGAACCGCAGCAGGAGAACGCCCTAGAGATTGAGCGCATCTACGTGCTGGGCACCCACCACGGCCACGGTGTGGGGCAGGCCCTCTACCAGCACGCCCTCACCGTCGCGAACCAGCGGGCGGCAAGCTACATTTGGCTGGGGGTGTGGGAGCACAACCACCGGGCGTTACGGTTCTACCAGAAGAACGGGTTCACCGCCTTCGGGCAGCACATTTTCCGTCTCGGTGATGACGAGCAAACAGACATTCTCATGAAACACGACCTCAACCGCTAGAAACACGCAGGAAAACAACAACGAAGGGACGCCGTGAACAACAGTGTCGCCATCTGGGTCGGCAGGTTCGACTCCGACCAGGAACTCCAAGACTACCTCGACATTGATTACGCCGCCGAGCAAGACAACAGTGAATACATGGCCTCAGAATTCGCGGAAGCCTTCAAAATCTTCCACCACGACGAAGACTTCCGGGAAGCCTACCGCACCGAGGCCGAGCCGGTAAGCTGGGCTGGGCTGGCCGAACCGCTCTCATACGCCGAAGGGTTCGCCCACACTGTCCCCAATATTACCGACCGCAACAACTCCATTATTGCGCTCTACAACTACACCTACCCGGGCACCGTGCACGGCACAGAAAACGTGGTGTTCGTAGGTAACTACACCTACTAAGGCCCGCCCGCTCCCCCACTGTTAAGGCGCTACGTACCGTGCGCACGGTTTCGGCTATAGTGTTATGCTGCCGTCTTTACACAACCACCAGAACCGTGCACTACGCCCAGGGTGCAGGGGTTCCTCGCGGCAGGGCGTGTTCACGTATAGTTAAGGAAATTAGTTCTTGCCCTGGGCGCACAGTACCGGCAAGACAGGTACCAACAGACTACTGGCTCAGGAAGGGAACTCATGGCCGAACAGCCCGATGCGGGTACGCAACGCTACGCCCAAGAACAGGTGAACCTTGGGGCGGAACACTACAGGCAGGGCCGCTTCGCGGAAGCCGCCGCCGCATGGGGCGCCGTACCTGAGAGCGTACCCGACCAGTACGCGGTGGCGCAGGTGGACTTAGGCATCATGTACGGCAGCACCGGCGACGCCGCAAAAGCCATTGCGGCGTGGCAGAAAGTGCCCCAGAGCGAAATCCAGGCGTACGCGGTGGCGCAGTACAACATCGGCTCCGTGTACGAGGGGCAAGAAAAAGACGAGGCGGCGCTGGCGGCCTACGGCAATATCCCCGAAGCCGACACGATGCACTACGCCATGGGGCAGTTTAACAGTGCGGTGCTGCTGCACATGCACGGCAATTTCCGTGCCGCCCTGGGGGTCTACCAGAACGTGCCTGAGAGCGTGCCCGACCAGTACGCCCGTGCGCAGCTGAACCTGGGTGTGCTGTACCAGCAGATGGGCCTGGACGATAAAGCCCGCGAGTCGTGGAACCGGGTGCCAGCGGACTACCCCGACCTGTACGAGGTGGCCCAGTCATACCTGAACGATGAAGACGAAGACTCCTAAAACCCTGATGGTGCTGCGGTGAGGCGCAGGCCCGCCGTGGCACCCGCTGTTTAAGGCGGGTGTTTTGCCTAGCCGCCCAGAACCGCCACGATTTCTTGAACGATCTGCCAGTTTCCGCTGCGCTTCTTCCAGGTGATGGTGAACAGGAAATCCTGTTCCTGCGCGCCCTGGCTCATCCTGCGTTTGAGCACAATAGTGCCGGTTTCGCCGTCAGAATCAGCAAAAAGGATAGTGTGCGCAGTGTTCAGGGGCGCGGCGCCGCTGTCTTTGAGGACTTGAAAGAAATCGATATTGTCCTGTTTCGAAAGAATCTGCACGGTATGATCCGGTAGAATCCGCACAAATTTTAGGTCATCGGCATACACCCGCTTCAGAAAATCAATATCGTAGCTGGTACCGCGTGAAATTAATTCTTCGGTAAGTGTTTTCATTGTTTCGTCAATCATGATGCCCTCGCTCTCTGACGTGGAAATACTTACAAGCTCAGCCTAGCATCTGAAAGTTTCATTCCTCATATTCATCAGGTATGCTCGTCTTATGACTGTTTAGTTATTGTCTTATGACGATTCCGTTCCATGTATCCGTGTCACACCCTGAACACGGCTATTTTTAGCACCCATAAAACATAATTCTTAAGGAAACAGTCATGACTATCCCCTGGCTCCCGGCAGCTCAAGCCGCTCACAACCCTCAAGCGGTGGCACGTATCCTCAAGACCCTGCCTGAATGGTTTGGACGTGAAGAGTCCAATGCAGAATACATACATGATGCTGAACGACTGGAAACGTGGACGGTAACTCATCCAGAAACCCACGAAATTGTGGGTATCATGCTGATCGCCCAGCACTACCCGGTTGAGGCAGAAATTCATTTGCTGGCAGTAGATGCCGCCTTTCACGGATACGGCATTGGCACTTCCTTAATAAAAGCATTCGAAAAGGACGCACGTAACCGCGGTATCAGGCTGATACAGGTCAAGACGCTTGGGGAATCTTTTCTCAACGAACCGTACCAACGCACCCGCAATTTCTATCAAGCTGTAGGGTTTTTGCCCCTTGAAGAGACGAACCTGTGGGGCGAAGATACTCCCTGTCTGATAATGGTAAAAGCAATCTAACTGGCTTGACCGTATATAGAGCGCAGCCTTCATTCTGCCCAAAGCCTACGGCTTCTCAAGACATCTAAAACGGGTTCTAATATTTTCTTGAACCCCTCACAACGTCATGTATAAGGCCTATTCCAAGGTAACAACCGTATCGCAGCGGGCAATGTCTTCGGGGCGGTGCGAGACCAAAACCGTCGCCATACCGCCAGCGCGGGTTGCCGTATCCAGATCGGCCATGAGAGCTGCGGCTGATTCAGCGTCCAGATGCGCGGTCGGCTCATCCAGCAGAAGCACCGGGGAATCCACAAGCAGAGCACGAGCCACCGCAAGACGCTGCCGCTGCCCGCCCGAAAGGAACCCGCCACCAGCGCCCACCCGGGTGCGTAACCCCTCAGGGAGCGTATCGTACCACTGCCCCAGCCCCACCCGGCGCAGCACAGCCACCATCTGCTGCTGGGTGGGACGCTGCGAACGGTCACGAGCCAGCAGCAGGTTACCCTCAAGGGTGGACTCAAAAATATGCGCCGCCTGCGGACACCACGCCGCGTAGCCGCGCACCCGCTCAGCCTCCAGCGCCTGCCCGTGCGCGCAAATCTGCCCAGCCTCCAGCGGCAAAAACCCCAGCAGACTCGCTAAAACAGTGCTCTTACCCGAACCCGACGGCCCGGTAACGCCAGTCCACTCCCCCGCACGCGCGCTCACGGTAAGGCGCTCAAAGACGGGGGCCTCCATGCCGGGCCAGCGTGCGGCGGCGTTCGCAAGCTCCAGGGCGGGCCCCCGCCCAGATGCAGGGGCGGGCGCCGAGGAGTGGGCACGGTTAACGGCTTCCTCGTCGTCTGTGAGGTCAGGGATATCCGCCTCAGCCGCCACATCGGGGGCGATCCGGGCCACCAGGCGCGCAAAAGCGGGCCACGAACGCACCGCCTCAAGATGCCCCACGGTGCTCTCAATCATGCCGGTGCACATGAGCACCACAATCGCCGACTCCGGCGCCCCCACCGTGCCCGACACCGCCAGCGGGTACGCAATGACCGCGCACCACAGCGCCGCACCAAACCAGGCCACAACAGCCAAGGCACGCCCCACACCCTGCGCATACGCCCCCCGGGTCAGTGCCCGCAGGTTCCGCGCGTCCACCCGTGCGGCAGCGGCAACCGCCGTCTGCGACACCCCGTTAGCGCGCGCATCCTCTGCGGCGCCAAGCAGGCTGGTGCTCAACCGCATCAGCTGCGCGGTCGATGCGCGCGAAATCCCCTCAGCGCGGGCGTCCGCACGCAGCACCACCCACGGGGCCAGCACAGTTGTGATAAACGCCGCGAGCGCCACCGGCGCCAGCGCCTGCGGCAGAATCACCCAGGTGCTCACCAGCGCCACGGCCATCACCAGCAGGTGCGCGGCGGGAGGAAGGATCACGCGCGGTATGCCGTCGCGCAGCTCATCAATGCCGCCGATGAGCCGCTCCAGCAGGGCGTCGCCGCGCAGCAGGGCGCGCACACTGCCGATATTGCGGTACGCCCCCGCCCATGCGCGCAGGCGCAGGGTGTTAGCGGCGGCAAGTACCCGCGAGTGGGTGAGCAGACGCTCAGTGTAGCGTGCGGTGGCGCGCCCCAGCCCGAAGAACCGCACACCCACGATGGCGACCATCAGGTACATCATGGCGGGGCCTTCGGCGGCGCGCACAATCAGCCACCCGGAGAGGGCGGTGAGGGCAACGGCCGCGAGTGAGGTTGCTGCCGCCATCATGATGGGCCCGGCGGCTTTGAGCACACCTATTTTCGTGAGCCCGCGCAGGGTTTTGAGGGTTGCAAGAACACCGGGGGTCGTGCCGGGCTCTGCGGGGCTGCTGGGCAGGGCCGCTTCCGTTGTTGTCTCCGGTGTGTGCGCCTGCGCTGGTGGTGCGGACGCGGGGATTGGGGCGGGCGCCGGGTTTGTTTTAAGTGCCCAACGGTAGCCGCCGCCGGGGTGCGCGTCTGCCCGCAGCCAGAGGGCGCAGTGCTCGGCCAGTTCCCCCTCGTGGGTGACGATGAGCACGTTCGCACCGCGTGCCGCCAGCGCCCCTAGGGCGCGGGTCACCAGATGTGCGGCGTGTGCGTCCAGGTGTGCGGTGGGTTCATCCACGAGCACGCTCAGGCGGGGCTGCTGGCGGGCGGAGGCTTCATCACGGTGGTGCTCATCAGCGCCTGCGGCCCGGTATAGGGCATCGGCGCGGGCGAGGGTGCGGGCGATCGCTAACCGGCGGGCCTGGCCCGCACTGAGCGTTTCGGGGGCTTGTTCGGCGAGGTTTTCAAGGCCCAGCTCAGCCAGATAGCCGGTAAGGAGCACCGTGTCGGAGGGGGCAAATTCGGTGTCTGCCGCGAGTAGCTGCGCGGCGTATTCCTGCTCGCTCTTAGAGGCGCTGAAGGCGTAGAGGGCCATCTCCAGCAGTACCGTGGGCGCGGCGAACTGCGGTGACTGCGCGATCATAAGGGTGTGCCCCACCCCGTCAACGGCACCGCCCACATGCACGGGCTCTGATGCGCCGGTGGGTACCAGGCCCTCACGTACCGCCCCGGACAGCACGCCGAGCAGGGTTGATTTGCCGCATCCTGAGGGTCCTGTAATCCCCAGGATGGTGCCCGCTCCCCCGCGTTCTTGGCGCTCGGGCAGGGTGAAGCTGAGGTTGCTGAGTACTGTGCCGCGGCCGGGGTAGGCGACGGTCAGGTTCTCAACCGTCAGGCCTTTACCGTTCTGCTCGTTACTGTGAGGTGCCTCGTGGGTGGTGCCCGCTGGGTGGGGTGCATCAATAATGTTCTGGGCGGCCCGCAGCGCGGCTACCCCGTCTTCTGACTGGTGGTAGGCGGCGCCAACATCCCGCAGCGGCTGGTAGCATTCGGGGGCGAGCAGCAGCACCAGGATGGCGGTGTCTAGCCCCATCTGCCCGTTTACCAGGCGCACACCAATGAGCACAGCCACCAGGGCCACCGAGATGGTGGTGATGAGTTCCAGCGCGAGGGATGACATGAAGGCGCTGCGCAGGGTGTGCATGGTGCGGGCACGGTATTTCTCGCCGATTGCCGCTAACGCACGGGTCTGGGCGCGTTCCCGCCCTAACCCGATGAGCACCGGCAGCCCGCGCACCAGTTCAAGAATGTGGTCCGAGAGGCGGTGCAGTTCGGATTGTGCGGCGGCGGTGTCTTCACGCGTGGTTTTGCCGATGAGCACCATGAATAGCGGGATGAGCGGCAGGGTGCAGGCCACGGTGATGGCGCTTATAGGGTCTAAAAGCAGCAGAACAACCCACAGGGTGGCGGGCACTGCGGCGGAGCTGACGAATGCGGTGAGGGTTTTGGTGTAGTAGTTATCGAGTGCGTCCAGCCCGCGTGAGATGAGCACGGCGGTGGCGCCGGTGCCTTCAGGGGTGTCGGCCCCGCCGGTTGCGAGCACACGCTGCAGCAGCTGCCGCCGGATACTTGATTTCGCCCCGGATGCGGCTTTCTGGGCGCTGAGGGTGAGCAGGTACTCGAATCCGGCGCGGGCCAGGAGGGCCAGCACCCCGCTGATAATGAGCGTAATGGTGATGCCGTCCCCGCCGCCGAGAAGCCACCCGAGCGTGCCGTCAAGTTTGGCTTGGGAGTCCCCGGCGAATTCGATGAGCGCCCGGTACTCTTCGGGGGTTGAGGTGTGTTTGCGGCGTTCATGTTCGGCGGCGAGCGCAGCGAACCCGGCGTGTGCGGCCCGTGCTATGGCGGATGCGAGGGCTGCGCTGAAGATGACGGTGGCGAGGGTGTGCGCCATGGTGAGCACGGCGAATACGCCCAGGTTTTTGCGGGCGTTAGGCCCTAGGGGCGGGCGTTTGTTGTCGCGTTTACCGGCTGCCCCGTTCGAGGGTGGTGCGGTGCGTGTGGTGTTTTTAGTTGAGTGTGTGCTCACCGTTGGGCTCTCTTCTTGTTCCCCGGGTTGTTGGCCCTTGCGGGCTGTCTCATACACCCCATATTTTAGGGAACATTCCGGGAGGTTTCACCCGTTGGGGTGCGTAGGTATTTATGACCCGCCGCTCACCACCTGGCCGTCTCATGTACGGGGTGTAGCTGGGTGGTGTCGGTGGTGCTGCCAGGCTGTTGCAGCAGGTGATCGGGCTGTTATTGGTTCTCTTATGGCCACGCCCCCGCATCGTGGCTTTGGGCCTATGATGCGGGGGCGTGTTTGTCAGCTGCTAAGGGGCCGGTTTCGCTGGTTTCTATTCCGCTGCTACCTTATTGGGCAGTTTTGCCAGGTCGGTGGCGTCGTGTGCAGCCGGGATGTGTTCAACACGCAGGCGTTTGCGGAACACCCAGTACGTCCAGCCCTGGTACACCAGAATAACGGGCAGGCCCATGAGCCCGACCACGCTCATCACGCCCAGGGTGTATTCGGAGCTGGAGGCGTTCGCAATGGTGAGCGAGTGGGAGGCGTCCAGGGTGGAGGGCAGCACGTTCGGGTACAGGGCGGTGAAGATAGCCAGCGCACCGAACGCTATGAATAGGCTCAGCCCCGCGAAAGCGCGGCCTTCGCGTCCTGCTTTAGCGCTCAACCAGCCTAGGGCCACGGCCACAACCGCCAGTATCGTGCACAGCCATGACACTCCGTTGCCGGTGGTGAATTGCATGTACAGCACCCACCCGGTAATTGGCAGCAGGGCGATCGGCAGCAGGCGCACTAGGGCTGCGCGGGCACGGTGCCGGATTTCCCCGTCGGTTTTGAGTGCCACGAATGCGAGCCCCTGCATGAGGGAAAACCCTACCAGTGACAGCCCGCCCAGCAGTACGGGCCAGCTTGCCCAGGCGAAGGCACCGCCCACGCGGTCGCCGTTGCTGTTAATGGGCAGCCCGATTGAGGTGAGCGCCAGCAGCGCCCCCACCAGCAGGGCGATGAAGAACGAGGATACTGAGATGGCGGTGTTCCACCCGTTAATCCAGCGTTCGTCGTTTTTCTTGCCGCGGTATTCGATGGCGACCGCACGGAAAATCAGTGCCAGCAGCGCCAGTGTCAGCGGAACGTACAGTGCCGAGAACAGGGACGCGTACCATAGCGGGAATGCGGCAAATGTTGCCGCGCCGCCGGTGACCACCCACACTTCGTTGCCGTCCCAGACGGGGCCGATAGTGTTCAGCAGCAGGCGGCGTTCCTGCTCGTTCTTGGCGAAGAAACGGCTCATGAGCATCCCCACACCCAAATCGAAGCTGTCAAGGATGAGGTAGCCGATCCAGAACACGCCAACCACCACGAACCAGATGGTTGGCAGTGTCGGCTGGCCCGCGAAAATATTAAAGTCAAAGTTCATGATGTTGAGTCCTTCAATCCTTGGCGCCTAGTAGGCGAACTCTAGCACGTCCCGTTGTGCGGCGCTGTCTTTGTCGGCGTCGTCATGGTGGGATTGCACGAGTTCGGGCATTGCGGCCACCACACCGGATTTCACATATTTAACCAGTAGGTAGATTTCGACTACCATCAGGATGCCGTATACCGCCCCGAGGGAGATCAGGGAGAACAGGATCTCTTCGCCTGAAACACCGGGTGAGACGGCGGCGGCGGTGAACATCATGACGGCGGGGTCGCCTTCAGGGTTGGGTGCCACCACGAACGGCTGGCGGCCCATTTCGGTGAAGATCCACCCCAGGGCGTTGCCGAAGAATGGGGCGAGAATACCCAGGATTGCGAGGTTCTTCAACCATTTAGCTTCTGGGACGGTGCCGGTTCCTTTCTTGCGGGTCACCCACAGTACGTACACGTATGAGAAGGCGCCGATACCGCCGAAGGTGATCATGCCGCGGAACCCGTAGTAGGTGACTTCCATGAGCGGCAGGTATTGGATTTCTTGGCCTGCGCGTTCACCGTAGAGGGGGTTGTTGGCCAGGTGTGTGCCGTACTTTTCTTTGTATTCGGGCAGCAGGGTGTTCACGCCTTTCACCTCGGTGGTGAAGTTATCGTGCGCTAGGAAGGAGAGGGCGCCGGGTATCTCAAGGACGGCGTGTACTTTGTCGCAGTCCTGCGCGCCGGGGGATGATATGGACAGTACCGAGAAGCCGGTGCCGTCGTGGCAGGCTGCCTCGGCGGCCGCCATTTTCAGGGGCTGCTGGTGGATCATCAGCTGCGCTTGCATGTGCCCGCTAAGCCCCACGCCCATAAAGCCGATGAGGCCTACCACGGCGCCTACTCGCAGGGAGCGGAACCACACCAGGTAGTCTTTCTTGTCGCGGCCTCCGACTTCGGCGTCGCCGACCACAACTTTGCCGTCCTCTACGGTGTCGATGCCGTCTTTGCGGCGGCGCCACAGCTTGTACCAGGCGATTCCGACCATGAACCCGCCAGCAACCTGGATAGCACCGAAGATCACGTGGGGGAAGGTCAGCAGCGCGGTGTTATTGGTGAGCACAGCCCAGATATCGACGAGGCGGGGGCGGCCGTCGATCATTTCAACGCCGACGGGGTGCTGCATCCACGAGTTTGCGGCGAGGATGAAGTACGCCGAGATCCATGAGCCGGCTACGGCGGCGAAAAGGCAGAAGGCGTGTACCTTGGGCTTGAGTTTGTCCCAGCCAAAGATCCATAGGCCTAAGAAGGTTGATTCGACGAAGAACGCGAACAGCCCTTCCATCGCTAGGGGGGCGCCGAAGACGTCGCCCACGAATCGGGAGTACTCGCTCCAGGCCATGCCGAACTGGAATTCCTGCACCAGGCCGGTGGCCACACCCATGATGAAGTTAATGAGGTACAGTTTGCCCCAGAACTTTGTCATGCGCTTGTATTCGTCTTTTTTGGTGAAGACGTAACGCAGGTACAGGTAGGTGACGACCATACCCAACCCGAGAGTTAGCGGCACCATGAAGAAGTGGTACACGGTGGTGATGCCAAACTGCCACCGCCCAACATCAAGGGGATCCATAGCGGTCCTTTTCTTAGTGTGTAGTGCTTATGTGGTTGTCGCCGGATCTGCCATAGATCCGGCGGTTATCTAAATGCAATGCCTCTTACACTACAACCTTTTATTTTCGGCATAAATCATGCGAATTTTGAGGGGGTCAGAGTGAGGCTTGACTAGGGTCTAAAGGTGGATTAAACGCTATCATCTTTTTGAAAGTATTTACCCGTAAATCATTATTTATAGGCACATTCCGTCGCGGCATGAACGGTAACAAACTATGCCCCGCAGGCCCCATCCCCTGGCAGGCGGGCCGGGAAATGAACAAAAGTGGCCCGAATAGTGCTTTTGCAAGCACTAAACAGCCACTTTGTTACAGTCATAAACTATCTATGAGAAAACACATAGTGAGTATTGTCACCATTTTGTGTTCAGGGTGTGCTAGATGTCGATATTTTCCTGATCCAGCTGGTGTGCACCGGCAATAATGAACTCCTTGCGCGGGGCCACCTCCGACCCCATGAGCAGGGCAAAAGCGCGCTCTGCCGCCTCCGCATCCTCCACCCGGATGCGCCGCAGCATACGGTGGCGCGGGTCCATAGTAGTCTCAGCCAGCTGGTCGGCGTCCATCTCGCCCAAGCCCTTATACCGCTGAATCGGCTCCTTATACCCCTTACCTTCAGCAGTGAGCCGGTCAAGCAGCTCATGCAGTTCCCGCTCCGAGTAGGTGTACACCATCTCATTAGGTTTGCCCCGGTTAATAACCTCCACCCGGTGCAGCGGCGGCACGGCGGCGTACACACGCCCATCCTCAATGAGCGGGCGCATATACCGGTAAAACAGGGTCAGCAGCAGGGTGCGGATGTGCGCCCCGTCCACGTCAGCATCGGTCATCATAATCACTTTGCCGTAGCGGGCTGCCTGAAGGTCGAAGGTTCGCCCGGAACCTGCGCCAATCACCTGGATCAGCGCTGCGCATTCGGCGTTGGCGAGCATATCAGAGACCGAGGCGCGCTGGGTGTTCAGGATTTTACCGCGAATCGGCAGCAGCGCTTGGTATGAGGAAGACCGCGCCAGGCGGGCTGTGCCCAGTGCGGAGTCACCCTCCACGATAAACAGTTCAGAATGTTCCACGTTCCCCGAGCGGCAGTCCACCAGCTTGGTCGGCATTGACGAGGATTCCAGGGCGGTTTTACGGCGTTGCGCCTCTTTATGCACCCGCGCCGAGATGCGGGTTTTCATCTCCGAGACAACCTTCTCGCACAGGGCATTTGCCTGCGCTTTATCGGCCCGCCCGGTCGCCTGCAGGCGCGCCTTAAGCTGGTCAGATACCACTTTCAGCACAATCTGCCGCACCGCCGGGGTTCCCAGAATCTCTTTGGTTTGCCCCTCAAATTGCGGCTCGGCCAGGCGCACCGTCAGCACCGCCGTTAACCCGGCCAGCGCATCGTCTTTCTCGATCTTGTCGTTACCGACTTTGAACCTGCGGGCATTATCGGCCAGGTGTTTGCGGAAGGTGCGTAGCAGCCCCTGCTCAAACCCGGTGGTGTGGGTGCCGCCTTTGGGGGTGGCAATAATATTGACGAAACTACGGATAGTGGTCTCGTACCCTATCCCCCAGCGCAGGGCAATATCAACTTCGCATTCACGTTCCACGTCGGTGAGCTGGGAGCGCCCGTCCTCCCCCAGCACCGGCACGGTTTCGGTGAATGAGCCACGCCCGGTAAACCGCCAGATATCGGTTACCGCGCTGTCATGCGCTAAGAACTCTACGAACTCACTAATGCCGCCATCATGTTGAAAAACTTCTTCGTGGGGGCCGAACTCGCCGGGGGTTCCGGGCACTCGGCGTTCGTCCCTAATGGCGATGCGCAGCCCGGGAATCAGGAACGAGGTCTGCCGGGCGCGTGAAACCAGATCTTCGTAGCTGAACCGTGCATCAGGGCTAAAGATCTGCGGGTCAGCCCAGTAGCGCACGCGGGTTCCGGTGACGCCCCGTTTTGCTCTGCCCACAATCTGCAGCGCCTCGGCGCCTTCTGCGGCCGGGGTGAACGTGTCCTCCGGTTTGGGGGTACGGCCGGAGTCGAACCGCCCAGGCATGCCGTGACGGAACGACATCTGGTAGGTTTTACTGCCGCGATCCACCTGCACATCCAGGCGGGATGACAGCGCGTTTACCACGGAGGCACCCACCCCGTGCAGACCGCCGGAGGCCGTGTACGAGCCGCCGCCGAATTTGCCGCCCGCGTGCAGCTTGGTGAAGACCACCTCCAGGCCCGATAGCCCGGTGCGCGGCTCAATATCGGTGGGGATGCCTCGGCCGTCGTCCTGCACCTCTACCGAACCGTCACGGTGCAGAATAATCTGGATTGACTGACCGTACCCCGCCAATGCCTCATCAACAGAGTTGTCGATAATCTCCCACAGGCAGTGCATGAGCCCGCGCGAGTCGGTCGAGCCAATATACATGCCGGGGCGCTTGCGCACCGCTTCTAAACCTTCAAGTACTGAGAGGTGGCGGGCGGTGTAGTTCGACGCGGCCAAGTCTTTCCCTTTCACAACGGTTTTCTTCGTAGGTCTATTCTATCGTGGCTTGTGCCCAGAAGCGGCTTAGCAGGTCATTGTCGGGCGCGCCCACGCCGAACCAGCACCGGGTGAAGGGGGCTGCTCCTCGGGTCTGTTCTCCCCTCTCCCCTGGTAAAGGCAATGTGGTGCTATTTGTAGTCCGGGTGCAGTTCGGACGCTCAGAGCGAAAGGTGACTAAGAGGGTGGGCTCAGCAGGTGGGTTTATGGTTGCATAGAGTTAGCACTCGTTTCTCTACATTTTTGAAGGGTGAACAATGACCGTGAACTCCACTCTCGACCCCGCTAAGGTACGTCAGCTGACCTCCCGTGACCGCTGCGATGTGTGCGGCGCGCAGGCTTATGTTCGGGCTGTACTTCCTTCGGGTCATGACCTGCTGTTCTGCGGCCACCACGCTCGCGCAAACGAGGCCGGGGTGAAGGCTATTGCGGGCACTACCTGGGATGATCAGACCTCCCACCTGTAAGTTTCTTGTTGTTGCGGCGCGCACCCTGAACTTTTCAGGGTGCGCGCCGTTTATTGTTATTTACCGTCCCGGTTTTTCGCCCGTTCTGCAGCGGGTGGGGAGTTTTTAGCTCCACCGAAGTTTAGCGGGGTGTTCATCCCATTCATAGTAAACATCGGAGAAATCGCGTGAGGCTAACTGCTCCGGGGCGATCAGCCAGTTCGCGGCCCCAAAATACCCCCACTTCACATCAGGGTCTAGTTCGTACTCTGTTCCCATGGTGAGTAAGTTGAACGTGTAACCCTTAGCAAGGGCCGGATGCTGCCTTGGGTCATCGTTAAATGTTTCGGGGTACCCGCCCAGCTGGGTGATAATGTCGTCTGCGTCGGGCTCTTCCACAATGTTTACCCCGCCCCCGGCCTGTGGCGCGGCCCAGACTAATGGCGTCCTCATACCCGTCAATGGGTTGTGCAGGGTACCTCTCGTTCCAGTACTGTGTGAAAAGCTCATCAAACGGTTCACGCGGATACTGAAGCGGGTTATGAAGCGCAGGCGCGAACTTTAACGCCAGTTCCGGGGTGCCCCGTCGTATGGGCCACACGTATTCAGGAAACTTGTCGGCCTCCCAATCAATATGTGCCGATTGGGCGTGCGGATTGGGGTCTGTAAGTTCGGGGTAATATATCACCCGGTTGTTGAGGGGGCTGCTCGGTGCGGTAGGGTCGGCACCCCAGCCGGGGCGCGGGGCAATCCAAAACTGAAGCATCCCGGACTCGGGGTACAGAGTGTTCTCCGGCAGCTCGGCACAGTTAATCTGCGCAATCATCCCTAAAGGCTGCCCGTCGGAGCCAAGGGGCGCATCCACCCCAGCGGGCAGGTACGGCACACCCCCAAACTTCGAGGCAGTCACCGGCAGCGGCGCATCCGGCACATTAGTGGTAATGCGCAGCGCGGGTTTCTGTGCGCCTGCGTTCACCAGTTGGATCACCGCGCGTATCTGTTCAAGGATACGAACCGGTGTGTTCATAGCTTCTCCTTGTGGACGGCTCTTTCTCTTAGTTGTTTTTAGCCTCACGGCTCAGCAATATTGCTGTCTTGCCCAATACCCCGCCTGCTGGCAAGGTGCCTCTCAGGCGTTCTTTGGCACGCCCCAAGAGGCTAGCTGTCTAATGTGCAGCTCTAGGTGTTTTAGCTCTGCCACCACCAGAAAAGAACCTTCGAGAAATCACGGGCTGCTAACTGTTCGGGGGTGATCAGCCAGTTTGCGTACCCGGCGTCTCCCCACAAGAGCTCGGTGCTTCCCAGACGGTACGACTCCGAGCCCATAGTTAGCAGGTTCACCGTATATTCTTCTAGCTCGGGGTTATTACGGCGCGGGTCGTCATCAAAGAAAACAGGGTACCCGCCCAGCTGGTGGTAGCCCGCCTCATCGGCTATTGCGCTTAGAATATCCTCGTCCTCTTCGGCCTCTTCCACGAGGTCTTCCAGCTCTTCAATTTCTTCAATTGCCTGGTCGGGGTAGAGTTCGTTCCAGATCTCAATAAACCGCTCATGGTCTCCCCAGGTGAGCATGGGGTCTGGCGTCTCCGGCGGGCCAAAAATAAGCGATATTTCGCGTGTGGGCGGGTCAATCGGCCAGTGGTGTTCTTCCCAGTTTGCCTCAACGGCGCAGGCGTGCGGGCTAGCTGCGCCCAGTTCTTCCCAGTAGATGACGCGCGCATCCGCCCCAGCCAGCCCATCGTTGATGTTCATCCCCCATTGGGGGTGCCGTGGGTTGAGCCAGAACTGAAGCATCCCGGACTCGGGGTACAGAGTGTTCTCCGGCAGCTCGGCACAGTTAATCTGCGCAATCATCCCTAAGGGCTGCCCGTCGGAGCCAAGGGGCGCATCCGCCCCAGCAGGCAGATACGGCACACCCCCAAACTTCGAGGCAGTCACCGGCAGCGGCGCATCTGCTGCACGTACGGTAATGGGAACTTTATCCCTTTGGTAGTTCACCATTTGCGCTACCACAGACCGAGCTCTGTCTGTTATCGTCATCGTTCTTGTTCCTTATAGGGTGTATGGCGCGCGCCCCCTCATATACGGAAGCGCACGCCATTATCCTTTGAAAAACCGGTGCGGCTAACAGCAGGACCATTCGAAAATAACTTGTGAAAAGTCCCGGTTTTTCAGCTGTTCGGGGGTGATCAGCCAGTTTGCGGTACCCACATCGCCCCACATGATTGCAGGGGTGTTGGGGTCAGCCCAGTTACCGTCAGATACTGAGATCATGGTCAGCAGGTTCACCGTGTAGTCCCGCAAATCATCAGCGAAATCGCGCGGGTCGTTTTGCGTGAAAATAGGCTCGCCACCGATCTTGTGGGTCAGCTGATCCTCGGTTTCTCGGTCAATTGTGTCTGTAACACGGTCTTCGCCCAGCTCGTCGATCTCATCAAAGAAATCCTCGATTGGTGTTTCGGGGTACAGCTCATTCCATGTATCAACAAACAAAGCTTCGGCGGTCTCGTTCATGAGCGACCATTTATCGCCCAATGCCGCCTCAAAGCTGAGCGCATATTCGACAGTTTCGGGAGAAATCGGCCACCCGTAATCGTCCCAATTCGCCTTGGCTACGCGCGCATCCGGGGTAGGTTCGCCCAACTCAGGGTAGTAGATCACCCGGTAGCCGTTTTGGGTACGGTCGGCAATGGCGTCGTCCATACCCCAGAGTGCTTCTTCATCACCCGGGTCAATCCAGAACTGGAGCATCCCAGACTCAGGGTAAATAGTGTTCTGAGGCAGCTCGGCACAGTTAATCTGCGCGATCATCCCCAAGGGCTGCCCCTCTTTATTGACGGGGGCGTCCACCCCGGCGGGCAGGTACGGCACTCCCCCAAATTTGGAGGATGTCACCGGTAGCGGCTCAGCAGCCGCCGTGGCTGTGATGCGCACCGTGGGTGATTGGTCATTTTCTTCTATTCGTTTAATAACCTCACGCGCCTGGTCGAGAATTTTTCCCATATCTGCTCCTGTGCTTCTAGTGGTACTGGTGCGGAATCTGTGAGCACTATTAGAGCACGTTTTTTCTCGCGGTGCGTGCACGTACGTCATGCATCCGAAGGCACAATGCAGAAGATAAAATATTCCCCGCCGTCAACGCATAGTTTTGTGTTTGCCGCGGTGCATTAGCTTTTATCTGCACCTCTGCTAAGTTTTTACCCACAGTTCCATTCAAAAAGGACTTTTGAAAAGTCCCGGTTTTTCAGCTGTTCGGGGGTGATCAGCCAGTTTGCGGTACCCATATCGCCCCACATAATGTCGCCGTCACCATCATTTTTTGCTTCCTCGGAGGCGATGGTAAGCAGGTTAACCGTATATTCTTGCAGTTCTGGGTTGTTCTCGCGCGGGTCGCTCTGCACAAAGCTGGGGTACCCGCCAAGCTTATGGTACTCAGTGCTGTCGGTCAGGTCGTAGGCAATATTCTCCCCATCGTGCAGGCGGTCTATCTCGTAGACCTCGTTAATAGTCTGCGCTGGGTGTTTCTCGTTCCACCGGTGTACGAACCGGGCCTCAAATTCACGGCTTGTGTCGCTCAGGCTCTCATGTTTTTTCTTAAAAGTGAGCGCAAGCTCAGCCTCTGGCGGGTAGATAGGCCAGTCTTCGCTCCGTGCTGCGGTGACTGCGGGGTGCCCCGCAGGGGTGGCTTCACCCACCTGGGGGTAGTAAATAACCCGAATATTCGCCTGGTTGGCTATATCATTGGCGTTGAAACCCCAGTTTTCATCGCCTTCTTCTTCGCCGGAGTCAATCCAGAACTGAAGTATCCCGGTCTTGGGATAAAGCTCATTTTTAGGTAATTCAGTACAGTTAATCTGCGCGATCATCCCTAAGGGTTTCCCGCTTTCATTGGTGGGTGCCTGAGCCCTGGCAGGCAGGTACGGGGCGCCGCCAAACTTCGAGGCAGTCACTGGCAGCGGTGCCTTGGCACCGGCTGTTTTAATATGGATTACTGGCTGCCGTGTGGCGGCAGTGATTTCTGCCGCGATTTTCCGTGCCTCTTTAGCTACTGTACGGCCCATAATATTTTCCTCCCAATACCTGACTTTCGTTTTCACCAGTCTTATTGATAGTTGCAGCTAACCGCAGGACCATTCAAAAAGGACTTTCGAGAAGTCTCGGTTCTTCAGCTGTTCCGGGGTTATTAGCCAGTTTGCAGTGCCCTGATCTCCCCAAACAGTAACAAATTTTTCGGCGTCCTCAGAGAACATGGTGAGCAGGTTGATTGTGTAGTTATCGAGCCCATCATGCTCTTGACGCGGGTCCTGCTGGGTAAACTCCGGGTGCCCGCCAAGTTTGTGGTAGCTTCCCTGAGCTATGTCGCGGTAGAACATCACGCTCGGGCGTTCCTCATCTGCGGGCGCGTATGCATCAATACCCGCGAAATCGCCGATAGGCTGCTGGGGGTATAGTTCATTCCACAACTCTACAAACCGGTTTTGGTAGGCCCACCAATTCTGTGGGGTTATTCCTTCTGAAGTTTCTTCAAAGCTGAGTCCGATTTCCCATCCCTGATCCACGTGTACCGGCCAGGCCATAAATTCCATCTCGGTTTGTTTCTCTTGATCTGGCATAACAAGAGTGTGGGCGCACAGGTTTGTGTCCTTATGATGGGGATAATAGATCACGCGAGTATTGACCTGCGATACCGGGTTCTTCAGGTCGATGCCCAGTCCCAGCTCATCATACGGATCCAGCCAGAACTGAAGTATCCCGGTCTTGGGATAAAGCTCATTTTTGGGTAACTCAGCACAGTTAATCTGCGCGACCATACCCAGCGGCTTACCATCCTGGTTAGTGGGTGCCTGAACCCCGGCGGGCAGGTACGGCACTCCCCCACATTTAGAGGCGGTCACCGGCACAGTTCCCTGAACTGCGCGAGGAATGATGCGCACAGTGGGTTTACGATCCTGCTGGCTCAGCAGATAATTAAGGTGCTTGACCCGCTCAAAAATAGTGCTCATGGTGTATTTTCTTTAGCTGCTAGACCACGAATAAAAGACCTTAGAGAAATCTAAATTCTCCAGCTGCTCTGGGGTAATCAGCCAGTTTGCCACTCCAGCATCGCCCCACATGATGGTTATGGTGTCAGCTTCATATGCAGAGACAAGAGTGAGCAGATTAATCGTGTAGTCTTTCCATTCTTCCTTGTCATCGCGGGGGTCCCAGTCGATATACTCGGGAACACCGCCCAGCTGGTGGTGATCAAGATCTTCATAAAAGGTGCTCGCAAGGCCATCGCCTTCAAGCCCTGCAAGCTCATCAAGATCCCAAGGACTTTCAATCTGCTCCTGCGGATAACGTTCATTCCACAACCGCGTAAATAACTGCCCGGTACTGTATTGTTTGAGTTTTAGCCCGGGCTCTAGATTTTCAGGCTCGAAGCTCAGGGCGTATTCTCCGCCCAAAAGAGGCCATATAAAGCCATTATCCTCGGTAATGACTAGTTTACGAGCCTTCCTGTTCGCTTTTCCCAGCTTGGGATAGTAGATCACGCGATCATATCGTGATGAGGTGTAATCTTCCGTATCAGTTTCGATCGGGCTAATCCAGAACTGCAGCAGCCCATCCGCCGGGTAAATACTATTCGGTGGCAAATCGGCGCAGTTAATCTGCGCAATCATATGCAAAGGTTCACCGTTAACGTCTACGGGACCGTCCTGGCCCTTGGGTAGGTACGGCACTCCTCCGATTTTGGAGGCGGTGACCGGCAGCGTCTTGTACTTAGCGAATCGTGTATTGATACGCATCGTGGGAACTTGATGTCCCACGTTCATCTCAGCCAGTAAAGCGCGAGCCCGTTCTAGTATCTCTGCCTGTTTATTCGTCATATATTCCTCAATGCCCCAAACACGATCCTGAAATATTTCGGCGCCGTACGCCCACACCCCATTAGAGCATGTTTGTGTGCTGCATGTAACGGTTTGTGAGTTCCTCGTATATATCTCCCCGCAATTCCCACCATGCGAGATAAAACACACAAACTGTAGAAAAATTCATTGTGTCGTATATATAATATATTGAAAGATGCCTCAAGGAGTGAGCACCATGAAGAATAACACCGGCACTTTCGGCCCCTATTTCCTTTTCCTCTGCGCCTTTTTCATGATGGTTTTCAGTGTCCTCAGCGCATTAGGGTGGCTCGCCATTGGGGGCTCCCTCGCCCTTCTCATTCTCACCGCGTTTCTTAACCCGGATTTCCGTAAGCCAGAAGACCCCAATAACCCGGTGAGCACGTGGCTTATTCTTGCATTCTGCATTTTTGGAGCGTCCTGGGTTTATACCCTCACGCTGCAGAACGGGAACACTCACCCCGGTATCAATGCTGCCCTAGCACTGGTGCCGACCGCAGCAATGGGGTGGGTATTTATTAAGCATTCTGCCCATGCCCATAATTCTTAAGCCCTCCCCGGGAAGAAACTAACCACTAAGCGAATATTTATGCAAAAATGATGCGGTGTCTGAGCTATTCAAGCTCAGGCACCGCATCATTGGTTTGTGGCACGCAGCCTTATGCTAGGTCGAAGACCCTAGTCCAGGTAGTCACGCAACACCTGCGAACGCGAGGGGTGACGCAGTTTCGACATGGTCTTCGATTCGATCTGACGGATGCGCTCACGTGTCACGCCGTAGACCTTACCGATTTCGTCTAAAGTCTTCGGCTGCCCGTCGGTCATGCCGAATCGCATAGCGACCACGCCCGCTTCACGTTCGGAGAGTGTATCAAGCACCGAGTGCAGCTGCTCTTGAAGAAGAGTAAATGACACCGCATCGGCCGGGACAACAGCCTCCGAGTCCTCAATCAGGTCGCCGAACTCGGAATCGCCGTCCTCACCCAGCGGCGTGTGCAGAGAAATAGGTTCGCGCCCGTACTTCTGCACCTCGATAACCTTTTCGGGAGCCATATCCAGCTCTTTACCGAGCTCTTCGGGGGTGGGTTCACGCCCCAAATCCTGAAGCATCTGACGCTGCACACGGGCGAGCTTATTAATAACCTCAACCATGTGCACAGGAATACGAATAGTACGCGCCTGGTCCGCCATTGCGCGGGTAATCGCCTGACGAATCCACCAGGTGGCGTAGGTGGAGAATTTAAAGCCCTTCGAGTAGTCGAATTTCTCGACCGCGCGAATCAGGCCCAGGTTACCTTCCTGAATAAGGTCAAGGAATAGCATTCCGCGGCCCGTATAGCGTTTAGCGAGTGAGACCACGAGGCGCAGGTTTGCTTCCAGCAGGTGGTTCTTCGCACGCTTACCGTCGTGGATTACCCAGCGCAGCTCTTTCTTGAGCTTCGGGTCCATGTCGGGGTTGTCGGCGAGTTTGTGCTCCGCATACAGGCCAGCCTCAATGCGCATCGCAAGATCAACTTCCTGCTGCGCGTTCAGGAGTGAGACTTTACCAATCTGTTTCAGGTAGTCCTTCACGGGGTCGGCCGTTGCGCCGGGGGTAACGACGCGCTGGGCGGGAGCATCGTCATCATCGCTGGCAGTCAGCACGAAGCCAGAGCCTTTAGCCGCCACTTCTTCGGCGGCTTTTTTCTCTTCCTTTTTGGCGACGGCTTCTTCATCCTCTTCGGCTTCTTCATCGGCCTCAGATTCTAGGGGTTCACCGTCAATGGCGTCCGGGTCAAGGTCAAGGTCGAACTCGTCATCGCTTTTCTTCTTGCGTCCGCGTTTGGGCGCGGCCTTAGCCTTAGTAGCGGTAGTAGTTTTACGGGTGCGTTTAGGCTTTGTCTCAGTCTCGGCGGCGTCAGAGGCTCCGTCTTCCGCGCTGCTGACAGCTTTAGTGGCAGCAGCTTTGGTCGTGGATTTCGTCGCACGTTTCTTAGTTGTTGTCGCCTTAGCAGCGGTCTTAGTGGTTTTCGCTCCGGCACCTTCACTGCTTGTGGTCGTAGACTTGGCGCTGGCGGTTTTTTTGGTTCGCGTGGTTTTCTTCTGAGGGGTGTCGGCTACAGCCTCATCAGTAGCTTCACTGGTTGCGGCTTTCTTGCTGGTGGCAGTTGACACGAAAACCCTTTCTAGCTCAGTTACGGGGTGCTTTGTCTGCAAAACACCTAAGACCCTGTCAAGTCCTAGGCTTCTTTCAGAGACGAAATGTGACGGTTTAATGCTCACACACCGCAGAATATTCCGGGCGTATTCGTCCCCTGCTGAAGATGCACTACGGGTGCATTGACTTTACGGGGTCAGTACCAAGTATTACAGAATCTTAGGTTTTTTCAACTAAGGCGCGCCTGCCAGAGCTGGTTTTTAGCATTTTCTTATTCCCTGCCCTTCCCTACAGCAGGGCCGCTGGTACCTACGTGGCGACGGGGTATACGTTGAGGACGCTAAAACGTGCAGGCCCGCGCCAGCACCGGGCGGAGTCGCCTAACCACAGGGGCAGCAGCCCCAGTTGCAGGGCGTCATCCAGCGGAGTGTGTTCCTGTACGTGGCGGTGTGCTTCTTCGTTCAGCAGGTTCGCATATGAGCTGGTTCCGCGCATCCAGTTGATCCAGGCTTGAACAATGCGCAGCCTCCCCAGCGGCTCACCGCAGGCTGCGGGGATGAGCAAAGAACAGAGTACTTCGAGAGCGTTAAGACGTTCCCAGCGGGGACTGACTGTTTGGTCTGTCCCGCACAGCAGACGGGCCATTGCTTCCGCGTAGTCTGTCTGTGTTTGGCTGGCATCGGTGGCGCTGCGTTGCACTGTCAGATGTGTGCGGCGCACCCAGTCATGCCAACCGGTGCGGACGCCCGATGGGGACCCCACCCGGTGTTGTTTACCGTGTAGTGTTTGCAGGAATGAAGAGGGCAGTGTGTTACGGCGGCGCGGAGGAGCCCCGTAACTGCCCGGCTCAATGGCGGTGCCCTCCCCCGTGGTGGTGGGTGCCGGGTCCGTGAACCGTCCGCCGTATCCTTCAAGCACCCGCAGCGAATCTGTGAGGGTGGCTGCCGCACAGTATGTCACTAAGTTAATCGTGCCGTACGTGTTGAGGCTAGCAGCCAGATATCCGGCTACCTCTGCGGGTAGAAGCTGACGCATCCTATCCCCCACAGTGGTTCTTTGATCTGGTGCTAAGGTGCGCATCACCCAGCGTATTGCTTCTAGTGCGGTTTCCCAGTAGCAGAGCTCAGCCCCTTTCTGCTGACAGTAGGAGTGCGCCTGCAAGAGGTGAGGGTCTTCCCCTTCAGCGTGTCGTAGCTGATATTCCTGGGTGTATGTACGGCACCAGAGCTCTGCTGCAGCTTCCCAGTCTTCTCGGGCACCAGTATCTGCGGTGGCTGCGGTATCCCACGGGTTGGTGGTGCGCGCCTCGGATGCGGTTGCGGCGATACTTTCACCCCGTACAGTCTGGGCTAGATGGTAGGGGCTCATCAGAATATCTTCTACAAAACCGGCGAAGATAAGCCCGTTCTGCTCATGTGATAGCTCCCAGATAGTGGTGTCTCCCAGAACGATGCAGTCGAAGCATTCCAGCCCACCGGTGACGGTGGGGTTGGTCAGCAGCGGAAGCCACCGTTCAACGCGATGCGCTATTGCGGCATCACGCTCACGTTCTGAGGTGCTGGGCAGTGTTCGGGTTCCGCTGGCGGTTTGGCGTGCACGTAGGTTATCGCGGTCTGCCGTGCAGTAGAAAGCGATGAACCGGTCGATGGGTTGCGCTCCGTCAATAGTTGCTGGCAGCAGACTGAAAATACGGTGCAGATATGCGGCGGTGTTATCTTCTGGGCCGGGCAGGTCAATGCGCACACAAGGGCCAATATTGTGCCCAGCTAGAGCGACCACCACGAAGGATTCCTGCGGCCAGTAACCCAGCTGGTGCAGCATAATCGCTGCCATGTCTTTACAGGTGCGAATACACGTTTTTACGGTGTTGAAGTTCCGAGAAGTCATGGCTACATAATGACTCAAAGCAATCTTTAATGCATCAAATGCTATAAAAATGTGGATGATAACTCTACGCAGTGCAGAAAAATAGCCCCTGTGGATAGCGCTGCCAGCGATATCCACAGGGGTACCTCTCATTATGAAGTTTTGTGAACGCTACCCCCGCAGCCTACTCCCGTTCATACAGGAACTGCTCAAAGAGCGCACCGATCTCATCACGCCCCAGCACCTTATCAGCATCTCGCTGTGAGAGCGGAATCAGCATATTGGACGACCGATAGTTCGCATCATAGTTCTCTTCGTAGCTGGAAACCATCGACTGCACTTCGGGATGCTGAGCCATCTGCTCATTAATCTGCCCGTGTACGGTGCGTGCAGCCTCCCGCAGCTGATCGGTCGGTAAAGACAGCCTCGTAGCCATCGTTACATACTCCAATGCGGCGAGAGTGCCCTGGGGCAGGTCGGCATCCGAAATATACTGCGGCACATTGACCCCGAATCCGACCGTGTCGAATCCGTGCTCCGTGAAAAGAACCTCAAGCAGGTTTGTCATATTCGCATGCAGTTCCGCTTTAGGGCGCCATGCAGAAATACCGTCAATAAGGTCTTTGCGGGAGCCGTGTGCGGTCACCGGCACAGGCCGCGTATGAGGCACCGGCATAGGAAAGGCCGATATAAACACCACCAGGGAGGGCTGCAGCCGCTGGGCAATGCCGAGCATAGCCTGCTGAAAACGCTGCCACTGAAAGTCTGGCTCTGAGCCTGTCAGCAGCAGAAACGGTTTATCAAGGCTGTCCTCCACCACATATAATTTCAGCTTCGGAAAAACTGGGTCTTCAAAGTGGTCACGGTTAAAAACGATGTGCGGCCTACGTGCCCGGTAATCGTGCAGCTGATCGCTATCAAACTCCGCAATAGCCACATGTTTCAGGTTGTCTAATAGGAAGGTGCCGAACTGACCAGCTGTAGCCCCGGCATCCTGAGGACTGGAAAAGGCCACAACAAGCGGTAAATCGCGCAGACGTTCATCGCTGAGAATACTATTTTTTGCCAGGTAAAGGTCGTCAGGGTTTAACATCTACTACTCCTTCCTGGAACTCGCCGCGCGCGGCCCTCGTCTACGATTGACATTCACCGCACCATACCCCAGCGCATTAGATAATTCATTTCAGTCTAAAACATACATGAGAGGAATACCGGGGTTTACACCCCCCAATTTGCGCACGGTGAACAGATTTACTAATGATATTCATCACTTTACTTACGCAAAACACTCTCACTTATAGGCAGGTTTTCCCGCGTCTACATGCTGCCTGCGGTGTACAGTAGAGGATGATACGCACCATCTATAGATGTTGCCTCACGTGCACGCATAGTGTGTGCACACCCTAGTCAACTAGGCGCCCACCTCTGCCCGGGCCCCACCCAGCACGAAGGAGTACCCTATGTCCCTATCCCTCTCCGTGGCCCCCACCAACCTTGAATCCCTCGAATCAGATGTCCTTGTTGTAGGGGTTTACGCGGGTGAAGAAAGCCCTCGCTTAGCCCCCTGCGCCCTCTCGCAGGAAACCGTCGAAGGTATCAATGAGCTCCTAGAGGCTCTTGGCGCCACCGGGGCCGCCGATCAGCTGCTTCGACTCCCCGGCGCGGAAGACGCAGGGGCCGACACCATCGCACTCATCGGTTTGGGGCAGGAAACAACCAATGCCGCCGAACGCCTCGCAGCTTTCCGCTACGCTGCTGGTTCTGCCACCCGCCAGCTCATTGGCGCAGAAGAGATCGCCATTGATTTCGGCACAAACGCCCCCGCAGAAATTGAGGCCATAGCGTACGGCGCAACCCTTGGCTCCTTCAGCGAAAAAGGAATGCGGGGCAAATCGGCCAGTTCCGTCAAAGATGAGGCTGAAACCATCCTCATTGTCTCCGAGGTACAGCCTGCCGAAGCTGAAGAGGCGCTCACCCGCGCACTGGTGCTCGGCGAAGCCACCAAGCAGGCGCGCCATCTGGTAAATCAGCCGCCCTCGCACCTGTACCCCGAGTCTTTCGCCCAGCAGGCCCAGCAGCTCGTCTCCGAGTATGAGGATGTGAGCATTGAAGTATACAACTATGAGCGTCTACTCGCCGAAGGGTTCGGGGGTATCGCGGGCGTAGGCCAGGGCTCTCCCCGCAAACCTGTACTCGCAGTTGTAAAATACACCCCGGCCGATGCCAAGGCGTCCATCGGGCTGGTCGGCAAAGGCATTACCTTTGATACCGGCGGCAACTCCCTCAAACCGGCAGCGTCCATGATGACCATGAAATGCGATATGGCCGGCGCTGCCTCCGTCCTTCAGGCCACTCTTGCCGCTGCGGAGCTGAATATTCCGGTTCAGGTCACTGGCTACCTCTGCCTAGCGGAAAATATGCCCGGGGGCGAATCGTTACGCCCCGAAGACGTGATTACAATCCGTGACGGGCGCACCGTAGAAGTTCTGAATACTGACGCTGAAGGGCGCCTAGTCATGGCAGATGGTATCGCGCTCGCCTCAGAAAACGAGCACGACGTCATTGTCGATATCGCCACCCTCACCGGTGCTGCTATGGCGGCGCTAGGGTTGCGCACCGCCGCTCTGATGGGCGATGAGCAGGTGCGTGAGCGTGTTCTGCGTGCTGGCGAAGCAGCGGGTGAAGCATACTGGCCAATGCCGCTGGAGTCGCACCTGCGCGCCTCAATGAACTCGCCTGTGGCAGATATTAAAAACATGGGCAGCCGCTACGGCTCCATGATGATCGCCGGGTTATTCCTGCAAGAGTTCGTGGGTGAAGTGGAAGGCCAACGCATTCCCTGGGCTCACCTTGACATTGCGGGCCCTGCGTTTAATGAAGAGTCACCTTTTGGGTATACCCCGAAGGAAGGCACCGGTTTTGGCACCGCCACGCTGGTGAACTTCATTGAGTCATACGCGCAGTAGTCACAACCTAGCCGCCGCGGGGCGCACAGCCTGGTCAAGAACACCGTAAGGGTGAACGAGTTGGGTGGGAGGCGAATAGGGTTAGCTGAGCCCACCTCCCACCCACTTTTGTGTACAATTTCACACCTTGACTGTATCCGTAAGGTGGAACAGAAAAATTTTGAATGGATTGTGCGATTAATAGCGCAAAATTGCCGTTAGTGAACTTAAACCGACGGCGACAGGGGTATTGTTGTAGATAAGTGTTTTTATACACTGCACTTGGCGTGCGCCCTCCGATACGTGCGCTGGTCGCGGGTAGAAAAGCACAGAGATAAAGAACTCATTTGCACGGGGGTTGAGCCCCCACAACCTATGCAAGGGAGCAACATCGTGGCTCAAGAATTTGACATCCTCATCCTCGGCGGTGGCTCCGCTGGTTATGCAACCGCTTTGCGTGCGCGCCAGCTAGGCTTCTCCGTTGGCCTGATCGAGAAGGATAAGGTGGGCGGCACCTGCTTGCACACCGGCTGTATCCCCACCAAGGCTTACCTTCACGCCGCTGAGTTGGCTGAGGATGCTCGTGAAGCCTCCAAGGTCGGTGTAAACACCGAGCTACAGTCCATTGAGATGGGTAAGGTTCGCAACTACAAGGACGGCATCGTTGGGGGCAAGTTCAAGGGTCTCTCCGGCTTGCTGAAGATGAAGGGTGTTGAGGTTATTAACGGTGAGGGTAAGCTCACCGGCAAAGACACCATTACCGTGAACGGCACGGAGTACAAGGGTAAGAATATTGTGCTCGCTTCTGGCTCTGTTTCCAAGACCTTTGGCCTGCCCATTGAGGGGCGCGTGCTGACTTCCACTGAGGCGCTGGAGATGGATTACCTGCCGAACAGCGCTATTGTGCTTGGCGGCGGCGTGATCGGTTGCGAGTTCGCGTCCATGTGGAAGGCAATGGGCGTTGATGTAACCATCATTGAGGGCCTGCCCAACCTTGTTCCTAACGAAGACCCCTCCATCATTAAGGTGCTTGAGCGTTCCTTCAAGAAGCGCGGTATTAAGTTCAACACCGGCACCCTGTTCGAAAAGGTTGAGCAGGACGCTAACGGTGCTAAGGTCACCTTGGCTGACGGCAAGGTATTTGAGGCTGATATCGTTCTGGTCGCTGTTGGCCGTGGCCCCAACACCGCAGGTATGGGCTATGAAGAGCAGGGTATCCCCATGGATCGCGGCTTCGTGCTGGCTAACGAGCGTCTGCACACCGGTGTGGGCAATATCTACGCCGTTGGTGATATTGTTCCTGGTGTCCAGCTGGCTCACCGCGGGTACCAGCAGGGTATTTTCGTGGCAGAAGAAATTGCTGGCCTGAACCCCTCTGTGGTTGAAGACATTAACATCCCCAAGGTCACCTTCTGCGATCCCGAGATCGCCTCGGTCGGTTACTCCGAGCCGAAGGCTAAGGAGAAGTTCGGCGCCGATAACGTTGAGGTTGCGGAGTACAACTTGGCTGGCAACGGCAAGTCCTCCATCCTGGGCACCGGCGGTATTGTTAAAGTTGTGCGCGAGAAGAACGGCCCCATTGTTGGTGTTCACGCCATTGGCAAGCGTATGGGTGAGCAGATCGGTGAGGCTCAGCTGTGGGTTGCTTGGGAAGCATTCCCCGAGGATGTTGCTAAGTTCATCCACGCGCACCCGACCCAGAATGAGTCCCTGGGTGAGGCCGCTATGGCCCTGAACGGCACCCCGCTGCACGGCTAAGCGCCCCTACCACCTAAAAGATGGTTTCGCACCCGCGAAACCGCAGGTTTGCGGATGCTCCACGCGGCATTCTCAAGGAGTGACCGCGTGGGGTGTATCCCTGCCACACAGTTTCCTAATTCAAGCATTCACAAGGAGAACGGGAAGAAAATATGTCCCACACCGTAGAACTGCCCGCATTGGGCGAGTCCGTGACCGAGGGTACCGTTACCCGCTGGCTTGTTGCCGTTGGTGACACCATTGCCGTTGATGAGCCGCTGGTTGAGGTGTCCACCGATAAGGTTGACACCGAGGTTCCCTCCCCCGTCGCTGGCGTTGTTGAGCAAATCCTAGTGGAAGAGGATGAGGACGTTGAGGTTGGCGCCCCCCTCGTAGTTATTGGTGATGGTTCTGGCGCAGCACCGGCTGCTCCTGCGGCTCCTGTTGCAGAGGCCCCCGCCGCCGCTGCAGCTCCTGCTGCCCCCGCAGCACCGGCGGCACCGGCCGCAGCTGCTCCCGCTGGCGCAGCGTCCGGTCAGGAAGTTACCTTGCCTGCGCTGGGTGAGTCCGTGACCGAGGGTACCGTTACCCGCTGGCTGAAGGAAGTCGGCGAACAGGTTGAGGTTGACGAGCCCCTGGTTGAGGTGTCCACCGATAAGGTCGATACCGAGGTTCCCTCCCCCGTGGCGGGTACCCTGCTTGAGATCCGCATTCAGGAGGACGAAGACGCCGAAGTTGGCCAGGTTCTAGCTATTATTGGCGACGCTTCTGCCGCCGCACCGGAAGCTGCTGCTCCTGCTGCTCCGGCCCCTGTTGATGAGGCTCCGGAAGCTGCTGCTCCTGCTGCACCCGCTGCGCCTGCAGCAGAGACCCCGGCACCCGCTGCTGGCGTACCGGCAACTGCCGATGGCGAAGCATACGTCACCCCGCTGGTTCGTAAGCTCGCTAAAGATAACAATATTGACCTGTCGACCGTGAAGGGTACCGGCGTAGGCGGCCGCATCCGCAAGCAGGACGTACAGGCAGCTATTGCCGCTAAGGGCTCAACTGCGCCCGCTGCCGCATCGGCAGCACCGGCTGCTGAAGCTGGTACGTCCAAGGCTCCTCACACCTTCGAGGTTTCACCCAAGCGCGGCACCGTTGAGAAGACTGCACGCATCCGCCAGGTTATTGCAAAGCGTATGCGCGAGTCCCTAGACACCTCCACTCAGCTGACTCAGGTCACCGAAGTGGATATGACCCGTGTGGCACAGCTGCGTGCCAAGGCTAAGGATGGCTTCCTCGCTCGTGAGGGCGCAAAGCTGACTTTCCTGCCGTTCTTCGCACAGGCTGTAACCGAGGCCCTGCAGCAGCACCCTGCCCTGAACGCTTCCATGACCGAGGATCTGAAGCAGATTACCTACCCCGATTCCGAGAACATCGCAATCGCTGTGGATACCCCCAAGGGCTTGCTCGTTCCCGTTATCAGGAACGCATCAGACCTGGGTATTGCTGGCTTGGCAAAGGCTATTGCCGATTTGGGTGGCCGCGCACGCACCGGCGATATTGCCCCTGAAGAGCTGGCTGGTTCAACCTTCACCATCACCAATATCGGCTCCTTCGGTGCACTGTTCGACACCCCGATTATTAACCAGCCGAACGTGGCGATCTTGGGTACCGGCTCCATCGTGAAGCGCCCCATGGTTGTTAAGGATGTGGACGGTAACGACTCGATCGCCATCCGCTCCATGTGCTACCTGTCGCTGACCTACGATCACCGTGTGGTTGATGGTGCAGATGCAGGTCGCTTCCTGTACACCCTCAAGACCCGCCTGGAAGAGGCTAACTTTGAGGCTGAGGTCGGCCTGTAAGGCTCGCTAGGTAGCGTATATACAGCCACGATGTGGAAGGCGGCGTCGGTTCATGTAACCGGCGCCGCCTTCTGTTGAGCATTTTTGTATGCCTGGTTGTATGCGGTGGGCAGCTGAGAGGTTTTATGGCGCTTTACCTCTTGGGATGTTTCATCTGCGACATTGGTACGTCACGAATAGACATTTTAGTGACAGGGTGTCACAATATTTTCCATGCATATCCTTACCAGCGTTCTTGTGTTTTTACACATTATTGGCGCATCACTCATTATCGGTCTGTGGGTCGCTCATTTCCGCACCCCAAAAGTTCTTCCGGGGCAGTTTCACGCTTCGCTTCTCATGCTTGTAACGGGGCTGATTCTGGTGGGTATCGCAGAAATGAGCGGCGGTGTTAACCACATTAAAATTGCCGTCAAAATTCTTTTGGCACTCGGTGTTGCCATTGCCGCGTTTATTGGCCAGCGCAAACATAAAGCTGGTGAGCCAATCTCTACCGGTTTAGCACATGCTGTAGGTGGGCTCGCTGTTATTAATGTGGCGGTCGCAACCATCTGGCACTAGATAATTTCTGAAGAATACTCCCCGAGGCACCTAGCCCCGGGGAGTATCTTTATACGCGCCACTATAGCGCTTATTTAACGAGCGTAAGCGTACTGCACTACATTCACTCGCTCACCGGGACTGCGCTGGCGATACGCCAGTGACCGTTGTCCTGATGTAGTTCAAAGGTGACTTTTTGAACCGCCATACCATCTTGCATACGCACCCCTTTATCACGTAACTCAGCTTCAGTAGGTGTGTACCCTGGGGCCTGCACTTCTGCTGTTAGTGCCAGTGTGTCCCCTTTGTGTTCTACCTTAGTGAGGGAGCGAACCTGCAGTGTGGGAGCGCCTTTTTCTGTAAGTTCACGGTTACGTTCCTCAATAAGAGTTTCAATTATTTTGCGTTCGTCATCGTGCTCGTTTGCGGCAGTTGTCGCTGAGGCTGTCTGCACGGGGGCACTGTCGTGCGAGCCCAGCTGGTAGCTCACAACCCCAACACCCACTGCAAGAGTAAGAGCGAGTGCACCAAGCAGCATACGGTTCTTGGAGGTTTGGAGGATTTTTTTCTGTGGTTTATTGGATGCTTCCTGCCGAGCTTTAGGTTCTTTCGGGCGAGCTTTAGCAGCCGGTGCGTTCTGCACAGGTTTGCTCTTACTGCCTTGCTGTTGGTTACTTGCAGCAGGCATGCGTTCCCGCACATCTTCGGGTGCACTCAGGTAGGCATTGAGCGGCGCTGCCTGTACTTTACTGAAGACCTCAACGATAGTCTCTAGCGAAGGCAGGTCTGTATCCAGCACATTTTCCAGCGTGTATCCCATATGTTCGGTAATGTCCTCTGCTGCTAAGGGCAGCGGAATGCGTTCGTGGGCAGCAGCGGGAGGTTTACCGGTGAGGGCGTGCCATAGCAGCCGCGCGAGGGCACGGGTGTCTTCGGCTTGCGCTAAGGATAGTGCACTGGTGCTGAGGTTGCCGGGAGCATGGCGTGTGTCAATGAGTTTGGGAGTGCCATGGGTTGAGATCAGTACGTTTTCGGTGGAGATAGCTCCGTGAATAAACCCCTGGTGGTGTAGATGAGCTAGACCTTCGCACAGACTGCGGGCCAGGGAGGCCACCTCCGCAACGGGAATATGCTCACGGGCAGCCAGGAGGGCTGATAAAGTCCCCGCTTCCAGAGGCTCATACCACTGCAGAGTTCCGGCGCTCTCTGTTTTCTGCGCAGCTTCTGCGGTGCCGGTAAGGTGCTGAACAGCGAGTAGGGTGGCTAGACCAGGGTTGGGCTCTAGGGAGCAGAGCGCTTCGGCAAGGGCGGAGTCATCGGCTGTATTAAGCCGCATAAGTGTGTATGTTCCCGGTTTGAGGCCCAGCGGATACTCACCTGTTTGAGCAGCGGACGGCGCATTGTCAGAGGGTTTAGGGCAATATTCCACTCGCCAAATGGTTCGGCGCGCATCCTCGGTGAGAAGGTTTAGGTACTCAATATTCTCCATATATCTTTTATACCTAAAATACTCAAAATGCATCAAATATTATCCACATGTTGTAAGTGTTGGATGATTTTTCACAGTTTCCGAGGTGCACTTCAGCCTGACCTGTGTAATATTCTGTAATATTTTGCGGGTATATCACTCACACCCTGCCTATTGTTCGCCCATTACCCGAATCAGGGGTACCTAATTTTTTATCCCTCGCCTGCGGTACTAAGGTAGTAGGCATGTCCGTGATTATTGAGCGCGTGGGTTTTGCCCCGAACTATGTGAACTACATTGAAAGTTTGGATGAGCAACGCCGTATTCACGCAGAAGTTGCTGAAAGAACCCGCAATAACACTATTTTGCTGCTTGAACATGAGGCTGTTATCACTGCGGGTAAACGCACTGAAGATCACGAGTACCCAACCGATAAGACTACTCCTGTGGTGAAGATTGACCGTGGTGGTAAGCTCACGTGGCATGGCCCCGGCCAGCTCACCGGCTACCCGATTGTTCGTTTGCCTGAACCGATTGATGTGGTGGCCTATGTGCGCCTCCTTGAAGAGATCATTATGAATGTGCTGGCCGAGTTTGGCATTAAGGGGGAACGTGTTGAGGGGCGTTCTGGCGTGTGGGTTTTAGGGGATGAGCATACCCCGGATCAGAAAATCGCCGCCATCGGTATTCGTGTTTCAAAAAACACAGCAATGCACGGTTTCGCCATTAACTGCTGTAATGAGACTGCCCCTTTTATGCAATTTATTCCGTGCGGCATCACTGATGCAGGTGTGACCACCATGAGCGAGCAGCTGGGGCGTACGGTGACCCCTGCTGAGATTCTTGAGCCGCTGGAACGGGAGCTCACCCGGTATGCCGACCGGTTAGCTGAGTCATTTGAACCAAGCCCATCCGCACAGGCGGCAGTATAAACACCCAGGTGGGATTAGCCTGCTTGGCTGGTGTATCCCACGTAACGCCGGTTTTCGCTTACCGCCAGCGGGCGTAAAATAAGTTTTAGCCCATACTACGCCGAGGGCACATCCACTATAAGGAGCAACATACATGAGCATTAAGCCTGAGGGTCGCAAGCTGCTGCGCGTTGAGGCTCGCAATGCTGAGGTTCCCATTGAAAAGAAGCCGCACTGGATTAAGACTAAGGCTGTTGTGGGACCCGAATATAACGAGATGAGGGAGCTGGCGCGCGGTCAGGGTTTGCACACCGTGTGTGAGGAGGCGGGCTGCCCCAATATTTACGAGTGTTGGGAAGACCGTGAGGCAACCTATCTGATTGGTGGCTCTGAGTGCACTCGCCGCTGCGATTTCTGTAATATTGCGACCGGTAAGCCCGCCTCAGTGGATTATGCTGAACCGTTTAAGGTTGCGAAGAACGTGAAGGTGATGGGCCTGCGGTATGCCACCGTGACGGGCGTTGCACGTGACGATCTTGAGGACGGCGGTGCTTGGCTCTATGCTGAGACCACGCGTCAGATTCATAAGATGTGCCCGAACACCGGTGTTGAGATGCTGATCCCCGACTTTAAGGGTAAGCCTGAGCACGTGCAGAAGGTGATTGATGCTCGCCCCGAGGTTTTCGCACATAACCTGGAGACTGTACCGCGCATCTTTAGGCAGATTCGTCCGGCGTTCCGTTATGAGCGTTCACTTGATGTGATTACTCAGGGTAAAGAAGCCGGTATGGTCACCAAGTCCAACCTGATTTTGGGTATGGGCGAGACAAATGAAGAGATTTATGAGGCCCTGTGCGATTTGCACGACGCCGGGTGCGATATTATCACCCTGACCCAGTACCTGCGCCCCGGTCCGCTTTTCCACCCCATTGAACGTTGGGTAAAGCCCGCCGAATTTTTGGAGCTTTCGGCGATGGCTGAGTCGATTGGTTTCGCTGGTGTCATGGCTGGGCCGATGGTACGTTCCTCATACCGTGCCGGCCGCCTGTGGGCACGCGCAATGAAGAAGAACGGCTACACGATCCCAGATAACCTGGCTCATATTGAGGATGGCGGCGTAGCGCTTCAGGAAGCTGCTTCTCTCGTGGCCGCTGGCATGTAGTTTTGCCCCGGACACTCTTTGTAGGCAGGCCTCGCCATCACTCCCTCTTCTTCGGGAGCGGCGGGGCTTGTCGTACCCTGTGGGCTTCAGGTTTGTAAGCTAGAATTATTCTTTGCAGTGTTTCAACTGTCTTATACCCCAGCTGTCTAAAAGGAAAGCACCGTGGCAGATAAAGAAGAGAAGAAGCAGAAGCCTAAACGTCAGGGAACGTTCTCCCAGATGAAGCAGGTCTACCAGATGACGAAGAAGTCCGACCCGAACATTGGGTGGATTCTGTTGTTCTGGTCTGCACTGACCCTGCTCGTGTTTGTGGCGGTGGGCGTGCTGTTGAATAACTGGATTACGCTCCTTATTCTTGGTGTCGCAGCCGCGGCTATTGTGGCGATGCTGATTTTGAGCAGGCGCGCGCAGAATGCAGCTTTCACCCAGATTGAGGGGCAGCCGGGCCGTTCCGGTGCGGCAATGAACTCTGTGCGTCGAGGCTGGATTGTTGAGGAGCAGCCGGTGGCGGCTAACCGTCACCAGGACCTCGTGTTCCGTGGCCTCGGTAAGCCGGGGATTGTGCTGGTGACTGAGGGGCCGTCTTCTCGCGTGCAGAACCTTGTGAGGACCGAGAAGAAACACCTTAACCGGGTAGTTCCTGGTGTTCCGGTACACGTGATTGAGACCGGTCATGACGAAAACCAGGTGGAGCTTAAAGACGTTGTCAAAACGATGAATAAGCTGCCGAAGACCCTAACCCAGAAAGAGATGCAGGATGTTTCTGGGCGTTTGAGCACCCTGAATAACATACGTAACCCTATGAATGGTATCCCTAAGGGTGTTGACCCGAACCGGGTGCGCCCGGATCGTCGCGCGATGCGTGGCCGCTAGTTTTTGGCGTGCGCTGCTGCCCCCAACGCTGTATGGCGTTGGGGGCAGCAGTTGTTTAAAGCAGTGTCCTGTTTAGCGGATACGCACCAGTACGGTTTTACAGATTCGGTCGTGGATACCACGTGCGTCGGAGTCCATGATGACCGCCGGAAGTATCAGCATAGTGAGGGTGCCGCGGATTAGCCCTTTGAGCCAACCAGCCGGGCGCCCGTTGAGAGTTTGTACCTGCACTCCTACCGCCAAATGTCCTAGTGTGTGGCCCATGAACCCGGTCAAAAGCACTGTGTACCCCCAGAATACGAGCAGAGTCAGCAACGGGTCATTATCCGCGAACAGTAGGATCGGCAGGTAGCACACGTACCAGTCGATGAGGAACCCGATCAGCCTAATACCCGGCCGAGCTATCGCCCCGGGACCCTTCTGCGGGCGCCCTAAATGCTCACCAGGGTACTTCTGGTTACTTGGGGCGCCGTTAAGCCACGAGCCTAAGTCCTCACGTTCAATCATGCTCTTCATTATCCCGTATCTTCTGTGCTGGTTGTTATTTTGAAGGTGTTGACGCTGCTCAGACCGCTGCGGCGTGGGCGTGTCGCCGCAGGAAATGTAACGTTCTTGAAACATAAAAGACACGCAAGGGTAAAAAATACCGCCTATGCTAGATAGTGGCGTGTGGCTCACAACTGCCGCCGCCCAAACCAAAACCTAAGGAGCATTCCGAATGTTTACCAGTCCCCAGGAAGTTCTCGACTTTATTAAGGACGAAGAAATCGTCTTTGTCGATATCCGATTTACCGACATGCCCGGCGTGCAGCAGCACTTTAACCTTCCGGCTAAGGCGGTGGATGAGGACTTCTTCATTCATGGTCAGCTGTTCGATGGCTCCTCTATCCGTGGTTTCCAGGGGATCGCAGAATCTGATATGCAGCTCATCCCGGACATTGACTCGGCCTATATTGATCCGTTCCGCATGGAGAAGACCCTGGTGATCGTGTGTTCTATTGTGAATCCCCGCACCGGCGAGCCGTATCATCGTGACCCGCGCGGGGTGGCCGAGCGTGCCGAAGAATACCTGAAATCTACCGGTATTGCAGATACGGCGTTTTTTGCTTCCGAAGCTGAGTTCTTCGTCTTTGAGGACGTCCGTTACCAGGTAGAGCCCAATTCTGTGTTCTATACGATTGATTCCGATGAGGCATACTGGAACACCAGCCGCAAGGAAGAAGGCGGCAACCTTGGTAATAAGACCCCTGTCAAGGGCGGTTATTTCCCGGTCTCCCCTGTCGATAAGCAAGCCGATCTGCGTGATGCCATGTGCGTGGCGATGGACCAGGTGGGGCTCGAAGTTGAGCGCAGCCACCATGAGGTGGGCTCCCCCGGACAGGCTGAGATTAACTACAAGTTCTCCACTCTCACCAATGCCGCTGACGACCTGCTAAAGTTCAAATATGTTATTAAGAACACCGCCGATGAGTGGGGCAAGTCGGTCACGTTCATGCCTAAGCCGGTGTTTGGGGATAATGGCTCGGGTATGCACTGCCACCAGTCGCTGTGGATGGGCGGTGAGCCGTTGTTCTATGATGAGCGTGGTTACGCGAACCTCTCTGATGTTGCCCGCTGGTATATTGGCGGCCTGATTGAGCATTCCTCCGCCGTGTTGGCGTTTACCAACCCGACCGTGAACTCCTATAAGCGTCTGGTGCCTGGCTATGAGGCCCCCGTGAACATGGTGTACTCGCAGGGTAACCGCTCAGCCGGTATTCGCATCCCGATCACCGGCGCCAACCCGAAGGCTAAGCGCCTGGAGTTCCGTGCGCCTGACCCCTCGTGCAACCCTTATTTCGCGTTCTCGGCACAGCTGATGGCCGGTCTTGACGGTATCCGCAACCGTATCGAGCCGCCAGCGCCGATCGATAAGGACCTGTACGAGCTTCCCGCCGAAGAGGCCAAGGACATTAAGAAGGCTCCCGCTAACCTTGAGGAGGCGCTGGCTGCACTTGAGGCAGACCACGACTTCCTGCTCGAAGGCGGCGTGTTCACTGAGGACCTGATTCAGGCATGGATTGATTACAAACGCACGAACGAGCTTGAACCGCTCTCGCTAATTCCTCACCCGCTGGAGTACCAGCTGTACTACGGCGTCTAATCGGTAAGAACCCAAACTTAGTGTGCCCCGTTCCTCCAAACACCAGGTAAAGGAACGGGGCATCTTTTGTTTTAAAATCTCAAACAGCACGGGTATCTGCTGAACCCGAAGTTTATAAAAACAGGATAAGCTAGAGTGAGCTTATAGTCGCTATAGACGTTTCAAAAAATGGTAGTTTAACGTTCCTTCCAAGGAACAGCTGTATATTCTGTGTTCTCTCATAGTGCCTAAGGAAATATTTCCATGAATATCCTTATCGGTCTTATACCCGCGCTATTCTGGGGCATTCTGCCGCTGTGCGTCTCTAAGATTGGCGGCAAACCGACTCAGCAAATTATGGGCACCACGATGGGTGTGCTTCTCACGGGTATTGTGGCTTCTCTGCTTTTCTTCCCGATGCGCCTTGACGCTTGGGCGTTCTTCTTATGTTTCCTCTCCGGGGCAAGCTGGGCGTTCGGGCAAATAAACCAGTACCGCGCGTTTACCCAGATCGGTGTTTCTCAAACCATGCCTTTATCAACTGGGATGCAGCTGGTAGGCACCTCGTTAATGGGTGTGGTGGCATTCGGCGACTGGGGTACCGTGCAGGCTAAAGTGATCGGTGCCGTGGCTCTGACGCTTATTATTATCGGTATTTGGATGACCACGAAACAGGAACATCCCGAGCCGCACTCGGGCGGAAATATGCGGGCCGGTGTTATCACACTCTTAATTTCTACCATCGGATATGTCGGATATTCATTCTTCCCCAATTATGTGAGTGTAGACGGGTGGTATAAATTCATGCCGCAGTCAGTAGGTATGGTGGTAGCGGCTATCACGATGTCTATGCTGACCCGCGATGGCACCCGCCCTTGGGATAAGAAGTCTTTGCAGAACATGATCTGCGGCGTGATTTTCTCGGGTGCTGCGTTAGCCTACCTGGTGTCTATTGAACCGCATCGCAATGGCGTTGCCAGTGGGTTTACGCTCTCACAGATGAACGTTATTATCTCGACTTTAGGCAGTATCCTGCTATTGGGCGAGAAGAAAACAAGGCTGGAACTGCTGTACGTCTTAGGCGGGCTTGCTCTTGTAGTTATTGGCGGCGTTCTCATTGGTACGCTTTAGCCGTACACTCCGCCACGTTCTTGCCGCGTGTTCTCTATATTTCGTGCGATACGCACACATCACGTTAGAATAGTGGAACTGTCTTTTTCACCGATATACCTAAGACCAGGAGAGCCCGTGTCCGAATTCATCGCCAAGCATTTTGACGAGCTGACCGCTCACGAGTTGCAACAAATCCACATTATCCGTTCACTGGTGTTTACGGTGGGTCAGCAATCGACTGATCAAGAGCCTGACGATGCTGATTTCGAGTGCATCCATATGGTGAATGAAGACGAATCGGGAAAGGTTCTAGCGTATCTGCGTCTATTCGATCTTGAGAAAGTTCAGGATGCACGCCACCGCTATATTCCGGGCGCATGGACGTTCGGCCGTGTGGCAGTTCACCCAGATGCTCGCGGCACCGGCCTGGGACGTAAACTTTTGCACGCCGCCCTGGAGTGGATTCGGGACAACACAGACGCGAAGGAAATCGTGATCGCCGCGCAGGCATACCTAAAAGACACCTACTACAGCCCCGAAGGGTTTGTGGAACGCGGTGAGCATTATATGGAGTCCGGGATTGAGCATGTTGAGATGGTGCTCAAACTCTGATCAAAAGAAGAAGCTCCCTCACCCGGTACGGTGAGGGAGTCACCTTCTTAGTATTTAGCCGCCGTACAGCAGCACCATGTCGCTGATAATACGGTCAAGCCTTCTAATATCAGCGCCGCGCGAGAGCTTAATTTTAATACGGCCCACCTTCGTCCACAGCTCGAGCTCAGAGTTTATGTCGATGGTGCCAGCGTTTTCGGAAGACCACATGAGGATATGCTTGTACGGCAGCGAGTAAATCTCGACCTTTTTACCGGTAATGCCCTGGGCGTCCCTGACGATGAGGCGTTTATTAGTGAAGATAGCGCTGTCACGGAAGGTTTTGTAGGCAAGGAACGGCTGTTCCCCTTGCACCATAAGGTCGGCAGCGTCCGGTGGGATGGGGCATTCGCTGACGAAGGTCCATGATAGTGCGGCGATTCCGTTCACGTTGTTGTCTCCTTTGTTACTGCCGTCGTTTGCCATGTTGCCTGCTTTGGCGAGCATACCTAAAACGTCGAGATCCATTTTTCTCCTCAGTGAGAGCACAGTCGCTTCTTTAGAGTAGCTGTGGTTTCTGCCAGTTACCCTTAAGTACCCTGGGAGGTTGCTGGGGACGGGCGTAGAATGGTGGTGGAGTCAAAACATAGGCGATGGAAGGTGAAAAGGATGGCATACCAGCCGACTCGGCTTAACGGTGAAACTGTGTTCCGTAACGAGGTGTTCCAGACCGGTCTGATGTCACAGCTGCTGGATGGCGTGTACGACGGCGAGATGACCATTGGTGAACTTCTCAGTCACGGTAATTTTGGGGTGGGCACGTTCAACGGGCTAGATGGTGAGATGGTAGTGCTGGACGGGGCGTGTTACCAGGTGCGTCACGATGGTTCGGTGTCAGTCCCGGATTTGACCGATCAGACCCCGTACGCTGTGGTTACGAATTTTGTCCCCATGATTAAACGGGAACTGCCGCAGAATATGCTCCGTAAGTCCACGGCTCAGGTGCTTGATAATTTCACGGTGTCAAAGAACTACATGTACGCCATTAAAATTTATGGCGAGTTCGAGTGGGTGCGTACCCGCACCGTGGTGAAGCAGGAGAAACCCTACCCTAAGATGGTGGCGGCTACCGAGAACGAGGACATTGTTCAATTCGATAACCTCTCAGGCACGATTGTTGGGTTCCGCACCCCCATCTACGAGCAGGGTATTTCAGTTCCCGGTTGCCACGCCCACTTCATTGACGACGACCGCACGCACGGCGGGCATGTGGTGGACTTTAAACTGAAATCGGCACAGGTAGAAATCTGCCCCGGCACCGGTTTACAGCTGCATTTGCCCCTTACGGCGGAGTTCTCATCAGCGAACCTCTCCCCCGAGGATTTGGCGGACCAGATCTCGAAGGCAGAGAAACATTAGCGTCTCTTTGGCGCCACAGCATATTGTCGGCCCCCGCACAGTACCTCAGTTAGGTGCCGTACGGGGGCCGAACCAGTATGCGCTGATGGTTTTAGGCTTCGGGCACGAACTCGTCGTGCCCCAGAGAACGCAGGGCAGCACGTACCGTTGCGGCGTCCGCATCAAGCTCTTCGGTACTCAGATTCTTTAACGCGTTCGCCGGGTCATACTCAGCCATGCTATCGGCTGGGAACAGGTGAATGTGCGTGTGCGGTACATCAAACCCTGCAATCATTAACGCCACGCGGTCCTTATCGAAGGCCTGATCCAGAGCCTGAGAAATCTTATGCGCCACAGCAAACAGGTGGGCTGCCAGCTCCGGCGGAAGATCTGGCCACCGGTCAATCTCCTCGCGAGGCACCACCAGCAGGTGCCCGTGCGAGGCAGGCATAATGTCCATAAACGCCACGCACTTCTCATCTTTCCACACAAACCGCCCGGGAATCTCCCCCGCAATGATCTTGCTAAAAATGCTGCTCATCATATGCTCCTGTTACCTTCAGAAAATCTCAAATACCCACAACCGGTGAGGGCTACAGCTCGACCGTATCACCGGGGTTTAGGTGCGTGAACTCGGTGCCGTATTTACCGCCAAGGGTAGTAATCAGCCCCTCAATAATCCCCGTGCCGTTCTCATTAATCATGCCATTATGGATTGGGTAGGCCCGCCGGGCCCCCACCGCAATCACAAAATCGATAACCTCCTGGACCTTTCCCCACGGGGCATGCACCGGCACCAGTACATTGGGAGCTTTAACCCTGTGCGGCACCACCAGAGAATCACCAGGATGGTACACAGTACCGTTCACCAAATACCCAATATTGGCGATGACCGGGATTAACGGGTGGATCAGTGCGTGCTGCCCGCCAAAAGTCTGTACCTGAAAACCGGGAACCGTAAACTCGCTGTCAGCGGTTACGGCATTCACTTTCGCGTCCGGCACTGTTTCAAGAATCGTCTCCGTAACGGCCTGCGGCGCCCAGATACGTAGCTCGGGGTGCTCAGAAAGTAGCGGCAACAGACGGGCAGTATCGAAATGGTCGGGGTGGGCGTGTGTTATCACCAGATAATCGGCGCCATCCAGCAGCCGGGCGTGCTCTCCCTCAGGTGCAAAATTACCGGGGTCAAAAACCAGTGCATGCCCCTCATTCTCAAGGCGCACGCTCGAATGAGTGTACTTCGTCAGCTTCATACCATCCAGTCTACTGTCTTCAGCCCTAGCAGGCGACGCCTATCACACATTTTCTAAGCTATCCACTGCAGCGCACACCATTTCAAAGAGCTCACAACAATCTCCTAGGATTTACTTTCTTTCATCGCCACCAGCTGAGAAAACCATAAAATACGCACCAGCAGGGCAAGAATTAGTGTAAAGTCGTTGAGAAAGGAATCCACTCTCAAATTATCCGAGGTGCTCCATCACACCGGAAGGCAATACATTGGATACCCACATCCCCGTTCGTAAAATCGTCAAACACGCCGAAGCCCGCAACACCCGGCAGCGCCGCGTTATCAAAGCAACCATGGCTGAGTTGGGAGATTTTATCTCAGCTCAAGATCTTCACCTCATCCTCGCTAACCGCAAGGAACAAGTTTCTTTAGCTACCACCTACAGGGTGCTGCAGTCCCTCGCCAACACAGGCGAGCTCGACGTCATTAAAGGAGTCGAAGGCGAATCCCTATACCGGCATTGTCAAGCAGACACCCACCACCACCACCTGCTGTGCCGCAGGTGTGGGAAAGCCGTTGAGCTAGAAGCACCAGCCATTGAAGAATGGGCGCTTTCTATGGGTAAAAAATACGGGTTCTCAGAGCTTGAGCACGTGGTTGAAGTAACCGGCTACTGCCCCGACTGCACGATTGAACGCCGCAAAAATGAGTCCCTGGTAACCATCGAAATACAGTAACCGAAAAGAAAAGCTTTTAAAAATGTGGGCCTCACCCCGGTACGGGGTGAGGCCCACATCTTTTCTTTCTTTTATAGGTGCGCGGGATGGTGGTGCGCATCCGTGTCTTCGGCAACCGACCGGCCTGATGCGCTGTGCCTGCGCATAATAGCGCCAATCACACGGCACACAATATAGATGAAGAACGAAACACTGGTAACGTACGGGCTAATCGGCAAAGAACCAGCCAGCGCCAGCAGAATACCGCCCACGATCGCGGCCTCAGCAAACAGCACTGACAGAAGCAGTGTGCGCAGCGGAGAAGCCGTCACCTGCATTGCCGCCGCTGCCGGAGTAATCAGAAGCGCCAGCACCAAAAGAGAACCAACCACCTGCACCGACAGCGCCACTGCAATCCCCAGCACCACCATAAACACCAGCGACAGGGCGCGCATCGGCACCCCTTTCGCGTGGGCGACCTCTGGGTCTAAAGAAGCGAAGCTCAACGGCCGCCATACCAGCACCAGAATAGTAATAATAACGATGGCGCCGCCAATCATGTTACCCAGCTGGTCAGCGTCTACCGAAACGATCTGCCCCGTCAAAAGCGAGAATTTATTTGCGCTGCGCCCCTGGTAAAGAGACAGAAACAGAATGCCCAGCCCCAAACCGAACGGCATAAGCGCACCAATCACCGAGTTTGAGTCATGTTTTTTCACGCCCAATATGCCGATAAGAAGCGCCGAAACAATGGAGCCCACCATTGAGCCAGTCACCACATCATAACCGAGCAGTAACGCTAAAGCAGCCCCGGCAAACGACATCTCAGAGATACCGTGCACCGCAAAAGCGTGGTCGCGCATCATCACAAATACGCCCACAAATCCGCCAATGATGCCCAGAACAGCACCAGCCAGAATAGAATTTTGCAATAGCTGAACCAGCTCGCCGTAGCGTTCAAACACAAAAATGCGGGAGAGCAAATCCCCCTGCTGGGTGGAGGATGCGGCCGCCAGTACGTGCATCATGCCTGACCTCCCGGATGGATACTCTTGGTGTTTATTGTTTGGTTGCTGCTATGGGCTGGGTTGGTGGGAGCGTTGGTAGTCTCCCCCTCATGCGTATCCCGTGCAGTTAGGCCCGCGGTTTCTTCCTCGACAAGGTGGGTTCCGCCGCTATGTCCCTGCCCTACTATGACGTACCGTCCATTAGATTTAAGGACGTTTACCGGAGTCCCGTACAGCTCGCTGAGGGTCTGTGTCTGCATTACCTCGTCAACGGCTCCCACCGTAAACCTGCCATTTGCCAGGTACAGCACTCGATCCACGTGCTCAATAATCGGGTTAATCTCATGAGTGACAAACACTACCGAGAGTCCGTGGTCCCGGTTGAAACGGTGAATCAGCTCCGCAACGGCATACTGGTGGTTCAGGTCAAGAGACAGTAACGCCTCATCAGCTAACAGGATTTTAGGGTCATTCGCCAGAGCCTGCGCGACCCGCAGCCGCTGCTGCTCACCACCGGAGAGCAGCCCCACAGGAACATTAGCGTACTCGGTGGCGCCCACAGCTTCCAGCAGCTCATCAACCTTCGCACGGTATTTACGGCCTGAGATCCGAATACCCCAACGATGCCCGTCCACGCCCAAGCCCACAAGGTCACGGGCACGCATGGGGGTGGAAGTAGCGATCGCTTTCTGCTGCGGAATATACCCTACACCGGGGTTACCCGCGCGGGCGGGACGGCCCAGGACCGAGACCTCACCAGCCGACATACGCATGAGGCCCAGTACCACTTTTAGGAAAGTGGATTTACCCGAACCATTCGGGCCGAGTACCGCAAAATATTCACCCCGGCCAATATCAAGGGTGAGATTGTCCCAGAGGGAACGGGTGCCAAACGATAGGCTACCCCCGCGAATTGAAATCGCGGGGGTGCCGGAGGTAGGTGAATTATTCACTTAGGAGAGTGCCTTTTCAAGGTTGCTGACGTTGCTCTTCATCCAGTCCACATATTTCGTGTTTTCAGGCAGAGTCTCAGTAAACGATACGTTAGCCACGCCCGAATCCTTTGCAGACTGGAGTACCTCCTTAGTCTGCGAGGTTTCGGTCTGCGAGTTATAGGCAACCAGGTTTACCTTCTTTTCGGTCACCAGGTCTTTGGTCTCCTGCAGAGTAATCGCGGGGACGTCCTTCCCCTCTTCAACGGCTTCAGCGAACTCTGCGGGGGTGGAGTTCTCAGCACCGGTTGAAGAAATCAGATAATCGGGCACAGGCTCAGTGGCGATGTATTTCTTGCCCTTGCCGCTAATCTTCTTAGCAGATTCTTCAAGGGAGTCAATTTCGCCGGTGAGTTTCTTCGCGTTCTCACGGTACTGGTCGGCGTGGGAACTGTCGATCTCGGCAAGATCATCAGCGATCTTATTGGTCACCTTCTTCACCGTGTCGAAGTCGTACCACAGGTGCTCGTTAAACTCGTGGGCGTGCTCGTGACCGCCACCCTCCTCAGCCTCACTGCCGTGGTTATGGCCGTGGCCTTCTCCCCCGCTGTGATGCTCAATCAGGTGATCATAGTCGGCGTCGGAGAGCTTACCGCTGGTCTTTACGGCGTTCACAACCTTCTGGTTGTTCTGCCCCGCGTCTTTTTCCAGGAAGTAGTCGTAGCCGCCGCCGTTTACAACTGCCAGCTTAGCGTCCTTAATCTGGAGCTTATCGGAGGCGGATGCCTCGTAGGAGTGGGGGTCGGTAGCGGTAGAGCTCACGAATGCATGGACATCCACGTTATCGCCACCTACCTGCTTAACAAGGTCAGCGTACACGTCAGTGGAAGTGACAACCTTAACCTTCGCGGTGTTACTGCCGCCACCTGAACCACCCGACGAGTTATTGGAGGTAGCGCACCCGGTCAGTAGCGCGGAGGTCATCAAAAGCGCGGATGCCGCACCAAGGATCTTCTTCATATTTAGACTCTTTCATGTATGTGGCTGGTTCGGGTATACACCAGGCTACAGTTAGTGATAACTGTTTTCAATTATGGCGCGCCGAGAAAGGATTTTTAACAACACTAAAGCACGCCATTACCCGTATAAACAACTCTTTATTTGTCGTTTGATGCGCGGCTTGCTGCCTGCAGCCTCCGCACCCTATCCTGCGTGGTGTCCTTGATTTCACCCACCAGTTCCTCAAGCACATCCTCCATAAAGACCACGCCCAGCGACCGGCCATTGCTCCCCACCACATGCGCCAAATGCGAATTATTACCCTGCATTATAGCGAGCGCATCATCAATATCGGTTTCGGGAGCAACCACCGACATAGAACGCACCAGCCGCCACCCGAACGGAATATGTTCACGCGCAGGCGGCACCGCAAGAGCATCCTTCAGATGCAGGTACCCCATATATGAGCCCTCGGGGTCGGTCACAATAAACCGGGAGTACCCGGTGCGGGCCACGGCGTGCTCCAGCTCAGCCGGGGTGCACCCGAGGGTGAGGGTCTGCACCTGCTCACGCGGGACCATAATCTCGGACACGCTCTTCTCGGTAAATTCCAGGGCCCCGCCGATCACGCCCGCATCGTCTTCAACGGTTCCTTCAGCCGTGGATTGAGCCACAATAGACTGCAGCTCACCCAAGGTAAAGGTTGAGGCAACTTCGTCTTTGGGTTCTACACGCACCCATGCAAGCACCCGGTTTGACATGCCGTTCAGCAGAGCTACCACGGGTGCAAAAATGCGGGCTACTCGCATAAGAGAGGGCACAATCCACAGGGCAATACCACGTGCCGCCAAGGTGACAGCAGCGTTTTTGGGAACCATTTCCCCAAAGATAACGTGCAGGTAGGTGACCAGTATGAGGGTGAGAGAGAAAGCCGCCACATCCACAGCCACAGGTGGGATGCCTGTGGCAGCTAGGGGGTGCTCCAACAGGTGGTGCAGGGCTGGTTCTGAGACGTTCAAAATGAGCAAGGAGCAGATAGTGATACCCAGCTGGCAGGTGGCCAGCATGAGGGAAACGTTCTCAAGGGCGTACAGTACTTTTTTGGCTCGCAGGCTACCATTCTCGGCAAGGGGTTCGATCTGGGCCCGGCGGGTAGACATAATGGCGAATTCCGCAGCCACGAAAAAAGCGTTTCCCGCGAGAAGGAAAATGAGCAGGCCAATAGCTATCCAGTCGTTCATGTGCGCTTCTCCCCTGCTGCTGTACGGTTCCTGCGGGCGGGTACTGTTCGCAGGTACATTGTTTGGGCGGTGTCGGGAATAAAACGGATGCGGTCAACTCGGCGCCCGTCAATAGCGTCTACCCGTAACGTACCGCCAGGTACCGGCACGGTGTCTCCTTCATCGGGGATACGTCCTAGGCGCTCCATCATGAACCCTCCCACCGTCTCATACTCGGGGTTCTCTTCAACCGTTAGTTCGGGTATATAGTTGTTGATTTCGCCGGGTCTGCGCAGCCCGGAGAAAACCCAGTCACCGTTCCCGTATTGCAGAGGCCGGTCGGTACTGTCACCTACGTCATGCTCGTCAGATACTTCTCCAACAATCTCTTCAACAAGGTCTTCGAGGGTGGTAATCCCGGCGGTGCCCCCGTATTCGTCGAGTACCACCGCAAGCTGCAGGGCGCCTTCTCGCAGCTGCGTCAGGAGGGCATCCACATGCAGGGTCTCAGGCACCTGAAGCACGTCTTCAGCGAGGGTTCCAGCTTCAAGGGTTTCTCGCACCTCAGCGGGCACACCCACAGCTTTTTTGACATGTACTACGCCCACAATATTGTCCCGGTCTTCCCGGTACAGAGGAAAGCGGGAATGCCCGGTGGAACGTGCCAGCTCAATAACCTCAGCCACGGGGGCGGTATCTTCTAACATGGTGACTTTCCCGCGCGGGGTCATGACTTCCGAGGCAGTCAGCTCCGAAAAGCTCAGTGTGCGATCCACAAACCGGGCGGCGGATGAATCAAGAGTGCCGCGTTCGGCGGAACGGCGCACCATAGCGGAGAGTTCTTCGGGGCTGCGGGCGGCAGACAACTCCTCCTGGGCTTCCATCCCAAAGAGGTTCAGAATTTTATTAGCTGAACCGTTCATAAAAAGCACCACGGGTTTCATGAGGCTGGTAAATGCCAGCTGCACCGGTGCTATGCGGCGTGCTACCTGGTATGGCTGGGCAATGGCGAGCCCTTTAGGCACGAGCTCCCCCAAAAGCATTGATAACAGGGTGGCGATACCCATCGCAAGAATAAGGGTGAGCGCATGCGCCACGACCTCGGGCAGCCCCAAGGAGGTAATGGCCCCGGAGGCGAGGGAGTTAATAGAAGCATCCAGCGTGTAACCGGTGAGTAGGGTGGTGATGGTAATCCCCACCTGGCAGCTTGAGAGCTGGGTTGAGAGGGTTTTTAGGCATTTAAGAACCGCATCTGCCTTACGGTCACCGGCGGCACGGGCCGCCTGTACTGCGGAGCTTTCCAACGCCACCAGAGAAAACTCGACAGCAACAAAAAAACCGGTCCCGAGTATGAGCACTAGACCGATAATAAGTAGCACGATGTTCACGCGCGCACCACCCGCACGAGAGCACCGCTGGCTGAGGTAATGATTATCACAGGGTAACTAGAAGGGTCATCCATAGGCTATATTCTAGCGAAGTTTTCTCCCTCATCCGAGGGTAAGGGAGGATTTAGCTCTCAGTGTTCGGCCGGGCTGCTGGGGCTTTTACAGATTTCTGATGGAGATTCTTGAGGGCACCTTCTCATGAGATGACGTCCTGCCTATGCACCCGGTGCATATTTCTCAAATTTCTTTACAGAGTTAGTCGCGTCCAGGTGGAAAGTTAGGCACCCTTCTCTCTACACTATTAAGCAGAAACACCGGCGTGCCGCCGGTGGCAAAGATGCCGTGACAACGGCACCCTTAGTCTCAGCGGCGCGCGGGCTGTAGCGTGATGATTCGCCCCTCAATGATGCGGGTCTTCAGTGCCGGGGACTCCCCCGGACGCGACGGATAAATTCACAGTAAGGAAGAGGCGTCAAAGTGCCAAATCTGCCAGATCACCTGGTACCTGAGGAATTTGCCGGTAACGAATGGTTCGTAGAAGAGCAGTATGAGCGTTACCAGCAGAATAAAAATCAAGTGGCTCCCTCCTGGTGGCCTATTTTTGAGTCTATTGATAAGGCTATTTCGGGTGCCCCAGCGGGCGCGAATACTACTGAGGCTGTAGCGAGCGCATCCACCACCGCAACCGTTGAGAAGGATACTCCCAACACGGCACCAGCCGCGGCAGAAGCCCCGAAGAAGAGCGCCGCTGCACCGGCTAAGGACGCACCCCTGACCGCCCCCAAGGCAGACACCCCCTCACCAAAGGCGAAAAACGTGGAAGAAGTAGAAGATAAGATCGTTCCCCTCCGTGGTCCTGCAAAAGCTGTGGCTACCAATATGGAGGATTCCCTTACCGTCCCCACCGCGACTACTGTGCGCGCAGTCCCGGCAAAGTTGCTGATTGAGAACCGTGCTGCGATCAATAAGTATTTGGCGCGTACCCGTGGCGGCAAGATTTCCTTCACGCATATTATTGGTTACGCCGTAATTCGTGCGCTGGCTGCTATGCCGTCTATGAACGTCACGTACGGGCATGATGAAAAGGGCAAGCCGATTGCTATTCACAACGGGCATGTGAACTTTGGTTTGGCGATTGATCTGCCCCGCCCTGACGGTACCCGCAGCCTGGTGGTGCCGAACGTTAAGGGTGCCGAGACTTTGAGTTTCTTGGAGTTCTGGGAGGCGTACGACGATATTGTGAAGCGCGGGCGTGCCGGGCAGCTGGGTCTTGAAGATTTTACGGGCACCACCGTTTCGCTCACCAACCCCGGTGGTATTGGTACGGTTCATTCGGTACCGCGCCTCTCTAAAGGGCAGGCCGCGATTATTGGTGTGGGTGCTTTGGAGTACCCGGCAGAGTTCCGCGGAGTTTCTGACAAGATCATCTCTCAAAACGCTATTTCGAAAGTAATTACCCTCACCAGCACCTATGATCACCGTGTGATTCAGGGTGCCGGTTCGGGCGAGTTCCTGAAGATCGTAGAAAGCTACCTGCTGGGTGCTGAAGGCTTCTACGACGAGATTTTTGAGGCTATCCGTATTCCCTTTAAACCGCTGCATTGGTCGCGCGATAACCAGGTTGACCCCGACATTGAGGTGTCAAAGGTTGCCCGTATCCAGCAGCTCATCCACGCTTACCGGGTGCACGGGCACCTTGTGGCGCAGACCAACCCGCTCGGCTACCATGTGCTTTCCCACCCCGATCTGGAGCTTGAGAAGTACGGGTTGAGCCTGTGGGATTTGGACCGCGTGTGGCCCACCGGCGGGTTCGGGGACAAAGACGCGCTGCCGCTACGCACCATTTTGGAACGCCTGAACGAGGCGTACGCGGGCACCCTAGCCGTGGAATACATGTACAACGAAAGCCCCGAGGTGCGCCAGTGGTTCCAGGACCAGCTGGAGCACGGTTATACCAAGCCCTGCCGTGAAGAGCTGCTGCGTGTGCTGAATAAGCTGGTTGAGGCTGAGGCGTTTGAGAACTTCCTGCAGACCAAGTACCTGGGCCAGAAACGTTTCTCCCTTGAGGGCGGTGAGTCGCTCATCCCGCTGCTTGATGCGATTATTGACAAGGCCGCCAGCAAAGACATGAACGGTGTGGCTATTGGTATGGCGCACCGTGGCCGCCTTAACGTGCTGACTAATATCGCTGGGAAGTCGTACGCACAGATTTTCCGTGAATTCAGCGGCACCGCAGAGCCTGCGCATGGGAACAGCTCTGGTGATGTCAAGTACCATCTGGGCACAGAAGGTACGTACACCTCTGACTCTGGCAAGCAGACCCAGGTGTACTTGGCGGCTAACCCCTCCCACCTTGAGGCGGTCAACACTGTGCTTGAGGGTATCGTGCGGGCCAAGCAGGACGTGCTCAATGAGCAGGGTGTTGAAGGCCGCCCGATTCTGCCGATCCTTATCCACGGTGATGCAGCATTCGCCGGGCAGGGCATCGTTATGGAGACCTTGCAGATGGCGAACCTGCGTGGCTACACTACCGGCGGCACCGTGCACATTGTGGTCAACAACCAGATCGGTTTCACCACCACCCCCGAGGACGGACGCACCGCAACCCACGCCACCGACATTGCGCGTATGACCAAGGCTCCGGTGTTCCACGTGAACGCCGACGACCCCGAGGCTGTGGTGCGCGCCGGGCGTATGGCATTCGAGTACCGTGAGCGCTTTGGCCAGGACGTGGTCATTAACCTGTTGTGCTACCGCCGTCGCGGCCATAACGAGGCGGATGACCCGTCAATGACTCAGCCGAAGATGTACCAGATCATTAATGAGATGCCCTCAACCCGCACCCTGTACGCTAGGGCCCTTGTTGGCCGTGGCGATGTCACCCAGGAAGAAGCGGATGAGGCTCTGAACGCCTACCATTCGAAGCTGGATGCTATTTTCGCGGAGACTCAGACGGCTGTTCCGCTGGTTCACAGTGCGAATGTTGAAGGTATTGAGCTGCCCTCGTCGCAGCAGGGTACCGAGGTGGTTCACGGCGGTGTCACCGCGATTTCGCGTGATACTTTCGAGCTTATCGCCAACTCATTTGGTAACGTACCCGAAGGCTTTACTGTGCACAAGAAGCTGCAGAAGCTTCTGCAGCAGCGTGTCGAAATGGGTAAGAGCGGTAAGGTGAACTGGGGTATGGGTGAGCTGCTTGCGCTTGGTTCTGTCCTGCTGGAAGGCACCAATGTGCGCATGAGCGGGCAGGATGTGCAGCGCGGCACCTTCGTGCAGCGTCACGCGGTTCTGCATGATCACCTCACTGATCAGGAGTGGTCGCCGCTGCAGAACCTCGCAGCCGAACAGGGCACGCTGCGTATCTATAACTCACTGCTGTCGGAGTACGGTGTGATGGGCTTTGAGTACGGGTACTCTGTTGAACGCCCGGATTCGCTCGTGGTGTGGGAGGCACAGTTCGGCGACTTCGCGAACGGTGCACAGACCATTATTGACGAATTTGTTTCCTCTTCGGAGCAGAAGTGGGGGCAGCGTTCCTCGCTTGTGCTGCTGCTGCCGCACGGCTATGAGGGGCAGGGCCCGGATCACTCTTCGGCCCGTATTGAGCGGTACCTGCAGTTGTGCGCGGAGAACAATATGACCGTCGCGGTTCCCTCTACCCCGGCCTCGTATTTCCACCTGCTGCGCCGCCACAGCCAGCACCGTCCGTACAAGCCGCTGGTGGTTATTAGCCCCAAGCAGCTGCTGCGGCTCAAGAGCGCAACCTCATCAATTGAGGACTTCACCGAGGGCTCGTTCCAGCCGGTAATTGGTGACCGTTCGGGTGTGAACCCGGCCGAGGTTGAGCGCCTGGTGCTCGTCTCAGGCCGCCTGTACTACGATCTTGAGGCTGAGCGTGCTAAGCGCGGCGACACTAAGACCGCGATTGTCACGGTTGAGCAGCTGTATCCGCTGCCCGAGGCCGAAATTAAGGCGCAGCTGGCCCTGTACTCAAACGCCCAGGATGTGGTGTGGGCCCAAGACGAACCCGCGAACCAGGGCCAGTGGCCTTTCATGGCCATGAATCTGCTGCCGGTTATAGACCGCCCGGTACGTCTGGCTGCCCGCCCCGCCTCGGCCTCTCCCGCTGCGGGCACCGGCAAACGCCACACCGCCGAACATGAGGTTCTGCTGCAGCAGATTTTTGAAGGCTAAACCGGTTCAATAGGTAGTGAGTCTCATGTGAGGGCCCTGTCTTCTTCATTTGTCAAGAAGGCGGGGCCTTTGCCCTTACATTGGACGCGTCTGAGGATACGTGCTGTGCCCTGCACTGGCGCGGATGCGCGCCCCGGTTATCTAAAACATGCCACAAAGTTAGATAAACAGCCCGTGTACCGCTTATGCTTGTAGTTAGAGAATTTTGCACATAAGGGTGAAGCGCCGGGCGCTACCACCGATAAAAGAAGAAAGATTCCCGTGGAGCAACGCAATATTCGACTCGTAGCCGTCGGCGACGACCTGCTCGCGGGTGTGGGTGACCCCCGCACCTTAGGCTGGTTCGGTCGTGTCATGGCCCGCACCCCCCACAATAATGCATCTATCACGGCCTATAACCTGGCCGCCCCCAACGAAGGCAGTGATCTGCTCAATGAACGCTGGTTTGAAGAGGCACGCCGCCGCTTCGCACCCGGTGCCGATAACCGTCTCGTGATAGCCCCCTCCACGTTCGACATTGATCTAGGGCTCACGAGCGCCCGTTCACGTCTTAACCTGGCGAACATGGTGGATATGGCCTCGCAGAATAACATCAGGGTGCTGGTGGTAGGCCCGCCTCCCACGCTCGACGCTGAGCGGAACAGGCGCATTGCCGACTTGTCGGCTGCCTACGCAGATGTGGTAACCCGCCGTAACCAGGTGTATGTTGATACCTTTAACCCGCTGCTGCACCATGAGCAGTGGCGTAACGATTTGGCGACCAATAACGGGCTGCCTGGGCAGTCCGGGTATGGCCTGATCGCTTGGCTGGTGCTGCACCGCGGCTGGTACTCTTGGCTGAGTATCCCGGAGCAGCCCTAGACCTTTTCTGCGACGCGGATTCTGCGTGTTTTTTCGCTCACTGGCGGCGGATAAGATGCATTCGCGTCATTTTTATGAAAAAATAAACGGCGTTGCCCTAGTGCTCAGCCCCGTGTCCTGTACCCGGAGCGTGTACCTGAACAGGGCGGTCAGCGGGGTGTGCCTCTTCAGTAGTGGCGCACCCACCCAAGAATGAAGGAGGCTCGCATGAGCAAGCGCGGTCGCAAGCGTAAGGATCGTCGTAAGAGCGGCGCAAACCACGGTAAGCGCCCCAACTCTTAAGGTCGCTTTGCATACGTTATGAACCCCGGTGTTTCTCAGCGCCGGGGTTTTGCTTTACCAGCAAGCTCACGGGGAATAAAACCCACCGCAGTTTTGTTGGAGCCAGCAGGAACACCCGGTGCAGGTATGCTGGAGGAAGACCCTGAACGCAGATGTGCCGTCCTGGTGGCGGCAGGAAAGAGAGCAGATGAGCGAGATTAACGCCGCTGAGGCGACGAAGACTCTCGACAGCCGTGAGCTCCGCACCCGTTTCACCACAGATGCGATGCAGTACGTGGATCAGCTGTACGCTGCTGCACTGCGGATGAGCCGCAACCCCGCCGACGCTGAAGACCTCGTGCAGGAAACCTACACGAAGGCGTTCGCCTCATTCCACCAATTCAAGCAGGGCACGAACCTGAAGGCCTGGCTGTACCGCATCCTCACGAACACTTACATTAACCTGTACCGCAAACGCCAGCGTGAACCGCAGACCGCTAACGCTGAGGCCGTCAATGATTGGCAGCTGGCCCGGGCTGGTGAACATGACGCTGTGGGGTTACGTTCAGCTGAGGCCGATGCGCTTGCCGCTTTACCGGATACCGAGGTGCGTGAGGCGTTCTCGGCCTTAGCGGAGGATTTTCGGATGGTTGTTTACTATTCCGATGTTGAGGGGTTCAGCTATAAGGAGATCGCCGAGATTATGGATATCCCGCTGGGGACGGTCATGTCTCGGCTGCACCGCGGCAGGCGTATTCTGCGTGAAAAACTGGTTGATTATGCCCGTGAGAACGGTGTGCGCCCCTCAACGATTGAGAAGGCGCTGAGCAAAAAGTAGTTTTTATTCCAACTGTTAGTGATAAGGAAATCCCGTGGAAAAAACAGAGGATTGCGGGGGAAACCCCTGCTCTGAACAGCTCAAAAGCATCTACGAGTATTTGGATGGTGCCTTAAGCGCCGAGGAGATAGCTCAGTTACAGGAACATCTTGATAATTGTGCGCACTGTGCGGAGGCCAAGAATCTTGAGGAGCTGGTGCGTGCCAAGATTAAAAGCTCGTGTGCACAGCAGGCTCCGGAGGCGTTGAAGACTAAACTGATGGGGTATATTGACGAGTTTTGTGCTACTGCGTAGTACCGTGTCGTACTGTTTCACGGTGGGACCCACAGGCGGGTGCCCGGTAGAATAGTAGGCGGGGTGGCTGTTGCCCACCCGTTATGGCTGATGCCGCGCCGCCTATTAATAAGATTGTGGGGATACATATGAGTGATACGGCACCCGTTCACCCCGGGGCGACACCGGGTGACTGGCCGGCCCCCCTATTCACTGGTGAACCTGGCGCACGGGCGACGGTACGTATCCCCGGGTCTAAATCACTCACTAACAGGTATCTTCTGCTGGCGGCCATGGCGGACTCCCCATCTGTTGTGCACGCCCCGTTACATTCGCGTGACTCTCTGCTGATGATAAAGGCGTTGGAGGCCCTTGGGGCACGTTTTGAGTCTTTAGAGACAGACTCACCTTTTGGCCCTGACCTGCGGGTCATCCCCATTGATTTCTCTTCCGCCATCCCGCGTTACAGCACTATTGATTGCGGGCTGGCGGGAACCGTTATGCGTTTTGTGCCTGCTCTGGCGGCGTTATTACCTGGCGAGTTCGGCTTCGATGGGGACGCGCACGCTCGCAAGCGCCCTATGGCTCCCCTGCTAGATGGCTTGCGCCAGCTGGGGGTGGATGTGCCCTGTGAGGGCGATCAGGCCGATGCGTTACCTTTTACGGTGCAGTCTTCGGGTTTGGCGCAGCACCCTGTTGAGGGCTCCGCAATCCCAGAGGTGCGTATTGATGCCAGCGCGTCTTCCCAGTTCGTTTCGGCTTTTCTGTTGGTGGCCCCGCGTCTGCCGCAGGGGCTGGTGATTCGGCACGTTGGGGAAGCGGTACCCTCAGTGCCGCATATTGAGATGACTGTTGAGACTCTGCGTGAGTTGGGCGTTCGGGTGGAGAGCTCTCCTGAGCAGTACACATGGGTGGTGCGCCCCGGAGCTATCCGCGGGTTTGAGAAGACGATCGAGCCGGACCTATCAAACGCTGGCCCGTTTCTTGCGGCGGCAACGGTGACAGGTACCTCTGTGACGATTCCCGACTGGCCCGCCCCGGCGGGTGACGGTCAGCCTGGCACCACTCAGGGGGGCGATATGTGGCGCGAGCTGCTGCCAGCAGTTGGTGCGACAGTCTCTTACAGTGATAAGGGGCTGACGGTCACGGGTTCCCCCGCAGTGGGGGGCGAGAGAGAGTACGTTTTTGACTTGGCACGATGCGGGGAGCTGGCACCCACGCTAGCCGCCATTTGCGCTTTACTTCCGGCACGTACCGAGCTGCGTGGTATCGCGCATCTGCGTGGGCATGAGACAGACAGGCTGAAGGCCCTAAGGGCCGAGATTAACCGGTTGGGCGGCTCTGCCCATGAGCTTGATGACGGGCTTGTTATTGATGCTCCTGTTCAGCGGGCAGCCACCAATGCGGCGGTGACGGTTCGCACCTACGAGGACCACCGTATGGCCACATTCGCGGCGGTATTGGGGCTGCGTGTGCCCGGTGTGGTGGTTGAGAATATTGCTACCACCGCCAAAACCCTCCCCGATTTTGTCGGCCTGTGGAATAACATGTTGGGCCAGCTGGAAGGGAGCCGCTAGTGGGTTCGTCGCGGCTGAATTCCCGTGATGTGCTGGACTGGGACGAGTCAGATGTGCGGGTGCGCCCCAATAAGCGCGGGTCACGGCCGCGTACGAAAGACCGCCCCGCCCACAAGAGCGCGATTCGTGGCCGTGTCATTACGGTGGATCGGGGACGCTGGTCCGTTGTTGTCGCCGAAGGCACCGTTAATGAGCGCACCCTAGTCGCAACCCGGGCCCGTGAGCTCCGCCGTACCGCAATTGTCACCGGCGATTTCGTGGATGTGGTGGGTGATACCTCCGGCAAGAAAGATACTCTCGCCCGCATCGTGAGGCTAGGTGAGCGCTCCTGCGTGCTGCGGCGTAGCGCGGATGATACTGACCCGACCGAGCGTGTGGTGGTGGCGAACGCAAACCAGCTGGTGATTGTGGTGGCTGCAGCAAACCCTCAGCCCCGCACCGGTTTTATTGACCGTGCCGTTGTAGCTGCGTACGATGCGGGAATTGAGCCCATCCTGTGCGTCACCAAAACCGATATACGCCACCCTCAGGATCTGCTGGACTACTATCAGCGCTCGGGATTACGGATTGTGCTCTCCGCGGCATCTGATGGGCGTGCCCCGAGCGAGGAGGGCGCTGAGGGCCTCACTACCGGCCCTGTGCGTGAGCTGCTGGGCGATCTGCTGGGGAACGTGTCGGTTCTGTTGGGCCATTCGGGAGTGGGAAAATCCACTCTTGTTAATGCCCTCACGGGTGCTGATCGCGCTACCGGGCACGTGAATTCAGTGACTGGGCGGGGGCGGCACACGTCTTCGTCAGCGTTAGCGCTTCAGCCCGCCTCGGATGCAGGTGTTGAGGTTCCGCCAGGCACCTGGATTATCGACACTCCGGGCATCCGCTCTTTCGGGTTAGCCCACGTTTCGATGCAGAAGGTTGTGGAGGCATTTCCTGACCTTGCCCCCGGTGCGGTAGAGTGCCCTAGGGGGTGCACCCACACTGGTGACTCCTCCGGGTGCGGTATAACCGCATATGTTGCTCGCGGTGAGGCTGGGCCCAGTGGCGCCGACCGGTTGGCGTCTATGCGTAAACTGCTGGCGGCCCCAGACCAAGCGGGCGACGATGAGAAGGAGTTAGGCTCACTCACCTAAAGTTTCCTTCATTATGGGCGCTAAGGGCGTACCATAAATACTATGACCACCGATACGAGAACCGAATAAGGACTATGAACACGACCCCTTACACCGATGACGTGCGCCTAGCGCACACCTTAGCTGATAGCGTTGATCGAGTTGCGATGGCGCGTTTTACCGACCACAGCATGAGCGTTCACATGAAGGATGACGGCACCCCCGTCACCGATGCGGACCGTGAGATTGAGCAGCTGATCCGCGCCCAGCTGCAGAGGGCTCGTATCCGTGATGGTGTTGCTGGTGAGGAGTCGGGAACCATGGGTACCACCTCACGGCAGTGGGTTATCGACCCGATTGATGGCACCAGCAACTTTGTGCGTGGTGTGCCGGTGTGGGCTACCCTCATTGCTCTTCTGGATGAGGGCGAGCCGGTGGTTGGTCTAGTGTCTGCACCCGCGTTACAGCGCCGCTGGTGGGCCGCCAAAGGCTCAGGGTCCTATGCTGGTAAATCTTTGGCTCGCGCCACCCGCTTAGAGGTATCAAAAGTCGCTAATATTGCGAATTCTTCACTATCGTACTCAGATTTTGCGGGGTGGGCTGAGAACGGTATGGAACAGCGGTTCTTCTCCTTAGCACAGTCCGTGAAACGTACCCGCGCTTACGGCGATTTCTGGTCGTACTGCTTAGTGGCAGAAGGCGCCGTCGATATCGCGGCTGACCCGCAGCTGAACATGCACAATGTGGCTGCTCTGGTGCCGATTGTGAGGGAAGCTGGCGGTAAAATCACCACATTTAACGGGAATAATGCGACATCAACCACGTACAGCCAGCGCACGAGCGTGCTGGCCACAAATGGTGCACTGCACTCAAAAGCGCAGGGGCTGCTGAGCGATATCGGGATTAGCGAGGACTAGCTCTCTCGCTCTTCTCTGACATATGTATGCAGGGAGGGGACGCACGTTCTGTGCGTCCCCTCCCTGCATCTTATGTTTCCTGTTGTATTAGAAGAAAGCAAGCACATAGAGCACCGCAGATCCTATCAATCCCAGAATGCTCAGGCCTCCCAGAACTATAGCTAGTGAGCCGAAAGTGGTTGTACGGGAGGATGCGGAGGTTTTAGTTTTAGTCTTTCCGCTGACCTTAAACGCGTAGATCCCTAGGATGAATGCCATAAGTGCCGGAAGCAACCCACCCATGAGTACGTTAGTGACTTGCACGATCTCGTAGGGCCGGTACAGTGACGCAGCGCGCGCGAGAGTAGTGAGACTCTGAACCCCAGAGTATACAAGCGAGAAAAGGGCTAGAGCAAAACCACCCACTGCGTAGAAATAACCGGGTCCGCGGATATCGCCGGGCGCTCGCCCGTAGGGGCGCCGGTACTCGTCGGGCACCTCGTACTCGGCAGGCATACGGTTGTAGCTGAAATCGTAGTCTAGAGCGCTTATACCAGCTACCGTGGGCGCGGCTTGGGGGTGCACTGTTTGGGGGCTCAGCTGGGCAAGCGGCGGCACAGGTTGCATGGGTGAGGAAGGCTGGGCGTAGGGGTGCTGTGTATTAGGTGTGGGCTCCATATGCCGTCTCCTGCAAAAAATCTTTACTGGTATCACCCCGCATATGTTCGCCTTCCTGCCGGTGGGGCGGTTTTTAGCGGGCGTGCTCTCTTTACGATACTACGGCATCCTGGGGAACGATGCACGGCATAAGCGGTCTATTAAAATAGTAAGCCGCCTGGCATCTCCACTAGTGTGGAGGCGGCCAGGCGGTACTGTAGCAGGTTCGTCCCGTGGAGCGGAACCCTGGGGATTTCTGTGGAGATGCGGGGAATCGAACCCCGGTCCGTTGTGGCTTCGACGGGGCTTCTCCGTGCGCAGTTTGTGAAAACGCTACTTTTCGGCTCCGGTGCTTGCACAAACACTTACACCGACGAACCTATTCGTATAAAAAGTTCCGCTAGCCCCTACGACAAGGGCCAGCAGCAGTGGCCTTTTAAAACGATGCCGGTCCCTGAGCCAAAGGCATGCTCAGGCCGACAGACTGCAACTCGCGCTTAGGCAGCGAGTGCGAAGTCAGTGCGCTTAGATTCTGCACTTATTTGTTTGCAGAGGGCGTTAACGAGATAACCCTGCGTCCTCGGCACGCTTCACCCATCTCGACTCACATCGTCGAAACCGATCATCCCCCTATGCTTTTATCAAAAAGCGCCGTCCTGAACGTTTTCCGTATCCATACCTAGACGGCACGGCACCGCTCAGTAACGGTTAGAGAATCAGTATAGCCGTAGCGCTCATGTATTGCAAACCTTGTGTGGGGTTACCGTGACGCTTCTGCTGGGAGAGACAGTAAAAGGGTGATGTCTTCTACTCAGAAGCATCCCCTTTGAAGGACGGTACCTATTTGGCGGGAACAGTCATGGAGCTTCCATCGTCAAGTTCACATGTGACGTGCCCGTTGCCGTCGGGAGTGCCAGCTTCACGACAGTCATTCTCCAGCTGTATATGCAAGAAAACAGTGATTGTAATGGTAACTGCTGCTACCAGAAGGGCCAGTCCCCCTGTGACCATACCACCTATAGCGAATCCTTTACCGGTGGCAGTTTTCTTACCGATCTTATTAAGCGCAACAATCCCTACAACTATGGCAAAGATACCTAACGGTATTCCCACATAGTAGAAGATCCCCAGAAACAAACTCAATAGGCCAACAATGAGCGAGGTAATCGCAAGAACCGCATTGGGGACGGTATCCTGCCCAGGGTAGGCACCATAGTTGTCGTAAAGGTCATAGTAATCGTAGTCATATCCTGGTGCGTTTATACCCTCGTACCCAGGATGTTGTTGATACTGCCCTGGGTGGGTACCGTAGCCGGGTGCCTGCTGCCCAGCATAGTACCCCTGCTGCTGCGGGTAGCCCGGTGCCGGGGCTGGGTAGGAGGCCGGGTAGTCCCCCTGTCCTTGCGGCGGAGTACCAGGGTAACCGGGGTATTGCTGGTACGGATTATGTGACATCTATACCCTTCCTTGGGGCTCGGCGATTACCGCACGATTTTAAAACATGCGTGAGTCCATTTTACGCGAATCAGATGTAAACGCACGGTACCCTGCGGTTAGCCGCGTCTAACCGCGCAAAAGAAGGCTAAAACGCGCCATCAGCAGAGATGTGCGCCCTCCCCAGTGAGCCGCCCCAAGCTTACAGAATCTCGTGAACTACTATTCCACCCCTAGTGTTTACAGAGAAGTTCTGCCCGTCAATATGACAGATCACCGTACCGTTGGAGTCCTTCTCACTGGTATCAACGCAGTGCTGTATTTTGCCGTACCAGGTAATCAGGACAATACTAGCTTGTTTTACCTCAGAGCCTGCTTTGCTCCCGCGCTGTGTCTCCGATATAAATACCACTAACTAGGGTGCCCCAACCACAGCGGCTGAGACACCCTAGTTTCCCATATTCTATGTACATATAATTCGTTAATACATATTTTTAAAAAATGGTGGTATTAATAATCCTGTACTTATTGTGACTGGTGGAGTGTACAAGTTTTACGGGCCGCCCATATCATCTACATATTAGCGACGATACGTGGTGGTAGTTTTTGAGTACCCAGTGAATTTCATCCCCATAACTTCACAGGTATATTCACAATTAGAATTGTGTTGGGCTTTCTTTGCGCACTCCTGCATCTGCACAAAAACCATAATGTTGAAAATCAGCACACCAACAGCCAGGATGATAGACAGGGTACCCAGAATGGTACTGGTAATAGCCATCCCTTTACCACTTGCGTTACCCTTCTTAATTTTTGCAAGAGCAACTATAGCGGGGATCAGGCCGACCATGCCCAGCAGGCCACCGACCATGAAAATAGCGGTTAGCAGGCCGAGGATGGTCAATACAAGGGCAGTAATCGCCAGTGCAGAGCTTGGCTTCGGTTGGTAGCCCTGCATGGGCGGTGGTACCGGCACACCTTGCGGAGGCAAAGCCGAAGCAGCTTTTGGCGTCTCACCGGGCCCATTCCCAGGGTCAAAGTTGTCAGATCCTTTGTCGGTTGATAGCCTCACAAAGTTACGAGGCTACACACCATTATACGGAAACACCTATCTATTCCTCAGGCTTTCTGCGGTGACGTCCCATATCAGATTAGGTTTTTGAATAATTCGCTAGCCGTTTCTCGCGCTGACAAATGGAATATTGGTTAAACAAAGTGTGGGACATGCCGTCTCCGGGAACGTCCCACACTCTACACTTTAAAAGTAGCTACTTTTAGTGAGCACCTGCTGCATAGGCAATAAGGCCAAAAATGAACCATCCGCATGCGGCAACAAACCCTATAGAGCCCAGCACGATACCAGTAATTGCCATACCTTTACCGCTAGCCAGTTGCTTTTTAATCTTCGACAAGCCAATCGCACCGCAAACAACGGCACCGATACCAAGCAACCACCCAAGGATTGGGATAAAGCTAATCAGGAACGCAAGAATACCGAGAACCAAAGCTGTAATAGCCAGAGCAGCGCTAGGATTCGGCTGGTAGCCCTGCATGGGCGGCGGTACTGGCGCACCCTGCGGAGGCGGAGCCGGGGTAAACTTAGGCGCATCAGCAGACCCATTGTTAGAGCTAAAATTTTCAGACATGCAGTCAGTCTCCTTTGGTTGATTGTTCTCTCCACTTATGGGGTGAAGGTACCCTCCATTATACGGTACAACGCATCTTTCGCACTGGTATCCTCTGAGCTATACCGTGGACCCTTTATAGCTTCGCTCTCCCTTTACCAACGAGTTAGCCACCAAGGTTGCGGTAGCGCATGGCGCGCGCCGCTTCCAACGTATCTTGCCTCTCCCGAAGGGCCTGGCGTTTATCATACTCGCGTTTACCGGTGGCAAGGGCAATCTCAACTTTTGCCCGACCATTACTGAAATACAGTTTAAGCGGAACCACAGTATAGCCGGTCTCCTTCAGCTTCTGTCCCAACCGGTTAATCTCGGTACGATGCAGCAGCAGTTTACGGCGGCGGCGAGCAGCATGATTCGTCCATGTACCATACCCGTATTCGGCAATGTGAATACCTTCAAGCCACATTTCATTACCGTTCACTTGGCAGAAGCCATCAGTAATGGAGGCGCCACCGTCACGCAACGACTTCACCTCAGTGCCCATTAGCACAAGGCCTGCCTCATATGTCTCAACAATATTGTAGTTATGCCGTGCTTTTTTATTCTGGGCAATAATTGAATTATTTGGGTCTTTAACGCCCTTCTTTTTCTTCTGAGCCATCATATCCTCTAGCTGTATGTTCCTCATGCGACGCGCCTGAGCGCCGCTACTATTCCTTACCCGCAGAACGGGATGATGCACGCCACCGGATACCCGCATCAATAAACGCGTTCAGCCCACCATCGAGCACGTTCGCAGTATTTCCCTCTTCATAACCGGTACGCAAGTCCTTCACCATCTGGTACGGATGCAGTACATAAGAACGCATCTGATCCCCCCAACTCGCTTTAATATCCCCAGCGAGTTCCTTCTTTTTCGCGTCCTCTTCTTCCTTACGCAATAGAAGCAGTCGTGACTGCAGCACACGTAGAGCGGCAGCGCGGTTCTGCAGCTGCGATTTCTCGTTCTGCATCGACACCACGATACCCGTAGGGAGGTGAGTCATGCGAACCGCAGAATCGGTGGTATTCACCGACTGCCCGCCAGGGCCAGACGAGCGGAACACATCCACCTTAATCTCTGCCTCAGGAATCTCAATAGCGTCAGTCTGCTCAATGAGTGGCACCACCTCCACCGCCGCGAAGGAAGTCTGGCGTCGCCCTTGATTATCGAACGGGGAGATACGAACCAGCCGGTGCGTCCCAGCTTCAACCGATAGGCGTCCAAAAGCGAACGGGGCATTCACCTCAAACGTCGCCGACTTCAGCCCGGCTTCCTCAGCGTAAGAGGTGTCAAGCAATTTCGTCGGGTAACCGTTCTTTTCGGCCCAGCGCAGGTACATACGCAGAAGCATCTCAGCAAAATCAGCAGCATCTACCCCGCCAGCCCCCGAGCGGATCGTTACCACAGCCTCACGCTGATCGTATTCGCCTGATAGCAGCACGAGTACCTCTAGCTCTTCAAGCTTGCGGCGGATGCTCACACATTCAGTACGCGCCTCGCTCAGAAGCTCCTGCGCACTTTGCGGGTCCTCCGCTTCGGCGAGCTCAACCATGACTTCAACATCGTCAATACGCGATCCCAACGATGTTAGGCGGTTCAGCTCAGCTTGCTTATGCGACAGGGCGCTTGTTACCTGTTGCGCAACCTGCGGATCGTCCCATAGCTGCGGGTCGGCGGCACGTTCCGATAATTCCGCAATGGCACGTTCAATACCCTCAAGGTCGCTCACAGTGGCGATTGAGGCGTAAACAGCGCGCAGTTCCCTAATTTCAGCAGAAAAATCGAAAGATGCCATAGCCCTTAACAGTAGCGCGAAAATCCCTGAAAGTCTCACCAGAACAGTATTATCACTGCGAAACGCACAACGCGTATTGCTAGGCAAAACAATAAGATAACGCTCCCCTAGCCTCACTCTGAATAATTCGTGGGCCGTATTCCTCAAAAACTAAGGACTCATATGTACAATCTAGTTTTTGGGCGTGTTACATCCACTGAGCTTTGATTTGTTGAGTCTCAGCCCGTAGTCTAAGGGTACGTATTCACATTGAACCAATAAGATTGAGGCGCTTCCGGGCCTGACCATGTGGGTGTATTTTCTGCCGCCTGTTGTGCACGGGGCCTTCTGATGCTAATGAAGGGGAGAACTCTCGTGATGGTAGAACTGAACGCTGACCGTATTGTTCCGCGTCGTCGTGCGCTGCTGCTCGCTGGTGTGGGGTTAGGGTCACTGGGCCTTGCGGCCTGTGGTGGTGGGAATAAGGCGGCTGAGCAGGAATCCAGCAGCTCCAGTTCTGCTTCAGAGACACCTCAGGACAGTGGTAGTGCTAGTCCCTCTGTCTCCGGTGAGGCTTCTAATACCCCTGACCCTAGTTTTTCGAAGGGGTATTCCGGTGGTGAGAAAGCCCCTGAGGGGAAGTATGTGATGGCGGATTATCGGGGTCCTGCGCAGAATGTTCGTGTGCCTGCCCGTCCTGATGAGAGTTATAAGGTGAATTCTTTGGAGGGCTTGAAGAAGTCAGTCTTTGCTTGGGTTGAGTGGAGTAACTATGGGATTCAGACTGGGGATTTTGATGTTGCTCGTCAGTTTGTGTCGAATGAATTCACCGAAGAAATAGAACGCTATGATTACTATACTAAGCTCTATCAAGAAGGGGGCTGGATTATAGATGGTATAGATGTTTTTGAGTTTCATGGGGATGATCCCGTAATGAAAGATGATGGTACATACCTGTGGGAATTTTACCTGAAGTGGATTAAACAGATTGAAGTTCAAGGCAACGGACAATGGGATGTTCAGGAGAATGATCGTCATGATGATGATACCTTCTATCTGCATATTCGCCATACAGACACTGGGTGGAAAATTCTCGGGCTGTCCCCATTAACCGGGCAGAAGGATACGAGCCAAGAGAAAGAGTAATAGGGAAGAGCCTGTTTCTCTAGCACTCTTTAGACTGGGTTTATATTAACCCGAGAAAGACAGATAATCATGAACTATATGCCCATGCCTGATCCGAGTATGTTCACTCGCCGTCGTGCACTGTTGCTCGCTGGTACGGGGCTAGGAGCTGTGGCTTTTACCGCCTGTGGTGGTGCTGGTAATACTGAAGGGCAGGCGGGTTCTTCGTCTGAGGCTGGTTCGTCGACACCGCAGACTTCGTCGCCTGAAGCTTCTGCCTCTGGCGGCAGTGATACATCAGCAACCCCTACCCCTGTAGGGGAAACATTTAGTAAAGGGTTCTCAGGTGGTTCGCAGGCACCGGAGGGTGAGTACCGTCCTGCTGATGATAAGGGCCCGGCACAGAATGTTCCCAAGCCTCAAGAGCCTGAGGGTATGAACCTTGAAACCCCGGAAGCGTTTTTTAAGTTTATTGAGTATTGGAATGAGCAGCGTAATTATGCTCTTCAAACAGGGGACGTGAAGGGGTACGCGCATATTACCTCGGGTGCTTATACCAAGGAACTTCAAGCTATCGCTTATATGAAATCTGTGTATGAGAAAGGAGGGTGGATAATCGGAGGTATTCGAAAAATCTTTTATGAGAAAGATAGTTTTGAAAAAGTGTCGGGGAAAGATTATGAATATTCTCTCCTGGGTCGTACTGTTATTCCTCCTACACTAATATTTGATAATGAGAGGCGCACTATTCGCACGGAGGATTTCACTGAACAAAATAAATATAGTGTGGAGTTTAAGATTGTCTACACTGGAACCGATTGGTTGATGCGCGAGGTGCAAAGTATTGTCAAATTCGATAAATAAAAGTGTTAAATTGAGGGTTACTCATTAGGTGTTACTGTATTCAGAAACCTCAAATGAATGAATAACCTTCTCGCTATACTGACACTACCAGATTTCGTTCCCTCAGATTGAGTATGTCCAATCTAGAGTCACACCTACTGCGCGCCCCAAATGCCCTGCCTCAGCTGCTGCTGGCCGATACAAAAGCGTTATATCGGTTCTAGCCAGCAGAGGCACTACGCTTTTAGCTCCCCCAGCTCATCGAATACGAGCTCACCGGGACCACCCCATTACCGATAGGGACCAAAGGAAGCCGCGCATTAACGGATACATCAACCCGGATCGTATCGTTCGACCCACACGAAGAGCTGCATGATAACGCCACCGAAATATCCGACGCAGCCACCCCATAATCCTGAGCCACCAGGGTCGCCAGCTCATTCGCCTGGGCCTGCGAGAGGCTCTGCTCCTTAGGCAGCTCCCGAACATACTGCGCCACCTGGGCGCTTGCCGAATGGGCAGCCATCACCGAGGCCTGCAGGCTAAAAACCGTCAAAACCCCATACATAATGGGGATAAGCAAGGTAATGCCCAACCCCAGGAACTCCACGATTGCGCTTCCCTCATCGGGGCTTTGAGAAGAAGCCGCCCTCTTGCGGCGTCCCCAGCGGGTACGCGCACACACTGCCTTAAGGGAGAGGATCTTCACGGCACCACGCACTCGCGCACTACTCTTCTGTTTGGACTGGGTATACCGCATGAGCCTTCACCGATAATGAATTAGGTAACCCGAAAGGGCCGAGCACCGGAAGCGGCGCCGAAACGTTCACCTCAAGCACTCGAGCCCCCGCAGAGTTAAAACTTTCGCTGTACGAAACATTCTGTGCATAGTTACCGGGGAGCGAACCGCGAATAATCTCAGAGGTACGGTCAACACTCTCAGAAGGGTTACGGTCGTGCAGAGTGCCGTACCGTGCCCCAGCACTGGCCGCATCCAGGAGCAGGTTACGCACATAAAAAGCATACGAAACCTGCAAAATAGCCACAGTAATCAGTGCTAACAGGGCCGAGACCATCACAAAATCGGTGCTCGCATCCCCACGGTCTGCATCTGCTCCGGTGCCCTCTTTGCCCCTTCTACAGGTCACACACTTGCCACAGGCACGCATGACCAGTTAGCGACCGACCTTTGCGATAGCGTCATTAAACATAGTGGTCAGAGCAGGCTGAGCGACTGCCAAGATAGCAGCAACCAGAACGGCGCTCATCATGGTGATCATCACCCAGCCGGGGACGTCGCCCCGCTCAGGATCATCAGAGCCTGAACGGGAACCGAAAACACGACCCGCCACCAGAGCGGTCATCGCTAGTGCAGTCAGCAAAGCCAACGAAGTACGAATACGGCGGAACATTGTCCTCTCCTTTACTGCTAGAGAACCCCGTGCGGGGCCAAATGGTACAGGTTATTGCCTCTAAATAGTTAGATGCAACAGCGATAGTCCGGGGAATATCGCAAAAACTACGGTCAACGGAAGGATGAAAAACACCACGGGTGCGAGCATCGCGATCTCTTTCTTACCGGCGGTTTCCATCAGTTCACGTTTAGCGTTATCGCGGGCATCCTGGGCCTGTGCGCGAAGCACATCAGCCAGCGGGGTACCGCGTTCAATAGCCACTGCCACGCCGTCCACAAAACGGTTCAGTGCAGGCACCTGGGTGCGCCTCGCAAAATCATAGAGGGCAGGCAGTAACCCCGACCCGGTGCGGGTCTGCGCCAGAATATCCGAGAATTCACGGGACAGCTCTCCGTTAGAGGTGCGGCAGATACGTTCCAAAGCGCCCAAAGCCGACTCACCAGCTGTCACCGACAAAGCCATAAGCTCAGCCAGCGCGGGGAACTCGGTAATCAGCATCTTCTCGCGCTTTTTGATCCTCTCCCCCAGCCACCAGTCACGGGCCATAAACCCACTCACACCGCACACTGCGATGAGAACAATACCAGCGGGTACAGAAATACGCTCTTGAATGACGCCGATAACAGTCAACGCACTCATCATTCCCACGCCAGCAAGAGCCCACAGAAGCTGCTCCGCCCTGAATTTACTCACGTTCTCGTCCTCGCCCGCACGGCGCAAACGCTCCCGCAATGACTCATCGGTCATCGACGAATTCCGCATCCGCGAGGTAATGCGGTCAAGCATCGGGCCAAAGAAAACCAGCAGAACCGCCCCCAAAGAGGTGGGGGTTTCCTCGGTCTCCCGCGAGAGGCTTTCGCGCACAGTCACTGACCGCATCTGCGGGGCAATACGCTCAGCAAACCCTGAGCGCCGTGACCGCACGAACGTGCTAATCACAAGCCACAGGCCCGACCCGAGAAGTAACCCCAGGAGGATGTACAGGCTTCTCATACAAACACCCTCTTTTCACTCGGCAAAGTACCGATACGAAGCATCAGGCGATAAGCAATCCACGAAAGCACAACGCCGGAAAGCATAAGAATAAAGCCAGCCCACGAATTATAGACGGTACGCACAGCAGGCTGAGTGGCCATCAGCATGAGCACCACCCACGGTGCAACACACGCGAGCTTCGCGCCGTTCACCGTCCACGACTGCCGCGCCTGAAGCTCCGCCCGGGTACGGGAGCTCTCACGCAAAAAATCACTAAGAGTGCCCAGCAGACGTCCCAAATCGCTACCGCCCACTTCACGAGCAATCTTCAACGACTCAATAATGGTGTCTGCAACAGGATCCGCTAAGTACTCTTTCAAACGGTTCAGCGACGGGATAAACTCGCCACTTGCCCGATAGTCTGAACCAAACCGCGCAAATGCATCACGCAGCTCCTCAGGGCCACGGTACGACAGCTGCACCAGCGCTTCAGGAAGAGACAGGCCCGCACGGATAGCCGAACGCAAGTGATCCACCGCATCAGGCCACTGCTCCCACACCTTAGCTTCACGCGCCTGCGCGCGGCGAGACACAACAATGCGAGGAAGATAGAAACCAGCCACCGAACTTAATAACGCCAAATTCAGCAGGGAGGTGACCGCAAAAATCACGAGTGCCGTAATAGCTGCAGAACCAACACTAAGCCACATAAACGTCCGAAGACTCAGTGAATGCATACCAGCTTTACGCAGCATGATTACCATCTTTGGTTCACGATTCGGGCGTTCCTCACCGGCAGGAACAGGCCAACACGACCACCACAGCAGAAACGCGCCAGCCCCCAACAGCAACCCTAAAAGGACGTTCACAACTACCCCGCCTTCGCCATAGCCAGTATCCGTTCCGGAGCATGCCCGGCACGAGCCCACCGCTCAGGGTGAGGCAGTTCAAGGGCGGTGCACACCATACGGCCTTCCTGGCGCACAAACAGCGGTGACATCTCAATCACACCGTTCTCAACGCGACCGCCAAGCATGTAAATCTCCTCGACCCGGCGGTACCCGCGTGCATCACGTTCACAGTGCACAATCAAATCGAAGCAGCTGGCAACCGTGGGAACCACGAATGCCGAGGAAATATTCTCCCCCGCCAGCAAAGGCAGGGTACAGATCTTCGTCACGGCGTCCCGTGCCGAGTTTGCGTGGATAGTGCACATCCCCGGAAGACCAGCGTTAAGAGCGATGAGCATATCTAAAGACTCCGCCTCACGAACCTCACCAATGATGATGCGGTCTGGGCGCATACGAAGTGCTTCTTTCACCAGCCGACGCAGCGAAATAGAGCCGGTTCCTTCAAGGTTGGCTTGACGGCACTGCATACCCACAACATCGCGCAGGGGAACCTGTAATTCAAAAATTTCTTCGCAGGTAATAACCCGCTCACGCGGCGGGATCGATGCGGACAGGCAGTTCAACATGGTAGTTTTACCAGCCTGAGTAGCGCCAGAGACTAAAATATTCATGCCGCTTTCAACAGCCGCATGTAACAAACCCGCAGCACCAGCACTCATAGATCCAAGCTTCACGAGGTCGGGCAGCCTGCGGGCACGCACAATAAATTTACGGATGTTAATACTGGGGTGGCTACGGGTCACGTCAGGAATAACAGCATGCAAACGTGACCCATCAGGTAAGGATGCATCCACGAACGGAGACGAAAGGTCTAAGCGTCGACCGGAAGGTTTCAGCATGCGCTCCAGCAGATGGTTAATATTGTCAATATCTAGACGTAGACCCGTCAGCTCACTCTCCCCCGACCGAGCCACAAAAATCTCATCAGGGGCGTTAATCCAGATTTCCTCAATACTGTCATCATCCAGGAAACGCTGCAGCGGGCCAAAACCACAAATATCATCCGTTAAATAGCGGATAGCATCTGCAGCATCATGAAGTACCGGTAAGGATGCGCGCAGCATCCGGCGATCATAGTCTGCAACTGACGCCTCAATAATCGACACAACTTCATCGCGCGACGTGTACGGGTCTAGTTCACGCGCGCGAATCTGCTCACGCACATGCTGCGCGATCAGTAAGTAGCTCTCGTATGATGTGCCGGAAGCTGAGCGGTTATCATACGGAAGAGTAGCTCTGGAGCTCTCCATGGTTGGTCTCCCGCTTACGATGAGGTTGATGTACGGTGATGTGATTACTGTACATAGACTACCCCTAACGGCGAAGATTTATCAAACCAAAACCATTCATTAGCTCACAAATTTAGGGAACTGAAATATCTGAGGACATACGTAAAGGCCCGCTCCCCCATAGGAAGCAGGCCTCTACATATGGCATGAGACACGGCGTAGAGCTATCCGCGGATGATCTTCACAGCCTTATCAATAGTTCCATCGAAACGCAGGTTACCCTGCTCCAGTACCACACCGCGTTCGCAGATTTTCGATACCAGGTCCAAGTCGTGGCTCACTACAACGAGGGTCTTACCGTCAAGGCACAGTTCTTTGATCTTCTGGATGCATTTCTTCTGGAACGGTTCATCACCGACCGCCAGAATCTCATCCACCAGGAAAATATCCGGGTTCGTGTGAATAGCGACTGAGAAAGCTAGACGCAGATACATACCTGACGAATAGAATTTCACCTCGGTGTCGATAAACTCGCCGATCTCGGAGAATGCGACAATATCATCGAATGCCGCATCAATCTTGGATTTCGACATGCCCAGAATGGCACCGTTGAGGTACACATTATCGCGCCCCGTGAGGTCCGGGTGAAAACCGGCGCCAACCTCAATCAACCCAGCGATATCACCACGGGTCATTACCTTACCTTTGTCGGGCTGCATCACACCCGAGATGAGCTTTAGCAGAGTGGACTTGCCCGAACCGTTAAGCCCCAGCAAGGCTACACGTTCGCCCTGCTGGATATCGATAGTCACGCCGTTGAGCGCGTTGAATTTCTCCGACAGGTCGCCTTTACGGCCTTTCATCAGCCACACGAAGGCTTCCTTCATGGACCGAGTGTGCCTGAGCACGAAGCTTTTGACGAGGTTATCCACCCTAATGACCACTGGTGCGTTAGGGTCAATAGGGGGCAGCTGCATCTTCTTAATCTTCATGCGCTTATCAGAGCTCCTGGGCGAAGTTACCCTCAAACTTACGGAAGAGGAAATCGCCAATCAGAACGGTCAGAAGAGACACACCAATAGCTACCGGAGTCCAGAAGCTAAACAGGTGCGGAACAACCTGTGAGGTGGGGGCAAGCTTGTCATGATCCGTGAGGGTAGGGTGCCAGAACGCATAGTGGAAAAGTTCCACCGCCACAGTGAGCGGGTTCATCATAAACAGATTAAAGACCCACGGATACAGGGTGTCGCGCACCAGCGCCCAGGAATACAGCACCGGAGACAGCCAGGTGGCCACCATCAGGAACATATCCACCAGGTTTTCCGAATCACGGAAAAACACATTAGCGACGCCAAAGATAAGCCCCAACCCGTAAGAAAGCAGCATGACGATGAGCATCCCGGCGACAACGGACGCAATGTTCAGCACACCGGGTTTCCAGCCGCTGAATATACAGGCGATGAGCATCACCACGATTTGAGGCAAGAAATGAATGAGAGCAACCCACACCGTCGAGAGCGAGAAAAGCTCACGCGGCAGGTAGATCTTACGAATCAGTGCGCTATTGACCACCATGGCCCGCGCGCCGTTACCAAACCCTTCCGAGAAGAAGTTAATAACGATCATGCCCGCGAACAGATAAATAGCGTAGTTGTGCATACCCCGCTCAAGGCCCAGGAAAAGGCCCATCGCAATATAGAACACTCCGAATTGGATACCCGGCTTAATATAAGACCATAGGATACCCAGCACGGAACCGCGGTAACGCACCTGGATTTCCTTATCAACCAGCAGCCTTAACAGGTACCGGTTTCGGATAGCGTCCAGAATACCCCTACCGCGCCCGGGGGCTTTAAAGGGTTTGGTGCTCAGATCATTCATCATCGCTTCAGTTCAGACTCCGTATGTTTAGCGAACGTCTCAGCCCACGCCTCATAGGAGGCTACGCTGGCCGATGCGTTCCGGTAGCGTTCACGTAGCGTTGGCCACTCCTTCAAGAGCCTAGCATGTAGCTTAGTTGCATCAATCAGTTTAGAGCGCACCTGCTTAGGGTCGCGGCGGTACCAGAAAAGCCCGGTTCCCTCCGCGTTAGTGGCCAAAGCCGAATCAAACCTCGACAAGGTCCACCAGTTACTCTCACCATAATTGAGCTGAATCTGTGGATGCGATTTCAACTCGCCCGTCATAGGTTTAGTCAGCTGACGGCGCAACGTGTTCATGGTCCACGGAACCAGCTTCTTATACCCGGGCGATTTGAAGTTACGACGGCCCCGGAACGGCGGTTTCTTGTTCTTAATGGTGGGGAAACTATCGACGTCAGTCTTCACCTGCGATTCGGGGTACTCAGCCGCCATCGCACGAATCTGCGGCAGGCGGGCAGAGAGCGACTCGTGTAGGTGCTCCGGCCCGGACAGCAGATCCTCAAGAGCCATCAAGCGGCCGGCCTCAGTATAGTACTGCATTGACAGGGTGTGCTTCACATCCAAAAAGAGGGAATCCAGCATCACACGGCCGCCCTTATCAAACGGAGAATGCAGAAGTGCCGTAATCAGGCGGTTACGTTCATGATAGTAGGCCTGCCAGCCGACAGAATCGTCCTTATCAGTCCAGGACACATGCCACACACCAGCACCGGGGAATGAGACTGTGGGGAACCCGGCCTCTTTCGCGCGCAAACCATACTCTGCATCATCCCACTTCAAGAACAGCGGAAGCGACAGACCGATCTCATGAATCACGGCGGTGGGAATAAGGCACATCCACCAGCCGTTATAGTCAACATCAACGCGGCGGTGCAGCCAGTGCGTGCTACGCAGGTTGCTGCGGCCCAGATCGTGACCCATGACCATATCATCGTAAGGCTTGTCGTAGAAGTTACGCCACGGATTAACAACCTCGCCGTAGGCATGCAGCACCGACCGGTCGAACATATCAAACATATGTGCGCCCACAATGGTGGGGTTTTTGCAGTAGTTTGCAAACGTCACCATGCGCAGGATGGACTCAGGCTCAACAATCACGTCATCATCCAGCAGCAGCACATAGTCGCTGCCGTTATTCACGGCCTCAAACATGCCACGGGAGAAACCGCCCGAACCGCCCAAGTTACCCTGATTAATAATGCGGAATTTACCGGCGAGCGGCTTAACAACTTCCTCAAAATCGGGGTGGTTCTGCACCTTTTTATTTCCTTGATCAACGATCAGGAACTCGTGCACAGAATCAAAAATCTCGGGGCTTTCACCCAGTGTGCGAATATTGTTAATACAGTACTCAACCTTGTTCATGGTAGTGATCTGCACGGTTGCCTGGCCAGCGTTTACATCAGCGCGCGGCTCAATATCACCCAGCCAGTTAGCCTCAATCAGCTCAAGGTCGGTGGTGCCCGAAAGATCGAACCAGTACCATCCACCGTCGCCAAATGGGGCTAACGGAAGCTGGAAAGTCGTTTCTGCTGATCCGGACAGCAGCTTAGCGTCCACACGCTGAATAACGCCGCGGCCGTTAGATTTATACACCACGACCATACCTTCACCACTGGTACGTACGCTCAAAACCACCTGTTTCAGGTCGGTCCACCGGCGCCAGTATGAGGCAGGAAAAGCGTTAAAATACGTCCCGAAGGAGAGGTGTTTACCGTCGCCCACCGTAATAGAGCGGCGCCCCGTCAGGTTACGGGCGGCGTTAGCAGATGCAGCGAGCGCGGGCGCGTTAAGGGTCTGTGCGTCGGTAGCCTCTTTAAGGCTTGTGGCCGCATCACTATCGAAACGGGTAGGAAGCTGCACACCGGTGGCGGCGCCAGCATCCACATACAGGGGTACCACATCGGTTTCCACCGCACTGGGGAAGATCACGCGCTGTAAGGTTTTTAAAGTTTTTTCCTCAGTCGTCATTATGCGTCCACACCGCCGGATTCGATCGTGGCGCCCTCAGCAAAATGCGGGCGGATCTTATTGTCGAACATCGACAGCGCGGATCCGATAGCCATGTGCATATCGAGGTACTTGTAGGTGCCCAGGCGTCCGCCGAACAGCACGTCCTTCTCGCCCTTAGCAAGATCGCGGTACTTCAGCAGCTTCTCACGGTCCACGGAGGTGTTCACCGGGTAATAAGGCTCGTCTCCCTTATTGGCGAAACGTGAGTACTCGCGCATGATCACGGTCGCGTCCTTGGTGTAGTCGCGTTCAGGATGGAAGTGTCGGAACTCATGGATACGAGTGAAGGGAACGTCAGCATCCGGGTAGTTCATGACTGAGCATCCTTGGAAGTCCTCAATAGGCAAGACTTCTTCTTCCAAATCAATGGTGCGCCATGACAAGTCACCTTCGGTGTAGTCAAAGTAGCGGTCCACCGGGCCGGTGTAAACCACAGGAACCTGGCCCAGCACTTTCTCACGCGAGTATTCGTGATCTCCCGAGAAGAAATCGGTATTCAGCCGCACCTCAATATTCGGGTGCGCTGCCATACGCTCCAGCCAAGCAGTGTAACCGCCCACCGGCAGCCCCTCATACTTGTCGTTAAAGTAGCGGTTGTCATAGGTGTAACGCACCGGCAGTCGGGAAATAATGGAGGCAGGCAGCTCCTCCGGCGGGGTCTGCCACTGCTTAGCGGTGTAGTGCTTAATGAATGCCTCATACAGAGGGCGCCCAATCAGCGAAATGCCCTTATCGTTGAGGTTCTGCGGATCAGTACCGGCCAACTCCCCGGCTTGTTCAGCAATGAGTGCTTTCGCTTCAGCCGGTGAATATGCAGCGTTAAAGAACTGGTTAATAGTACCCAGGTTAATGGGCATCGGGTACACCACACCATCGTGGCGGGTGTATACGCGGTGCACGTAATTCGTGAAATCGGTGAAACGGTTCACATACTCCCAGACACGTTCGTTGGAGGTGTGAAACAGGTGCGCGCCATAGCGGTGCACCTCAATGCCGGTCTGCTCTTCGTTCTCGCTGTATGCGTTACCACCGATATGAGAACGGCGGTCCAACAGTGCCACCTTTAAACCAAGCTCAGTTGCGGCCTGTTCGGCAATGGTCAGGCCAAAAAGGCCCGAGCCGACAACTACGAGATCAGCAGTCAATTTCTTCTCCTGTAAGTCATGGGAAACCCGCACGCAAACTACGAATTTACCAGTTTAACGGCGCCTAGAGCCAGGCGTAACCACGGCCTTCAGCGGCGCAGCAGCACCTTCTAAAGACGGATTTAATCATATCTAAAGTTACCTGATATCCGCACCCATTGCATATTTGCATCGTATTTTTTCGGCCTCCAAAAAAGAATCCGGGACGGGCATAGTCTGCACCGCCTCCGTATTCACAGTTTGTAATATTTACGGCATTTAGACAGCATCGAATCGCAAAATATGTGGATAACTATGCTTAATGGTCACAATAGGTATTTTTATCCACAATATACGATTACATCTCTTGATTTATACTTTGACATGTTTTGAGATTATTACATGAAGTATTCGTTGTTTCTTGCCGATGCACCCCGCGCCCTGGGGAAACCCGATTACCCTTCCTACCCGCAGCTGCTCTCCGTTGAGTGCGCTGCGGGTTCTCAGGCACGCCAGCTTGCCCAAGCGCTGCCTCATTCGGCCCTGACCGTGGCCGGTCGTCCGCTCGAAACCCTCACCGTTGGAGCGACTCCGCTGACTCCCGGAGCATGCCTCGAGCCCGGCCGCACACAACTGACCCAACCAGCGGCAGTCAGCACGCTCTATGTGCTCCGAGGCCCTGATGCGGGGCATGCCTACCCCATACCGCGCGGGCACACACACATCGGACGCTCACAGAAAAACAACCAGGCGGTTGCCCTCAACGACCCCTATCTAGCACCCAATCACGGAACCCTGGTGGTGGATGGCTCAGGGGCACGTCTCATCCTTTCTCACCCACCCCGCAGTAAAAACTTGGCTGCCTTACCCCTGCCCCACGGGGTACTGCCCGGCGCGAGCAACAATAAAGAACAAGAAATACGGTGGAATGAGCCTTTCATAGTGGGTTCATCTACCTGTCTTCTCACCGCTCCCGGGCAGAGCCCGGCTTTACCCCAGAGTACCGGCTCCCCCTTTGAACCAGTCACTTCTCACACCCAAGCCGCACGTAAACTCGGCACGCTCATTATCATGGTGTGCCTACCGCTAATTATTGGTGTGGCAGTGGCAACGCTCACCGGGATGTGGATGTTCCTGCTCATGTCATTAGCCTCATCAGCCTTAATGCTGTTACATATGCTCAGCGGTCGAGGCGAAAACAAACGCGCCCAGCGAGAGGTTCACAACTCCGGCGAGCGTGAGAAATTACGCGCCGAAGGGCTCACCCCGGCTGGAGCCCGCCCATTTATTCCTGCCGCCGACCAGTCTGCTGCTGCGGCGATCGTGCTCGGGGTAGGCCCGCGCCTGCCATTTGTGAGCGGACGTAATCTGAATGTCTCTTCCCTTCAACCTCATAAGCGGGCCCCTCATTACGTTCCGGTTCCCACGGCCGCGTTACCGCACGAGTTGCATCTAAAGCCTGAGCATCTGCACGCCTATCTGGTGCAGCTGGTGGCGGTCTACCCTGGGGAGATTATCGTATTAGCCCCCGCATCCGCAGCAACAGTTGTGCGTGATGCGTTGGTATGCCTTGGAGTTCACGAACGGGTGCGCCTGTGCGTTAGTCCTGAGCAGATCGCTGAAGCACTGGCAGTAACAGTTCCTGAGCCTCAGGAATCTTTCTTGCCAAGCTCACAGCCTGCAGCCATTCCCCCGCTGTTTATTTCAGCGGGCGTGCCGCGCGGTGGTACAGGTGTTTTCCCCACAAGGGCTGCTTTGTGTATTGTGCATCCTCACGATACAGCTCATGTTCCGGTGCTAAATGGTGCGGCACTGTCTTTGCAGACCGTTGGAGAGTACCAGCAAAGTATCTCGTATGTGCGCTCGGGGCCTGCCCCGGCCGAGCTGACCTCTGCCGAGAGCGTGGGGCAAGTACATCCGTTAGAGCTGAATGATTCTTGCGCTACAGCGGATGGGTTAAGTATTGCCCAGTATGTTCGTGCGTTGGGTGCATTAGCGGGTAGCGGGGAGTCTGATACTGTCGCTGAGGCCACGGATGCAGCTTCGGTTCATAGCAGGTCGTTGCGGCTTTCTGAGCTGGATTCTCTCAATGGGGAAAATGCTCACGCAAACGGTATTGACCCGATGGGGCTACTCTGTGAGGAAGCAGCAGCCCGCTGGGCTATGAACCGCTACTCCCCTGACCTGTACTGTCTGCTGGGTTCGGCACCGGGCGGGTACCTTGATATGGGGCTGTCTGAGCATGGTCCCCACTGGATTGTGGGCGGCACCACCGGTGCGGGTAAGTCGCAGTTGCTGCGTTCTTTGATTCTGACCGTGGCGCTGCGTTACGGCCCGGAGAGGCTGGGGCTGATCTTGGTGGATTTTAAGGGATCTGCTGGCTTGGGTCCGCTCGCACAGCTGCCGCAGACTTTGAGTATGCTGAGCAACTTTGATGTGTCTGCAGTGCACCGTGCTCTTGAGTTTTTGCGGGCCGATGTGCGCCGCCGCGAACGTGATTTGCTGAGCTTGGGGGTGAACTCGTACCGTGATTATTTGCGTTTGTGCGCAGCCTCAGGTGAGATTCCTGCGTACCCGGAATTGGTGATTGTGGTTGATGAGTTCCGCATGTTGGTTGAGTCGATGCCGGATGCTATGAACGAGCTGATGAGAATTGCGACGATTGGCCGTTCATTGGGTCTGCACCTGATTCTGGCAACTCAGCGGCCGCAAGGCAGTATTTCACAGGATATTCGAGCAAATATTGCCAGTAATATTTGTTTGCGTGTCTCTTCGGGGCAGGATTCATTTAATCTGGTGGGTCATGAGGGCGCGGCGAGTATCCCTGCCTCTTGCCCGGGCGCAGGGTATGTGCGTCTGCCGGATGGCCAGAACCTGCCGTTTAGGGCTCCGCTGGTTGATGCTCTCCCCAGTAATACGGTTCAGGCCCCGTTCGCGGCGCAGCTGTTACAGGATGGCGCATGGGTTCCGCTCATTAGCCCGGTAGCACAGCAGGACGCGTCCGACGATTCTCAAGGTGAGGATGCTCAATTAAACCGTGCCGTGCAGCTCATTCGTGAGGCATTTGAGTCCTACGCTGTCTCTGCGGGGGATTATCAGCCGATCCCACAAGAGCTGGCGGCCCATACGGAGCTGACCGTTTCTTCCCGTGAGTTTGAGTACACACTGGGCGAGCTGGAGATCGCGCGTTATGGTGTGCGCCAGCCGCGTACGTGGGGGATCTCCTGTGGTGCATCTGCAGCTAGTGGGGCTGAGCAGGAGGAGGCTGCGGGTGCGCTGGCTGTGTTAGGGGCGGTAGGTGAGCGTTCAAACCTTTTGAACGCGCTGCTGGCCCAGGCTGCTCAACGCGGGGAGCGCATCATTGTGTTGACTGCCGATTCTGGGTTGCACCGGCGTTTGGCGTGCGCTTACGCGGAGGGATGTGAGGTGTTTGATGCCCTGGTTGGCCCTCATGAACTGTCACATTTACAGTACTGTTTGCAGCAGTTGCGTAGCGGCTACACGGTGCCAGGCCGTGAGGGGCAGCAGGATGGTGCGCTGGTGGTTGTTGACGGGCTGGATTCGTGGCTTGAGCTTCTCATGCGCCTGCCGCAGGTTGAGGGCCAGCTGTATGATCTGCTGGCGCAGGGGCATCGTTACGGGTACCGTGTGGTGTTTACCAGTGCACTTTCACTTCGTGGACGTTTCGCGTCGGTGGCGCATTCGACGTTGTTGTCTCGACGGTTTGTTGAGAATGACCTGATGCGCAAGACAGTGAAGAACTACCCAGTTCCGGCGCAGGGCCATTTTGCGGTGGAGGGAACGTTAAATACCGATTTAATTGGGGATGAGCCGCTGGAGGCTTCGGTATTGAGCCCGGTAACTTTGAGTTCCTCGGAGCTTACCAAGTTATTGCAGGATACAAGCGGCAGATCGCATCGGGTGCGGCCTCTGGTGCAGTTCCCTGAGGGAATCTCACTTCCTGCTCAGGATGCGGTGCTGGACGTTCACCGGAAGAGTCCTGGAGCTCTATTGTGCGGGTATCAGCGTGATGGGTCAGCGGCTCTGATTCATGCGCCGCAGGGAACGTTTGTTCCGGTGCCTGGTGCGCGTTCTTCTGGTAAGAGTACGTTTTTGCAGAACCTTGGTTCACTGAACCCGCAGTATGGTGTGCTTCATATTGCGGGGGCTAATAATCCGGATGCGCAGCAGCTTCGTGAGACCTTTGAGAATGTTCCTCACCCGGAGCGGGTGATCCTGGCAGTTGATGATGTGCCGTATATTTCTGCGGCTACCCAGCAGGTGTTACTAGAGTTTGGGCGTAAGTTCCGGGCCGGGTTTATTGCTTACACCCCGTACACACGGTGGCTTTCGTCGCCGGTGTTGGCGTCTTTGTCAGGGTGTTCACGAGCGGTTGTTATTAATCCGCGGACTGCTGCCGATGGGGAGATTTGTACGCTTTCAGAGCTTCCGCTTGATCTGTACACGGAGGGTACTCTACCACCGGGTCGGGCGGTTGCGGTAGATGCTGGGCGGGCTACCGCCTGCCAGTTACCGAGTGCCGTTTAAGGTCTGCTTCGTCTGCTTCGGTTGTTTCGTGCAGGTACTGGCTGGTTGCCGGGAGGAATACGGCAACCAGTGCAGTACCGGAGAGGAGTAATAGCACTGTGGGAATGATGATAAAGGAGAAAGGTGCATGGTCTGCCCCAACCACACTGCGGTAGGAGAAGTAGCTGTATATATTTGAGGCATTAATGAAGCTGGCACAGGCGTGAATCAGGGCCATGGGGGTGCGGGCTGTTCGTTTTCCCCGATAAAACCTGAGGGCAAAGAATAAGATTATGAGGCCAAAGAAAGCCTGGATAATACCGCCGACGAGGCGTTCTTGAACGGCTCGGGCCGCATCACCAAAGAGCGGGTCTGCGACCCCCCGGAAAAGCAGATACACAGCTTCTACGGTTGAAAGCCCCGCCACGAACAGAACGCTCAGGGGCGCTTTGGGGTTCACAGTCGTCTTCGGGGTGGCCATAGTCATCCTTTGGTCGGTGCGTTGAGCGGGGTAAGGGTGCATAGATCTGCAGCCCGCGTCCCTCTATTTTAGCGACCCCTGCAGCTCTTCGGCGTAGTGCTGGGAAACACTCTATGAGTTTATGTCATAAATACCCGTTACTTCCTTTTGAGCGAGGTTACCCTATGTGATACATACCTCTAATATTTCAAAAAGTTTTTTTGGAAAACCTCTTGTCAGCATGCCCGGACCGTGGGAAAGTTGATACGTCAAGTTCCCCCTCCGTTCGGGGGATGCTTTATGTCACACACCAAAAGTCAAACGCACGAAGTGCCCCGGTGCCAGTGCACTACTAAAAGATTGAAGGAGGTCCAGCTGTGGATTGGCGTAGCCGTGCTGCTTGCTTGGATAAGGATCCCGAACTGTTTTTCCCCGTTGGAAACACCGGACCTGCCCTTTTGCAGATTGAAGAAGCAAAAACAGTGTGCCGTTCCTGTGAGGTAGTTGATGTCTGCCTGAAGTGGGCTATCGATACCGGTCAGGATTCCGGTGTTTGGGGTGGCACCAGTGAGGATGAGCGCCGCGCTATGAAGCGTCGTGCTGCTCGCGCCCGCCGCGCGTCCTAATCATACGCGCTACTACACACATACAGCTGAACGCGGCTCCCGAAGGGAAGCCGCGTTTTGTTACCCCAGCATAACTACGATAAAACTACTCTAGCCATATAGCTTGTAGTCTTAGGTGTTCTTAATTAAGCCGGGCACTAATAATCACCCGGGTACCAGCAGGCTCATGCGGCTCCCACCGAATAGAACCGTTGAGCTCACTAGCCACAAGGGTGCGCACAATCTGCATCCCCAGCCCCTCATTACCTGTGCTGGGCCGGTATGCTTCAGCCCCGGACTCCTCAATGGGCTCTCCCCCCATCCCTTGACCATCGTCAGTGATAATGACGGTGAGAGTGTCCTCACCCACCTCATTCATGGAACGAATTCCTTCTAGGGTGACCGTTCCAGCACCCCCATTAAGGCCGTGCTCCACGGCGTTGGCCACAACCTCATTAATAACAAGCGCCAAAGGGGTGGCAAACTGGCTCGGCAGATAACCGAACGACCCAAGAAGCCGGGTGTTAATCTCTTGTCCTGGGGAGGCGAGCTCTGCCGCTAAGTGAAACTGCCTCTCAACGAGTTCATCAAAGTTTACGTTCTGCGCGAGACCCTGCGAGAGTGCCTCATGGACGGTGGCGATCGTCGAAACGCGGCGCATCGCCTGCTCCAGTCCCTGTTTCGCCTCTCGGGTACTCATGCGACGGGCTTGTAGTCGCAGCAGTGCGGAGACCGTTTGCAGATTGTTTTTGACGCGGTGGTGAATTTCTCTAATAGTCGCGTCTTTTGTCATCAGCTCCAGTTCGCGGCGACGCAGCTCCGTCACATCCCGGCACAGCAGCAGCGCCCCGTGCCTTTCCACCCCCAATGGGGTGATTCGCTCCAGCGGGATGGCACGTAAAGTGATGCGAACTTTCCCAATGTGCAGTTCAGCACGGGCATCTTCACGGCCAGCCAGCACAAGCTGCAGAGTTTCATCAGCTTCCTCCCCCGCCGGGAGCATATCACGGGTAACGTTCGCTAAGTTCAGATCTTCTAGGTACCCTTCTAAGCCCATGCGGGCATACATTGAATTTGCATTGGGTGAGGCGAAGGTGACGTCTCCTGCGTCATTAATCAGAATGATACCGTCAGTAACTCGCGGGTTACCGCGTGTATTGTTCTCATGCGCCAACGAATCAGGCCAAATGCCTGCATGCACCATTTCGAGCATATTATTTGCGACTTTGTAATAAATATTCTCAGTGCGAGCTGGCTTACGACTCACCAAAGGAACAGTATGAACACTTAACAGGGCGATTGTGCGGCTATTACGCACTATAGGAACAACTTTAATCATCACCTCGGCTAGGCCTTCACTCGGCTCATCGTCCGCGAACGAGATAATGTTCTGTTCAGTCCAGGAGTGCAACGCTGCTAGACGCATCGTCTCTCCCATCGTCGTGCCAATCGGGTCGTGATGGAAAAGCGTATGCACGTTTGAAGGCCTCACGTGCGCGATAGCAGAGAAATTACTGGTGATCGACGGGCCCGACACACTATCGGGTACGCTACCGTCAGCCACCACATAGTCTGTAGGGAACCATAGCACCAAATCACTATGAGCCACATCGGCAATAATCTGCCACTCACCGATGATCAGGTGTATCCATTCGGTGTCTCCAGGGCCGAAATCGCCAGCGTTAAGAATGCTCTCTGTGAAAGACATAGCTATGCTCCTTAGGCTTAGGCGGGTTCTCCTATTCTACGGCGTCCAGCGTGTACAAACGTACAAGGCAGCACCGTACAGAGCCTAGTTTTTCTTCTTGCGGCCCCCGAAAAGACGGCTCAGAGTTCCCCCACTTTTCTCCGGCTGAAGAGGCTGGCTAGCAGCATCCTGCTCAGGCTGTGCCGGTGCCCCATGATATACAGGCATAGGATTCTGCTGCTGATTTGTGTCAACAACCGGCGGGCGAATAGGAGCAGGGGCAGGCTCATGTGCAGACGGTGAGGCAGGCACAGCTACTTGAGGTTGTTTGTATCCAGAAGCGATATCTAGCTTACGATACAAGTCATTGATCCCTCGCGTCAGTGGGCTTTTAGGTGCACACTCCTGTAGGGTTTGGCCGCGCATCCACGCCTTATCGAGTGATTTACGATCATACGGCAAGAAGCCGGTTAGCCCCACGCTCGGTCCGAACCTCTCCCAGGCGCGGCGCAGCTCACCAACTGTCCCGTGTCCGCTCGCGTCGGAACGCACCTTGCACAGCCACAGATCGATACGGGTCAGCGGAGAAATATCATACGGCCCGTCTCGCAGCTGCTCATACGCCTGTATCAGTCGGGGTACACCAATGACATCAGCATTACCAAGCATCACAATACGATCGGCCTTCTCAAGAGCGGTGATAGCTGCCCCGTTTCGCAGGGGAACCGGGCCGTCATAACTGAGCTCTTCGTCAGCCTCAATACACGATGCGACGTCAATTATGAGCACATCGTACCGTGTGGCGAGCCAGTCAATGCTTGCTGCTAATGACTTAGCCCGTAACTCGGGCCAGCGGTTAGCCCGGGTAATACCGCTCAAAAAGTCAATACTGTACTTCCCTAACGCCACCGAGCACAGTGCCTCACGGGCATTCTGCTCGGTCAGAGAAGCCCGATCCGCAAAATGGCACATCTGCGATATGCCGGAGTATTCGTCCAAAAGCCCCAGCAGAGGACTCAACGAAGGATTGTAAGTATCGGCATCAATAAGACAAACTTTCAGCCCATCAGCAGCGGCTGTGGATGCCAGGTTCAGGGCCAATGTACTACGCCCAGGAGCCCCAGCTGTGCCCCAAACAGTAAGAACAGTCCCACGGCGGGGCTGTATGGTGTTGGCAGAGGAGATCCCCGGCTGCTGCGCATTCTGCTGGTTATACATACTGTTCTGGCTGTAGCTGGGCGGCTGATAGCCTTGGCCTTCATTCCCAAGGGCGGGCATCTGCTCAGCAGGAACCGTATGCCATTCGGCAGAAGGCTGAGGCGGCATCGCATAGCCGGTTGCATCAACGGGAGCCGTATACCCAAAGCTATCCTGGGGCGCCTGTCCCGAGTATGGAGCAAACCCCTGGGAGGTTTCCTGCCCGAACTGGCCGGTATCTGAGGCAGACTCGTACCCCCACGGTTCAGGCTGATCCTGATACTCCTGCGGCTCGTAGGGAGATGGTACACCTGGCTGTTCCTGTTCCTCCCATTGACCAAGGTAACCCGTTTGTTCGTCGATATTCGCCTCATATGGAGGCTTAGGGTATTGCTGCTGTTGCTCGGCAGATTCTGCTTTTTCCGACTGGGTGGTATCCGCCTTTTGGCGGGCAGAGTCTATTTCGGCGCAGCTTGTATCAGGCTGGGTGGGGTCAAAACCGTTCAGGATGGCGGCTGCCTCATTAAGTACTGCCTCTTCAGGGTTGAGTTCCGCCGCCTGCTGTTGTGGTGTGAGCGTGTGTTTTTCCTCAGTATTAGTGGCTTCTGCACCACTATTATCAGCATCGTTTGTTAATAGTTCAGACGAGTCATCCGATGCAATCACTTCCGTGACCTCACGGGCTGCTTTTTCGGCTTGAGGGTCGTATCGGTAAGCGCGGTAGGTTACATATATCTGAGGGTTCTGTGGAGCGCTCTCAGGCTCCGTGTTCCCTATAACCGTGGTGGGCTCTTCAATGGGCTCGACTGTGTAGTTGTGGGGCTGAGGCGCCTCAGGGGCTTCTACAGGAGCCTGCTGTGTTTGCGGAATGCTATATCCGTAGGCAGCGTCATACCCGTACCCATCAGGTGAGGCCGCAAGCTGTGGACGTGGCTGTTCCCCCACAGCAAGTATGGTGCCTAGAGAGGCCTGTTCTAGAGTATTGAGAACGTCAGCCAATTCAGCATTAGAATCCACCCAGTATGTCCCAAACGGCAGTTTATCTCGCGGGTCAGCGATTATAACAACCCGTACTTCGGCCTCAGCTAGGGTCGCGACCATAGAGGCAGTAAGGTCCGTGACGGGCACCGCGCATAGTAATACCCGTGCGATTCCGGTCTGTGCGAACCCCAGAGCCTCTGCTAGGTCATCAGTGGTGCGCGCAACGCTCACGGCGCCACGCTGTGATTCTATACCGTGCAGCAGAGTTCCATCGTCCCCATAGAGAATGACGGGTATGTTCATTTAATTTCCCCTTCCGAGGGCAACGGGGACAAGAGTGATCTTTGCTTCACTACCGTTCGCTTCAACAATACTGGATACGGCGTTAGGATTCACCCACAGTTGCACTGTCGCTTTGCCGTTCGCCCCAAGAACGCTTTCTTCCTTTGAGATACTGGATATTTCGGCACCGCTAACAATGGGAGAAGAGCCGTTGCTCCCCTGGCTTTCAGAGGAAGGACTTGCCGAGGCAGAGGGATTATCCCGCGAATCGCTACTCGCTGAAGCAGATGGCTGAGGAGACGGTTGCGGCGCGGTGGCAACAACGGTGTCACGCTGCACAGCCCATACGTCTACCTGCTCTCCCGCTTTAAGCGCGGAGGCCGAGCCACGGTCAATGGTCACGGTAACTAGTCGGCGATTTTCTCGCACGTTAGTACCTGTAGAGTCTTTCCCTATAATCTCACCGCTGGCAATATACCGGGTTGCCATCAAATCGCCTTTATTGATCTCTTCAGAAGTGATGTATCGCTCTGAGGATGAGCCTAAATTGGCGTCGACCGGAGTCAGCATGTCGGAAGTAATCTTATCGCCTACATGGATATCACTTTTAGCAGCATAATACTGTGTGGTGTGGTTATTGAGCTGTATAACTGCGATAACACCGACTATGGAAACCAGAATAAGCAGGATACCCATCAGGAGCTTAGGATCTTTAATACCGGGACGCTGCAGACGAGCTGAGGGCTCGCGCTGTTCGGAAGTGTTACTAACCGGAAGATCTCTGTGCATTGGTAAGTTTATGCCTTTCAGGGGATTCCCAGGCGTGACTCTGGGAATATAAAGGTGGTTTTTTGCAGTTGGTGAGTCTGCGTAGACTTCTATCTCAGCATAAAGTGGTATCATAAAGCAAGTAATGGCCTATAAGGAGTGTAATATATATTCATTCACCTCTCAGACCTCGGAGGTGATGAAGGATTGCCTGCATACATAAAGCCTCTAAGAACAGGATTTTGGTGTAATACCCCGTAAAATGCTGGTGTTAGAGAATCCTTTAGCCTATACTTGAAATTGAACAGCAGAATTTTCTCTTGAAAATAATGCCCACCCCTAGAGAAGTAGGACTTACCACAGAAAGGATGCCTACGATGACTGCCCCTCGTTTTCTCACTTTGAGCGATGTTGCAGATGAATTACAGGTTTCTCTTAGCCAGGTGCGCGCGCTCGTTCGTAGTGGAGAACTACCCGCCATTCAGATTGGTGGCCGTAATCAGTGGCGCATTGAACGCACTCGTTTTGAAGAATATATTGACGAGCGCCACTCACAGACTGTGGAAGCTATCGCTTCCGGCAAGATGTCCGCAACCCGCGTTAAGGTTGATTAGTCTTCTAGCTGCGGGCAACCACAGCACCTATAAGGGGCGTAGGGATAATCCTTACGCCCTTTTGTGCACCCCGCCAAGAGTCTGAACGCGGGTATTCCCCACCGGTCAGCACCTTCAACTCCACAAAATCGGCACCAACACGTTCAATAACACCCTCACACACAACCCCACCATGCGCCATGTAGATCTTTACGAGTTCACGCGAAGTCGCCAAAGCACGTAAAGCCAAGGGCAGAGTCAAACGGTACACCTTCTGGCGCACATCCGCACGCAATGCAAGCTCAGAACCTTCCCACCACAGCACGCCCTGCAGCGGCAATATAACGCTCTCCCCCATAGCATTGACCTGCACCCAACCATCCCCCACAGACTCCAAAAGTCCTTCCCGAACTCTAGTGTCGGCACCACAAATGCGTATAGACCCGCCCAAATGAGCCGAAAGTCGTTCAACCATGGTGACGGATGAGTAGGCGCTTCGCGCAGTTTGGCGGGCATCCAGCTCCAAATCGCGGACCCGCTCCGCCGCCAAACGTACCTCAAGATCCCGGAAGACTTTTTCAAATCGCATAGTACTGAGCCTAGGACACAGGAGGTCAAAGCGCAATCTAGCAACAACGGAACCCCTTCAAGGGCATTCCGAAGGTAGCAAACAAAAATAAACTATAAAAAATTACCTATTAGCTTTACAAACACCCTCTTTATAGTGGATAGTAGTTATAGAATCAAAAAGCATCAAACAACATGATTGGAGGATAATTGTGATACAAAGGGACACAAAGGTTGATGCAGAGGTTATTCTTAGCGTGTCCATCCCTGTACTTGCCGTATGCACCGGAGCGTCCTCTCTCTTCACCAGCACACTTTTTACCACCCAAAATATTGCCAGTGCTGCCCTGTACTGCACATTTATTGCGGCACTTGCCGTACTTGGATGGTGGCTCCTCAGCTGCGCATTCGCTATACGCTACCTGTACCGCATTCGTTCGGGCCTTACCCAGATAGTTAATCGTGATGAACGCGGAACACTACTACTCCCCCGTTTTATGCGCAATGCAGTGCTTACCCTGGGCGGTATTTCCCTTGGGCTAGGAGCCGTACTTTCCCCAGCCCAGGCCGCCCAACAAACGGAGACGGCAAGCCTATCTCCCCAATCTGCACCAGTCAGCGTATCCGCCCCAGCCCTTGTCGGAACGCCAGCCACCACCACAGCCACAGTAAACACTGCGGCGGTGGAGAGAACGGAGCCCACCCCCTTCTACCCGCCCACCAAGCAGCAAACCGGCCCAACACTCAGCCCATTCTTTGGTGGCGGAACAGGAACACCACATGTACAGCCAGCATCAGCTCAGCAAGGCAGTGAATACGTGGTGGTTCGCGGGGATTGCTTGTGGAATATTGCGCAACGCATTCTAGGCCCTAATGCATCAAACGCAACCATACTAGAGTACACAGTACGTATACACCAAAATAATCGCAGCACCATCGGGGATAACCCAGACTTAGTTCTTCCAGGACAGCGAATTCTATTGCCCTCATAAAACTGACAACAGACCGCATGTTTTGCACCGATAAGGAGACAACCAATGAGCACTCTCTACGCTAACTTCCACCACGACCGTCATCGGCAGACCGCTGGGCAACACATCCAGCCCGAGAAAAAACCACGTGCGGTACAGATGCACGCTGCCAAAAAGATCGATGCAGAACACAACCCGCTCATCCCAGCAGACCACCATGCAACGGCCAGCACGCACACAAACCTGCGTTATGCTCCCAGTGGCTTTACCCTGTTGCCTATCACCGACTATGCCCAAGAAATTATGGGTACCCCAGATGCCAACCGGCCAGCACGGGTTAAAATCCGCAAACCCCGGCGAACTGGGCGCCCACTCAAACGTTCAGATTCCGCAGCCCGCTCGGTGGAGATACTCTGTTCGGGCCTGTGCCTGGGGATTGTTGAAATGCTCGCAGGGCACCGCACCCTTGAACAATTCCGTAAATGGTTTTCCCCCAGCTGCTGCGCAGAGCTGCAGGCCCTCGGGCAGACAATACGCTCTCAGAGGTCACAGACTCGACGAACCGCAACCCCCCGTGTGCTGCGCTCCCGCGCACAGAAAGTTGATAATGCCAAAGGCGGCTACGAAGTCACCCTTGTAGTGCACGACGGGGTGAAAGTGCGTGCCATGGCAATGCGCGTTATCGAACGCTATTCAACCTGGCATATCACCACTGTCGAATACCGCTAGAAAACCTCCAAAGGGCTCCCAGAAAGATATACCTTTCCGGGAGCCCTTTGGAGGTTGCGGTGCACTCAGCTTACGACTTTTTATTCACCACGCGAACGCTCGTGCCGCCATCCTCGCTAGGTGCTGAATACTGCAAGAACTTCGGGCGGCTTGGGGTCTGCAGCTGCACGGCAGAAGCCTGAGTGCGCTGCTTGGACAAGTCTAGATTGAACAAATAAGTGACGGTCTCCTCACGGATGGCCCCCAGCATATCCTCATACATACCGTACCCTTCACGCTGGTATTCAACCAGCGGGTCACGCTGGGCCATTGCGCGCAGCCCGATACCTTCCTTCAGGTAATCCATCTCGTACAGATGCTCGGGCCAACGTTCGCCGATCACCGAAAGCATCACGCGGCGCTCAATTTCACGCATCGCTTCTGCCCCAACGCTCTCCTCACGCTCCGAATAGGTCACGTGAGCATCGGATAGGATTTCTTCCACCAGCAGGTCACGGGTGATCTGGGTGCGGTCCCCCGCTTCCTCAGCGATATCATCCACAGTCAGGCTAATGGGATAAATGGTCTTCAGTGCATCCCACAGATCCTCAAAGTCCCAGTCTTCCGCGTGCCCCTCGGCAACACGGGCATCAATGGCACTGGTAATTACCTCATCAATGAACCCGGAAATCTGATCCTTCAAATCATCCCCGTGCAGAATCTGCGCGCGGTCTTTATAAATAGCCTCACGCTGGCGGTTAAGCACATCATCATACTTGAGCACGTTCTTACGCTGCTCAGCGTTACGGCCCTCAACATTCGCCTGCGCATTAGCAATAGCGCGAGAAACCATCTTTGAATCGATTGACGAATCGTCGGGTGCCATAGACATAAGGCGCGTAGCCGCAGTCGTATTAAACAGACGCATCAGATCATCCGCCAAAGACAGGTAGAAACGGGACTCGCCCGGATCTCCCTGACGGCCCGAACGGCCGCGTAGCTGGTTGTCGATACGACGGGATTCATGCCGCTCAGTACCCAGCACATACAAGCCGCCGAGCTTCTTCACCTCATCATGTTCTTTCTTAGCCGCCCGCTCGCACTCTTCAAGCACCTGCGGCCAGCGGGCCTCATAAGCCTCAGAGTTTGTGTTCGGATCCAGCCCAAGCTGACTCATCTTCTCAACGGCCTCGAACTCGGGGTTGCCGCCAAGCATAATATCGGTACCACGCCCGGCCATATTAGTTGCCACAGTCACCGCGCCCTTACGGCCCGCCTGTGCCACGATATGCGCCTCGCGCTCATTATTTTTCGCGTTCAGCACCTCATGACGCACGCCTTCTTTCGACAGCTGGCGTGAGAGGTACTCCGACTTCTCAACACTGGTGGTACCCACCAGTACTGGCTGGCCCTTCTTATGACGCTCTTTAATGTCCCGCACCACGGCGTTGAACTTGGCGACCTCATCCTTGTACACCTTATCCGGGTTATCGATACGGTGCACACCCTTATTAGTGGGGATAGCAACCACGCCCAGTTCGTAGGTGCTCATGAACTCGGCGGCCTCAGTCTCTGCGGTACCGGTCATGCCTGCGAGCTTATCGTACATGCGGAAGTAGTTCTGCAGGGTCACCGTGGCCATTGTCTGGTTCTCGGGCTTAATCTCGACGCCCTCTTTGGCCTCAATCGCCTGGTGGATGCCGTCGTTATAACGGCGGCCCGGCAGGATACGGCCGGTGTGCTCATCCACGATCAGCACCTCACCGTCCACCACCACATAGTCCTTATCGTTGGTGAACAGCTCTTTTGCCTTAATTGAGTTATTCAAGAAACCAATCAGCGGGGTATTTTTCGACTCGTACAGGTTCTTCACGCCTAGGTGATCCTCAACCTTATCAATACCCGATTCAAGGATGCCGACGGTGCGTTTCTTCTCGTCCACCTCATAGTCTTCACCCTTCTTCAGGGTAGTCTTAGCGATGCGGGCAAACTCGGCGTACCAGCGGTTCGCTTCCCCCGCAGCCGGACCGGAGATAATAAGTGGGGTACGCGCCTCATCAATCAGGATCGAATCGACCTCATCAACAATCGCGAAGTTATGCCCACGCTGCACCTGCTCCTCAGCCGTCCAGGCCATATTATCGCGCAGATAGTCGAACCCGAACTCGTTGTTCGTGCCGTAGGTGATATCAGCCTCGTACTGTTTACGACGCTCCTCAGAATCCATTGAAGAAAGAATAACCCCGGACTCCATGCCCAAGAAGCGGTATACGCGGCCCATCAGGTTTGCCTGGTACTCCGCAAGATAGTCGTTCACCGTCACCACGTGCACGCCCTTACCCGAAAGAGCGTTCAGATATGCGGGAAGAGTCGCCACAAGAGTCTTCCCCTCACCGGTCTTCATCTCGGCAATATTCCCCAGGTGCAGGGCGGCGCCACCCATAATCTGAACATCGTAGTGGCGTTTACCAAGGGTACGTTTGGATGCTTCACGCACCACAGCGAAAGCCTCCGGCAGCAGAATGTCGAGAGACTCACCGTCTTCCAGGCGCTCTCGGAAATTATCGGTTTCGGCGCGTAGCTCGGCATCAGTAAGTGAAGCGAAGCTATCTTCAAGCGAGTTCACCGCCTTGGTGTACTCCTCCAATTGCTTCAGAATCTTCTTGTCGCCGGTGCGGAGGATTTTCTCCAGGAAAGATGCCACTGCCCATTGCTCCTTGTAATCATCACGTACTCCCCAACGGGCACGCCAAAGCGAACCCCGGTTGAGGCTTTCCTAACTATTGTAGGGCAGAGCCACCTAAATGACGGATTCTACGTCAATATTATTCGTAGAGCGCACGAAATCCCACACCGGATGTTACCCGCACCATAGAAAAAGGCTCGGGGTGGGAAAACCCGCCCCGAGCGCAACGAACTCTAAAACCCCTGCTTACTCATCGGTCAGGGTAATAATGCCGTAGCTCCAACCCTTACGGCGGTATGCCGCTGCCGGGGCTCCGGTCTCCTTGTCAATGTAAAGGTAGAAGTCGTGACCCACCAATTCCATATGATCCACAGCCTCCGCCGGGCTCAGACGCTCACCCGGGAAGCTCTTATGACGGATCTCAAGGGGTGAAGCTGCCTCATCACTGAGCGTCACCTCGGTTGTGTCGAAAGCCGCCTCTTCAACAGGAACATCCGGAAGCAGGATCTCAGTAATAGCGGTCTTACCCACCACCGGTATCGAGCCAGTAGCATCCGCAACGGATACAGGATGCTTGCCGCCGTGCTTACGAAGCTTACGACGATCCCGTGCACGACGCAGACGCTCCAAAAGCTTGCCGTAGGTTTCATCGAAGACCGCGAACTTATCGGGACCTTGAGACTCAGCGCGAAGCACCGGACCGCGCCCAATCACAGTAATTTCAACACGAATAACATTGCCGCCGAGATGGCCATCCTTGGTGAACTTTACGTCAATATCGCTGACATTATCACCGAGCTTTTCGAACTTTTGCACCTTGTCTTCGACATAATCGTGCAGACGTTCCGAAACTTTGATGTTGCGTCCGTAGATGTTGACTTCCACGATACTTTCCCTCCGGTTTGGGGGCTTTGTACCGCACCCGGTTGGGTTCGGCACCGGGAACCCGTCTTTGAGGTTCCTTGCCCCCATTTTAGTACAGATTTATGGTGCATGTCACCGGACACCACCGAATATTTTAGAGAAAGAAAAAACTCACACGTACCGCTCAGGTTAGACTATGCGACTAGCTCATCACCCTGTGTTTTCAAGGGTACAGAGGCAAGCGTAGCCACCCCCAACGGGAGTATACCCGCCTGGCGTAACGCGCGTACCGCCTCGACAGCAGTGGCCCCAGTAGTCAGCACATCATCACACACCAAACACAGCATTCCTGCAGGGGCCGCACCCGAGACACGCATCATTCCCCGCATTCGACGAGCACGCTCTGAAGCGCTCAGCCCCTTCTGCCCGCCCGAAGAACCAGCACCAGCGAAAGAAGCCCATGAAGCGCGCACCCGCAGCACCGGGGCAACCGACACCCGAACCCCCAAACGACGCGCCAGAGGCCGATCCCGGACCCGGCGAGCCGCCTCATCCGCTAACTCCCGCGCCGGAGAATAACCGCGGCGACGCACGCTCGCAGGCGACGACGGGGCAGGAACCAAGTGCAGTGTATCCCCTGGAGCTATCAGCCCGGTACGATAAGCAGCCCAAAGGTGCGCCTCCACTACTGCCGCCAACGGTTCGCCCAACTCTGCAAGAGTATCAAGCCGACCAGCGTTCTTAAACGCCAAGATAGTGCGCGTCACCTCAGCCTCATAACTACCTGCCGTCAGGACAGGTGGGAGCCGATACTGCACCAACGGCTGATACGGCTGCGCAAGCCGCTCCTGCACACGAGACGAACAGTCAGTACACAGCCCGCTGCGCTGCGGCACAACCCCCGCTTTCTGCGGCTGCTTCAAAGCATCGCCTCTCCGCAGAAGAGCTGTGCCCCCAACACCGCAACAGGCGCAGGTCGCGGGAAAAAACAGCTCCCACAGGGCGTAGGCACTGTTCAACGCTCCCGTTGCCGCATTCGCCCTTTTACGTTGGGGCGTCCCGCTGCCGCCCACACTCTGGCTCACGGTTTACCCCGCGAATGACATCTCACGCGTAGACGTATTCAGACGGTTCCAGCCGCGCTCCTCCAGCACATAGCATGACCCGTCAGAGCGATGCGCCAGCATATTGCTGGTATTCCCAGCAGCCGAGACCGATTTCACCCCGTCGAGGCGATCAAATTTTGTCTCTTCACCGCTGAGAGTCGTCACCTCAGACTCCCCAGTTTTATCGTTGACCACCACAAGATTCTGCTCACCGGCCCACACGGCTGTACGCGGAGTAATTGATGAGGTCACCCGCACCGGCTCCGTAAAGCCTTTCGGGGTTCCCGAACTGTCACGGACAACACCCGACATCACCACAGCCGCCGTACCATCACGAGTACCAACCACCACCACGCGGGCACCATCGTGCGAGATCCGCAGGCTGCTAAAGGTCATCCCGCTCCGCCATGATACCGGAATCTCAATGCCCTTAGATCGCTCCTTCTCATTCGTTGATGCCGCGTTATAAGCCCGTACAGCCCCGTCACTTTCAGCCACCCACAACCAGCCAAACGAATCAAAACTGGGGGCAGTCATCTTCTTATTTTTCACCAGGTACTGCCCCTTACCGCCCGAGAAGAAATACAGGCTGCGGCCTGTATCCCCCAGACAAGCGAGCGCCGTACCATCATAGTTAATCGCAGGGTCCGAGGCATCAGTCACCGACTCAGTACCAGTTGTCTCTGGCTGCTGGCTCAGATAATCCTCACGGATTACCAGCTTCCCGTCTTCAAGACCCACAACACGCTTACTGATCTCAGGGCTCATGGGGGCCTCCTGAAAACCAGTTGGGGCGTCCTCGCTCACCACCGATCCGTTATAGGTTAGCTCAAACTTATTAACAGACGAGAAATTGCTCAGTACATACCCCACCTGCTGGCGCAGCCGGGCACGGGTAACAGCATTGAGCACCGGGCCGTTAATGTGTATTTTTGCGTCCCGGTCAGAAACTTCAGCACGCTCCAAACTCATGCCCTCCACGAGGGTGGAAGCCGTTACTTCCTTCAAATACGATGCGGGCCCACCCATTACCGTCTGCAGCAGAATCCCCAACTGCCCATCACGGTGCGCGAACCAGCGGATATCGGGCACCGCATGAGTGTACATTGAATTATAAAAATACAGGCGGTAGGGGCTGAACACCCGGTCAAACTCAACGCTATCAAGCCATAACCCGTCGGGGCAGGCTTCAATACGCCACTGCCCCTCAATCTGACGGAGCTTAAAATCAAAAGTTTCTAGTGTCTCAGCAAAACTACTGGTCAGGCCCTGTTCACTCACCAAAGTAGTCTGCTGAAAACGTGCTCGATACACCCCTGAAGACGACTCATCGGCGCTCACCTGGGCGGTATTACGGTACACCCTGGTCGTTGTAGTCGGGTTCCACTTGCCTTTAAAGTCTGAGGTCAGAAACTGCCGCGCAACCGCATAGTTATCGGCACTATCCACCCCGGCGTGAATAAACCCTTCAATAATGGCCTCCGGGGGTGCGTCTTCCTGCGGTCCGACCGCATGAATCGCTTGGTTCTTATTTTCCCGCACCTCCAGCTTATCGCTGTACCGGTGCACATTTTTAGAGGTTGGGATACCCGCGCAGGCGCCCAGAAGCACGGTAGCCGCCGCAGCAGCACCCACTCCCAAGAAACGACGACGGCTAGCTGAGCTGGAGACAATGCCGGTGACGGCAGAAATGTTCTGTTGATTCATTCAGGGCACTCCATCACTCACTGAACAGGCGGGTTAAAAGGTTGTTCGGATTCCTCCGCAGCAGGGCGAGAAGCAGCAGGTAACGTATTTCCTGCCATCGCGCCCTTAACAGGCATGTACTCGGGCTCACCGGTCAGAAGCACCGGGGAGGGCCCCATCTGCTGCCCGTGCACCAGCGGCAGGGTCAGCCGGAAACTCGCACCACGGCCCTTAATACCCCACGCCTCAATGGTGCCGCTGTGCAGGCGCACATCTTCGGCAGTGATCGACAGGCCCAAGCCCGTACCGCCCAGGGTACGTTTCCGGGAAGTATCGGCACGCCAGAAACGGTTAAATACCTGCGTCGCCTCTTCATCGCTCAAACCAATACCATGGTCACGGACGGTGACGCCCAACGCCGTCTCGCTGGTGGCAATATATACGTCAATGGGCTTCGACTCGCCGTGCTCAATAGCGTTAAACAGCAGGTTGCGGAGCACACGCTCAATACGCACCCGGTCCACATCCACCATAATCTGCTGCTGACTAGTGTGAATATTAAGTTTAGTGCCCGTGCGTTCAAGGTGTGGCAGGGCCTCCTCAAGCACATCCACCAGAATACGCATAAAGTCATGCGTATCGATATTCGGCAGGGCGCTACCGGCATCAAACCGGGAAATTTCGAGCAGGTCAGCCAACAAATCCTGGAACCGTCCCACCTGATTATGCAGCAGCTCCACACTTCGGCTCTGCACGGGTGTGAAATTCTCCCGCCCATCATACAGCAGCTCGGTACTTAGCTTCACGGTAGACAGCGGGGTGCGCAGCTCATGAGAAACGTCTGACACAAACCGCTGCTGCAAAGTCGATAGCCGCTCAAGCTGCACAATCTGCTGCTGCAAACTATCGGCCATCTTATTAAACGAAATACCTAATCGAGCCGCCTGGTGTTTACCATCAACACTCACCCGCTGGTCAAGATCCCCAGCGGCAAGTTTCTCCGAGGTAATCGCGGTCTGGGTAATGGGGCGCACCACCATGCGGGTCACAACCCACACAATGCTCAGCACCACCAGCAACAACGCAATAAAGCCAATGCTCAATACGAAATTAATGTGGGTAATCGTGTTCGCCGAATCCCGCAGATCATACACGGCAAACAACCCATAATTAGGGTTCTGCGGAATGGTAATACTGGTTCCCACAATCAGTGCCGGGTAGGTCTGGTCCCCCACCGTCACATTCTCAGTCTGCCAGTAAATACCCTGATTATCCCGCACCGTGTCCCGCAGCGAGGCCGGAATTGCCGAGGAAGTCAACGCGCTATCGCTACTTTGTTCCGGCACGAAACCACGTTTCGTCTGGCCATTGAGCGGCAGCAGAATCCACTGACGTTTATCGTCGCCGCCAGCATCCATCAGGGGCAGGTAGCGGCGCACATCGCGGTTAATCTCGCTATCGCTGCGGGCCTCTGAAGAATCCAGCACACTCTGCACATTCACAAAACCCTTATTGGACTCCTCAAGAGCCTGGGTTTTCTTATTTTCAAAAAGAGAAGTTGCGATCTGGTTCGACAGGGAGGAACCCACCAGAATAAACGCCATAATCATGAGGATGCCCGCACTGCTGAGGCTGCGAAACTGCAGGGACCGTTCCCACAGGTTACGCATGGCCCGTATCGGTGAGACTCGCCGCCGTTTCTTTTTCTTCTTCTCACCGGTATGCTGCTGCTCGTAAGGTAACGACACAGCCTCGCCGGTGTTCCCCTGCGGTTGATGCGGGGGCGCTTCGGCGTTCGTGGTGTAGACGCTCATCTCTACTGGTTACTTCCAGCCTGGGGCGACCCCGCCGCCGGTACAGTCGGCAAAGATGAGGTGGTTGAAACCGACCCGACGCTATCGAGAGGAACTTTATATCCCACCCCGCGCACGGTCTGAATCACCTGCTGCGCTCCCAGTTCAGAGAACTTAGCGCGCAGACGCTGCACATGCACGTTCACCAAAGAGTCGCTCACGTCGCTGTAGCCCCACACGATCTCCAGCAGCTCCTGGCGGGACAGCGCTTGACCGGGGCGGCGCACCAGCGCAGCCAACAGATCGAACTCAAGCGGCGTCATGGGGATCTCAGTGCCATTGTAGGTGACGGTACGTCCGTCCATGTCCATCACCGTGTCTCCGATACGAACCACCAGCTGGCGGCTCTCACGCGGACGCAAACGGGTACGGATACGCGCCAGCAGCTCAATATGTTTGAAGGGCTTGGCGATATAGTCGTCGGCGCCAGCTTCAAGTCCCTTCACCACGTCCTCGGTATCGCTCTTGGCAGTGAGCATAATAATCGGCACATTAGATGAGGCACGAATCTGTTCACACACCTCAATACCGTTCTTACCGGGGAGCATTAAATCAAGAAGCACCAAGTCGGGGCTGTACCGCATAAACACTTCGAAGGCGCGGGCCCCGTTTTCGCAGAACTGGGCGTTATACCCTTCCTGGGCTAGTACGATGCCGATCATCTCGGCAAGCGCATCATCATCATCAACAACCAGGATGGTGGGTGTTGAAACAGTCACGGCTTCCTCCTGCGAATGTGCTTGGTGTACCAATCTATCGTAGCTTGATTGGGGGGCCTCTTCGCAATATAGGCGATTTTTACCCCCTCGCACAACTATTTTCAGCCAGAAAGCTCGGCAAGAGCCTGAGCGGCTTCGGCGGTGCGGGCCATGGCGGCGGTTGCCTCTGCCACGTCCCGTGAAAGGTTGCCCGCTGTTTCAGCCCGTTGGGTGAGAACCACATGCGCAAGCTGGGATCCGCCTAAGCCCAGCTCGCCCCAGACACGCCAGAATGCACGCACCTGATGCGGCACCGGGGTGTCGCCAATAGCAGGCAGCCACACGCGGGCGCCAGCATCAATGAGGGCAGCGACTATTTCAAAACGGCGCGGGTCGCTCAGCGGCGGCACCAGCATGGTGGTGTCAGAGACAGCATCCGGATCAATCATAAGCGCGGCAGGGGTATCTTCACCGCCGATAGTTTGCGCCAGCTCCAGCAGGTTGAGGCCCTTCTGCCCTGCCGCGGCCGGGATATGTGAACCATTAAGGGTGTTCCCCAGCAGATTAAGCACCGGTGATGCCCCACAGTCCGTGATCGCCTCGGCGCAGGCCCGCAGCCCCTCTATAACCGTCGGGGCGGGTATGGAGCGGATACGCCGGAAACCGCTCACGGTGGGGATAGACCCGGCAATAATGCGGTGCAGGTCAGGCTCGTTAAGCTGCACCGCGATACGTCCATCCGGGGTATCGAGTGCCTGCCGCAGGGTTTCCAGTCGGTCGCGCAAACCGGCGAGCAGGCTTTCGCGTATGTCCCGGGTAGCTCCGGGGTCGCTAATGGCGCGTTCACCGCTGGGGAGATAAATACTTGCGGCAAGGGTATAAACGCCGGTGAGCTGAATCTTAAATATGGGTTCCCCGCCGCTGGCGTTACCGTTTGAGCGCCCGCCACGGCTGTTTTCTTGGCCCACCACATCGGCGAGCGCATTAATATCCGACTCGTAGGTGGCGTAAGCGAGCGCAGATTCACGACTTGCTGTGCCGGTGTGCGTCAGTCTCCACCCGTAGGATGCCCCTTCCGCGTGGAGCCCATCGAATGTTGCGATAGTTCGCGCCAGGGTGGTGGCACGCCAGCCGCGATGCGGCAGCTCGGGCAGGAACGGCAGGTGGGGATCTCCCAGTTCACCACGTACCCGGTGCAGGGCATCCACCATATCCGCTGTTGGGAAAGGCCCCAGGCCGCTGGCCTGTACGAAGGTGTGTTGGCCGCTGTTGGCAACGTCCCAGGCGTTTTCTTGTGTGGATTCTGGGGCGCGGTACTCCCCGGGCAGCAGTAACCGTGCGGGCGGTTCAGCTCGTTGCGGGGTACGGCGGGTGGGGCCCGGTGTCGACACTACTCTCCGCCTCCGCTGGGCAGGTCTTTGTCGTTGTGTTCGATGGCGATGCGCTCATGGTGGCGGATCACCTCGGAGATGATAAAGTTCAAGAATTTTTCGGCAAATTCGGGGTCAAGGCTGGATTCCTTGGCCATGGCACGCAGACGCCCGATCTGGGCTTCTTCCCGCCCGGCGTCTCCGGCGGGCAAGTTATGTTTAGCCTTGAGGACGCCCACCCGCTGGGTGGCGCGGAACCGTTCAGCGAGAATATGCACAAGGGCAGCATCGAAGTTGTCGATGGAGCGGCGCATGGCAAATAGTTCTTCGTATACCTCTGGCGCCACTTCCTCCCCCATGGAGGTGGCGTTCGGGTCGAATTCTGCGGTGCTCATGGTCGCTCCTAACGGTGCAGCCGCGTTTTATGCGGCGGTCTGGCGGATATCTTCACGGGCTAGGGAGTAGGCGCGGGCGATGGTGGACTGCCCAAGCACGCGGGTGCCTTGGTAGAGCACCATCGTCTGCCCGGGGGCCACCCCGCTCAGCCCATCTTTAAGGCGCACCACAGTTTCTAGGCGTAGCTGGCCTTCGGCGTTCTCATCGGTATTTTCCACCCACTGCAGGTGGGCGGTACCCCGCACAGGGTCGGCGTGGGCGCGTACCTGTGCGGTCACCTCAAATGTGGCGCTGCAGGCCCCAAGCTTGGGGTCTTGCCGCATAAAATCGGCTGCTTCTGCTACGGGTACGCCCGCCCAGGTGGCTCGGATACCGCGAATCTCGTCCACCGCCAGAAGCTCCCGGGAGCCGACGATTACCTCGTTCGTTTTGGGGCGGATTTCGAGGACGAAACGGGGTTTGCCGTCGGGGGCGGGTGTGCCAAGGGCGAGACCTTTGCGCTGCCCTACCGTGTATGCCTGCGCGCCGGGGTGCTCCCCCAGCACAGTGCCGGAGGTGTCTTTAATGAGGCCGGGGCGCATCTGGATGTGCTCACCCAGCCAGGCGCGGGTGTCGCCTTCGGGGATGAAGCAGATGTCATAGGAGTCAGGTTTCTTGGCGACGGAGAAACCACGGCGAGCCGCTTCTTCACGCACCTCGGCCTTAGAGGGGGTGGTAGCGAGGGGGAACCAGGCGTGCTTGAGCTGCTCGTGGGTCAGCACCCCCAAAACGTAGGACTGGTCTTTTGCCCAGTCGGCGGCGCGGTGCAGTTCACGGTTGCCGTCGTCGTTGGTGATAACTCGGGCGTAGTGCCCGGTAACGACGGCGTCGAACCCTAGCGAAACTGCTTTTTCAAGGAGGGCAGCAAATTTTATTTTTTCGTTGCACCGCATGCACGGGTTGGGGGTGCGTCCAGCCTCATATTCAGCGATGAAGTCATCAACCACGTCTTCTTTGAAGCGTTCTGAGAAGTCCCACACGAAGAAGGGGATGCCCAGCTGCGCGCACACGCGACGGGCATCCATGGAATCTTCAAGGGTGCAGCACCCACGGGAGCCGGTGCGGAGCGTTCCAGGCATGCGGGAAAGCGCCAGGTGAACGCCGACCACCTCGTGGCCTGCATCGACGGCGCGCGCAGCGGCTACGGCTGAGTCTACGCCGCCGCTCATAGCTGCCAAAATCTTCATGTTCAATCCTTTACGCGTTTCTGCTGGTGGTATTCGGGGTAACCGGGCTGTGGTTTGGGTGTCTTAGGTGTTATGGGGTGTACCGTGCTACGGTTGCGGCTGGCGCGTAAACTCTGATTCTACACTGGGTACCGGCCTTGGGCTCTACCAAGGGGCGCCTACCCGTACCATCGGGAGGCATCAGGCAGTTGGGAGGAGAGCCCCGCTTTAGCCGCCTGCGTGTAAGCATCGGGTAGGGCCGCCAGTAGTCGGGCGAGGTCTTCGCCAGTACTGGTGTGACCCAGGGTGAAACGTTGTGCGCCTCGGGCGGTGTCTTCGTCCATGCCCATAGCTAATAGTACGTGGGAGGGGCGGGTGACTCCCGCATTGCAGGCAGACCCGGTGGAGGCAGCAATACCCTGCATATCGAGAAGAAATAGTATGGTGTCCCCTTCGGCACCTTCGAAGGTGAAATGTGCGTTTCCGGGGAGTCGTTTCTGCCCGGGGGATGTTTCTGTCAGCGGGTCTATCCCGCTCAAATGTGCTTGCGGGATGAGCGCTCGGACGCTCTGTACCAGTTCGTTGCGTAGGGTTGCGATACGTTGGGTCTCTTCCGCCAGGTTCTCTGTGACGTGCGCGGCTGCCTCGGCAAAACCTGCAATGGCGGGGGCGTCGATGGTGCCTGAACGCACCGAACGTTCCTGACCTCCGCCGTGCAGGACGGGCGTCATATCTGCGGAGCGGGTGGCGATGAGGGCTCCCACCCCCATAGGCCCACCGATTTTATGCCCCGAAATGGCTAGGGTTGTCACCTGTGACTCTCGGAAGTTCACGGGTACCGCACCGAATGCCTGCACCGCATCAGAGTGCATGGGAATGCCGTATTCGGCGGCAAGCTGGGCAATCTCAGCAATAGGCTGGATGGTACCCACCTCATTGTTCGCCCACATGACGGTCACGAGTGCAACATCCGCGGGGTTTTTGGCGATGAGTTCACGTACAGTGTCGGGGTGCACGAGCCCTTGCGCATCAACGGGTATCCATTCAATAACCGCGCCCTGGTGTGTCTCTAACCATTCGCAGGTTTCTTCAACGGCGTGGTGCTCAATACTGGAGACGAGGATACGACGGCGCGCGGAATCGGCGCTGTGACGTTTCCAGTACATGCCTTTGACAGCGAGGTTATCAGCTTCGGTGCCGCCGGAGGTGAAGATCACTTCAGCCGCGTCGCAGCCGATGGCTTGGGCGATGCGTTCACGCGCGTATTCGACAGCGGCCCGAGCCTCACGCCCGATGGCATGCAGGGATGAGGGGTTGCCGCCGGTGCGCATCTGCTGCACCATCGCATCAATGGCGGCGGGCAGTATATCGGTGGTGGCAGCGTGGTCGAGGTACACGCGGTTAGCGGTCATGATGCTCCTGTGGGTTGTGTACTTCCCTATTCTAGCCGCCGTTGCATTATTGGGCGTGGGGTACGGGGCTGGTTTGCCGTGGGCTGAGCAGCCAGGGTGCACGCGCTACACTAGGGGCGTGTTTAAGATTCTGTTTTATACGCCGGAAATCCCGGGCAATACGGGCAATGCTATACGTTTAGCTGCTATTACGGGGGCTCAGCTGCACTTGGTGGAACCGCTAGGTTTCACCTTTGAGGACGCGCATCTGCGCCGTGCGGGACTGGATTATCACGATTTGGCGGTGGTAACGGTTCATAAAACCCTTGAGGATGCGTGGGATGCACTGGCACCGGCGAGGGTTTTCGCGTTTACGACCACGGCGGCTACCTCATATGCGGATATTACGTACCGCCCCGGTGACGTGTTCATGTTCGGTCCCGAGTCGGTGGGTCTGCCCGAGAAAGTACAGCAGGATGAGCACATTACGGAACGTGTAAAAATCCCCATGGTTCCGGGGCGCCGCTCCCTTAACTTGGCGAATTCCGCCTCCATTGCGGTGTTTGAGGCATGGCGCCAGCACGGTTTTGCAGGCGGAAAAATTTAGCCCGTTCCGTTGTTAGCGGGCGGGGCTGACGCACACCAGCTCCACCCGCTTACGCCGGGCTCACGCGCGTTATTTCTGTTTCCGTTTGTGGATTTCCTGCACCGCCTGCGGGATGACAGTGAAAAGATCCCCGACGACACCGAAGTCGGCAATCTCGAATATGGGCGCGTCCGCGTCCTTATTAATGGCGACAATGGTCTTTGACGTATCCATGCCGACCTTCTGCTGGAGAGCCCCCGAAATACCCACGGAAACATATAGTTCGGGAGAAACGCTCTTGCCGGTTTGCCCAATCTGAGTAGAGTGATCCAGCCAGCCTGCGTCTGTGACGGCGCGGGTCGAGCCGATCGCGGCGCCGAGCGCATCCGCCAGATCCTCAATGGGGGCTAAATTTCCGCCGATACCGCGGCCAGCAGCTACAACAATAGCTGCTTCTTCAAGGTTGGGGCGGGCAGATGCAGGCTTCTCGGTCACCTCGGTGATGCGCACCGTATCGTATCCGGGCAGAGTATAGGTGGTGAGTACACCCTCCCCTACCGCAGCGGGCGCCTCCGCCGTATCTACCGAATTAGGGCGTAGGGTTACCAGCGGCAGGCCCTCAACCCGCACGGTGCTGTCGTACTCGCCCGCCAAAACGTTCTTACGAATATTGAGCGCATCATCCATGTCATGAGCGCCCGTCACAACGCCTACGGGACGAGATCCCGCCTCGGAATTCCCGAGGCGCACGGCCACGCGCCCCAGAAGCTCAATCGAGTCAATATCATGCGGGGCAAGAACCACATCGGGACCAAACTCAGTAATAGCCTGTACGGCGAGTTCCACGCGGGCAGCAGGCAAAGTATCTGTCATGGATTGCGCTGGGGCAAAGACACGTGCCGCGCCCTGTTTAGCGTAAAACTGCGCAATATCAGCGGAGCCTTGGGCGAATGTCAATACTCCCAGCTGTGTTCCGCCCTGTCCAACACCGGCGCGCAGTCGTGCCAACGCTAAAAGTTCTCGGTCCACACTACTAGGTTCGGTCGCAAAATTCGTTGTGCCGCCTATAACCAGCACACGGTATGCAGTCGTCATCATTATCTCCTGTACTGGTTAAATAAGGTTTCGGGATGCCAAGAATTCGACCAGCTGTATGCCGCCGTCGCCTTCATCCACGATGGTTTCACCTGCGGTGCGTTCTTCCCGCGCCTGCGCTTCGGTCACGGTAACGGCCGATGCGCTGCCGCCGAACTTAGCAAGCTCATCCGCAATATCCGCTGCGTTCACGGTCGTAATAGGCTTCTTTTTTGCTGCCATCAGCGCCTTAAAGTTGGGGTATCGCGGAGTGTTCACCTGGTCGGTCACCGAAATCAAAGCGGGCAATTCAGTTTCACAATGCTGCGAGCGAGCATCCAGATCCCGGCGTGCCCTAACAGTTCGGCCCGCAACGGTCAGCGATGCCACCTGAGAGATTCCGGTGCGCCCCAAAAGTTCGCTCACCTGAACGGGCACCAACGAAGTCTCACCTTCGGTTGATGCCATACCCGTCAGAATCAGGTCGAAGGTGCCGTGTTCCTGCTCATAGGTGGAGAGTGCAGCGGCTATGATGCGTGAGGTCGCCAGAGCATCAGCCCCTGCGAAAGCATCGTCGAGAATGTGTACGCCTTCGTGTGCACCCAGCTGCAGCGCACGGCGCAGCCCCTTAGAGGCATCTGCTGCGCCTAACGTAAAGGCGATAACTGCAGAATTCGCTGCATCGGTATCTTCCGCTTCGACAATCTGCATGGCGGCTTCCACAGCGTATTCGTCAAGCTCACTCATCACTGATTCGCTGCGGTCTACCCGCAAGGTATCGTCAAGTTTTTGTTCAAATTGGGTGTCTGGCACGTACTTGGTAAGTACGGCGATGCGATATGCGTTTTCGCTCACGCTCATCCTCCTGCGCCTCATGTGTGTGCGGCGCGTTTGTGGGGTTTAGTTAGGTTTGGCTATATTCTACCGTTTAGCGGGAACGATGGCACCTCTTCCGTACGGTAACCCGACACAACCAGTGGCGCATGTTCTTGGCGGGAGCGTACCAGAACGGGGTGGGATATCCGCAATTGTCGCGGATATCCCACCCCGTTCCGGTACATTAGTTAGGGCTTAATGCTATTTTGAGTCTGAGTCACCCAGGGTCACCTGAATTTCTTTGACTTCTGAGCCTCGTTGCACCTTAAAGGTAGCTTTTGTATTCGGGGCCATGGAACGCACAGTACCGTTGAGCTCTTCGTCAGCTTCAATACGGTGCCCGTCTACTTCAACTACCACATCCCCCTTCTTCAGCCCGGCCTTATCAGCGGGGCTTCCGCTAGAGATATCGGTGAGTTCCACACCGCCTTCGAACAGCTTTGACTTGCCGTTGTCGGTGGTGGCGCCGGTGGTTTTCACACTCGCCCCTAGGTACCCGTGGGACGCTTTTCCTTTGGCAATAATCTCGTCAGAGATACGTTTTGCATAGTTCGAGGTGACGGAGAACGACATACCGGCTGCCGCACCACCATCGGTGCTGCGGTACCCCTGTGTGTTAATACCGACCAGCTCCCCGCGGGTGTTCACAAGGGGGCCACCCGAGTTGCCGTGGTTAATCTCGGCGTCGCTTTGGATCATGGGGATATACGCGGTTTTCTTATTATCTGCGGGCGTCACGCGGGAGGCACTGGCGACCACCCCAACCGTCACACTGTCACGGTAGTCATAGGGGGAACCGAGCGCGACCACCTGGTCACCGGGAACAAGTTTGGATGAGTCGCCGAAGGTAATGGGGGTTAACTCAAGCCCCTTGGGGTCAATCTTAACGACCGCAAGGTCAGATGCCGGGTCGGTTCCCACAATCTTCGCCGTGCGAACTGTACCGTCGTGCAGCCGCACCTCCACCTGATCAGCTTTTGTGGAGTCATCAGTAACCACGTGATTGTTAGTGAGGATATGCCCGTTAGTATCTAGAATTTCGCCGCTACCGGTGCCTGAGCCACTGCCGACTTTTACGCCCACAGTCACAGTTGAGGGAAGCACCTTTTTGGCGGTTTCAGTGATTACCGTCGGGTCTGTGGAGTTCAGGTTACTGCTGCTTGTAGTGCCGGAACTTTTGGACGCGCTGGAGCTGACGGCGCCAGATCCGCCACTGTTTGAGGCAGCAATACCTCCCCCAACCCCCGCGCCTACGCCAGCGCCTACAAGAGATGCCAATAGAGCCGCTGTAAGGACCACACCAGTACTGTGTTTTTTGGGTTCACTCGGCTCAGAACCGGGGCGCTCATTCTTGGGGTACTCGTTCGCGTTATTACCCGAACCCGGTTGGTTTTGCGCGTAAGCATACTGCTGCTGGTTTTGAGAATAGCCACGGCTCTGCCCGTACTGTTGGTTGCTGTATTGAGGCGGGTACTGCGCACCGTTATAGCCGCTTTGCTGGCTGCCATAGCTCTGGTTCCAACCGGGCTGGGTCATGGGTGTTTCCTCTTTCGTCACGTAAGGTTTCTATCATTTATGTTTCGAGCGTGAAGCCGTTGCGGGGGTTGCCTCGCGGTAGCGTCGTTGTTCGCGAGCGCTTGTCCTTCTCAAGAGTAATGGGCCGTTCTGCACGAAAACGGAAGAATTACTATAAAGCCGCCCGGAGTTTGCTGGGAACTACCTGTGAACCATAGGGTGTTTACCTTTCATTTCTTACACCCTTGATGCACAGGTGTCATTAAGGGCATATGCCGGAAGCGCCTACCACGTTATATTTTACGTTTTTTCGCCGCGTGCCGCAGCAGATTTTCCAGCGTTCCCACATATCATATAAATACCGATAGATACTAAATAATCTTATATTGGAGCATCGTATGAGAAATCTTGCCCATAAAACTCTAGCCGCCGTAGTAGTGGCAATAACACTATGTACCGGGCTTTTCGTGTCTGGTTTTGGCGTTTCTACGGCGCAGGCACAACCGGTGTTCAACGCATCTCTTGATCCGAAACGTCCCGTAATAGATAAAAGCGGGGCGCTTGATAACCTTGCGTCAGGGCTTAAAAACGAACTCACACAACAACTGGCCAGGGCTAATAACCTACACGCAAAAGGTGCCTCCAGCGGTAAGGAATACAGCATCTTTATGGTGGTTGTTAACGGCACTGATTCTCTTACTCCGCAGCAGTGGGGCAAAGAATTCCTCTCGCATAACCATGCCCCAACGCCCTCTGTTGTGCTTGTGATTGATTCTTCTCAGCAACGCGGTGGTATTGCCAGTAATGACCAAGCATTCCTCACAGACAAAGGCGCAGACTTACTATATGTGCAAAACAACACCGATATCCGTAACAGCCCTAACCCTGAACTCGCTATACGGTTCCATGTAGGCGAAGGCTACTACGGTAGCGCAGGACGTCAATTCGCAAGTTTGCTATGGAACTTTCAGGGGCTGCAACGCGATAACGAAATCCCTGATTCGGTAACTGCAGAAGCCAATGATTTTACCAACGGCAACAATACGGTTCAGGTACTTATTATCGTACTTATAGTGATTGCGGCTGTAGTGATGATCGCCGTTGTTATTACGGTTATCTTCCTTCTCAGGCGACAGAAAAAACACGACCTTCTCCTATCACAAACCCATGCCGAGAAGATGCCCCACGGCATTCCACCGGCTTCAGCTTCCGACCCGCATCAAAACAGTGAAACATAGAAGTCACCCGGTACGAACCGTTCATATCCTCACTACCCACATACAGGCGGTTAAGGGTCTTGTGAGGATATCTAACCCCTTTCCTATATGTTGGGGCACGCCGCTACGGATAAACGGTTAAACCGTAGCTGGGAGTTCCCTCAGAGCCGTCTTGGTGAACACCCGCAGGCAGTGACTATTTGTATTAGGCCGGTAAGATGGGAAGAAGGCGCGCACAGTGCGTGCCGTTGTTCTCGCGCTATGTTTGAACGGGAGCGTAAGGTACCAGGAAGGGGCCCTCCTTTGACGATACTGTCTGAGCAGAATACGAGTACTCGACCGGCTGCTTTCTCACCCCGTGTGTGCCTCCGCCGCGTCCTATGTGTAGGCGCCTTAGCCTTTGGTGCAACCGTGCTGCCGGTGGCTGCCCCTCTTGGCGGGTCCTCGTTCGTTCTCCCATCTGCTTGGGCGCAGGAGCCTATGAGCATCACCGGTACAACGGTGCTTGATAACACTTCGGTGCTGGGTGATACTGCCAATTTGAAGAAAAAAATCTCTGACCTTTCAAAAAACCATAAGGTCGATCTGCACGTTGTCACTATTAATAAGTTTGAGAACCCTTCATCTTCTAGTGAATGGGCAAAGGCGCTCGCGAAGAAGAATAATTGGGGATCGGCTGATGCGGTGCTGGTAATAGCTACAGAATCGCGGCAGGCGTACTTTATTGCCGGCAGTGAGAAGACTCTTTCTTCTGAGCAGCAGTCGAAGGTGTATCAGGACTATGTGAAACCCAAGCTGCAAAGTGGTGATTACAAGGGTGCAGCCGCAGCGGCTGTTGAGGGTATTGATGCACAGAAGTCCGGTGGCTCTGGTGTGGTGGTTGGCGCCGTTGCAGTCGGTACGGCAAGTGTTGCGGCTGTTGGCGGAACATACCTGTACCGCCGCCGCAAAAAGTCTGCTGAGGCCAAAAAAAGCGGGGTCAATAAATACGGGTACCCCACGGTACCGCAAGCCACGATTGAAGAGTTGCAAACCCGAGCGGGTGCTTCCCTTGTGCAGGCCGATAATACGCTGGTGCGTTCACGCCAGGAAGTTGAGTTCGCACGCGCCCAGTACGGGGATGCGCAGGTCGCCGAGTTTGAGAAGGAAATTGTACGCGCCGATGAACTCATGAAAGCGTCATTCCACCGGCAGAAGCTTCTGGAGGATGATGTTCCTGATACCCCGGCGGAGCAGCGGGCATGGCTGGGAGAGATCATTGAGAATTCCCGCCAGGTCACTGAGATGATGCAAGCTCAGGAAGAGAAACTGTCTTCGCTTCGCAACCTTGAGCATGATGCCCCCGCTGCTATTGAAAAACTTCAGCTGGGCCTTCCTGAACTGGATCAGCGAATTGAGGCGGTACAGCGCACCTACTCGCAGCTGCAGGAGCGTTACCTGCCGAGTGCTCTCGAACCGGTGAAGGAAAACGTGGCGCTCATAGAAGCCAACCGTACCCTGCTGCAGCAGGAGCTTGACCAGGCTAATACACTGTTGGGTACTTCCCGTTCTGAGGCTGTGGTGCATCTACGTTCCGGTGAGGAGGCTGCCCAGCAGGTGGCTAAGCTTGCGGAGGCCGTGCAGAACCGCGCTGGCGAGTTGGAGACAGCCCAGAATAATCTGTCTACTGACCTGTTGAGCGTGCAGCGTGATATTGCGGAGGCCAAGAGCCTGGCCGCTTCGCAGAATAAGGATGATCTTCAGGCGGTTGCTGCGGGGATGGAAGCGGTACTGGGAGAGGTACGTCAACAGTCAGAGGCACGCCCGAATGACCCGCTGGCCCTTAACGAGCAGCTGCGGCAGCTCACGAGTGAGCTGGATAAATCAATGACCTCTCTCAGGGCTGATCGGGAGCGTCAGCACGCAGCAGAGCAGAGTTTAGAGCGTGCTCTGCGTTCGGCGCGGGTGCAGGTTGATAGTGCCCGTGATTTTATTGGAAACCGTCGCGGTGGGGTGGGGTCGCAGGCCCGCACCTACCTCTCAGAAGCGGAATCGCATTTGTCTGAGGCGCACCGGTTACGCACCACGAACCCGGCTTCCGCCCTTGATAGCGCAAACCGCGCTATTGCGCTTGCTACAGACGCGCAGAACGCCGCGAACCGAGATATGAACAGCTACTATGATGATCGTGGCGGTCGCGGAGGGTTCGATATAGGCGATAGCTCCCTAGCGAAAGGGATGCTTCTGGGTACCATTTTGGGGTCACTGAGTTCCGGCTCCGCACACGGGCACTCTGGTGGTGATTCCGGTGGATTCTTTGGCGGCGGTGGCTTTGACTTCGGTGGTGGCGGCTTCGATTTCGGCGGCGGCGACTGGGGCGGTGGCGGAGGAGACGGCGGATCGTTCTAGACCTCTAGTGTTTTAGGGTTTGCTCGCTCCCGCAGTGCTTCTTATATGGAGCGCTCACGCAGGTGTTTCCCAGCGATTTTTCAGATAGGTACTCGATAATAATGTGTGTGCGCGCACGGTAAGTGAGGAGGGAAGCCCTCCCCCGGTGTGGCCGCAGGATAAGGAATACAAATGGTAAAGCAGTCCATTTTCGGTCGTATTGCTCAGCTGGCAAAAGCTAACATTAATGCGCTTCTAGATGCGGCCGAAGACCCGCAGAAGATGCTCGATCAGATGGTGCGAGACTACACGAACAACATTGCTGAAGCTGAAGCAGCTGTGGCACAGACCATCGGTAACCTGCGTATGCTTGAGCAGGATCATGCTGAGGATGTGCGTGACGCCGCTGAGTGGGGTTCAAAGGCTCTAGCGGCTTCCAATAAAGCCGATGAGTTCCGTGCCGCTGGAGATGCCGCCAACGCTGACAAATTCGATAACTTGGCGAAGATCGCTTTGGGCAAGCAGATGCAGGCCGAGAAGGAAGCTAAGACCGCCGAACCTCAGATTGCGGCTCAGACTGAGGTGGTTGAGAAGCTCAAGGACGGCCTGACGAAGATGCGCGCCAAGCTGGATGAGCTGAAGGCAAAGCGTGATGAGCTGAATGCACGTCAGAAGACCGCCGCCGCTCAGACCCAGGTGAACGATGCTCTGAAGGCATTTGACGTCATGGATCCGACCAGCGAAGTATCCCGTTTTGAGGAGAAGGTGCGCCGTGAAGAGGCGCGTGTGATCGGCCAGCAGGAGCTTGCAGCTTCCTCGCTGGATGCCCAGTTCAACGACCTTGAAGAGCTCGGCCGTCAGACTGAACTTGAAGCCCGCCTTGCGGCGCTCAAGAACAAGGGTAACGGCGGCGCTATCGACGCGTAAGTTACCTTTTTGACCCGATGGTAACGGGTGGGGTGGGGTTACACGTAACTGTTCGTGGGCCCCACCCCTTATATGTGCCCGCATGATGCAGGCACCTGAGCTCCCAGCCGTAGTAGAACTGGCTTGGGTTACCTAAACCCGTTGAATCGTACTAGCTCAGGTTTGCGTAGCGGTATAGGAACGCCGCCATCGCGTTACGTTCGGTCGGTGCACCGGGACGGAATGTGCGATCGGGCCATCCGGTGGTGATCCCCTTAGCCGCCAGCCACTGGATTTCCTTGTAGAACGGGTTGGAGGTGTTCACATCAGCAAATCGCTGCGAGCCGGGGTTGAATGCGGGTGAGCTGTTAAACCGGTAGAAAAACGCGGCCATTGCCTCCCTGCTGACTGTTTCGTGGGGACGGAATGTGCCGTCGGCCCAGCCGGTGGTAATACCCTGCTGGTACATCCACACGATTTCCTTATACGCGGGGTGCTGCACCGGTACGTCACGGAACGGTGAAATGGCGGGCAGGTTCACTTGCGGGGATCCAGCCAGACGGTACAGGTAGGCGGCCATGGAGGCACGGTTCACCTTCGCGTGCGGGCGGAAAGTACGGTCAGCATACCCAACCATTAGACGCTTATCGGAGTTCCAGCTGATTTCATTGTAGAAAGCGGCCCCCTCAGAAATGTCATTGTATCCGGCGCTCATGCGGTACCCGCCCATATCAAGGGACTGCGCCAGGATATGCGGCAGGTCGTAGTCGTGGTGCGAAAGGTCGGGAATGTACCGCAGCCGGGTGTTAAACCCTTCTTGGGTGTAACGGTTATAACCGGTTTCCACGGCGGTACGGGCGCTCCAGGTGGGCGGGTTTGTAGAACCAGAGGTGTCTTTCTCACCCACCCACCAGTACATGGGCTGAGATTTAATGTGCTGCGGGGCTTGGGTCTGCATGCCCGTGTTTGAGCCCCCAGCGACCATAATGGACCCGCCACCGGTTCGCCAGCTCCCCTGCCGGTCTGCATTCAGCTCGTATGTGATGAACTCGGCCCCGCCGGAGTAGCCCATCGTCCACACCCGAGAAGGGTCAATACCGGAATCTGCAATGAACTTCTGTGCGAAGCTGCGGAAGTAATCGCCATTAGCGTCTTGGTTTTCCCACCAGGTGATCCCATCGCCTGAGGCGTTCTTATCTGGTGAGATAACGGGCACAAACACCATATTACGGGCGTTAGCGATACGTCCCATTGCGGTAAGCATACCGTTATTAGGGCTGTGCACCTTGGAGTCTTTCGCTTCCCAGTAGTCACCATCGACGTAGAAGACCACACCTACCGGCTGCGACCAGTCAATACCGTTAGCGTAGACATGATACTGGGAGCTCACCCCGTTCGGGGCGGTGTAGCTGCGGTAGGTGCCCGAGGCGACAGCCGCCTGCGCGGGAACAGTCAGGGTGCTACCGATAATAGCGGGAATGGTAATGGCAGCAAGAGCCCCAGCCCGCACCTTGTTTTTAAGGTTCACGTTATTCCTTGGGTTCGTAGATATTAAGTTGTGATATGAACTTGTGTATGAGCTAACTAAAAAGTGAAATGTTCAGGTTCCGGTTCCGCCTCAAAAAGCGTCAGGCCCGGACTGCAAAGATAGGACCCAAAGGGAAACCGCACATTTCTAGTAGATAAAAGTACCAGTAGAACGCGAGTCTGCAAACAACGCTGAAAGCAGCCTCATCGAAGCAGATCTGCGCCTTCGCTAGATAGTTACCTGCATGTATTCTTATCCATAAAATACAGCTTGAGGGTTTGGTAAACCTTCTGCTGTTTTAAAGTTTTGATACCTCGATAGATTTTCTTTAAACCTCAACTGCAGAAAGATTAAGGCCTGGTAAGGAGCCGTTGGAAGAGGAACGCAGCATGTGTGAGAAACAACACCGCGCGTTGCATATTTATTACCGATGGAAGAGAAGCTTCCAAAGGCATAAAACAGCAGGTCAGGGCCGCTACTGCTGTTCCAGTGACCGCCGTAGAAGGCCCGGTAAATCATAATCAAGATGCCCCTGCCCAGGCAGGCAATCACCATCTTTCTGGGCATCAAATCCTGCGTCAGTGTACCGCTTATACCCCTGGTTGGCAGCGTCAGCAGCACTCCATTTGGGCGGATCAGTTTTATAATCAGTATCGCTGCAATTCACCCACCAGAACATAGGTATGGGCTTAATGCTGTCGGGGGCCTCAATCCTTTTTCTCAGCCCCGCCGCCACCAACCATAATGGACCCGCCACCGGTACGCCAGCTATTGCGGCGACTGGCGTTCAACTCATTGGTAATGAACTCGGCCCCGCCGGAGTAGCCCATCGTCCACACTTGAGAAGAATCAATACCGGAATCCGCAATGAACTCCTGCGCGAAGCTACGGAAAAAATCGCCGTTCTCCCCGATATTCTGCCACCAGGTAATACCATCGCCCGAAGAGTCCTTATCCGGCGAAATAACGGGCACAAAAACCATGTTTTTCTCATTGGCGATCTGCGCCATCTGCTGCATCGTGTTGCTGTCAGGGTTGTACACATTGGACTTATTGGAGTTCCAATAATCACCATCGAAATAGAAGACCACACCCACCGGCTGCGCCCAGTCAATCCCATCAGCGTACACATGATATTGCGAGCTCATTGACCCGTTAGGGGCGGAATAGTTCAAAAACCTCCCCGAATCTACCTCCGCCTGTGCGGGAGCGGAGAGGGAGCCGCCCACAAGGGCAGTTACGGTCACAGCGGTTAAGGCTGCAGCACGGATCTTTGGTAAAAACGCATCTGTCCTCCTGAGACCTTGAAGGGGTACTACCTGAGGTGCTTCACATATAACATGGGCCCAGCGCAAAGACGGTCTTAAAGGGGTAGCCGGTACCCAGAGCTAAAAATATGATAATGATTCCTAGCAACAGATTTTCTATAGGTTAACGCTATCAAGAGAAACCGCTTCTGTGAACAGCCACCTGGGTTATTACATTCCAGATAACAGGCGCTAACCCAAAACCCGCGCACCAAAAAGCTCCCGAAGTCATATGACTTCGGGAGCTTACACGTTGCGGGGGCAGGATTTGAACCTGCGACCTCCGGGTTATGAGCCCGGCGAGCTACCGAACTGCTCCACCCCGCGGCGACTTATAAGACTATACACGGCACGCCGCGTATCCTCAAATCGAAACAGCCACATGAGAGAAAGAGCACACAATCAGCTGGGCACAGGCCCGTGCTAAGGCATAAGAAAAGGCCCCGGCCAGTAAACCAGCCGGGACCATACCCATTGCGAGCCTCTTAAGAACGCCCGCCGCTACTGCCGTGAAGCCGAAGCACTGGCACTTGCCGAAGGGCGAGCCGCCGAAGCAGAAGCCGCTGGGGTAGCAGAAGGTGACGATGAAGCACCAGAACCACCCTGTGAAGACTGCTTCCCTTCAATCTCCACAGCCTTCTGCAGAGCATCGTTCAGGCGCTTCTGGGCCTCCCCATAGGCCGCCCAGTCACCCTTCTTCATCGCCGCATCCGAATCCTGCATAGCCTTCGCCGCATCCGATAGGGCCTGCTTCAACGAACCGCTAGTGGCATCAGCACCCTTAGACTCCCCCGTCCCGGATGAAGAATCCGCAGGCTGGGAGGCATTCGAACCGGTCGGCTTATCAATCTTCGCCCCCGACGAGCCACCAAACACCTGGTTCAATGCCTCCTCAAGCGAAGGCGCGAAACCCACCTTATCGCCGAAACTCACCAGCACACGCTGCAGACGCGGATACTTCGCATCCCCGCTAGACTGCACGTACACCGGCTGCACATACAAAATACCGCCAGCAACCGGCAAGGTCAGCATATTGCCGTTAATCACCTCGGACGAGCCGCGCCGCAGCAGGTTCAGCTGGTTCGACACCTCAGCATCAGAGTTGAAAATATTCTGTGCCTGACCCGGGCCGGGAACCACCGACGAACGTGGCAGCTCCAGCAGCCGCAGCTTACCGTAGTCCGGGCTACGCTCCCCATCCTTACCGGTGCCAGCATCGCCATTAGCAGCCAAGAACCCGTACATGACGTTCCGTGAGTTCGAATCGCTCTGCTGCGGAATAAACGAAGAGGTCAACGAGAAATGAGCCTGCTTATCACCGGGCATCTGAAGCGACAGATAGTACGGCGGGATCGGCCTGCCGCTATCGTTTGTAGGATCATTCGGAATCGACCACACATCATCACCCGCGTACAGGCTGTGGGCGCTCGTCACGTGGTACTTATTCAACATGCTGCGCTGAACACTGAACATGTCATTCGGGTACCGCACATGGCTTATCAGCTCAGCACTCATGTCCTTATAGCTTTTCACCGTGCCCGGGAACACGCCACGCCACGCCTTCAGAATCGGGTCATCCTCATCCCAAGCGTACAGGTTGACCGACCCGTCATAGGCATCAACGGTAGCCTTCACCGAGTTACGGATATAGTTCATCGAATTCCCCCGGCCCTGCGAACCCGAAGAATCCTGCGTATTACCCTGCGAATAGGGGAACTGGTTAGTGGTCGTATAACCATCCACAATCCACACCACACGATTATTCACAATCGCCGGGTACGCCTTCGAATCAACCTGCAAATACGGGGCAGCCTTACGCACACGATCCATCGGATTACGCTCATACAGGATCTGCGAGCCATCACGCACCGCATCCGACAGCAGAATATCGGACGACTGGAATTTAATAGCGTACGAGAGACGGTTCAGCCACGAATCCACGCGCGGCCCGCCGCTACCCGTAAACGTGTACTTCGCGTCTGCACTGTTTGCCTCATCAGCAGACTGCGGGCGGTCAAGCTCAAGCTGATCCCCGTTGCCGCCCACAATCGAATACTGCGGTGAGCTCATCCCGAAATAAATACGCGGCTCATAGTTCTCAGAAATCACGCCGGTTGCTTTAATCCCAGACTGCATAAACTTAGGATTGCCGTTAGCCGGATCCACCTGGTTACCGTACGCGGCAATCACACCATACCCGTGCGTATACACCACATGGCGGTTATACCAGGACTCCCCCGAAGTCTGCGACGGGTTCAGCTCACGGGCGGCAATCACCGTATCCTGGGTTTTCTTATCAATCGAATACCGGTCCACCGCAAGATTCGTATCAAACCGGTAATACGGGCGGAACTGCTGCATCTGAGCAAACGCCGACGACACCACATTCGGGTCCAATAGGCGAATATTCTCAATTGTTGGGCTCGACCCGGAAAGACCACCCGCGGCAGTATTAATCGTGGCATCATACGGGGTGGTCTCAACCTTATCCAGCCCATACGCGTAGCGGGTCGCATCAATATTTCGTTGAATAAACTCAGACTGCGCCGCCTGCTCATTCGGAACCACCTGGAACCGCTGCACAATCCACGGGTACACCCCGCCAGCCACCAGCGCCACAATCACCAGCATGGCCGTACCAATCAGCGGCAAACGCCACCGGTGCGTCGAAGCAGCCATGAGGAAAAACACCGCCACCAGCACCGCCGAAATAGCCAGAATAGCCTTCACCGGAATAATCGAGTTCGTATCGGTGTACATCGCTCCAGCCCAACGCCCAGACTGCTGCTGCACCGTAGTGTACCGGTCAAGCCAGAACCCCCCAGCGCGCACCAGCAAGAACAGGAACAACAACACCGCAATATGGCGGCGAAAAGCAGATGAAGTACCCATACCGCCGGGCTGCACACGAATACCGCCGTAAAAATAGTGCATCATGATACCGCCCAAACCAGCGAGCACCAGCACCACCGAGAACAGCTTCACCAAAAGCTGCAGAAACGGCAAGGTAAAAACAAAAAAACCAATGTCCAGGCCAAACTCGGGGTCCTTCACCCCGAACTCTTGGTAGTTAAAGAAAAGCGCAACAGTATCCCACTGGGTGATGAACGTGGTCGCCACCAGCACCCCCAGCACAGCAGGCAACACCAGCAGCAGGGCCTTACGGATACGCTCCACGCTCCGGCGGTACTTGACCATGCTGTCCTCAAACGAGTGCTGCCCGAACATGTCCCGCAGCAGCTCCTCAGCCTCCGCCTGCAGCTCCCCCCGAGCAGACTGGGGTTTCTCAGAGGTTTTCTCCTCAGAATCCGAACCCTGCTGCTTGGCTTTTTGCGGGCTCTCAGCCGCGGGGGCAGGCTCCTCAGCATGTTTCACCGCATACGACATAGAAGCCCACAAAGGCACCGCCACCAAAAGGGCAGTCACCACGAACACCCCAGCCTTCAGAAGCGTCTCGGTCACAAAAACGCCGCCGAACCCCAGCTGACTAAACCACAACCAGTCGGTATACACCTGAGTGGCAAACACAAAAGCAGCAATGAGCGCCGCCACAATCACCAAAGTCCAGCCCAGCGGACCGAACCGGCGTTTGCGCCCGGCGCGATTCGGGTGCGCAGAAGCAGAAGCCGTCACAATACCCTCACAATACGGTTTAAAGATTCATTGAGGCTATTATCTCAAATCACCGGTGAGGTCGCACCGTTGCCGCTACGGCGCACAACGCCCTTACCCGCAGGTGGGCAGGCCATCCGTGTGGATGCCCTTATCCCGAATACGCTCCAGCGACTGCACCGCCTGATCCAGGTTCTCAACAGCCACAATCTGCATCTGCTGCCTCTGGCCATTAGAGTCCCTATACTTCAGCAGCTCCGGGTTGCTCTTGCGCATCTCGTTCACATCAGAGCAGTTCTCCTTGGGCACCAAGAAAACCGCCACACCCTTATCCCCGGCCGCAATAATCTTATACTTCGCACCCCCAATAGGCCCCACCTTGCCCTCAGCGTTAATAGTGCCCGTACCCGCAACATAATTCGACTCACTCAACGGGCCGGACGCCAGCAGGCTTTTCTCCCCCACCTTCTCAATAGTCCCCAAAGCAAGCATTAACCCGGCACTGGGGCCGCCCACCCCCTCGGTGTGGTATTTAATCTTTGCGGGCATCTCATAGTCCTGCTTCAAAGCCACACCCACACGCCACCGACCAGACTCCTCATCCTTAACCGGGGTTAACGTGTGCTCCTGCTGCGCGCCATCACGCTCAACCGTCAGCTTAATAGGTTTACCCTCTGAGGCCTGGGTGGCATCAACCATGCTCTTATACCCCTTCAGCGGCTCGTCATTCACCTTCAGAATACGATCCCCGCCCTTAAGCACACCCTCAGCCGGGCTCTTCTCAACAGTCTGCAGCACCGTAACAGTCTCCGTCACCGGAATCTTCAGATAGTGAGCCGCCGCCACCTGCGCCTGAGTCTGCGAATCAGCCATCTGGGACGTACTCGCGGAATTCGCCTGATCATTCGAAACCCGCGGGTACAGAATCTCGGTAGGCACCACCAAATACTGTTTACCGTCCAGCGACGCCCACCCATTAATCGCCTCAATACCGCTCAGCGGCGTGTACGGTCCACCCGAAACAGACACCGTCGTCATGTTCAGCTGCCCTTTAGTTGCGCGCTCGCTGCCGCCTTCAATCGAGATAATGTCCTGCCCCTCATGCTGCCCCAGCACATTAAACATGGGGCCTGGGCCTTCCATAACATAGCGGCTAGGCATCACAAACGCCCCAAGAATCAGGCAGAACGTTGCCGCGCCGCTGAGGGTGCGCACAGACCCTCCTCGCCTACGAAACGGCTTCTTAGCCCCATCTTTGGCACCTTTGCCACTTGTTTTGCTCGTAGATTTATTAGATGCTTTCGAAAAAAATGTGCGCTTACTCATGAAACTATAGGGTACCCGATTCTACAGCAGCCTGTCGCGGAAAAATATCACACCGGCACATTGGCTCGACCTCAAAGAACTCATCAACCGGCCCTTTAACGCTCGTACAGGCACAAGCCGACAGCAGGTGTGCTGTGGGCTTATTTCTGCTGCCTACTGAGGAAATTCACAGCTTCAAACGGTACCCTTGTGTGCGTGGGGTTTCTCTATGCCCGCGCACTGTACGATGGTACGAAGGGATACACAATGACTAATTCTCCAAACAATAACAACCCCGGCAACGGTGACTCGGGCGACGGCCGCGACCCCCTCGAAGACTTCCTCAAGAAAATGCAGGAATCAGGTTTCGACCCCAGCGATAACAACAACCCGCTGGGGGCATCATCATTGAACCCTGAAGACCTGAAAAACATGGGTCTACCCTTTGACCCTTCCATGATGCAAGGCATCCTGGAACAGATGAACACCATGTTCTCGATTAACGCCACCCCCGGCAGCACCCCGGAACAGGGCGTGAACTGGACAGGGGTCAAAGACCAAGCCCGCCGCATGATCGCCGCCGACTCAGACCCCTCAATCGCCGAAAACCTGAAACAGGCCACCGCCGACGCCGCACACCTAGCCGACTTGTGGCTCGACTCAGTAACAGTTTTTGAACGGCACAACATTCCGGTGGAGGCGTGGTCAAAAGCCGAATGGCTGGATGCCTCCTTCAACTCGTGGCGTGAAATGGTTGAGCCAGTCGCCGCAGAGGTCACCCAGGCCATGGTGCTGCCCGGGACCAATAACGTACCCGAAGAGCTCACCCAGCTGCTGGGCAACAGCGGCTTTTTGAACAACCTCGGTTCAACGTTCTTCGGTATTCAGATGGCCCAAGCCCTCGCCTCCCTCGCCAACGAGGTGTACTCCTCAACCGATATTGGGTTCCCGCTGGCCCCCGGGCGTACCGCCCTGCTGCCGAACGGGTTTAAAACCCTCGGCGACGAGATTGAGGTTCCCGCACAGGAAGTTCTGCTGTACCTGGCCGTGCGCGAATCCGCACTGATTCGCCTGCACCGCACCAACCCGTGGCTGCGTGAAGACATTATGGCGCTGGTGAGCCGCTACGCCCGCGGCATCCGCGTGGACATGAACCGGATCCAGGATGCCGCCTCCCAGGTGAACATGCACGACCCCGAAGCCGTGCAGGAGGCCTTCGAAGGCGGCATGTTCAACCCGCAGCGCACCGAAGACCAGGAGCTTGCGGTTGAACGTCTGGAAGCTTTGCTGGCCCTCATTGAAGGGTGGGTCTCATTCGTTGCAGATCAGGCCACCCAGAACCTGCCCAAGGCGCCGCAAATCGCCGAGACTTTCGCGCGCCGCCGCGTTGAGGGCGGCCCCAGCGAGCAGGTATTTGAAACCCTCGTGGGGCTTGAAATTCGCCCCCGTATGGTGCGGGAAGCCACCGCATTCTGGCGTGACTACGACGAGAAGCACGGGTTTGAGGCGCGCGACAACCTGTGGCTGGCGCCCGAAACCCTCCCCACCGCCAAAGAACTGGAAAACTTCAAAAAGTATGAAGACCGTGTCTCTGAACAGCTCTCGTTCGACGACGTCGATTTCGACTCGGAGCTCAAGAAACTGCTCGACGGCGGTTACGACGACAATAAATAAGTAAAACCTTTTCATCATCCGCACGAGGCAGCGTTCCACACGTGAGAATCATATCTGCCGACACGGACGCCGCCTCGTGCAGATCCTTAACCCAATATTGCAACCCAATATTGCGCACCGATACAAAGCACCGTTGAGACGCCCAGCGGTCAGATACCCGCATCATCCAACCGTTCAGCACCCTATGGCTGGTCTTCGGGTCGGCGCTCATGAGCCTCCTGCGTGCGGGCAAACTCGATACCAGCCAAAAACGCCTGCGCTTGCGTGAGGCGTGGGAGACGATCCTGCAGCCTGTGAAACTGCGCATTATGGTGCAGCACCACAAAATGGCACAGCTCGTGGTACAGCACAGCATCAACCACATACTCCGGGGCGCCGGTGAGCGCATCAGAAATACGGATGCGACCCGCACCCGGGGTGGCAGAACCCCAGCGGGTACGCTGGTTCGACACCCACCGGATCGACTCAGGCACCTTACCGGAAAGCTCCGGCAGATACTGCTCCACCAAGTACTGGGCCCGCGAAAGAAGGTACTCATCCGAAGCGAAATGACGGCGTTTACCCTGCGCGCGCCGGCGGGTACGCTGCACCCGCGGCAGCAGATCCGCCAGATAGCCCCGAATCTGCTCATCCGTGCTGATATCAGGCACCAGCAGCCGAATACTGCCGTCATCGGCAGGTTGAGCCGTCACCGTGCGCCGCCGCCGGGCAGAACGCACCACCTCAACACGCGGGTGTTCCTCCGTAGCCGGAATAACCTCAGAAACAGGATGACGGGGCGTCATGGCTCCTCCCACACAACTCAGCCGCAGCAAGCGGTCACTAAGGCAAATACGGCGCCCGACGAGGACGACGTTTAGGGTCAATATCGTCCAGGAACCGGGACCGTTTACGGTTTCCCCGCCCACCCGCGGTACGCGAAAGAGACCAGCTCAAACACAGGTGCTTACGCGCACGGGTAATACCCACATACAGCAGGCGGCGCTCCTCATCCACCTCATCGCTAGTCTGCGCATAAGAAATCGGCATAAGCCCCTCATTCAGCCCGCACAGGAACACCGCATCCCATTCCAGGCCCTTAGCAGAATGCAAAGACGCAAGAGTCACCCCATCCATAACGGGAGCATCCTGCGTGGCGATACGGTGCGCGAGCGCCTCCACTACCTCACGCATACTCAGTGGAGATATCCCCTGCTCAGCGGGTGCCTGCGCAGCAATCTGCTCTTGGCGCTCGGCGTGTAAAGCATCAACCATAGACACCAGCGCCGCCAACGACTCCCACTTCTGCCGCACCGCACCCCCGGAGGTCGGGGCCTTCTCGGAATACCCCAGGGAAGAGAGCACATCCCGCACTAGGGACGGCGCATGCTCGCTGCCGTCCGTGCCCTTAGCGGAGCCGCGCAACGCCAATACGGCCTGCTTCACCTCGGGGCGTTCAAAAAACTGTTCCGCACCGCGCAGCTGATACGGGACACCCGCCGCGCTCAGGGCTGACTCGATCACCGCCGACTGTGCGTTCGTGCGGAACAGCACCGCGATCTCGCTGGCGGGCACACCGTCCTTGTTCATTAAATCCAGGATGTCCTCGGCGATCCCCTGCGCTTGAGCCTCATCGTCGGCGTACTCAAACCACTCGCATTCCACCCCAGCCCCACGCTGAGACACCAGCCGCAGCGGCGGCGCCCACGAAAACTCCGTAGAGTCCTTACCCGGGCGGCGGGCCTCCAGAAGCCGGTTCGCCAGCTCCACCACCTGCGTATGCGAACGGTAATCCCGTACCAGGTTCACCGTCTGCGCCCCCCGGTAGCGGCGCGGGAACTCCAGCAGGTGGCGGCTCGTGGCGCCCGTGAACGAATAAATGGTCTGGGAGGCATCCCCCACCACACAAATATCGGTGCGTTCGCCCAGCCACGCATCCAGCAGGCGCTGCTGAAGCGGTGAAACGTCCTGATACTCATCCACCACAAAGTGACGGTACTGTTGGCGGATAGTCGCCGCCAGCGCCTCATCCTCCTCAATGATGCCCACGGTCAGCAGCAGAATATCCTCAAAGTCGATCACGTTCCGTTCGTCTTTGAGCTCTTCGTAGGCGCGAAATAGCCGCACCATATTCTGTGCCATGAGTTCAGCTGGCAGGGCCCGCTCCCCCAGTCGCGCCGCAAGCGTATCGGGGGTGAGCATCGAAACTTTCGCCCACTCAATTTCGGCGGCAATATCGCGCAGCAGCGCCCGGTCAGTGGTGATACGCAACCGGTTTGCCGCCTCGGTCAGCAGCGGGGCCTTATGACCCACAATCTGTGGGAAGGTTCCCCCCACCGCCTGCGGCCAGAAATACCGCAGCTGCCGCAAAGCCGCCGAATGGAAAGTGCGGGTCTGCACACCCGCCGCCCCCAAAGACCGCAAACGCAGACGCATCTCTTCAGCGGCGCGCGTGGTAAACGTCAAAGCCATCACCCGCTGCGGCACGTACCGGCCAATAGCGATACCGTAGGCGATACGGTGCGTGATGGCGCGGGTCTTGCCCGTACCGGCGCCCGCCAGCACGCGCATCGGGCCGTCAAGCTCCGTCACCACACGCCGCTGATCCGCGTCCAAACCGGTAAGAATATCCTCGGCTGAGAGCATAGCGGGAGCTGAAGGGGACCCCTGCTCGGCCGGGGCGGGGCGGGGCGCCTCACCCGCTGCAGCGCCAGCACCCCGAACGGGGCCGGGCACCCCAGCGGTACGGCGAGAGGGTGACGGCACATCAAACATGGAGGGGGTTTGCGCACCACCTGATGACGAGCCGCGTGAGCCCCCTCTGCTTTTTCCCCCGCCCATACAGGTGCCCCTTCTCCTTTATCGCCCACACCGGGTGCGCCAGCACGAAAGTAGTTACGGTGCGTGCCCCGCAGCCGAAATACCCGCCGCGCGGACACGAAACATCCACGGTTCCCCATTGTATCCCGCGCACAGTACGACCGGTTAGAAACCCGCTGCCGACTCGCTCGCGGCGAAGCGCAAACCCCAAGAACACGGGGCGCGCCCCACGCAGATACCGTATTCGTCCCGATATTAGGTAACCTTAAAGAGTGACTTTATCTCCTCTTCAGTTAGCGGCCATCGTTTCGGCGGGCGTGCCGGGTATTTACCCTGTCGCCACCGCGGCTGCCCCCGAAGAATCCGCAGAATACGACACGGCGATCATCACAGACTCCGCCGACCGCAACTGGCGTGTGCGCGCACCCCGCAACCACGACGCCAGTATGCGCCTAGAAGCAGAGCATCAGGTGCTCCGTTCCTTCACCCACGGGCTGCGCGCCCGCCTGCCGTTTACCGTACCCACCATCGCCGGAACCGTACCGTACAACGGTATGAGCGTATTCGTGTACACCTACGTTCCCGGCACCCACCGCGACCTTGAAGAACTAGCTCGTATTAACCGTGCCAACAACAGCACCCTCGCCACCGACCTGGGCAGGCTCATCGCCACACTGCACGTGATGCCTGAAGATATCATGATCGAATCAGACCTGCCCGTCTACTCCTCCCAGAACCTGCGCAGGCGTAAACTCTCCGAACTGGACAGGGCAGCCTCCACCCGCAAAGTACCGGCCGAACTGGTGGCGCACTGGCGTGCTTTCCTAGAGCCCGGGCCTATTTGGGACTTCCGTACCCGCGTGGTGCACGGTAAGCTCGGCACCGAAACCATCAGCATCCACAACGGTACGGTGGCCGAAGTGAGCGGCTGGTCAGAAGTGCATGTGGGCGACCCCGCCCAAGACCTCTCCTGGCTTTTTGCCTGCTCCGACACCGCCTTCACAGATGAAGTGGTGCGGGTCTACTCCTCACAGATGCCGCAGATGCCCGACCAGCACCTGGTAGAACGCGCCGAATTCTACGCCGAGTTCGCTCTAGCCCAGTGGCTCACCCACGCTGTGGAATACGGGGACGCGCAAATGATCGCCCACGGTGAGCAGATGCTGCAGGCGGTCTGCGAGAACCTGCGTGACTCCGGGGAAATGCTCGGGCAGAACCAGCCGCTGCCGGAGCGGGCCGAAGGGCTGGAATAGCCCCGGCGTCTCGCGCGGGCGCTGAGTCGGCTAAGGCTCCCAATCCCAGCGGGTAATGATGCGCTCCAGCTGCGCCTCAGACTGCAGCCCGCCCGCAATATCGGAATCCCACACCGTCTGGTCAGACCCAACATAGTAGAACGCCGCCCGCACATCCGCAGGGTCAACGCCCTGAATCTTGGCAAACGCCAGCCGGTACAGCGCCAGCTGGATGCGCTTATACCGCATCTGCTTGGCGGTGGGTTTACGGCCGGTCTTCCAATCCACCAGCTCCCAGCGTTCCCGCTGCCCCTGCTCGGTGCGCTCAACCGTGCGGAACACCGCATCAATACGTCCGCGCACACTCACCCCGGCCACATGCGTCTCAACCGGGTATTCGGCCCGCCAGATGGTGCGGTTCGCCCACTCACTCGCCAGGAACGTCTTACGCAGCGCATCAAGGCTGAGGGTGGTGTCAGTCTCGTCGTCGGTGTAGAGTTCGTCGTCAAGGTCCAGCATGGGGTCGGCTCCGAAATGGTTCTCAACCCACTCGTGGAAGAACGTTCCGGCGCGCGCCGCCGCTGAAGGCTGAACCGGCACCGGGCGCACCATCCGCGCCCGCGCCTGCTGCGGGTTCTCGGCCAGTGACATCAGCTCGGAGGCCGACAGGTGCTCCGGTTTCGACGGGGCGGCGGGAGTGACCGCGCGCCGTGCCAACGCCAGCAGCAGCTCAACCTCCTGCTCCCAATATTGAATTTCCTGCCGGGTGTGAGCATCGGCCTGTGGGGCGTTAGCACCCGGGGCAAGCTCAATACCGCCGCGGGCCACGTTCAGGGCGGCACGCTCCACCCGAGCACGGCGGTCACCGGGGACGCTCACCTGCTGGGGGCGGTTCACGGCAGGGCCTTGCTGCTGTTCCGAAGGCTCCGCAGGGTGCGCATCGTCCGACTGCGCCCCGTAGCGCAGCTGTGCGCGCATCCCCTCGGTGAGAGCCTCATCAGATTCCCAGCGCCACACGGCGGGCCCATCCAGAGGATCGAAAGGCCACAAGGCCGTCAGCACGCTCCCCTGCTGGGGGTTCTGATCCGCCCAAGCGGCCGGGGTGAGCAGGCGCTGCACAATCTGCGGGCGCACCCCCGAACGCGCCGGACGCTGATGCGCCGAAATTTTCATCAGCTCCTCACGGGCGAACACGAACTCGGCATCGGCGGTTGTACTCTTTGACCGTGCCGGTGCCCCGCCCTCACCGCCGCCCGGGATATCACGGTCAAGCGCCGCGAACTCGGCGGTGACATCAGCATCGGGGTGCGCCGCACGGTACACCCGGTGCACCGGCGGCAGCCGCAGAATACGCGCATTCTCAATGGGATCCGCCCCATCCGCTGAGAGGGCACGGGCAACGTTCACGCAGGTGCTGGCCGTGGCCGCATCCCGCGCGGGGCCATCCTGCGGGTCAGCAACGGGGGCGACAGAAGGCACCGGGGTGCCGTTGAGCAGCACCGCCCCCTGCGGAACCGTGTACCCCCAATCCCTGATTTCACGCCCGAACACCGCATCAATACTGGGGTCCGTCTCGCGGGCAGCCGACGGGACATAGTACCCCGTCCCCAAGTACCCGGGGTACAGCCACGGCGCATGCTGAATCCCCTCATAGGGGGGCTGCGCGTCCCCCTGGGAGAACTGCACCAGCTCATTCCAGTAGGTGCTTGTTTTCACCGGCTTAACATGGGCCCCCGTCCACCGGCAGGTGGTAATGTACAGCAGGGACCGGGCGCGAGTCATGGCAACATAAATCAGGCGGCGCGCCTCAGCACCCGCATAATCATGCACCATGTCTTCGCCCTCTTCGACCGCCAGGTTCAGCTCACTAAAGGTTTCCAAGGCCGTGATTTCTTCGGGGCGCTCCAACGCCGGCGGCAGATAATCCTTATCGCCACGCAGCGGCCACGGCAAAACACCCGGTTCAAGACGCTGCCACATGCGGTGACGCTCGGCGCGCGCATCGCTCAGGCGCGGCAGGTACACCTGATCCCACTCCAGCCCCTTTGAGGCGTGCATCGTAAGAATCTGAACCGCATCCTGCCGCGGCTCTTCCACGGCCGGGGCCAGGCCGTTCTCGTGCTCAGCCGCCTCCTCAAGCCACGCCAAGAACCCCGTAAGATAGCTGATGCCGCTGGCAGATAACACAAACCGGCGGGCGGTGGGGGCGTCCTCCTCGGCGGCGGTACCATCCGCCCCGGCATAGATCATGGCGTTAATACGCGGGGAAGTCGCCGCGTAGTTGGCGGCCACATCGTGAAAAGCATCAAGATGCACCCGGGATGTATAACTATCCGAGCCTTCGTGGGATGCCAGCTCAATGTCGAGCAGCATGACCCGCTCAATCTCGTACAGCAGAGTCCCCAAATCCTCAGTGGTGAACTGCCGCAAATACTCCAGCTCAGCCGCAAACGCCCGCAGACGCGCCAGCCCCTCAGCACTCAGACGGCGGCGGTGCGGTGAATAATCCGGCGGGTAGATCGGGTGCCCCTGCTCGTTAGCCTCCGGCAGGTGCTCTATCGCCTCAATCAACGACCCGTACTCGCTGAGGTCTTCCACAGCGAACTTACGGGCCTGCTCAAAGCTCTGCTGCGCCCGGCGCAGCTGCTCATCAGAAGTGCCGGAGACCTCCTGCCCCGGCTGCTGGGCATCGGCCCCGCTCACGTACCCGCGCTCCCGGACACGGGTGAGCTCATTCGACCACTCCCCCAACGCTAACAAGTCTGCGGTACCCAGCCGCCACCGTGCCCCGGCCAGCAGACGCACCAGCGCATCCGACCGGTTAGGGTCAGCCAGCACGCGAAGCATCGCCACCATATCAATCACCTCGGGGCGTTCCAGAAGCCCGCCCAAGCCAACCACCTGTGCGGGCACCCCCAGTGCCTCACACGCCTGCCGGATCGGTTCCATCTGGCTGCGGGTGCGGGTCAGCACCGCCATGGTGGGCATGCCTGTGGGGTTATCCCGGAACCGGGCACGTTCAGCGGCTATTTTTTCGGCAATACCGCGCGCCTCATCAGCGTCGGTGGCGTACCGGGCCAGCTGCACCGAACCGCGCATCGCCGCCTCACCAGACTCATCGGGGCGGGTAATGACCGAACGCGGCCGCAAATCCGGTACCTTAGGCGGCTGAGACGCCCGCACCCACCCCGGCATAGTTTTAAGGGGCTCAGCGATGAGGTTCGCGGCATCCAGAATCGCCGTATCGTTACGCCACGCAACGGTCAAATACAGGGGCGTCTCATCGGCGGTGGGGAAATACCGGTAAAAACTGAACAGCTGGCCGTCAGATGCGCCGCGGAACCCATAAATTGACTGTTTAGGGTCGCCCACCGCCATCACCGGATGCTCCCCATACCCTGGGTGTTCCCCCTCAGCAGCACGTGTGCCGAATAAATCTGAGAAAAGCTGTAGCTGGGCGTGGGAGGTATCCTGAAACTCGTCCAGAAGCACCACCTTATACCGTTCCCTCTCCAGCTGCACCGCTTGGGGAACGTCCCGGGCGATACGGGCCGCTAAAGCAATCAGATCCCCGTAATCAAGCACCTGCATGCGTGCCTTCACCCGCGCGTACCGCTGCACCATGCGCGCCAAAATAATCTTTGTCTGCAACTGGCGCAGAGTGTCGTTCGCGGCTTTTCGCGGCCCGGGGGTGCTCAACGACTCGTATGCGGCAATCTGGGCGGTGCAGAACTCGATCACTGTCTGCGGGGCCACCAGATGCTCAGCGCACTCGCCAGCTAATTTCAGCACCTGCTTCACCAGATAAGTCTTTGACGCCGCCTCGCCTTTACCCCCCTGCGGAAGCTCGCCGTCCCAATACTGCACTATCTGCGCTACCAGCTGCCACGCCTGCGCGTCCCCCAACATCTGCGCATCCTGCTCAATACCCAGGCGCAGCCCGTAGTCTTTCACCAGCGTATTCGCGTACGAATGGTAGGTGGATACCGTGGGTTCTGATGCTCCCTCCAGCAGCTCCTGCTCGGTGAGGTCTATGAGCTTTCGCTCACGCAGAATGTTCAGGCGAGTCCGCATACGCTCACGCAGCTCACCTGCGGCCTTGCGGGTGAAGGTCACCCCCAGCACTTCATCGGCGCGCACAAACCCGTTGGCCACCAGCCACACCACCCGGTCCACCATGGTGGCGGTCTTACCGGATCCCGCGCCGGCAATCACCAGACGCGCCTGCAGTGGGGATTCAATAATGCGGATCTGCTCATCGGTGGGCGGGTTTAGCCCCAGTTCCCGCGCGATCTCACGGGCGCTGAGGATGCGCCTGCCCCCGTGGGAAGGCTCCCCGGCGGTACCCTGCCCGACCCCCGGCAGGTGCTCATCACCCTGCAGCGTATCTGCGGGCGTGTGGGTTTCGGTGTGGTTATTGTTCATGCTCTGTTCTCTCACTTGGTACGCGCCCTACCTATCCCTGCGTGACCTGCCTGCCCTGCGGGCACAGCGGGCAGATTTCGGGTAGCCTGCATTTCTCGCCCGGGCGGTGCCGCGCCTGTATGAGGGCCCCGGCAATCAGCTCGGCGGCGCACCGGATCAGCTCAACAGCCCACTCGTCGGAGTCAGGGTCAAGTGGGGGCTGTTCTTGCGGGCGGTTCTTGGCGGTTGGGGCGGTGCCGTCGCCCAGCTGTACGAGTGCTGCCCCAGCCGAACGGTGCCCCATGGCACGGTACACGTTATCGTCGCTGCCACCGGGTGCACCGCCGGGGTGTGCGGCCGGTTCCGTTCCCAGTTCGCGGCTCATCGTGTCCCCTGCCCCGGCCTCAACCGCAACCTGGTAGGCGGCCAGCTGGGCGTGCTGGGCAATATCGGCTTTTGCGGGTTTGGTGCGCCCGGTTTTTAGGTCAACGATCATGTACCGCCCGTCCTCGGTGACCTCCAGCCGGTCTACCCGCCCCGAAATTTGGGCGTCGAGCTTCTCCCCGGGAACACGCACTTTAAAAGCGCCCTCAACCCCCACCAGGGTGCGCCCGTCTCCGGGCATAATTTCCTTAAAATACACGGCCAGTTTCTGAATCATTTTCTCGGCGCGGCGGCGGGTTTCCTCCCCCTCCCACGTCTCGGGCAGCGCCAGGGTGGTCAGGCGCTCCTGAAGGACGGCACTGAGTGTCGCATAGTCAGCGGCGGGGTACTCCTCGGCGATAGCGTGGATGAGCGTGCCCAGCGACCGTGATGTGTCTGTTTGCGCCTCGGCCCGGGCGGCCGCCACGAACCAGTCAAGCGGCGACTTGTGGATCGTCTCAAGACGTGATGGTGAGATGGGAACCGTCAGCTTCTCGGGTTCTTGCCCTTGCCGCCGTCGCGGCGTGAACGCTGGCTCCTGAGTTGACAGCGGCAGCAGCCCCCACCACTGGCGCGGGTGGGCGCCGCGCACCTGCGCGTCGGCGAGGCGGTGCAGCTGGGCGGCGGCCGCGTGCGCAAGCGCCGGGTTGTGCTCTTCAACGGTGGCGTTGCGGCGCAGCTGAGCCACGAGCGCGCGCAGGGTCATGGGGCGCCGCACCCGGGTCACCTCCCCGGCACGCACTTCGGGTACCAGGATGTCGAAGAATTCGCTGGGCGCCTCATCGGTGGATGAGACGGCGGTCAGCACGAGGCGCTTACGGGCGCGGCTAATGGCCGTGGCGAACATGCGCAGCTCGTCGTGGCGCACAGCCCGGATGCGATCCGCCATCCGCACTTTCTGCGCCGCCTCAACCCCCATTTCGCAGATGTCGCTTAGCTCGCCGGTGTTCAGGAGCGAGCCGCGCACTTTCGTATTAGGCCAGGTTCCTTCTTGGATACCGCACACGTACACGGTGTCCCACTGCCGCCCGGCGGCGAGGGCCGGGGTGAGGATTTCCACGGCGTCGTAGCGTTTCCCGCGGGCAGCGAGGGTGTCCATGGGGAGGTCTTGGGCGTCAATGTAGTCAAGGAACTGTTCTGCGGATGAGCCGGGCATCTGGTCCACGAACCGGGTGGCGGCCTCGAAAAGCCCGATCATGGCGTCAAGGTTGCGGTGCGCCCGCTCGGCTTCGGGCCCGGTTGCGGCGCTGCTGTTCACCCAGGTTTTTTCTAGCCCGCTGGCCTGCCACAGGGCCCACAGCACGGTCTCGGCGTTAGCGCCCGGGGCGTTGAGCGCCTGCTGGCCCGCCGTGAGCACCCGGGAGACGCGGCGGATAGCGGTGCCCACCCCGTAGTCCGGCAGAGCTTCGGGGTTCAGCAGCGCCCCTAAGAGCAGGTCGTCGCTGGAGCGGCGCCCACCGGCACGCAGTTCGGCGGCGCGCAGCTGCTGGCGCAGGCGGCGCACATCCATGCTGGAGGCGCCCCCCAGCCGGGAGGTGAGCAGGGTGATAGCGTTGTGCGCACCGGAGGCGGGGTTCGTGCGGTTTTCTTCGGCCAGCACATCTTCAAGGCTTCGCCGGGCGAGTTTGGCCTCGTCCTCTTCTGCCGTGGTGTGGGAGGCGTTGGCAATTGTCTCTGCGGTGAGCGGTTCGTCCCCGTCCGGTAAGGTTTCCGCCCCGGAGGGTGACGCATAATTATCCGGCAAATGCAGTTGTTCGGCGCCGCGTTCACGGGCGTACATGAGCAGGGAAAGCGCATCCAGAAACGGCCGTACCGCCGGTTCGTCACGCACCGGTGTGAGCGCCGCACCGGTGACGGTGGGAATACCCGAGGCCGCTAGTACCCGGCGGATATTGGCCACCCGGGAGCCATCACGCACCACAATCGCTGACCGCGCGTAGGCGGCACCCCGGTACAGGTAGTCCTCAAGCAGCAGCTGCGCCACCTGGTTCACCTCATCCTGCGGGGAGAGGAGCATGTACCCGAAGACCCCTTCAGGTGGTGTGCTGTAGCGGCGCGGGTCGAGCAGGTCACCTTCGTCGCTGAGCTGCAATAGCGCCTGTTCTTGTGCCTCGGCGGCGGGGGCACGCAGCTCACGCACGGTTTTAGCCCCGGTGATAACGGGCAGGCGGCGGGCCAGCTCACCCCACGCGGCGGCAATACCGGGACCCATCCGGTACGAGGTGTTTAAGTATTCCGTCTCTAACGCGGGGAATGACTCTCCAAGTGTCCTTGCTAAATCCGGCCGTGCCCCGCGGAAACCCTGCACCACGGTCTCGGTGCAGCAGGTCATCAATATGCGCCGCGTGAGGTTCTGCCCGGTTCCTGCGGTGAGCGCAGCAGCCACTTCCTCACGCGCCTGCCCCCGGTACGAGTTCAGGGCCGCCTGCGGGTTCTGGGCGCACAGAATATTCAGCAGCCGGTAGGTGGCGGGGCTGAGCTCCTGCACATCATCAATAAGGATCAGGTCGAACCGTTCCCGTTCGGCACTTAGCCAGTCGGGGTTTGCGAACAGAAAGTTGCAGGCTTCGTGGATGAGCGCCGCCGGGTCGTAGGCGTGCGGGGCGCGCAGACGGCGGATCTGCCGGTATTCGGTGTGCAGGGCTGCAACCGACTGCCAGGCGGGCCTGTTCAGCTGTTCGGCGAGCTCCTGAACCCTCTCAACGCTCACATCGTACTCGGCCATACGGTCAAAAAAGTCGCGTATTTCGTGCCTGAAACCGCGTGTACCTAGGGCCTCTTGCAGGTCTGCGGGCCAGCGCACCCCCGCACCCGCGCCTTCACGGTGACCGCCCAGGATCTCGCCAATCATCACATCCTGCTCGGGCCCCGACAGCAGTTTGGGGCTGTACTGCACCCCGGGCAGACTCCCCAGGGTGTGGGCACGGCGGAGCAGGTCGAAGGCGTAGGCCGCCCACGCACGGGTGGGGGCGGTAGACATGCTCGTGGTGATACGGCGCGCCAACCCGTCACGGATGCGGGTTGCGCCGGTACGGGTGGGGGCAAGCACCAGTAGCCGCGCCGGGTCTCCCCCATTGGCAATGAATTCGGCGGCGGCTGCGATAATACGCTCGGTCTTGCCGGTTCCGGGTGCCCCGGTGATGAGTTTTGCGGTCATGGTTCAAGTCTATCTGCCAGCTGGGGCGGCTGTTGCGTTATATGTCAGAGGGTGACGGTCCGGGCCGCGGCGGTGCAAAAACTCACGTATAGTCGAATTTATGAGCTGGATACACGGCCCCCGAGCCACTTTCGACCTTGAGACCACGGGCGTGGATGTTGAGACCGCGCGCATTGTGACCGCATCGTTACTGTTATTGAACCCTGACGGCTCGGTGCGCCGTGCCGGGGAGTGGCTGGCTGACCCGGGGGTTGAAATCCCTGAGGCTGCTGCGGCGGTGCACGGGGTCACTACGGAGTATGCGCGGGCGCACGGGCAGCCAGCGCAGCAGGTGGTGTGGGAGCTGGCGGGGGCTATCGGCTCGTTATTCCTTGACGGGGTTCCGGTGATCGCGTTTAATGCCGCCTACGATTTCTCGGTTCTGCACCATGAGATGAAACGGTACAGTATCGCCAACGGGGAGCTGCCCGGCGGGTGCATCCTTGACCCGTACATTATTCATAAGCACGTTATTCCGCGGAAACGAGGCAACCGTAAGCTGGAGACGCTGGCCGTGGAGCACAAGGTGCAGCTGGATAATGCGCACACTTCCAAGGACGATGCCTTAGCCGCCGAACGGCTGCTGGTGAAACTCGCTGAGAGGTTCCCTGCGGTGCTTGATGTGGATGCCGCTGCCCTGCACGAGCAGCAGGTGCAGTGGGCGGCGCAGCAGGCCGCCGATTTTCAGGCGTGGCTGCGCACAAAACCGGGTAAGGAGAACGAGGTGATTGACGACCGGTGGCCGGTGCGCCGGTAGCCCTGGCTGCTGCGGGGCCGCCCGGTAAGTCAACGTAAGGCGTATTACGTGCGGCGGCGGGGTGTATCGCTACCTGCCGCAGCCTCTTTGACCTATGCTAAAGAGGCCGGGTTTTATACCCGTACCCCACCCCGCAGATTCACTGGTTGAAGGCTTCAGATGGAACAGCACAACAATAAGGCGTATACCGATACCAACACGTACAGCATCTATTTAGGGTCGTCCAGGGAACAGCATAAGTTCATTGTGGCGCAGTCGCAGGTGGTGCTGCGGCTGGGTCGTATCCTCATGAAGTCGGGGGCGAGTGCCTACCGTATTAAGGCGTCAATGGCGCGCTTGGCGAAGGCGGTGGGCCTGGATGAGCACCACGCCCAGGTGACGTTCACTGAGATCGCCACCACCGCCTACGGGAACGGGAATTTTCGCACCGAGGTGGCCGAGCAGCGCACGATGGGCATTAACTCGCACAAGATTGATTTGCTGGGCAATTTCATTTCTGAACTGCCGGAGCGGATCACCCCACAGGAAGCGAATGCCGAACTGGAACGCATTGATTCGATGCCGCACCTGTATAAACGGTGGATGCTTGCCCTGGCTTCGGCGGTGGCGTGCGCGGGGTTCGCGTTTTTGAACCGTGGCGGGCTGATTGAGTGTTCGGCGGTTTTTATTGCCGCCGGGTTGGGGCAGTTTTTGCGTTCCACCCTCATGAAGCGCGGGGTGAGCCATATGGCGATCTGGATGGCGTGCGGGTTCCTGTCGGCGGGCGCCTATATTGGGCTGATTAATCTGCTGACGGGGCTGCAGCTGATCGGTTCTGAACACATGGTGGGGTTCATTTCGTCGATCCTGTTCCTGGTGCCGGGGTTCCCGATGGTCACGGGTATGCTGGATATTTCGCGTATGGACCTTCTGGCGGGTATGTCTCGGCTTATGTATGTGACGGTGCTTCTGGTGAGCGCATCGTTTGCCGTGTGGGTGCTGGCTTCCCTGTTTCATCTGCCGTTGGCGCAGAACGCCCGGCCAGACATCCCGGCTGGTTTGTACCTGCTGTTGCAGGTGGTTTCTTCGGGGGTTGCTGCGGCGGGGTTCGCGATGCTGTTCGCGGCGTCCCCGGTGGCGTGCGTGTGGGGCGGGGTGATCGCAGCAGTGGCGAACCCTGCGCGTATTTGGCTGGTTGAGGCGGGCTGGACCTCCCATATGGCGGCCACCTTGGCGGTGTTCGCGGTGGGTATTATGGCGGAGCTTGTGGCGCCGCTGCACGGGCGGCAGTATTCTCGGATTTCGCTGTCGGTGCCTGCGGTGGTGACGATGGTTCCGGGTGTGCCGTTCTACCTGGCAATGTCGCATATGTCTTCCGGTGACTTGTATGCGGCGATGGGTGGTTTTGCCCAGTCGTTTCTGACGTTTTTGGCCTTGGGGCTGGGGCTGGCGTTTGTGCGGCTGCTGTTTGATAAGAACTGGCTAATTGACCACGACACACAGGTGCTGAAGAAGCTAAATATGAACCAGCACATGCGGTAGGAGGCAAAACATCTCCCAGCTCTCATAGGCGCAAGGTCGGTGGGGGCGATGATGAGTAAATTAGCTGTATTTTACAATGCTAATTGTAACTACAATAAATGTACTACAGGCAACCCAAGAATGTCTTTTACGGTTAGCTTACTAATATCTTTTTCAACAAGAGACAATTTCCTGTTTTTCAATGACTTACTATCTTGAAAATAATACTCATATATTGCTGTATTTGTTTTATCATAAATGTACCCATAATATTCATCTTCTCCATTTTCGTCTTCGACAAAATTCATAAAGAATATTTTGTCGCTGTGAGGCAAAGATTCTTTTACAGATTTGAATAAATTAGGAATTTCCTGTGACACAAAATGAGTACATTCCAAAATACTTTCTAATAGAACTTCATTAGTTAATTCTTGAGGATCCATATCTAGCTCCAATTTAACGTAGCAATTATTCTTCTACTAAAACCATGCGTTTAAAGCAGTCATACAAATTTTCCCCGATTAAATACATGTTTTGCATTTTTACTTCTTCGGGCATGGTTTCCCCAAAATCGTCACAGTAATCTTCTTCATCCCATTCGTTTCCATGGTACCAGTAATAAATTTTCCCTATTCTTTCGCCTTCTACGCACAGGCATATCCTATCTCCGTAGTTATTTTCAGCGATAGGTAAAAAATTCACAGGAATCCTATTTTCCATTCTTTTTATAGCATTGCTCAATGAATAACCAGTTTGACATGAAGATCCTTCTCCGTAAAAACAACCAAATTCTCCATTTTTTATTACAACATTTTCTACTGGTGATTCACTGGGATAACAATAAATTGGCAGCCCATCGTTATACATAGTTAACTTGTAGAATACTTCATTCAGATATGTTTCTCCTCCGAAACATGTCAAATAGTCTAAATAATCAGAAAACTCTTTCTTATCGACATCTAGATATTTTGACATTATTTCTCGTGACAAAGGGGCAAAGGGTTTTTCTTCAACCCTTACGACTCCTCCCATGTTTTCTATTAAATTTTGCATTCTAGTACTCATAGTGTTTGCTCCAGTCAAAAGGCTCTTTATAGAGGGGGCGCACTTCACCCTGCACACGCACTATAAAGCAACAGCCCCTTACTCTGCAAGCGAGTGGGATCGCGTGTCTACTAGTGAGGGCGTAGGGTGTTCTGAGTGTTTCGGGTCAAAATACTGTTGAGCGATATTAGTAAGGCGGTGAATTGTGTGGTGATGGGCCTGGTGGTACAGTGGTAAAGATATTTCAGGCCGTAATGGCATGTTGGGTTACAATGGTGTAATGATGTGTCTTGTTTTTTGGGATAAAAAAATTATTGATGGCGTGTATAGAAAACTTTCTTCAAGAAATATTTTATATACACAACTCTATTTACCAGACCAAATCTGGTCTATAGTGTTGGAGTTCAGTACTCCACCAATAGAGCAAGGATACGAGTGTATCGCTGATGAAGTTTATTTTTTAGCTGATACTGCACCGCATTATTTACTGGCAGATGGTTTTAAATTTGACTTTTTGGATGGCCCAAGAAAAATAGGGGAATGTATTGTTGCTACGTAGCGGGGTGCACCAGTGCCCACCCATACGTCTCCCCCACTATTCGGAACATCCCGGAGGACACTATGGAAGCTTTTGAGAATATTTTAGAGTGCTACACCCGCGACAGCACCCTGGTGCTCAAGGGTTTCAGTGCAGAGTCTTCCGCATGGTTGGAGTATTTTTTCTGGGAACCACGGGTCCGTGTTTTTACCGGGTAGTGTGGCTGTGCTACCTGCTGCTGAGAGCTCGTTCCGCCTCTATTATGCGTTCCACATATGTTTCCAGCGGGAAGTGAGAAAGAACCTGCGCCGGATGATTGTAAGGCTCGCACAGGGCTGTGAATGTGGTGCCGTCACGGAAGACAAGCAGAGTATCGCCGTCGAATATGTTGGTTCCTCTTGGCAACAGGTCGTGAACTGTGCCGGTGTACTCCTCCAGGGGGTGTTTCTTCGCCTGCTCCCAGCGCAGTGTGGCGTGGGGGTCGCGGATGAGGCCGCGAATATTATGGGTGACCGTCTGCAACCCCGCTGTTACCGTACCGCATAGGTCTTCAGCGTTCTTATCGCCAAGAGTCATTCCCGCCAGATGAACGGTGAGGCTCGCAAAAACGTAACCTGCGCGCTGCTCTGTCGTGCTTTTAACCGCAATATTCATGGCCTGCCGTTTCGTTTACTTTTTATGACTATTCTCCCCTCTTCTCTCCCTCTGCGGATGCTTTCATTCGGGGCGGCCATACCTTTAGGCAGGGTGCTTTCAGGGTTCTCCCAGTGAATCCTTCAGGTTCAGGAATACACTAAACCCATGAATTTATATTTTATTCGCGCTTTCTTACACCCCATACTGGTTCGGCATGCCGCGCAGGCACCCACTACCCCGGACGGTACGGTGCGGGTGCGCATGTACTGGATACATTCGCTGCTGGGGTTCGCCGGTATTTTTCTGGGGCTGCTGCTTATGGCGTTCGCTGTCCCTGCTTATCTTTCGTCCATCGGTCAACTGATTATAGCCGCCCTGTTCGCGCTGTTGTTCTTTATTATGGGCGGCATTATCCTGCTGGCCTGGAAAAACGTGTACATTCAAACCGGTGTCGACTATGTTGAGCAGCGCCTGTGGGTGGGGGTACCCGTGCGCATCCACTTTAATGAGATCGATTCCTTCTCGTACAATCCCGGGAACACCCAGCTGACAATGAGCAGGGGGAAGCTTGGTGGGTGGCTCTCCCTCAAAACCACCGATAATAGGCGTATCGCGTTCCAGCCGAACTACTACCGGGGTGAGCGCACCATCGCAGCGATAGCGTTCCGGCTATATTATGGGCGCTGGCCCAGCCCCACTAACCCGCATGACCAGCAGATTCTCGTGAATACGATAGCTGACGGATCCAGCAAACAGTACCTGATCGAGAACTCTAAAGGAAGTGATCTGACCCTCTAAAAGCCACCGTTCAGACTGAACCTATACATATGTGCCGCACCCCCTCAGGTGGGGGGCGCGGCACATATATTTTATGGATTGATTGTGTGGGGGGCTACAGGTCGGTGCGCCACCGGTGGGCGTGCAGATACCCGGCGACCCTATCCTTCGTGTAATCACTCAGCAGCCGCTCATCGTCATCGGCACCCGGCTGCGGCCACCGGCCCTGCACCCCTGAAACATAATGCACTGCCCGGCATAGTGCGGCAGCGGTGTCCCCGCCACCCGGGTTGCAAACGCCACGTTGCCTTCCTTATCCATAACCTGCAGCTTATCCCGGTGTACAACACTGTAGCTGTGCCACCGCCTCATGTGCAGATTCCTTCGGTCTTCCTCTACGCTTACCACATCACGGTACATGGGGTCGTAAATATAGCCGCCGATCTGCTCAAAAGCGATGATACGGGTACCGCCCAAAAAACCGCGAGCCGCCAAAGCATCGGGGAGCATCTCAACGTATGTGACCGTGATACCCCAAACCCCCAAAGCGTACGCCAGAAGAACCAGGCAGGTGCCGCCGCCCCACAGAATCAGCATCATTATCTGGCGTGAGCCCGCAGAAGACGATATAAGCACCGCCCCGGTAACAGCCACAGCGCAGCAGATAACCCCGCCGACCACGTCGAAGGCCACGAAAACCCACATCGGATACCGGCCCCGCCGTGGTGTCTGCGTCTTCTCTTGGGCAGCCCGCCGACGCACATAGCTCAGGTGCAGCGCCACAAAAATGGGTATTACACCCACTACCGCATAACTCAATAGAACACTCATGCTCCCTATCCCCTTCTCGTTTAACGCATGTGCACCGGCGAATCAGAACGCACCCGTTCCTGTGCGTGCCGCCTTAAAAATCGCCACGGTAGCTGTTTTCCAGCAGGTATTCGAGGGTTCCTCGGCGCGTCATATGCTTCATCAGCTGCCGGTCCATGGGGTTCTTCACGTCAAGCCAGCGCCCTTCCTCAGCACGCACCATCATCAGGGGACCCAAGTAATTCTTGGTTGGGGAACGGTAGATGCGTACCCTCATAAACCTCTTACCTTCTTTGGTCTGTATCTCAAGGTAATCCTCAAGGCGATAGCGGGTGGTGCCATTATCTGAGTGGCTGCTACGCAGAGTACGGGTGTATAGGTACCCGCCGATCTCGGAAAGTTCAAGTGATCGTTTGAACCCAAAGAAATTACGCACCACCACCGCGTTAGAGGTTATTTCGTGGTAAGGGATGGTCAGCGCCCATAGCACAATCAGTGTAACTAAAGCCACAAAGCCTATGGGGATAAAACCTATCATGGTTACCCCGGTGCCGATCCTCTTAGTGGGGTCCATTATCATCAGGCCCACCCCCACAATGAAGCTGCCGAAGACCAAAAGTACCACTTCGATAATGGCGCACAGCCACAAGGGTGTGCGTGCCCGCCACGGTGCTGTAGTCTTCTCACGCTGGTTACGGATTAGAAGGTACACAAAGTGCAGCACGATAATGGCTGTAAGAATACCTGTACCCAAATAGTTATAGTGTCCTAATGCTTCCAGCAAAGTTCTTCCCGCCCTCTCTGAAGAAAGTTGTATAACTGTCTGTTGCCTTCACACGGTCATAGCTTCGGGGCTATGCACCCTTAAGTGTTAGAAAATCGTCACGCACCATGTGCTGCATCAGATATTTAACTGTTTCTCGGTGCGTCAGTTGAGCGAGAATCTGCTGATCACGCGGGTCATCCTCACGGGCCCAGCGCCCATGCTGAGCACGAAACACGATGCGGGCGCCCAGAATGTTAGGAGCGTTTTGACGCAAAACGGAAATCTTATAGAATACACTGCCCTTAGCATCATATATTTCCAGGTAGTCGCTGCCGCCGCCGTCTCTATTAGCGCGGTACGGGTAATACTGGTATCCGCTAATCTGTGACAGCTCAAGTGAGCGAACACCCGATCCTGTGGTGCGCACAATAAGAGCGGAAGGGGTGAACTCATAGTAAGGGACGGTCATACGCCATATAGACACGGCAAAAGCGCTAAAAAACATCACAAGAAACACGTACGGCAGAACCGTCCAGAGAGGATCTGACTTCTTTAAGGAGCTTGAGATCGCTATGAAACCACTAGATACACCAGCTACAACAACGCCAATGAGTACCTCGAACAGCGCAACCGTACCCCAAGAGTAAAACCGTACTCTCAACGGAGCGTTTTTCTTTTCGTTCGCCCCGCGTACCAGCAGGTACGTCAAGTGCGTTACGACGATACCGCCTACGCCACCGGCAATCACAAGTATCCACAAGAATACGTCGAGCATAAGGCTCGAACCTCCTGTCTTCAAGCTACACTTCAACGTTAGCACCATTATGAGGGTATACACCGGATTTCTACTCTGTAGCTTTAGCGCCAAATACCGCAGACCATATTCAGCATGTTGGCAGTGCGCAGGATACGGGGTGTCTACTTTATTCCCTCAATGCAGGCGGTGAGCAAATCCCAGAGCTCTTGACGCTGCGTATCACTAAGCCCTCCCACCATCTGCTGCTCAATCTCGCGGATGCGCCCGGTTGCTTGAGCGAGCATCTGCTCCCCCTGCGGGGTGAGCATGGTAGGTAAGGCTCGGCCTTTAGTGGCGTGAGTAGCGCGTTCAATCAAACCGCGTTCTTGAAGTCCTCGCAAAAGCGTATTCATCGTTTGGCGAGTGACGAAAGCCTGCCGCGCCAGCTCGGCATTAGAAGCACCCGGGGTAGATTTTAGAATTTCCAGGCACACGTATTGCGCAACGGTAATCCCAAGCGGGCGCAAGGTCTCTTCCATGCGCGAGCGCAGCAGTGATTGCACTTCTTTGAGTCGATATCCAATAAGTTGATTAAATTCCTCTTGCCTCATGTCAATATTCTGACATATGCTGTTAATGTCAGTATCCTGACATACAAAATATGGTCTATTTGAGGAGGACTATCATGACGGTGACCGGCCCCAGCTTCATCGCATTGCAGGTGCGCGATCTTGAGCGTTCCGCGCAGTTCTACGAAACCTATCTCGGCTTGCGCCGCGCCCCGCAAGCGCCGCCGAATGCTGTGGTCTTTGCAACCGATCCCATCCCCTTCGCCGTGCGCGAGCCGCTGCCCGGGGTAAACCTTGACGAGATTTCGCGCCCCGGTTTGGGTGTGGCCCTGTGGATGCACGGTAGCGATGTGCGGAGCCTTCTTACGAAGCTCAAGGAAGCTGGCGTGCGCATTCTGCAAGAGCCAACGCCCGGGCCTTTTGGTGAGAGCATTATTTTTGCTGACCCGGACGGGTACGCGATGACGGTACACGATCGGGTCTGAAGATCCGCATCAGGACGTAACCTTGGATCCGGGGTTTATCAATACCGTGAGAGCCCCGGACTCTTGGTACTCTTCACAGTTTTAGGAGGTTCTTATGCGCTACTGGGTTGGAGTAGCCTCACGCGATCATGTTTTACTCGGTGTTGCGGGCGGATTCTGCCAGGTTTGCCACGGCAAACAGGCACCGCTGGCACGCATGAAACGGGGAGATTGGATTCTGTATTACAGCCCTAAAACCGGCATGAATTCTGGTGAGAAAGTTCAGGCTTTTACCGCTGTGGGGCAGATTATGGACGACCGAGTCTACCAGTTCCGCATGGCCGAAAATTTTGAGCCGTTCAGGCGTGATGTTGTGTTTCAGGATGCGCCGCATCCGTGCCCGATTGAGGTGGCACGCGAGCACCCCGAATGGCGGAGTTATGCTAAGCAGCTGCGGTACGGGCATTATGAGGTCTCACACGATTTCTTTGAGCATATTTACCGCTATATGATGAGGTAAAACCGCCCGCAGCGAAGCAGCACAGTGCGGGCATGCACCAGAGGATACGGCGTGGACATAGAATCACATATACAGCAGGTGGAAGACCTCCTTAAACCCCTAGATTGTGACGCGCGGCGCCGGTTCGCCTCCTGGTGCTGCTACGCCCTGGTGGCAGAACCCGCGATCCAGAAGCACCTGACCCTGCTCACCGGCTCGGCCGAAAACTACCGGGTGTGCGAGAAGATCGTTGCGCAATGCTGGTACGGCTCACCGCCCATTAACGCAAAAACCGCCCAAGAAACCCTGCACCGGATCGACTGGGATGATGAAGACACCCCGCTCACTGACGAACCGGCGATGCAGGGCTGTCTTGAGATGCTCACGGCAATCAGCAGCATGTTGGGTGGGCTGCGCGCTGGCGGGAAAGATTCCGCCTACTTCGCCAACTGTGCTGAGAACGTTATTAACTGGAAAGACACCCTGGCGTGTTTCCCCGCCAGCGCCGACGGTACACCCGAGCAGCAAGACCTGCTGCAGGAGTACGAACGCCAACGCCTCTTTCTCCGTGAGCTCGGCGAGGGCCGCATTGGCGCTGAAGACATCCATAAGTTCAGGTAGCCCAACTCTTCGATTCCCTAGCTATAGGCGCGCAGCAGCTGATGCCTGGTGACCGATAACCGCCTATTATGGGATAAGAGACTTTCAGGCGCCCACACACGAAAGGTTACCCATGAGCGTATCAGCCGAACATCACCTGGCACACCAGCACAGCGAAGAGCTTTTTGAACGCTCCCGTTCCGTCATTCCCGGCGGGGTGAACTCCCCCGTGCGCGCTTTCAACTCCGTGGGCGGCACACCCGCTTTTGTGACCCGCGCATCCGGCCCCTACATTTATGATGCTGACGGCAACGAATACGTAGACCTCGTCTGCTCGTGGGGTCCGGCGATTCTTGGGCACGCGCATCCGCAGGTTGTTGCGGCGGTTCAAGAGGCTGCCTCACGCGGACTGTCGTTCGGCGCTGCATCCGCGCCCGAGGCAGAGCTCGCAGAGCTTGTGGTTGATCGCATTAACACCGCACTCCCCGGCGCAATCGAACAGGTACGCATGGTATCTACCGGCACCGAAGCCACCATGACTGCTATTCGCTTGGCACGCGGCATCACCGGGCGCGATAAAATCATCAAATTCTCGGGCTGCTATCACGGGCATGTGGATGCGCTGCTCTCTGAAGCAGGCTCCGGCGTGGCGACTCTCGCCCTACCCGGCTCGGCGGGCGTGACCGCGGCAACCGCATCCGAAACTATCGTGCTCCCCTACAACGATCTTGACGCCGTGCGCGAGGCTTTCGCCGCGCATCCGGGAGAAATTGCCGCCGTTATTACCGAAGCCGCCCCCTGCAATATGGGTGTGGTGGCTCCCGAACTGGGCTTTAACCGTGGCCTGCGTGAAATGACGCAGAGCAATAATGCCCTGCTGATTTTTGATGAGGTGCTGACCGGTTTCCGCGTCTCATCCGCCGGGTACTGGGGTAAGTTCGCCCCCGAAGATAACGGCTGGGTTCCCGATATTTTCACTTTCGGTAAAGTGATCGGCGGCGGTATGCCGATCGCCGCACTCGCCGGTAAACGTGAGGTGATGGAACATCTGGCACCGACCGGCCCCGTCTACCAGGCGGGCACGCTCTCGGGTAATCCGCTCTCGGTGGCATCCGGCATTACGACCCTCAAACTCGCCGATGATGCCCTCTACCGCACGCTGGATACACGTTCGGAACAGTTGCAGGCTGCGCTGACGCAGGCACTGACCGATGCCGGGGTTGATCATTCGATTCAGAAGGTGGGCAATCTGTTCTCGGTTGCCTTTGGTACCGGCGAGCACGGCGTGCACAACTACGCTGATATTAAGGGTTCTGCTACCGCCAAATACACGGCGTTTTTCCACGCCATGCTTGATGCCGGTGTATATCTTCCCCCGAGTGCTTTTGAGGCGTGGTTCCTCTCCGGGGCGCACGACGATACCGCGATGGAACGCATTATTGAGGCGCTGCCGGGCGCGGCACGTGCGGCGGCTAAAGCCTAACGCGCCCTCACCACCGAGGAAGGGAAATCTGTAGCCCACCCCCATAATTCCTTAATGTATACCCTTGGCTGAGCAGGAAAATCCCATAAAATGGGTATATGGATGTGAGAGATATTTGGCTGATCGCTGCGATAGTTTACCTGGGGATGTGTCTGCTCAACGAGGTGGCCTATCCCATGTACATCAGCAAAAAGAAAACAAAAAAATCAGCGTACAGCGGGTTCTGGAGTGGAACTATTCACATGCTCTGGTATGTGATCGCCTGGTTTGCTCTCGCCCAAACATTCCACCTGTTCTGGGACATCTACTACTACAGTTACGGTCTTGGCGGCGGCGCATTCATACTCCCCTTCGCACTGATCTACTTAGGGGCTTACTTTGGGCGGCGGCGCTACCGTATAGCACGCGGGCTAAATATTTGGGACCGCGACTACGGTATGCCGCCCATCTACCGGGCAACTCTGGGTAAGCTCGGCAACCTCTTCCGCGGCTCCGAGCAGATGCAGTCAGCCGGTATTATCTACGGCGTATCAGTCTTCGCCTGGGTCACCTGGGGGCTTTACCTGCTGGCGGCTTTCGGTTTCCTCGCATCGCTCTTCGATGCGGGCCCCCTCTACGTGGGCGACATGGCGGTGCTGCTCACCCTGGCCACAGTACTCGGCGCTATTGGGGTGTTCTGGCATTACCGCCACTACACCGTGTTCCTGCCGGATCAGATCCTCATCAGCAGGGTCTTCGGTTCGGCGAAAATTCTCTACTACCAGCAGCTTGAGTTCTTCCGAGTCATCCCCACCAACCCCGACGCCATTCACCCCGATATGCAAGATCCTTCCAAATGGCGGATTGAGGTCAAAATACCCGGCAAAAACGCCCCTTTCTCCACGTCACTGTCTGACCCGGGAGTCCGCTACCTTATCCGGCAGATCGCGTTCCGTATCGAGCAGGAACGCTGGGCTGATATGAACTCCCCAGCCGACCGCGAGCAGCTGCTGCAGTACCACAACGATGGCCGTATTATCTGCACCACCAAAGGCCATAAACCCGCAGGTGAATTCGCGCAGGAGGCAGCATACCGCGCATCCTTCAAGCAGACACATTAGGATTTCTTCGCTCTGCGGCGCAGGCGCAAAGATGGGTTCCCTATTTGTCGTGACGCCATCGCAGAAATGCTGGTTTCACGTTTTATGGAGAACCCATCTTTGAATATTCTTCTGCGGGTGTGATCGGTGGTTGATGGTATCTTTAACACCGCAGGAACCGTTATTTTCCATGAGTGGGCTGTATTCCCTAATGAATAACCCTCACTGTAGGTTGATGAGATAAAGAGGAATTTGTTGCATATATCCAGATTGTCGCGCCAGGGCAGCTTAGCAGACGGTATTACCTGGAGTTCTGAGCTGCTTATAGAAAAATTCCACAGGTACCGCTATAGAATCGACAACACTCATGGAACCGGTAAACCCGTTATTTTCATTGGGCTAAACCCAAGTTTAGCCGGAAGCCTTCGGGTCTCCGATCCTACGGTGCAAGCTCTAACTCAGGCTATGCTGGGAACCTGTCACTTCCTCGACCCCGCGCATTCTGCACCATTACTGCACGCCCGCACAGTGCTAATTATTAATCTATTTACCTTCGTAGAACCAAATTCGCGCAATATAGATTATTCCCTAGACCGGCACGCGGTTGCCGAATTAGAGACGGTACTTGCCGAGTTCCCATATGCGCCGATTGTTTGCGGCTGGGGCAAAGAGAATAATTCACCTGAGAGCCGGGAAGTGTGGCACCAGCAGATAAACGAGTTTACCCGGCGGCTCGCGGATCGCTCCTGCTACCGTCTTGAGCTACCGCGCTCCCCTAAATCTGATGGTTCATTGGATGCGCGTTCCTGGTCACCGCGAGGTATCAACAGCGCCCTCAGGAACCTGCCGCCTAGTACCCGCATGGTTCTTGCCCGGTTTACTCCCCAATAAAGCAACCTTAGGGTTAGTCTTCACGCAGCCAGCGGGCGGCTTCGGTCGCATAGTAGGTGAGAATCATGTCCGCGCCCGCGCGGTGAATCGAACGCAGCGCCTCCAACGCCACGGCGCGGCGGTCAATCCAGCTGTTTGCCGCGGCGGCCTCAATCATGGCGTACTCCCCCGACACCTGGTACGCCGCCACCGGCACAGGTGAAAACTCGGCGACTTCACGCACAATATCGAGATAGCTTCCGGCAGGCTTGACCATCACCATATCGGCGCCCTCGTCAATATCGGCCTGCACCTCCAGGAGAGATTCGCGGCGGTTCGCCGGATCCTGCTGATACGTTTTGCGGTTTCCGGTAAAGCTAGACTCCACCGCATCGCGGAACGGGCCAAAGAATGCGGAGGCATACTTCGCCGAATACGCCATAATAGAGACGTTCTGGAACCCGGCCGTATCCAGTGCGGCGCGCATGGCGGCAATCTGCCCGTCCATCATGCCCGACGGGGACACCGTGTGCGCCCCGGCGCGTGCCTGAGACACTGCCATCTTGCAGTACAGTTCCACGGTTGCGTCGTTATCGACAATCATGGTGCCGTAATCATCATCGACAAGCACGCCGCAGTGCCCGTGAGAGGTGAACTCGTCCAGGCAGGTATCGGCCATAATAACGATCTCGTCGCCAAACTCTGCACGGCAGGCGGCAATAGAGCGATTCAAAATACCGTTCTCATCCCAGGCCGCCGAGCCTATCTCGTCCTTATCATCATCCAGCGGAACCCCGAAGAGATCGATGCATTTAATGCCCGCCTCCGCAGCCTGGCGCACGGCAGGAATTAGTGACTCTAGCGTGTGCTGGTACTGCCCGGGCATGGACGAAATCGGCTGTGGTTCGCTAATGCCATCGCGCACGAAAAACACCTGAATCAGCTGCTCGGGACGCAGCGCGGTCTCGGCGGTGAGGGCGCGCATCGCGGCGGTGGTGCGCAGTCGGCGGGGTCGTCGGGTCAGGTTCATGAGGTGTGTCCTTTCAGTAACTGATTCGGTGGCGGGTACGGCTGGGCTTACTCGGGTGGGGCGAACGGATAATCCTCAAACAGGCCATCCCGTATAGCATTCACGGAGCGTACAAAATCTTGCCTCTGCACATCGGTGAGCGCCCCGCGCCGATCCAGGTAATCTTCAAGCTCTCTGTACTGAAAATGCAGTTCCACAAACTCCGTAAAGCTAATGCGCATATCCTCCACATGCTGCGCATCGTACTGGCCCGCATCATGGTCGTAGTACAGGATGGTGTTACTGTCGCGGGCGAAAAACCACTCATCGCCATTACCGGCGCTCCCCACAGGCCACACCGTGCGGCTGAACTTGGGGTGCTCCCGCTCCAGGTAACGGTGATGCTCCAGGGCCTGTTCATACCCGTAAAGACAGCAGTCGGCGGTTATCTCCCCACCACTGTACTGCGCTAAAAACCGCAGGTACGCACCGTCCAGCCCGGCAGGTAGTTTGCCGGTCAGCGTTATTTTATCCGTGCGGCGCTGACAACACTGCGCCAGCTGCTCATCCCGCCCGTTAAGCACCCGCGCTCACCACCGAAAACGCGGCGGACGCCAAATCCTGCGCAGACGGGGAATCCGCCACCACATACGGCACCCCCAAAGAACGCGCAGCAGATGCGGTGCTCTGCCCAATAGCCACCACCGGCGGGAACCTGTCGGCTGGCACCCCCTCGGCGAGCGCCTGAAGCAGCGACGGGGCGGTAGCGACCACGGCATCCGTTATCGGCTGGCCAGCAGATGCCTCACGGCTGAGGGCTTCCCGAGCTGCGTCACGCCCAAGCTCACCGGGGGCGAGGTCAGCCTCGGCCGCAGGCTCCATACGGTACACCACGGTGCGCATCACCCGAAAGCCCAACGCCCCCAGCCCCTCACGCAGGGTAGGCCGGGCGTTCTGGCCCTCAACCACCCACACGGTGTCAGGCTCGTCCTGCTGACGATCGCCGGTGGGGAAACCGGCAAGCATCCCCATGGCGCTCTGGGTGTGCGGTATATAGTCCGGCTCTATCCCGCACCGTTCCAGTTCCGCTGCGGTCGCCTTACCCACGCAGGCCAGGCGCGCATCGGCGGCATTAAGCACATGCGCGAAATGCTCCCCCCACAGCTCGGTGCAGGCACGCACCGCATTGGCGCTTGTGAACGTCACCCACGCCACCTGATCGGCGGCGGTCGCTTGAAGGGCCGCGCTCAGCTCGGGGGTGTACGCCACGGTGCGCGGCACATGCACCGGCGCATACAGCACGTTCGGGGCGGGCTCACCCCGCTGCCGGGCAAGCTCACTCAGCGCCCGCGCGAACCCGGCGCCTTTAGCTGCTGTGCGGGTGAGCAGAACGCGCGCGGCACCCACTAGGACACCTCAAGCCCGGCAAGTGCGGCTGCACCCATCTGCAGCATATCTTCAGCCACGTGCACCCCCAGCCTTTCGGCACCGGGTATGTCCAGCTCCACGGTCGCAGCAGAGTGGCGGATGCACTTGGTGCCCCTGGGGTCTGCGACTATGGCGGTGAGTACCAAATCGCCCTCTATTACGTGCGCATAGGCGCCGATGGGGGCGGCGCATCCGGCTTCTAGGCGGCGCAGCAGAGCACGCTCCGCGGTGACCGCCAGCCGGGTCTCAAAATGGTCGGCGGCAATCAGTGCGGCCCCCAAAGAACGCACCGGCCGGGAAATTTCGGTCTCCGTCAGGGAGGCAATATCCGGGTTGGCGAATTCGCTCTCACGCACCTCAAGGGCGAGCGCGCCCTGCCCTGGGGCTGGGAGCATGCGGGTAGGGTCAAGGTACTCGGTAATTACGTCCTCTTTGTTCAGGCGTTTGAGGCCCGACACAGCCAGCACCACGGCGTCACAGTCACCGGCGGTTTCGGCCCCCACCCCGGTGTGCGCCTGCCGGTCGGTTTCAGCCGAACCCTGCACCATCACCTGCCGGGCACCGTGCTCTTCGAGCCCTTTCACACGGGCGATGCGGGTGCCCACATTACCGCGGATATCAACGATTTCAAGGTCGGGGCGCAGCAGCCGCAGCTGCGCTGCACGGCGCGGCGACCCGGTGCCGACGCGGGCACCGGTGGGGAGGGTGTCAAGAGTCAACTGGTCACGTGCAACGAGCGCATCGCGCGGGTCTTCACGTTTAAGGGTTGCCGCGACCACCAGCCCGGGGCATGGGGCAGAGGGCAGGTCTTTCAGGGAGTGCACCGCCATATCGACGCCTTCCCCGTTATTGCCCGCCAGCAGGCGCTGGCGCAGGGCCGCAGCGAACACGCCGGTGCCGCCCAGGGTTGCGAGCGGACCGGCGAGCGTATCCCCCTCAGTTTTGACGGTGACCAGCTCAAATTCCACACCGGTGGTGCCCTCATGAGCGTGGGAGGCGGCGGTGACGTGTTCGGCGGCGAGGGTGCTCTGGGTGAGGGCTAACGCCGACCCGCGTGTGCCCAGCAGATAGGTCTCGCTCATGGTTCTCCTTGAGGGTATTAGTGGTGGGGTCACGGCGTGGGGTTTCGGGGTATGCCGGCGGTGCCGGTTCTACGGTTCCTATCTCCTGGGCGGCACCCACCTGAAGCATCAGCTACGGGTTCGTGCCGCCGGAGTATTCGGCGATGACCGGTTTCGCGGCGCCGCGTGCGGGTTTGCAGCAGTCGGGGTCGCATTCGTCGAACCAGCCGCGTTCGCCGGTCACTGATTCCTCGCACACGCTCTCCCGGGTGCGGGCCGCCTCATTATCCAGCCCGGTGTGTGGGTTGGTGGCGACGCGTTCGGCAATCAGGCGGCGTAACGATTCAACGTACGCCGGGTGCGTGCCGGGGGTGGGGGTGCGCACCGCCGCGATCCCGTGCTCGGCGCAGGTATCCAGTGCCTCAGTGTCAAGGTCCCATTTGACTTCCATATGGTCAGAGACGAAACCCAGCGGCACCAGAACAATACCGTCTATATCACCGGCGGCTTTCTCAATCGCGTCGTTCACATCGGGTTCAAGCCACGGCATGGACGGCGGGCCGGACCGTGACTGGTACACCAGCTCCCAGTCGGTATTATCCAGCAGGCTCTCATGATGCTCCTGCACCCGCGCCAGGACGGCACGGGCCACCTGAAGGTGCTTCTCAACATACGCGGATCCGCCCTCATAGTCGATACCGCGCGGGCCTGCCTCATTCGCGGCGGAGGTCGGCACCGAGTGGGTGCAGAACATAATGCGGATGCGCCCATTCCCCGCAGCAGCGGTACCGTCAGCATGCCGTGCAGCCACCTGCTCCTGCACCTGTTTCAGCCCGTCCTGCAGGCCGTCGGCGAAGGCCTGCACAAACCCGGGGGTGTCGAAGAATTGGCGGATCTTATCGACGCGCATCTGACCGTGAAGCCCCAGTTTTTGAAGCGCCACCCCGTAGTCTTCACGGTATTGGCGGCAGCTGGAGTAGCCGGGGTAGGCGCTGGTGGCGAGCACCAGAATATTGCGGTGCCCTTCCTCATACGCCTGCTGCAGCACGTCACTGACGTAGGGGTCCCAGTTGCGGTTCGCCCACACGATGGGGACGCGCGGGCCGCGTTCGGCCAGGGCCTGTTTCAGGGCGGCCAGCAAAGCACGGTTCTGCTCGTTAATGGGAGAGACACCGCCGTTAGCGCGGTAGTGGGTGGCAACCTCTTCAAGACGCTCATCGGGAATCCCGCGGCCCGCCGTGACATTACGCAGGAAGGGAATCACATCGTCCTGCCCCTCGGGGCCGCCGAACGATGAGAGAATCACCAGATCATACGGGGCGGGGGCAGCCGCGCGGGAACGGGTGATGCCGCACTCGCCGCGGTAGCTGCCAATAGTGTCCTCGTTCAGTACCGCGGGGCCGTTGGAGGCGGTATTGTGCGGGTCGGTCACGTTCGGGCGGATATTATTGGGCACCGAGCCGCAGCAGCCGCTGCACACACTGCTGCCGCCAGCACCCGGGCGGGCTGCATGGTTCGTTACTGGTTGATTCACGCGAGCACCTCAGCAACGTCGGCAGCTGGGATACGGCGCCCGGTGTAGAAGGGAATTTCCTCACGCACATACAGACGCGCCTCGGTGTTGCGGAAGTGGCGCATCATATCCACCAGGTCCACCAGTTCGGGGGCTTCAAGGGCGAGCACCCACTCGTAGTCGTTCAAGCCGAAGGTGGCCACAGTGTTGGCGAGCACCTGCGGGAAATCGACGGCTTTCATCCCGTGGTTTTTGAGCATTTCGGCGCGGCGCTGCGGGTTCATGTAGTACCAGTCGTACGAGCGCACGAACGGGTACACGCATACCCACGCCTCGGGTGCTTTACCCCGCGAGTAGGCGGGGGCGTGGTTGCGGGTGAACTCGGCGTCGCGGTGCACACCCATGGTGGACCACACGATGGTGGTGGCCCCGAACAGGGCGGTGCGGCGGATCTTACGCACAGCTTCCTGCAGTTTTTCGGGGGCTGAGCCGTGGGTCCAGACCATCACGTCGGCGTTGTTGCGCATGGCGGATACGTCGTAGAGGCCACGCACGGTCACCCCGTCGTTGGTGAGTTCCTGGGTGAGTTCCTCGAACTCTGCGATGGCGGCGGGGCTGGAGGCCCCTTCCGGGCGCACCCCGTCACGGGCAAACACAGTGTAGAGCGTGTAGAAGAGCTTCTCGCCGTTCTCGCGGCCGCGTTTATTTTCTTCTGCGGGCGAGTGCTGCTGGCTGCCGTACCCGTGTGCAGGCCGGTCACCGTACGCCACGTGAGGCCCGTGCCCGCCGTGGGCGTGGGAGCCGCCAGCGGGCGCGCCGTGCGAATGTGCGTCGTGGTGGGATTCCTGTGACATTATTCTTCCTTTCGTGCGGCGGTTTCCCGCCCTACCTGCGTTCTTGATCGTGCGGCGTTCCCCATCCTCGCCGGGGCGCCTATGCTGTTATTGTTTGGTGGGCGGGCACGGGGCCGCCTGGGGTGCTACCCGGATGTTTCTTCGCCGCGTTTAGCGCCGTCGGCCTGCGGGGTGTTTCGTTTGAGGAACTGTTCCACCTGCTCGCGGGTGTCACGCACCGTTGAGACCAGCCCGGACCCGGCAGCCCAGGTTCCCACCACGCACACCGTCTCTAGCTGAGCCGTGAGCTCCCGGAACGTTTTCACCTTATCCCGGTGGCCCGGGGCGGTGCGCGGTAACACGTTGCTCCAGCGCACCACGTCCGCATCCAGCAGCTCATGGGCGGTGATGGGAACGTCCAGCAGTTTCGCGGCGTCGTGAAGCGCCAGGGTGATGAGCTGCTCGTCGGCAAGCGCCACATCGCTAATGCTCGCGTTCTCTCCGCCGCGACCGTACGAAAGACGCACCACGTGCTTGTCTTTCCCGACGGCCTCGGCGACCCACGGCCATTTCGCGCTCACATGGGTAAGTGCCTTAGCGCGCACATTTGTGACCTCCTCAGAGACCAGCATGCCGGTGCCGCGCGGGTGCGCGTTCAAGGCGGGCTGCTCCACCACAAGGGTCACGAGCGCAACCTCGGGTCCGGGTTTCAGGGTGGGCAGCGAGGTTTTAATATGTGACCCCAGCAGGCGCGCAGTGGTGGGCCCGTCGGTGGCGAGCACCAAATAGTCGGCGCGCAGGGTAGCCTGAATCTCCCCGTCGGCGGTGTGCCGCTGAATCACGAACCACTCCCCCGTGACGCTGTCACGGTCAATGGCGATCACGTCGAACCCCGCAATAATACGCGCACATTTGGTGTACAGGTCTTCCACCAGCTTCTCAGAGAGCTGGTTCAGGCCCCCGGATAGGCTAGCCACCTGGGAACCGGCCGGGGCCTGCGACCTCAGCGCTGCGGAGGCGGCGGCAAGGGACTTATGTTTTTTCAGCCCTTCGCGTAGCCCGGGGATGGTGGCGTCCGCATCCAGCTGGTCGGGGTGCGCCGAATACACACCCGAAACCACCGGGGCCACTAGGTTCTTCAGCACCTTATTGCCCATACGGGCGCGCACCAGCTCACCAAGAGTTTTTGCTTTAGCACCAACAGAGGCCGGTAGGGTCTTATCAAGTTTGGCGCGGCGCAGCCCCGCCCGGCCGAGCACACCGAGCAGGGTTTTATCGTCCAGGTTGCCCGGAATACCCATAATCCCGGTGTTCGGGGTTTTACGCGCCCCGAAAGGTAGGTACAGCCACGAGCCGTGCGGGTTGGGGGTAACAATATGCTCCCCAAGGCCCAGCTCTTTAACAAGCTCCGAAACGATGGGTGATCGGGTGGCGTAGGATTCCGCACCGGAGTCCAGCAGCAGCCCCCCAACTTCGTGCGCACCGACGGCACCACCTAGATGGTCTTTTTGTTCGAGGAGGGTCACGCGCACCCCGGCTGCGGCGAGCTCCCGGGCAGCTAACAGTCCGGAGACACCGCCGCCCACCACGATCGCGGTGGGTGCGTTTTTTCCTATGTGCGGGTGTGCTGCCCTGTGTAGACCCATATCGTACTGTTCCTCGTTATTATTGCGGTGCTTTTCCTAGTGTGTAGTTTCTAGTGTAGTGAGTTGGCGGGGTGTTCGTGAATATATGCCACCAGATCGGTGAGCACCTGCGGGTCCGTTGTGGGCGGCACCCCGTGGCCCAGATTCACAATATGGGCGGGGGCGCTCGCCCCGGCGGCGAGTACCTCATCCGTGTGAGCGTACAGGGCCTCACGCCCAGCAGCTAAAAGCGCGGGATCGATATTTCCCTGAAGCGGCACCGCACCGTTGAGCCTGCGGTTTGCCTCATCAAGGGGCAGGCGGTAGTCCACCCCAATCACATCGGCACCAGCCTCATGCATGGCGGGCAGCAGCTCGGCGGTTCCGGTACCAAAGTGAATGCGCGGCACCCCAAATTCCTCAACCATACCCAGGGCGGTGGCGGAGTGTTCCTGCACATACCGGCGGTAGTCAGCTTCGCCTAACGAACCAGCCCAAGAGTCGAAGAGCTGCACAGCGGATGCGCCCGCCTCAATCTGTGCCCGCAGAAACTGCCCGGCGGTGCGCGCGGCCCACTGCGCCAACTCGCGCCAGGCAACGGGGTCGGCGTGCATCATAGTGCGGGGGCGCAGGTGATCGCGGGAGGGGCCGCCCTCAACCATATAGGCGGCAACGGTGAACGGTGCACCCGCAAAACCAATAAGCGGGGTGGAACCGAGCATCTCGACGGTTGCTGCGACTGCCTCACGAATAGGGTCAAGTGCCGCATCGGTCAGCTCCGGCAGGGCGCGCACTTCATCAAGCGTGCGCACGGGATTCTCAAGTACAGGGCCGCGGCCGGGCACAATATCGACATTCACACCCGCGAGCTTCATGGGGATAACGATATCCGAGAAGAAAATACCGGCATCGACGTTGTGACGGCGCACCGGCTGCACGGTAATCTCGGCGGCAAGTTCGGGGGTCAAGCAGGCGTCCAGCATGGGAATTCCCTCACGTGCCTTGCGGTACTCGGGCAGGGAACGCCCCGCTTGGCGCATAAACCAGACCGGACGATGCTCAGATGCGCGCCCGGTGAGCGCCTGCAGCATCGGCGAATCGGCGGTTTGGGCGGCACGCAGCGGGTGGGATACGCTCAGGCGCGACAGCTGCGCCTCGGTCAGCAAATCACGCTGATGCTCCACCGGATGCGGTGGGCAGGGTGCGGGGCTGGTTTCAGTCATATATCCCAGTGTGCCAGGTTTTGGACGTGTGTTTTTACGACACATTGTCACATTCCGACATGTTTTACACCCCGTACTAGACACATAGGTTTACCTTAGTGCTCACAAGGGAGAAGCTACCTCAGCGAAGAGCAGACTTCATGTTTTCCGCACCCCAATACACGCCGCCGAAACCCACACCAGGCAGTAAAAACCCACCCATTCTCACATTTGGTGACGGGCACCTCACAAGTTTTACACACTCGCCCACAAAGTGTTTATGATTAGTTCCTAGTGACTATTTACGCCTTCGTGGCCTCCCACCGGATAATCGACCTGACCACCGTCGCATTACTGAGCAACGGTGCCTCCAGTGTGCCCAAAACACTCACAAGCGACACCGCCGGTCAGCTGGGGGTTGAAGGGTCCGTGGTGCTGGCAACCTGCAACCGCCTCGAAGTGTACATAAAACTGGCAGTCCCCGAGCACCTGGCCCCCGTGAGCGAGCTGATATTCGCTCATATCGCCGCCCAAGCCGGACTCGCCCAAGAGATCGTCAGCAGCAGCTTTGAGGTGTACAGCGATCTCGAATCCGCCGAGCACCTTTTCACCGTGGCCTCGGGCCTGGAATCGGCGGTAGTTGGTGAACGAGAAATTGCCGGGCAGGTGCGGCGGGCGCTCGCCACCGCCCAGCAGGCTGGCCCCGTGCCGGGTGAGCTGGTGCAGCTCTTTGAGCACGCCGCACACACCGCCCGTCAGGTAGGCCAGCACACCACCATCGGGTCGCAGGGGCGTTCTATTGTGGCGGTCGCCCTTGATTTGGCCGATACTGTGGCTGAAAAAGACTGGGCTAACCGGCGGGCACTTATCTTCGGCACGGGTGCCTATGCGGGTGCCACCATTGCAGCCTTGCGGGAACGCGGATGCGAAGATATTTGGGTGAATTCCCGCTCAGGCCGTGCCCAGCAGTTTGCCGCCAAACGCGATGTGCACGCAGTGCCGCAAGGGCACTCATGGCAGGCAATGGCCGAGGCGGATGTGATTATCGGCTGTTCCGGCGGGGCCGCCCCGCTGCCGCCCTCCGACATTCCCCCCGGCCGGCACACCATCCTTGATTTGGCGCTCTCCCGCGATTTCGACCCCGCAGTGGCGGATCTGCCCGAGGTGGAGCTTATCACCCTAGAGTCGGTACGGATGGCCGCTCCCGAAGAAACTGAGGAGGCCGTCGAAACCGCCCAGCGTATTGTCGAATCGGAGATGCAGGCGTTTGCCGCCCGCCAGAAAACCCGCAATATTGATGCGGCTATTGTTGCTTTACGCGGGCACACCATGAGCGTACTCGACACCGAGCTTGAAAAGGTGCGCAACCAGTTTGGGTGCGGTGCCGCCGCCGAGCAGCTGGAACTGGCAATGCGCCGCATGGTCAAATCCCTGCTGCACACCCCCACCATCCGGGCCAAGCAGATGGCCGCCCAGGGGCGCACCGATGAGTACGTGGCCGGGCTGGAGGCGCTCTACGGTATTGAGGTCGAAGAAGACTAAACCGGCACGCCCCATACCACCGGGCACCAACCGTTAACGCGAGGTTTGCACGGGGCCAAACGCCCGCTTGAACGTGAGGGTAAAACCCGCTAAGCCCCCGGCGAATCGGTGATACCGCCCGCCCGAAGAGCGCCCCCGGCGGGTTACACTAATCATCAAGACAAAACGCCCCGCCGAGTGTTTTACAAGGAGCATCATGGAAATCAAAATCGGTATCCGCCACATTTCTCGCGAGATCAGCATCGACACCAATGAGACCGCCGAGAAGGTGCGCTCAAAGGTGACCGACGCTATTCATAACGGCACCACGCTTGAGATCACCGATGAGAAAGGCACCACAACCTTCGTACCCGGTGCGCAGATCGGCTATGTTGAGCTGGGCACCGAGGAGAAGCGTCACATCGGCTTCGGCTTCAGCGCCTAAACTCTGCCGCAGCACGCCCGCACCCGCCGGTTTCTGTTCCGTGCGGATGCGGGCTTTTGCACGCTTGCAATGAATATTTTTCCGCGCCATCACGGCGAATAAAGATGCGATTCGTCCTCAGACGGGTTAATATTTAAGGGTTAAGTGAATGCCCGGTCGTTAGACTACACAATTTCTTGTTCCTCCCCAGGATGGGGTTACGAATTTCCCGCGATCGGCTTCTACATCATGAGCGCCACGCACCGGCACACGCGAGCGTGTGAGCCGCATACGCCCCAACCGCGCACCGAAAAACGCGAGGGCCTGGCGCCGCCGAACACCCCCACGGGTAGGAAGAATCACTCAATGGCTGATAACGCAGCACAACAGAAAACCGAGACATTCGCCGACTACGGCGTACGACAGGACATTAGCGACGCACTGGCGGCGGTGGGCATCACCACCCCCTTCCCCATTCAGACAATGGCGCTGCCGGTGGCGCTGGCCGGGCACGATATTATCGCCCAGGCAAAAACCGGCACCGGCAAAACCCTGGGCTTTGGCCTGCCCACGATTCAGAGCGTCACCGGGCGAGACGACGAAGGCTGGGATGATTTGGAGTTCCCCGGCGCCCCGCAGGCACTCATTCTGGTACCCACCCGCGAACTGGCCATCCAGGTGGGTGAGGACCTTGCCATCGCCTCGAAACTGCGTAACGCCCGCGTGGCAACCCTGTACGGCGGTGTACCGTACGAGCCGCAGGTGAAGCTGCTCAAGAAAGGCCTGGAGGTTGTGGTCGGCACCCCGGGGCGCCTCATTGACCTGTACAACCAGGGTGCGCTGAACCTGAAACAGGTGAAGATTGTGGTGCTGGATGAGGCCGACGAGATGCTGGATTTGGGGTTCCTGCCCTCGGTCGAGAAAATCCTCAGCTACCTGCCCGCTCAGCGGCAGAGTATGCTGTTCTCGGCAACCATGCCCGGCCCGGTCATCTCAATGGCACGGCGCTACATGAATAAGCCGATGCGCATGAGCGCCGCCGACCCGGAAGACCAAGCCAAAACGAAGGCGTCAATCCGGCAGGTGGTGTACCGGGTGCACCATATGGATAAAGACGAAATGCTAGGCCGTATTCTGCGTGCTCAGGGGCGTGGGCGTACCGTCATTTTCACCAAGACCAAACGGGATGCGGCGCGGGTTGCCGATGAGCTGATTGCGCGCGGGTTCGCCGCCGCTCCCCTGCACGGCGACCTCAACCAGGGTGCGCGTGAGCAGGCACTGCGTGCCTTCCGCAACGGCAAAGTCGATATTCTGGTGGCAACCGACGTTGCCGCCCGCGGTATTGATGTGGAAGATGTGACCCATGTGATTAACCACCGTGTGCCTGAGGACGAGAAAACCTACCTGCACCGTACCGGGCGCACTGGGCGCGCTGGCAATGAGGGCACCGCCGTGACCTTCGTGGACTGGGAGGATATTTCCCGGTGGAAACTTATTAATGATGCCCTGGAGCTGGGGGTTCCTGACCCCGTAGAAACCTACTCGTCCTCGGAGCACCTGTTCTATGATTTGAACATCCCGGCCGGAACCAAGGGCCGCCTGCCGCGGTCCGAGCAGACGCTGGAGGGTCTGGACGCTGAGCGTCTGGAAGACTACGGGGACTCCCCGCGCGGGGCGCGCTCATCGTCGCGCGGCTCGGGTCGGGGTTCCCGGGGTCGGGGTGGTTCCGGCTCACGCGGGGCCGGGTCACGTTCACATGCTGCACGGGATGAGAAGCCCGGGCAGGATTCCGGTAAGAAACGTCAGCGCCGCCGCACCCGCCGTGTTGAGGGTGAAAGCGCACAGGACCGTGAGGGTAAACGCGCCGAACGGGAAAAGTCAGTGGAGTCTACCGGCAGCGGTAAACGCCGCCGCCGCAGGCGCCGCCAAGGCTCTAACGGGGCGGGCTCTGGTGCTCCTGCCGCAGGTGGGGAGTAAGCAGCGAGTGAGCGAAACAGTACCCACCGCAGCTACGGCTCAATCTGCGGGCGCTGCTGCACCTGCTTTCGACCCGAACGGTTCGTCGCTGGTGGTTCAGGCCGATAACCTGGCGTATCTGAGCGAGCTGCCGGATGCCTCATTCACCGTCATCTACATTGACCCGCCGTTTAACACCGGCAAAACGCAGACACGGCGCACCCTCAAAACCGCCCCCGCGCAGGAGGGCGGTGCCCGGGGTGACCGCACCGGGTTCCAAGGCAAAAGCTACACAAGCGCCCTGCAAACCCTCGCAAGCTACCATGATGCGTTCGAGGACTACTGGGCGTTTTTGGAGCCGCGCATTAAGCAGGCCCACCGTCTGCTCACCCAGGACGGCACCCTCTACCTGCACCTGGACTGGCGTGAGGTTCACTACGCCAAGGTCATGTGCGACATGATTTTTGGGCGCGACTGTTTTATGAACGAGCTGATCTGGGCCTACGATTACGGCGCAAAATCCACCAAACGCTGGCCCACGAAGCACGACAATATTCTGATGTACGTCAAAGATCCACAAAAGTACTATTTCAACGCGGACACGGTGGACCGTGAACCCTATATGGCGCCGGGATTGGTGACCGAGGAGAAAGCGGCGCGCGGTAAACTCCCCACCGACGTGTGGTGGCATACGATCGTCTCCCCCACCGGCAAGGAAAAAACCGGCTACCCCACGCAGAAACCGGTGGGGCTGCTGAAGCGGATGATCGCCGCCTCCTCACGCCCGGGCGACTGGGTGCTGGATTTCTTTGCCGGCTCCGGCACAACCGGGGCCGCAGCCGTTGAGCTGGAACGTAAGTTCGTGTGCGTGGATCAGAACCCGCCCGCGATTGAGGTCATGGCGAAACGCCTGAACGTGGAGGAGCACTCATTTGCCGCGTACCGGGGTGTGCCGCGCGGGGCGGCGGTGCTGTTCACACCGCAGCGCAGTGTGGGCGTGCGCGGGGGAACCTCGCGGGACGCGCTCACGGCGGCCTCACGGCGCGCACTGGCGGCGCAGAGCCGTAAAGTACAGGAAAGTGTTGAGCCTGTGCCGGGCGCATCAAGCGTGTTTGTGCGGCATCATTCCACGGACGCGGTGGATAAAGACCTGCGAATTCGCGGCCGGGACGTGCTACGCCGTGAAAGACGCCGCCAGCAGCTCGCTAAAGAACGGGCGCAGACAGCAAAAAAGTAGCCTCCCGCAGTTCCATAACGCGCAGAAAACAGCATAATTAGCCTATTCAGAAGGGTTTTGTGCCTTCAGAAGTTAGAAAGTCTTCTGAAGGCACAAACCCTTCTACACAGACCGCATTATTAGCCCTATCCGCAGGAGCCAGGGACACTAGCGGCTAATCTGGGCGCGGATCGCCTCCACGGTTTCGCGGCTGGGCTATCCCTCAGATATGAATTCTTCACGCGGGATAAGGTCGCCCGCAAGGATATCGGCAAGTAGTTTTTCCTGCGCTGGTTCCAAATGCACCAGGTGGGTGAGGACGCACAGAAGTTCCTTGAATTCTGTAGTCCATTCACTCGGCCAGCTCTGTTGCACGATATCGTCAAGAGGTGAACTCTTACGACCGATAGGTTTCTTCAAGCGGTACTTAGCCCAAAGACCGATGGTCTGCTGACCTCCCACCGTGTAATCGAAAACCGCTTTTTCGATGTTGCTCCACCGGCTGGCACCAAAAGCTATTTCACCGTGAATGTCATCTTCACCCAGTGTAAAGGTGGGTTTCCTCTCGGGCATAGCCCCACCCATACTCTTTTCGTACACAGGCATGGAATACAGTCCGTCAGTCGGTTTATCGGTGACCCGAGTCATACCTGGAAGAGGTTCACCGCGTTCACCGTAGGTATGTAGCCACACCACATACTTACCCAGCTGTACCGCGCGAGACCATAGTTCTGTATCTGAGGTGAGCGGCACGCGAATGCCTGCCTGTTGCAGTTCGGTATCGAAGGTACGCACATATTCAGGATGTCCGGTTACCCCTGCCAGGTAGTACACCAGCTCTGCGGGGGCGTGTTCACCAAAGTTTTCAGTGAGTAAGCGTTCTGCTGCGCTCGTGAGGTTAGGCTTGCTAGCGGTATTCAAGGCAGGATGTACTCGGCCTCCGCGATTATTGAAAGCATTCATATCGGGTATAAGGGCACTAAAATATAGCCCTGGTCCTTCTTGAGGATTCCGTGCATGTTGCTCCACAATAAAGATTTGATCCGGCACACGATGCTCCCACAGACGTGGTGAAGGCATATGGATCATCCGGGAGTCAGCTATAAGGTACTGCCTACCAAATGATCTATAACCTACTGAAACTATATCTGGAACTGTGGGAAATGGGTCGCGAATAATTTGTTCATTTAAGCTTTCTTGGCTTCCCTGATATGTGTCATGTCCTGGAAGCGATTTCTTCCCCACTGTTATTCCAGTGTCTCGTGTCTCCTTAAACCTTTCAGCGCGTATATCTAAATCATTACCTTCAACCAGCTCATGCCAGCGTTCTTGCAGAACCGACTCTGACGGCGCATAAACCCAGGTTTTATTCGGCTTCACGCCGGGGAATCGGCTGGCATAAAAATCAGGAAGTTCAGGATAGCTATCCCAATCTCCCACAGTTATTGGCATAAATTTATCGCTCCAGCCCGAGCGCACATCAGCAAATTCAGGAGAGCGCAGATCTAGTTTCGCTAGTGCCTCCATTTTCTGTTCGAAGGTACCGTGCAAAGCAATATATTTTAGGCCAGCCGGAGTATTTTCGTCAGTATCCGACTCTCGCACAAAAAGCGCGATAGTCACCGGAGTTTCAATCGCAAAGACAGCATTCTTCTGCGGAGGGCGTTTACCTTCCGGGGTCACGTTGATAATCCACCCACGGCTAGATTTACGACGGATATATTCGCGCATACCCGAGAAGCCGGGACCGCTGAGATAGCCATCAGCAGTAATGAAGCAGACTACTCCCGCACGGTTGAGGGTATCCTCGAAATCACGCCGTGAATTCTCAAAAACCTTCCAGAATGCCCAACGCCAAAAATAGACATAAAGGTTCTTCAGAACATACTCATATTTCCCCATTCCTGCGGCGCGAAAATCATCTAATAGCGGTTTTTCGGATAAACCGCCATCTTCAACCCATCCGCCTTTTCCTTCCGCTTTATCTTTATACGGCGGATTACCAATACACACTTGAATAGGTACTTCACGTTTCACCCTATTCGCACGATTCGATTGATCAGCCAGCAGGCGCAGAGTATTCCCAGTCATCGGACGATTGCGCGCCGTTGGGTTACCCAATGTATTCGTGACATAAAGGTTCAGCCCCTCCTCAGGCAGTTCACCTCCCAGGTCACGCAAAGTTTCTGAGATACGAAGCTCTGCTACCGAGAAAGGTCCAGATTGCAGCTCAAAACCATAGAGGTTCTTGGCTAAACGGGTTAGGGCATCCGAGCGGTCGCCGGGGTCAAGGTTCTCGTCATGAGCGACTGCACGCAAAACAGCCAAGGGATAGGTTCCGGTACCCATCGCTGGGTCGATCACTGAGACCCCTTTATCGGCAAACCCGTGAGATTTATTAAGATACTGGCGTAATGCCTGATCGGTGAGTCGAACCATTTGATCGACAACTTCGACTGGGGTGTAGTAACTGCCAGTTTTCTTGCGCTGCTCCGGGTCATAGATACTCAAAAAGTGCTCATATAGATGCAGATAAACATCTGCTTTACCGCCCGAAATGTGTTTCCACGAGGTTACCGAAAGCACTCGTACAATAATTGCAAGTACATTGTGTAAGGCGCTGTCTTCATCAAGATGGTCTGTGAGCAGATTTAGTGCATTACCCAGCAATCCATGATTGGACTTTAGCCTGTTCGCCATATAGTGCAGAGTATTAATGTCGAGTTCTAAGCCTTCCGAAATAGCTACAACAAGTGCAAAGACCACAGTCTGCGCGAAACTATCGGCGAATTCCTCATCAGTAGCACCTGGAGATAAAGTCTCACGCCAATCGGTGCGTAGTCCGATGAGTGAAGGCGGTACGGGTTCATCGTACCCTTGGTCTTTTGCCCTCTTTTTAGCGGCTTCATGGACTTTCTTCTGCGCGGTTAAACCCAACAGAATCTCTTCCCGTAGCAAGACGGCTAAAGGTGCCAGGGTTTTCACTAGTTTATCCGCGCTAGTGATGGGGTTAGGCTCCCAGAATAAAAAGCTTTGTAAAATACCCTGTAATGATGGGGTCGCGGTAAACGGTCCCTTATGTTTTACAAAATCGGAAGTGTGAATATAGGCGATTTCGCTCTCATGACCGCTAGTCGTGACCGGTACCAACGCACCATACCGGTAGAGTCTCCACTCACGACCATTGGTGTAGAGCAGGTTTGGCAGGTTCTTAAGTTTCTGCCACTGTTTATATTCATGACTCTTCTTAGTAAAAGTTGCTGGGTCAATGCTCTTTGAGGGAGCCTTCAGCTCAACATGACCAACAAGCAACCCATTAACCTTGACGCCAAAGTCTGGGCGGACGGTACCAGATTTTTTGTTACCCCCCCCCCGCGACCGTAATAGAGGTTTCGCGGACGAGAGTAACGCTGAGATTGTGCAAATCGCCGAAGCCTTTAAGGAAGTGAGAAACCGGGGTGGTCAGCTGGGCCTCAGGCTCGCCTTCGTTTCCCTCTAGATTTTTCTTCACATCCTTGCCGAATTCGACCACCAAATTGTCGAAATCCAACACGTTACTTACTTTCAGTATGGGGTTGTGATGCGCTTAACCTATTGCCGGTGAAAGAACGCGCACGTTCCAGTGTACAGGGTAAACGCCACTAACGTCTTATGACGCAAGCACTGAGTTTTCCACTCGGTTACTAAATCTATATAGAAGGGTTTTGTGCCTTCAGAAGTTAGAAAGTCTTCTGAAGGCACAAAACCCTTCTATACAGACCGCATTATTAGCCCTATCCGCAGGAGCCAGGGACACTAGCGGCTGATCTGGGCGCGGATCGCCTCCACGGTTTCGCGGGAGGTGGTGTACTCCCCCAACTGGTTCGGTTTGCCCGCACCGTGGTAGTCGCTGGAACCGGTCACCAGCAGCTCACGCTCACGCGCAAATTCCAGCAGGCGCGCACGGTTCGGCTCGGAGTTTTCGCGGTGGTACACCTCCACCCCGGACAGGCCCGCTTCGACCATCTTCCCCAGGTATTCCAGCGGCAGCGCTGGCCCGCGTTCCTCACTCATGGGGTGGGCCACCACCGGCACGCCACCGGCGGCGCGCACCAGCCGGATAGCCTCCAGCGGGTCCATTGACTGCTGGTGCACATGGTACGGGCCGTTCACATGCAGGATATTGTCGAACGCGTCGGCGCGGTTCTCGGCGGCACCCACGGCAACCAGCGCATCGGCAAGATGCGGGCGCCCAAACACGGTGTTCTCACCGTCACTCGACTGGGCGAGCACATCGTCCCAGGTCAGCGGGTAGTCAGCGGCGAGCCGGTCCGCCATCCGGCGGGCGCGGCTGAGCCTATCATCCAGCAGGCGTTTCATCTCATCCCGCAGCTGCGGGTAGTCGGGGTCGTACCCGTACCCCAGCAGGTGCACGCTCTTAGTGCGCTCATGCCCCTGCTCATCCCGGTAGCTGTAGCGGCACGAGAACTCGCCGCCGGGCAGAAAATCCAGCCCGTACTCCCCCGCCAGCTCGGCGGCCTGCGGCCACCCACGTGCGGTGTCATGGTCGGTCAAGGCGAATCCGGCAAGCCCAGCATCTCTAATCAGAGGAACCAGTTCGGTCAGCGGCTGGGTACCATCAGAAATATTGGAGTGAATATGCAGGTCGTAACGTTCAGTCATACCCTAACTGTACCGCACCACAGCGCCCCACCAGTATCAGTGGCACACGGCCTTTTCGGGTTTCGCCCCACCCTAAAATACGCTCCACGCGTGGGATAGAATACAACTATGACTGAAAATACGAAGAAGAGCACAGAAGCTCCAGAAACAGATCACCGCGATACCCCCAAAGCATCAGCTTTTCAGGAGTTCATCGCATCAAACTGGGAGCCAGCAGCCGATGATGGTTATACCCGCGAGCGCGTTGCTGATTTTGCGGCGCAGCGCCGTAAGAAGATTTCCCAGAAGTTCCCGGGTGAGCGTCTGGTTCTGCCTGCGGGGCCGCTGAAGGTTCGCTCGAACGATTGCGATTACCGTTTCCGCCCGCATTCGGCGTTTGCGCACCAGACCGGGCTGGGTGTTGATCATGAGGCTGACGCCGTGCTGGTTTTTGAACCCGTGGAGGAGGGCACCGGCGATAACGGCTCGAACCATGAGGTGACCCTGTATTTCCGTCCGCTGGCTGGCCGTGACACCACGCAGTTTTATGCAGATGCGCGCTACGGCGAGTTCTGGGTTGGTCCGCGCCCCACGCTTAAGGAGTTTTCGGAGCGTTACGGTGTGCGAACGAAGGACCTTTCGGAGCTTGAAGTTGCGATTACGAAGAACGCCGGGGCCCAGGATTTGGGTGGGGTGCGTATCCGGCTGGTGCGTGAGGTTGATCCTTCTATTGATGCGCTGGTTGATACTTCCCGGTACAACACGGGCGTTGCGTTGGAAGAGTCCGATAAGCTCGATTCCGAGCTGACGGTGGCGCTCTCTGAGGCCCGCCTGATTAAGGACGAGATCGAGGTTGAGAACCTGCAGCGTTCGGTTGATATGACGGTGAAGGGCTTCGAGGAGGTCGTGCGTGAGCTTCCGAAGGCGGTGGCGCATCATCGTGGTGAGCGCGTGGTGGAGACCGCGTTTTTCTCGGTGGCACGTACCGACGGCAACGACCTGGGCTATGACACGATTGCAGCCTGCGGGAATAACGCGACGATTCTGCACTGGATTCGCAATAACGGCACCGTGGATGAGGGCAAGCTGCTGCTGCTGGATGCCGGTGTTGAGGACGATACCCTATACACCGCCGATGTAACCCGCACGTTCCCGGTGAACGGCAAGTTCACCGAGGTTCAGGCGAAGGTCTATAACGCGGTGCTGGATGCTGCGGATGCGGCGTTCAAGGTCGCTGTGCCGGGCCGTAAGTTCCACGAGATTCACGATGCCGCGATGGAGGTGCTGGCTCACCGTCTGGAGGAGTGGGGGCTGCTGCCCGTTTCGGCTGAGGTTTCTTTGACGGTTGAGGGTGGTCAGCATCGCCGGTGGATGCCGCACGGCACCAGCCACCATTTGGGTTTGGATGTGCACGACTGCGCGCAGGCGAAGGCGGAGCTGTACACCGGCGCAACCCTGGAGCCGGGCATGGTCTTCACGATTGAGCCCGCACTGTATTTCAAGGATGAGGACTTGTCTGTTCCCAAGGAGTACCGCGGCATCGGTATCCGCTTGGAAGATGACGTGCTGTGCACCGAGGACGGCAATGTGAACCTCTCGGCGGCGCTGCCCCGCACGGTTGAAGAGATTGAGGCATGGATGGCGAAGCTCGCCCGGTAGTCTCTTACTTTCACAGACGAAAGTCCCCGCAGCCAGTACTGTCCTGGCTGCGGGGACTTTTTCGTTGTGTCAGATGCCTCTGTGGCGTTAGAAGTTATTAGTCTTCTTTAACTCCCTTAGGCTTGGGGGTCTCACGAGCTGGGGCCTGCCGGATGGTTTTGGCGTATTCCTCCGGGTCGTCAATGCGCAGACCGAACCGCTGTGCCGCCGGCTGGGCGGGGGCCCGTTCGCCGCCTTGGGGTTCGGTACCGCTCTCTGCCGCAGGGGCGGGAGTGGCGGTGGCGTCCGTTGCGGCTGCCCGCCCCGCATCCTGCGAGGCGGCCCGCCCGTAGCCGCTGAGGGCACCGGTGGTGTTTTTAGCAGGCTCAGACTCGGTGCCCGCTGCGGTGCCTGCCGTCGTACCGGCCGGGGCGGAGGGGTTACTGCCGGTACGCGGTGCGGCTGTGCCTGTTGTGCCCGGCTGCTGCGTTGCGTTCCCGCCGCCGTATGCCGCCCCGTGTACTGAGCGCATCGCTTGGGCAAAACCGGGGGTGTCGCGCAGGATCATGCGTGCCTGCCCGGCGTACTCGCTCAGCGCATACATGGTGGTGCGTTCGGGGATTGCTTCCCCGCGCATTGGGTAGCGGCTATTGCCGCCGCGGCGGATACTCACCAGGGTCCACACCATAAAAATGGCGACGCTCAGCGGCACCGTTGAGGCGGCGCGCCCCAAAAAATCAGACCCGTCACCAATGGTCAAAGCCGCACACCCCAGCCCGGCGATAATCCCCCACATGAGGGAGGAGAGCAGCATCCGCCCGTAGCTGCGCTGCAGCGGGTACTCCACCTGTTTCACGCCCTCATTCACCAGGTACAGGGCGGTCACCGGGAACCCGGCGGCGCTGAGCACGTCAAAAGCGGCGAGCGCGTCGTCACGTCGGGTGAACGCTGCGAGCGCCTCGCCGTTGGGAAGCGGCTGGCCGCTGGCTTGTGCGAGGCGGGAGGCAAGGTACGAGGAGGGCGGGGTCTGAGTCATACCCCTATCTTACCGGGGTGGATGGGCCCGCCGCAGGGTGGGTGCGCCATCGGCTGAACCGGTTTTTGAGGTCGCACGGGCGGGCCGGTGTGCTCACGCACCGGGTTACGCCCACAGCCAGCGGACCCTTATATAAAGTGCGCATTCTCTTTTTCGGGCGTACCCTAGAGAGGTGAGCAATACTAAGTCCAGCGCCCCCAGCAAAATCTATATTGCGCGCCTGCTCGGCCTTGACGTGTTCGACCCGTTCGGTGACCGCCTGGGCAGGTTGCGTGATGTTGTGGTGCTCAAACGCGGTTTTGGTGCCGCCATGGCGGCAGGCTCACGCCCCACGAAAGGCAACGAGCCGGTGGTGGTGGGCATCATTATTGAGGTGCTGGGCAAAAAACGTGTGTTCATGCCTATGACCCGGGTGCGCAGCATTGAGGCGTCTCAGATTATTTCGACGGGTCTGGTGAACCTGCGCCGTTTTGAGCAGCGTAATTCTGAGGTGCTGGTGGTTGGGGAGCTCTTTGACCGCCGGGTGCGGCTGCTTGACGGCAGCGGGGATGCCGTGATTGAGGATGTGGCCATTGAGCAGCGCCGTAACGGCGACTGGGGCATTACGGAGCTGTTTGTCTCGCGCACCGTAAAATCCAGCAGCGGCTGGCGGCGCCGGTCTAAGGAGACGCTGGTGGTGGACTGGGACGAGACGATCCTGTCCACCGACCTTGAGCCGCAGGAGGCGACCACGTTCGTCGCCAACCACGAGAATGCCCGCGCCGCCGACCTTGCGGATGCCATCCACGAGATGAGCGATAAGCGCATGCTTGAGATTGCGCACGAGCTGCAGGATGAGCGGCTGGCGGATGTGCTGCAGGAGCTGCCGGAAGAGGACCAGGTGCAGATCCTCTCGCATCTTGACGATGAGCGTGCCGCGCAGGTGCTTGAAGAGATGGAACCGGATGACGCCGCCGACTTGCTGATTGAGCTGCCGGATGCCCAGCGTGAGAAGCTGCTGGAGCTCATGGAGCCCGACGAGGCGGAAGATGTGCGCCGACTGCTTGAGTACGATGAGGGTACCGCCGGTTCGCTCATGAACCCGGTGCCGATTATTCTCTCCCCCGAGTCGACGGTGGCGGAGGCGCTGGCGCATATTCGGGCTGAGGAGATCCCCCCGGCGATGGCTGCGGCGGTGCTGGTGGCGCGTCCTCCGCTGGAAACCCCCACGGGCAGGTACCTGGGGATGGTGCACATGCAGCAGCTGCTGCGGGTGCCGCCGAGCGAGTCGATTGGGCGCATCCTGGACACTGACACTGAGCCGGTCTCTGACCAGGCCAGCCTTGAGGAATTGGCGCGCGTGCTGGCAACCTACGATTTGACCATTATCCCCATTGTGAACGAATCACACCGGCTGGTGGGGGCGGTGACGATCGACGACGTACTCGATGCGCTGCTGCCTGAGGACTGGCGAACCTTCGACGATGGGACTCCTGTACGAAAGGTAGGACGCCGATTTGTCTGAGCAGAACCACCTGCGTACCGAAGAAAACCCGCGCATTGATAAGGCGCGCATCCTGAAGGATCGGCTGGAGAAAAAATACTCCGAAAGGTATGCCGAGGGCGGCCAAAGCGGGCGGGAGAAGACACGTTCGCGTGCCGAGTCGCAGCTGAGCACACCTGCTGAGCGTAAGGTGCGGCGGTTCACCTACAGCCCGAACCCGGATGCGTTCGGGCGTATGACCGAGGGGTTTGCCCGGTACATGGGCACACCCCAGTTTCTGCTGTGGATGACTGTTTTCTGTGGCGTGTGGCTGGGGTGGAACACGCTCGCCCCCGAAGAGCTGCAGTTTGACCCGCGAAGCCTCAACTTTACCCTGCTCACCCTAATGCTCTCCCTGCAGGCATCCTACGCCGCTCCCCTGCTGCTGCTGGCGCAGAACCGGCAGGATGACCGTGACCGTGTGGTCGCCTCCGAGGACCGTAAACGTGACCAGCAGAACCTTGAGGAGACACAGTATTTGACGCGTGAGATCGCCTCGCTGCGTATTGCCCTGCGTGAGGTTGCCACCCGCGACTTTGTGCGCAGTGAGCTGCGGGATATTTTGGAAGAGCTGAAATCTATTCAGGAAGAGCAGGAACGCCAGGCTGAGCAGCTGCACGATATTGGCGAGGAATACGAGGACGAAGACACCCACGAGGACGGCGCGCAGCAGGGCTCCGAGAGCAGCGAAAGCGCCGCGGCGGGCGGGGCGGCAGCCAGTGCGGCGGATAAGAAAGAGCGCCGGGACGTTAGCTAGCTCCTAGCCCGGTGCCTGCTGCCGGGCGCATGATGAGAAAGGCAGGGGTCATTCCGGCGGGGCTGTGTTTCTTCTAGGGTGCGTATGGCTGTGAGTGCTGGTCAGCGCCCGCGTTACCGCCGCAGCCCCATGCCCCGAGCAAACCATCTCCGTATCCCGCAATCCCGCATAACCCCAAGACCCGCCCCCGTAAACCCATGACTCTATGAACGCGTATATCACACCGTATGCTTTGTCGCGGAAAGGATGAACGAATGAGCGAGCACAACCCCCAGGGGACCAACGCGAACGTTCCAGCCTCCAATAGTCCGCTGGCGGATGCGCTCTGGGCGGCCCTGGGCACCGTTGAAGACCCAGAGCTGCGCCGCCCCATCACGGAGCTGGGGATGGTTGAACGCGCCCAGGCCGTTAGCGAGGACGACGGCGGGTATGTGGCGGATGTGAAAATTCTGCTCACCATTGAGGGGTGCCCCCTGAAAACCACGATCGAGCAGGATGTGCGCAAGGCCGCCAGCACCGTTAAAGGCATCACCCGGGTTCAGGTTGAGGTGGGTGCCATGAACGCCGATCAGCGCAGCGCGCTCAAATCGCAGCTCAAACCTGAGCGCACCAACCCGTTCACTGCCCCCGGGTCGCTCACCCGCGTGTTTGCCGTGGTCTCCGGCAAGGGCGGGGTGGGTAAGTCGTCAATGACCGCTAACCTGGCGGCGGCGTTCGCCTCGCGTGGGCTGGCCGTGGGTATTATTGACGCGGATGTGCACGGTTTCTCCATCCCCGGACTCATGGGCGTTCACGAGGCACCCACCCGCCTGGATGACCTGATTATTCCACCCGCCGTGGATGCACCCCGGGAGCACGGACAGGTGCGCGGCGGCTCGCCGGGCGGGTTCGTCAAGGTGATTTCCATCGGTATGTTCCTCAAGGGTAACCAGCCGGTGGCGTGGCGCGGGCCGATGCTGCACCGGGCGTTGGAGCAGTTCATCCTTGACGTGCATTTTGGGGCGCTCGATATTCTGCTGCTTGATTTGCCTCCGGGTACGGGAGATATTGCGATCTCAATGTCGCAGCTGCTGCCCAACGCCGAGCTGGTGCTGGTCTCCACCCCGCAGCACGCGGCGGTTGATGTTGCCGAGCGCGCCGGCACCCTGAGCCTGCAAACCCACCAGAAAGTCAGCGGCGTCATTGAGAATATGGCGGCAATGACCTTACCGGATGGTACAGTACTTGAAATGTTCGGCTCCGGCGGGGGCGCCCAGCTGGCCCAGCGCCTAAGCAGTGTGCTCAACTACCCGGTGCCGCTGCTGGGTTCGGTGCCGCTGGATGTGTCTCTGCGCACCGGCGGAGATGAGGGCACCCCCATTGTGTGGGGTGACCCCAACTCCCCCACATCCGCCGAGATTCAGGCCATTGCCGGTAAGCTGCTGCACCGCGACGAGTCGCTGGCGGGCAAACCGCTGCGGCTGAACGTCTAAGCAGACGCACCGGGGCCGCACGCGCGGGCGGGGCGGGGAATACGCTGTACTTCCCCGCCCCGCCCGGGATAGTTTTAGGGCAGCTGCATATCTCCCGGGCCGTGGCTGTGCCACAGCCAGCCGACCCACACCAGCTGCATCAAAACACCGCTAAGCACCAGCAGCCAACGGTACGCTTTTGAGTCTTTCCCGTAGCTCATAAGCACCAGAGCGAATGGGAAGAGCGGCAGCAGAATGCGGAATGTTGAGGACTGCGGCAGCCAGAAAATCCCCAGGTACACTGCGTAACATACGCACCAGATAAGCATGACGGGGTGCAGCAGGGTACGGGTGCTGCGGGAGAAGAGCCACAGGAAATAGGCGGCGAACCCGGCCACGATCAGCGTAATGATGGCCCCGGTGCTCCAGCGGTTCAGGTAGAGGCTCAGCTCATCCACCCACTGCACCACATAGTGCTGACCGTCCTCAACGGTGCGGCCGCTCCAGCCGAGCTCGGTGGCCAGGTAGGCGTCTAACCGCCCGGTTTTATACGCCGCGTGCAGAGCGTGCGTGAAGGCGAAAAAGCACACGGTAAGGGCGCTGAGCAGGTGCACGGCACGCGCCGCGAAAGCCGCCAGAAACACCCTGCCTGAACTGGTACGGGGCTGCTCGGCGGAGCGGACACGGTATTCTGCGACTAGGCAGTACAGCCACCACACACCCGCGAGCGCACCCAGCGGTACACCCACCGGGCGGGATTGTGCGGCGAGGAACGCCACCGGCAGGGCCCACAGGTACCGATCTTGGGCCAACAGCAGCACAAATAGGGCAATCGCGAAGATAGTTAGCGCTTCCGCGTAGCCGGTCACGAATACGGCGGCCGGACCGCAGAACCCGTAGGCGGCAACAGCCCACACGGCCGTGGAACGGTGCGGGGAGTTCAGGCTCACGCGGGTTTCAAATACCCCGTGTTCGCGCCAGTTCAGGCACCCCACGAAAAGCAGATACAGCACCCAGGCGAGAGCGAAACTGACTGCCACGCTGAGCAGCACCGTACTGATAGCAAAGGGTATTCCGGTGGTGTCGGCAATAATGCCTGCAATCTTGGGCTGCGCCGGAAGAAACGCCCATGTGTTGTGTGCGACCACGCCTTTGCCGTAAACCGGCAGCTGACTGGGGTACCCGTCCGTGTAGATCCGCTCATACCATTCGGCGTCCCACCACCCCATATATTCCAGCAGTCCCGGTCTGTGCCCGTCCCCTACACGCTGCTGGGCGGCTACCTGCTGCATACTCACAATCCAGAACACTATAAAGCCCCAGAGGCGGCTTAACGCCCACACGCTTGCTACCTGCGTCCACGCGGGAAGTGCGGCGAAGCGGCTGTGCGCACGGTGTAACGCCGCAGCGGCAGAGGCGGTTATCGCATCAAACGGTGAAAGCCCACCCTGCACAGCTGCGGCACGGTGGGTGGGGTCGAAGCGTTTTAAACCGCGTGAGGGAGGCTGTCGCGGTGAATCCGCATCATCATCTATAACAGGGCGGGTTCTCTCGCTCATTCTTGTACGCTTCTCCATGATATTGGTGCATTCGCGGGGTTTTTCTATAATACCAAGCGCCAGCACCACCCCAGGCACAATAAATCCCCCGGCCCGTGGGGGCGGGGGATTCCAGCAGTTGCCTGCATCTGCGGCTAGGTTGCTTCGGTGTCGAACGGTGCGTAGGCTCCGCGCGGCAGCCGGGTGATATTTGATGCGACGGGTTTGTTCTTCTCTTCCCGTTCCTTCGCTTCACGGGCGCGTTCGGCGTCGTCCTCAGCGAATGCTTCACGCACAATAACACGCGGGTCGTACTGGCGTGGGTCGTACTGACGCCAGTTAATGTCGTCAAGGCCGGTGTCGCCCAGCGCATCTTTGAAGTCGTCTTTAGCGTCAAAGGCCATGCGCCGTACGGTTTTAATGAATTCTTTGGCTTGGCGGGCGTACTCGGGCATACGTTCGGGGCCGATCACGAAGAACGTGAGAACGACCAGAACGATAAATTCGAGACCACTAATACCAAACACAACAGTTAGACTATCAGGATTTACGGTGGGGCGTAACATCCTACGCCCACAGGTTACTTATTCACTGCAAATATTTTTACCTGCCGAGCGGGGTGATAGCGCAGGCAGATGCCGCACCGTCAGCCCCCCGCGACCCTCACCGGTTTAGGGCGGGTAGTCGCCGCCACCGGGGTTCTGCTTCCAATGCCACAGCCACCCCACCCACACCAGCTGCAGGGTGGCACCTGAGAGCACCAGCAGCCACCGGTACGCGCGGGAGGCCGAGACCGCTGCCATTGGCAGAACCAGGGGAAAGAGCGGCAGCAGCAGCCGGAACGTAGAAGACTGCGGGTTCAAGAAGATCAGCAGGTACGCCGCGTAGCATGCGCACCAGAGAATCAGCGGCCCTGACAGTACCCCACGCACCGCGGGGGAAAGCAGGACGAGAGCGAAAACCACTACCAGAAGCACCAGCAGGGGGATGGAAAACACCCCGAAGTAGATGGATCCCTGCTTCAGCCACGGCTCGAACAGAGCCAGGTGGGAGCTGCGCCAGGCGGTTTCGGTAGCCGTGTAGGCATCGACGCGCCCGGTCACAGCCCATGCGATGGCGGGCCAGATAAGAGCGCACGCGCACACCATAAGGGCGCTGACCAGCTGCACCGCGCGGGAGGCGAAAATACGCCAGAAACCGCGCGGGGTTTCCCCGTCGGCGCGGCGGCGCGCATCGGCGCGCATATCGGTGATGAGGCAGATAAACCACCACAGCCCGGCGGCAGCACCCAGGGGTACACCCACAGGCCGGGACAGGCAGGCGAGGGCGGCCACGGGCAGCAGCAGCAGGTATCGTGCGCGCACCATCAGGTACAGTGCCCAGGCGAGGAAGATCAGGTTTACAGATTCGGCGTAGGGTGCCTGCAGTACGGGGGCTACAGGCAGGAATGCGAAGACCGCCACGGCCCAGCACCCCAGGGAGGTGTTTTCTGCTGCGTCGGTGCGGCCTAAAGCCTGCAGGCTGGCGATGCATAATTTGTAAACAATCCAGGCTGCGATGAACCCGGCCAGCAGGGCCACAGTCGAGGCGACCGCATAATATTCCAGGCCCGTTGTGCGGGAAATGTAGCCGCTTGTGAGCGGGAAAAGCGGGTAGAACGCCCACTGGTTCTGCATGACCGTTCCGCTCATATCCTGAGGTAGTTCAACGGGGTAGCCTCTGTCGGCGATCTGCCAGTACCACCCGGAGTCCCAGGTGCTAATAAATTCGAGGTACCCTAGGCGTTCCCCCCATGGGCCCCACAGCTGCTGCCTGCCGACCATGCTGAAGACGGCCACACCCCACAGTCTGCTGAGACCGTAGATGAGAAGCACCCGCAGGATGACCGGTAGTTCAACGAATAGGGTGCACAGGTAGTGGCCCCAGCCGTGAAGGCGCGTGTAGAGTCTGTCGAGAATGGTGCTGTCGGTACTCATTCGGTCAGGAGTCCGCCTTATCGGTGGTGTGCGCCGATTCTTTATCCGCGATTTCCTTATTAATGGCGACAATAGCCCCGCTGGTGCTGCTCTTGTGCTGCTCGGAGTCATCCTCATGCGGCTTAGCCGCTGCGGGGGTTTCAACGGTGGTTTTCGCGGAGGACGCTACCACGGCGTTGGCCGCAGTGTTGGCGGCGTGGGCGGCGCGTCCCGCTTCGGACCAGGGAAGTACCTGTTGGGAGGTGGCGGGGTGCGCCCTATCAGGTGCCGTGCCGGTGTCTGCGGTGGCGTTGGCGGAGTCTTCGGAGGTGAGGGGATCATCCGCTGGGTGCCCCTGGGGAGCCTCAGCCTCTTTGCGGTCCCGCACATCGTTATCCGGTGCCTGCGCCGTGCGGCCGGTGTCCGTATGAGCTGCCACAGCTTTTTCGGGGGTTTCTTCTTCGGCGGCGGAAGTGCCAGCTGCTGCCGCTGCGGGGGCCTCGTGCGCTGCATCCACCTCACCTGTTTCAGGCTCCTGCGGGACGGCCTCGGCTGCTGCATTATCTGCCGCTGCGGGGGCGTCTGGCAAGGGTTCAAGAACCACAACCTGTTGCCCCGCCAGCTCGGGGGCGGGCTGCGTGCGGGCACCGAAAACGTTCAGCCCGTCCCCCGCGACATGCTCGAAGAAGGCTCGCCCGGGGAACGCGCGGTCGCTGCTGATGACTACAGCGCTGTAGATAACAATCAGCAGGGTTGCGAGGGCAAGTAACGTTATCAATATGTTCACGGGTACCTCCGGGCAAAAAGGGCGGGGTTCCAGTTTAACCTAACGAACCGGACTTGGGCGCGTATTCGGCGGCACGTTCCATCCGGTGGGTCATTGCGGTATCGGTGCTGGCAGGCAGCGTGGGCCACTAGTCGCTCATGAGCCAGCTTCGCAGTTCGCTGTAGCACCGGTTGAGTTCGCTGAAACACACATGCTCATTGTCGGTGTGCGCCAGTAAGGCATCACCGGGGCCGAAGTTCACCGCAGGGATGCTGATTTCGCTTAGCCGCGCCACATCCGTCCACCCGTACTTGGGTTTGGGCTCCTGCCCCACAGCGGCAATGAGGGAGGCAGCCAGCGGCGTGTCAAGGCCGGGGCGGGCCGCCGGGGAGAGGTCAACGAAGTCCAACTCATACCCCTGGAAGAGTTCCTGCACGTGGGCCACGGCCTCGTCCAGGGTCTTATTGGGGGCGAACCGGTAGTTCACGTGAAGCGCGGCCGCATCGGGGATGACATTGCCCGCCACTCCCCCGCTCACCTGCACGGCGTTAAGCCCTTCCCGGTAATCCAGTCCCTGCACCCGGTAGGTTTGCGGCGTGTAGTGCGCCAGTGTGGTGAGCGCATCAGCCAGGTGATGGATCGCGTTCTCCCCCTTCCAGGCCCGCCCGGAATGCGCAGCCAGCCCGGTGGTCCGAAGGTAAAAACGCATTGTGCCGTTGCAGCCGCCTTCGATGGTGCCATCGGTGGGCTCTAGAAGCACCCCGAAATCGGCGTCGGTAATCAGCTCGCCGTGGTTGCGGATCAGCCGCGCCAAACCGGATTTTTCGCTGGCCACTTCCTCATTGTCGTAGAAGATGTAGGTGAGGTCGTAGTCCGTTTCGTGAGCAGTTAATTCGGCGGCTAGCTTAAGTTGTACCGCCACACCGCCTTTCATGTCGGTGGCCCCGCGCCCGTACAGCACCCAGTCGCCGTCCTCTTCAACCACGCGGGAAGGTACCGTACCGAGCGACCCCGCCACGGTAGGCAGCGGCACGGTGTCCAGATGCCCGGCGAGCAGGATGCGGGTGCGTTGCTTCCCGTTCTGCGGCCCGAAGTTGGTGCGGGCAATAATGGCGTCCCCGTCACGCACCAGGTGCAGGTGCGGGTGGGTTTCCAGGGCCCGGTAGATGGCGTCGGCGAGGGTTTTCTCTTCCCCCGAGACAGAGTAAATATCAAGCAGAACCCGAGTCAGTTCGGGCATGGAGACGTTCGTGTCGATGGCTGCGGTGGGGTGGCTCATGGGTCCCTTAGCTGTAGTGTCAGTCGCATTAGCGGCGCGGTTCTTTACCCTAATATTCAACCTTATCTGCGCCCCGGAAGCCACCTTCAGCCGCCCCCGGACGCTGGGTGCGGGGCGGGGTCTTACCCATTGCCCCTTATCAGGAACCGTTTGCGGGGCGGCACCTGGTTATCGGGGCCGTCATTGAAGACGTTGGCGGCCTTTGCACCCTGAGGTTTACCCGCAATTAACCCTCAAGAACCCCGCCCTGCGGGCGCCTACACCCAATCCCGGCGCATCCCTATAATTAAAGGCATGTCTGAAAACGCTTCAACCGAAACTCGTTACGCTTCCGGCGTGGCCCTCGTTAATGTCGTCGCCTCCGGCCCCGATGCGGGCACGGTACTGGATGCGTGGTTCCCCGCGCCTGAGCTCACCCAAACCCCCGATCTTTCCCTCGCGGATGAGCTTGAAGAGCTCACCGGCGAGCACCCCGAACGCAATGCCCGCACTGAGGTGCGCACCGCCTCCATTGATTTGGATGAGGCCCCTGAGGACGCAGTCGATGGGTACCTGCGTCTGCACCTGCTCTCGCACACCCTGGTGCGCCCGAATGACCTGAATCTTGAGGGGCTTTTCGGGCACCTGGCGAACGTGGCGTGGACGAACCACGGCCCGGTACTTGCCACCGAGCTGAACAAGCTCGCGCTGGGCCTGCGGAAGCTGGGGCATTTGAGCGTAAGCCATGTCGATAAGTTCCCGCGCCTTATTGACTATGTGGTTCCCACCGGGGTGCGTGTGGGTGATGGTGACCGCCTGCGCCTGGGCGCGCACCTGGCTGATGGCACCACCGTCATGCACGAGGGCTTTGTGAACTTTAACGCTGGCACCTTGGGCACTTCTATGGTTGAAGGCCGCATCTCCCAGGGTGTGGTGGTTGGCGATGGCTCCGATGTGGGCGGCGGCGCCTCCACCATGGGCACCCTCTCCGGCGGCGGTACTCAGCGTGTGTCAATCGGTGAGCGTTCCCTGCTGGGTGCTGAGTCTGGTATTGGTATCGCCCTGGGCGATGACTGTGTGGTTGAGGCGGGCCTGTACGTGACCGCCGGTTCCCGCGTGATTGTGCTTATCCCGGGCGAGGATGTGCGTGTGGTGAAGGCCGCCGAGCTGTCGGGTGTGTCGAACCTGCTGTTCCGCCGTAACTCGGTCACCGGCGCGGTTGAGGTGCTTCCGCGCGCTAAGAATAGTGTGGAGCTGAACGAGGCGCTGCACACGAACTAGCTCCTTTGTGCCTTTCTGATGCCCCAAGGGCGTGAGAGGCCAGTGAGTTTGGCAACCCGCCGGGTGCCCCCCGCACGTCAATGCACGGCTGGGGAGCATCCGGCGGGCTACTATTTAAAGTGCTACCCCTGAACTTACCGTATCCGGTGCGCACCGGCGTGCCCGAAAGGATAAATATGAAGATTCTGGTCACCGGCGGCGCCGGCTATATCGGCTCCCACACTGTGCTTGAGCTGCTGAACGCGGGCCACGAGGTGGTGGTCATGGATAACCTCTCGAATTCCTCCGAAACTTCGCTGCAGCGCGTCGCCGAGCTTGCCGGGCGCGCCCCCGAGTTCCACAACGTCGATCTGCTGGATCTGGCGGGCATGAAGGAGCTGTTCACCAGCACCCAACCGGACGCGGTCATCCACTTTGCGGGGCTGAAGGCTGTGGGCGAATCCGCCGAGAAGCCGCTGTGGTACTACCAGACGAACGTCGCCGGCACCCTGAACCTGCTCTACGCCATGGAGGAGGCGAACTGCCGCTCCATCGTGTTCTCCTCGTCTGCGACCGTGTACGGTGAGCCTGAGTCCATGCCGTTGGTGGAGAAGCTGAACATGGACGCACAGTCCTGTTACGGGCGCACCAAGGAACATATTGAGGATATGCTCGTGGACCTGGCGGCCTCCGATGACCGCTGGAATATTGCGCTGCTGCGTTATTTCAACCCCGTGGGCGCGCACGAGTCCGGGCGTATCGGTGAAGACCCGTCAGGAATCCCGAATAACCTGGTGCCGTTTATTGCCCAGGTGGCGGTGGGCCGCCGCGAGCACCTGAACGTATTCGGCAACGACTACCCCACTGTGGACGGCACCGGTGTACGCGACTACATTCACGTGGTTGACCTTGCCGATGGCCATCTCAAGGCGGTGGACTACATTACCGAGCACGGCGGGCTGCACACCTGGAACCTGGGCACCGGCAACGGCTATTCGGTGCTTGAGGTGCTGCACGCCTTCGAGAAAGCTTGCGGTAAGGAGCTGCCCTATAAGATTGTGGCGCGCCGCCCCGGCGATGTTGCTGTCTCTTACGCCGACCCGTCCTCGGCACTGGCTGATTTGGGGTGGAGCGCATCCCGGGATATTGACACGATGGTGCGCGATCACTGGAACTGGCAGAAGAACAACCCGAACGGGTATGAAGAACAATAGCCAATAGGGGCTTACAGTGCCCCGCTATGCGCGCCCCAGCAGGCACCCGCCTGCTGGGGCGCGTTTCTGCGTTTACGGGGCGAAAAGCCCTGCCCACACCTCTCGTGACTATGCGTTGCTTTGGGTGGGTTTATGTGCGATTTACCGGCAGGATTTTTACACAAACAGGGCCGCCGCACCCGCGCTCCCCTACTGGCCCGCCCCACCGCATTCATCAGATCCCCCGAAAACACAGGATCTACCGAGTACCTGACACCTGAACACCCCGCACAACCCGCTTCTGTGATATATTCAACTCACTTTTGGTTTCCTTGAGTTTTCGCGGGAATACGCCCCACCCAATACCTTAAACACCAGAATATTTACACCGATTACCGAATCTTTAACATTCCTGTTACATCCCCGGCGTAAGCTAGGTTACTACCGTGATGCGCGTGATTCTTCCGGCTCACAGCCCACGCGCCGCGTCGTATCTGTTGGGCATAGCCCCACCGTGTGTAAAGGAGAACCCTATGAGCGAAGCCCCACTCGTGCGTATTCACGACGTCAATAAGTACTACGGGCAAAACCATGTGCTCAAAAACATTAACCTCTCCGTCAATAAGGGCGAAGTCATTATCCTGCTCGGCCCTTCCGGCTCCGGCAAATCAACCCTGTGCCGAACCATTAACCGCCTCGAAACAACTTCCAGCGGAACCATCACTATCGACGGTAAAGACCTCCCCCAAGAAGGCCGCGACCTCGCTAAACTCCGCGCCGAAGTGGGCATGGTCTTCCAATCCTTCAACCTTTTCGCCCACAAAACCATCCTCGACAACGTCACCCTTGGCCCCCGCAAAATCCGCAAACTCCCCAAGGCTGAAGCCGAGGCGGAAGCCATGAAACTGCTGGCGAAAGTGGGCGTGGAATCCCAGGCCGAAAAAATGCCGGCCCAGCTCTCAGGCGGCCAGCAGCAGCGTGTGGCCATTGCCCGCGCGCTCGCCATGAAACCCAAAGTCATGCTGTTTGACGAGCCCACCAGTGCGCTCGACCCTGAAATGGTGAATGAAGTACTCGACACCATGGTCTCCCTCGCCCGCGACGGCATGACCATGATCGTCGTAACCCACGAGATGGGATTCGCCCGCAAGGCGGCCGACCGCATCGTCTTCCTCGCGGACGGCGAGATTGTTGAAGAGGCCACCCCGGATGACTTCTTCACCAAGCCCAAGAGCGAACGCGCCCGCGACTTCCTCTCCAAGATCATCGACCATTAGGAGCGCGCCATGAAAAAATCGTTCATTAACCGCGCCGCAGCTAAGTTCTTTGCCGCCGGGACCGCCGCCGCGCTCGCCCTCGGGTTCGCCCTCACCGGCTGTTCCAGCGCCGCAGATGCTAAGCCGAAGATCCGGATTGGCATTAAATACGATCAGCCGGGCTTAGGCTACCAGGACGGTCGGGAATTCACCGGCTTCGACGTGGACATTGCGAAGTATATTGCGGGTAAGCTCGGTTACTCGGAAGAGCAGATCGAATTCGTGGAGTCCCCCAGCGCCAACCGCGAGAATATGCTCTCCAACGGCCAGGTGGACATGATTGTGGCCACCTATTCCATTAGTGATAGCCGTAAGAAGAGCATTGACTTCGCGGGCCCCTACTATGTGGCGGGGCAGGATCTGCTGGTACGCTCCGATGAGACGAATATTACCGGCCCCGACAGTCTCAACGGTAAGAACCTGTGCTCGGTGACCGGTTCAACCAGCGCCAAAAAAATCCAGGACAAGTTCGCTAAAAACGTGAACCTGGTCAATCAGAACAGCTACTCGGACTGTGTGGTCGCACTCAACGGCGGCGTGGTGGATGCGGTAACCACCGATGACATTATTCTTGCCGGGCTTGCCGCCACTAAGGCGAATAAGGGCAAGCTCAAGCTGGTGGGTCAAACGTTCACCACCGAAAAGTACGGTGTGGGCCTTCCCAAGGGTACCAATAAGTGTGAGGCCGTCAATAAGGCCATTAATGAGATGGTCGCGGACGGCACCTGGCAACGGCTGGTGGAGAAAAATACTGAAGGCACCGGCTACACCTATAACTCCAACAATAACCCACCGCATCCTGGCGCCAGCTGCGCCTAATGCCTGACCGAGAGGTAAACGATGTCATTCTTTGACCAACTCGGCGCCCTCCTCGCCAAATACGATGTGGTGGGCGCGTTCTGGGTCAATGTGCAACTGACCTTCTGGGCCGCTATCGGGTCTTTCGTGCTCGGCTCCGTGCTGGCGCTCATGCGCATTAGTCCCGTACCGTCCCTACGTTTTGTGGGCACCGCCTACGTGAATGCGGTGCGTAATACGCCGCTGACTATTCTGATGACCCTCGCCCTGCTTGGTGTGTGGACGCAGTTTCAGCTCTCGTTTTCAACGAGTTTTGAGACGAACTTCTTTGTCTACGCGGTGATTGTGCTCTCGATCTACCACGCTTCTTTTGTGTGTGAGGCTATCCGTTCGGGTGTGAATACGGTTCCCACGGGGCAGGCGGAGGCGGCGCGTGCTATTGGCTTGGGGTTCTTCCCCACCGCCCGGCACGTGATTTTCCCGCAGGCGCTGCGCGGTTCTATTACTCCGCTGGGTAATACGCTGATCGCCCTGGCGAAAAATACGACGGTTGCTTCGGTCGCCTCGGTTGCCGAGTCCTCCGGGTTAATGAAAACCATGATTGAGTTCGACCCGAATATGGTGCTGGCCATCTTCCTCATGTTCGCTTTGGGGTTCGTGGTGATTGTTGTGCCCCTGGGCGTACTAACCACCTGGTCCTCACGTAAACTGGCGGTGAAGCGATGAAACTTCTGAATTCTAAACTCGATACCAGCACCAGCGTGCTGTTTGACACCCCCGGCCCCCGTGCGAAGGCGATGACCCGCTGGTTCAATATTGGCGCGATCGTGCTTCTGGCTGCGTTTATGGCGTATGTGCTTTCGGTGATGGGCGCTAAGGGCCAGCTGGAGGCTGAGAAGTGGACTGATCTGTTCACCGCAAAAGCGTGGGGCTCGTACTATCTGCCGGGGCTTCTGGCGACTTTGCAGGCGGCGGGTATTTCGGTAGTGACTTCCGTCGTATTTGGTGTGCTGTTCGGCATGGCGCGCCTGGCGCAGAACCGGCCAATGCGCTGGTTCGGTACCGTGGTGGTGGAGTTTTTCCGCGCCGTTCCGGTGCTGATGATGATGATTTTCTTCTGGCTGTTCCTGAGCCGGTTCAGCTGGATTAACCCCGCGCAGCTGCCGTTCTTTGCCGTGGTTATCGGTTTGACCCTCTATAACGGTTCGGTGATTGCCGAACTGCTGCGTTCGGGCGTTAAGCAGCTGCCGCGCGGTCAGGGTGAGGCGGGCCTGGCAATCGGTTTGACCCCGGGCCAGACTTTGCGCACCATCCTCATGCCGCAGGCGTTTAACGCCATGATGCCCTCCATGCTCAGCCAGTTCGTGGTGATTCTCAAGGACACTGCGCTCGGGTACATTATTTCGTACCCCGAACTGCTGGCATCTGCTCGGCGCATCGGCTCGGGTGACGGCAATATTCTGCAGACCCTGCTGCTGGCGGCAGTACTGTTTATTGCGGTGAATTTCTCGCTGACTACGTTCGCCACGTGGCTGGGCGGGTTCCTCTCGTCACGTACCTCTGTGACACCGAAGAAAATGCACCACCTGCCCGGCGAGGTGGATACCCCGAACCCGCCCACGCTGCAGATGTTCGTGCTGCCTGGAAAACGCAAGTAGCGTACAGCACGGTTTAGGGTACGCGACTAGAAACGCCCGGTTCCTCCCGCATTGGAGGTTCCGGGCGTTTGCTTATTTGTGCATCCTTGGCGCCAGCGGCGGAGGCTGTTCTCCTCACGCTGCTATGGGACTGGCATTACCCCGCAGGGAAGGGCACGGGCTATGCGACGCTGCCTTTGAGGCGTTCTGCGGCAGCAGCGACTGCCGCATCCGAGGCGGTGAGGGCGATGCGCACATAGCCGTCGCAGCCCTCTCCGTAGAACACTCCGGGGCCGGCCACAATACCCAGTTTCGCCAGCCGCTCGATCGATTCCCAGGTGCTCTCACCGAACGTGGTCCACAGGTACAGGCCCGCTTCGGAGCCTTCGATTCTCCCGCCTGCGGCGGTAATTGCCTCCACGAGGATTTCACGGCGGGCACGGTATATGTCTTTCTGCGCGGCCACATGCGCATCATCGGTGAGGGCCGCGATCATGGCGGACTGCACCGGTGCGGGTACGATCATTCCCGCGTGTTTACGGGTGTTAATAATGTTCGGCATGATCTGCGCGTCCCCGGCGATAAACGCGGCACGGTATCCCGCCAGGTTCGACTGTTTCGAGAGCGAGTAAGCGGCGAATAGCCCGGTGAAGTCCCCAGTGCAGACGCGTTCATCAAGGATGGAGGGCACGGGTTTACCGCCGCGTGCTGTGTCCCATTCTCCCCAGCCAAGTTCCGCATAGCATTCGTCGCTGGCTACTACGGCACCAATGTCGCGGGCGTGGCGTACAAGCTCACGCAGCTGTTCAATACCGCGCACCACGCCGTTAGGGTTAGCGGGCGAGTTCACCCACACCAGCCGTACCCGCCGTTTCACGTCTTCGGGCAGTTCAGTAAGGCTGTCGGCGGCATAATGGTCGGCCCCGGCCAGGCGCGCCCCAATCTCGTAGGTGGGGTAGGCTGCACGGGGGTACACTACCACGTCACGCTCCCCCGTTTCGGGGTGTGTGCCCAGTCCCAGCAGGAACGGCAGCCACGCCACGAGTTCTTTTGAGCCGACGGTGGGCATCACTTGGTCGGTGCTGAGCCCGTGCACGTTGCGGCGGCGGGCGAACCAGTCCACGATCGCCTGCCGCAGTTCGAGGGTGCCGTGCGTGGTCGGGTAGCCGTGGGCGTTTGCGCCTGCGGCGAGCGCGTCTTGAATGAGCTGGGGGGTGCTATCAACCGGGGTGCCGATGGAGAGGTCTACGGTTCCGCCGGGGTGTTCAGCCGCGATGGCACGGTAGGGGGCGAGCGCCTCCCAGGGGTATTCGGGTAGGTCTATGCCGTATGCGCGCATGGTTCTCCTTCACCGGCGGGGGCCTGTAACTCTGTGGTGGGGCGTAGCTATTGTATCGCGTGGGCGGGCCTTGGGGTACGGGTAAAGCCCCCGTTCCCACCGTATAAGATGCGGGTGCGGGGGCTTCGGTGTTTTGTAGGCCACCATTGAGAAAGTTGTAGTTCAGAAAGTGCGGGCCGGTTGTTTCCCGGAATGCGGGTGTGTGTCCGCTGTGTGGAGGCTATTCTCCTTGCGGTGGTAGTGCCGCAATGAAGGGAACGTCTTTGCCGGTGGGGCCCATTTTGGCGGCACCGCCGGGTGAGCCGAGGTCGTCGAAGAATTCGGCGTTGGCGGTGATGTATTCGGACCATTCTTCGGGTACGTCGTCTTCGTAGTAGATGGCTTCGACGGGGCATACGGGTTCGCAGGCGCCGCAGTCCACGCATTCGTCGGGGTGGATGTACAGGGTGCGGTCGCCTTCGTAGATGCAGTCTACGGGGCATTCCTCTACGCAGGCGCGGTCCTTCACGTCTACGCAGGGCAGTGCAATTACGTAAGTCATGGGTGCCTTTCTTGAACCGGTTTCAGCGCCCACTGCCCCACTGTTGGTGGGGTGTGGGGTGTGTTGGCGCTGGGGCATGGGGTATCCGCCCGAAAGCCTGTGTATAAGTCTATCTCGCTACGGCGTTTTTACAATATTTTCGTGGCGCAGTGAACAGGTGTTTGAGAGGTAAAATACCCTATTTTTTAGGCTAGGCTGTCCTGCAAAATTCTAGCGTTCCCCCTAGTCAGAGCCTTAAATTTAGCAGAATAAGAAAATAAAGTTAAGTTCGCCACATAGTTTTTGGGCGTGTTTTTATGTCGCAGCGTCACTCACGCGGCCCATATATAGCTCACTCGGTGTTAGCGTTTGTGAGGCTGCGAAAAACTGGGTGCGCTTTTATGCTCGCGCAGCTGCTGCTTTTCATTGCGCAGGGAGCGTACCGTAACGGGGGCGGCGAGCATGGCAATAATGGGTGCGCCCATCAGCCAGCAGGTGCCCACTATGCCGATTGCGGCACCGGCGGTGGGGTTCACGAGCACAAACGGCGCTTCCGGCCGGGCGTAGGCAAACGCGAAGATGGTAATAAACACGGCTGCTGCCAGGATGGGCGCGGCCACCGGGCGGCGCATCATGGTGGCGCCCCACAGGGAGGCGAAGAATACCGTCAGGTACCCCAGGCCCAGGCCCACTGGGATGGGGGTGTCGCCCGCATACTGTATCCAGGCATGGTAGATGGAACCGCCCAGGGCAGCCATAATGCCCAGCAGGATACTCGTGAAGGAGGTGCTTATTATTCCGGCGGGCTCGTGGCCACTGGGGACTTCAATATTCGCGTCCCCCGCCAATAGTCGGTATGTTTCTACCCCCGATATTTTCTGTTCCACACCGTTTGAGTATTCAAAGGTGTCATCACCGGTCACCACAATTTGGGTACCATATTCGCGCATTGCTTTACGTTTAGCGGTGGTGGAGCCGTAGATCGCCGCCTGGGTGCGTTTATCGGTTTCGTCGAATTCCCCTTCTATACCCCACACCAGCACCGGTTTCTGGCTGCTTTTGAGAAGTGAGAGTGCCTGCATGACTGCCCGGTGGGTGCGCACATGGTCGGGGTGCCCGTACCCGCCGTCGGCATCGTAGGTAATGAGGGCGTCGGGTTTAATGGAGCGGATTGCGTTCGCTATGGCCTGCGCCTGTGGCTCTATGGGTTCTGCGGTGAGCGAGTCGCTGCTGGCCTTGGGGTTGGGGGCTGGTTTGCCGTCTTCGCCCCACACCATGCCGGAGTCGCGGTAAATTTTTCGTGTGCCTGTGGCGGTGGCGGGTGCTTGGCCCAGGTAGAAACGGCTGGCAACACCCAGGGTGCGGGATGCGGCGACGAGTTCGCCGGTGCGGTATTCTCCCAGTGCTTCCCCGTTATCGGTGCATTCGGGGTCGCCAACCTGCAGGTGTTTCAGGTCTTCGGGGATGACCTCACCCATTTCTCCGCGGGTAAGAGTGAGCAGGTGTACTTTGGCACCTTCACGGGCGTAGGCAGCCATTGTTGCGCCCGTTGAGGAGGTCTCATCATCCGGGTGGGCGTGCACGAACAGTAGCACACCGTCTTTAATGAGGCGCCCGTTCGGTAGCAGATTACGTTTAGATGCGGACACTATTCTGGTGCCCTGCTGGGGGTAACTTGGGGTAGCCTCAGACATAACCGTGCTCGCTGCCTCCTTCAACTTAGCGTTCACTATATTCTATCCCCACCTGTGTTCATATGGGCGGTATTTTTAAAAAGTCGGGTGGGGGCGCATCCACACCTGCAGCAGTGTGGGTGCACCCCCACCCGGTGCGCGAACCTTACGGTGCGCGGGGTTTGTGATGCTCGTGTGCCCTAGTTGGCGCGGGCGCGGCGGCGGAATTCACGCACGCGCTCATTCGCATCCAGAATAACCTTGCGGATGCGAATAGCTTCGGGAGTGACCTCCACGCATTCGTCTTCGCGGGCGAATTCGAGGCATTCTTCCAGCGTGAGCTTCTTGGGCGGGGTCAGGTTTTCGAAGCTGTCTGCGGTGGAGGAACGCATATTGGTCAGCTTCTTTTCCTTGGTGATATTCACTTCCATATCGTCTGCACGGGAGTTCATGCCCACAACCATACCCTCGTATACTTCGGAGGTCGGTTCCACGAAGAAGGTGCCGCGTTCCTGCAGGTTAATCATGGCGTAGGGTGTTACCGCGCCGGCACGGTCGGCGATCATCGAACCGTTGGTGCGGTATTCAATATCGCCAGCCCAGGGTTCGGGGTCGATCGAGTACGACGACGAGATACCGGCGCCGCGGGTTTCGGTGAGGAACTGGGTGCGGAAGCCGATCAGGCCGCGCGCGGGTACCGCGAATTCCATGCGCACCCAGCCGGTGCCGTGGTTCGACATGTTCTCCATGCGCCCCTTACGTGCCGCCATCAGCTGGGTTACGGCCCCCAGGTGCTCTTCGGGCACATCAATAATCATGTGTTCCATCGGTTCATACAGTTTGCCGTCGATGGTTTTGGTGACTACCTGCGGTTTACCCACGGTCAGTTCGAAGCCTTCGCGGCGCATCTGCTCCACCAAAATAGCGAGGGCAAGCTCGCCGCGGCCCTGAACTTCCCAAGCATCTGGGCGCTGGGTGGGCAGAACCTTGATGGAGACGTTACCGATAAGTTCACGGTCAAGACGGTCCTTGACCTGGCGTGCGGTCACTTTCGCGCCCTTGACGCGGCCCGCCATCGGAGAGGTGTTAATGCCGATGGTCATGGAGATCGCCGGGTCGTCCACCTTAATAAGCGGCAGCGGCTTGGGGTTTTCGGCGTCGGTCAGGGTTTCACCAATGGTAATGTCTTCGATACCGGCGACCGCCACGATTTCGCCGGGGCCTGCTTCTTCGGCGGGAACACGTTCGAGCGCTTTGGTTGCCAGCAGCTCGGAGATACGCACATTTTTAATATTGCCGTCTTGGCGTGCCCAGGCGACGGTCTGCCCTTTCTTGAGGGTGCCGTTGAAGATACGCACGAGCGCCAGACGGCCCAGGAACGGCGAAGAGTCAAGGTTGGTCACATGCGCCTGCAGCACCTCATCAGGGTTGTAGGTGGGGGCGGGCACATGCTCGATAATGGTCTTAAACAGCGGTTCCAAATCGTCATTATCGGGCAGGGCGCCGTCGGCGGGTTGGTTCAGCGATGCGGCGCCAGCTTTGCCGGAGGCGTAGACGACCGGCACATCGAGCACGCTGTCGAGGTCAAGGTCGGGCACCTCCTCGGACAGGTCCGATGCCAAGCCGAGCAGCAGATCCATCGTTTCGCTGACGACCTCGTCGATGCGCGCATCCGGGCGGTCCACCTTGTTCACCACCAAAATGACGGGCAGCTTCGCGGCGAGTGCCTTGCGCAGCACGAAGCGGGTCTGCGGCAGCGGGCCTTCGGAGGCGTCCACGAGCAGCACCACGCCATCGACCATAGAAAGGCCGCGTTCAACTTCGCCGCCGAAGTCGGCGTGTCCGGGGGTGTCAATCACGTTAATGGTGATGGTTTCACCGTTCGCGGAGGGTCCATCGTAGAACACGGTGGTGTTCTTCGCAAGGATGGTAATGCCTTTTTCCTTTTCAAGGTCGCCGGAGTCCATCACGCGGTCTTCGACGTCTGCGTGCGCCGAGAACGCGTGGGTCTGCTTGAGCATCGCATCCACGATGGTGGTTTTGCCGTGGTCAACGTGTGCCACGATCGCCACGTTGCGCAAATCAGGGCGCGAAGCGGTGTTTTCAGACATGCGTAATTTTTCTCGCTTAAATCTAGGGGTACGGTACTGCCCGCCACGCCGTGTGAGTGCATCACCACGGATGCGCGGTACAGGGCCACTGTGTGGGCACGGCAAACGCGCCCTAGTGGTGGGCTTGCCTGTCCAGTGTACCACCTGTCCTGATCCATATGGGCGAGGTCGGCGAAGAAATGGTCGATGTCTTCAAGGCATTACTGGGAGCTGACGGCGTGGTCAAGAGCCGCTTCTAGCCGGATCCCGCATATTACACAGCATAAAAAATACCCACATTATATTTATTCAGCGGAATAGTCAACCACCTATTCCGTCATGTTCCAGGGCCGAAGAAGAATGCCCCCAACATTCTTCTTCGGCCCGTTCTCTGTCCCCCTCTCACAAGCATTCTTCTGCCTCAGTAAAGATCCGCTGTTATGTGGGGTCAATGAAGATGAAAACTCACCCATAATTGGTACGCTGATATACCTGCTGCACCCTGTAAGGCGTTTACAGGCCTTTCTCTTGCAGCCACTCATCCAACATGCGGCGGGCCACCGCATTCGTTCCGGGCAGCTCAAGTTTCGGCTCACCGGTGCGCTGCTCCGCAATAGCCTGCGCCAGCTCGGGTGCGGTAAACCAGCGGGCGGAGTGAATCTCACCGTCTAAGTGCGTCACCGGCTGGGAGGCATCAACCGTCACCCGGTAACAGACCATGAGTGAACGGGGGAAAGGCCAAATATCGCTCATCCGGTAATCCAGGCGCAGGGCATCCAGCCCCGTCTCTTCATACACTTCACGGGTCACCGCCTGCTCCAGGTTCTCCCCCGGATCCACAAACCCGGCAATCAGGGCGAACCGGTTGCGCGGCCACAGCCTGTTATTGGCTAATAGAACGCGGCTATTATCCTCGCTCATAATAAGTGCCATCACCGCCGGCTCAATACGCGGGAACACCATCTCCCCGGAACCGGTCAGACGTATCCCTTTGTGGGGGTCCACCGGGGCTGACTCTCCCGTGTAGGCGGAGTATGCCATCTCAATCAGGTAGTCACGTTTCGCCAGCGCCGCACCGTACCGGGCCCGACCCGCCGGGTCGGCGTGCACAGGGTAGAACCGAAAACCCGCCGTGGACACCCCACACCCTTCAGGCAGCGCGCCCAGCTCCTGGGTGAGCGCCGCCAAATCTGCATCTTCAACATAAACAGCGCGGTACTCAATAGCGTGCCGTGCTTCAGGTTTCATGAGTTTAGGTTCCAGACTGACGTCCGTAATACTGCCTTCAGGCGGGCTATCGAGGTAGTGCAGGGTTCCGTCGGCGCCAACCAGGGTGTCACCCGACCGGGAAACAACCAAGTAGCGGGTGCGGCGTGAGGCGGTTTCATCAGCTACGGTGGTATGCGCTGGCAGCTTCTTGTTCTGGGTGCTCATGCCCTCAACTTTACGCCCGCACCGGGGCACCCCACCAAACTGAGCCGCCTACCTGTTCCAAGACGCGCACCCTGTCTGCGATGGGCAGGAAACACGTACGGTCTTTGCAGACCGCAAGAAAACAATAATGCTGCCGACCCTCAGCTTCCCGCACAGAACCGGTATCTAGGGTGACATTACCGAGCCGAAGAGGGAAAATAGAAACCATGACTATTACGAACCCGACGACCACCAGCGCGTGGTCAGCACTAACTCAGCACAAAGCATCGCTCACTCCGAATTTGCGAGCCTGGTTCGAGCAGGATCCTTCTCGCGCTCAGAAATTTAGTTTTGATGCCGCAGACCTGCATGTAGACCTCTCGAAGAACCTCATCACCGAAGAGACCGTGCAGCTTTTGCTCAAACTCGCCGAAGAGGTGAACCTCGCCGAACGCCGCGATGCTATGTTCGCGGGCGAACATATTAACGTGACCGAGGACCGCGCGGTTCTGCACACCGCGCTGCGCCGCCCCAAAGGCTACTCCCCCGCCCTCATTGTTGATGGGCAGGATGTCGATAGCGATATTCACGCCGTTCTGAACAAGATTTACGCTTTTGCCGATCGTGTGCGTTCGGGCGAGTGGACCGGCGTGAGCGGCAAGCGCATCGAGACCGTGGTGAATATTGGTATTGGCGGTTCTGACCTTGGTCCCGTGATGGTGTACGAGGCGCTTAAGCCTTACGCCGATGCCGGGATTTCCGCACGGTTCATCTCAAATATCGACCCGACCGATGTTGCCGAAAAAGTTTCTGATCTTGACCCCGAAACTACCCTGTTCATCGTTGCTTCGAAGACCTTCGGCACCTTAGAGACCCTGACCAACGCTCGTGTGGCACGCGACTGGCTGCTCACCGCGCTTGGCGAGGCGAACGCCCTGCAGGGAAAAACCGCAGAAGAAGCCGTGGCTCAGCACTTTATCGCCGTTTCAACCGCACTCGATAAGGTTGCTGCCTTCGGCATTGACCCCGAAAATGCCTTCGGCTTCTGGGACTGGGTAGGCGGTCGCTACTCCGTAGACTCGGCGATCGGTACCTCGCTGGCCATCGTCTTCGGCCCGAAGGTTTTCGAAGAATTCCTCGCGGGCTTCCACGCCATGGACGAGCACTTCCGCACTGCGCCCTTTGAAAAGAACGTCCCCGTGCTCATGGGTCTGCTTAACGTGTGGAACGTGAACTTCTTGGGTGCCGAAACCCACGCGGTTCTGCCCTACGACCAGTACCTGCACCGTTTCCCTGCCTATCTGCAGCAACTTACCATGGAGTCTAACGGCAAATCCGTTCGCGCCGACGGTTCCTTCGTGGACTACTCCACGGGCGAGGTTTTCTGGGGCGAGCCCGGCACCAACGGTCAGCACGCTTTCTACCAGCTGATCCACCAGGGCACCTGCCTTATCCCTGCGGACTTCCTGGCCTTCGCCAACCCGGCTCACCCCACCAAGGATGGCGAGCAGGATGTGCACGAGCTCTTCCTCGCAAACTTCTTTGCACAGACTCAGGCGCTCGCTTTCGGCAAGACCGAGGATGAGGTACGCGCCGAAGGGACCGCCGAGCATGTGGTAAACGCCCGTATCTTCAGCGGCAACCGTCCTTCGACCTCTATTATGGCCTCCCGCCTGACCCCGCGTGTGCTGGGCGAGCTGATTGCCCTCTATGAGCACATCACCTTTGTGCAGGGTATCGTGTGGGGTATCGATTCCTTCGACCAGTGGGGCGTCGAACTCGGCAAGAAGCTGGCGCTTGATTTGGTGCCTGCTATCGAAGGAGACCGCGAGGTTCTGGCACGCCAGGATTCTTCGACCGCATCCCTGATCGACTACTACCTTAAGCACCGCAAGTAGCAGTGCCCTAGTCTAATATGCGCGGTGCCCCCGATGAATCTCTCATCGGGGGCACCACGTTTTAACCGCCGCTTTCACTCGTCTTCCCGGTTCAACGGCATGAATGAGCCTACATCACCTTGAGGGTATCGCGCACCAGCTCCACCACGATGCGCGCAACCACCGCCTCAGGCAGAGTCGGCACCGATTCGCTCTCTACTCCCCCAGCATCGGTATGTGCAGTAAGCGTTGTCTGTGCGTCAGAGGGCTCATGATCGACTTGCGTGGCGGGAATATGCACAAACCCCGCAGGAATCCGCCGCCCCTGGCGTTCCAGAATACGGTGTACCTCATAAAATACGTGGTTGCACACATAGGTTCCGGCGGTGTACGAAATCTCAACCGGTAGCCCCACACCACGCAAACGCTCATAGCTTGCCCGCACCGGCAGGGTCGAAAAATACGCCTCGCGTCCCTCCGGGGCGATCGCCTCATCCACACGCACCACACCGTCATTATCTTCAATATCGGCGGAGTCCAGGTTGATGGCGACCTTCTCAAAGCTCACCTTATCCCGCCCGACTGCCACGCCCAAGCTGAGCACCGCATCCGGGCGAATATCGGTCAGCATCTCTCCTAAAGCCTCTGAAGACCCCGCATAGCTCACCGGAACCTCACGGGTTACAACCCGTACCGCAGATTCGTCGGCAAGTACATCAGCCACCTGCCGCACTGTTACCCCGCTCGGGTTCACGCTCACGCCGGGAAACGGGCCGAAATAGGTGATGAGAAGGGTCTTTGTCATCGTTGTCCTTTACACGTCGTCGGGTACCCTAGAGGTATGGCACGCACACACCGTCACAAAGAAGAACCCGTTTTTCTTCTCCAGGATACCCCCGATGCCCTGCGCGAAATCGGCGTTGATGATGAGCAGGAGGCACTAGCCGCTGTTCGTGAACCCGCGCAGGCGTTAGAAGGTGCCTCGTTCCTTCAGGCGGTGGGGCGGTTTTACCGCTTCTACACCCTCGGTCGCGGGCACGCCAGCCGCTCCGAAGTGCTGTGGGCATTGCTCTATTTGACACTCACCACTGGCGCGGTACTGGGGTTGACGGTCTATCTGGGTATGCTCTCAGAAGACCCTCAGATGGAGTCCCTGATTCGGGTTCTCTATATGCTCATGGTGACGCTCACGCCCGTATGGATTATTGCGCATATTCTGCCGTTTTCTTCGCTTCTGAGCAGGGCGCGCGGTAAACACTAGCTCACCGCAAATACCCATGCAAAAACGCCCGCAGCCCTCAGGCTACGGGCGTGCACACTATAAGGGTTTAATGCCGCCTATTTACCCAGCACTTTCATGAGCTCTTCAGGGGTTTCAACCACAATAAGCCGCTGCAGGTATTCGGGTTTTAGCAGCTCAGTGGTTGACATATACTCCATGGCCTCAATAAGTTTCGTCCAGTACCCGTTCACGTTCATCAGCGCCACAGGCTTGTCGTGAATCTTCAAAAACTGCCAGCTGAACACCTCAAAGAATTCTTCCAAGGTTCCGGGGCCGCCGGGCATCGCAACGAAGGCGTCGGCCTTATTAATCATGGCGATTTTACGCTGATGCATGGTATCGACAATGTCGAGGGTCGTCTGCCCGGGGTACACGCCCTCCCACTCCACGAGCTGGTGGGTGACCACGCCGTAGACTTTGCCGCCTGCATCCAGGGCTGCACCCGCGACGGTTCCCATCAGACCTGTACTGCCGCCGCCGTAGACCACACCGATACCTCGTTCGGCGCAGGCACGACCCATCTGCTGCGCGCGTTCCACGAATAGCGGATCGTTGCCGAAACCGGCACCACAGTAAACAGCAATATTGTATTTTTCAGGCTGACTAGTTTGTTCCGTCATTGTTCTTCTTTCTGCGCGCTCCAGTGCGCCGTCCACTCGCAGGGTATGGTGCAAACACCTATTGCACGCTACAGCCATTGGGGAGGCACACGCAAGTGGGACAGGTGGGGTGTGCGCATATTCACGGCGTGTTACCAGGTGAGGTTCACTGCTGCTGAACCGCCCCACCTGTTTAGCGCGGGTGGGCAGAAAGGACCGGAAAGATGCATTCAATATTGAGCGGGGCTTGGGTGGCATCCCGGTTCTGTGCGGGGTCTACCCAGCGCAGTTCGGCGATCTCGGCTTGCGGGGTGAGAGCGGCGAGCACTTCATATTCGCTGGGGTGCGGCAGGTACTCGTAGGTTTCGGCGCGTACCGTGTACCCATTTTCATTGAGTGCGGGTGCCTGGAATGTCCCCAGGTGCACCATGCGGGCGGGGTCAGGAGCAAGCCCGAGTTCTTCGGTGACTTCACGTACCGCAGCACCAAGCGGGGTTTCGCCGGGGTCGGGTTTGCCGCCGGGCATCATGTACCCGCTTGCGCCTGTTTTACGCACGGTCAGTACCAGCCCCCGTTCGTTACGGATTGCAACCGCTGAGACGTACACGATTTTCCGTTCGGTGTCTATGGCCGCATGAGTGTGGGCGGCTTGAGGGCGTAGGTTTTCAGGCATGGTTCTACCCTACCGCATCCAGGTTTGTAGGCTCCGGTTTTCTCTCTACCAGGTACGGCCCTACTGTGCCTTAACCATCCGCAAAATATACAGCATATATCGGGGTTTTTAGCATCCTAGCAGTATAAAAGTAAGAAAAAACAGAAGAAACACCTTCTTTAGACAGCAAATGAGGTGTTTGCCGATACAATAGAAAATGCTGACCTTCACCGATTCGAGAGGAAAACGCCAGCATGACTTCCGCTATGACCCGCCGTACCGCACTCACCACGCTGGGCGCAGGCTCTATCGCCGCGTTAACGGCATGTTCCGCCTCCCTCACAACTGCCAATACCGCGGGCACTCATGACTCTAATGGCGCATCTTCAGCAAATAATAATTCAAAAGCCAAAGCCTCCGAACGCAGTGACTATTCGGGCGCGGTGGAATTCAATAGTTATGACACTTCTGCGGGCGAGTATAAGCCAGCCACGCGAACCTCTCCCCCGCAGAATGTACCCAAGCCCATCAAACCCGAAAATATGGATGAACACAGCGTAGCCGGGTTATACTCCGCGATAGGTTTCTTCACTACAGCGTTAACCTACGCTTTTGTTACCGGCGATCTTGGCCCGCTTGATCATCTCCCCTTCAATGAGGCAGACACTAACACCTTTAAACAGGAAATCCAAGAAGCCAGACGAAAGCTGGACGGCGCATGGTATGAAGAGTTTAAGATAGCACTCGCTCTTACCGCCGCTCAGCCAACTCAGGACGGGGACAACTACAATTGGCCTGCTAAGTACATCTTTTCTCTGGGTAGTTTCATAGTGCGCCGGGGAGTTCCGGTAGACCTTCCCAGCAATAAGCAATCGTCCACAGAGGAAGCTTTGATTACCGCACAGTATAAAGACGGACGGTGGGTTTTCCCAAATACCAAAGATAGCGGCGGTGGAGGCAGCTTCGGGTCTTCTGGCGGCAGCTTCAAAGTCTGAGCCTTTAGCTTTTCCAGATCTGAGGGAGCCACCCACGTACCTTTGAGCCGCCCAAGGCAGCCCAACGACACTGCCGCCGGTGGGTAGGCGGTGTGCACCTGCTTGGGCGCGTCGGGCCGTGGCCCCAAAAACCTCTATAGGTGAGGTTCTCTGGACGGGCGGCTAAGGGACAAGCCTCGTCAAATCTGGCAGGTGCTCCGCCATGTAGCTGCATAAAATCATGGCGTGGTTACAGTGCTCGTCTTTAGCTGCGTACAGTAGGGTAATGCGCGTATCACCGGTTTCTTTAGCGTTGGCAACAACGCTGCGCATGAGGCTCTGCGCATCAGGGTTTACATCAAGTTCTGCACGGTAGCGGTGCTTGAATGCCTCAAAATGTTCCGGATTATGCCCGAACTCAATACGCGCTTGGGTGGAAGGGGCCAGCTCCTTCGCCCATTCGTTCAGGTGGGCGCGGTCCTTAGTAACTCCGCGCGGCCACAGCCTGTCTACAAGCACACGGTAACCATCATCGGGTGATACTTCTTCATATATACGTTTAATCGTAATATCCATATTTCCAGCTTATGCAGGATACGCTTCACTGTGTACCCCCGCCACTTTTACCGACCGCCTTGGCGCGTGAATACAGGAGAGCGGTGCGTGCCTTATTACTGAAAGTAACGGCACGCACCGCCTGGTAGTCAGCCTTGAACGGGCCTGTGCCGCCACAGCTGAACGGCGCAGGTGCACTGAGTATGTCTGAGCGAACCCCAGCAGGGGCTGCCACTTTCAAAAGGACGTTAGGGCTGCTCCGTGGGGTGCACCTCAGCGTGCTCACTGGGTGTATCGGCAGCGGCAGCCTCGGGGTTATAGCTCGGGAGCGGGTCACGCGTGGGGGCATCACTCGGCACGGCCCACGTATATGATGCGGACGGCGTAGCGCTCGGCGACTCAGCAGCCCCAGGATCATAGCTTGGAAGCGGGTCACGCGTAGGAGCATCACTCGGCACGGCCCACGTATATGATGCGGACGGCGTAGCGCTCGGCGACTCAGCGGCCTCGGGGTTATAGCTCGGGAGCGGGTCACGCGTAGGAGCATCACTCGGTACAGCCCACGTGTAGTTGGGTAAGGGTTGTTCGTCCGGAGTGGAGGCGGCCAATGCCCCCGTCGCAAAGACTGCCCCCGTTAGGCTCAAAACGGCAACGGCGCCAGCTCCGATAACAAAGGGGGAGGTGTTCTTCTTCATGATGGTACTTTCCTGGGGTGTATGTAGTTGTATGCGGTGAACGCACACCAGCCCGATAGCTGGTTATGCGCCTCTTCACAATACCATGAAGATATACTTTAGATTTAGATTTTGTGGCTAAGATCGTTACTTTTCTACCGAAATCGGCACACAGCACTCCCGCTGAAGGGTGAGCGCCCCAATTGTGCTTCCGCAGCGTCATAAAACACATATCTGCCGGGGTGAAATTTTCGCCGATGAGCACACCATATGATGTGTACACAGCGAAAACCTCACCCCGGCAGGTTTTCTCGTGACGCAGTTATTGCTGCGCTTTAATGGTGGCAGAATCTATACCGCCCACGTCCACTTTCTCCAGCGGGATCAGGCGGTCGCGGGTTACTAGCGCGTGAATGACCCACACCGCTATGAACACCGGCAGACCAATATATGAGCTCATCACGCCCGCCCAGTTCCCTTCAAGAATCGCCTCATAGTTCTGCCCACCGATCACCAGCAGGCACATGATGAACGCGATAATCGGACCCACCGGGAAGAAGGGGGCCACGTAGGGAAGGTCGTTAAGGCTATGCCCCTGCCGCACGTAGGCGCGGCGGAACCTGTAGTGCGCCACCGCAATACCAACCCACGTGATGAACCCGGCAAGACCCGAGACGTTAACGAGCCACAGGTACGCCGCTTCCTGCGAAATAATGGAGGCAATGAACCCGATGGCTCCCACGGCGGAAGTTGCCATGAGGGCGGGCATGGGCACACCCCCCTTATTCACCTTGGTGAAAACCTTGGGAGCTTTGCCTTCCTGCGCAAGAGAGAACAGCATACGGGCCGAAACGTACAGCCCCGAGTTACCGGCGGAAAGCACGGCGGTAAGGATCACTGCGTTCATCGCTGCGGCAGCGAAGGCAATACCGGCTCGTTCGAAAATGAGGGTGAAGGGAGAAATGTTAATATCCCCTTCGGCTGCGGTGAGCAGGTTCGGGTCGGTGTAAGGGATGAGGAACCCGATAATCACCATGGCGCCAATGTAAAACAGCATGATGCGCCAGAACACGCTGGTGAGCGCGCGCGGCACATCGCGGCGGGGGTTCTTGGACTCCCCGGCGGCAACACCAATCATCTCGGTGCCTTGGAACGAGAACCCGGCGACCATAAAGATGGAGAAAATAGCGATGGGCCCGCCCACAAAAGGAGCGTCACCAGTGGTCCAGTTTGAGACACCCGGCGATGTCCCTCCAAGGATCCCGAAGATCATGGCGATACCCGCGATCAAGAACACGATAACGGTGACCACTTTAATAGTGGCAAGCCAAAATTCGCCTTCACCATAGGCTTTGGCGGACAGAGCATTCAGCCCCGTCAAGAGAACCAAGAAGGTACCTGCCCACACCCATGAGGGGGTCTCCGGCAGCCAATACTTCATCACTTCACCGACCGCCACGAGCTCGGTCGCGACGGTAATCGCCCAGTTAAACCAGTAATTCCACCCCATGGTGAACCCAAAGGATGATGAAACGTAACGGGTTGCATAGGTTTGAAACGAACCCGGGACGGGCAGATGCGCTGCCATCTCACCCAGAGACTGCATGAGGAACAGCACCATAATGCCGATCAGTCCGTAGGCGACGATAGCACCGCCCGGCCCTGTGGTAGAGATCGTTTTGCCGGAGGCCACAAACAAGCCGGTGCCGATGGCTCCGCCGATGGCGATCATCTGCAGGTGACGCGCCGAAAGACCGCGTTTTAGCTCCGTTTCTTCGGGGCTGTTCGCCGCTTTTTCTTCGGATGTGGGGGACATATTTTTCTTCCTTGTTGGTCCCGCGCATGGCAAACACCCCGATCGGTGGCGGGGTGCGGCGACGCGGCGAAAAATCATCTTTAGAAAAACTAATGCGACATAAGTTTTTCTTATTTAGTCCCCTATTCTACTCCCCTGCTGGCGCCCGCCGCCACCGGAATTTTTCGCAAACCCCCCGCAGGCAGCAAAGCTCCAACTCACACTGGGCATACTCTTGCGCTAGGATATTCGAAGACTTATTTTCACTCTTGTTGAGAGGCACCATGAAAGATGCCGCGAAGGAAACAAGCGACGCAGAACATTACGCCGCGATCGGTCATAACCCCACCGAGAGCGGCTTCAAACAGGCTTTACGGGCATCCAGCGTGGTGCTTGCAAGTTTCGTGGTGTTGGGGTTAGGTTTGGGCGTTATTATTAGTGCTCACCATTTACCGTGGTGGCTAGCGCCCGCAATATCCCTCATCGTTTACGCCGGTTCCGTCGAGTTCCTGGTGGTAGAAATGATCGCAACCGGGGCCAGTGTAGGTGCTATCGGCTTCACAACTCTGCTCGTGAACTCCCGCCACCTGGTGTACGGTATTTCCTTCCCGCTGCAGAATGTGAAGGGTTTCTGGGCGAAGCTCTACGCTATATACACGCTCTGCGACGAATCCTACGCGCTCAACACCGGCCCCGACCGGAATATGCTCTCTCACGCACGTATTCTATGGGTGAGTACATTCCTGCACATCAGCTGGGTGGCAGGAACAACCGCCGGGTTCTTTATTGGCGCATCGTTTCTGAGCCACCTTGAGGGTATGGATTTCGCCATGACGGCGCTGTTTACGATCCTCGCGATTGATGCTTACCGCGCTCAACGGGATAATGTCACAGCTCTTCTCACGCTGTTCTCTGGCGCGGTGGGTATTATCCTGGCACCCGGTTCCATGCTTCTGGTGTCGATGGGAACCTACACTGCCCTGCTGATAGTACGGTTCTTCATCGCAAAATCACGGGGAACACTACCAGAACACCAGATACCCGCCCCAGAGAATAACACAGCAGTGACGGCTACAGAAGGCGGCACATCAGATCAGGTGAAAGTCTCAAGCACCACGCTCACTCATCACGACAACTCGCAGGAGAACCCCCATGATTAACGGCCACATCGATAGCGGCTATATTATCAGCGCTGTTCTGGTGGCGGCGGCTGTAACTTTTGTTCTGCGGGTGCTTCCCTTTGGTCTCAAAAAAGCCCTCGCGGGTTCTGAGGTTCTGGATGCGCTCAGCCATTGGATTCCCCTCGGGGCCGTAGCGCTTCTGGCGATCTACGCGGTGAGCCGTATTGACTTTTCATCCACGCACACCGCGGTTCCTTACCTTGCCGGGTTTGTGGTAACGGCACTCGTGCACCTGTGGAAGAAGAATATGGTGTACAGTATGGTTGCCGGTACCGCCACCTGCGTTATTCTCATTAACTGGGTTTTCTAGGGGTATAGCATGTCTGAAAAATCTTCATACCCTAACCTTCCCGTTGATGACGCGCCGCAGCAAACCAGCAACGAACAGGTTCTCGATATTATCGCCTCCGCTGGTCTGGTGACCAACAGCATTCCGGTGGTGCAGGAACGCGAACAGGCTTTACGCGCAGGCGATGATGCCCTTAGTCTTGAGCTCCGCCGCACTGGCGAGAGCGGATTTCGTGAGGCAATGCGTGCTGCATCCCTTGTGATGCTGGGCCTGTTTTTCGTGGGAATTGGGCTCGGTGTTGTGATATACAGTCTGGGGTTTCCCTGGTGGCTTGCTCCCCTGCTTCCAGGAGTTTTATTCGCCGGGTCTGTAGAGTTCGTATTGCTGACGATGATGACGGCGGGTGCCTCGCTGGTATCTGTTGCGGTCATGACGCTGCTCATTAATTCACGGCACCTCATGTATGGGCTGTCCTACCCTATCGAATGTGTGCACGGCTCTCTCGCCAAGTTTTACACTGTCTACACACTCATTGACGAGGCTTTTGCGCTCAATAGCGGGCCAGAACGGCATACCCTGAGAGGGTCACGCATTCTGTGGATTCATGCAGGAATGCATGTGAGCGTTATCCTCAGTTCCACACTCGGGTTCTTCTTGGGGTCGAGTTTTCTGGCGCATCTTGAGGGATTCGATTTCGTAATGACCGCGCTCTTTACGGTGCTGGCCCTTGATGCCTATCGCGCTAACCCCGATAGGCTCACGGTGCTTTTCTCGGTGATCGCGGCGGTGCTGGCGTTGATTATTGCCCCGGGGTCTATGCTCCTGGTGGCGATGGCAGTGTATATGGCGCTTCTGATGGGGCGTTATGTGGCGGCGAAGAAACGCGGTTCTCTGCCTCAGCATATGCTGGTCGCCGACGATCCGACCCGCAGCCGCGCGGAACGCGATCGTGTAGAAGAGACTCCGCACGAACCAGCGCAATAGTTTGGCGGCATAACAAAGCAGGCACCACGGCACGGAAAAACCGAGCATGGTGCCTGCCTGATAGGCTCAGCTGCGTTTACTTAACAGCTGCGAGCGCAGCCTCGTAATTAGGTTCGTTGGTGATTTCGGGAACGAGCTCGGTGTACACTACCTCACCGGCGGGGTTCACGACTACCACGGCACGTGCCAGCAGGGCCTCAAGCGGCCCGTCGGTCATGGTTACGCCGAAGTCCCGCCCGAAGGATGAGCGGAATGCGGAGGTGGTAACAACGTTCTCAATCCCCTCAGCAGCGCAGAAGCGGCCAATGGCGAACGGAAGGTCGTTCGAGACGCACAGCACCACAGTATTGTCTAGTGCGGCAGCATCCTTATTGAAGGTGCGTACGGAGGTTGCGCACACGCCGGTATCGACGGAGGGGAAGATATTCAGAATAATATTCTTGCCCGCAAAATCGGTGCCGGTGATCGTGTTCAGCTCGGCCCCAAGCACCTCGAACGCGGGAGCTTTGGTGCCCACTGCGGGCAGCTCGCCGATGGTGTTGACGGGGGTTTCTTCATGAAAAGTAATTTTAGCCATGCATCAATTGTCACCCTATGCCGGGGCCAGCGCAAGAACGCAGGTGGGACCCCGTGACGGATGTGCCCGTCCGATGCGGTTAAGACCCGGGCTTTCTTGCTGTGCCGCGACTGCACCTGCTGCACGTGGCGTCATTCACAGTCGTCCTTAGATCGGTGCCGCTGCGCTGAAGGCACCCGAGGTTCCTGTCACCGTCCGGTTCTCTCACGTGAGTGTTCAGGTATCCTATGTGTATCCCGCAGGCGGCGAACCAAACGTGCAAGCGCACGCTCACGCGGCTACGGTGCGCACGTTTGGCAGGGGTACGAAGGTGCCCCCCGTACCGGCCCCAGCCCCTGTGCCCGGGCTAGCCGAAAATTTAATAGTCTTGACCCCACGCCGAGAACAGAGAAACACCTCATGAAGCCAACCGCATATCAGACTTTTATCCTCTGTGCCCTAGCCGCAGCAGCCCTCGCAGGGTGCAGTAGCGGAGCGTCCGTGAACCCGCGGGCGGGTACCAGCGCATCGGCTTCCGCAACAGCAACAGCGCCCGATACGGATAACGCCTCCCCCAGCAGCAGTACCAAGCCAAAACCCGCGAGTATTACACCCAGCACCTTGCCTCCTCCTACTGTGGTGACCATCCCGGCCGCCGATGGTGGCGGCAGCTCCTCTAACGGTAACCGTGTGGTGCAGAACGTTCCCGCTCAGGCGCATGCGAAGGCCGGTACAACAGGTGTTCCTACGGGGGTGCAAAGCTGGGCTACCGATAAGCACGGTGCGGTTTCATTCCTCACCCCTACCGGCAATATTGGGTGCGATGTGATCTCCGGTGATTCGATGGTGGTGTGCATGCTCAAGGAATCCCAGTGGCCGGAGAAGGTAGACAGCCCCGGTATCGACCCGAAGACCGGTAAACCTGTGCAGCGCCGCGCGTTCCAGCTGCAGCTTAAAGCCGATGGGTCGTCACAGGTCACGGCCCCCGGCGGTGTGAATGGGGCCATGGGCAACCGCTCCTCCACGAAAACCCTGCAATACGGGCAGATGCTGCACGTGGGTACGTTTGTTTGCGCCTCTGAACAAAACGGGGTGACCTGCTGGAATCACACTACCGGGCACGGGGTGTTCCTTAACCGCACCGAGCACATTACCTTTTAGCTTTGGGTGCGCCCCGTCCGCTGGCCCCGGCGGTGGCTGGGGCGCGCCGCACAAGAGCACACCGATTTATTACCCCTGATTGGAGTTAAACCTTGCGACCAACCGTCACAAAAATCGCTATCCCCGCCGCCGTGGCGGCGCTTACTCTCACAGCCTGCGGCAACCCGTTTGGTGCCTCCACCGAGTCGAAAAGCACTAAAAGCAGCGGCTCTTCCTCCAGCAGCTCGGCTCAGGTGTCGCATTCCTCGTCGTCATCAGCAGCGTCAGCGGCCACCAGCAGCAGCGCGTCACCTTCGTCTTCCCCGTCGGTGGTGACGGTCACCGCAACTCCTGAGCCGACCCCCAGCACGGTGACTGTGTATGCGAGCCCGGATAAGAGCAGTTCTTCGCCGTCATCTTCGTCCTCAAGCAGCGGTAAGGCAAAAGCCGGGGCGCCCACCAGCGGACAGGAGGCGCTGGAGCAGAACAAGTCGAAGCTGCGCGGCAGCTACACGTGGGCTGCGTCCCTGTCTGATACCTCAAACTATGATGCGAATGTTGAGCTGTCGTGGATTGTGGTGGGTGCCCAGGGCGGTACCGACGGCCCGTACCATATTATGCTGTTCCACTACGGCGAGTACTTGGGGACCGGCACGTACGACCCCCTGTATGGGAAGCCTAATGTTTCGCGCACCGCCGCTAACCAGATTTCGGCCACGCACAGCGCCGATAAGGCTTCGTTCACCTGGGACAGTTCTCAGGGGAAGATCGTCATGAGCGGCCACCTGCCCACCGTTAACGGGTAGCCCAAAGCGGGGCGCACACAGTAAAAGGCCGGGCCCGCGTCCTTCCCCAACGGTGGGGTGGATGCGGGCCCGGCTTGGCATGTTCACAGCGCAATTAGTTGGCGCCGATGAAGCCCTTCTTCTTAAGGATCACGAATGCAACTGCGCCAATGAGTGCAATAACGATAAGCTTCTTCATGGTTTTCCTTTCGTCGGCACCGGGTAGCGGCCTAATCCGCAACGGTTACGGTGCCCCCTTGCACATTTTAGCGTAGAACGGCGAGTTTTACGGCGTATTTGTGCGCCCATATAGCTGTGAATAGGCTGGATATGGGAGAATGCCGTATGAGTATTTTCAAGAAAACTTCTGATGATTCCACACCCGTCTCCCGAGCACCGGTGGTGACATCCTGTTTTCTGGGGGTCATGGGTGTTCTGCATTTTGTAAAACCTGAGCATTTTGATCGGATTGTGCCGCGCGCCCTGCCGGGCTCGGCACGGTTCTACACCTATGCTTCGGGGGTTGCTGAGCTTGGTGTTGCGGGCCTGCTGGCCCTCCCAACAACCCGCCGGGCGGGTGCCCTCGCGGCCATTGCCCTGTATACGGCGGTGTTCCCGGCGAATGTGCAAATGGCGTGGGATTGGCGGCATGAGTCAGCATTTAAACGTGTTGTGGCTTTCGGCCGTCTACCGTTGCAGATTCCACTGATTCATAGCGCCTGGCGCATCTATAAAACCTCCTCTCGGCGCTAAAACTCTACCCTGGCGGTGGCACAAGCTGCTGCTGGGTTGTGATAAAAAATCTTCATGCCTGGATCATTATAAAGGAGCACTATGTCTAGTACCCGCCAGAACCCGGCCGAGCAGGCGAAGGCCCTTGCTTCCCAGCTTAAGTGCCCCATGGGTGACACCGGTCAAGAGCTAGCACACTCTTTAAACCTGGGGAATCTTCACATGATTGTGAGCGCCCTGAACGCATTAGGCATTGAGGAAGATGACCGCATCCTGGAGGCGGGCCCGGGCAATGGTGGGCTCCTCAATTATGTTCTCTCCCTCGCAGAGAACCTGCACTATGATGGGGTGGAAATTTCGCCGCTCATGTATGAGCAGGCCCGCGCCGCCAATAACGTGTTTATCGCAGAAGGGCTGGCTGAGTACGCGCTGTATGACGGCGTGAATCTGCCGTATGAAGACGGTATTTTCACGAAGGTGTTGAGCGTGAATACGGTGTATTTCTGGGAGGAACCGGCTTGGCTGCTCGCAGAAATGTGCCGGGTGCTTACCGCCGGCGGGCGGGTGTGTTTAAGCTTCTGTGAAAAAGATTTTATGAAGACCCTGCCATTCACCAAGTACGGCTTCGCCCTGTACGATGCCGCCGATATAGTTGCGCTCACACAAGAACTGCCGCTACATACGGTAGCTGTACAGCATCTGCACGATATGGCGGTGGCGGGCGGCTCTGCCCGGCTGGTACGACGCGACTACGTAAACCTCGTGCTTGAAAAAGAACACTAAAAACACCCGGACAGTACCTACATATTTTTGACACCATCACTGGCGGTTTCTATCGAGAAGAGTTTTTGCCTTCAGAAGCTTTTTATTCTTCATGAATGCAAAAACTCTTCTGAATAGAGTGCGTTTAAAAGGCCGTTTCTCGTATTCAAACATAAAAAATATTGACGCGTATATTCCAAAACAGGTATAAGTGTTTTATAAGGAGTAATATTTCTCTCTCACGACGCTCAGAAATGTGCTCACCATACTAACCTAAGGCGGAGAAGCCATGGCAAACACTAACCTCACGAACAAGCTCAAGCCCGAATTCCGCACTAACCCGCCCGCTGAAGAGAACGGCATCCTGATGTGCCTGGATGATGCGCAGGTTCAGGGCGATAACGCCAAATACATGAAATTCTACAACCGCATGGCCACCGTCTACGACCTAGGCGAACGGTGGCTGGGGCGGCTGTCCTACGGCGATAAGATCGCGCAGATGCGCCGTCAGTTCATGAAAGAACTAGAGTGGTTTCCCGGCTGCTCGGCACTGTACGTCTCAATCGGCACCGGCACCGACTTGCGCTACCTGCCCGACGATATTGAGGTGAGCGCGATTGACTGGACGGGTGCCGATATTTCGCTCGGGATGCTCAAGAAATGCCAGAAAATCTGGGGCGGGCGCGCGAACCTGAACCTGGTGAACTGCGCCGCCGAGGACCTGCCCTTTGCCGATCAGAGTTTTGATGTGGTGCTGCACGTGGGCGGCATTAACTTCTTTAGTGATAAAAAACGCGCGATCGAAGAAATGATTCGGGTGGCCAAGCCCGGCACGAAAATTATGATCGCAGACGAAACTTCCGACTACATTGATTCGCAGTACAAGAAGAGCATCTTCACTCGCAAAGAGTACAAGGATGCCACCTTCGATCTCTCAGAGATTGAGGCACTGATTCCCAGCACCGTTGAGGATGCACGCACCGAGCTCATCTGGGACGACCAGTTCTACTACATTACGTTCCGCACCCCACGCCGTTAGGAGAAACGTCATGGTAGTACCATTTGCCATTGCTGGGGTGCTCATGGCGTTGGCGGTGGGCGTGCACGTTTTTGTGGGAACTCGTGAGACACTGGCGTTGCGTCCCACCGAGAACCGTCCCACCGCTGACGCTGCGGTCAGCACCCCTAGCACTCGTGGGGAGCTAACCCGGCATTGGGCGCAGGCCATGTGCGTGTTCCAGCTGGTGAGTATTGATCTGCTGCTGGTCACCATCGCTGCACTGCTTTTAGCGTTCACCGATGTGCTGCCCGCTAAACGAGATATTGGGCTGTTTATCGCAGCGTATTTAGGCGCATGGGGCGTGGTGTGGCTGGTGCAGCTGGCGGCGGTGAAGGTTGAGCGCCGCACCTACTATATGTTGGGGCATTGGATGCTGTTCTTCCTCTGCGCTGCCTTGATGGCGTGGGGCGCGTTTTCGTTCTAACAACATACACGCGGCGCCCCGAAAAGAAATCTTTAGGCCAAAATAGCCTATTCTCTTCGGGGCGCCGCGTGCACTATAACACTTACGTGCTGGGTATTAATGCACCTTTAATATAAGGGCGTTTTACCCTTGGCTGGTGCCACATTATTCTTTGGTGGGCACCAGGGTCTTGAGGGTAATGTCGCTTGAGACTCGGCCGTCCGCGTCTTCAAGGTATGCGCGCACCACATACTTCTTACCCGCCTGCAGCTTATTACCGGGAATAGTCAGTTCACTCTCAAAGTCACCGTTCGGCTTCGGGGTAACCGTCGTATTCACGATCTCATCATCCCTGATGATGTCATTCTCAATGTCGTATTCGGCGAAAATCAGCCGAACCTTGGACCCGTTCTGAGCCGCTACTGCAGGGTCAAACCCGCCGCCAGCAACCTTCAGGTGGTTCTCGGCGGCGCTGCGGCTAAGGGGTGCACCGTCCACAATGCCAACAGCCTCAGATTCCGTATCTCCGCGAAAGTCCTCAACTTCAGCGCGCGACCAGTCATTGGCGCCAGTTTCAACAACCACCTGGTAACGCTTACCGCTTTCGATCTTCGAGCCGGGCACCTGCACCTTAGTGGTGAAGTTACCGCCATTCAGGTCTGCTGAGGCGTCCTTCGTCACCAACGTCTCAGTGACCTTACCGTTCTCATCCAGGGCTTCAACCCGGATAATGAGGCGGGTGGCACCTTCCTGGCGGGTTCCGCGCACCGTAAGGGTGTTGGTGTTCAGGTGGCGGTAAAAAGTGTTATTCCACGCGAAGTCTGGGGTCACCGTTACCGAAGGGTGAACGTTCTTCTCATCAACCTGCTGCACGGGAAGGTCCTGCCGGGCCTCCACAGTGTGATAGCCATGACCGGAGTAAATAACAGCAAACACGGCGTAACGCTTCTGGGGGTCGAAGTTGCCTTTCACTTTCGCGGTGCCGCTGAAATGCCCATCTTCAGTCACGGTAAGCTTCGCATCATCTTGAGCTAAGTTCTTGCCCGTGCGGTCGCCGTCAGCATCAAGCTCATAGACTTCTGCCTGCAGGCTCTCGAAGGATTGGTTCGGATCAATCCCTTCACCGGTGATTGTTAGGGTATTCTCCCCGGTGATGGGGTTCAGCGGGCCGCCCTCAACAGAGGTAATTTTTGTCTGCTGAACATTATCAGAGTTGTCATTGGCGTTGTCGTTATTGTTATTGTTGCCCGGAAGAGAGCTTGAACCGCCCTGGACAGTATTTGAGGCCGCCGGAGGTGCAGCGTTCACGGGCGAAAGGGTAGCCGCCGTGCCGCCAATCAGTGCGAGAGTGCAGGCTCCTGCGAGCACGGAACGGGTGGGGAAAGAACGCATGGTCTACTCCATTCGTCGGTTAGTGATTACATTTCTAAGATAGCCGTACTTTTAGGTAAAGGTCTAGGTTTTTTACAATTATTTCCATAATGTTTAAGGCAGTCGGGCAGCTGCATAACTATTAGGGGCGACTGCGTCACCTCCGCGCACTATAGGGCGCAGTTTCCGGGTGTTGATTAAACCGTGCCGCCGCCACGGCCACCCGAAAACTGCGTCCTCAAAACCTACCCGACTGGGTCCAATACGCGTGTAAAGAGGCGCTAGGGGTTCACCGTAATATACTCCGTGACTTCGGACTGCTCCTGGCCGTCAATACTCGCCTCAATCACATACTTTTTCCCGGCCTGAAGCTTATCCGCAGGAACCGTAAACTCAGTCTCGAAGCTGCCATTGGGCGGGTTGACGGTAACCTGCTTTTCAGCCAGTGCATCCCCGGCAGGTTTCTGAGTTCTCACCTACCGGTTGGCCCTGCGCGTCGATTTCCCACATTTCGGCGTAATACCCGTCGGTGAGGGTCTTATCCAGCCCGGTGCCTTGCACCTTAATCGTGTTTTTCTCTGCGAGGGGGTCGAGTGTGCCCTCGGTTTTCTGGATACTTGGTTTTTGCTCCGGTTCGGAAGGGGTGGATTGCTGGCTGGATGGGGTGCTGCCAGCCTGTTGAGGTTCAGCGAATGCCTGCGACAGTGGCACGGCGGTGGCCCCCACTAGGGCAAGGGCACTGGCTCCGGCAAGGGCACCTCGGGTACGAAAGTAACGCATCATTGCTCCAATCTTCGGTGACTTTCGGATGCCTTTTAAACCTAGCACCAACTTTTAAGTTCAAATACAGTTTTTCATGAACCTTTGAGGAAGGTTTAAGGTTGTCTCTAATGCTGCCCCAGCACCGCGCAGCAGCGATTAGCACGCTCCCACGGGTGAAATACGTCTATACACATCCCCTTCTCGGGCGGCTACTATAAAACATGAGGCTCCCACCAGCTGCGGCAATATATGCTCCTTCAGAAAGTGACACTGCCATGCACCCCGAACTGACCGATATCCCCGAAACGATGCTGTGGACCCTGCACAACCGTGCCCACGAAGCCGCCCGAGCCGACGGGTGCATTACCGACTCCAAATGCCTAGAAATCTACCGGGCCATTGACTACGATTACCAGGCTCATTTCGGCAGGGCAGACGGCTCACACGGGGTGCGTTCCATGCTATTCGATAGGCAGATTAGCCGCTTCATTAAGGAGCACCCGGATGCGGTGATCGTAAACCTGGGTGAGGGCCTGGAAACCCAGCGGTACCGCATCGACTCCCCCGGCACCCTGTGGGTGAGCGTGGATTTACCCGCAGGCATTGACATTAGGGAACGGTTCATAGCCCCCGATGAGCGGCACCTGCACGTGGCGAGAAACGCGCTAGATACCACCTGGTTCGATGCTGTCCCCGACGGGCGCCCGGTCTTCATCGCGGCGCAAGGGCTTTTCATGTATTTCACCACGGTAGAAGTCGCTGCCCTCATGCGCTCTATGGCCCGCAGGTTCCCCGGCGCAACCGTCATGTTCGACTACATTGGGCGTTTCCTCTCAAAACGTACCCTGAGCGAGAAGGGGTGGATGAAAACAGACACGTACCGCACCCCACCCATGCCCTGGGGTGTGTACCGTAACGAGCTGCAGCCACTACTATCGGCCTGGCTGGGACAGCAGGTGCCTGTACATAACGTTACATTTGAACTCCCCCGCGGGCCGGGGAAATGGTCCGTACTGTTCATTGAAAAGTATTTGCCGCAGCTGGCGAATAAGCTGCCGGGAGTGTGCTGGCTGCAGCTGCCTGAAGCAGATCCAGCATCATGAGTGGGGGTGAAAAACCCGCCGTGCATATTTACTGCCTGCTGTTTGACGGGTACGAAACACTCGATCTTATGGGGCCGGTCGAGTTCCTGCACGGTGTACCCGGCGCGCGGCTGCACTATGTCTCGCACCTGGGCGGGGCGGTACGCAGCACCCAGGGTTTCTCGGTGGCAACAGAGCCGCTGGGTGAGCTGAAACCAGGCAGTGTTCTGCTCATTCCCGGTGGTGCGGGCACCCGAACCCTGGTGCATGATACTGATTTTGTGGAGGCGCTCACCCTGTGGGTTCAGCAGAGCGAATACTGTTTGAGTGTGTGCACCGGTTCAGCGCTTCTGGCCGCCACCGGCCTGCTAAATGAGCTAGAGGCCACCACGAATAAACGCGCCTTTGACTGGGTGAGAGGCACAAACCCGCACGTGCTGTGGCAGGGCACGGCGCGGTGGGTGCATTCGGGGAAGTTCTATACCTCCTCGGGTGTCTCAGCAGGTATGGACATGACGTTGGGGTTTATCGCTGATATTGCAGGCATTGACCAGGCACAGGTGCAAGCCCACCGGTGCGAATACCTGTGGAACCAAGACCCCAGCCATGACCCGTTTTCTTCTTCTGGGCCCTCACCTCAGCCTTAGCCGATGCCGCTCAGCAGGGTACGCAGAATCAGGGTGGCCAGGCGGTCAAGCTCAGCTTCGTTTGCTCTAGCGTCCGCCACCCCCTGCGGGCTGACTGCGGGTTCAAGGTCTTTAACGGCCTCATCAACCATGGCGCGGTACATGCGTTGTGCCCAGGTGAGGTTTACGTCGGGCGCGATCAGGCCGTCGTGCTGCGCGCGTTGAAACAGCACTTCAAGGCGAGCCAGCACAGTACGCCGCTTGGTGATGACGGCGGGGTCATCCTCACTGAGAATCCCCAGCGCGTACCCCCAGTTAGATTTGGTGCGCATCACGTTCACCGTGAGCCGGTGCAGAGCCACCGGCGGCGGCGCGGTCTCCGGGCTGGCGGCCTCAAAAGCATCATAAAAGTGTTCAATCGCGCTCGCCTGCAGCGCGGCAATAAGTACCTGCCGGCTGGCGAACCGGCGGTGCACCGTGGTGCGGGTTACCCCGGCAGCGGCAGCGATTTGTTCCAATGAGGCGGTGGGGTCGTGCCGCAGCACCCGTTCGGCCGCCTGCAAAATTGCGGCAGCTGTGCGCTGCGCATCCGACCGCAACGGCTTAACTGTGTCTATCATGCACACATCCCTTCAATATCTGTTACAGCTATGTTACAGTTAATCGGGCGAGGTGCGCACCCGCACCGGAAGTACCCTACTCGCGAGGAGGCACATATGAGCACCGAGAAGACCATCCGCGACTACTTCGCCGCCATCCACCGGGGCGGTTGGCAAGATTTTCTGGCCGAAGACATGACCTACGGTTTCAATAGCGCCCTCCAAGACCTCGGCAAGGAAGACTACCTCAATGGGGCCGGTAATTTTCTGGCGATGACCATTGACGTGGACGTGAAGCACCTGGTGATAGACGGCGATCAGGCGGCGGTCATCTCCGACTACTTCGTGAAAACCCCGGCAGGAGCCACCGCAATATTCGAGGTTCCCGAGTTTTTGACCATACACAACGGCAAGCTGACGGGCATCTCCATTTTCTTCGATAGTGCGGCGTTTACGGCACTCATGAAAGGCGAAAAAGTGTAGGGTTTCTCCCCATCCCATACCCGAAAGTCACCTTTTCGGCGGACCTCACCGCGTGAAGGTGACTTTTTTGGTACCAAGAGACGACGGTAGGGGCGGTGGCTACCGGCAGATAGGCCTTATCGCAGACAACAGGGGAATTACGCCGCCGCCGCGCGGGCCGCACCAAATACACCGGGCGGGCATGCAGACCCCGGTTTTTCGGGCACAGCACACCGGTAAATTCTGTTGTGAGAGGGTCCCGCGTCATTCAAGTCTGGCGGGGTGCGCATCCTTTAGAATGGAGCCATCACCAAAATAGAGAATAAATGGAGCAACCATGACCCTGCCAACCACCATGCGCGCTGTACAGTACACCGAATACGGTGCGTCTAACGTGCTCACCATCAACCAGGTTCCCGTGCCCACCCCCGGCCCGGGCGAAGTGCTGGTGCGTGTTCAGGCGTTCAGCGTGAACCGCATCGACGCGATCGTACGCTCCGGGCAGATGCGCCTTTTTACCGGCAAGCGATTCCCCAAAGGCACCGGTGTGGATGTGCTCGGTGAAGTGGTGGGCATGGGCCACGGCGTCATGGATTTCAAAATTGGGGACACCGTGTGGGGGTTCTCAGGGTCAATTGCGCCTGCACCCACCGGCACCGCCGCCGAATACGTGAGGCTTAAGGCCGGACGTATCTGCCATGCACCGCGTATCCCCAACGTTATTGATGCCGCAGCCCTGCCGCTGGTGAGCCTGGCGGCCCTGCAAGTACTGCGGAAAAACCTGAAGCTTCAGCGCGGGCAGCGCCTGCTGGTGGTGGGCGCTACCGGCGGTGTGGGGCACGCGGCCCTGCAGATCGGGCAGATTTTGGGGGTTGAGGTAAGCACCGTATCCGCCTCAGACAATATGGCCCTATGCCGCGACCTGGGGGCTGTTGAGGTGTACGACCACGAAGACCTGCCCGATGCCGCGAATGTGACCCCGTTCGATGCGATTATTGACTGCGGCGGCGTGGTCACCGGGTACTACCGCAACTACCTCAAACCGCACGGGCGCATGATGACGCTCTCCCCCGATGGGCTTCCCGCAGTGCTGACGTCCCTTTTCACGAACCGCCGTGTGGGGTTCCTGCTGGCAACCAAGGCAACCGCTGAGGCAATGAAGTGGATTACCACCGCCGTTGAACGCGGCAACCTTCGCCCCGTCATTGAGAAACGGTACACGCTGGAGGAGCTGGCCGAAGCACAAGACTACGTGGACACCAAACACACGCGCGGCAAACTGCTGGTCGTAATGTAAGACCCACCCAGCCACCGCGCGCAAGCCCCGCCAAACCCCATGAAACTAGGGTTCTGGCGGGGCCTTTATGGTGCGAACCTGCGCCCAAGTGTTAAACACGTACACGTCAGTTACAGTGCAAGACACCACAGCACGGGTTCTTGCCCGGTGCGGCTCTAGCTGGTGGGTGTCTCCGTTTGTGTACCAGCTGATGACTTTCGGGCCTGTTGGAGGGCGTTGCGCCACCCGCCAAACCAGCTGTGAAGCGCGGTTCCTTTCGGGTACTCTTCCCCCGCCTGCTGCGCCCACGCAATGTAGCGGTCATATGTTGGGGTACCCGCCTCATGCTCCAGGTACTCCCGGATACCTGCGAGCGCACGCTCATTACGGGCCTGCACCTCGTCCGGGCTCAGATCACGCGGGGCGCGGGTACCGCACGTACCACCCGCGCGCTGCACAAGCTCCGCCCACTTGAGCCCGCTCTTCTTGGTCAGTGTAACCCCCAAAGGCAGCCCCTGCCCATGCGCCCACTCATCGTAGCGGGCGTTCACAACCCGGCTGCCATGATGCGCTATGTACTGCTTAAGGGCGTCAACGGCCACCTGCACGGAGTCCTGCTCGCTGTCTTTGCTGCGGGCGTATTCCTGCTCCCAATTACGTTCCCGCCGGATGTTCTCAACCCCGGCGGCAATAACCTCAGGCGGTAAGCTCTCATAGTTGCCGCGCATGATTGTTTTGGCGATTTCTACCTGCGTATTCCAGTTTTTATTGAGGTATTTACGCACCAGCACCGCTGAAGGCATACCGGGGACGCTGCGCGCATACTCCTCAAATTCAAGGTAGGTGTATTTCTGCCGGGGAGTAGACACGAACTGAACCAGCGCCGCCCACAGGTCAGCTTCACCGTACTTGCCGCGGCGCCTGCGGGGCCTGCTCCGCTCGTCGCCGAGCCCCGCCGCAGCTAAGGCATGTGACCATTTGCCGAAACGGATAATGGGTGTTTGACGGGTGGGGCCGCCGCGAGCCACCGACCAGTCGTTAAACGACATGGACCGGTGGTCTGTGCACTCGTGCCACCACTGCCGCAGCAAATCGATAAGCTGCTGATCCTGCCATTCTTTCTGTTCGTCTCCCTGCGCCCGTGGCTCTACCGGGTAGTGCAGCGCTGCACGGCCTTTGAGGATACGTTTAACCTGTTGACGGGTGACCCCAAATTCTTCTTCGCACTCCTGCCCGGCCCTATCCGGGTTATGCACCGACCACTCGTACACCATGTGCCGCAGGTCTTCCTGCTCCTGCTCTTTCACGGTGCGGCGCGCAACTTTAAGCTGCGGAACGGAAATATGCGTGTGTGCGGCGTTAATAATCTGCCGGACGCGCTCCCTGGTCACACCGATATCTGTGGCGATAGCGTCAAGAGTCTCACCCGCACTGTAACGGTACACGCATTCCCAGTTACGGTTTGGCTCGGCTTGGGCGTCATATACGGCGGTGACTGAGGATAAATATAGGGCGGCGTTTTTAGGCTGTTTCAGCTGTTCTTCGGTGAGGCGCAGGTTTTTCTCAATATGGTTTGCATCGGCTTCTGCGGTGAAAATGATGCGTTCTTTAGGGGCGGTTTCACGGGGGTCAGGCATCTTATATCCCAATCAGCATTGAACGGTATTGTTCTCACATCATACGACGCGCGGCAGGTCAGCGCATCCGGGGCGGGCAGCGAAAGAGCAAGTGGCTATTTTTACGACAACAGACGTAGGCTATACCCATGAGAATTGGTATGCGTAAACCCAGTGTGAAACGAATGATTAAGGCCCGCACCACCGGTCGGGCAAAACGCGCCGTGAAGAAAGCCGTGATTCCTGGTTATGGCAAGCGCGGTATGGGGTTTGTAAAGAACCCGAAGCGCTCTGTAAAAGGGGCCATCTACCGCCGCACGACTTTCAGCGTGTGGGATTTGTTCAGGTAGCAAAATCTACCCCTGTGTACTGTATGTACAATGTAAGTACAGTTATACAAAGAGGGGAACACTATGAGTACAACAGTTAAAAGTCAGCGTATTAACCTACGAGCTAGTGAACGCCAAGAGGCTCTGATTAGGCAGGCTGCCGAGGTTACGGATTCGTCTGTATCTGATTTCATTCTTAGCAGTGCCACCGAACGTGCAGAGCATGTGCTTGCTGATCGCCGGTGGTTTGTAGCTACTGAGGAACAATACGACTTATTTGTTCAGGCGCTCGAAGCTCCCGCACGAACTGAAAAACTTGAAAGGCTTTTTGCCCGAGAGTCTCCCGTTGGTAAAGAAATTGTTTTTAAAGAGGACTAATGTCTCTACAGAAACCCAGGCGTCTTCTAAAAAGCGATAATCTGTCTGATTTTGAGAGTGGCGCTCACGATTTAGATTCCTGGCTTCACAAGTTCGCCTGGGAGAACCAGCGGGCTCACAACTCAGTCACGTATGTGGCAACTGTTGGCGACCGGGTTGTCGGTTACTATGCTCTTGCCGCTGGCAGCGTCCAAAAAGCTGCGGTCAGCAAGAATTTTGCCCAACGCCGCCCGCACGAAATCCCGTGTATTTTGTTGGCACGACTGGCAGTTGATAAAAGGACACGAGGTCAAGGCATCGGCACCCTGCTGTTGAGAGATGCTTTGGAGCGTGCAGTGTCCGCCAGCGAGACCCTTGGGGTGGCCGCGTTACTGATCCACTGCCGTGATGAAGAAGCAAAAAAGTTCTATGAGTACCACGCAGATGTACTTGAGTCACCACTGGACCCTCTTCAGCTGGTCCCGCCCATGAAGAGCATCCGCAAACTATTGGGATAGTCATACAGGTTTTGCCTAACTGGCGTGTTTATCTACCGCCGCACGACCTTCAGCGTGTGGGATTTGTTCAGATAAATTACCTGCTTAGAACATAGAAGTTGCCGCGCAGCTTCCCTCCCCTATCCCTCACCCAGCCTGTTTCTGTTCGCGCAGAACGCGCCCCAAAATTTATACTTGTATAGTCCTATATGGGTATGAGACCATATGGCTATGGAGCTTAAACATGCGATTCTTGGACTACTGTCAATCCAGCCGATGAGCGGCTACGACCTCAACCGCGCGTTTAGTAACACTGTGGCGCATTTCTGGTATGCCGACCAGTCGCAAATCTACCGCACGCTCGATAAGCTCACCGCTAACAAGGCGATCACAACGAAAGTAATACACCAAGAGGGAAAGCCCAACCGCAAGGTTCACTCACTCACCACAATCGGGCGGGCTGAGCTGGAAGACTGGCTCACCTCACCCCTTGAGCAGGAGCGGTTTAAAGAGCCTTTTATGGCGCGGCTATTTTTCGCCGCAAACCTTACCCACACCGAAGTGGTACAGCTACTGGCTGAGCGTGAAAAACAGATTGCACGTAAGCTGCAGTCCCTCAAAGCCATTGACGCCCCGGCGGAAGACCTAGCATCCGCCCTGCGCGCCGCCACCCTTCGCAAAGGAATTGTTGAGACAGAGGCGGAGCTCGCCTGGATTCAGCAAACCCGCGAAAGTATCACCAGGTTCAGCCCACCTAGTAAGGAGAAATGACCATGACTGCCAAGACGCGAAACAGCAAAGATTACCCTGTGGAGCACGGCCCCCGGCAGGGTGAGACGATTATTTTCCTGCATGGCGGGAACATGGCGGGCTGGACGTGGGACCTTCAGGTTGAGGCCATGCCCGATCGCCACCTGCTCACCCCCGACCTGCCCGGGTACGGCAGGAATACACACGAAGTATGGCCCGGTATTGCCGAGGCCGCTGACAGGATGGCTGCACTCATTCGTTCCCACAGTATCGGCGGGCGAGCGCACATTGTGGGCCTCTCACTCGGCGGATTCGTGGCGATTGAGCTGATTCGCCGCCACCCCACCCTAGCGTACACATGCACGATCAGCGGATCGCCGCTCTTGGGGTACACCCGATGGGAGCGGATGGTTATTGGTGCCCAGGTTCCGCTCTGGCACCGGCGTTGGTACTGGATTGCGCAGTCCCGCCCGTTTAACATTCCGGCGGAAGATCGGGAACTTTTTGTGCAAACCGCCAGCAGCCCGCAACCGCTCACGAACACTTTGCTGTTCCGGGAACTTGGGGTTCGGGCGCTGCCTGCCGAGCCGTTCTCATTCACCGGGCCGGTGCTTGCGGTTGCCGCCGAGCACGATACACCCTCAGTACGCCGATCCTTCGACCCGCTGCGCAAGTGCCTGCCGCAGCTGCGCACCTGGGTTGCGCCGGGAATGCATCACGCGTGGAGTGCCGAAAACCCGGAACTATTCGCACGTATGGTTACCACCCACGCCGATACGGGGCGGTGGCCTCAAGACTAAAGCATAAGCGTGAGCATGGCGTGTTTTAGTCTCTGCCTCCCACGCTGCGCGCGAAAATCTTCGCCTCCCAACAGTGCCCCACTAGGGCAAGATGCCATACCCTCAGTGCCCGTATACTCGATAGCAATATTTATTAACACCGGGTTTGCGGCACATCTTCCGGCTCGCGCCGCCTGGCCCCGTGAGGAGGTACCGTGGGTACCATTATCGGATCGATTATTACCGGCGCTATTATTGGTGCATTAGCGCGGGTGTTTATGCCCGGCAGGCAGAATATCTCTATTATCTGGACCATTATTTTGGGGGCCGTTGGGGCTTTTGTAGGCACGTGGGTGGCTGGGTTCTTCGGTGTCGCCCATACTGCGGGTATTGACTGGATCCGTTGGGCCCTCTCAGTGCTCACTGCGATACTCGCCATCTCGGTCTATATAGGTGTGACCGGCAGGAAGTAATCCCACCTTAACCAGCGGGCGGGTCCGAGCAAATACTGCGTGGGCCCGCCTGCTGTTGTATTACAAGACCGAATAACGCAGGTAAAGGCGTATCGCCTACCCCTAGAGGGCGCGTAATACACCTTAAGCTGCGTTTTAGCCGTTCTCGAACCGACACCCCAGGTCTTGTGCCACATCGCGCAAACGTTTGTCACGAGTCCACAGAGTAGTTCTTGGAACTACCACAACCGAGGCTAAAAGGTGCACATCAACAGCAGATAAACCGCGTCCCCACAGCTTACGTTTTTCGATAAACCACCGCACTTCGTGATCATCGACTAAAGGAAGCCGTTTCAGCTCGCTCAGAGCAGATAGAAACTCATCTCGTTTTTTAAGGGAACCAAGGGCTAATTCTGTGAGCACTAAATCATGACAGCAGATTTCATCACGTATTAGAAGCTCCGACAGTTCGGGTTCTGCATGATGCAGATGATCTACCCACACATTAGTGTCAACGAGGATCATGACTGCACATTTCGATGCCGCGGAGCCGCTTGGGCCTGGGGATCGGAGCCACCTAAAGCGGCAAGCAAACGCCCGTTTTCGATACGTACCAGAGTTTCCATAGCTTCGCGCACTAACACTGAGCGCTCTTCGATACCGGTGAGTTTGACGGCTTTAGCAACGATTTCTTCGTCAAGGGTAACGGTTGTACGCATAATAACCTCCGCATCAATATTAGCATATAAGTGATGCGGATAATGATGCTGCTTTATTTTGCATATCTACCTCGTTGGCACCACAGCCTCAAAAACCATAATCGGTTGAGTGCCATCAAAAGGGGTGCGGCACCAGTCACCCCATACGGCGTGTATTTCAAATCCTGCATTCTGCAGCTGGTAGCCTAATGTCTTTTTATCTCGAAAAGTTAGGATACTTTCTTGGACCACAGTCTCTCCAGAGTCCATGAAGTGATAGTTAGTGCGGTACAGAACCTGCCCATTATTATCAGGTGCAACCGCTTCTGACCATTCAGATATCAGTCCGTGCCGTGTGGAGCGAGTCGTAGTAGACGTAGTCCAATTTTCCCAGGCTCGACATGCTGGATTACGGCTCTCGAACGCGAGCATTCCACCTGAGTGCATTATACGATGTAGGTCATTCAAGGTCTTTTCCCACTGTGGGCTAGGGATGTGTTGCGCCACATTACCACTCATCACTACCAAATCGAAGCCATGGTCGGGAACATTTCGGCTATCCCCCAGAATCCACCGGATTTTGGAAGCGCCAGGGCGACTGCGTGCGTACTCTAACATTGATGCTGACGGGTCTACACCGATAACAGCACGCCCCGATTGAGCTAAAGTTACGGTAAGTATGCCGGTACCGCATCCTAGGTCAAGGATTCTTTGGGCATTAAACCGATGAGCTAGAGAACGGTAATAATCATGGTCCGCCCCATCGGGGTTGTCTTCATCATAGAAATGAACTATACGAGGGTCATAATCTTTTGCACTCATGGTTTTATATCGACTTGACGCAGCATGTAAGGTACTAGAGCCTTGTGAAAAGGCCAGATACATGTCAAGTATACCTTCCCCACAGCCGATTGAGGCTGGGCGTGTGTTTCAATCCCGCCACGCGCAGACGTGCTGCCCTCCTCAGCAGCAGTAACCACGAATTTTGAGGAGAACTCTATATGCTTATCCTTATGGCCACCAATGACATGCTCATCAGTGACCTCAGTAAAAGTAAAGGAGCCCACTGATGAACCAACCGCAACCTCCAATTGCTTGGATTTCGATGCGGGCTGTACTGTAAACCCTATTTTCTGTACAACACGGTTACGCACCTGCATTATCGTACGAACCCACGGAGGGGTTGCAGATAAAAAACGGTAGGTAAATTCCTGTGCATCCCAACTAGTGGGTATCTGCACATAGTGACCATCAGAAAAATTCATATCGTTAAATCGCATGTTCAAGACTTCCAGTGTGCTCAGCTGACCCGAATAACGCAGGTAAAGGCGTATCGCCTACCCCTAGAGGGCGCGTAATACGCCTTAAGCTGCGTTTTTCAGGATACGGACTATTTGCGTGAGGCCTTATGTTCCTTACCCATGTAGATGCCGCCCTGCGCCAGCTCGGTGAGCATTTGTTCGAGGCGTTTGATACGCGTTTCTGATGTCTTGGCGCGGTTGATCCAACCGATATAGTCGTTGCGCTGGTACGCCGGGCGGGCGTTATAGTCGGCGCGTAAACCAGAGCTTTTTAGGGCCGCCGCAATATCGTTTGCCATATGGTGACGTTCGCGCATAAAGCCTCCTGAGGTGGGTGTTGTACCTGTATCCACGCTACCTGCAGTACGGTGGCGGGTTCAAGATCTCAGGTAAGCGCGAACTGTTACGCTCCCTGCCCTGGTGGGCTGCGATGCTGCTGGTCTGCAAGCCAACACCTATAACGGCCGGGGAGTCAGTGCGCTCAGCCGGGCGTGCTCCACACCGCCTGACCGCTTCTAGAGGCTACCGTGAGCGGGCAAAGAGGGGCGCGCACCTTCACGGTGGAGGGTGCGCGCCCGTTTCGGAGAATCACCTTGCGGAAATAGTGTTTCTCAAGCGGTTACATGCCCGGCTTGGTCGGCTTAACCGGGGTTACTGCCGGCACAGCCTTCGGGTCGGGGAGGCTCCCGGGGGACACTGGGACGGCGTTAATAGGTATCTCAGGGGAAAGCTTACCGTCGTAGGTGACCCGGTAGGTTCCGTCAGCCTCTACCCGGGCTACCGTGTGTCCATCAGTATAGTTCTTAGTCCAAGAACCATCCGCCGCGACCACACTGGTGCCGCCTTCCCCGGTGCTCTTCCAGCTGCCGTCACCGTAAACATGGTACGTTAAGCCGGTGGTATTCACGTAGTCCCAGGAGCCTTCACGGTGGATGATGTACTGCCCGGGGGTCAGATTATAGTGGCGTGCGCCGCTGTCAGCCTGACCATTAGCGCCAGCCTGTGCGTTGCCAGCACCGTTCTGCTGCGCGCCGCTTTGCTGCTGTGCGGCGGCACCGTTATCGGCGGCGTTAGCTCCAGCGCCCTGATCTGCCTGGGCACCGCCGCCATTACCGTTCGCGGCTGCACCAGCGTTGGGGTTGTTAGGGTTGTTGGGGTTAGCGGCGGCATTATCCCCCTGTGAGCCAGCGGCTGGAGCCTGTTCCGTTGCAGCACCACCGCCAGCGGTGGAATTCACAGTGCCGCCACCATTGGCGCCTGCACCGGAGCCACCGGAGGTACCGCCGCCGCTGGTACCGCCGTCATTCACGGTGCCAGAGCCACCGGAGGCGGTAGCCGAAGAATGTGTTGATGCGGAAGAAGAGGCGGACGATGAGGGCGCGTTCGACGTGCCACCGGAGTTGTTCGAGCCGCAAGCGCTCAAAGCCACCATTCCAGCAACAGCTAGGGACACGCATGCGGAAACCTTCGTGGTAGTCATGGGTCGCATCCTTTCTGCTGAATAATTATCGGTTGGTTTTTTAACCATCTCACATGACGAGGATACTTTTCAGGATTTATAAGGTTCTGACCAGTAGTTTCACAAAAATACGCAAATTTTAACTGAAAGTTTATACAGAAAAGTAATAAAAGATTGAGATGGCTGTTTCAGCCGTCCTTCAGCACACTGCAACTACGGTGGCCCCAAGAGCTGCAGCATGTTCGCATTCCTAATAGTTAGGTACCCTCATGCGCATAAAAAGATTGGGTGTGTAGTATGTAGTAGACGTTTTTTATTAGGAAAGGAACCGAGCATGAAGCTTTCTGCCCGTAACCAGCTCGCTGGCACCATTGTTGAGATTACCGAAGGCGCTACCAACGGCATCGTGAAGATTGAGATCGCTCCCGGTCTGATTGTTTCTTCCTCGATTACCAACGCCGCTATTGAGGAGCTGGGTCTGCAGGTTGGCAAGCCCGCTACCGCCATTATCAAGGCATCCAACGTCATGGTTGGTGTTGACCACTAATCCCAGTCAATAAGACTTACACCCGGGCGGCTGCTTTTTGTGGCGCGCGAGGGTTAATAGGGCGGAGCCCCGCACTGTACACACAGTGCGGGGCTCCGCTTTTATGTTTTTATCGTTTAGACGTTGAAACGGAACTCCACCAAGTTCAAATCACCAACAGCTAGCCTGGGTATATCGGTTCCGCGAATGACAAAAGCGGGTGCATCCGAGACTGGATTCGGAGTCTCGACACTCTACCCATCCCCATGTGGTAGGAACCGAGACCACCAAACCTGACAGTCATCATCCAAGAACCCCGTTGATCGCCACGTCGACCTTGTCTCGAAGAGCGTCAGAGTCGTCGCTGAGTTGAGGAACTCCTCATGTAGTCGTTGCAGGTCGCTCACGAATTCGGCGCCTGCTTCGTCGACGGCGCACTACCGCTGTAGTGGCAAGGGTAGAGGCTCCAGCCCTGGTCCTGGATATCGGAGCGGGTGGTGATCTTGCACCGGCCACCAACGTCGACGCACTGTACGCCAGCCACCATCACATCGACAGTGGCTAACGCGATAAGCTGCTGACGGATCTCGTTCTCAGACTATTCAGCGTCGCCCTCAAGCTGGGTGGGTAGTGGTACGAAGAGACACATCAGTTCGATAAGGGTAGAGCATTCGAGCTTCTGGCCCCCTCGTAGCAGGACGTCCTTGAGCTTGGGCCGGTCTCTTCGATACCCTTGGTCGCTAGTCAGCCCCTTTGCCAACATCCTTATCTTCTGACAGGTAACGGGTTGGATAGGCGAGACTCGTCGGACACATAGAGCACGGACTTCGCCCTGTAGTCCGCGATGGTAGCGGGGTTGCGCCTCGTGCTGCCAGACTCGACCACAGCAGAACTTGCTCTCTGCGTATGTCAAAAACACGAGGCCCAGCACTGGATCTCAGTATTGTACAGGTGTGTGCTTGGCGTTAGCACAAAGCTCATCTGCTGCGGTTCACAATGTCGCGCAGGCGTATGCGAGATCGAAGAATATCATTCCGCCTCCTCAATGGGAGACCCTTCCGAGTCGGGAAAGAGAATCGCGCGGCATTCATCGAATATCTTTGCCATTTCATCACTCCCAAGATTAACCACAGGGGCGTCCTGCTCAGCTGAAGGTTCCGGATACTGCCCAAGGGGCGAAATCCGCTCCGGGCACTTCGGCATCATGTCATACCAGGACGGCGGCTCAGTAAAGGGGGGTGTGAACTTACCCGGATCATCCCAGTAGGACGGCATATTGGCCTTAATATACGGCCATGACGCAGCATCTACAGCTGCTTGTAGTCGGCGAATCTCTTCGAATTTCTCGGACTCTTCCTGTCTGGATCCAGAACGCGCAAGGAAGAATGAGTCCAGCGCTGCTCCCAGACGGTCATGACAGGCTAGGAGCGCTAAGAAATTCGTATCGGCATTTGGGGTCAGCGCAAGGATCGCCACCTGTGAATTATATGCTCGCAGGCACCGCAAGACCTCCTCTCGAACTTGCGAGTTATTGAGATTCTGCCACGACATCCCCGCGTGACTAACAGCTTCCCATCCCATTTCAGCAGTCACCCGCACCGCATTACCAGTAACAGCGGTCCGCTTTGAGCGCTCACGCCTTACCGCAAACCAATTAACGAACCACGCGGTGAGCACGGCGAAGATCGTCATGGAGAACAGCGCCGTAATCATGGCATGGTCCAACGCGAATACCCGGAACTGGTCCCAAAAGAAGTCAGCTATTCCAACTCCCAGCGCTAAAACGCACGCCACCACCGGCAGACAGAAATCCAGCAGCTTGGCCACTCTCACCCGAGTAAAGGACCTCACGCCCTCGTGCCTGACACGCCTCACTTTTTCCTCCTAGACGTTGAAGCGGAACTCCACCACATCACCGTCTGCCATGATGTAGTCTTTGCCTTCCATGCGGACTTTGCCGCGGGCTTTCGCCTCGTTCATGGAGCCTGCCGCATCCAGGTCATCGAATGAGACAACCTCAGCTTTGATGAAGCCACGCTCAAAATCAGAGTGGATCACGCCCGCCGCCTGCGGTGCCGTGTCTCCCTTATAAATAGTCCAGGCGCGCGATTCCTTCGGGCCAGCCGTCAGGTAGGTCTGCAAACCCAGGGTTGAGAAGCCCACGCGAGCCAGCTTATCCAGCCCCGATTCGTCCTGACCGCTCATTTCCAGCATTTCGCGGGCCTCCTCCTCTGAAAGCTCCACCATGTCAGCCTCAAGTTTCGCGTCCAAGAAAACAGCCTCCGCCGGGGCCACCAGCTCACGCAGCTGGGCCTGCTTCTCCTCAGAAGCGAGCACGCCCTCATCCGCATTAAATACGTAGATGAAAGGCTTAGCGGTCAGCAGGTTCAGCTCCTTCAAATGCGCCATCTCAAGCTTCTCAGCAGCCGCACGCGAGAAAATCGTGTTCCCGTCCTCAAGAATCTTTTGCGCCTGCTTGTAGGTTGCCAGCTGGGCGGCGTCGCCCTTCTTAATCTTCACTGCCTTCTCAAGGCGCGGAATCGCATTCTCCAAGGTCTGCAAATCCGCCAGAATCAGCTCAGTATTAATGGTCTCCATGTCGGAGGCAGGATCAACCTTACCGTCCACGTGAATCACATCCGGGTCATCAAACGCGCGCACCACCTGCGCGATCGCGTGCGCCTCACGAATATTAGCTAGGAACTTATTCCCCAGCCCTTCACCCTCAGAGGCGCCCTTCACAATACCCGCAATATCAACGAACGAGACGGTTGCGGGCAGAATACGCTCAGACCCGAAAATCTCGGCGAGCCGGTTCAGGCGGGCATCCGGCAGGTTCACCACACCAATATTCGGCTCAATCGTAGCGAACGGGTAGTTAGCCGCCAGCACCGTGTTGCGGGTGAGCGCGTTGAACAGGGTGGACTTGCCCACGTTAGGAAGACCGACAATGCCGATAGTCAGAGCCACAGAAAATCCTTCAAAAATCAGTACCTATAGTCACCCGCACCGCGGAAACAGCTAAAGTGCAGGCACAACTCCCCACCATTCTACAGTGCAGACGGAGAGTATACAGCGCACCACAAGACACGCCGCACCCACATAGTGAGACACCCCATGTTTCTTCCTCTCCCGGTGGGGTTCTATTCAGAAGAGTTTTTTGCATTCAGAAGCGATATAACCTTCTGAATGCAAAAAACTCTTCTGAATAGGCTTTTCTCTGCCACGCCGCCTCTTGGGAAACGGCGCCACACCGGCGCGGGAGCAGCCTTCCATGACACTTGTCATAGGCAGATAATGACAGTGCACATTCATGTTTTTCTGCCCGCGGTGCTGTACTTAAATCATGAACACGTCACATGTTATTGAGGCCCAGGGCCTCACACAGATTTTTCGTACGCGCAGCGGTAACGTCACCGCCGTCGATAATCTTGACCTGACCATCGACAAAGGCGAAATCGTTGCCCTGCTAGGTCCCAACGGGGCGGGTAAAACCACCCTCATCGACATGCTCCTGGGGCTGAGCACCCCCACCCGAGGTGTCCTCACCATTGACGGCGCCTCCCCCAAAGCCGCAATACAATCCGGAAACATTGGGGCGGTGCTGCAAACCGGCGGGCTACTCAAAGACCTCACCGTGCAGCAAACCCTCGACATGCTCGCCTCGCTGTACCCCACCCGCCTCGACATGAACCAGGTGCTCGCCGATGCAGACCTGACCGAGCTGGCGCACCGCAAAGTCGGCAAATGCTCCGGCGGGCAGCAGCAGCGCATCCGGTTCGCTATCGCCACCATGCACGACCCTAATATCCTCATCCTGGATGAGCCCACCACCGGCATGGACGTTACCGCCCGCCGCACCTTCTGGGAACGCATGGACAAACTCGCCGAAACCGGCAAAACCATTATTTTCGCCACCCACTACCTGGAAGAGGCGCAGAACTTCGCGCAGCGCATCGTGCTCATGGACAACGGAAAAATCATTGCCGACGGCACTTCCGAAGAGATCCGTGACCTCACCGGTGGACGCCACGTGAGCTTCCTCGCCGATAAGCCCATCACCTTCAGCGAATACCCAATGCTGAGCGTCGAAACCAGCGAAGAAAACGGGGCGTACCGGCACCGCACCACCGTGGCCAACGCCGATGAATTCGCACGAGTGCTGCTCACCAAGTACACCGTGCGCGACCTTGAAATTGTCAAACCCTCACTGGACGAATCGTTCGTTCAGCTCACCGATCGCGCCGCACAGGAGGCCTAAAATGCTACGCTACACACTCTACGAAATCCGCCGATCGGTGCTCTCTTTCTCATCCCTGTTTTACACGATCATTATGCCCGTGGGGCTCTACCTGCTCTTCGGCGCCCTGCAAGACTATGCGAAGATCAAAGTCGCAGACGGTAACGCCGCCGCTTACGTAATGATCGGCATCGCGCTCTATGGCGCTATTAGCTGCACCGTGTCAATCAGCGGCCTGACCGTGGTCGAAAACGTGGCCGGGTGGGGCAGGCAGCTGGGGCTCACCCCCATGAACACCGGCAAATATCTGCTCTCCAAATGCTGCGTGGCGTTCATTATGGCGGCAGTACCAATTACTGCGGTGAACATTGTTGCGCGCATGACCAAAATCGATATGCCGCTGAAGCAGCAGATCGCCTGCGCCGCGCTGTCCATACTATGCGCTATGGTCTTCGGGTTCTTCGGGCTGGCCATTGGGTTTCTGGTACCCAGCGAAAGCGCAGTGGGAATCGCCAACGGCATTCTGGTGGTGTTCTCGTTCTTCGGCACGCTCTTCGCACCGCTCACCAAAGACCTCATGCCCTACGCACGGTTCACCCCGCTGTACGGTGCCGCCGAAATCGCCCGCTACCCCTTCAGCAAAGGGCTCACCATTATTAGCGGCAGCGGCGCCGAATGGAATATGACCGAACCGCTCTGGTACGGGATCGTAAACTTCAGCGTGTGGACGGTTATTTTCGTCGTCGCCACCGCGCTGCTCATGGGCCGCCGCACCAAGCGCTAAAACCCTCATATGGCGCGTGCCCGCCACATCGTGGGCGCATCCGGCACCACCTTACCGGATGCGCCCACGACTCTATCCGAACGCGTGCTTATACTAGAGCCCAGGAGGAGCATATGACCCCATCACCCACCGCAGCCCAGCCGCGCACCCACGACGAACACAAAATCGACTGGATTAGCCTGGGGTTCTCCGCACCCTGGCTCATATTTCTGGGGTATATCTATGACGGTGTTCTAGAGCCTAACGCTCCGGTGTGGAAGCACGTGTACGTCATTATCTGCCTAGTCATTTTCTCGATCACAGATGTTGCCGCGTATACGGTCCCCTGGGCTCTTCCGGCGTCATCATATTTCAGGCGGCTGCTTCTCTGGACGGCCCTTCTCTTCGTGCCCGTATGCGGCGTGATGCTGATAGCCGCCATTCCACCGACAGATGTACTCATCGGGTTCACCATCTACTTTGTGGCACTGTGGACTTTCTCCGAGGACACTCCCTACAGCACGCGGATTCGCGGCGCCTTCGCCATCGCGGCAGTTTTCTGGATAATTTACATGTTCTCTGACGGGATCCCTATCAATTTTGCGGATAAATCCCGCCTCACCTTATCACTGGGTGCCCCCATGATCGGGATTATGGCGTTCTCCTACCTGATCCAGATGAGTAAAAACGCCGACAAAACCCAAGCCAAACTTGAAATGGTCAGCGAGCGCGAGCGCATCGCCCACGATGTGCATGATGTGCTCGGGCACTCCCTGACCGTGATCACGCTTAAAGCCGATTTGGCGCGTAAACTTCTGCACGCCGACCCTGACCGTGCCGATGCGGAGCTTGAAGCGATCGCCCAGCTGTCTCGGTCGTCACTGGCGGAGGTTCGTTCGACGGTGACGCGGCTGCGCATCCCGGACTTTTCGGGCGAAATTCAGGCGTCGGAGCGTGCCCTGCAGACGGCCTCAGTTACCGCGAAACTGCCCGATGCGGAACGTGCCCTCTCAGCAGTTGGGGTGAATTCTTCGCTTTTCTCGTGGGTGCTGCGTGAGGCTGTGACAAATATTGTGCGGCACTCACAAGCCGGTTTCTGTGAGGTGCGGGTGAGCAATACCGGGCTTGAAATTCTTGATAATGGGGTGGGTGTTCCCGCCGAGTACGCCGCCGGAAGCGGTATTAAGGGCATGAAGAGCCGTGTGGAATCTGCGGGCGGAACTCTTGTTGTTGAGGATGCTCCGGCGCGCTGGCTGCGGGCGCATCCTGCCGCTTCCGGGACGGCGGACGTTCGCGGCACACGGCTGCGGGTTAGTATGGACGGTAATACCGCCGAAATTGAGCCTTCGGGAGAGACAGATGATTAAGATTATGCTCGCCGATGACCAGCAGCTGGTGCGTGAGGCGCTGGCCGCGCTGCTGGGGCTTGAACACGATATTGAGGTGGTCGCGCAGGTTGGCGGCGGTGACGAGGTTCTTCCGGCGATCCACCGGTACCACCCGGATGTGGTGCTTCTCGATATTGAAATGCCCGGTTCTGAGCTCTCCAGCGGTATTGATGTGGCAGCCGCGATCCGGGACGCGAAACTAGTAGCGCTCACCGGCGAGCCGGTGCGTTCGCTTATTCTGACAACCTTCGGCAGACCGGGGTACCTGCGGCGTGCTCTAGATGCCGGGGCGAGCGGGTTTATGGTGAAGGATACGAGCGCGTCCCAGCTGGCGGAGGGCATTCGGCGCGTCAATATGGGGCTGACCGTGGTAGACCCGTCGCTGGCGGCGGATTCGCTGCTGCACGGCGAGTCGCCGCTGACCGAAAGGGAAACCGAGATTCTGCGGGCAACCCGTGACGGGGCAACAGCCCGCCAGATCGGCGCAACGCTGTTCCTCTCCCCCGGCACGGTGCGCAACCACTTATCTTCCGCTATGGCGAAACTCAACGCCTCGAACCGGCAAGAAGCACTCAATATTGCCGCCGACAACGGCTGGTTATAGCCACCCGTTGTCGCGGGCGATGCGCACCGCCTCATGCCGGTTAATGGCGTCTATCTTCGCCATGGCCGCCGAGAGGTGGTTGCGTACCGTTCCCGAAGACAGTCCGAGCATCCCCGCAATTTCTTTGACGCTCCCGGCAGTCTCGGCGGCGCGAAGAACCTCGGTCTCACGCCCGGTCAGCGGTGAAGAGCCCTGCCATTTTGCTTCCTCAGCCAGCACTGAATCGACCACGCGCAGCCCAGCCGCGGTACGGCGGACCGCCTGCGCCAGCTGCGATGCCGTACCGTCTTTCACCACAAACCCACTCGCCCCGGCCTCAAGGGCGCGGCGTAAATACCCGGGACGGCGAAAAGTCGTCAGAATAAGCGAACGAACCGGCGCGCCCGTCTGCGACCTCAGGCCCGAACGGGCAAGTTCGGCGGCCGCCTCAATCCCGGTGGCGCCGGGCATTTCAATATCGAGAAGCGCCACATCCGGGCGGGTTTCACGCACGGCAGGCAGCACCTCATCACCGCGGCCCACCTGTGCGACCACCTCAAGATCAACTTCAAGATCGAGAATCATGGCGAGTGCTTCACGAATCATCTGCTGATCGTCGGCAAGAAGTATTCTCAGCGGCACGGCTACCCCATAATCTCGTCGGTTTTCTCGTCCATGCTGATGCGGATGCGGCACCCATCCCCCACACCTGCCACAGGCGCCTGCTGCAGCCAGTGTTCGGGTGCATTCCCGAGCGTGAGGGTTCCGCCTGCGTCTTCGATACGGGTGCGCAGACCGGTGAGTCCGCTCTTACACGGGGCATCACCAATCCCTATGCCGTTGTCGATAACCTCTAACCCGGTGGGGTTCAGTCGCACGGTGGCGTAGGTGGCGCGGGAGTGCCTCACAATATTGGTGACGGTCTCGCGCAGTGCCCAACTAAACAGGGCAGAGTTCATACCCGCAATGTTCGCGGCGGTTGTCGCATCGGGCAGGTCCGCCTGTATTCCGGCGGTCTCCAAGGCGCGTGAGGATGCCAGAACCTCACCTTCAAGGTCGGGAACACGTAAACGGGTGACGGTGGAATGCACCTCCGCGAGGGCTTGGCGGGAGAGCTGGGCAACCTGCCGCATCTGCTCCTGTGCGGCGGGGGCGTTGGTTTCTACGAGTTTTGCGGCCAGCTCGGCTTTGAGGTTCACGATCGTGAGGGAATGCCCCAGAACATCGTGCACGTCGCGGGCGATGCGTTCGCGTTCGGTGAGGATATCGAGTTCTTTCTCAATAGCCTTGTGTTCCCGGCTCTTGTGCATGCTGCGGCCCACGAAGTAGGCGATAATGTGGAACGTGGTAACAATATCGAAAATGAAGAACCCGTTGAGGGTTTTATCGCCGGAAACGACTGGGAACGGGGCAGTGGGTGCGTTATCGAAATACCCCTGCCCCACCACGCCAACAAAGTAGTTAGTGGTGAAGACTACGGCGATTGCAACGGCTGTTTTTACCCCCAGTTTGAAGGGTATGTGCAGGTTCATCAGCCACAGTGCCACCCACAGGGGAGATATGGTGTAGAGCATCCCGGCGATACCCTGCGGGTATACGGCAATAACGTAACCGATAGGTACCGTCACCAGAACACACCATAAGGCTGTACGCAGTACTGTGTTTTTCACGGGTATCAGCTGCGGCATTGTGTTGGCGGCAAAGAACAGCACTATACATATTTGGTACAGCAGCGTGCACAGGAACAGGTTATTTTTGACGAGCTCGGCTTCACCGGTGTTACCGACGGCGATCAGTATAAAACCGCTGGCGGAACTATTGAGGCAGCTTCCCCAGACGAGGCTCCGCACAATACCCGATTTATCGAAAAAAGAGGCTTTGCTGCGGGTGGGGGTGGCGGTACGGTGCGGGTTGGATGCGGCCGGTTTGCTGTCATGGTCCGGTGTACGCGTGATTGTCATACTCGCTCCGTGTGCTTGCCGTGCATCATCGCCTGAAGGTGTATCACCATTATAGGCGGGGTGTTTTTAGGCTACACCGGATGCGTGAGGCCACCCGTGTTAAATGTCATAGGTGGGGTGCGCACCGTGTGGTATGCCTCCCGGTTATCCGCCCCTCCCCCCATAGTCCGGCGGTTTCCGAGCCCGAAGGTATAACTGGCGGCGGCCCCCGCCCCCACAAACGTTTTTGCACGCCATGAGGGAAGGGCACCGGGTGCGCGGGTGGGCGAGTATGCTCTAGCGGGTCGGTTTTGCCCCGCGGCCGCCGAGCTGACGCCCACCATTCTCATCATTTTTCAGGGCGGCACGCAGCTCCTTGGGCAGGGAGAAGAGAATATCTTCCTTAGCGGTTTCTACCTCTTCGATACTCTCGTACCCGTAGTCGGCCAGCAGCGCCAGCACCTCCTGCACCAGCACCTCAGGTACCGACGCGCCGGAGGTCAGCCCCACGGTCGCCACACCCTCAAACCAGGATTCATCCACCTGGTGCGCGAAATCCACCCGTTCGGCGCGCTTGGCACCGTATTCAAGCGCCACCTCTTTAAGCCGCACAGAGTTTGAAGAGTTCGCGGACCCCACCACAATCACCAGATCAGACTGCGGGGCGATCTCTTTGATAGCGCCCTGACGGTTTGAGGTGGCGTAGCAGATATCGTCTGAGGGCGGGTCTTGCAGGGATGGGAACCGTTCACGCAGCCGCGCCACGGTTTCTAGGGTCTCATCCACCGACAGGGTGGTCTGGGAGATCCACACAACCTTCTCGGGGTCGCGCACGGTCACGGTGCCCACTTCGTCCGGGGAGTTCACAATCTGGATGTGGTCGGGCGCCTCACCGGCGGTACCTTCCACCTCTTCATGCCCGGTGTGGCCAATGAGCAGAATATCGTAGTCCTGTTTTGCGAAGCGCACAGCCTCACGGTGCACCTTGTTCACCAGCGGGCAGGTCGCATCAATCGTGTTCAGCTGGCGCTGCCCCGCAGCGGACACCACGGCCGGGGACACCCCGTGCGCCGAGAACACGGTCACGGACCCCTCGGGCACCTCATCCACCTCGTCCACGAAAATAGCGCCCTGCTTCTCAAGGGTTTCAACCACGTGGCGGTTGTGCACAATCTGTTTACGCACATACACGGGCGCGCCATAGTGTTCAAGGGCCTTCTCAACCGCGATCACGGCCCGGTCCACGCCAGCGCAGTAGCCGCGTGGAGTGGCCAGCAGCACACGTTTTTGGCCGGTGACGGGTGCGGCGGCTTCTACGTCTTCGCGGGTGCGGCGTACCTTGGGGACGGGGGGCAGGCCAAGGGAGATGGTTTCAACGGACATGGTTACTATCCTACGTGGTTTGTTCTTCTAGTGTGTGGGCACTGTGGTGGTGCTCGCAGTGAGCCTGGTGAGTTTCACCAAAATACCCAGCAGCAGAGTAATGAGCGTTGCGATCAGGCTGTAGCTGGCGGTGGCACGGGCACTTGCGACCGCGTCGGGGCGTGCCCCATTAAACAGGCCGTCAAGGAATACTTTGCCGAGTTCGCTGCCCGGGTTCATGCCGAGGCTGGCCGGGGTTACCCCCTCCAGGTAGAAGGATGCACCCCAGGCGGCGAGGGTCGCGGCAATGAGCACGCACGCCAGGAACAGCGGCCTCCCGCGCGGCCACAGCAGCAGCGCAATGAGCATGCTCATGAGGGAGACCGTCAGGAACGTATCCGCCGAGTCGGCGAACGATTTCAACTGCATGATTTTACCGTGAACGGCTGTGCTGCTGCCATCCTCTAAGGTAATGTACCGGTTACCCCAGGAGGGGATGTCCGGGTCATAAATACCGAAGGTTCCCACGGCGGTGTCAAGTTCACGGTAAAACGCGCTAATGTCGAGCGCGGCGGGGGTGTTTTCGTCACTGATCAGGTGCGCGTGCGTGTCGGTGGTGACCTGCCGCCACAGTTTCTTGTACTCGCCGGTGGTGGAGATTTTTTCGGCGGATTCGGTGAGGGTTTTTTGTACACTGTCGCGGTTGTGCACCAGCAGCCGGTTCACCCAGCTGCTGCCGCTAGGGTCTAAATATTTTTTGAGCCCCTCAGAGTTCATCAGGTCGGTGACAGCGGCCTGCGCGACACGTTTTTGCAGGTCTTGGTCGTCGGCCAGCCGGGAGCTGAGGTCGTTAAAGCCGCGGGTACTAATCAGGTGGGTCCCGGCCCATTTGCCGCCCGCCCCGAGGACGGCGGTGATAAGCGCGAGCGCAGCCAGCAGAATGGCGAGGGCGCGGCGCAGCCCGGCCGCGAACGGCTGGGCGGGCGGGGCCAGCAGCACCGAGGGTGCGCGCATCGGGTGCTCTGCGGGGATGCCCATGCCGTCGAGGTCGTCTTCGCTCACGTACCGCCCAGCCACGGCGTGGCCGAGTGTTTTGGTGTGGCTAAAAGCGGCCTCTTCATCAAGGGCTACGGTGGGTTCTTCCTCGTTGGGGGTGTCGAGGGCTGCGGTGGTGTCGGACGAGTCAGGTTCCGGTGCTGCCATATCCGGCAGGGGCCGGGTTGTTTCTGCCATAGTCTGGCCTGTGTCCGGTTGCAGCTGCGCTGACTGCGGCTCTTCTGAGGGTGAGTCTGCGGGCTGCGGGTCTGTGGGCTGTGGGTCTGCGGATTTCGGCGTATTATCGGGGGTTTCGGTGCCGTCGGTGTCCGGGGAGGTGCCGCTTTCTGGCGTGTTCCCATCGGGTTCGGTGGCGGAGGTGTCCGTGCCGGATGGCACCACCTCGCCCGCACCGGGTAAAGGTTTGGTGCGTTCGGGTTGTTCGGGGTTCTCTAGCGTTTCGGGGGTCTTAGGGTTCTTGGCGGTTCCGCCGGTTGAGGGTGCGCCCATACTGATTAGAGTACCCTGTGCCGCCTGCGGGGTTTAGCGAGTGTGCCCTCAGCTAAACACATTGGTGAGTTTCCGGCGCGTCCGGCGGCGTATCGGTGGTAGAAATAGATGTATGAGTAATTTTGATGCCCGCCCGCAGGTGCTCACGGTTCCGCCCGCGCATGAGCGGCAGATTCCCGCCACCTCCAGCGAGACGAGCGCCGTGAACCCCTGGCCGCTGGCGCTTTTGGCGCGTAACCTCAAGGCGCATATTGAGAAGGTGCCGCAGCTGTGGGTTGAGGCGCAGGTGGTTTCGCTCAATAACCGGCGCGGCAGCGTGTTCATTGACCTGAAAGACCTTGAGGCTGATGCCACATTCTCTCTGGCGCTTTTTGGCCGCGCCGCCTACAGCATCGGCAAAGATGTGGTGCCGGGGGCGCGTGTGGTGGTGCTGGCGAAACCAAGTTTCTGGGTTCCTAGCGGGCGCCTGTCGCTGGTGGGTGAGCGCATCCACGCGGTGGGCACCGGCAACCTGCACGAGCGGCTGCAGCAGCTGCGTGAGGCGCTGGCCGCTGAGGGGCTGTTCGCGGATTCCCGCAAGAAGCCGCTGCCGCTGCTGCCGCAGAAGGTGGGGCTGGTGACCGGGCGTGACTCCGACGCCATGAAAGACGTGATCCGCAACGCCTCGCTCCGGTGGCCGGGGGTTGTTTTTGAGGTGCGGCAGGTGGCGGTGCAGGGCGCGAACGCGGTGCGTGAAGTGTGTGCGGCGCTCTCGGAGCTGGATGCCGACCCGCTGGTGGATGTGATTGTGCTGGCCCGCGGCGGCGGCTCATTTGAGGACCTGCTGCCGTTCTCGGACGAGTCGCTGGTACGTGCGGTCGCGGCGGCCCACACCCCGGTGGTGTCGGCGATCGGGCATGAGGCCGACTCCCCCATCGTTGATGCGGTGGCTGATGTGCGCGCCTCCACCCCTACGGATGCCGGCAAGCGCATCGTGCCGGATGTGGCGGAGGAGTTCGCCCGGATTAGTGAGGCGCGCGGGCGTATTGACAGGGCCATCGCTGGGTATTTGAGTAACCAGTGGCAGTATGTGCAGCAGTTACGGCAGCGCCCGGTGTTTACCAGCCCCGAGAATGACCTGGGGTGGCGCGCCGATGATGTGCACCGTTTACGGGAGCGGGCGCTGGTGTCGGTGCAGCACCGGCTGGCGCGGGAGCAGGATGCGGTGGCGCACACCCTGGCGCGGGTGCGGTCTCTCTCCCCTGAGCTGACGCTGCGGCGCGGGTACGCGATTGTGCAGCGGGCTGACGGGGCGCTGGTGCGGGATGCCTCCGCGCTGACCGTGGGTGAGAAACTGACGGTACGCGCCGGGGTTGGCAGCGCGGATGCGTCCGTCACCGGGGTGCACGCATCGAATGTGGACGCCTGAGCCCGGTCCCGTCAGCGCCCCTGTGTGCCGCACCGGCTGCAGGGGCGGCACTAGAAGTTTTTAGACCCTGCCAGATTTTATGAGAACCCCACCAGAAAGGGACAGAACATGGCCGAAAACATTAGTTTTAATACCGAGTCGCTGGGTGCGCCGGTTGATACGCTCAGCTACGAGCAGGCGCGCGCCGAACTTGAGAACGTGGTGCGGCAGCTGGAATCGGGTGCATCCGATTTGGAAACTTCCATCGCCCTGTGGGAACGCGGCGAGTCCCTAGCGAAACGGTGCGAGGCGTGGCTTGAGGGCGCCCGCGAAAAACTTAATGAGGCGCGCGCCGAGCAGCGTGAAGACGCCGAAGACGGGGAGGAAACACACGGCTAGCCCCTCCGGCTAACTCACGTGGCACGCTAAACGTCCGGGCACCTGCGGTTATTTCGCGGGTGCCCGGACGTTCGCTTCTTGTTCTCACACCTGCCGGTTAGGCACGCTGCTTGTAGTCGGAGAGGAACTCCCCCAGCCGGTTCAGCGCATCGGTGAGGGTCTGCACATCCGGCAAAAACACCAGGCGGAAGTGGTCGGGCTTATGCCAGTTAAACGCGCCGCCGTGGCTGAACAGGATCTTCTGCTCCTTCAGAAGGTCAAGCATGAACTTCTCATCGTCCACAATGTTGAACTTCTCAGTATCGACCTTGGGGAACAGGTACAGCGCCCCGTCCGACTGGTTGCAGCTCACACCGTCAATCTCGTTCAGCATACGGTACGCCACGTCACGCTGCTCATGCAGCCGCCCGCCAGGCGCCACCAGCGCATCAATGGACTGGTACCCGCCCAAGGCGGTCTGGATAGCGTGCTGGGCGGGCACATTCGAGCATAGGCGCATTGAGGCGAGCAGGGTGATGCCCTCAATATAGTTGGCGGCCTCATGCTTGGGGCCGGTAATCGCAACCCAGCCGGCACGGTAACCGCACACCCGGTACGCCTTCGACAGGCCCGAGAAGGTCAGGCATAGCACGTCGTCACCGGTGAGGGTGGCCAGGTTAATGGCTTCGGCGCCGTCGTAAATAATTTTCTCGTAGATTTCGTCGGTGAACACCACCAGCTCATGTTCGCGGGCCACATCCACTATCTGCTGCAGGATGTGGCGCGGGTACACGGAACCTGTGGGGTTATTCGGGTTAATAACCACGATCCCTTTGGTGCGTGAGGTGATCTTCGATTTAATGTCTTCAAGGTCCGGGTACCAGTTGTTTTCCTCATCGCACAGGTAGTGCACGGGCTTACCGCCCGATAGCGCCACCGAGGCGGTCCACAGCGGGTAGTCGGGCATGGGCACGAGGATCTCATCGTCAGTTTCGCACAGTGCCTGCAAGGTCATGGGGATCAGCTCGGACACCCCGTTGCCCAGGTACACATCGTTAGGTTCCAGGTCGAGGATGCCCCGGTTCTGGTAGTGCTGCACAATGGCGGTTCGCGCCGAGTACAGCCCGCGCGAATCGGAGTACCCCTGCGTGACGGGCAGGTGGCGGATAATATCCATCATGATCGCGTCCGGCGCTTCGAACCCGAAAGGCGCGGTATTACCAATATTGAGTTTGAGGATGCGGTGCCCCATCGCCTCCATGCGGTTCGCTTCTTCGAGAATAGGTCCGCGGATATCGTAGAGGACGTTATTGAGCTTCGACGACTGACGGTACTTAGTCATATTCACTTCCTTGGGTGGTCGAGCCAGAATTTTGCTGCTTCGTCTTCGGCGACGGGGTTTGTTCCACTCGTGAGGCGAAGTAGAAAGGTCAGATTACCGGTATCTAATGTAGATGATACGCGGTTAATGGCCTCCTGTGCACTAGATGGCAGGCTTTGCCGCACAAGAGGCACCAGCTGTTGGTTCAGCTGGGTGGACTGGGGGTCTTCGAGCATGGTGAACCGGTTATCCTCAATGCTCGGGTCGATACTGTGCAGAAGCGCCACCTGCACCGCATCTTTAGCCAGCAGCTGTTCCCGTTCGGTGCTCTCATTAGCCACCTTCGTGGCGGGAACCTGGTACTTGTACACGTTCTTGAGCAGGGCAATCCCGTAGTTTCCGGTGTTATACGCCTCGGGCACGGCAAAGGTGAGGGGCGCTTTCACTTCGGGCAGCTGGTTCAGGCTATTGAACTTATACCGGGCCCCGGTGGCGTTGGTGGTCACCAGAACATTGCGGTTTTGGGCGCTGACGGTATCCATCAGTTTCAGGTGCCCCGGGATAATTTTACCGATAGCTGAGAGCGTATCACTGAGTGATAAGGCCCGCGGTTTAATGGGGTCGCCGGTGGGGGTCGGGCTGGGGCTGGGGCTAATATCGGCGGGGATGCTGGGGGTAGCCGAGGGGGTGAGGGTCACCCCAGCACTGGCGGCGGAGGCACTGGCGGAGGCCGTCTGATGCTCCGCCTGCAGCTGGGCGGGGCTGAGCGTACCGTTCTTCGTCAGGTGCAGCAGCAAGTCACCGGTGAAGTCAACGGCAACATCAAGGCGCGTGTTTTCGGTGGCGCCCAGGGCCGCTAGGTACTCGTCGCGGTTATTATTGTGCCCAATAACCTCCACCGTGTACCCCACGTTCCGCAGCGCCTGGGCGTACACATGGGCAACAATGGTTTTAGCCCCCAACACCCCGGTGGTGACGTAGAGGGTGCCGTAGGCTGAGGCGGAGGGATCCACCTTGGGTTTATTGTCCCCAGCGGAGCAGGCAGCCAGGATGGGGGCGAGCGCGGCGGCAGTGAGCGCCGATCGGCGGCTCACAAGCGGGCGGGGGTGGGGCGTGTTCATGATAGTTTCCTGGCGTTCTCGTCGGCGAGGAATTCGCGGTATTCCAGGGCCCAGGCGGCGGCGGTGGCGTACCCCATCATGGAGGCCACTTCATCAATAATGGTGCCGTAGCGCAGCGTATCAATTTCGCTAATGGGAACCCAGCGGGCAATGTCTGAGGAGCCGTTTTCTTCGGCCCGCAGCTGGCCGGTGACGATGTGCGCCCGGTAGATAATGCGTAAGGCGCAGAACGGCAGAGAGTTGCCGTACATGCCGTTGCGCGCGGGGAAATGCCCGGCGTGCACGCCCAGGACGTCTTCAATGGCAACGCTGTACCCGGTTTCTTCGAGGGTTTCCCGCAGGGCTGTTTCGTCGGCCTGCTCCCCCGGTTCCATGCCGCCGCCGGGTAACGTCCACAGGGGCTCGTGCGAGCGGTCTTCGGGCGCCCAGCGGGTCATGAGCAGTTTGCCCTGCTCAATAACAACCGCGTAGGCGGCGGGTCGGGTCTCCATTGCTAATGCCATAGATTCGATTCTACCGCGTCTTCTTGGGCGTTCGGCCTGTTTACTGGTGGCGCTATTCACCCGTGATGGCGGGTGGCGGGCTACCGGCGTTTACCGGTTCGCCTGCCATTTCGTCCCGGTTTGCTGCCTGCGGCGGCTTTGCGCCGGGAGGTTCCGCCGGTGCGGGAGGCGGCTGTTTTCTGGTGGCGTGCTTCTCGGCGGGCATTAGCCACACGGGATTTCGCTGTGGCCTTGGCGCGTTCACCGGCTATGCGGGTGCGGCGGGCCTGGGCGGTTTCGCTGCCCCGGTTACTGGATGCGGTGCGCCCGCGCACGATGCCGATAAAGTCCTGGATGAGCACCTCAAACTCGTCGTCTTTCTCACCCTGGACCGTATCGGGGGTGGGGGCTGCCGGGGTACGGGGCCACACCAGGTGCACGGGGTACGGGTCGGCGTCGGGTACCGGGCGGTAGGTGAGGTCTTTGCGGTGGTGCAGGCGGGCCACCGACATGGGGGTGATGTACAGGCCCACCCCGGCAGCTACCAGTTCGATAGCGTCCGCGTGGGTGGGAATCTGCGGCAAAAACCGGGGGTTCTGTTGGCGCCACTGCTGTGAGGCTTCACCCCAGGCGGGGAACTCCTCGGGCTCATGCAGCAGGAACTCCTCAGCCATCTCACCTAGGGGAACCTCGTCGAGCACGGTGAGCACATGGTCTTTGGGCAGCACCACCACGGGTACTTCCTCGTACAGGCGGATGCTGTGGTACCGGTCTTTATCGGGGGTTTCCTGTGCGGTGGCGCGCATTATGGCCATGTGCGCTAACGGCTCGAAACGGGCTTCGCCGCTGGTGCTGTTCGGGGTGCTGAGCGCGGTAGTGAGTGCCTCAAGACCGGCCCCTTCGCGAAGCGGTATTTCGGCCAGCGGGGCGGTTCTGCCGTAGCGTTCGTGCCAGCGGGTGAACCATTTTCCGGGCATTACCCCCGGCTCGTAGCCGATGCGTAAGCTGGCACAGCTCAGCACCGGTGCGGGGGCTGCCTGCCCCGAGTAGATGAGCCCGACGGCGGGGGCGGCAAGCTCAATGCTGGACTCCTGCTGGGTGCTTGGCGGTACCGGTTCTGCGGGTGTAACAGCTTCAGGGGTTTCGTTCATGCCTTTACGCTAGCACAGTGGACGGCGGCGGCCCCGGTTACGGGCGGGGTTTGCGGTCGGTGATGAGTTCACGCACTTTAGAGATTCCCAGGCTGAGGAGCACGATTACCGCTAGGGCAACCGGCAGCATCCACGGCTGCAGCCCCAGGGCGGCGAGCACTGCGAACCCCACGGTGGTGTAGATGACGGCCCAGATGAAAGTGCCCACGAGCATGGCCGGGACCCAGCGGCGTAACGGCATTTTCGTGAACCCGGTGGTGATAATGACGGCGGTTTGGAAGCCTACGGTGAGGAAGCACAGCGGCACGGCTAATACGCCCCAGCGGTTCACGAACGCTGTGGCCCGCTGGTATATGGGGGTGTCCATTGCTTCCCGGATGCGGCTCAAGCGTGCCCCTCCGGCGGCAGCCAGGTAGCCGAGCAGAAACACAATGGACGTGCGGATAATGCCGATCGCCCACAGGCAGGCAACGGCCGCCTCTACAGGTAGGGAATCGAACCATTCTTTCACTCTGCCATTCTCTCACGTTTTACCCACCCATACCGCTGCATGTTACCGGCCTTACCCACAGCTGAGGGTGCGCAAAGAGGGGCGGGGAAAAAGTTTAAATATTTTTTGTGCCCTAGCCGTGCCCGGTTTTTGCCCGCAAATACACGGAACTAACTTAGGTACACCTTGCTTTGCAGACAGGTTGTCACTATTTCTTGAGATATTCGGGTTGGCACACCCCCATTAATTAGGTTATATTTTTATTACCAAATAGCGAGAGTCCTTGTGGGAAGGATTCTTCCGCGAAACGGTTTCGAAGACTTTTCTTCCTGTGTGTGATGCGAGGAGGGGGTTCCAGCTGGAACCCCCTCCTTACCTTAACTGCGACGGAAGCTGCTGCACCCAGTACACTCGCCACACAGAAGCCTACATTTAAAGTAATAGTTAAATGTACGTGCTTATGGGCCGCGTGTTCTCTAGGATAGAGATAGCTGGTATATCACGCACTTGAGAGGAAACCGGTTACCATGACTTCCGAAATAACCCGCCGCGCGGCCCTGGGCTTTGCGGGCGCAACATCCCTAACGCTTCTTGCCGCCTGCGGGTCTGGCACAGCTATTAATGGCTCCTCCAGCGAGTCTTCATCGGCCGCTAAAAAGGACTACAAAGGCGAAGTGAAACTGGAAGAGTACGATACTTCTGCCGGTACCTTTGAGCCCGCTACTCAGGATACCCCGCCCAAAAATGCTCCCAAACCTATTAAGCCCAAAAATGCTGATGAGGACTCCGTAGCCGGGCTGTATTCCAGCATTGCATTTATTGGGGCTGCCCTCACGTATGCTTTAGTGACCGGGGACGTTGGGCCGATCAACGAATCCGCTCTTAGTGAGGAAGATCAGAAAGGATTTAAGTCTGCGGTCACCCTAGATAAAATCCGTGAGGGTAAATATTGGGAGGCCGAGTCCAAAGTTGTGATTTTCTTAGAGACCTCGGAGCCCACAAAAGAAGGGGATGAGTACATCTGGTTGCATAAGATGGAATCACGGCACGGGGCGTTCCGGGTAGATGTGACAGAGACTTCTACCGAGCGCTCCGTGAAGGTGAGCACCATCCCCACAAGCCAGCAGGTGAGTAAGGGAAGTGGGAAGATTAAAGCAAAATACACTGGTGGTCGGTGGGTCATTGATATTGAGTTTGACGAGTCAAGCTCCAGCCCCTCACCGTCTTACTAAGAACCACCCCCATCCCGAACATCCGGGTGACAGCAAGGGAGGAGTCCTAAGAGGGACTCCTCCCTTACGTATACACCCAAATAGCCCTAGATATTGCACTCCGGCTACGGAAAATACACGGATACAGGGAACGGGCAGAAGCCTTCTCTACCCCCTCCCTGCTGCTCAGAGAAAGCGCCCTCATCATTATGGTGCTGGGCCATGACTCGTCCCCGTTCACAGAAAGCACACTATAAGAAACGCGCCTTATATGCTTGATGAGCGGGAGGAGGAAGCACTGGGGCTGGCACTCTCATCGGTCTCAAAATTAATGACCCAGTGACCATCGGTGTGTTTCGCTTTAATCCGCCCCGGTGTTATAGTCTCCTGGCTGCTCTCAGAAATGAAGTTCACGCTGGTCTTTGGGCCATCAACCTCCACATAGTACGTCCCGTGGCGGGAAATTCCCCGGTACGGCCAGGTGTACTCGTCCCCCTCTTTTGTGGGTTCTGAGGTTTCCAGAGAATAAACGAGCTTAATGTCAGCTTCCCAGTGTTTACCCTCAGCCGTTTTTCGTACGACCCTATTGTTTATTATCTCTTTCTTTGTTTCCTCGTTGAACGCCGAGTCCTGCACATATGTGGTATCCCCCGTAGTAAAGGCATAGGTAATAGCCGCCCCGAGAAACGCAATACTGGAATACAGTCCGGCTACGGAGTCTTCGTCAGCGTTTTTGGGCTTAATAGGTTTGGGAACGTTTTTGGGCGGAGTGTCATGGGTTGCGGGCTCAAAGGTACCAGCAGAAGTATCGTATTCCTCCAGTTTCGCCTCGCCTTTATAGTCTTTGGGAGAGGCTGACGGTGAAGAGGCATCCTCTTGAGTACCCACAAATACATTGGTTGCCGCGCAGGCAGATAAAAACACCGTTGTTCCTGCACCCACAAGACTTAAAGCCGCGCGGCGGGTTATTTCGGAAGTCATCGTAATCGGCATCCTTTCGGATTGTATTTATTCGATAAACCTATCATAGGTTCTGTGCGCCCACTCACACGGTATATTCAAGTATTACCTTAATCATAGAGTTACTGTGCGCTATATCTATCCGCTCACTAACGCCGTGCGGGCCTGTCTCACCATGGTGAGACAGGCCCGCACGAGCGCTTATAGACTGCTGCAGGAACCGCTCTGCATTTGTATATTTCGGCTTCTGCCCTTGGTACCTATTCTCCGGTTTTACCTTTACCCTTAGCGTCCTTATCTTTCTTCTGATGCAGGGTGTGCAGCGGCTTCGGCAACTCCACCGGCTCCCAGGTGTTTGAGGTGGCCTTGAACATGGGCATCGCCCCGGGGCCCAGCCGAATGCCCTGAGTAGACGTATCCTCAAACCCGCTGCCGAGCGTACCCAGCTGCTGCTGCGGCTCGAACACCGGTGAGACATCATCATCCAAAGAGTCCAGGTCACTCTCATCAATAGTTGACGGCACCGGAGTATGCGGAATGGGCGGCTGTACCGGCGGCACCTCAGGGGTTGCACCCTGCCCCAGCGGCACCGTGGTGTGCTCCGCCGTATCGCTGGAGGGCTGCTGCTGCGGGTACGGGTTCTGCAGGTTCAGCTGCCGCGCCCTGTGGCGGGCGCGCTCAGCAGCCTCACGCTGCACCTGCTGCGCCGCCTCAGCTGCGCGGGTAGCCTGCGCGCGGGCCGCAGCGGCACGCTGAGCCAGGTTCGCCGTGGGTATCCCATCCGTGATCGGGGCGGTAGCGTCAGCGTCAAAGGAGCCACTCCGTTCGAAGGAGGATGCCCCGGAAGGGTTCTGCTGCGGCACCCTGCCAGTTTTAGCAGCAGCCTCCGGTCGGGCCGGGGCGGCAGGTGGCTGAGTTGGAACAGGCGCAGTAGGCTGCGCCGCCTCAGCAGAATCGCTTTGGGAAGGGGCGCTCTGGGTGGGGGCAGCAGGCGTGACCGGCGCAGAAGATACAGCCGAGTCTGCAGGCTGAGTGGCCTGGGCAGAGGCTGAAGGCGCCTGAGGGGTCTCGGTCTGGATATCAAAAAGCATGGGCTCATCACGGTGTGCCAGGGGCCTCAGCTGCGGGGGCAGGTGCGAGCCCCGCCCACCCCGGCGAATCGCCGGAAGCTGAGAAGTACGGGTCCGAACCGGCTCCCGTTCCGCTAAACTACGGCGTGCGGCACCCTGAGCATCAGGTTCCCGCTGAACCCCGGGCGATGCGGCGGCGCGGGCTCCCTGAGCTGACGCACTGCGACGCGCAGGTGTGTGGCGGCGCAGTGGTGCAGGCTCACGGCGGGGACGAGACGACTCCTCCTGAACGCCCTCACCAGCGGGACGTTCACGCCCTGCTGTACGTTCGCTACGGTGCTCGGCGGCGGGGGCGCGACGCCCCTGCGTCCGGCTGCTGTCTTGACGTGCAACCGAACCCGCAGCTGCTATATGGGCGGGAGCGGGGCGTGCCTCCTTGGTGCGGCGGGTATTAGCCGCCGGGTCAGCACCGACTGTTTCAGGCTCACGGCTGCCGTGTTCAGCGGAGGCTGTCGCCTCGGCCTGTTCGGATACCGGGGCGCTGGAAGATTCGCGGCGGCTCGCTGCGGGCTTTTTAGCACCCGAAATCGCCAGGTACCGCAACAGCCCGCCGGTCGCTACGGCAACCAGCAGCGCCGCCACCGGCCACACCCACGACAGCATGCCGGAAAAAGCCATAAGGGCAAACCCCAGGGCCGCAACAAACGCCAGCAAGGCCACACCTAAAAGTACGGCGCGGCCGGTATGAACCGTCATCCCCGGAGGTACCGGACCCCCAAGCATTGACTCCTGAACCTCCGGAACTTCTTCGGTAGAGGAAAGCTCATGCAGGGCAGGGCCGCGAACCGCAGCCGCCGAAGGCGCCTCCCCCCGAGACTCCTCCGCACGCCCGGTGCCCTGATGGTGTGTGCCGCTACGAGGCTGAGAATCGGTGTCCGCAGCGGAGGGATCCTGCCCCGCCGTCTCAGCATCTATATTAACCTCAGGGATACTACGACCTATCCGGGAGCCTGAAGGTTGGGAATTTGCTGTAACCTCCCAATGTGCGGGTGCATCAGCCTCGCCGTCGGCAGGCTCCGCACCGGGCGCAGAGTCCAGGTCAGGCTCCGGGGCGTAGAGGTCCTCATCGTACGGTTCGTCGTAAAGCTCAGTATCGTGTGCGCCCTGCTGCTGGGCGTTCGCGTCCTCACGCATCGTGGCCTCCTCCCACAGGTCGGCGTCTTCGGCACTCTCGGCTGCATCCGTGGTGTACAGCAGCTGCGTCTTATCGTCCGCAAACTCTTCCTGTCGCTGCTGCACGTTCACCACAGCCGAAGCGGCGCTCTCAGCAAACTCCACCCCGCCCAGGGGCTCCAGCGAACCGGTGGAGGTCGAAGCGTACACCTCAGCCTTGCCGGAAGCAGAGGGCACGGCCGCACCCGTGCCGCGTGCAGTCTCCTCATTAAACAGTACTTTTGCGGACAAGAAAATATCCTCAGCGGTGCGGCCCACACTCGCCAGCTGCCGCCGGGATCCGTTGGCGGGCGCGCGCCGAGAAGCCCTAGGCACAACCCACAAGAGCATAATGACAGCAAGGGCAACCACAATGCCCGAAGTGCTCAGCCAGATCATGCTTCTATACCGCCCCCATCAAAACGCCGGATCCCAAAAACCTATATCTATAAATACTACCGAAATTAGCGGATATCGGTGTGCCAGAATACGCCCCAGGCACAAAACATCACCAAGTTTTTGTGCCCGCCCACACAGCACCGGGTTGAAAACACCCAACCGCACAATAATGCGGTGGCCCCCGGCACGGGAAGCCACCGCATCATAACACCCTAAAACGCGTGTTTTTAGCAGTTTTCGGCAGTAAATTCCTTCAACCACTGGCACAGTTCGGGACCGAAATCGCCGCGCTCAGCAGCCAAAATAATATTCGCCTTCAAATACGAGAGCTTATCGCCAGTATCAAAACGACGGCCCTTAAACACCACACCGTACACGCCTTCCCCATCGCCCTCGCCCACGGCAAGAGTCTGCAAGGCGTCAGTGAGCTGAATTTCCCCACCACGGCCGGGGGCGGTATTCTCAAGCACCTCAAACACCTTCGGACTCAGCACGTAACGGCCAATCACAGCATAATTTGAGGGGGCCTGCTCCGGCTCCGGCTTCTCAACCAGCCCGGTCACCTTCACAAAGTCCTCACCCGCAACGGTCTCAATCGCGGCGGCACCATACGCAGAAATCGCCTCACGCGGAACCTCCATGAGGGCCACCACAGAACCGCCGGTACGCTGCTGCACCTCAACCATGCGAGAGAGCAGATCTTCCTTCTCATCAATCAGGTCATCGCCCAGCAGCACCGCGAACGGCTCATTGCCCACATGTACCTTACCGCGCAGCACCGCATGCCCCAGGCCCTTCGGGTCGCCCTGGCGCACATAGTGGATCTCTCCCAAATAGTTGGACTCCTCCACAGCCTTCAGCAGGGCCTCTTTACCCTGCTCAGCCAGCTGCCGCTCCAACCCCGGCACACGGTCAAAATGATCCTCCAAGGCGCGCTTATTGCGGCCGGTGATCATCAGCACATCTTGCAGCCCCGCGCGGATCGCTTCCTCCACCACATACTGGATGGCGGGACGGTCCACCACCGGGAGCATCTCTTTAGGGGTCGCCTTTGTTGCGGGCAAAAATCGGGTGCCCAGACCCGCCGCAGGAATAACAGCCTTAGTAATAGACCCAGATACATTAGTCATGCAAACAGCATACATGAGAAGAGAATGCCCACAGAACAAGCACGTCTCAAGTACCGCATATTTCACAATACTTTGATTAGACATTCCCCTCAGGATTAGGCCCTCTGCAATTCTATAATTGAAATAACACGCGCCACGCTGTGTTTCAGTACTGCAGCCAACGTCGTCCCAGGAGAACCATGCAGCAGCCCGCCTCGGGGGCATCCCCCGAAGACATCGCGCTCGATAAGCAAGTATTACGCGCCCAAATCCGCCCGCGCCGCCTCATTAACCGCAGCAACCGCGCAGAGGCAGGGCAAGCAGACTATGCGCGCCGCTACCAGGAAGGCATCTACTCCCTCATACCCCGCACCGGGGAAAAACTAACCATTGCAGCGTACCTGCCGACCGCTGCGGAGCCCCCCATCACCGACGCACTGCAGCAGCTGCACCGCGACGGGCACCGCATCCTGGTGCCGGTGGTGCGCCCCGGGCGGCAACTCGCCTGGGTGCAATGGGACCCGCATGTGCAGCACCCCCTCAACGGTATGGGTATTGCCGAACCCGAAGGCGACGCTGAAGGCCCCCACGCCTTCACAGCAGCCGACCTGCGCCTAGTACCCGCCCTGGCCTACGGACGCAACGGGCGACGGCTTGGCCAAGGCGGCGGGTATTACGACCGGCTGCTGCCGCGCCTGAGCGAGCAGGCCCTGCGCGAAACAACAGTGGGCGTGGTATTCGCCGACGAAGTGCTTGACAGCATCCCCTACGACACATGGGACGGGGTGCTTTACCGGGTGCTCACCGAGAACGGGGTGCACCCGCTCGGCGAACACGCCGCCCACTAGCACACCGTACAGCCAGCACGTAGGCAGGCGCCGCACACAGGCGGTACACTTTTTAGCTGGAAGTAATCACACAGGCTCAGCGAGGAATACCATGCCGATCTACGTCTACCAGTGCAAAAACTGCGGCCACGCCTTCGAAAAACGCCAATCATTTAGCGATAATGCGCTGCGCACCTGCCCAAGCTGCGGGCAGGAAACACTGCGTAAACGTTACAACGAGGTGGGCGTTGTCTTTAAAGGCTCCGGGTTTTACACAAACGATAAAAACAACAGCACAAATAGTTCAAGCAGCTCCAGCGGCAGCTCAGCAGGCACCGCCTAACCGCCACGCACCCAGCCCCTCATCCGGTCAGGGTGCAGGTCAAACGTGAACAACATGGCCCAGCGTGCAGTGCTGGGCTTTTACCCGCCAGGGTGCGCGGGGCTACGGTAAGCAACTAGGGATAGGGTACGCGGCACCCTGAGGGCACCGCGCGGGCTAATAGTGCGGAGGTTTCTGCTCCTTCATCTCCTGCACCCACCGCAGCCTAGCCAGCTCATCCGCGCTCAACGCCTGCTGGGAACGCCCACCCGGCACGCCACGGGTAGCCCCAGTCCCCTGTTGTCCGCTGGCGGCCCTCTGCCCACCCGACGGCTTCACACGCTGCACCCGCCCCGGTTCGGGGGCATTCACCCCAGCGATACGCGGTTCAGCTTCAGCTGGCGCGCCCGCCCCACTCACCCGGCGATGACCGCGCCGTGGTTTCGGCACGGGCGAGTAGCCGCTCACGAGTTGTCCTCCCGCATCCCAACGTACCGCATAATGCGCTCCACCACAGCATCCGGGTCGGCGAATACCTCCACCGTGTTCAGGGTCAGGTAGTTCCACCCGGTAAGGCCCAGCCGCTCAGGCAACAGGCGGGTGCGCTCGCGCACGCTGGTGCTTGCAAAACGCGGTGAGGCGTCCGAGCAGGCAACCAGCGGCATGTCAGGCTCCTCATCGTCGCCACCGCCTGCGGGGGCGTAGGCAATAAACGCCACCAGCCCGCCGCCTGGCTCAATACGCACCCCGCGCTGGCGCAGCCGAACCAGCAGGTCGTTCAGCAGCCAATCGCCGGTGTCGGGCAGAGGGCCGTAATCCTCACCCGCTAAGAACTCGTTATCGGGCATTTTTTCGGGGATGCGTGCCGCCTGCTGCTGCTCGTCCACACGTTTCTGGTGTGCCTCATGGGCACGCATCAGACGGTAAAAGTCGAGGGCGCCGTGCTCTAGTTTCTGCGGCTCCAACGCATCCGGGCTCACACACGAAACAATGTGGGTGGCGCGGCGGGCACGGGTCAGCGCGGTCACGAGCCCCTCCCGGCCGTGCTCCTCCGACAGCTGCCCCATCGTGTAGGGGGTGCGCTGGTCGGGGCGGGGACGGCCCACCCCCAAGGAGAAGATCATGGTGTCTCGCTCCATGCCCTCAGCGCGCGTAAAATCAACCACCCTAAACGGTTCTTTTCCGGGTTTAAAGAACGGCGCCAGCTGCGGATATTTATTCAGGGCGTTGCGCACCGCACCGGCCACCCGCTGCGCGTGTTTAGGGCTCGCGGTTACCACCGCCAGGGAACGCTCCGGGCGCCGGTAAGCGTGCTCCAGCACCAGTAAGGTCACCCGCTCCACCTCAAAACTGGGCGATTCCTGGTTGGCGTTATCGCTCACCTTCCCGCGTGTATCAATGTACTCGACGCTAAGGGTCGGCTTCGGTTCGGAGGCGGCATCACTCACCGAGCGCTGCCGCAACTGCCCCCCGTAAAACTCACGGTTCAAATAGTCAAAGGTCACCGGGTCCATGGCCCGCCCCAGCTGCGCCAGGTGCAGCGAGGGCACCACCTTCGAAAGGGCGTCAAAGGTGCTCTCAAGTCGTTTCGTTGCTGGCGCCGGTGCCCCCGTCGCCGGTGCCGAAACAATAAACGGGGCCGGGTACCCGGAGTGCGGGTCGCCGAGGGCGATCACCGCCTCAGCGCGGGTAATGGCGGGCAGGTTTGCCGCCAGCGGTGTCGATTCGGAATCTAATAAGATCGCAACGTCAAAACGCATAGTGGGCGGAACGTGACGTGCCAACGCGAAGGGGCTGGCCGTCCAAATCGGCAGCAGGGTGCTCGCCATCGTTGGGGCGTGCTCCAATAACTGCTGAAGCACAAACTCATGCCCGCGCAGCTGGCTTTTAAGGTACGCCGCCTGCTCATGGTGGGTGTCGATCCGGTCGTTCCACAGCTGCCGGGTGCACTCCAACAAGCGTGAGGCAGCACCCAGCATGTGGGCGTAGTCGGCGCGGCGGAACCGGGACTCAACGCCGCGAAGCGCCTGCCCGCCCAGGATTCGCCCCTCGTGGTCGTGCAGCAGCTCCTCAAGGGCGGACTGCCACCAGGCCAGCTCCAGCTCAGCGGCCACCAGCCGTGCCGGCACCTGCCGGGCATACAAATCTTCCATAAGCTCATCCAGGCCCAGGCACAGCAGGCGCGCGGTGAGGGTATCCCGCTCGGGCAGGCTCATCAGCAGCACCCGGTCGGCCAGTAACGCGTCCAAACGCTGTTCGAGTGCGTCCAGGGTGGTGCGGGTAAAGTCGGTGCCTTCCGGGGAGTCATCCAGCACGATTCGCAGCCCGTCGAACTCTTTCATGAGGGAATTGCAGGCGGTGACAAGCGCATCAAGGTTCTCGGGGATCTGCGGGGTGCGTGGGGCGGCGGTGTGCCGGATCCACTCTGCGCGTTCAGCCTGCACAATCCGCAGCTGCTCGTGCAGGTCGCCAATATTCACCCCCGGCAGGATGTACTCCTTAGCGGCGCGGCGCAGGCGGGAGCGCTGCATACTGCTCATTTCGATGCCGTTTTCGCGGCGCCACGCCCCGGTCGCGGTGGCCGCTATCAGGTCGGTGACGGGCCGGTCATACACGGTGGGGCGGAACTGTTTCAGGGTTTCCCGGATGCGCTGCAGAATACGCAGCTGCCCCTGCCAGTCGGCGATAGTGCGGCCCAGCCGTAACCCGGTGGTGCGGCTGAGCCGGCTCATAGCCTCCCGCAGAGACAGCAGGGAGGATTTGAGGGTGAGAACCAGTGCGTAAGCGTCAGCGGTCTCCTCGTCGTTGGCCAGGCGGGCACGGTACCAGGGGGAGGTGCGGGCTGCCGGGGTGAACGCCCCCAGCTCCGCGAGGCGGGTGAGGTCGTGAGCAAGGTTCTCGCGTTCGAGCAGCCGATCAAGCATGCGGCGGCTAAACCGTACACCGGTTGCGGGCGCCTCGTTCCGTGAGGTGAGTTCGGCGAGGGTCTGCAGCGCCTGGTAGGTGGTGATATTCCAGTACGGCTCGTGCGAGAGCAAAGCCTCGGTGTGCCTGTGCAGGCGGCGGCGGGTTTCAAGCAGCTCGGCGGTGGTCTCCTCTTCCTCGGGTATGGCAGCGGTTTCGTTGCGCACAATGGCTTGGATGAATTCGGCGCGCTGGCCTTCGGCGTCGCGGTCGGTGAGCACATCAAAACGGAGGGAATCAATACCGTTGCGTTCAAGCAGTGCGGTGAAATCGGCCAGGGTGGAGCGTTTCTCCCCCACCACAAGCACAGATTTACCCTGCCCCGCGAGGGTCGCAGCAATATTCACGGCGGTGCGTAGCGGCTCGGTGCCGGGGGCAGCGGTGACGGTGAACGAGTTGCCGCTGGCGGCCGCATCAATAATGGTCTGTGCGGCCGGGTCGGCGTCAAGCAGCTGCGTCTCCCGCTGCGGGTCACGGTCGTCATGAGGGGGCTGGTTCTGCACCAGCGGGCGGATGCTCGGGTGCACCCCGGGGACTTTGAGCGCGGCAATATCACGCACCAGCGGCGTGTGGGCGGTGTGCGGCAGCTCGCCCATGCTTTCTTTGAGGTCGGCGAATGTTGAGATGAAGAACCGTGATTCGATGGCCATCCCGGGGATGTTCCCGGTGGTGGCGCGCATCCGCTCAATTACGGGCTCGGGGTCAAGGCGGGACATAGAATTGGCCAGCTGCGCCACGTCCATGGTGCCCAAGTCAATATCGTATTCCTGTTTGATTTGGCGCACCATGGCGGGGTTAAGCCGTGCGGCACCGGCAAGGCGCAGCTCGTAGTCGTCGCTGCTGGGGTGCGGGGTGATGCTCAGCGGCGCCATGAGGATAGGGGCAATAAACCGTTTCTCGTAGGAGACGGTGTGCTCGCGGGTGGAGCGTGAGAGCCAGGAGGCGGTACCGGCCACGAAATACCCGGAGTCTAGCCCGTGGTCGGTGGACAGCTCATAGATTTTGGTGCGCAGGGTGCGGGCGGCACGCATCCCCTCCTCCAGCAGGCTTTTGTCGCGCAGAATGGTGGACAGGCGGGTTTTCCGCCCGGCCAGCAGCTGGGCGAGTCCGGAAGGGTTTGCGGCGGTGAGGTCGATGTGCACATAGTCAACCCGGTTAAAGTTGAGCATCGCGTCCGGGCCGGTGTAGATGTCCATCTGTTCCGCCCAGCGTTCCAGCCCCGCCGCTGGGTCGAAGCTGTGGCTGGCGGGGTCAAGGTGCGGCGGCAGTGCCTCAGGGGGCCCGTCGGGGTTGGGTGCCGGTGCGGGTTCTGAGGTTGGCGAGTTTCCCGTCCTGGGCGCGCCCTGGGGGGTCTCGGGGGTTCCGTTCACGTCGTGTGCGTCCTTGGGTGTGTTGTATTCTGCACGTTCTTACATCATACGGCCGGGTGGGTGCGCCTCGTGTCTTTGCCGGGCGGATGGGTTCAGCGTTTCGCGGGTAGCCCACCGTGGCGCGTTATAGTGCCGTAGTTTCTGCGGTTCGTCCTTCCTATGCGGCCTTGTAGCAGCTAAGGTGTGTGTTTAGCTTGTCCAGAGGCGGATGTTCGCCGCGAGAACCAGCAGACTCACCATCCCCAAAAATACCATGGCGGCGATGAGGACCCAACGGTAGGTGGGCGCAAATTTTTCGGTCTCATCCCAGTCGCGGGTGGCGCGCAGCAGCAGGTAGCAGGCGAGTGCGCCGGGCAGGTTCCCCACCACTATCTGCACCGCGAGGGCGTAGAGGGTGAAGACGCGTTCGGTGCGTTCGTTTTCGCTTCCAGCGAGTTTGAAGAGTCCCGCGAGCAGGATCGTCAGGCACCCGTTGAGGAACGCGACAGCGAAGAAGGGAATGTTAAGCGCCTGCTGGAAGGTCATATTGGAGTTCGCGGCGCCAAGCAGAATCCAGGCGAAGAGCGCGAAGGGCACCAGGAGCCAGTACCAGAAGAGGAAACGGCGGAGTTTACGGTCGTCGTCAAGCGCGGCGAAGATGTTCATGTCTTGTGTGCTTTCTGGGGGGTTAGTCGGCGGTGGGTTCTGCCGGGCCGGTGCCCGGGTCTGTTTCGTTCCCGCCGGGCTGCCGCTGGGGGTTTCGGGTCTCAATGTGGTCGATGTACCGGCGCACCAGGTAGTCCAGCAGCACTGAGAGCGCCACGAATGAGTTGTAGGGGCCGCGCTGGCCGGTGATCTGCGTGGGGGTGCTCTGGTAGTGCAGTGAGTATTCGGCGTGGGAGGACATGTAGTTCACTCCGAGGGCGGTGACCGCGACCATGGGGATTTTGCGCAGGGCAAGCATTTTTACGTGTTCGCGCATGTTCTCTGTCTGCCCGGAGAACGATACGAGGATCACCAAATCGTTGGTGGTCATGGAGGTCATGGTGCTCTCAAACTCGTTGCGGGCTGGGATGACGTGACAGAATTTGCCGCACACCTGCATGGATTTGGCGAACTCTTGCACGGCGTTGCGTTGGGCGTACCCGGTGCCGAAGCAGTAGATGGTGCGGGCGTCGTGCATTTTTTCGAGGAGCTTCGACAGCTCCATGTGTTCGAGGTAGTCGTAGGTTCGCAGGATGTCTTCTTTACCGCTCTCAATAAACCTGGGGTTGTAGGGTTCGGAGCGGGTGAGGGAGGATTTAATGAAGTATTTCAGCTCCGCAAAGCCTGAGAAGTTCAGTTTCTTGGTGAGGCGAATAATGGAGCTGGTTGAGGTGTAGGTTTTGTGCGCGAGGGAGCTGATGGTGGCTTCGGCAACGAACTTTTCGTTGTCGAGCATAAACGCCAGAATCTCGCGTTCTGTACCGCTGAAGCGGTGCTGGTTTGCATTCACCACATCTTGTAAATCCACTCAAGGCTCCTGAATCGCTGACAAGCAATATTAAAAATATTACAACGTCTGCGGCTCAGGAGCCTTGTGGTGTTATCGCGTGATGCGGGTTTTAGCCCAGCTCACGTTTTAGGCTTTGGTGTTCACCATGGTTTCAAAACGTTCGCGAACCTGCGGAACGTCCATGCCCACGATCACCTGGAATGCCTTACCCTTGCGTACGATACCAAGAGCACCGGCGTCCTTGAACGCGGCATCCGAGGTGTCGACCAGGGATTCATCGGCCACCGACACGCGCAGGCGGGTGGCGCAGTTGTTCACGGTGGTGATGTTGTCGGCACCGCCGAGCAGTTCGAGGAAACCAGCCGCACGCGGTGCGTACAGGTCAGTGTCGCCGTCTTCTGCGGATGCGCCGCCCTTCTTCTCGGCAGCCTTGGCGGCCTTGTACTCGGCTTTCGAGTACAGCTTCGTTTCGCCGCCCTCAGCCTCACGGCCGGGGGTCTTGAAGTCGAACTTCAGGATCAGGAAGCGGAAGAGCAGGAAGTAGATGACGGTGAAGCACAGGCCCACGCCGATCTGCATGAGGTAGGTCGGCCAGTGGTTCTGCCACAGCGGAACCCAGTTGAGGAAGATGAAGTTATCCAGCAAGCCGCCGCCCATGTTGCCTGAAAGCCCGAACATGTACATGATCGACGCCATGGTTGCAGCCAGCACAGCGTGCACTGCGAACAGCGGGGGTGCCACGAACAGGAAGGTGAATTCCAGCGGCTCGGTAATGCCGATGAGCATCGCGGTGAGGCTCACGGGCAGCACCAGGGCGAGAACCTCTTTACGCTTCTCGGGCCGTGCGGTGGTGTAGAAGGCCGCCGCAATACCTGCCGGTGCGAACACCTTGGAGTTGCCGTGCAGTGCGAAGCCGCCGCCGGGGAAGAGCTCACGCAGGGGCTTGTCGCTCTGCGCGAATTCGCTCAGGTGGGTCGGCCAGTCCTTCGCAATGCCGTTGGGGGTTACGGCGTTGCCGAACATGAACGGCGAGTAGATGAAGTGGTGCAGACCGGTCGGGATGAGGAAGCGCTCCAAGAAGGTGTAGATCCACACACCGAGCGCGCCGGAGGCGATGAAGAACCCCTGCATGCTTTCAATACCGTGCTGGGCGTAGGGCCACAGCAGGGTGAAGAGGAACGCGACGGGGAACATGAGGAAGAAGCACACGGCGTACACGTACTGGGTGCCCTGGAAAATACCCAGGAAGTCGGGCAGCTTCTTATCGAACCAGCGGTTATGTACCCACACCACGATGGCGGAGATAATAATCGCACCAAAGATACCGGTGTCAATGGTCTTAATACCGGCGATCATTTTCAGGCCGGTACCGGCGGCGGACTCGGAAATATCCACTCCGTAGTTGAGCTGGAAGATACCACCGCTGTCTTGGCCCCAGTACTTGAGCATTGTCCCGCTCAGGTAGTTGAAGGTCAGGTAGACCATGCCAGCTTCGAGCACGGCGCGGGCGTTTGCGGTCTTAGCGAGCGCAATCGGCAGGCCGAGCACGAAGAGCAGCTCCATCTGAGTGAAGACGGTCCAGGCGCCAGAGAGCCAGACATCCCAGATTTTAAACCACATCGTGTCTTCATTAGCTAGAGGACCAACGATGTTCTCTAGGGTGGCAACTTTGCCAATACCAACCGCCAAACCGGCGAAGGCAAAAAGAAGCACGGGGGCCAGCATGGCCGAACCGAACCTCTGAACTTTTTCCATCATGAGGCTTACGCCTTTCGGGTTACGAGAAAATACGCAGGCACACGCGCCCGCGCGAATGTCATCAGTATTTGAATGGCACCATCATCCCACCTTTTGGCGGGGCTACACGTCTGTTGCGGGAGATTAGACATATTTTTTCATAACATGAAACATCTCCCGGTACCGGGTAAAAATACTAACCTACTGTCACGGTTTTTTAGTGCTTTGAAACGGTGTTTCTCTTGTAGCATGTAACCGTAGCCCGCCCCACCGTGGCAGGTGGCGTGGTGTTATTGAACGCACGACCTCTCGAAAACTACATACCTATGCTTTTTCTTACCTTGAATACCCACAGCTGGTGCGAGCCTCACCAGATCGTTAAGATTCATGAGCTTGCCCGTTTTATTGCCGACCGTCAGGTTGATGTTATTGCGTTGCAGGAGGTCAACCAGTACCTGCACTCCCCTATTGTGGATACTCCACTGGGGTACCAGGGCGGGGCCGGTATTCCTATCCGTGAGGATAATTATGCACTGCTGCTGGTTCGGTTCCTGGCTGATTTAGGGGTTCACTACGAATGGGCGCTGACCGAAACACATATTGGGTGGGATCGGTATGACGAGTGTGTGGCGGTGCTTTCTCGCGTGCCTATTGAACGCATCGATCCTCTTGTGATGAGCCCGCAGTACAGCTACGACCGGGTTGAACGCAGGTCTTCTCTCGCGGTTCGGGTGGGTACCGATGCGGGGTCCGTATGGTGTGCAAGCGCCCATATGTCGTGGTGGGATTTTCAGGGCGAACCGCTTTTTGCACAGGAGTTTGCGCGGCTTTCGCAGGCCCTCACCGAGCGCGGTCAGGATGCACCCGTTCTGATGGGCGGCGATTTCAACACAGCGGCGCAGGTGCGCGGCGAAGGGTACGATCTGGCACTTTCTTCCGGCCTGGTGGACACCCGCGAGATTGCCCAGAGTACCGACGGCGAATTCACCGTACATCGTGGTATTGCCGGGTGGGAAGGGCAGGAGGATGCCAAGCGCATCGACTTCGTGTTTGCCGACCGCACGGTGAAGGTACTTTCGCATGCAGTGGTATTCCGCGATAATTCTCCTAAGGCGATTTCCGATCACAGCGGCGTGCTGGTAGAGCTTGACGAGTCGAGTTTCGAGCCCACCGCCAGGATGCACCCCGTGCCGTTGCCGTCACAGGCTCAACCCGGATAGTGCGGTAGCTGCAGGGTGCCGCAACTGAGCGACCGATCCCGCTTTCAGACCTTTATTTGATATATATTCCGTGGAAGGACAGCCCATGAAAACCGAAATTCAGTGGTGGCAGCAGCCCGTTGTGTACCAGATCTACCCGCGTTCCTTCAACGACTCCAATGGCGACGGCATTGGCGATCTGCCCGGCATCACCGAAAAAATTCCGTACCTGGCGAAGCTGGGTATAGATGTTATCTGGCTTTCCCCGATTTACGCCTCGCCGAATGACGATAATGGCTACGATATTTCGGATTATCGGGCGATTATGACCGAGTTCGGTACGATGGCCGATTTCGACGAACTGCTGGCGACCGCACATGAGCACGGCATCAAGCTTATGATGGATTTGGTGGTGAACCACACCTCGGATGAGCACGAATGGTTCCGTCAGGCACGATCGGCTAAGGATAACCCGTACCGCGACTACTATGTGTGGCGTGACCCTGCCGGGTTCACAGAAGACGGCACCCCGATTCCGCCGAATAACTGGATTTCCTGTTTCTCACCATCGGTCTGGGAATGGGACGAGGGCACTCAGCAGTTCTACCTGCACTATTTTTCGGTGAAGCAGCCCGACCTCAACTGGGAAAACCCGAAAGTACGTGAAGAGGTCTACGACATTATGCGGTTCTGGCTTGATAAGGGAGTCGACGGTTTCCGCATGGACGTTATTAACCTGATTTCTAAGGATCTTTCCTTCCCGGATGACCCCGCCGTCACCGCAGGAGGGCTAGATAATTCTCTGGCAGCCGCCGCGAACGGTCCGCGCGTGCACGAGTTCCTGCGCGAAATGAACCGCGAGGTACTCAGCAAATACCCGGTGATGACCGTGGGTGAGACTCCCTGCGTGAGCGTGGAAGATGCCGCCCTGTACACCGGCTTTGACCGCCACGAACTGCAGATGGTGTTCCAGTTCGAGCATATGGATGTGGATGCCAGCGCAGGCGGCGCCACCGGCAAATGGTCGGATAATCGTTTTAACCTGGTGGATTTGAAGAAGGTTCTCACCCACTGGCAGACGGGGCTGCACGGTCGCGGATGGAATTCGCTGTACTGGAATAACCATGACCAGCCGCGCACGGTTTCACGTTTCGGCAATGACTCCCCCGAGTTCCGTGAGGTCAGCGGTAAGATGCTCGGCACGGTTCTGCACATGATGCAGGGAACCCCCTACATCTATCAGGGTGAAGAGCTGGGTATGACCAATGTTTTCTTCGACTCGGTAGATGACTACAACGACCTTGAAATCCATGATTCCTGGCGTAAATACGTGGTGGAGTCCCAGCGGGTTAGCCCCGAGGATATGCTGCGGTACATCAGCGCTTCGGGCCGAGATAACGCGCGAACCCCCATGCAGTGGGATGCAAGCGACAATGCGGGCTTCACGACCGGCACCCCGTGGCTGAAGGTGAACCCGCGGTATACCGACATTAACGCCGCCGAAGAATTGGCGAACGATGATTCTATTTTCTACCACTACAGCGACCTGATCCATCTGCGCAAAGAGCACCCCATCGTGCTCACCGGCGAATACCGTGTGCTCGACCCCGAGGATGAGCAGGTGTACGCCTACCTGCGTGTGAATTCAGCGGAGGACGCCGCCGCATCCGGCGAACGCGCCCTGCTGGTGGTTGCTAATTTCACCCAAGATACGCTGTCTTTGCCCTATGCAGACGGTCAGCTCGCTTCTTTGGCGCTCAAGAACCCGAGCGTGCTGAAACTTGAGGAGCTTGCGGCTATGGCAGAAGCACCCGAGCTGATCAGCTCAAACTACCGGAATGAGCATGGCGAGTTCACGGACGAAGGCACCACTCTGCGCCCCTATGAGGCGAAGGTGTATCTGTACCGGTAGGGCGTAGAGTGCGCGGCGGATGGCGCGCTGGCGCACCCTGACTGAAAGTTTTGCAGACATACCTGCGGCGATGCGGCTTACGGGTTTTCCCGCTGGGCCGAACGACGCACCCCTTAACGAAAGGCTTCTGATGAGTAGTGAAACCACGACTGAAGAGCGTGCGGTTCCTTCCTACGCCGGGCGGCAGTGGTGGAAGGAAGCGGTGGTCTACCAGGTGTACCCGCGTTCCTTCAACGACTCCAATGGCGACGGTATCGGTGACCTGCCCGGTATTACCGAAAAAATCCCGTACCTGGCGAAACTGGGCATTAACGTTATCTGGCTCTCCCCCGTGTTTGATTCGCCGAACGTTGATAACGGTTACGATATTTCCGACTACTTCGACATTATGAGCGATTTCGGAACAATGGAAGATTTCGATGAGCTGCTGGCGACCGCACATGAGCACGGCATCAAAATTCTGATGGATTTGGTGGCGAACCATACTTCGGATCAGCATCCGTGGTTTGTGCAGTCTCGTTCCTCGAAAGATAACCCGTACCGCGACTACTACATGTGGAAAGACCCCAACGGGTTTGACGAGAACGGCTCCCCGATTCCTCCGAATAACTGGGCTTCCGAATTCGGTGGCTCCGCCTGGGAGTGGGACGAGGGCACGCAGCAGTTCTACCTGCACATTTTCTTCAAGGAACAGCCCGATCTGAACTGGGCGAACCCGAAGGTGCGCGAAGACCTGTATGCGATGGTGCGCTGGTGGCTCGATAAGGGCGTGGATGGTTTCCGGCTGGACGCCATCAACATTATTTCTAAGCCCGAAGGTTTCCCGGATGATCCTTCCACTGATTTTGAGAAGCATACGTCGTCGATCCCGTTTGTGATTGCGAACGGCACGATGGTGCATCCGTGGATGAAAGAGCTCAACCGTGAGGCGTTCTCGAAGTACGATGTGATGACCGTGGGCGAAACGAGCGCGACCAGCCCTGAGGACGCGAAGCTGTGGGCGGGCTACGATGCGGGCGAACTGCAGATGCTCTTCCACTTCGACCATATGGGCGTCGATAACGACCCCGAAGGTTCGCTGGGCGGCAAGTGGTCGTATGCGCCGTACAAGCTGACCGAGCTTAAGCGCATTCTGAACGAGTGGCAGACGAAGCTTGAGGGCAAGGCGTGGGGTTCGCTGTACTGGAATAACCACGATCAGCCGCGCGTGGTCTCACGGTTCGGCAACGATTCCCCCGAGTTTCGGGTGCTTTCAGCGAAGCAGTTGGCAACCACCCTACATTTTATGCAGGGAACCCCCTATATTTATCAGGGCGAGGAACTGGGGATGACCAATGTGCGGTTCGAATCGATCGACGACTACCGCGACGGCGATTCGATTCGTTTCTACGAGGATATGCACGTGGATCATCAGCGGCTCAGCCATGAGGATGCGATGCGCGCCATCTACATTAAGGGTCGCGATAACGCCCGCACCCCCATGCAATGGGACGGCTCGGCGAACGGTGGGTTCACGAACGAGGGAGTCGAGCCGTGGCTGAAGGTGAACCCGAACTACCCACAGATTAATGCGCAGGCTGCCCTGGACGATCAGGATTCGGTGTTCTACCACTATCAGGAATTGGCGAAGCTGCGCCGCGGTGAGCTCAAAGATTTGATGGTGTACGGTTCGTTCACACCCGTAGATTCGGTTGAGGCTCCGCACTCCGAGGATGAGGCGGTGTACGCCTACACCCGTACCGGCGGCCCGGACGGCACCGACGCGACCCAGTCCCTGCTCGTGGTTTCTAACTTCACGTCGGAGTCGGTGGAGCGCACCTTCTCTCTGCTGGATGATGCGCGTGCAGCCGGGGCGTCCGTCGAACTGGTGCATTCCAACTACCGGGATGACACCGGCACGCCGACCGATGCGGGCACCACCCTACGCCCCTACGAAGCGAAGGTCTACCGCATCGTGCAGTAGAACTCTTCTGGTTCTTTTCCTGTAGAAATGCTCTCCACTAAATGTGGAGAGCATTTCTACAGGTAGGACATAATCCACAAGATTTACCTACACCGTTTTGCGATCATTCGGTCAACAGTTACACGGACACGCGGTATATTAACAACATTTTTCAAAAGATAATCGGCAAACTTTTCCGCCTGCGATTGACGAAGCTGAGATATTAAATCAACGTTTCCCTGGCGATCTAACCAATACCTCACCTCTGAGAGATATAGCTGAACCCAAAAATCAGGCACCGTAAAATCCACGAGCTGCATTAGGATATTATCGGCGCTCATGATGTCGTATCCCAGGTTCTCGCCTGCCTCCGAACGCCCGTATGCGATAAGGGCTTTATCATTCGTTGCTAAGGCATCAACATCTCCTGCAATTGCAGCAGCATGAATGTGCAGGTCCTCGGGGTCAGGATAGCCGGGTATCTCGGGTACAGGAAAACCTCGAAGTATACAGTCGTTACCTCCACAGGATTCAATGATCTGCCGTCGCCATTTTTCAATAACCCCGTCATCAAGAGTGGGGTTGTTGTTCCGTGTATGGTTTCCCCATTCGTCTAATATTCCTTGTGAAATTAGGACTTGAAATCTACCTTGCGAATAGAGTGCAGACTTCAGAATCCAGTCCCGCAGAGTTTTTGACATTAAGATATTGGCATCAAGCAAAACACGGTACGTCTCCACGTTAGCCCTGTTCTTTCACTTTAGAGACCCATTTCATGCTCGAAGTCACGAAGTTTATTAAAGGCATCAATTTGCTTTTGAAGCTGTTTCTGACGGAATGCATCAACATCCGCTGTTAAAAGACGCACGTGTGAGCGCACTTTGTGGGCTGGAATTTTCCCTTCACGGATAAGCTTCATTAAAGTTGGACGGGAAATCCCAAGGCGCTTTGCGGCAACTGTCGTCGTTAACTCTTGTGGAACGCTCACCAGGCTAGGCTCCTGGTCATTAGCGAGCATCGTAATCATCTCTGCGATCAGTGAATTCAGCTTGGGCCCGAGTTCTTTCGCTTTATCTCCCTCAATACTCACCTGAATAGAAATATGTTTTGCGTCAGCTGTAGCAAGTTCCGCAGCCAAAGTTTTGACGTCACGGAGCTCCTCAGCATCTTGCCTGACCTCTGCAAAGGGCTGGGCAAGTGTGTCTGTAATAGTCACGGTAGCGCCTCCTCTGACTTGTAGTCGTCACTCCAGATTACAAAGTATCTATAATATCTGCAATATTTTACACTTTTTACAGATAAAATCCTGATTTCCTCTGTTGCCAGACGAAGGCGCCGTTATACAAAACTTGGGATTTATACCTGCGCCGCCCTCCTCCATTTGCGGATGCGCGTGCGGAAGTTGGTGAACGGGGCGACCGTGTTAAGTAGCTTTTTATCGCTCACCTCTCTCCTCCTCAGCCCTAAGCCGCCCGCGTATACTTGCACACCGGTTTAGCGGCAAAACGCTACTGCATGATCAGTCCACCGTCCACCGTCTATGAGCTTCCCATCACGTAGCTGGCCTCGTCAGAGAGCCAGAATAGCGCCGCTGCGGCAGTAACATACACGTGGTTTTTGGTACAACCTGTAAAAGTACCTGAGCGTCTTCCCTAATCAGAGATGTTTTTTGCCTGCCCGGCCGATACTGTTGTTCCTACCGAGCACCAGAAAATCTTGTTCTCAATGTGCTTCCCGGGGTTCATTTTATGCTGTTCGTTCAGTATGACAAGAGTTACGATTCGATGAAGTCGCGCACTATATCCACAAACCGTTCGGGGCTCTCTTTCTGAACCCAATGCTTATGATGCTCAAAAATTTCGACCCGTGTATTCGGCATAGATGCGGCTGCCTGCTTCACATCACCGACTTTGACGCCGGGGTCCTTATCCCCTTGAATAAATAGGGTTGGCGCCTTGATCTGTGACAGAAGCGGTATTAGGTGCCCGACCGGATGTTCTCCCCACAGCTCACTGATCTGAAATGATTGAAAAACTCGTGCCGCGTCTTTCGAATGGGCGGCAGTTTGCACCTCATCCAGAATTTCGGGGGTAATTTTCTCGCGATTCCCAATCAGTGACCCGGCAATAATGTTCTTTGCCAGCCACCTATTCTGCAAGGTTTTATATGCCACCTGATTGAGTGGCAAACGCACCATCAACCGTCCCATAAGTGAATATGAAGCGGACACACCCCAAGGCGCTACCAGCACCAGCTTGCCAATATAGTCCGGATACCGTAGCGCATATTGCAAAGCAATGGCGCCGCCCATTGAAAGGCCACACAAGGTAACATTTTGAGCGTTCAAAGTATCAAGGAAGGCCTTGAGGAAGCCCGTGTAGAAACTCAGCGAGTACTCTAATTCGGGTTTATCGCTGTTGCCATACCCCGGCAGATCCAGGGCAACTAAAGGCTGAGACCCGGTCCAGGTCTGCATGATCGTTTTCCAGGAGAGCATGGCGTGATCCACCCCGCCACCATGAAGGAGCACGATAGGCGTGCCTTCACCCTCCGTACTGTAGTACGCGGTTTTAATGCCTTCAAGATCGAGAAAATAGGTCGAGATACGATTCATGAATATCACCGTCTTTCATGAGAGCCCACCGCTATTAAGTCTATCCTGTAAAAGGCACACATACGATAGTGAGTCCCCGAACCATTCAGAGTTTCGGTTGGCAGGATGTATGTACGTAAGCCAGCCATACACAGTTTTGGCAGGTGCTGGGCTATACCCAGCGCCGCACCCGCTGGCGGTACTGCCGGTATTCTGTACCGAACTTCTGGGTGAGAATCCGCTCTTCGGGAATAATCTGAAAACGCGTTATCCAGGCAACGAAAAGCACCACCCCGAGCACAGCCTGCACCTGCCACAGCCACACCGCCCACCCGGTAAGTATGCAGGCCATGCCCAAGTACATGGGGTTGCGGCTTAAACGGTATATTCCGGAGGAGACAATGTTTACGGTGCGTTCGGGGGCGAACGGGTTCACTGTGGTGCGGGCACGTCTAAATGACAGCACCCCCGCCGCGTCTACCGTTAGGCCGAGTACAACCAGTGCAAGGGCGGGAACCAGCAGCAGCGGTGGCCTGCCTGTCAGCGGCGGCATCCCGCAGATGAGCCACATCAGTAAGGCGCACAGTGCCCCTATAAGTGGCGGCGGAACTGTATGTTCAAGGGCTGCAGCTAGTCTTTTCATGGGGAACAGTTATTTATTTCGGTCAAGAAGCGGGGTTTATGCGGTAAGCGGCGGCGTTAACACTGCCTCTACCGCCGCGAGCGCGTGAATGGTGGTGCTGTCAAAGACCGGTAGCGGGGTCTTGTCCTCATCCACCGCCAGGCAGAGTTCGGTGCACCCCAGAATCACGCCTTGGGCGCCCTGCTCCTTCAGCCCTGTAATGACCTGCTGAAGATACTGCACGGCTTCAGGCTCCACACGGCCCAGGCACAGCTGTTCAAAGATGATGCGGCTAGTCTCTGCTTGTTCCGGTTCGGTCGGTACGATCGTCTGGATTCCTTGCGCCACCATGCGCTCGGTGTAGAACCCGTCGCTCATGGTGAAGGTTGTGCCCAGCAGCCCCACCCTCTGCAGCCCCTGCCTTTGGATGGCGGTGGCGGTGGCGTCAACTACGTGCAGTAGCGGTACGGTGGTGGCGCGCTCTATTGCGGGGGCAACCTTGTGCATGGTGTTCGTGGCCACCAGCAGCAGCTGCGCACCCGCACCTTCAAGTTTTGCGGCGCTTGCCGCCAGTAGAGCCCCGGCGGCTTCCCAGTCACCGCTTTTTTGCAGACGTACGACTTCCTCAAAATCTACGCTGTGCATCACAATGTCGGCGCTGCGGTTGCCTCCGAGGCGGCGGTTGACCTCACGGTTAATGATTCGGTAGTACAGGGCGGTGCTCTCAGGGCTCATGCCGCCGATAATGCCTAGGGTTTTCACGGTGCACGCTCCTTTTATTTATTGTCTTCTGGCGGGTACTTCCCCTCATTGTAGGGTGAGCTCCGTAACCCCGTCTACAGCGAAGGTTTTTGTATTCAGAAGCCATATTAATTCTCTGAGTACAAAAACTTTTCTGAATAGAAAAACCATCTGCTGGGGGTACGCCCGAAGACCTCTGGGGCGGGGTGTGCTTTAGACCCCCAGTGCGGCCCCGTCTGCCATGAGCCACGCGATCAGCGACCCCACCGCCAGGGTAAACGGCAGACCCAGCAGCAGGGTTTTGATGCGGGTTGCGACGGCGGTTTCACGCATAAAGTACAGCGAGTATGGGCCCAGCCCAAAGTTCAGCACGAGTGCCAGCGACACCAGCAGGAACGGTACGCCCAGCAGTACCCATAGTGAGAGCTGATTCGATGTTCCCAGCTGCTCCGTGATGGTCTCCCCTGTGGAGACCAGCTGCGCGGTGGCGGGGGCGGCGGGGGCGAATAGTACCGTGAACGACCACAGGAGTGTGCACGGCAGGATCACCCACCCAAGGATGCCTGCGCATCCGACGGAAAGAACATTAATGACTTTATCGACTGCTTCTTCGCGTTCGGCGCGGCGGGCACGCCGGTACGCCAGGTGCTCAGCTGAGCCCCTGTGGAACCCGCCAGTCCACGCATATTTTTTTGCGGACCGTGACGGGGTTATATTTTCGTAGTTGAGTGACATTGGTAGCTCCATCGCTGAGTGAATAGTGGAGTATGTGTTTATGGTACTCCCCATCGCAGACTACCCGACTAAAGTAAGGCTAAGAAATACCCGCGAAAAGGTGTTGCAGGTTTCTTTTAGTGTTTAGTTGAGGTGGTCTTTTTATGGCCCGGAAGTTTCTTTATTCTCAATTCTATACGCACATTCTTTACATTTTCCACTCACACATCCTGCAATCTTTAGGTGAGTTTTAGGTGTAGCAGCAGGGGAAGGTTGAAGGAAATAGTGTGTCCATTATCGCGCCGACTAGGGGTTATGTTCTGCCGTACCGGTCGTGATTGTTACGGCGCACTCCCCCGGTGCTGCGGTACCAACAGCATTTTTATACGCTGCTGAGGGGCTAAACCGTGTAGTACTCCCGGCGCTCTTGTCTCATTCACAGGAGCTTGAGCACACATGCACACAGTGCGGGAGCTGTTTTTGCGTGCTTTTATAGTTCCCAGGTTTATGCTGCATTTAGTTATGACCGGATGCCTATGGCCGGGTGAGGAAAGCGTTGAGGGTTCGGCCTGAGTTAATATCGCGTGCAGTCATATTTTCTATATTTTCGGCATTGTCGTCATCTGTTATGGTCACGAAAAAGCAGATGGTGTCGGTATCGCACCCGGTGCGCGCAACATCTTGTTGCAGGTGTTTGAGGGCTTGAACAAACACGGGCAGAACGGTGTCTTGCAGTGAATCTCCTGAACGATCCAGCAGCCGCCACAGTTTCTTGCTCACCCCCGGCAGTTTACTGTTATTGAGCTGGTCGCTAGTGTACTCCCAGCTGTATATATCCCAGTCGTAGCTTGTGGGGTCGCCCGCTTCACGTACGGTGTTCATGCTCATAAAGACCGAGCCGAAGTCGCTGTCTGTCACTAAGGCGCAGCCGTAGATGGTTTTCTCCCCTGCCAGTTTTTGCAGACCGTAAAAATCGTGAATGACAGCTTCGGTCACCATCTTTTGCAGCATATTTCTCCTTTATATTCTTGCACCAACTGTACAATAGTCTAAACGCAGCCGCAGAAAGAGAGCACTTTTCCACCTCGGCCGAGCTGTATAGGAGCAGAAATTATACGCACAGTTCCCAAAGTTCGGCGACCCCAGCGGATGGCCTCTATACGCCCGGTACTGCACAGGCAACAACTGTATGAATCACCGCGCTAAGTGAAGGGAAAAGCACCATGCCCCATTCTTTGCGGGTGCAGCCAATCAATGCGTCACCCACCTGCATGACCGCAAAAGTCACAAGAAGCAGGGAAACGGCACCGCCTCGAAAATAGAAGGGTGCAATAAGCACGGCTATTCCGGCCGGTATGGCGCGCACAGCATACATATACACATAGAAACGAGCATTAGCATCAACAGAAGAAGCGTGAACCATAAGCCCTGGACGATATATCGCCAAAAATGCGCTGGCGATTGTTACGAGTGCAGAAATAGTGTTTACGGTTAATAGAACGGGATTCATATCTAAACCTCCGCCGGTAGCTTTTCGTATGTGTTTTATTCCTTAAGCTGCTGAGATAAAACGTCTAGGGTTTTAAGAGCGGCACTCACAGATTCATGCTGATGCCCCCCGCTCCACTGTTCAACCTGCTGGCGCCAGCGTTTGCGGATTTCCGCTAGTTTCCGCTCGCCGTGTTCGGTCAAAGAGTACCGCGGGGAACGTTTATGCGCGGGGTTTTCGATGGGCATAACCAGCCCCTCATCCCGCAGGAGGTTGAGCTGCTTTTGCACACCCTGCCGGGTTATTCCCATGCGTTCAGCGATTTGAGGTGATGTACTCGGTTCTTTCGCCATTGAGATTGCGCCTAATACCTGCCAGCGCGCTGTTGTGAGGCCGCTTTCGGCGGCGAACCGGTCTCCCCATGTGGTGAGTGCCCCGTTCATACGGAAGATCTGCACCACGAGTTCGCTCAGTAATGAAGCATCCATTTTTCCTCCAGCAGCAATTATGACAACCAGTTTACAAATATGACAACTGGTTGTCAATACTCAGGACAGGTGCTGGCGGGAAACGGGATAGAGGGAAAATAAAAACGGGAGCAGACATTTGCGGTGAGAACGCAGCCTACACTCCGAAGAAAATCTGCGATCCCGATTTACTGTTATCTAGGGAGTACCCCACTAATAGATACCCCATAAAGCGTTAGAAACCCTGCTTTATTCACATAAATAACCTGTTTGATTTTAGGAAAATTGAAAACATTATTTTTGAGAATATTCAGGGAGCTTCCACTGAATACCCAGGCTATAAGCTTAGGGTGAAGCTGTGACTACTAATAAAGACCTTTCAAAACCTGAGCATGGAACAATTCAGACTCAAGATGTTCATGATGTCAAGAAAGAATTAGCGGCAGATTCGACTGAGAAGCAGAACTCGTTTCCTCCTGCTCTTATAACTGTGCAGATTATAAGGACTGCTCTTGAGCTCATATTGGTAGTGCTGTTACTGCCATTGCTCTCTAATCCTTTAGTCCTAATCCTTTTTTCGCCTTTTGGTTTGTATTTTGTTTTGCAGGCTGTGGCATGGTCACGGGCAGAGAAAGAAACTCGGCTCGCTTGGGTTAGGGGAACTAATGTTTATAGCTTGCTAATTGTTGCGCCTCTTGGCGCTTTTTATACATTGTTCGTGATTGAGACGTCGGTTCCAAATGCTGATGTTCGACCGTTGTGGTGGATGCTAGGTGCCTGCGTGCTTGAAGCGATCATGAGCATTTTTATGATCGTTACGATAACCGTGATTAAAAGGAAATATCCTCATGCTTTTCAGGATAAGAGAGTCACTGTCGCTAAACCTCGAATATATGACGATGCTCTAAACGGTTCTCCGGGAAAGGCGTACGAGTTGGGTGATGAATCAGAATCCTTGAAGAAGCATCATGAAGATCCGATTGTAGAAATTCCTTGGCAGCACGTTAAAGTTAGGTCGCAGAAGAAAGATAAGGGTGAACAGCAATGAGCACCGATAAGAATTTTTCAACCGCTGATAATAATGATCCGCAGCCTCCCGTGGAAAAGCAAAGTGCATCGAATAATCCGGAGAATTCCCAACAAGAGCCAAAATATACACAGCTGTATGGCTTAGAAGGTGCCGACGGTAAGATGTCCTTGGATCCCCAGGCATCCCGGGGGTCTCAGGGCGCTGAGGGAAAGGAAGAGCCTCATAAACGCATATCACAACAGTTTGATATAGACCCCAACACCCGCGAGCCTCTTCTCATCGCACAGGCTATCAAGAATATTCTAATTATTATTCCTGCGCTTATCATACTGGTTTTTCTTGTCGGTGGATTTATTTTCGGTTTGATTCATGAGATTGATAATATTTCCCTGACTATCATAACTATTTTAATCATTATTGCACTGCCCTATATAGTTCACGTTATCTTGCAGGTTGTCGCGTTTATGCGGTTTAGGAAATCAGTCAAGTTTCGGTGGATACGAGGCGCCAATATTTACGGCCTTATTGTTGCCCCGATCTCCGAGGTTACCTATGTGCCGTTTATGCTAGAGCGGATTCTTGATCCATCTTCATCTGCCGAGAGCTCTTTTACAATAGTGGGGGTTATAGTAGCCCTTTACGAGGTTATTTTGGGCATCTTAACGATTATCATCATGACGAATAGTATTAAGAAGACCACCCAACTTTCAGAAAAAACTGAGGGTTAATCATTAGAGGCACCCCTAGAGGACAGTAAAAACAACGATTCCTGCCCCTAATAGTGCGTGACTCTTATCTATAACACCATCCCCATTTCTCATGATGGGAAAGCCGATATTATCAGTTATTGGTACTGCTTTTCTCATTATGCTGGTAACACTTATTGTAAGGTTTATTCACTTTGCAGGTTTGAGCCCCGGCAAAACCACAAGCAGAACAATATCGAGAACACCAGCAGGATTTTCTCGCAACCAAGCCTACACCTGTTACCAAGTACGCTTCAGACTTTTACATTCCCATCAATGGATATCCGAAACTGTGCTCTGTTGCAGAAGAAATTGAAGAAGTCTTCCAAAGTCATGCCACAAGCCTTCACGAGAAATACAAAGCCGCCCGGCGCATCCTGACAGCTCAGAACACACCGGGCGGCTTACCTATCCAAAACTGGGTGAAACTCTAGGCGGCTACTCCCCTAGTGTGTTACTCCCACTCAATGGTTCCTGGGGGTTTGGAGGTTACATCCAGCACCACACGGTTCACGTCTTTGACTTCGTTCGTAATCCGGTTCGAGATTTTTGCCAGCAGATCATAGGGCAGGCGCGACCAGTCGGCAGTCATCGCATCCTCTGAAGAAACCGGGCGCAGCACAATCGGATGCCCGTAAGTGCGGCCATCGCCCTGCACGCCCACCGAACGCACACCGGAGAGAAGAACCACGGGGCACTGCCAAATATGCTCGTCCTGACCGGCGGCGGTCAGCTCTTCACGCACAATCGCATCCGCCGCGCGCAGGGTCTCAAGGTTCTCGCGGGTCACCTCACCCACAATGCGGATACCCAGACCGGGGCCGGGGAACGGCTGACGCGCCACGATCTTCTCGGGAACACCCAGCTGACGACCAATCGCGCGAACCTCATCCTTAAACAGGGTACGCAGCGGCTCGACCAGCTCAAACGCCAAGTCCTCAGGCAGACCACCCACATTGTGATGCGATTTAATATTCGCCGCACCCTCGCCGCCGCCGGATTCAACCACATCCGGGTACAGGGTGCCCTGCACCAGGAACTTGATCTGCGCGCCCTCTTCGCCCGCTTCCTCAATGAGCTTGCGCTCGGCCTGCTCAAAGGAGCGAATGAACTCGCGGCCAATAATCTTACGCTTCTGCTCGGGATCACTCACGCCAGCCAATGCGGTGAGGAAACGCTCTGACTCGTCAATGGTAATCACACGGATACCCATTGACGCGGCGTAATCCTGCTCAACCTGTTCACGCTCACCCGCGCGCAGCAGCCCGTGGTCGATAAAGAAGCAAGTCAACTGATCGCCCACGGCCTTATGCACGAGAGCCGCAGCAACAGAAGAATCCACGCCGCCAGAAAGCGCACAAATCACGCGGTCTTCGCCAACCTGCTCACGAATCTTCGCAACCTGTTCCTCAATAATATTGGCGGTTGACCAGGTGGGTTTAAGCCCAGCAATGTTATACAGGAAATTCTCAAGCGCAACCTGGCCGTAGTCGGAGTGCTTCACCTCGGGGTGCCACTGCACGCCGCCCAGCTTGCGGTGCTCATCCACGAACGCCGCCACGGACGCACCCGGGGTCTGCGCCAGAACCTCAAACCCGGCGGGGGCTTCGGTCACGGAATCGCCGTGCGACATCCACACGTTCTGCGTCTGCGGGGTGCCAGTGAGGAACGAAGAATCAACTGCACACAAAGTTGCGTCGGTTGCGCCGTATTCACGGGAACCAGTCTGCGCCACGGTACCGCCCAAGGTTTGCGCCATCACCTGAAAACCGTAGCAGATGCCGAAGACCGGCACGCCAGCCTCAAATAGTGCCCTATCGCCGCGGGGGGCGCCATCGGCATACACCGATGAAGGCCCGCCCGAAAGCACAATCGCGGCGGGGTTTTTAGCGAGCATCTTTTCGGTGCTCATAGAGTGGGGAACGATTTCAGAGTAGATACCCGCCTCACGCACGCGACGAGCAATAAGCTGCGCATACTGGGCACCGTAATCTACCACCAGAACCGGACGCTCTTCAAGCTGATCCGGGTGTACAGAGTCGGTCACGGATTTTCCTCACGTGTCAGGTCGAAATTCCGCGCGAGCGCGCGAAGTCTTGTATTTCTATTCTACGGGAGAGATAAAGGTTTTATGTGGTGCTCTCACAACAGTTCTCGTGGCGGTTCTCACCGGCGCCAGGGGCCTAGTACCGCTTAGTCGCCTGCGGGTTAGCGTCAAGCTGCGCCAGGGTTTCTGCGTGGATGCGCTTCTCAACAATGAATGAGAGGAACGGCACCACGCCGCCGAGCGCCATCACAATAAACTGGGCTATACCCCAGCGCATGAGCAGCCAGATACGGAAGCATGACACTAAATAGATCACGTAGAACCAGCCGTGAATAATAAGCACCAGGGTGGAGATGTTCACCCCGCCGGTGAGATTACCGGTTTCGCGGTTCAGCACCCCCAAGGCCACAGACTTGCCGCTTGCCGCCTCCGTACCACCGGCTACCAGGTCGAAGCCCAGCACGTAACGGCTGATCATCTCAAGAACCAGCAGCAGCAGGAAGGTACCGGATATCCAGGCGCACCATTTATAGAAGGTGAGCGCCGAACGAATCTGCGCCTGCGTACCACCGAATTTTTTGCGCACCGTAAACCCGCCCTGGGGCGCATGCCCGGCCCCGTCCGCAGGTGCCTTTGAGGCGTTCGGGGACAGGGTGACTTTGCGCCCGTCGGTGCGTTCCACCGGCTGGGGTGCCCCAGGGGTGGGTGTGCTATCTGTCTCGGAACCGTGTTCTTTACTCATATTCACCTTTCGTGTGTGCAGTGGTGATGCAAAACCTAGCTATGAAGAACGGTCGTTCTTATTTTTTCGTGTGGGGCTCTCCCGGAGAGGAGGCGCTGGGGGCGTCGTCGAAGAAATAGTATTGCTTATCGGCAGGGTCCCAATAGTAGGGGCGTCCGGTGGCCTCCTCCACAAAGTATTCGCCCTCGTACTCGAAATACTGGGTGTATTCGGCGGGTTCGGCGGCGCGGTGCGCCGCATCCTTAAGCATGCGGCCCCACAGGTAGAGGGCGAACGCCGCGAAAATCAGCCATTCAAGCGAGTAGAAAATATTCAGCCAGTTCACGCTCGTATCATCCACCGCCTGAGTGGCGCGGATCGGCCGCACATCCTGCGACTGCCCGATCACCGTAGAATTCTCGGCAATCGTATGATGCTCAGTCACGGGGATAGTCTGCCCCTCGGGGACCTCAGCGGCCAGTGCCAGCACCCCGTCGTATAGGGGCGTATCCCACAGGTTACTGAGCTGCGCCGGGGATGCGCTCTCAAGAATCCGCTGCTGTTGGCGCTTATATTCGGTGGGCCCCTGCGCGTTAACCACCCGGCCCGCCACCTCAACGGTGCCGGTCGGCTCGGCGGGGATAGCCGCAGGCGCATCCCCTTCACCTTTCACCCAGGCGCGGGCCACAACAATAGCGCGGGGCTTGGTGCTCCCCTGGGCGGTCACAGTATCAGTGCCTTCGGGGATGAATTCGCTCAGCACCCAGTAGCCGCGTTCCCCATCGTTGAGGCGGTGCGCCACCAGCATGGAAGACCCCGCAACGTAGCTGCCCTTCGCCCGCACCACGGTATCTACAGTAATATTAGTGACCGGCTCATGAGGTTTCAGGATGTCCGTGTAGGGCCGCAGAGTATCTTTGGCAGTGTCCGCGTGCACCTGGCCCGACGTGGAGGCGTTAAACTGCCAGCTGGAGAGCGCAACAAACCCCGTCACGAAGACGAGAGCCAGCAAAAGCCCGCCCAACCAGCGGGGAGTAAACGCCAATTTCCACACGTATCTAGGGTAACGCGTCTGCGTGATGTGCCCCTAACGCCGTTGGTAACCTACGCGGGGAAAAGTCCCGGTGAATAGTTTGCAGAGATGCGTCGCTTCCCAGTGTAGAACGCAGTCTAGCCGGTACGGTAAGGACCCAGAACCAAAAAATAGCTGGCAGCAAACCAGCGGCGCACAGCGTTAAAGCTCCCCGCCCTCCGCAAAATACTTCTCTTCAGCTTCAGTAAGATCAGTCATCGCTGGCGATTCAATTGTCGCGGACACAAGCCTTGTAGCGACTCCTAAACCGACACTTGCGCGCGACGGCAAACGCCAAACCAAGGTCTCTACTTCGCTGCTAGGGCCAGGGGTTGCAGCCCCGTACAGTGATGTGAGTCCGGCGATATAGTCTGAACGTGCCGACTGTATCAATGCACTAATTTCCGGGGTTGGATCCGGGGATGCGAGGCTGGTCAAGCGGAAAGAAATCCCGGATACGAATTGGTTGTTACTGACGTCTAGGCTTATGTGGCCGTCTTCCTCTCCGTTGCTGACGGGAGTAACGAAAAATTCTCCATTGTCTGGAGCAGGTGTCCACCCGAACTGGTCTCGCAGCGAGAAAGCCTCCTCGACGGTCATGGGCCATCGATGCTCAGCTATTGCTCGGATGATGGCCACCGCTTGCTCGACCGGATACGCGCGAAAACCTGACGGTGTGGAGTTTGCTTCATTTAACATATGAGAATTCGGTCTCTCTTCTGGGATTTTTAGAGCTTGTCGATAGATTCTTAAGATGCTGAGCAGCCTCGGGCGTGAGAACGCCATAGCCCACCTAGCTATGCGAACTACGTCAGTCTTCCCCTTCATTGGGGCGGGTATCGAGGACAGCGTGGGGAACGCCGTCGGGCTTGGGGCCGAAGTCCTTTCTGAGGTCGGCGGTTTCGAGCTTGTTGTACTCCATCATAGACAGGTAATAGTCCAGAAGATCGTCGTAGCGTCCTAGTACTTCACCGCGCACCCACGAGGCAGTCCCCTCTGCTGGGGTACCGGGCCGCCCCATCAGAACGATATCAATCGACCCCTGTGCGGCGGCAACCATGAAATGGTCAGCAGCGATAACACCGTCTGAAGCCATAGCCTCAATGCACTCCTCCAGCTCCAGCTGAACCCCGCCCAGCCTACGCAGTTCGCCGCCAAGAAGGTCACTGGTGGAGAAGATCGTCATGTCCTGGTAGAAGCAGGGCCAGCCGTCGGCTACCTTGAGAAAGTCACGGTAGGACTTTGGCAAACGAAAACCCAGCTGAGCCTCAGTACGTGCCAGTGTTTCTTCAGAGGCTCCTGTATTGGGCGGTGCGTAGTCCCACAGGCCCTTCCAGTCGGCCTCCATCCGCTCCTGGTTAATCTCCTGCCCCCAGCTCAGGTAGTCCTGCCACGTCCATTCCGACATAGCCCGATTTGTCCCGCTGGGTACACCAATAGCCTCATCTGTCATGCGCCTTAGCCTCTTCCTATCTCCTATCCGGCTCTAAAAACCAGCTCTGCTGCCGCAGCAACCAATCACTACTAGTTTGCCGGTATCGCCATAATCTCAGGGTCTACCGCGCCCATATCAGCCTCGCCCCCTTTCACTATGAGTACATCATTCACGAGAAGTACTGAGGGTACTCCACATAAGGGTCATGCTCACGATGATCCACCCACTGATCAAGCACTTGCTGGGGTGTAATTCCCGGAGTCAAGACAGTGTGACCATCGAAAGCACTGGATGTAAACCATAGCACCACGTCAGGGTCTGGGTTCAAAGACCGCACCCACGCGGCAATCTCTACGGCCTCCTCAAAATCTGCCCCATCAACAGATATGAGCCGACCATCAGCGAAATGACTAATAATCGTCGATGCCCCATCAGGGGTAATAATGATGTCGGCATCCGTCAAGCGGTCTTCCTCAGCGGTCCACTGCGCCGTCTTACACCCGGGCCATTTTCGCTGACCCTCACGTAAGAAAGCTTCGACATCAATGAGGGTATCCTCTGAACTGAGAACGGGATATAGGTAATGAACGCCCACAATTTTTCCTCTCGCCTTACCTGCGAAATACCGTAAACCACTGCACGCTACCCGCCTGCCCTATTCATGCTACGGGGTTTAATGCGTCTGTGCCCCGCGTATGGTCATTGTGGTTCTTGCCGCCACAGCATCATTGCATATTTACCGTATTCGACATTCACAGATACCCCTGCTCATGATGATTCACGAGAAGCTACTTTAAGTCTCATGACGAGAGCTAGAATTCCCCTCCCTCTGCGAAATACTTCTCTTCAGCTTCAGTGAGGGCGGTCATCGCTGGCGATTCAATTACGACAGAAATAGATCGATGAGTGATTCCGATGTCGACGCTCACACGTGATGGCAGGTGCCACAAAACACCATCTACGTCACTGCTAGATCTGGCTTCGCCTGTGCCGTATCTCATAGTGAGGGCTTCGACGTACCTCGAATATACTGACCGTATTTCTGACTGAGTGTTAGGATCTGCATCTTTAGGAAGCTGAGAAGTTAATTTGAACCGGATTCCCGATATGTAAATTCTGTTCTCTCGGTCAATGCTTATAGTTCCGTCTTCCTCGCCGTTGCTGACAGGGGTGACGAAAAACCTCCCGTCGTCAGGAGCAGGTGTCCAGCCGAACTGATCTCGCAACGAGAACGCCTCGTCAACAGTCATAGGCCACCGATGCTCAGCTATTGACCGAATGATATTCAATGCCTGATCGACCGAGTACGAACGAAAGCCTGACGTTTCCGAGCCTGCATCATTTGACTTACTAGGGTTCATGGTACTTTCCCAGGCTTTCTAAGGCTTGTCGATAGCTAGTTGAAGATCTGAGCGACTTTAGGTGTGATCTCGGAAGGTGCGCCAGTAGCTTCTACTCTACCAATTTCGCGTCTCGCTCTCCCCCCCCTGATTGCCATCTTTATGTACCCGTTCCGAACATTCTGCTCCGCACCGGGTGGGGTGCGGAGCCATGGTGGTAGGTTGGTGGTTAGACGTCGATTCGGCGCAGCAGGTTGGCCGGTGGTAGGGCGTTGTCCTCGATATAGGTTTGGAAGATGGGGACTGCCTGCTCACCGGTGAAGACCTCCTCGGGGTGAACCTGGATGGTGAAGGGTTCGGGGTTCCCGTTGTCCCAGGACACCGTGGTCCACGCCTCGGGATCGGCCACAGGTTCGCGAGCCACCGTGTAGTGAGTGTAGGAGTCACTTCCGTCGGAAACCCGCACCTCAATAGTCATCGCCTCATGAACACCTGCGGCCTGCATGTAGCTGTTGAGGGAGGGGTCGTTCTTGGGAACGTCCTCCGGCCACAACACCTCCTCCGGAAGCGCACGCACACCAAACGAAAAGAAACCACCAAGTCGTAGGAATTTTGGAGACCCCAGCTGGTCTTTTATCTCGTTGAAAATTATGTTTGGTGTCTGTGGGGTGAGGAAATTGTTCCTTAGGCCGAACCTTGGACTGACGGTCCACGTTGTAAAATACCTTTCCATTTGTACTCCCCCCTCAAGGCTGCTCATAAATATATATCGCTCTAACAACTTCTAAAACTTCGTTGCCACCGAGGTTAACTCATGCTGGGTTGTCAGAGGAGACGGCCCGATTGAATTCTCTCTGCTCTTGTCTAAGAGAGGCTGTGCCGTGATTGTTCTCGATCCTGGTTCACCTTCTGAGCCAGCCTGTCATAGAACCACCCATGTTTGACCCCGTTTACTTAAATCAACCATCCGCTGAAGAGGTTTGCCAGACTCTTCTCTCAGTTGAGAATATAATTTCTCTTCCTTGGTGCTCTTGGCGGTGTCGGCGGAGTTGTCAGGAGAAGTATTCGGGGTACTCCACATAGGGGTCATGCTCACGATGATCCACCCACTGCTCAATGACCTGCTGGGGTGTGATGTCAGGAGTCAGAACGGTATGACCATCAAAGTTGTCGGTGGTAAACCATAGCACCAGGGTGGGGTCCGGGTTAAGGGATCTCACCCAAACGGCAATTTCGGCAGCCTCCTCAAGATCTGCCCCGTCAACAGATATGAGCTGACCGTCGCTGAAGTGACTGATAATCGTCGACGCCCCGTCTGGATCAAGCAGAATTTCTACGTCGGTCTCGCGGTCGACGGACCTCACGGATCTTGTTTTGCAGTCTGGCCAATGCCGCTTTCCCTCGCTGAGGAACGTGTCGGTGTCGGCGATAACGAGCCCTGAGTTGAGGGTTGAGTAGAGATAGCTGACGCCCATGATAACTCCTTATTCTAAGTTTATGGTTTCAGTTGGATGTGCAGTTCGACGTCGGGGCCGAGAATCTCTCGGGTTCGGTTATGCTCACCCCTGCCTTACCACGCCCCCTGCTTCAGTAATCAGGCCACTCATTGTGGACTCAATGCGAGAAAACTCGACAATTGAAACTACTTTAAGTCTCATCGCGAGAGCTAGGATTCCCCTCCCTCTGCGAAATACTTCTCTTCGGCTTCAGTGAGGGCAGTCATTGCTGGTGATTCAATTGTTGCGGACACGAATCTTTTACCAACTCCTAAACCGACACTCGCGTGTGACGGCAAACGCCAAACTAAGGTCTCTACTTCGCTGCTAGGGCCAGGGGTTACAGGTCGTCGCGGCGGGCCTCCTTGATGACGGGTTCCGTCGATTTGGACTCTACTGGACAACATCATCCTGTCCCCCAGGTCGAAACTCACTGAGGACAATATCGGTAGCCATATGAAGAGCATCGAGTCGGTTGCCCACCATGCGGGGTCGGTTCAGGGTAGGGGAAGTATTGCTCCCGTGAGGGCAAAGCGGTGGGGACCGAGCCGGAAGGGTTCGGCCCCCACCGCTGAGTGGGTTGGTCAGTGAGGTACCACAGCCAGAAAACCAACAACGGGCACGGAAGGCAGTCTAGCCGCCGATACGCATCCAGTCAGGAATAGCATTCGGTTCCCGCGGGAAAGCCTCCAGTTCTTGGGCCACATCCTGAGCTGCGTAGGGTGGGTCCAGAACGGGTTCACGGTCATAGTTGAAGTCGGAGACGAGCTTGTAGCCTTGCGAGCTGCTCATGGACAGCCGTGCCCAGGTCCACGCCCCGCCTCCAGGGCGCCCCATAGCCACACGCAGATCCACACCCAGGCGCACTAGCTCCACCGGCAGGGCACTGTTCACCCACTGCCCCTGATGCAGCACCTGACTGCTCACAGCCGCACGGGTGCCGACACCCTCAACCTCAACGACGACCTCCTGAACGCCGTTAGCGCGCATCCACTCACCCCACTGGTTCGCGATCGCCTGCGCGACCTCCATTTGACCTTCAAAAGACCACTCCATCATTATTATTCTCCTTCATCGTCCAAGCGCCCCGCCCAACAAAGACCGGGCGCACAATAAACAAATCTCCTATATTACCGGTCTGCTTCGACCGAGTCAGCTACTCGCCTTCCCCGCCGCCTCACTGGCAGTACTCGACGTATTCGTCTCGGCTTCCCGCGCAGCCTGGGCAGCTTCAGCCTTCTTGCGTGCCCGGCGGGCTCGGTCGCGTTCGCGACGTCGTGCTCGGGCCTCCTCCTTCTTGTGGAAGGCGGCTGCCTTGGTCGCCATCCACTCCGGGATGAACTCAGGATCCCGAGGATGAATCCTCAGCTCCACCGCCGCGTCCTGCTCCCCCATGAGCTCGCCGCGAATAACCGGCTCACGCATCCAGTCCGACTCCTGATGCAGCACACCGTCCGAGGCCTCCATCCACAGGTGCGAGTACAGCCAGGCACCCCGATGGGCGTCCACCTGAGCCGGACGAAGTTTGTACATGGTGAAGTCCAGCTTCGCGGGAAACAGTATGCTCTTGCGCTGACCGTCAATCGTCAGCCAGTTGATGATGTGTCCAGTGCGGTGGATGGCGTGGTAGTCGATGTCGATGCGGGTCCCGCCGCTGTCACGCAGCCAGTCTTGCAGCATGGACTCGAACCGCTCGAAGGCCTTCTCTGCGTCCATCTCTTGCGCACTCATAACTATGCATTCCCCATATCAGTTCGCCCGACCAGTTTCTTCGGTACAGCACCACGCTCACCGGCGTATTACCCACCTACCCTATTCATGCTAGGGGATTCTGCTCGCTTATGCCCCGCGTATGGTCATGTACCCAGCTTCCATGCCTGACTCGGAACAGCACAATGCGCCCCCACCGGGTATTTCACCAGTGGGGGCGCATCACTTTAGCAAAGAGAATGTTCGTTCGGTTCTGGCGTTCTCAACGGAATGCGACTGCCCGCGGTTATCCCCGGTATTCGGGCACAATCGTCATCTCTGCCTTCTGGAATTTCTTCAAATCCAGGTAGCCGCAGTTCGCCATTGCGCGTTTGAGGGCGCCCACAATATTGCGGGTACCATCCACATGGTGCGAGGGCCCATACAGCACCTCTTCGAGAGTTCCAACCACGCCCAGGGGGGTGCGCACCCCGCGCGGGAAGTCCCGCGAATGCGCCTCATTGCCCCAGTACCAGCCCTGGCCCGGCGCCTCAGATGCGCGAGCTAACGGTGCGCCGATCATGACCGCGTCCGCCCCCAGGGCCAGCGCTTTCACGAGGTCCCCGGAGCGGCTAAGCCCGCCGTCGGCAATCACATGCACATACCGCCCGCCGGATTCGTCCAGGTAGTCCGAACGAGCCGCAGCAACATCGGCGATAGCGGTTGCCATTGGGGCGGAAATACCCAGCCCCTTGCGGGTGGTCATTGCCGAACCGCCGCCGAACCCTACCAGCACACCGGCGGCACCAGTACGCATCAGGTGTTTAGCCTGCGAATACCCGGCCACACCGCCAACCATCACCGGCACATCCAGCTCGTAAATGAATTTCTTTAAATTCAGCGGCTCATGCGAGGTTGAGATGTGCTCCGCAGAGACCGACGCGCCGCGAATCACGAACACGTCCACCCCGGCCTGCACCACCGTCTCGTAGTGCTCCTGGGTGTTCTGCGGGGTGAGCGAACCCGCCACAATAACTCCCGAATCACGGATCTGCTCAAGGCGTGCGGTAATCAGCTCAGGCTTAATCGGCTCGGCGTAGATCTGCTGCATACGTCGGGTAGATGATGCCGGGTCAGCCTCAGGAAGCTCAGCGATCTCGTCCAGCAGCGGCTGCGGGTCCTCATACCGGGTCCACAGGCCCTCCAGGTTCAGCACGCCCAGCCCGCCCAGCTGCCCGAGCGCGATCGCGGTCTTCGGGGACATTACCGAGTCCATGGGTGCCCCCACAATGGGGGTGTCAAACCTGAAAGCGTCAATCTGCCACGAGGTGTCCACGTCGCGGCGGTCACGGGTGCGGCGGGTAGGCACCAGCGCCACATCGTCAAGCGCATAGGTGCGGCGGGCACTCTTCGAGAGCCCAATCTGAATATCAGACATGTTTTTCCTTCCGGGTTTCTCCCTACGGAATGGCACCGCCCCGCACCCCAGCCCACGATGGTGCTGCACCATCGTCAGGCTACGGTACGGGCGCGGCAAAAAGTTTAGCGGCGGTAGTTCGGTGCCTCAACGGTCATCATAATGTCGTGCGGGTGCGATTCTTTCAAACCCGCCGGGGTGATGCGCACAAACTTGCCTTTAGTCTTAAGCTCCTCAATGGTGCGTGAACCCACGTAGAACATGGTCTGGCGCAGGCCGCCTTCCAGCTGATGCAGCACCGCAGAGAGCGGACCACGGTACGGAACCTGCCCCTCAATACCCTCGGGGATGAGCTTCTCCTCACTGGACACATCCGACTGGAAGTAACGGTCCTTCGAGTACGACTTGTGGGCGCCGCGGGTCTGCATAGCCCCCAGGGAGCCCATGCCACGGTACGACTTGAACTGCTTACCGTTCATAAAAATCAGATCGCCGGGGGCCTCAGCGGTTCCCGCCAGCAGCGAGCCCAGCATTACGGAGTCGGCGCCCGCAACCAGGGCCTTACCAATCTCACCCGAATGCTGCATACCGCCGTCGGCGATGAGCGGAACACCTGCGGGGATAGCTGCCTTAGCAGACTCATTAATGGCGGTAATCTGCGGTACGCCAACACCAGCAATAATGCGGGTGGTGCAGATCGACCCGGGGCCCACACCAACTTTCACAGCATCCGCGCCCGCATCAATGATGGCTTGCGCGCCTGCGCGTGTTGCCGCCTGGCCGCCAATCACATCAACATGCGCCGCAGCGGGGTCTTTTTTCAGCCGGGCAATCATATCAAGCACACCCTGGGAGTGGCCATTGGCGGTATCAACGAAGAGTGCGTCCACGCCCGCCTCGATGAGGGTCATGGCCCGCTCATACCCGTCACCGAAGAAACCAATTGCTGCACCGGCCCGCAGGCGCCCGTCCTCATCTTTGGTGGCGCGCGGGTACTGCTCGGTTTTCACAAAATCTTTGAGGGTGATCAGCCCGGCCAGTTTACCGGCCGCATCCACCAGGGGAAGGCGCTCAATCTTATTCTTTGACAGTAGGGTAAACGCCTCATCCTTGGTCAGCCCGGGCGTACCGGTGACCAACGGCATGGGGGTCATAATGTCGCGCACATATATGTCGGCGTAGTCGGTGCGGGAAAGGTAACGGATGTCACGGTTGGTGATAATGCCTTCCAGCACACCGTCCTCGCTCACCACCGGCAGGCCCGAAACCTTGTAGTAGCCGCATAGCTTATCGTATTCGTCGATGCTCGCATCCGCACCAATGGTCACGGGGTTAGTGATCATGCCCGATTCGGAGCGTTTCACCCGGTCCACATGCGCCGCCTGATCCTCAATGGAGAGGTTGCGGTGGATCACGCCCAGCCCGCCCAGGCGCGCAATAGCGATCGCCATCTGCGAGTCGGTGACGGTATCCATCGCCGCAGAAATAATGGGGGTGCCCAGAGTAATGCGTTTAGAGAGCCGGGTGGTGGTGTCTGCGTCAGAGGGAATAACATCAGTGTTTCCGGGAAGAAGCAGAACGTCGTCGTAGGTGAGGCCGGTGAAGCCGAAGGGGTCTTCTGACAGGGCGGTGGGGGTGGTCATTCTTTACCTTTCACAACCGTGGAACTCAAGGAGATTTAGTTCAGTCGTATATCTATAGTAAACCGCGTGCATGGTCTTTGCCGGACGGTGGTTCTGTGTCGGTGCGCCGCCTGGGGTGAGCCGGACCCAGAGGCATCAGCAGGGTGAATAAGCCTGTGCCCCGCGAACCGTAATCCGCGGGGCACAGGCTTTTATGAGGTTATTCGTCCTCGTCGTCCTCTTCGGGCTTGTTCACCACCAGGGTCTCAGTGGTGAGCACCAGTGCTGCAATGGAGGATGCGTTCTGCAGCGCCGAGCGAGTGACCTTCACCGGGTCGATCACGCCCGCCTGGAACAGGTCCTCATACTCGCCGGTTTTGGCGTTAAAGCCGTGACCGGCGGGCTGCTCAGCAACCTTCGCGGCCACCACGTAACCGTCATAACCGGCGTTTTCGGCAATCCAACGCAGCGGCTGCACCAGGGCGCGGCGCACAATCTGCACGCCCACGTTCGCGTCGTGACTGTCGAGTTCAAAACCGTCAAGCGATTTCAGGGCGTGAACCAGCGCCGAACCGCCGCCGGATACGATGCCTTCTTCAAGAGCCGCGCGGGTAGAAGACACAGCGTCTTCGATGCGGTGCTTACGTTCCTTAGCCTCAACCTCGGTTGCCGCACCCACCTTGATCACGCCCACGCCACCGGCGAGTTTCGCTAGGCGTTCCTTGAGCTTCTCGCGGTCCCATTCGGACTCTACGGCCTCGATCTCTCGGCGCAGTTGCTGCACACGGTCTTCAACCGCTTCCTTGCCGCCGCCGCCGTCCACAATCGTGGTGGTGTTCTTGGTGACGGTCACCCGGCGCGCCGAACCGGTTTCTTCGAGAGTTGCCTGAGCCAGGTCGATACCCAGTTCGGGGGTAATCACGATGCTGCCGGTCAGAATGGCGAGATCCTGCATAATAGCCTTGCGGCGATCGCCGAATCCGGGAGCCTTAAGCGCCACAACGTCGAGAGTTCCGCGGAGCTTATTCACCACGAGGGTAGACAGCGCTTCACCATCAACGTCTTCGGCGATAATGGTCAGCGGTTTCTTCGCCTGTACAACCTTCTCCAACAGGGGCATAATCTCGGCAACCGTGGAGATCTTACCCTGGTAGAGCAGAATGAGGCTATCTTCAAGAACCGCTTCGCCGCGCTCGGCATCGGTCACGAACGAAGGCGAAAGGTAGCCCTTGTCGAACTGCATACCCTCGGTAATGTCAAGCTCAATCTCGGTAGACGAGCCGTCTTCAATGGTAATGACGCCGTCCTGACCGACCTTCTCAAAAGCAGATGCCAAGAGCTCGCCGATCTGGTCGGACTGAGCCGAAATAGCAGCAACATGTGCAACTTCTGGGCCCTGTACCTCGCGGGCATCCTGAAGCAGACGCTCCGAGACCTTCTCAACGGCGGCCTCAATACCGCGCTTCACCTCCGCGGGTGCCGCACCGCTTGTTACGTTGCGCAGCCCCTCATTCACGAGTGCCTGCGCCAGTACGGTTGCGGTGGTCGTACCGTCACCGGCAACGTCGTTCGTCTTGGTGGCTACCTCTTTAGCGAGCTGCGCACCCAGGTTTTCGTAGGGGTCTTCCAGTTCGACTTCACGGGCGATGGAGACGCCATCGTTCGTAATAACCGGTGCGCCCCACTGCTTATCAAGCACCACGTTACGCCCGCGCGGGCCGAGGGTAACCTTCACCGTGTCGGCAAGCTTATCAACACCGGCCTGCAGGGATTTGCGGGCGGCATCATTGAATTCAAGCTGTTTAGCCATGAATTTCGTTACTCCTTATATGGCTGTTCTTCTGGTACGCCCACCGGTAAGTACCGTGCGGGCCCAGCTACGCGGATGCGCCGCCAGGGTGTGGCGGCGCATCCGGTTACTTCACGAAATTAGTCGACGATCGCCAGAACGTCACGGGCGGAAAGGATCAGGTACTCTTCACCCTGGTACTTCACCTCGGTACCGCCGTAGCGGGAGAACACCACAACGTCGCCTTCAGCAATATCAACGGGAACACGGTTGCCCTTATCGTCGATGCGGCCGGGGCCTACAGCCACCACGCGAGCCTCCTGAGGCTTTTCCTTGGCGGTTTCGGGAATAACCAGACCGGATGCGGTGGTCTGCTCAGCCTGCTCTAGTTTGACAACAACTCGGTCTTCGAGGGGCTTAATTGCCATGAGAGGTTTTCTCCTTATGCATTACATTCTTAAGGTGTTTTCGCCGGCGTGATAGCGCGTTTTTTCTGCGCCCGCCAGAGCACTAGTTCAACTTTAGAATCCCGCCGCGCACCGGTCAAGAAAGACCCGCCGCGTTCGGCGGCATTTCGCGCAAGGGGGAATGCGCACAGACCGATACGGCCACCACCCCACGTTCTGCATCACACCGGGCATGACCCTGCGGCGCACAGGCACACTACACTTGAAGATATGGCAGATTTCACCGCATCCGGCGCGCCGCTGGGTTTCACGAACCCACCCGTGCCGCCTTTCACCCCGCAGTCGCTACAGGCCGCTGATGAGCTGTACCCCTATGATCCTTCCCGTTCCCTCACCGATGCCGCTGCCTTACGTGCACAAGGTTTTACGCCTGAGGAGTCGGCAGCCATCCTGACCCTGGTAAAAACCCGCACCCGCGCCGAGGCCAAATTCGGCGAGCGCGCCCGCCATCTGCTGCTGACGGAGGAGGGCTTTGAGCAGTCCACCCGCTCCCCTGTTGCCCGGTACCATGCGCGGCGTTTTCTGAAAGCACAGGTGGGTTCGGTAGCCGATCTGGGGTGCGGTATTGGTGCGGATTCGGTGGCGTTCGCGTCCGCCGGTTTGGCAACTGTCTCGGTTGAGCGTGACCCCGTCACCGCCTCATTTGCGGCCCATAACCTGGCCTCATACGGGCAGTCGCGTGTGCTGGTGGGTGATGTGACGGACTATGAGCACGGGGCACTGTGTACAGCCGCTGGGGAGCCGGTGCAGGGTATCTGGTGCGACCCGGCACGCCGCGAGTTGGAGGGTGCGAAGAAGGCCCGTACCGAACGTATTTTTGATCCTGAGGCGTTCTCCCCACCGTTTTCGTTTGTGTTGTCCCTGGCACGGCTGGGCGTACCGATGGGGGTTAAACTTGGGCCAGGCACCGCGCATGAGGCGATCCCCTCCCCGGAGGATATTGCTGGTGCGGCGAACCTGCAGCCGCGTGTTGAGGCGCAGTGGGTGCAGCACGCCGGGTCTGTGGTTGAGCTGGTGCTCTGGTTTAATGCGGCGGCGCGTGAATCGGTGGCGCGGGCGGCAACAATTGTGGGGGATGCGGGCGAGGTGCTGGGCGAGATGACCTCCGCTGAGCCTCTTGGTGCGGCTGCACCGTTGGCGGCACCTGATGACGGTGCGGGGCTGCCGGTGGCGGGCGGGTACCTGTATGAGCCTTCCGGGGCTGTGATTCGGGCGCAGCTGGTGCATGATTTTGCGTGTGCGGTGGGTGCGCATCGTATTGACCCGCGTATCGCTTATCTTTCTGCTGAGCACCCGCTGCCAGCCTCATACGCGGAGTTCGCCGCCTGCTATGAGGTGCTTGAGCGGGTTCCGGTGGGTCAGAAGCAGCTAAAACGTTGGGTGCGTGAGCACGGTATTAACGCCGTGACCATCAAAAAACGCGGGGTGGATATTGTGCCTGAGAAGCTGCGGGCGGCCCTGCTGGCTGGGGTGAAAAAGAAGAAGGGCGAGTATAAGCCTGCGACCCTGGTTTTTACCCGCGTTGGCGGCTCTGGTGAGGATGCTGCGCGGACGGAGCATGTGGGCTGGTGGGTGCGGCCGCTGGGCGTGGCGGAGTGAACCAGGTGGTCTCACCGGAGCGGGCTGGTTTGCTGGCCCGTATAAGGTGCAGGTGGTGCGTGCAGTAGGATGAGCCGGTGGCGGTTTCACCCTGTATAGGGTTCTGTGCGGGGCTGCCGCTTGGGTGCATCCGTTATCTGAGACGCGGGTCTTTGCGGTACCGAAAGAGCACCCGCGCCCGTGTTACACACTGTGACGCTGCGCCCAGCGGTACTGTCGTTTTTAGTCATACATTACCCAAATGGCGGTGAAAGTGAGCTGCACCGCGTAAAATAATTGCAGTTGTCACCGTCAGGAGAGAAATGGTAGCTTTTGCCCACTCGCCCCAGTCCACAATCGGCGTGGAGTGGGAGCTCGCGCTGACCAATAAAACAGATGGCGAGCTCGCCCCGCGTGCCGAGCAGGTGCTGGCACGCCTGGGTGAGCGGCACCCGCATCTGCTGGTTCCCTCGACCGAGTCGGTGCATGTGACCGGCGAATTTTTGAATAATACCCTGGAGGTTATTACCGGGGTGTGCACCACCGTCGCCGAGTCGTGCCGTCAGCTTGCTGAAGCCGTCGACGCGCTGCGACCTATCTGTGATGAGCTGGGCCTGGACTTTTTCTGCGCGGGAACTCACCCGTATTCTCGGTGGGCGCAGCAGACGGTGGTTAATAAGGACCGCTACCAGCGGGTGGTGAACCGTGCCCAGTACTGGGGCCGGCACATGATCATTTTTGGGGTGCATGTGCATGTGGGTGTTGATTCGCCGCAGAAGGCCCTGGCGGTGGTGGATGCGCTCACTAACTACTGCCCGCACCTGCTGGCGCCCTCGGTGTCGTCGCCGTTCTGGGAGGGTATTGACACCGGGTACGCTTCGCACCGCACCATGCTGTACCAGCAGCTGCCCTCGAATGGGCTGCCGTTTTCTTTTCAGACGTGGGAGCAGTACTCGGCGTATCTTGATTCGCAGGTGGCGACCGGCGCTATTGAAGATGTGAGCGAGGACCGGTGGGATGTGCGGCCTGTACCGCACTACGGCACAGTCGAGATGCGCTACTGCGACGGTTTGGCGTCTTTGCCGGATGTGGCCGGTATTGTGGCGCTCACCCAGTGTTTGGTGGAGTATTTTTCACGCCGGTTTGATGCGGGTGAGCGGGTGCAGGTGCTGGACCCGTGGCATGCCCAGGAGAATAAGTGGCGTGCGGCCCGGTACGGGCTGGATGCGCAGGTGGTGGTTTCTAACGAGCCGCAGGTTCGCCCGCTGCGGGATGAGCTGAAGGATCTTCTGGATATGCTGCGGCCGGTCGCTGAGGATTTGGAGTGCCTGCCCGAACTGGAGCAGATGCGGCGTATCCTCACTGAGGGTACTGGCGCCGACAGGCAGCGGCGTGTCTTGGCGCAGACCGGGTCGTTCCGTGAGGTGATGCGTGATCTTGCGGAGCAGGCAAAGCAGCCGCCGCTACGGTAGCCCGTTTCCCTTACACTGCGCGCAGCGCACCCCGGTTCAGGCATTACCAGAAGGAATACACAGAGTACTCCGCAGGGTACGCCAGCGGGGAGCAGCCGCGCGCAGAGAGCCGAAAAGAGGCTGCGGCTAGGCTGCCGCCTCTGCGGGAACAGACCCACCAGGTACGGAAGAACCGCCAGGAGCAGACCCGCCGGGAGTGCTGCCGCCCTGAGCCTTAAACGTGAAGGTTTTCACCTCACCCGCTATGCCCTGCGCCGAGACGGGAGCCACCCCGATCTCTACATCGCGGGAGGCATCCAGCCCCGTCACAACAGCCTCAGCGGTATTGGAAGTGTACACCCCAACGGGGAACCCGTTTACGGTGATCTGCCAACCAAGTTCAGGTGCTTTCGCAGCACTCCAACGCAGGGTCGCCTCGGTGCCGTTGCGTTCCCCGCTCACTGTGGCCGCAGCCTCCGGCAGTGTCGGGATGCCGGTGGTGGTGCCCGCGTGCACCGTCACTTGCCGTTCGGTCACCGCACCCTTGCTGTCGGTGGCGCGCACCTTCACGGTGTAGTCACCCTGCGCCGAGTAGGAGTGCTCCATTACGGCCGCGCCATCGTGTGTCTCGTACACGCCGTCGCCGTCAATATCCCAGTCCCAGCGCACAATTTTTGAGCCCGCCGAGTAGGATGCTCCCGCGTCAAGGCGTACCGTGTGCCCCACGGGGGCGTAGTACTCATCCGCTGGCAGGTTCACAACCGGGCCGCTACCGGCGGGGGTCAGCCGAGCGGCGGCATCTTCCACACCCCGCCGCTGACCCACACGTGAGAAGGCTTCCCGCAGGGCCTCATCAATCGGCCCGTTTGCCTGTGCGTACAGCATGTGCCCGTTTTCACGACTGAACCCCATGAGCACCTTCGTGGAGCCGCACACGTAGTCGTTGGCCAGGCACCATGAGCCGGTGTTCTGCTCCCCTGCGGGCAGGTAGGGGGTGCGCGCCCCTAAGGATCCTTGCGCGGTTGCGGGTGCGGGACTTTGCCGCCGCCACGGCGAAATTCCCCGCCCGTCAAAGACGGGGTGTTCTCCCGCCACGGACCGCCCTTCGGGAAGGTTCAGTTTGGGGTCACCAAAGAACGCATTAAAAGCTACCTTGCTGCGTTGTTCATCTGTGAGCTGCCCATACACGTCCCCCATCACCTGCGCACCCTGGGAGTAGCCGCCCAGAACGTACTGGCTGTTGGGGCACTGGCTCATACGCTGCTGCAGGTACCCCACCCCTTCCCGCACGCCCTCGTTCACGCTCTGCTCGTAGGAGAAGTACCGGCTGCCCTCGGCCTTATACCCCGCGTTCAGTAGGGAGGTGAATCCTTGAATCGGGTGGGCCGGGTAGTGGGCACCATTAATATGGCGTGTGCCCAGTTCGTAGAAGTTTTGGGTCAGACCTAGTGTCTGCGCATTGGATGCGGCAAGTTCTTTGACATGTTTCGCCTCTTTGACATGTTTCGCCTTGTCCGCTTTCTGCTCACCGACCGCCTCGGACTCCACATCCGCTAGGAGAGGCTGCCCGGAGCCGCGCGCAAAAACAACCTCAACATCTTGGCAGGGTGCCTGCTGGTTTTCATCATCCGCCACGGCGGGAGCTGTGGTGATACACGAGGCCGCCACGATACTCACTGCTGAGAGGGCTGTGCCTAGCTTCCTCATCATTTTCATGTGGTTACACTCCTTAAACACGCCAAACGCGCAGGAAAATACAATATAAACCTTAGATTTATCATTAATGAGCGTTTAAGAAGAATTGTAACCTTAAAGGTACTGACATGGGCTTTTATAACCGTTGTGGGTTAAGATGAATATTTCACTTGAAGGTTTTTTCAACTAGCGGCATGTGGTACCCACACCACCCGCACACGTGCCTGTGCTGGCAACAGACAGCAGAACACGGGTCTACAGGCAGACCGTCGTCACCGGAAGCGATGAATCCGCGGTAAACCCGACCCCCGAAGGCTCACGCCCAGCCGCCACCAGCTGCGCCCCAAGGGCCGCAACCATCGCCCCGTTATCTGTGCACAGGGTGAACTTGGGAATAATCAGGCGCACCCCCGCAGAAGCGCACCGTGCCGCCAGCAGCTGCCGCAGCCGCGAATTCGCCGCCACGCCCCCGCCCAGCAGCAGAGTATCCATCCCCTGCTCGGTGCAGGCAAGCGTCGCTTTTTTCGTAATAACATCCACCACAGCCTCTTGGAAAGACGCCGCAATATCAGCCACCGGAACCGTCTCGCCGCGCGCGGTGAGCCCCTCAACTACGCGCGCAACCGCCGTTTTCAGGCCCGAAAACGAAAAATCGTAGCGGTGCTGACCCGGCTCTTCGGCGCTTCCCATGAATTTACGCGCCGAGAGCCCCCGCGGGAAAGTGAACGCCGTGCGGTCACCATCCTTCGCAGCACGATCAATAGCGGGGCCGCCCGGGTAGTCAAGCCCCAGCAGGCGCGCAACCTTATCGTATGCCTCCCCCGCGGCATCATCCAGGGTAGCCCCCAGCAGGCGCACATCCGATGTAATGTCACGCACCTGCAAAATCTCGGTGTGCCCGCCCGAGACCAGCAACGCCCCCAGCCCGCCAGCTTCGGCGTTCTGCAGCAGGCGCGCCCCGTCACTGGTGCCGTTATCGTCCAGAAGCCCCACCCCAACATGCGCCACCAGGTGGTTAATCCCATACAACGGTTTGCCGGTGGCCACCGCGAGCGCTTTCGCCGCCGCCACACCCACCATGAGCGCCCCGGCCAGTCCCGGGCCAGCGGTCACGGCGATCGCATCAATATCACCAAGGCTCACTCCCGCCTCAGTCAGGGCCTTCTCCAAGGCCGGGAGCATGGCCTCCAGATGCGCACGGGAAGCGATTTCTGGGATAACACCACCGAACCGCACGTGCTCTTCCATGGAGGAGGAGATGGTGTTGGTCAGAAGTTTCGAGCCGCGAACAATACCGATGCCGGTCTCGTCGCAGGAGGATTCGATGCCCAGAACGAGTGGTTCAGTAGCTGTCATGGGGTGCTGTCCTTTGCAGTGTGCGGTGCTGTGGGGTGTTCACCGGTGGCGGGTGGGTGTACGGTCGCCACCGGCACGGTGGGTGCCGTGAGTTCTTTGAGCATAATGAGCGCGTCAGTGCCGTCGTCGTAGTAGCGGGGCCGCACGTGAATACGCGTGTACCCGTTACGCCGGTAGAGTCGTTGGGCGCGCGGGTTGTCGGCGCGCACCTCCAGCAGGATGCGTTCGGCCCCCTGCTGGCGGGAGCGGGTGTGCATGGTCTCTAGCATGGCGCGGCCGTACCCGTTCCCTTCATGCTCGGGCAGCACGGCAATGGTCTGCACATCGGCGGTATCGCCCACGACCATCACCCCGCAGTAGCCGATAATGCTGGGGCCAGAGCCGGTGCCATGCTCGAGCACATAGTAGCTGCGGGTGGGGTGCCCTACTTCGGCCAGGAACATGTCAAGAGCCCAGGCGTCTGCCGGGAAAAGCCGGGTTTCAAGGGTGTGCAGGTCGGGCACGTCCTGCAGCTGTGCGGCCCGCAGGGTAGTGTCTTCCCCCAGGCGGGTGGGCAGCTGCGGTTCCGGGTGGTCTGAGGTCGGCGACATTACTGCTCCCGTGCGGGTGCTGCTGGGGCGGGCTGCTGCCCGCGTGTTTTCTGTGGCTTGCCTGTATTCTGCTGCCCATGCGGGGGCTGGGCGCTGGCGGTGCGGGCAAGCATGGCAGCCGGTACTTTCGCATCCGATTCACGCAGGTACAGCGCCTGCGTATCGCGGCTGAGATTTTTTACCCCGCACCGCGCCGCAGCTTTCACCAAGTCCGCTGCGGTGGGGTGCAGGTGGGCGTAGTCTTTGAGCACATTCCAGCCGGAGGCGGCCAGTGCCTCGGTGTACAGCCCAGCCCCGTACCCTAGTGCGGGTGCGGCGGGATCTGACGGATCGTATGCGGGTGCATGGGTCTGGTGGGCGGGCCCAACCGACGGGCCCGAGGCGAGCGAATAGCCATTCTCAGTGACGGCAAAAAGCGCACAGTAGATTTCACGGCGGCGGGCATCCGAGGCAACTAGCGTCTCAACCGCCGCCCGGTTCATACCGCTATTGGCCGCCGTCCGGGAGTCACGGAAAGCACCGTCAGCGAACGCTCGTTCTACTATGGCAGTCAGGCTCATAAGCCCATATACGGGTTTATTCCAAGCAAACCCGAGAGTGCGGGCGGTCATAATACCGGCGCGCAACCCGGTGAACGGGCCCGGCCCGGTGCCGGTGAGCACCGCATCCACGGCGGCGCCGTCCAGCCCCGTATCGGCTAAAACCTGTGCAGCGTAGGGGGCCATCACCTCGGCGTGGGAGCGGGTGTCTTCGCTCTCGTAACTGGCGAGAATCTCTGCGCTCGCACCCGGTGCGTCACTGTCGATGCGGGCAAGCGCTACGGATGCGGTAGCTGATGAATCAAGGGCAAGTACTAGCACCCATCAATTCTAACGCGCCCGCCGCCCCAGTCAGCAGAGCGTGCACTGCCGGTCTTTGTGCACCTGCTCCCCTGAATGGTGTGAACGTTACGCCTGCTGCAGGGCGCGGTACAGTTCATGTGCAGCGTGCCCCTCCCAGCGGGGCCCAATGGCGCGCACCCGCAGCAGGCGGGCCTCCGGGGTGTCTGTGTCTGCGTGATCCTGCGCGTCCCAGTCGAATTCGCCCTGCTCCCTGGTGGCGTATTCCAGGGCCGTGTGGGCGCCGTGCAGCCGGGTAAAGTCCAGTTCCAGGCGTGAATCGCTCAGGTGCTCGGCCTTGCCGCGCCCCCATTCGATAACAGTCACCGAGGTGTCCAGGGAAAACTCCAGGTCGAGGTCGTCAAGTTCTTCGGCGCTTGAGAGCCGGTAGGCGTCCACATGCACCAGGTCAGGCCCGCCAGCTCTGGGACCGTCCGGCAGGTTAGGGTGCACGCGTGAGAGCACGAATGTGGGCGAAATAACCCCTTCACGCACGCCAAGCCCCTCCCCTAATGAGCGGGTAAATGTGGTTTTCCCAGCCCCCAGCTCACCCGAGAGCAGCAGCACATCCCCGGCGCGCAGCATCCGGGCGAGGGCGTGGGCGAGTCGGCGCGTGTGCGCCGGGTCTGTCACCTCAAGGTCTATAGCCTCAGCGGCGTGCATTACTGTGCACCTTCGGGGACACTGGTGTCTATGTCTTTGAGCGCTTCGTCCAAGGAGTGCAGCACATCAATTTCGCGTTCGATCCAGGTGCCGCCGCTATAGATACGGATCACGCGTGAAGAGATGCGGGTAACAACCTCATAGTTAATGGTCTCGGAGGCCTCAGCCCACTCCTCCACGGGCGGGTTGGGGCTGGCACCGAACAGGACCGCCCGCGCACCCAGGTAGCCAAGTTCCGGGTTGGAAAGCCCCGGCTCGCCAAGGTCTACCACCAGCTGGTCCATGGCGATGCGGCCAACCACACGGTAGGTTTTCGCCTCGGCGTCCCGCGGGTAAATACGCACCGGGGCGTTCGCGGCAATGCGCGGCACACCGTCGGCGTAGCCGAGCGGGATGAGCGCGAGGGTGGTGGGCTTGTCGGTGGTGTACCGCAGCCCGTACGAAACGCCCTGCCCGGCGGGTACCTCCTTGACGGCGCTCACATACCCGGTGAGGGTCATGACGGGGCGCAGCCCCAGCTGCTGAGCGTTCACCCCCGCCAACGGTGAAAGCCCGTAGATAGCCAGCCCGCAGCGGACAGCATTACCAAGCACAGCCTCAGGGGTGTTGTACTCTTCGGATGCTCCGGTGAGGGTGGCGGGGCTGTTCGCCAAGTGGATGAGGTCGGGGGTGAGCCCGGCGGCGCGGGCGGCGGCTACGAATTTATTAAACTTCTCGGTTTGCTGCGCGGTCTCGGCGCGTTCGGGTTCATCGGCCACGGCGAAGTGCGTAAAAATGCCCTCCACTCGGATCAGCCCGGCGGCTTCAAGCTCGGCGGCGCGGGAGATAAGGGCAGGCCATTCGGTGTCGGTGGAGCCGTTACGGCCCAGCCCGGTATCGGCCTTAAGGTGCACTATGGCACGCATGCGCAGTTTGGCTGCGGCAATGGCGATCGCTTCCAAATCCCAGCCAGATACACCCAGGCGAACATCTGCTTCGATGGCTTCCTCAAAGTCGGTGCGAGGTGTGTGGAGCCACGCAATAATGGGTGCCTCTATACCTTCGGAACGCAGCTCAAGAGCTTCGGAGACGTGCACCACCGCGAGCATGTCGGCGCCCGCTTCAAGAACGGAACGGGCAACCGGGTAGGCGCCGTGCCCGTAGGCGTCGGCTTTGACAACGGCAATGAGCTGCCGCTCACCAATACGGTGTTTGAGGGTGCGCACGTTATGTTCAACAGCGCTCAGATCGATAATGGCGGCTCGTTCGGCTTCGCCGGGTTGCAGCTGGACGTTGGCGATGGGGGTTCCGGGAATGGCGCTTTCGGGGGTGTTCATTCTCTGTACCTCGGTTTAGTTGTGCCTTTAGGTGACCTGCTGGGCGGTGTACGCCGGTGTCTTTACATTTTATCGTGGACTCCCCCCGGCGGTCATACGCCCTAGTCACCGCGTTTTTCAGGGTTTTTCTACCGTGCGGGGTTTCTTCCATCATGCACAATACGGCTGGGCGGAGTGTAAGTGCTGGCTGTGCGCTGGCTATGTGCCGGTATGCCGTCTTGGGTGCAGGTGTTCTTTGGGATGGGTGCGTTGCGGCGCGGTAGACTGTGCGAGTGAGTATTTCAATCCCGCCCTCCTGCGTTTCCTCTGAGACCGCCGCCCGCGTGGTGCATGTTTTTTCAATGCACACCGACCCGTTTGCTCAGCCTGGCAGCGGCGATGCCGGGGGCATGAATGTGTACATTGCGCGTTCGGTGGAGGCAATGCTCGCCGCCGACCCCACCCTGCGTATTGAGGTTTTTACCCTGGATTTTGGGGATGGGGCGGCAGAGCGCTCGGCGGCCCCTGAGCATCCGCGGTGTCGCGTGCACTATGTGCCGGTTTCGGGAACGCGCGGGGCCACGAAGAATGATTTGCCGAAGTTCACCGGCGGTTTTGCGCAGGCGGCGGTGGAGGCGGCACAGTGGGCACCGCAGCTGATCCACGCGCACTATTGGCTTTCGGGTGTTGCCGCGCTAAGCGCTGCGGCACACTATGCAACAGCCACCGCAGGCAGCAGAACGAACGTTCCGGTTCTTTTTACCCCGCATACTACGGCGGCGGCGAAGGATGCGCATCGTGGTGCCAACGAGCCTGCGGAGCCGGGGTACCGGCGAGCTGAAGAGGGCCGCATTATTGCCGAGGCAAACCTCATTATCGCGAACACCCCGGTTGAGGCCGACCAGCTGCAGGGGTACTACGGGGCTGACCCTTCACGGCTGCGGGTGATTACTCCGGGGGTTGATACGAGTATTTTCTGCCCCGTTGCGGGCGTACACGCCGAGAATGAGGGGTCGGATACTCGCTCCCGTATCGTTTTTGCGGGCAGGCCCCAGCCGCTTAAAGGCCCGCACCTGCTGGTCGAGGCACTGGGGCTGCTCCCTGATGACCTGCTGGTTGAACTCGATATTATTGGCCGTTCCAACTCCGACTATGAACAGCTGCTCCTTCAGCGCGCCGCGCAGCTGCAGGTGGCGGACCGGGTGCATTTACGGCCCCCTGTTCCGGCGAGTGAGCTGGCGCAGATCTTCCGGCGGGCCGATATTGTGGCTTCCCCGTCCTCATCCGAGTCGTTCGGGCTGGTGGCTTTAGAGGCTCAGGCCGCTGGTGCGGCGGTGCTGGCCTCCGACGTTGATGGGCTGAGGTATGCGGTCGAGAACCATGTCTCCGGTTTACTGGTAGCCCCGCGTACCCCGCAGCATTGGGCGGTGGCCATTGAGCGTATGGTTCGTGCCCCGCGGCTTCGGCTCACCCTGGGGGCGCAGGCGGCGGCGCGGGCGCGCTCCTTCAGCTGGGAGGCTACGGCACAGAAAACTCTGGCGGCGTATGCAGATGCGCTCTCCGCAGTGAGCTAACCGGCCGCGCTCGTCTCACCAGGGAACCCCATCTCCATTAGCTACACTGTACCCATGACATTCCCTATGACCCGGCACGAGTTCGCCGCTTACCTTGATTCCGCCCGTATCACGGGTGATGTTGCCACCCCACGCGAGAATAACCTTTCGCATATTCAAGGTTTCCTTGATCATAATGAGCACCTCGAATTCGGGGTGAACTGGTCAAAGGATTGGACCTACGACGAAGTTTTTGAAGTTATGGTACGCCGTGCTGGCCTGAACCCTGACCGCTCGCATATTCAGGGGCAAGATACGATTGGTTCCGCCCAGTGCATTGATGCTCTCGAAGAGTATGCCCGTATTTTTGGTGATGCGGTACGTGCCCGCCAGAAAATCCTGTTCGCCACCGGTCATCCCGCCGGGCTTTTCCCCATTTATGCTGAGCTGGCGCGCGTCGCCGAACGCGCCGAGGCCACGGTGCTGCGTATTGAGCAGGGTGAGCGGTTTTTGGACGGCGATATCCGCCAGATCATGGGTGTGGTGATGTTTGAGCAGTACGGGAACCTGCAGCACACGCATTTCCCCGGGCCGATGCGCATCGCCCTCGCCCAGCTTCGTGAGCGCGGCGAGCTGCCCGATCTTGTGGTTTCCGATCACGGGATGGCGGGGTATGCGGCATCGCAGCAGAAGCTGCCGACGCTCGGTATTGCCGACTGTAACGACCCGGGGCTGTTTATTGCCGCGGAGCAGGGTGATTTACCGGTGTGTGTTCCGATGGATGATAATGTTCCGCCGAATCGTTACGAACCGCTGATTGATTTTGTGCTCGACCGGGCTGAACTGACCGGTTTTCGTTCCTGACTCATGACTTATAAGCATGAGCGGATAGACTAAGAAGATGTACCAGCGCACCTCACGCACTGCTGCTTTTAGGCCCCTGCGGGCGCTGCCTGCCGCAGCGAGTACCCGCACCTGCCTTCCGCGCCAGCAGGCGTTATGCGGCGCTGTCTCCCCACCACACGCACGTCCTGTGACCGACTTCACTCAACTTAACGGGTTTTGTGTGAATATGCGCGGGCCTTGTAGCCCTAAAATAATGAGTGGATACGTTTTCGCTGACAGCCGACTGTTCTCTCGTTACCTGATCCTGCCCCGGCAGTGTTCGGCTTCTGAAACGCGTTTCCACTCACTCACACAAACACAGCACTGGCAAAAACAATAGGTTCACGCCGGGCGGGTCTGCCGCCACGGCGCGGAACCAGTCTATCGGCTCCACGGTCCGGGGAAGGTTATTGAATTTTGGGGATTCAAGACAACCTTAAGAAAATATGGGATAGCGCCTATGTCATGAAGAAAACCTGGCACACGAAAGTCGTGCACGCCCTGTACCTGGTTGATCTTATAGCGATCGTATTCTCCGTGGTGAGCGCGCACATTTTCCGGTTTGGCTTCGAGCAGGTGGATCTTCCCCCCATTAACCTCTGGCCGTTTAGCGTCATGGGCCGTGAATACATCCCGTTTGACTACATCACCCTAGATATCATCATGATCATCATGTGGTGGCTTTTCCTGCAATTTAACGGCTCCCGCAGTGTGCGGGTTCTGGGGTTCGGCACAGAGGAGTACCGGCTTGTCACGCGGGGCACCACCTACTGTTTCTGCATGATCATCATTGTCGCCTTCTTCTTGAAGGTGGAATTCACCCGCCTGTACATGCTGATTTCCTACCCGCTGGGCATTATCTCGCTGGCGTTTATGCGGTGGCTGCTGCGGCAGGGATTAGTGCGGTGGCGTAAAAGAGGCCGCGCGCTCACCCGCGTCCTTATTATCTCCGACGTCATCACCGGGCGTCACCTGCACCAGGCGCTGGGGAGCGTGATCGCCTCCGGGCTGTGCCCCACCGCGTTCTACCTGCCGGGCCTTCCCCAGGGCACGGTTGTTGCTGGCGATAACCTGCCGGTGCTGGGGTACAGCACCGACCCCGCCAAGATTATGCAGGCGGTGCAGGAGAACAATATTCACATGGTGGCGGTCTCGAACGGCCACCACCTGACCCCCAACCAGATGAGGCAGCTGGGGTGGAAACTGGCTGATGCCCGCATCTCACTGATTATGGCCCCAGCCACCACCGACGTGGCGGGCCCGCGCATGCACATTCAGCCGCTGAACGGTCTGCCGCTGGTGCACGTCTCAACCCCGCGTATTACGGGCGCTTCGGCCTTCGCAAAACGCAGTATTGATGTGGTCTGCTCGGGTCTGGGGCTGCTGCTGCTTTCCCCGCTGTTCGCTATTGTGGCGCTCGTGGTGAAGAGCGATAGAGGCCCCGTGTTCTTCCTCCAGGAGCGTGTGGGTATTAAAGGCCAGCCGTTTAAGATGGTGAAGTTCCGGTCGATGCGCACCGACGCCGAAGAAATCAAAAAACAGCTGGCGGCGCAAAACGAGGGGCACGGACTGCTCTTTAAGATGGCGAACGACCCGCGAGTCACCCCGGTGGGGCGGTTTATCCGCAAATACTCGATCGATGAGCTACCGCAGCTGTGGAACGTGTTCAAGGGTGACATGTCACTGGTGGGCCCGCGTCCGCCGCTGCCTGAAGAGGTCGAAAAGTACGAGGAGATGGTGTACCGCCGTCTGCTGGTCAAACCCGGTATTACGGGGCTGTGGCAGGTTTCTGGCCGCAGCGACCTTTCTTGGGAAGAGTCGGTACGCCTCGACTTGTACTATGTGGAGAACTGGTCACTCACCACCGATTTCGTGATTTTAGCGCGCACAGTACGCGCCGTATTCGCCAAGGACGGGGCGTACTAAACATCACACACAAACGGCGTCTCTTACCGCCGCCGCAGACTAGGATGCTGTGCCTGCCAGCTGATATCAGCTGGCGGGCACAGCATTATTTTTTCTGTCTCACCGCTAGTACTCCAGCAGTTCTGCAATCGCCTGCGGCAGGCTCTGAACCACCCGTGTGGGCGGTACTGGGCCCCTGCGCCCACCCAATGAGGCGAGGGCCGCGCGGCCATGCAGGTACACAGCCAAAGCGGCAACACGCGCGTAGACGTCGTCCTCTAGCGGCGTGCCGCGCTGTGCAGCGGCGGCAACTTTCTGCGCCAATAGTGCCCCTAAAATACCGGTGAGAGTGTCTCCGCTGCCGGCAGTGGCCAACCAGGCGGTAGCCCCGCGCACACTGTAAACGGTGTCTGCGGGCGAGGCGATCAGGCTATACCCGCCTTTGAGCATAACGGTTGCCCCGGTAAGCGCGGCAGCGGTTTTCACCCACCGCAACGGCTGACGGGTAATATCGTCCCTGCTGGGGGCGGGGGTGTTCTGCATCAACTCGGCCCACCGCCCCGTCAGCCCGTTAGCGAGCGCCGCCAGCAGCCGCTGCAGCTCACCGGCGTGGGGGGTGAGTATTTTATGGGCGGTGAGGCGTTTACCGGTGAGCAAATACTCCGCCACGGTATCCACAGCCCCGGCGTCAAGTACCGCCGGTTCAGGGGCCTCAATGAGGTACCGGTTGGTAGGCTCGCTCGACGTGGTGCCGCTGCCCCCGGCCCAGGCGTGCACCTGCTGCTGGCGTGCAGGCCCGCTGAAACACACGGTTTCGGGATTGTGGGCAAGCATCAGGGCGTGTAATTTCTCGTCATTCACACCGAAGCGCACCATACCCACCCCGGTGTTAATGGCCGCATGAACACTCATGAGCGCCGCACCCGGGTATTCGGGTGTTCCGGTGAGCATCCCCAGCACTCCCCGCGTATATTTGTGTGATTCTACGGTGGGGGTCTCAAGCTCACGACGGTAATCTTTGGTCTCTAGCACCCGCAGCGCCGGTTCGGTGTTATCAAGGGCGTGCGGCACCCCCAGGGTGTGCAGCCGAATGCTGCCGCAGTGTTCGGCGGTGCCGGTGCCAGTTGGCAGCTTATGCCCAATGAAGGTGACGGTACGCACCGCCGCAAGGGACGGCTCATTCAGGGTGCCGTCGTTGCTGTCTACCCCACTGGGGATGTCACAGGCGATAACGGGCGGTAGTGTGCCCAGCTGCTGCAGGGACCGCAAATACCCCAGGTACTCCCCCGCTTCCCCGCGCACAGGCCCGCGCGCACCGGTGCCGAGGATCCCATCAATGATTAATGAGTAGTCGGAGATATTACGCAGGCTCTGCTCTGTGTGCAACACCCGGGTGCCTTCCCCAGCCTCACGGGCGATAAGCTCAAGGTTACGCCCCGTGGGGTCAAACAGCACCGCGTCAATACTGTACCCAAGCCGGTGCAGCCGCACCCCCGCATACACGGTGTCGGCACCGTTATTACCGGGCCCTACCAGCAGCAGCACACGCCCGCTGTGCGGCGGCGCCCCGTGGCTAACGAGGGTATCGTATGCTTCTTCGGCGAGCGCATCGGCGGCGCGCTGCATCAGGTAGCCGTTATAGTCGGGTGCCTGCACGTATGGCTTTTCGGCTTCGCGGATGCTTTCGCCGGTGTAGATGAGTTTCATGGCCTCTCCTTAGGCTGGTGCCCTCACACGTTTCTACGGTGTTTCGCCTGGGGGCTCTGGGGCGAGCACGGTAATGCGATAGCTTTCGGGGTTGAACCGGCGCAGGTGCTCCAGTTCGCTGGTGTTGAGGTATTCTGCGGTGGCGATAGCCACGGCCACAGGTTCGTCGTGAGTGAGGCTCAGGTGCAGGCGGTTAATGCCGAGCGAGCGGGCGCGGGCCGCGATGGTTCCGCTGACCACCAGGTAGGGCTGGCCGGATTCGGTGCTGGCTACTTCGCAGTCTTGCCAGCTGAGCCCGGCGGGTGCGCCGAGAACTTTGGCGAGGGCTTCTTTCGCGGCGAACCGTACGGCTTGGGAGCGTAGGTTGCGGGTGCGCTCGCTGGCGGTGAAGACGCGTCGCACGAAGGCGGGGGTTTCGGTCACTATCCGCTCGAATCGTTCGATATTGACGGTATCTACGCCGATGCCGATAATCATCTCTCACCTTCTTCCCGATGCGGTGTTTTATGTTAAGTCTAGCTAGGTTGTGTGGGTTTCAACAGGTTTCGCTTTGCTCTCAGCACCGCTGCAGACTATTTTTCCGGGTGTTGGGTGCCTACGAGGGCATGTAGCTGCAGCAGAGTGGGTTTCGGGCTGGTATAAGAAAGCGCCCGGCAGCACCTGGGGTGCACGCCGGACGCTTGTGGCAGTTCCTGACAGAGCGGGGTTGCGCTACTCTACGGTCACCGACTTGGCGAGGTTACGGGGCTGGTCAACGTCCAGTCCTTTCGCCTCAGCAAGTGCGCACGCAAAAATCTGCAGCGGCACGGTGGCCAGCAGGGGCTGCAGCAGAGAAGGCGCAGCGGGAACAGTGATCAGACGATCCGCGTAGTCCTTGACGGCTTCGTCTCCTTCTTCGGCGATCACGATGGTGAAGGCGCCGCGAGCGCGCACTTCCTGAATATTGGAGACGACCTTGCCGTGCAGGGATTCACGCCCCTGCGCGGAGGGCACAATGATGATAACGGGCTGGCCCTCTTCAATCAGGGCGATAGGACCGTGCTTCAGCTCGCCGGCGGCGAAGCCTTCGGCGTGGATGTAGCTGATCTCTTTGAGTTTAAGCGCGCCTTCAAGGGCAACAGGGAACCCAACGTGACGGCCCAGGAAGATCACCGAAGAGGTATCTTTCATCTCGGCACCAAGTTCCTTCACGAGGGTATCGTTGTCGATCACCTTCTGGATCTTGGCGGGCATCTTCTGCAGCTCACCGAGGATGGCGGAGATTTCGTCCTTGTACTTGTTGCCGCGAAGCTGCGCCAGGTACAGACCCAGCAGGTATGCTGCGGTAATCTGCGCCAGGAACGCCTTGGTTGATGCAACCGCGATCTCAGGACCGGCGTGGGTGTACAGCGCCGCATCGGATTCACGCGGCAGGGTTGATCCGTGGGTGTTGCAGATGGAGATGACCTTAGCGCCCTGCTCGCGGGCGTGACGCACCGCCATGAGGGTATCCATGGTTTCACCGGACTGCGAGAGAGCCACAATCAGGGTCTTCTCGTTTACGATGGGGTCGCGGTAGCGGAACTCATGAGCGAGCTCGACCTCGGTGGGGATACGGCACCAGTGCTCGATAGCGTAGCGCGCAACCTGACCCGCGTACGCTGCGGTACCGCAGGCCACCACAATGATCTTATCGATCGAGCGCAGCACGGAGTCATCGATATTGAGCTCGTCCAGAACGAGGTTGCCTTTTTCGTCCATGCGTCCCATGAGGGTCTGCTCAACGGCGGTGGGCTGCTCGTGGATTTCTTTCTCCATGAACGAGTTGTAGCCGCCCTTTTCCGCCGCTGCGGCGTCCCATTCGATGTGGAAGGGTTTGCCTTCGGCGGGGTTGCCGTCAAAGTCAATAATCGAGTAGTCGGTGCTGGTGATGGTGACAATCTGATCCTGCCCCATCTCCACGGCTTCTTTGGTGTGATCGATAAACGCCGAAACGTCAGAGCCCAGGAAGTTCTCGTTCTCCCCCAGGCCGATCACCAGCGGGGAGTTACGGCGGGTTGCCACCACCTGGTCGGGGTGGTCTGCGTGCACCGCAAGGATTGTGAACGCACCTTCCATACGGTTTGATGCCACGCGCACGGCCTCGGTTAAGTTACCGGTGCCGAGCTTGTTATAGCTGCTTGCGATCAGTGCGGCAGCTACCTCGGTATCGGTCTGGGACTGGAACTCGGCCCCTTCAGCGAGCAGTTCGGCGCGCAGTTCAGCGAAGTTTTCAATAATACCGTTATGCACTACCGCAAGGCGGCCGTGATCGACCACGTGCGGGTGCGCATTAGTGTCGGTGGGCCCGCCGTGGGTGGCCCACCGAGTGTGACCGATACCGATCCGTGATTCGGTGAGAGGAGCTTGCGCAACCTCGTTTTCCAGGTTAATGAGCTTGCCCGCTTTCTTGCGGAATTCGATGCCGTCGGGGCATACGAGCGCAACACCGGCAGAGTCATAGCCGCGGTATTCCTGGCGGCGTAGACCTTCTAGAACCACATCATATGCATTGTGGCTAAATTTATGACCGTCTGGTGCTGAGCCCAGACCTACGTATCCAACGATTCCACACATACTCAAAAGTCTATCTTATTGCTAGCGGTTCTCTGCGCGTTTGGGGGCCGGTTGGGCCTGTGAGCACAATGGGGTTCACCACCCCCGTTTCTTTTCGTTAGGTGCACCACACCCCCGGGGCGTTGTTCCCTGTCGGGGGCGCTAAGGGCCCGGTTTAGCGCGCCGGTGACAAAAACCCTACACTTGAGGTCATGAGCTCAGCATCTACTTCTGCCGCTTGGTCGCGTTTTACCGAGCTGGAACGCACCCGCTGGTCGCGTCTTTCCGCCGAAATATCGGTGCCGCTGACCGGCGCAGAGATCGAAGACTTAAGGGGTTTAGGCGAGACGATAGACCTTGAAGAAGTGCAGCAGGTGTATCTTCCGGTGTCTCGCCTGCTGAACCTGTATGTGAACGCTGCCTCGTCACTGAACCATATGACGAACGATTTTTTGGGGGTTTCGCAGCGGCGGGTACCGTTCATCATTGGTGTGGCGGGCTCGGTCGCTGTGGGCAAGTCCACAACAGCCCGCGTGTTGCAGGCGTTATTACGCCGCTGGCCTTCCACCCCGAAGGTGCAGCTCGTCACCACTGACGGCTTCCTGTACCCTAATGCCGAGCTGCAGCGTCGCGGCATTATGCACCGTAAGGGCTTCCCCGAGTCTTTCGATCGCAGAGCCCTGCTGGAGTTTGTATCCGCCGTCAAATCGGGTGTGCCGCAGGTTTCGGCACCCAAGTACTCGCATCTGTATTACGATATCCTGCCCGATGAGCGGATTGAGGTGAACACCCCGGACGTGCTGATCCTGGAGGGGCTGAACGTGCTCGCCCCCGCCGGTACGGAAGGCCCCGAAACATCGGATTTGACGCTCAGTGATTTTTTCGACTTCTCCATCTACGTGGATGCGCTCACTGAAGATATTCAACGCTGGTACGTGGAACGTTTCCTTTCCTTGCGTTCTTCGGCGTTTTCTAACCCCAATTCGTATTTTAGGCGTTATGCTGAGCTGGACGATACGCAAGCGGCAGAGGTTGCTACCGGTATCTGGAAGTCCATTAACGAGCCGAACCTGGTACATAATGTACTTCCAACCCGTGCCCGTGCCCACCTGATACTGCAAAAGGACGCTAACCACAGCGTGCAGCGGGTGCTTTTGCGTAAAAACTAGATGCGTTCGTGTGGCGTGCGCATCACCGACGAATGGAGATATTATGACCGTGCACCGAACAGCCGATATTTTTTCGCGCCGTGCCGCGCTTGCTCTCGCTGGCGGCGGAGCGGGCGCCTTATTATTGGCGGCCTGCGGTTCGGGTGATGGTACTTCGGGTGTATCAAACTCGGCTTCTTCTACTGGTTCCGCTTCTGAAGGGTCGGGTGGTGCGGGCTCAACGGCTGCGGCTGGCTCCAGCCCTTCGGCCGCATCGGCGAGCACCGAGACAAACCCGGGGTCCTTAAGAGTAATTGTGAACAAGATGCGCCCGTTCTCCCCTAAGGAGTGGGAGCCTGAGGACCTGGTAGATTTTGAGGGACACCAGCTGCGGGCTGAGGCGGCCGAAGCAGCGAAGAAAATGATGCGGGCCGCGAAGCAGGAGGGCGTGGAGCTGACGGTTAGCAGCGCCTACCGTTCGTACGCAGTACAGCAGCAGACCTATCAGCACTGGGTTGAGGTGAACGGCAAGCAGAAGGCAGATACGCTCTCGGCCCGCCCCGGATATTCGGAGCATCAGACTGGTCTTGCCATTGATTTTGGGTCGGCGCAGGAGGGGTGCTTGCTGGAAGAGTGCTACAAGGACACGAAGGCCGGGCGGTGGCTGGCCGAGCACGCCCCCGAGTACGGCTATATTCTGCGCTTCCCTCAGCAGCAGCAGGGTATTACTGGCTACATTTTTGAGCCGTGGCACTACCGGTATTTAGGCGTTGAGCTTGCCAAGGAGTACACAGCATCGGGAGCGGACACTTTGGAGGAGTTCTTTGGCACGGGGGCTGCCCCGAATTATGAGGAGTCTTAGAGCGGTGACTGACCGTCACTGAGGGCTCACCCTGAACGACAGGCTTAACTGTATATTTAGTGAAGTACTGAGGGGGCACATATGGAGAGTGTGTCCCCTCTTATGCTCGAATTTATGCGGTTAATAAATGCATCTCTGATAGACTGCTGAACATTTCCAGAAAGTTATTTGTGAATAAAAACACAAGGGTTTTTGTCTATATTCTGAGACACCTCTCGAAATCTGCACCTGATTATGGTTATCCTTAATCACATGCTTAAAGGTTTTAAAGATTTTATTCTCCGTGGCAATGTCCTTGATCTTGCGGTCGCTTTCATCATGGGTGCTGCGTTCAACGAGGTCGTGAAGGCTCTCGTTAATTCTATTCTGATGCCTGCCATTTCTATGGTTGTTGGCGTTCAGAATTACGATAACTTCCTGGCATTTGGCGATGTCAAGGTTGGCGTGTTCCTGACTGCTGTTGTCAACTTCTTGCTGGTTGCTGCCGCCCTGTACTTCGCGGTAGTGATGCCTATGAAGAAGCTCAACGCAAGGGTCAGCAAGAAAAAGGCTGAAGATATGGAAGACACTGAGCTGTCCCTGTTGAAGGAGATCCGCGACTCCCTCGCCACCAAGAAGTAAGCTTCCCGTTCGTACCTGTATTTAACAGGCTTAACCTATCCCGTTCTTTCCCACCGGAAAGAGCGGGATAGCTGCTTTAAAGCGTCATACCCACAACAGGGACACCAATAATGAAAGGGCACCGACGGAGCAAGCCGTCGGTGCCTTGTGCGCATTATAGGGTTTATACGAGTTTCAGCTCTTTAGTGACAACATCAGCCAGCTGCTGGGCGACCTCGTCAGCCTGTTGTTGAGCTGCGGCTTCCACCATTACCCGCACCAGCGGCTCGGTACCGGAGGCACGCAATAGCACGCGCCCGCTGTGCCCCAGTGTTTTCTCGGCATCAGTCACTGCGGCGGTGAGTGCCTTATTGGTTTTCACACCGGCCCTGTCTACGTTCTTCACGTTAATGAGGCGCTGCGGGGTGGGCTTCATGCGGGCTGCCAGCTCCGATAGTTTCTTCCCGCTCCGGGCCACTTCGGCCGCCAGGTGAAGGCCTGTCAGCACACCGTCTCCGGTGGTTGCATAGTCGCTCATAATCACGTGCCCGGATTGTTCGCCACCCAGGTTATAGCCGTTTTCGCGCATGGCCTCCAGCACGTAGCGGTCCCCTACCCCAGTGCGCACTAGGTTAATGTCGTGCTCTTTCAGATATAGTTCCAGCCCCAGGCTGCTCATGACGGTCGCCACGAGTGTATCCTGCGCCAGAGTGCCAGCGTTTTTCGCTGCTACAGCAAGAATCGCCATAATCTGGTCGCCGTCCACGAGCTTGCCGTTCTCATCCACGGCTTGGCACCGGTCAGAGTCGCCATCGTGAGCAATACCCATGTCGGCGCCGTGTTTTATGACGGCTTCTTGCAGCTTCTCGGGGTGGGTTGAACCCACACCGTCGTTAATATTCGTGCCGTTCGGTTCCACAGCTAGAGTAACTACCTCAGCGCCCAGTGCCTCAAATGCGGCGGGCGAGACGGAGTAAGCGGCACCATTCGCGCAGTCAAGCACAATCTTTTGGCCCGCCAGCGGTTTTTCCTCCGACAGGGTGGACACCAGATGATCCACGTACACTGAGGCGCCATTACTGAGAGGACGCACAGTACCTACCGCACCGCCGGTGGGGTACCGGAATGCTTTGAGCTTATACACGTGCTCAATGGCGTCTTCGACCTTGTCCTCAAGCTTCTGACCGCCGCGTGCTAAGAACTTAATGCCGTTATCGGCAGCGGGGTTGTGTGAGGCAGAAATCATCACCCCAAAATCGGCGTCGGTGTGGGCCACCAGGTAGGCAGCGGCCGGGGTGGGGACTATCCCCGCGTCAAGCACATCAACACCGGCGCTGGCGAAACCAGCCTTCATTGCCGCGCAAATGAAGTCTGCGGATGCCCGAGAGTCGTTAGCGATAACCGCCCGGGGACGTACCCCGTCAGCAACGGTATCGAATCCCAGTACAATAGCTGCTGCCTGGGCAAGTTCTAGAGCGAATTCCGGGGTGATCGCCGAATTGGCGAGGCCACGCACCCCGTCGGTTCCAAATAGTCTTTCAGTCACACTCCCATTCTACGGGGTACTGAGAGATTCTTCAGGCAGGTTTGGTCAATAGCAATGATCACATCATTAAAATTTTTATTAAATATTCATTTAAAAAATTAAGATTATATAAATTAATTGCGCCCTGCAAGGAAAAACTTGCGGGACGCAACTGCATTCTTCTATCAACCCGATAATAGATTATTCGTTAAATTTTTTTATGTATTACCCGTATTATTCGGAGTGTAATAGCAATAAAGTTTTATAGCACCGCACCCACCCGGTGTGTCAGTGACTTTTTCCAGGTGGGTGCAGGCCTCAGGGTCTACCCTTGTACGTGGGCTAGGCTACTGAACGACGGGGAAACCTTCCGGGTCGCTGCCGCCTTCCTCCTCAAATACATCGGTTGCCGACCGAACAATAAGGGGGTCGCAGGTGCCCACCACTTCATGGTCCTTAGAGGGGTAGTCGAACTGCGAGAGCACATAGCGCATTGCCTCTAGACGGGCACGTTTCTTATCATTCGACTTAATTACGGTCCACGGGGCATCGCCGGTGTGAGTGTAGAAGAACATTGCCTCCTTGGCGGCAGTGTAATCATCCCACTTATCAAGTGAGGCAAGGTCGGTGGGTGAGAGCTTCCACTGCCGCACCGGGTCGGTCCGGCGCGAGTTAAAACGCGCCAGCTGCTCCTGCTTGGTGACAGAGAACCAGAACTTAATGAGCTTAATGCCGGAGTTCACCAGCATACGTTCCAGGTCGGGAACCTCACGCATGAACTCAAAGTACTGCGTCTGGGTGCAGTATCCCATCACCCGTTCAACACCGGCACGGTTGTACCAGGAACGGTCCATCATCACGATCTCCCCGCCTGAGGGAAGGTGTTTAATGTACCGCTGAAAGTACCACTGGGTCTGTTCAATGTCGGTGGGTTTCTCCAGCGCAACCACACGGGCGCCACGCGGGTTCAGGTGTTCGGTAAAGCGCTTAATAGATCCACCCTTACCAGCGGCATCGCGCCCCTCAAAGATGATCAGGATTTTCTGGCCCGTGGCTTTTGCCCACAGCTGGAGCTTCAAAAGCTCAATCTGCAGGGCTCGCTTTTCTTTCTCGTAGGCTTTACGCCCCAGTTTCTTATCGTACGGATAGCCGATTTTCCAGGCGTCGCTCTTATTGTCGTCTTTTTTGCTGCCGTTTAGTGCGTGCGTTAAGGAAGCCATTTCGTCCAATTCCGCGGCATAGTCTTCCACTACCGAGGTACGGCGAAGCTGAGGCCTAAGAGCCTGCTTAATGGCTGCCCGCTTATCGGAGGTGGATGCGCCACTTTTTTCGGTCTCAAAGACAGCCTTCTCACTTACAGAATGGGCTGTAACGGACTGATCTTCTACAGTGGTGGCCTGCTCCGTTGCGGGGTTTTTCTCCGTCATACTGTCTCTTCCTGTTGTGTCTACTATGACCTTTTAACTGTATCGAAATCACCCTCTAAGTGACAACCGTTACAGTTACACGTACCCTTATGGTTACTACCCAAGCCCCGCCGCTGTGCCCTTTCAGCGGCACTATTACCGTGGGCCTACTCCCCCGATATATGTGTTTCTTTCAACGCCCATACAAACGGGGTACTCTGCACGCACCGCCACTCTGCCTCTGCTCTGTTATCCCACTACTAAACCGCAGCAGCAAGAAGAGCTCCAGACTAACCTCGATAGCTTCAGGGGTAAAGCAAAGGCCCTGCAGCCCCACCTGAGGAGAGCTGCAGAGCCTGCAAACCACGCAGAACCAGCGATTAACGCTTGGAGAACTGCGAAGCTTTACGTGCCTTCTTAAGACCGGCCTTCTTACGCTCAATGACGCGTGCGTCACGGGTGAGGTAGCCTGCCTTCTTCAGCGCGGGACGGTTGTTCTCACGGTCGATCTCGTTCAACGCGCGAGCAATGCCCAAACGCAGCGCACCAGCCTGACCGGAGGGGCCGCCACCGTTAATGCGTGCGATCACGTCGTAAGCGCCCTCAAGTTCCAGAATCTTGAACGGCTGGTTCACGTCCTGCTGGTGCAGCTTATTGGGGAAGTAGCTATCCAGGGCGCGGCCGTTAATGGTCCAGTTGCCGGAGCCGGGGATAACGCGCACACGCGCCACTGCTTCTTTACGGCGGCCAACTGCAGCACCTGCAACAGTCAGTGCCGGACGGCTTGCCTGTGCAGCCGCCGCTACGGGGGCTGCGGATTCCGAGGTGTAGCTGGTCAGCTCTTCCTCGACTACGATCTGCTCTTCGTTCTGAGCCACGATTTCTCCTATTGTTTCTTCGTAGGCCCGAATTACTGGGCGACCTGGTTGAATTCGTAGGTCTTGGGCTGCTGTGCCGCGTGCGGGTGCTCGGGGCCAGCGTAGACCTTCAGCTTCTTGATCTGCTGTGCAGCCAGCTTGTTCTTGGGCAGCATGCCCTTCACAGCCTTCTCAACCGCACGAACAGGGTTGGTTTCAAGAAGCTCTGCATAGTTAACGGACTTCAGACCGCCGGGGTAACCCGAGTGGCGGTATGCACGCTTCTGTTCAAGCTTTGCACCGGTCAGGGCGACCTTCTCAGCATTCACGATGATCACGAAATCGCCGGTGTCCACGTTAGGGGTAAAAGTCGGCTTGTGCTTACCGCGCAGCAGGATAGCGGTCTGGCTTGCGAGGCGACCGAGCACCACGTCGGTGGCATCAATGATGTGCCACTGGCGCTCAATTTCGCCGGGCTTAGGAGTATAAGTGCGCAAAATATTGGCCTTTGTCTCGAAATGTACATTCGGCGCTTAGTTGGGTATCACGCCTATTACTACGTGCATGACGAATCCGGGTGAGGACCGAATGCTCGCCCGTCCTAGCCCGTACCCCGCGGCACCTTAACGTCCTGCAACTAGACAGTGCCGCAGAGCGCGCTCGGGTAGAACACGCACAACTGTCAAAACTATACAGGACTTTAAACGCTTAATCCACACGGAACCCTCATCCGTGTGGATTTAAACGTTAAAATAAACCAGCACCTTTTAGGGGCCGGGCTATGACCGGTTTACCCTGCGGCTGCGGCGGTACGCGTCCGACGGGCACGTTCCGCCTGCGCCCCGTACTCTTCAGGAGCCGGGTAGTAAATCTCAGCCAGTGATAGGCCCTGAGGGGGTGCCAACGTCAGAGAGGCATCGCGCGCCGGGGAATCAATCAGTCCCCGCAGCCATTCGCGGGTGCGCTTGCCGCTGGCATACAGTACCAGAGCCCCAATAATGGAGCGCACCATATGGTGGCAGAAGGCATCAGCAACGATATGGGCCTCAATCAGGCCCTCTTCGGTGCGCATAAAGTTCAGAATCCGCAGTTCACGAATAGTCGTAGCACCCTCACGGGGCTTACAGAACGACAGGAAATCACGCAACCCCAACAGGTCTGCGGCGGCCTCGTTCAGAACACTCGGGGTGAGCCTCTCAGGGACGCCCCACGTGAAGGTGCGCCGCAGCGGGTCGGGGCCCGCCTGCTGCCCATCGGCAATGCGGTAAATATAACGACGGCCAGTCGCTGAGAAACGTGCATCAAAGTTAGCGGGCATCTCGCACACGCGGTGAATACGTATTGCCCCCTGCATTACGCCGTGCATACTCATGGGCAGGCCCAATTTTACCTCGGCCTCCCCCAGCGTGCGGCGCAGGGCCCCGGTAAGGCGGCGGTGCAGGGTGCACGCCGGATCCTGATTACCCTCACGTCCGGTGAGTTTCTGCCATGTCTCTTCTGTTATGTCCAGATGCACAGTCTGCGCCTCAGCGTGCACACCGGCATCGGTACGGCCTGCGACCGTCACACGGTGGGGTGAGCGCAGAATAAGTTCCAACGCAGATTCCAGAACACCTTGGACCGTCACCCGGCTGGGCTGCCTCGCCCACCCGCTAAAGAACGAGCCATCATACGCCAAGTCGATACGTACCCTACGCAGCCCCGGAGCTCGCACGCTAATAGCGGCGTCAGCGAAATCATCGCCGCAGCGCATGGCTATTAAGGCTGGATCGTATTCCTGCATCTCAAAATCCTGAACGCTGTCTTCCTGCACACCTGCTTCCCAGAGGGCCAGCATCGTATTCTCCTTGTGGTTGGTTGAGTCGGTGAGTGTGAGCCAGTGCTCTTCCACCATACCCGCCAAACAACCGGTAAAGAAACTACAACGAGAAAATAAGTAAAATTTTATCAAATTGATATAAAAGCAGGCCCGCCCCCACAGAACGTGGGGGCGGGCCTGCACAAAGCATCAGATGATCGCCACAACTACTCGGCGGACACCTTCTGAGCCGCTGCGCCACCAGCCGGTGCGTAACCTGCTGCTTCAGCTGACTCGGCCGAGTCGAACCAAATCTCAGCAATAGTGTTCGCATACCAGCGGGAACCGGGCACATGGTACTTCATTGAGTCGGCGTTACCCTTCACCTCAAAGCCCTTGGGAGCCTCACCAGACTCCAGCGGGGGGTGAGCACCCGTGGGCAGGTCAGCAGACTTCCCTGCTTCCTCAGCAGCGGGCTTTGCCTCAGCCTTCTCAGCCTTGGGAGCATCAGCAGCCTTTTCAGCAACCTTGGTAGCCTCTGCAACGGCGCCCTTGGTAGCCACCGGCTCCATCACGAGCTCAATCACAGCCATGGGGGCGTTGTCACCCTTACGGTTACCAATCTTAATGATGCGGGTGTAGCCGCCGGGACGCTCCGCCATTGCCGGGGCGATCACAGTGAACAGCTCGTGCACCACAGACTTATCGGTAATGGAACGCAGCACGCGGCGTCGAGCAGCGAGATCGCCCTTCTTACCGAAAGTAATGAAACGCTCCGCCACCGGGCGCATACGCTTCGCCTTGGTGAGGGTGGTGGTGATGCGCTTGTGCTGGAACAGCTGCGCAGAAAGGTTATTGAGCATCAGACGCTCATGGGTCGGGGAACCGCCAAGGCGAGGACCCTTAGTGGGAGTAGGCATAATTATTTCTCCATAGTTTACGTTCCGTCGCTCCAGTAGCCTCAGAGCTTAGGAACCAAGTTTGACTAACCCCGGTTTACCGGGTGAACTGTACGGTCGGAATGGTCCGTGGGGATTATTCGCCGGAACCGTCTTCGTCGTCGAACGCGCGGACTACGGGCTCAAACCCGGGAGGGGAATCCTTCAGGGCTAGGCCGAGCTCGTGAAGCTTTGCCTTGACCTCATCAATGGACTTGGCACCGAAGTTACGGATATCCATGAGGTCGGCCTCGCTACGGGTCACCAGCTCACCCACAGTGTGGATGCCCTCACGCTTGAGGCAGTTGTACGAGCGGACGGACATGTTCAGGTCCTCAATCGGCAGCGCCATATCAGCGGCGATGGACTCGTCCACCGGGGACGGACCAACCTCAATACCCTCGGCAGCAACGTTGAGTTCACGTGCTAGCCCGAAGAGCTCGACTAGGGTGCTACCAGCGGATGCGACGGCATCGCGCGGTGCGATAGCTTCCTTAGTTTCAACATCCAGGGTCAGGCTGTCGAAGTCGGTGCGCTGCTCCACACGGGTCGCATTCACGTTGAAGGTGACTTTCAGAACCGGTGAGTAGATAGAGTCAACCGGGATGCGGCCAATCTCTGCGTCACCAATTTTATTCTGAGCAGCAGACACGTAGCCGCGGCCACGCTCGATAGTCAGCTCAGCGTTAAAGTTCGCCTTATCGTTCAGGGTAGCGATGTGCAGATCCGGGTTGTGGATTTCTACACCGGCGGGCACCTCAATATCGCCTGCGGTGAGCTCACCCTCGCCCTGCAGCCGCAGGTAGGCGACCACGGGCTCGTCGTTCTCAGAGGAAATGGAGAGTTTCTTGATGTTCAAGATAATCTCGGTCACATCCTCGGTCACACCTGCAATGGTGCTGAACTCGTGAAGCACACCGTCGATACGGACGCTGGTCACGGCAGCACCGGGAATGGAGGACAGCAGGGTACGACGGAGCGAGTTGCCCATGGTGTAACCGAAGCCCGGCTCAAGGGGCTCAATGGTGAAGCGCGAACGGTTCGGCGCTACGACCTCTTCAGTCAGAGTGGGGCGCTGTGCAATAAGCACTTTGTTTCCTTTCGGTGGACTCCGCTATATGAGCCCACAGGTTGGGGAAAACAGGATTCAGGAAGCAGACGGTAGTCTGTACTCTGCTCGCAAGGCATAGCCCGTAACACGGGTGGCCCTGCGAGGGACAGGGACGGAACCCTACTAGACGCGACGGCGCTTAGGCGGACGGCAGCCGTTGTGCGCAACGGGGGTGACGTCCTGGATCGAGCCGACCTCTAGGCCTGCTGCCTGCAGCGAACGAATGGCGGTTTCACGACCGGAACCGGGGCCCTTGACGAATACATCCACCTTTCGCACGCCGTGCTCCTTGGCGCGGTTAGCAGCGGCTTCGGCGGCCAGCTGTGCGGCATAGGGGGTGGACTTACGGGAGCCCTTGAAACCCATGTCACCTGCGGAAGACCACGAGATCACTGCACCGGTGGGGTCGGTAATGGAGACAATAGTGTTGTTGAAGGTCGACTTAATATGAGCCTGACCAGCAACGATGTTCTTGCTAACCTTGCGGCGGGTCTTACGAGCAGCCGCGGCGCGAGTCTTGGGAGGCATTTTTGATTCTCCTACAAAGGTTTACTAATACGTTGGCCGATAGCGATGATCCGGCTGAGCAACGTTGCTTACTTCTTCTTACCTGCGACGGTACGCTTCGGGCCCTTGCGGGTACGTGCGTTGGTCTTGGTGCGCTGACCGTGAACCGGCAGGCCGCGACGGTGACGCAGACCCTGGTAGCTGCCGATTTCAACCTTGCGGCGAATATCGGCTGCAACCTCGCGGCGAAGATCACCTTCAACCTTGTAGTTGCCTTCGATGAAGTCACGAAGAGCCACAAGCTCCTGGTCGGTGAGGTCCTTAACACGGGTGTCAGGGTTCACGCCGGTAGCAGCGAGGGTTTCGTGAGCACGGGTCTTACCCACGCCGTAAATGTAAGTGAGAGCAACTTCCACGCGCTTTTCGCGGGGAATATCAACTCCAGCGAGACGTGCCATACTGGCTTCTCCTTGTTGTTTTCCAGAGGTCTATAGCATCACTGCCCGGGCGTACCCGGTCCCCGGCCTCTGAGTCCGGAGGTATCCGCCTGCGCCCCGTATAAGGGACGATGCGGAGCGGTGCCTATGACGGTTCCACCGTTTGGTGGGTTTATGGCGACCGGGGCTTAGCCCTGGCGCTGCTTGTGGCGCGGGTTTTCGCAGATCACCATGACCACACCGTGACGGCGGATCACTTTGCATTTATCGCAGATCGGCTTAACGCTCGGCTTGACCTTCATCGCATTCCTTTTGATTGCAACTTGATAACTGGCGAGATAAGAGGTTCCGTCAAAACGCGGAACTATTTATCCCTGTGAACACGACTTAAACGCCGCCGAAGCGACGTTTAATCATCGGGTTTATTTGTAACGGTAGACAATACGACCGCGAGAGAGGTCGTAGGGGCTCAGTTCCACTATCACACGATCCTCAGGCAGGATTCGGATGTAGTGCTGACGCATCTTGCCTGAAATGTGGGCAAGGACCTTGTGGCCGTTTTCCATCTCAACGCGGAACATCGCGTTAGGTAGGGCTTCCACCACGTGGCCTTCAATTTCGATGACGCCGTCTTTCTTGGCCATATCCTCCGCTAACGTCGGTGCCCGGAGCCTAATGCGCCGGGCAATCTAATATTCTGCTGTGAGCCCTCGCCGACATACGAGAGTATCGGCGCGGGGCGTTCCACACCTAAAATGGGTGCACTTAACGCCGGCACAAACTACCAGCTATTAACTTTACGACACGCCCGGCCATAACACAACTTGGGAGGCTATGCTTCACCACACACTGCTGTTATTCTTCTTCCTTGGCGGCAAGCTGACCGCAGGCACCATCAATATCAGAACCGCGAGTATCGCGAATTGTCGTTGGGATACCGTGTGCCCGCAGGCGCTCCACAAAATTCTGCTCCACGCCCTTACGCGATGCTGTCCATTTTGAGCCGGGGGTCGGATTCAACGGAATAGGGTTTACATGCACCCATCCGCGGCCGCGCTGCGCGAGCTTTTTCCCCAGCAAATCGGCGCGCCATCCCTGGTCGTTAATATCGCGAATCAGCGCATATTCAATTGAGATGCGCCGCCCGGTCGTGCGGTAATAGTCGTATGCGGCATCCAGGGTCTCATCAACCTTCCACCGCTGGTTAATGGGAATAAGCTCATCGCGCAGTTCATCATCCGGCGCGTGCAGCGAGAGGGCAAGCGTAATCGGCAGTTTCTCCAGCTCAAACTTGCGGATACCGGGCACCAATCCCACGGTAGACATCGTCAGTCCGCGCGCGGAAATACCCAACCCTTCGGGGGCGGGATCGATCAGGCGGTGCACCGCACCCATCGTTGATTTATAGTTTGCCAGTGCCTCACCCATGCCCATAAACACAATATTGGAGACGCGTAGCGGGCGGGTATCTTCCGACCCTCCATCGGCCTTGTCAAGACCCTTCATCTGCTTCAGATAGCGTGCCCCAGCAACTACTTGATCCACGATTTCTGCGGTCGAAAGATTGCGGGTGAGCCCCTGCTGCCCGGTGGCACAAAAGGGGCAGTTCATCCCGCATCCAGCCTGCGAGGAAATACACATGGTGACGCGGTTGTCATACCGCATAATGACCGATTCAATAAGCGCCCCATCGAAAAGACGATGTACTACTTTGAGGGTATCCCCGCCGTCAGCTTCTAGGGTTCGCACGGGAGTTAGCAGCTGCGGCATTGCGCGGGATACTATCTCATCACGGTCCCGGGCAGGCAGGTCTGTCATCTGCGTCGGATCGTTAACCAGTCGTTCGAAATAGTGCTTTGAGAGCTGCGATGCACGGAAGTGCTGGTATCCCAGTTCCTTGAGGAATTCACGACGCCCCGCCATATCAAAATCGGCAATATGCTTGGGCGGTTTAGTGCGCCGGGGTGCTTTGAGCGCAATTTTTCCCGGTTCGGGGCGCACGCTTGAAATCTCCACGGGTACTTTGGTGGAGCGCGACGTGGAATCGGTTGAAGCTGCGGTGCAGCCAGCGAAGGTTTCGGTCATGGTTTCTTCCTGTCGTCTGTGTGGTGTGAGGTCAGTACCTCATCAGGTGAGGAACCGGTTGCCCGGCGGTATTCTGGAAGCCGTGTGGGAGGGTACCTCAAGTGCAGCAGCCGCACGGTCCGCTGTGGGGCGGTGTCTTAGTCGGCGGGGATCTCTCGTACCTCCACGCCCAGCTCCGCAAGTTCCTTAGCTCCCCCGTCCTGTGCAGTAAGCACCCAGATCCCGTCCCGGTGAACAGCAACCGAATGTTCCCATTGGCAGGCATCAGAGCCGTCAGCAGTCACGACCGTCCAGTCGTCCTGGAGCACGCGTGTGGCAATACCCCCGGTGACGAGCATCGGTTCAATAGCGAATGCCATACCGGGCTTAATTTTCGGGCCTAAATCACGTGCCGCATAGTTCAGTACATCTGGGCGCATATGCATTTGGGTGCCAATACCGTGCCCCACATAGTCTTCAATAATGCCGTACTTATCCCCCGCCTGCTCACGCACGAACCCTTCAATAGCAACTCCGACCTCCCCCACTTTTTTGGCGGTAGCCAACGCCGCGATACCGTGCCACATAGCAGCGCGAGTGATCTCCGAAAGTTCACGCCGTTCCTGGGACACTTCACCCACTAAGACGGTGCGTGCTGAATCGCCGTGCCACTGTTTACCGGTTGCCGGGTCAATAATATAGGCGCCGCCGTCAATGGAGAGAATATCCCCCTCTTTGAGCCTGTAGTCGCCAGGAATACCGTGCACCACCTCGTGGTTTACGGAGGTGCAAATACTGGCCGGGTAGTCGTAGTAGCCGTAGAAGTTCGAGATGCCGCCCTGCTCCTGCAGGCTTTCTTCGAAGACGCGGTTAATCTCTGCGGTGCTCACTCCTGGCTGGGCGGCGGCAACCGCTGCGTCGAGCGCTCGGGACGTAATTAACCCGGCGCGTGACATATGCGCCAGTTGGGCATTGGTTTTAATCTCGACTCGTGCCACGGTGTTTACCCTTCATTCAGTGCGGTGCGGCGGGTGCCGTATCTATCCAAGCTTAAAACGCTGTGCCCCCGCAAGTTCTTGCGGGGGCACAAGTCACGGTTTCCGCTAGTTAAGGGCCGAGAGGATACGATCGGTCACCTCAGCGATCTCGCCAAGGCCGTTTACTTCTTTGACGATACCGCGTTCACGATAAATCGCGATCAGCGGTGCGGTCTCCTCTTCGTACACCTTCAGGCGGTGGCGGATGACCTCTTCATTATCGTCGGTGCGGCCCTGTTCGGCGGCACGGTTCAGCAGACGCGCCACGAGCTCATCGTTATCAGCGACCAGCAAGAGCACACGGTCGAGCTGCTGATGAGTTTCGGCGAGGATCGAATCCAGTTCATGCACCTGCGCGGTGTTGCGGGGGTACCCGTCCAGCAGGAAGCCGTTGGCGGTGTCTGCCTCAGCAAGGCGCGCCCGCACCATCCTGTTCGTCACAGAATCGGGAACTAGGTTGCCGGAGTCGATATACGACTTGGCTTCTTTACCCAGGTCGGTTTCTTCCTTAATGTTTTTGCGGAAGATATCGCCTGTGGAGATCGCCGGGATGTTCAGTTTCTCGGCGATTTTTACGGCTTGAGTGCCTTTGCCGGCCCCCGGGGGGCCAACGATCAGCAGACGGTTCATCGAAGCAGTCCTTCGTAGTGTCGTTGTTGGAGCTGGGCGTTAATCTGCTTGAGGGTATCAAGCCCAACGCCCACCACGATCAGCAGCGAGGCGCCACCGAACGGGAAGTTCTGGTTTGCCTGGAATAGAATCAGTGCAACCAGCGGAATCATAGAGATAACCGCCAGGTAGAGCGAGCCAGGCAGGGTGATACGGTTCAGCACGTAGCTGAGGTAACGCTCGGTAGGTTTGCCGGCTCGAACACCGGGGATGAACCCACCGTATTTCTTCATATTATCCGCCACTTCAACTGGGTCGAAAGTCACCGACACATAGAAGTACGTGAATCCCAGGATGAGGAAGAAGTACAGGGTAATGTACAGCGGGTGGTCGCCGCGCACCAGGTAGGTGTTAATCCAGCTGACCCACTCCGGCGGAGGCGAGCCGTTATTGGGGGTGTTCAGCTGGGCGATAATGCCGGGCAGGCTCAGCAGGGAGGAAGCGAAAATCAGCGGAATCACACCGGCCATATTGACCTTGAGCGGAATATAGGTGCTGGTGCCGCCAATGGTGCGGCGCCCAATCATCCGTTTTGCGTACTGCACGGGCACACGGCGTACCGACTGTTCCACGTAGACCACGGCGAGCATCACCACAAGGCCCACACCGCACACGGCCCAGAAAACCATTGCGCCCTGCTGACGCTCAATAGCGCCAAGTGCGTTCGGGAAGGAGGAGGCGATGGAGGTGAAAATCAGCAGTGACATGCCGTTGCCCACGCCGCGTTCGGTGATCTGCTCACCCATCCACATGATCACGGTGGTACCTGCGCACAGGGTGATAATAATCAGCAGAACATGCCAGATGTCGTCAACGGGGATAATGTTCGGGCAGTTCCCGATCAGTGCGCCGCTGCGGGCCATCGACACAATGGTGGTGCCGTTCAGAAGCGCGAGGGCAATGGTGAGATAACGAGTGTACTGTGTGAGTTTAGCCTGTCCCTGAGCCCCTTCATCGTGTAGCTCTTGGAAACGCGGGATGACCACACGCAACAGCTGAATAATGATGCTTGCGGTAATGTACGGCATCACGCCCAGTGCGAAGATAGACAGCTGCAACAGGGCGCCACCGCTGAAGAGGTTAACGATGTCATAGATTCCGTGGTTACTGCCGTTATTGGCGATACACTGCTGAACGGTGCCGTAGGAAATACCGGGGGCAGGGATGAAAGTGCCCATGCGGTATATCACGATCATGCCCAGGGTAAACAGCAGCTTGCGTCGCAAGTCGGCGGTCTTTAGGACGCGCCCGAATGCGCTAAGCACATGTCCTCCTGAAATTCTTGGGGTGTGCACGCCCTAAGGCTAACCTTAGCGGGTGCGTTAAACACATACCTTCCAGTCTAACCCGTTCACGGCGTTTGTCGATAACCGTGCCCACGAATACCGCCTATTTCTACTCTCTGAGCATGATTTAGTGTGCAATAACACCGTGCGGTTGCTGACTGGAAAAGAACGACCCCCGCAGGGGTAAAAACCTGCGGGGGTCATACCTGTAGTGTGAAAACTACTTGACGGTCACAGAACCGCCAGCGGCTTTGATCTTCTCAATAGCGGAAGCCGATGCCTTGTCAACGGTTACGTTCACCTTCACAGTGATCTCGCCGTTGCCCAGAACCTTCACGGGCTGGTTCTTACGAACTGCACCCTTAGCCACCAGCTCGGCGACGGTTACGTCACCGCCGGAGGGGAAAAGCTCCTGGATACGGTCCAGGTTTACCACCTGGTACTCGGTGCGGAACGGGTTCTTGAAGCCGCGCAGCTTCGGCAGGCGCATGTGCAGCGGCAGCTGGCCGCCTTCGAAGCCTGCACGAACCTGGTAGCGTGCCTTGGTACCCTTGGTACCGCGACCTGCGGTCTTACCCTTGGAGCCTTCACCGCGACCTACGCGGGTCTTTGCCTTGTGGGCACCCGGTGCCGGGCGCAGATCGTGAATCTTGATAGCGTCTGCCATCTTACTTGACCTCCTCAACCTTCACCAGGTGAGCAACGGTGTTAACCATGCCAACGGTGACGGGGTCAGCAGTGCGCACTACCTTGTTGCCCGGGCGCTTCAGGCCGAGGGAACGCAGGGTGTCGCGCATGTTCTGCTTCTGACCAACATAGGACTTGACCTGGGTGATTTCCAGCTTTGCGTCACTGGGCTGAATACGCTTAGCCATTACGCACCTGCCTTATCGGACTTGGTGTTGCGCAGGTAGCTGGGGATAACCTCGTCTGCGGGCAGGCCACGGCGGGCTGCCACTGCCAGAGGCTCTTCCAGCTGCTTGAGTGCTGCAACGGTTGCGTGAACGATGTTGATCTGGTTAGCTGACCCCAGCGACTTGGAGAGCACATCGTGAATACCGGCGCACTCCAGCACCGCACGCACGGGGCCACCAGCGATCACACCGGTACCGGCGGTTGCCGGGCGGAGCATCACAACACCTGCGGCTGCCTCACCCTGCACACGGTGCGGGATGGTGCGGTCCTCGATGCGGGGAACACGGAAGAAGTTCTTCTTCGCTTCCTCAACACCCTTGGAAATAGCCGAGGGAACTTCCTTGGCCTTGCCGTACCCGACGCCGACCATACCGTTACCGTCACCAACAACGACCAGAGCGGTGAAGCTGAAACGACGGCCGCCCTTCACCACCTTGGCAACACGGTTAATGGCAACAACGTGCTCAATGTACTTGTCTTTTTCCTCTTCGCGTGCGCGGTTGTTCTTACGGTCACCGCGGCCGCGACGCTCGCCGCGGTTGCTGCGGCGATCTTCGCGCTGCTTGGAGGTCTCAGCGGTTTCAGCTACGGTTGCTTCGCTCACCTGAGTTTCCTTTTCGTTCTGCTCGCTCATTAGAGTTCCAGACCCCCTTCGCGTGCACCATCAGCAACTGCTGCAACACGACCGTGGTACTTGTTACCGCCGCGGTCGAACACAACGGTTTCGATACCCGCAGCCTTCGCGCGCTCTGCGATGAGTTCGCCAACACGCTTAGCCTTAGCGGTCTTTGTCAGTTCGGTTGCTGCACGCAGATCCGCTTCCATGGTCGATGCCGATGCCAGGGTTACGCCCTTCACATCGTCAATCACCTGAACGAACATGTGACGGCTCGAACGGGTGACGCACAGGCGCGGACGCGCCGCAGTACCCGAGATGTGCTTACGCAGACGAGCGTGACGACGTGCACGCTGCGCTGCTTTCGACTTAATAGCCATGTTTACTTACCAGCCTTCCCGACCTTGCGGCGGATGTGCTCACCTGCGTAGCGAACACCCTTGCCCTTGTAGGGGTCGGGCTTACGCAGACCACGAATGTTTGCTGCAACCTGACCAACCTGCTGCTTGTCGATACCCGACACGGTCAGCTTGTTGGGGCCCTCCACGGTGAAGGAGATACCTTCGGGGGCCTCAATGTTGATCGAGTGGGAGTAACCGAGAGCGAACTCAAGGTCTTTACCCTTGGCGGTCACACGGTAACCGGTGCCAACGATCTCGAGCTTCTTCTCGTAGCCCTGAGTCACACCAATGATCAGGTTCTGGATCAGGGTGCGGGTCAAACCGTGCAGTGAACGCGACAGACGTTCATCATTGGGGCGGGAAACGGTAATTTCGTTCTCGTTCAGGTCCACAGTAATGGGGGCGGCCACAGTGTGGCTCAGCTCGCCCTTGGGGCCCTTAACGGTCACCAGGTTGCCATCAACCTTCACCTCAACGCCAGCCGGAATCGAGATGGGGAGACGTCCAATACGTGACATTATTCTCTTCCTTTCTCTAACCGACTACCAGATGTAAGCGATGACTTCGCCGCCCACGCCCTTCTTCGCAGCCTGCTTGTCAGTGAGCAGACCCGAGGAGGTGGACAGGATTGCGGTACCGAGGCCGCCCAGAACCTTCGGCAGGTTCGTGGACTTTGCGTAGGTGCGCAGACCCGGCTTGGAAATACGGCGCACGCCAGCGATAGAACGCTCACGGGACGGACCGTACTTGAGGACGAGAGTCAGGGTCTTACCGACCTTGGCTTCCTCTTCCTTAACGTCAGCAATGTAACCCTCAGCCTTCAGGATCTCGGCGATACGAGCCTTCAGCTTGGAGTAGGGCATAGATACGGTGTCGTGGTATGCCGAGTTTGCGTTGCGCAAACGGGTCAGCATATCTGCGACCGGATCAGTCATAGTCATGTGGGCTCTTGCCCTTCCTCGTTGTGGTTTCCCCCGCCGCCTGTTGTGCGGGTGGGACCTACAACGTAGTCGTTAGTTGGTCTTGAACGGGAAGCCCAGTGCCTTCAGAATGGCACGGCCTTCATCATCGGTCTTGGCGCTGGTCACCACGGTAATGTCCATACCACGCACGCGGTCGATCGAATCCTGATCGATTTCGTGGAACATGGACTGCTCGGTCAGACCGAAGGTGTAGTTACCGTTACCGTCGAACTGGCGGTCCGAAAGTCCGCGGAAGTCGCGGATACGGGGCAGGGCCAGGGTGACGAGGCGGTCCAGGAATTCCCACATGCGGTCGCCACGCAGGGTGACGTGCGCACCAATGGGCATGCCTTCACGCAGCTTGAACTGTGCGATGGACTTCTTCGCGCGGGTAACAATCGGCTTCTGACCGGTGATGGCGGTGAGGTCGCGGATAGCGCCGTCCATGAGCTTTGCGTCGCGAGCTGCCTCGCCAACACCCATGTTCACAACAACCTTAACGACCTTCGGGATCTGCATGACGTTCTCGTACTTGAACTCTTCCTGCAGAGCGGGAACGACGACCTCAGCGTACTTGGTTTTGAAGCGGGGGGTGATCTTGGTTTCGCTCATTAGATGTCCTTACCCGAGCTCTTGGCGTAGCGCACACGAACGGTGCGGGTCTTGCCGTTACGCTCTACAGTCTCTTCACGGAAACCAACACGGGTCGGCTTCTTGGTTTCGGGGTCAACGATCGCAACGTTCGAGACGTGAATCGGTGCCTCAACCTTCTGAATGCCGCCAGCAGCGCCGGTTACGGGGTTGGCTTTGGTGTGCTTGGTGACGACCTTAACGCCCTCAACAATCACGCGGTTTTCCTTAGGGATAACCTTCAGAACCTTACCCTGCTTGCCCTTGTCTGCACCGGAAATAACCTGAACCAGGTCGCCGGACTTGATCTTAGCCATGAGTTAGAGCACCTCCGGAGCAAGCGAAACGATCTTCATGAACTTCTTATCGCGAAGTTCACGGCCCACAGGGCCGAAGATACGGGTACCGCGAGGATCACCATCGGTGTTCTTCAGGATCACTGCGGAGTTCTCGTCGAACTTAATGTAGGAGCCGTCTGCTCGACGGGTTTCCTTCTTGGTGCGGACGACTACGGCTTTCACCACGTCGCCCTTCTTTACGGTACCGCCGGGGATAGCATCCTTGACGGTTGCGACAATAACGTCGCCAATGCCTGCGTAGCGACGCGAAGAACCACCGAGCACACGGATGGTCAGGATTTCCTTCGCACCGGTGTTGTCGGCGACCTTCAGTCGCGACTCCTGCTGAATCATATTTCTCCTGTCGTCTCGCCGGTTCCGACACGCAGTAAGCGCGAGCCAGCCTTGCGGAACATTTTTACGGGATTGGGTGACGCCCCGGGCCCAACACTATGCAGTGAGGGTTAGCGGAAACGCCTGGGGTAGCCCATGCCAACAGCATCTGGACCCGCGTGAAGCGGGCGTAATCCACCCGCGTAGCGGCATTATGCTTTGGCACGAGAAACCCGTGGTTGCGCGCGCGAATCTGTATGCGCGCACGCATTCTTAAAAATATACCGGAGATTTAGCGGTAAAACAAAGAAAATGCCGCAGGTAGGATGCGCGCCACATTTGAGACACGCCTATCCGCCCCGGTTACTCCTTCCGGATACTCATCCCACGGGGCTAGGGAAATTTGGGGTATCCTGCAAAATCAGTGTGCTGCACAGATGTATCCACGGTGGCTACCGCTGGTGCAGGCACGTGGCGCTCTGCCTCTACAATACGCACCGGGATTCCCAAGGAGCGCGCAATATCGCCCTCTGCTTCCCCAGAGCGGACAGTAATAACATGCTCTTGCCCGGCCTTCCACCCGGCGGGGAATTCTACAGAGGCGGTCAACAACGCCCCAAAATGCGCCGCCTGAACCTGAACACGCGCCAGCTCTACCCCATCCCCGTCGATAATCACCTCGGACCCAACGCGTGGGCCGTATCCGGGATGCTCTTTGAACCATCCCGAACCCGTTATCTGAATCGGGTACCCTTCAGGCAGCTCTGCAAGTATCTCAACACCAGCACCATCGTCTTCAACAAGAACCCGCAGCGATGGGGAGAATACAGGAAAAACCGTGGCATCCGGCTCACCGTGCACCTGCACCTGCACACGCGTTATAGAATCCGCGTCAATAGTGCGCGGCTTTTCACCAGTGCGCTCTTCAGTATCCGCCGCAGTAAATTTACCCGTGAACGGATCAATATGGAACGACACCCGCACCTGCTTGTGCTCGCCCGCCTTATCGGATACAAGCACCGCCCCATCAGGAAGCAACACCTGGTGATTGGTTTTCGTCTCACTCACGCGGATCTCCCCCAACACTTTTCGGCTGGCAACGTCAATAATGCCAACAGTTCCACCAATAGGCTCAGGCGAACGGGGCGCACCGAAATCAGTCACATACAGTAGAGCTTTGGCAGCGTCATAGAGGATATCGGTTGGCATTTTGCCGTAGGGGATAAAATCTAAGGGTTCTCCTTCAAGGCTGAGAATATGAACACCGGAGTTACGGCCCTGCACACCCTGAGTGGAGACATAGAGCTCACCGCGCGCGCCGCTGACTTCAACACCGTGCACCACAGCAGGTAGGGTCTTGTAATCGGCGGCAGGCACATCATAAGTTCGTACATGTTCCGCGGTATTGAGATCTACCACTAAAATCTGGTTATTCATAATGTCGGGAATGTACAGTTCACGTTTTTCATCTAAGGCAATAGGCCCCAGAAGCATCGCTTCGGAGCCGCCGCTCTGCGTAGTGAGGTAGTGGTAGTTCACCTCAAAAGTGTCGAGGTCTACAGTGCAGTACCCTCCTGAAGTGGTGATATAGGCGCGGTTTCCGGGCGTATCAATAAATAATTCGCGCAGCTGCCATATCTGCTCCCCCACCGCCAAACTATCCCATACCAGGGACAGGTCATCCTGGTTATACACTGTGACGGACCCGGTGCTTGCGCTGCCAACCCACAAAGTTCCGCGTTCGTTATCGAGTGCTAGCCCAAAAGCACCCTGCAGCTGGTATTGCCCTTTCACCAGGTCTCGGTTATCGGAGGTCACGGGCAGCTGCGCGAGTGCTTTGATACGCAAAGTATCGGGGTCAATGCGCGCAATGGTTGAGGTGGTGCTTCCGTGGGCGCGGGCATAGTTAAAGGTTCCGGTCACGAACAGCTGCCGTGTTGTGGGGTTGTGCGCTAGCTGGTATTGCCCAGGAATACCCTGCGCTTTAAGGAGGTTAGCGGTAACAGTCTGAGCCATAATGAAAGATTCTTCTCACAAAAATATAGGAGGCGGATATTTAATGTGATGGGGCGGGTACTCCCTACTCTTGAGGAAGTACCCGCCCCTATCATAGACGCGCTATGCGCTGTTTTACTAGCCTAAAGCGGTGTAACCGACTTTATCCGTTTAGGCTGAAGTGCGGCGACGTGCCACCATGACCGAACCTGCAACGAGCGCAGCCGTGCCAGCACCCAGGGCTACCCACATCCCTGAGGCACCAGTGTTAGCAAGCGTCCGTGAGGAGGACTTGGTAGCGGCAGTGGTTGCAGAGCCGGAGCCCCGTGCCTCGCCGCTCGTAGTACCAGTAGACCCGCCACTGGTGGTCGTGGAATCGCCGGTTACAGCGGAGTCGTGGTCGTTATCCTTGGCAGCTGCAATACCATTGGCGTCGCCCTTGGCTGCGCCGTTAGCGTTGGCGTCTGCGCCCGCGTTAGCGTTTGCATTGCCTCCAGCGTTTGCATTAGCGTTACCGCCTGCGTTTGCGTTGGCATTGGCGTTATCGCCCGCGTTAGCGTTGCCACCAGCGTTGTTACCACCAGCATTATTACCGCCACCAGCAACAATAGTCACATCGTTAGCTTCACCACCACGAGGGGTATCACCCTTCTTCATGGAGCCACTCAGCAGGTTAACGCTGACCTCATCACCAACGTTCGGTACAGCAACACCCTCCTTCACCTGATCTGCACCCGGGAAAGGAATCTCAGCGGTGAAGTTACCGTTAGCATCTGCCTGGATGTACAACCACACACCGGTGCTGTTACCCTTCTTACCCTCAAAAGTAGCGTCCACCTTAGGAGCCAGAGCACCACCATTGAGCTTAACAGCGATCACCGAACCGCTAGTACCATCCTGAGTCTTGAAACCCTCACCACGGATCTTCAGCGGCTGACCAACCTGCCACTGCTCAGGAATGTACACCTTGGCACCATCATCGTAGGTGTGAACATCTACTTCACCAACTACGTTATTGCCACCCTGGTTGGGGTCGGCCTGGTTACCACCCTGGTTTGCACCAGCATTGGCATTGCCACCAGCGTTGGCATTACCGCCTGCGTTTGCATTATCAGCAGCATTGGCGTTACCACCAGCGTTAGCGTTTCCGCCTGCATTGGCGTTACCACCGGCGTTAGCATTGTTACCGCCACCAGCGTTATTGCCGCCGCCCTGGTTTGCACCAGCCTTAGCATTGTCGCCACCGCCAGCGTTATTACCGCCAGCCTTAGCATTGTCGCCGCCGCCAGCGTTTACATTGCCACCAGCGTTATTGCCGCCGCCCTGGTTTGCACCAGCCTTAGCATTGTCGCCACCGCCTGCGTTATTGCCGCCAGCGTTAGCGTTGTTACCGCCTGCGTTATTGCCGCCAGCCTTAGCATTGTCGCCGCCGCCAGCGTTATTACCGCCAGCGTTTACATTACCACCAGCGTTATTGCCGCCGCCCTGGTTTGCACCAGCCTTAGCATTGTCGCCACCGCCTGCGTTATTGCCGCCAGCGTTAGCGTTGTTACCGCCTGCGTTATTGCCGCCAGCCTTAGCATTGTCGC
>NZ_RBMF01000017.1:0-219 GCF_003989445.1 Rothia sp. HSID18067 | reverse complement strand
AAAGTCAGGTGTTTACGCTACCAAAAGTCAGGTGTCTACGCTACCAAAAGTCAGGTGTTTACGCTACCAAAAGTCAGGTGTTTACGCTACCAAAAGTCAGGTGTTTACGCTACCAAAAGTCAGGTGTCTACGCTACCAAAAGTCAGGTGTTTACGCTACCAAAAGTCAGGTGTTTACGCTACCAAAAGTCAGGTGTTTACGCTACCAAAAGTCAGGTGT
>NZ_RBMF01000016.1:0-306 GCF_003989445.1 Rothia sp. HSID18067 | reverse complement strand
GTGGCTGGTTGAGTGTTCCCAGGAAAAGCCATACCACAGGAAACGCGACGATTCCTTGGGCAAGAATTGCTGAGATGAGTGATGGGGTTAATGCTGGTTCGTACCGTTGTGGCAGCTGCGGGCCGATCGGGGTTGTGCTGGTACTGCTTGGGTTGGTGGGGTATAGGACAAGTTCCGGGACAGGGGCAGAGGCTTCTGCGGAGACAGCACTACTGCTGGTGCGGGCCGGGGTTTTGGGGTGTTCTACATGCTCCAGACTATGAGCATGATCTTTTCTACGGCTCACAAGACACCACCATTTGGGTG
>NZ_RBMF01000015.1:0-345 GCF_003989445.1 Rothia sp. HSID18067 | reverse complement strand
TCCGCAGCCAGACAAGATGCCTCGCATACTCAGCATTACTCATCCGGTACACACGCCACGCATGGTAATACCCTAATAACACATTCCCCGAATAATACCCCGCACCGATACTTGTAGCCGCTACCACGTACAACCCATGATCCGGGCCCGGTAAATGCGAGAAAAATGGTGGTACCAGTACAAACGATGCATAATACGACCAAAACGCCGGAGTTTGTCGTAGTTTTAAAAACAGGAATGCGCACCAGGTGATCCCTGCCGGGGGTAAAAGCACTAAGAGCACGTAGAAGACCAGCGGTTGTGGTGGCTGGTTGAGTGTTCCCAGGAAAAGCCATACCACAGGAA
>NZ_RBMF01000014.1:0-456 GCF_003989445.1 Rothia sp. HSID18067 | reverse complement strand
GGACGAACCTCTGGTATGTCAGTTGTACCGCCAGGTGCATGGCTGATTGGCTACGTTCGGGAGGGATAACCGCTGAAAGCATCTAAGCGGGAAGCTTGTTTCGTGATGAGTTCTCCTGGCACCCTTTTGGGTGTGTGAGGTTCCCTGTAGATGACGGGGTTGATAGGCCGGGTATGGAAGCGCTGTAAGGTGTGGAGTTGACTGGTACTAATAGACCGAAGGCTTACATTATAGTCATTTTTGTTTTGTGTGTTTGTGTTCACTGTACAGTTTTGAGGCAACAAACCTTCTGGGCCCCTTCTTTTTGGGGTGGGGTGTTGTTGTGTGGTTTTGCGGTGGTGATAGCCGGGGGGAAACGCTCAGTCTCCTTTTCGAACCTGGTTGCTAAGCCCTGTGGTGTTGATGGTACTGCATCTTGGTGGGTGTGGGAGAGTAGATGGCTGCCGCAATTTTTTT
>NZ_RBMF01000013.1:0-521 GCF_003989445.1 Rothia sp. HSID18067 | reverse complement strand
CACCACTACCTAGGTGAGCGTCGTTGTGTTTTTCGGCGAACCGACCCTTGAAGCTCCCGCGCATACACACCCAACGAACTCACTAACACATCCCCTAACCCAAACCCTAAAACACCCGAAGGCACTAACAAATACCCCACAGGCCACCCCACCACAACCAGCACACCCGCCAAACCTATCACCACTACTACAACCAGCCACGCCCGCACTTTCAGAATCCGTTTAAACACCACCGAAAGCACAATCCCGCCAGCAGTCACATTAACCACTGGAACAATCAACGGCGTCATATCATACGCCCCTTGATGCCCAAAAGGCGGCGTACTAATCGCCAAAAACGCAACAATAGCAAGCCCAAGCAGAATTAATAACACTAACGCTAACGCATCCCCAGCCACCGCGTTCTGCTGCTCCCGCTGCCGCTCACTCCGCAGCCAGACAAGATGCCTCGCATACTCAGCATTACTCATCCGGTACACACGCCACGCATGGTAATACCCTAATAACACATTCCCCGAATA
>NZ_RBMF01000012.1:0-724 GCF_003989445.1 Rothia sp. HSID18067 | reverse complement strand
CAAGTTGGACGTGACCAACCGGGTACAGGCGATGAACGAAGCCGCCCGCCAGGGCTTATGCTGACGCACAGCAAAAAGGGCCGCGACGCTGGATGGCGTCGCGGCCCTTTTGTATACGTGGGGTTTATGCCGAATGGTAAGTCGGCAGGGCAAAGCGGTTCTGGCTTTGCAGCATCGAAATCTGCGGTAGCTCACTGGCTTGTTCGGCCAGGTCACGGCGAATAGCGCTGATCACCCAAGTCAGTTGATCGGCGGTGTGCAGTTGCTGATAGGAAATCGAACGCTTGACCTGTTTGCCTTCGCTGTTGCGCAGGGTCAACAGGATACCGCCATCGGGACGCGGCTGAGTGGTGACTTCGTATTGGGAGAATACAGAGGCGAATTTGTCTTGGATCAGGCTCAGATCTATCAGCTCCGTTGGCTCAAGTGGGCAAGCATGGAGTGATAGGTGCAGTGATTGTGCCAGTATTGAAATGCTTAAAAAGCCTTTATAAATCAATAAGTTATAAAATTTCTAGATTTTCGGTTTCGTGCAATTTGCATGAATGGCCATCGTGCATCCTGCATTTTGCGTTATCGAGGCCGAACATTTCGTACTGCGCTTGCGGTTAATGACTGCTGGCTCGCCGCAAAATTCCGTTTTTGTGTCTTGCCTGGCTGGGATACAAAACTTTTCAAATCCTGCGTGTACACCCACAGAATCGCTGGCGTATTCTCCTCCAAG
>NZ_RBMF01000011.1:0-727 GCF_003989445.1 Rothia sp. HSID18067 | reverse complement strand
GCCCAACCCCGCCAGCACCGCCATGCGACGGTCAACGCTGTTGATCGGACGGCCCGGACCTTTCAAGCGACTGACCGAAGCATCGTCATTGACCGCAACGATCAGGCGATCGCCTTGGGCACGCGCCTGCTCCAGGTAAGTCACATGGCCGGCATGCAGGATGTCGAAGCAGCCATTGGTGAACACAATGCTTTCGTTGTGGGCACGCGCATCGTCAATCGCCAGCAGCAACTGCTCGATACTCAGTACGCCACGCTCGGAACCTTCGGAACGCTGGATCGCCCGGCGCAGCTCAGGAGCGCTGATGGCCGCCGTACCCAGTTTGCCAACCCCAATGCCTGCCGCCAAATTGGCCAGGGCCCCGGCGTGAGGCAATTCTTCACCTGCCGCGATAGACGCGGCCAAGGTAGAAATGACGGTGTCACCGGCACCCGTCACGGGAAGGGGCCGGCGGGGGCATCGCCGGGTGGCCGTGGCGCAGCGGGGTCAGGCCGTGCTCGCCACGGGTCGCCAGCAAGGCGCCCAGGTCGAGGTCGGCCATCAGCGCCGCACCCTGGCTCACCAATGCATGCTCATCGGCGCAACCACCGACGATGGCTTCGAACTCACTGAGGTTCGGCGTGATCAGGCTGGCGCCCCGATAAATCGAGAAGTCCTTGCCCTTGGGATCGGCCAGCACCGGAATGCCCTTGGCCTTGGCGGCCTGAATCAGCACCTGATGGTTCCT
>NZ_RBMF01000010.1:0-771 GCF_003989445.1 Rothia sp. HSID18067 | reverse complement strand
AAAAAAACCACGGCGGCGCAGTACAAATTGCTGCTGGCCAGACAACCGCTGGAAGACCGTCAGCATCTGCAGTTCGGCCAATTGACGGTCCGCAAGGAAGTCAGCTACCACCGGGCGGCCCACCCCGTACGAGTGGCCGATGGCGTGATGTTGGTAGCAACCGAATACAACGGCAAGGTCATCCACTATGCGATTGATCGAAACAAGGGCACCATCACTCGCCGGCATGGGCAGACCTATGCTGAATACCCGCCGACCAACGGCACCATCCCCCAACCCGGCAAGCCGTCCGACGTGAGCAAACCGGCGGGTAACTACCCGGCAGACGTTACGGATGAGAAAAAAGATGCCCGAGGCGCGCCTGACAGTTTCAGCAGTGCCCGGACCCGGTACATCGTCGATGCGGTACTCGACGACATGCGCCTGCCCGAGGTCGAGCGTTATGCCAAAGGTGCCACGACCTTCGACACTCAGGTACCGCTGCACGAGAGGATTGAACAAATTGTCGTCGGCCTGATTCCATTCAAATCAGGCATCGAGAACATCATCAACGGCAGGATCAAGGAAGGCATTGTTGAAGTTGTTGTCGACCTGTTCGGTTTTGCAATCGGCATTGGTGGCGCACTCAAAGGTGCGAAAGGCGTTGTCGCAGGCGCGTCAGCCCTTTCAAGGGTGGGCCATGCAGGCAACATCATTGGCCGGGCCGCGGTGCGCGCGCGGAACCCCTGCGACGGTGTCGATTGCCTTGCGCTGGCTGCCCCGCAGGCAGGC